>CAWBNR010000022.1:0-76125 GCA_963790185.1 uncultured Thermoleophilia bacterium | reverse complement strand
GCACGTCGGCGGGCGTGAGGCGGGCGTCCATCAGCACGTTGGCGAGCGTGGCCGTCTTGCTGGCCGCGTCGACGCCGTCGATGTCGTAGGCGAGGGGTCGGCCTCGGCGAAACCCGCGCTTGCACCCAGGCGAGCGCCTCGTCGAAGGGCCGCCCTTCGGCCATCGCGTCGAGCAGGTAGTTGGTCGTCGAGTTCAGCACCCCGCTGATGCCGAGGACGCGGGCACCCGGCAGGCAGCGCGCTGCGAGACTGTAGACGGGGCAGCCGTCCATCGTGACGCCCTCGAAGAGAAGGCGACGTCCGCGATCGCTAGCGAGGTCGGCGAGACGACGGTAGTCCCAGGCGACGGGCCCCTTGTTGACGGTGAGCACGTGCATGTCGCGCCCGAGCGCGTGCTCGACGTGCTTGATGGCCGTCGCCGCGCCGCCCGCCTCCTGCACGGTCGACTCGACGAGCACGTCGGCGCCGGAGGCGGCGATGAGCTCGTCGCCGGGCCGGGACGGCTCGTCGAAGCCCCAGCCGGCCGGCGTCGTCGGCGCGGTCTCGAGGTCGCCCGGCTCGAGTCCGGCGACGCGCAGGGCCTCGGCTGGGCTGAGGCCGGCTGGCGCGACCACGCTGCCGTGCGAGCGCGTCCCGACGGCGGTCACGACGACCTCGAGGCCGAAGCGCTCGAGGAGGTCGTCCCCGCGCGCCGCGAGCATCTCGCAGAGGCGGCGCGCGACGTTGCCGAAGCCGAGCAGGCAGAGACGCACCCGGCGCGGGGCGCCGGCGATCGCTCGCTCGTCGCCGGCGCCGCTCATGTCCGGCTGCCCGGCGTCGACGCCGCCAGCTCGACGACCGCGGCGACCAGGCGCTCGGCCTCCTCCATCGTGTTGTAGGGAGCGAGGCCGGCGCGCACGAGGCCGCCACGGTCCAGCAGGCCGAGCCGCTCCACCAGCTTGAAGGCGTAGAAGTGCCCGTCCCAGAGGAAGAGGCCCTGCTCCCCGAGCGTGCGGCAGATGTCGGGTGCGCTCCTGCCGTCGAGCGTGAACGAGACGGTCGAGGTGCGCGGGTGCCCGGTCGGCGGGCCGTACACGGTGACCCTGTCGATCGCCGACAGCGCTTCGATGAGGTAGCGGGCGATAGGCCGCTCGTGCAGCTCGCCGGCGAGCATGCCGGCGACGATCGCCCGCCGCCGCCCGCCGAGGCCCTCGGGCAGCTCGTCGGCGACGAGGTCCTCGTGCCGGCGCCCGAAGTCGGCGATGAACTCGACCGCGGCGGCCGCGCCGGCGATGCCCTCGTGGTTCAGCGTGCCGGTCTCGAGCTTGAACGGGGGCTCGGGCTCCTGGGTGGTCAGCATCAGCGTGCGCAGGGCGTCGAGGACGGGGTAGCGCGCATAGGCGACACCGATGTGGGGCCCGAAGAACTTATAGGCCGAGCAGAGCAGGAAGTCGCAGCCGAGCGCCTTCACGTCGATGGGCCCGTGCAGGGCGTAGTGCACGGCGTCGACCACCGAGATCGCGCCGATCTCGCGGGCGCGCGTTGTGGCGCGCGCCACATCGCTGATCGTGCCCACCGCGTTGGAGGCGTAGTTGAGCGCGATCACCTTGGTGCGCCCAGGCTTGACCATGCTCTCGAAGGCGTCCCAGTCCAGGGTGCAGGTCGAGGTGTGGACCGGCACCTCGCGCACGAGGACGCCGCGCTCGGCGAGGTGGAGCCACGGTCCTCGGTTGGCCTCGTGGTCGAGCTCGGTGATGAGGATCTCGTCACCAGGCTTCAACTCTTCGTCCGATGGCCTGGGCGAGGAGGAAGTTCAGGGTCGTCATGTTGGCGCCGAAGGCGACCTCGTCGGGGCCGCAGCCGAAGAGATCGCCCAGCGCCTCGCGGGCGCCGGCGATCATGGCGTCGGTCTCCTCGGTCGTCGCGAAGAGGCCGTGGATGTTGCTGTTGCTCGTTGTGAGGTACTCGCGCATGGCGTCCAGGACCCGCTGCGGGACCTGGGTGCCGCCGGGACCGTCGAGGTAGGCAATCGGGTGACCGGCGATGGTCCGGGCGAGGGCCGGAAACTGGCTGCGCACATAGGCGCTGTCGATCTGGGACATGCTTCCTCCTGGGGGCGGACTGCCGCCTCGGTAGTCTACAGCGGGCGACGCAAGATGCCGTGCGGCGAGGCGAGGGTGCAGACGAAGCCGGTTTGGGGCACGATTGTCCCGTGACAGCGAGTCCCCCGAGGAGCCTGCCCGACGAGCTCGACCGCGAATTCGCCGTGGTCTGCTTCACATGGCCCGACGGCGACGTGGGGGCCGATGCCACCGTGCTGCGCGGCCTGCGGAGCGCGGTGGAGCGCCTCACGGCGCTCGGTGTCGATGTGGCGATCGTCGGCCGGGTCGGGGTGTACGAGGTGGATACGGCCCTCGGCGCACGGCCGGGCGCTGAGGGCAGGCTCTTCCTCCTGCTGTCGCGCGGCGTCGAGGTCTACGTGGTCGGCCCTCGGGGGCCGCGCCTGCTCGAGCGCCGCCAGCCGACCGCCCGGGAGCAGGCGGATCTGACCGCCGCCGCCGCCGCTCTCGCGGAGCGTCTGCGCGAGCGCGGGCTGGAGGCGACGGCCAAGACCGGGCCAGAGGCGCGGGTGCAAGTCGATATCCGCCCGGCGGCTGAGGTTCGGTGCGCGAGTGAGCGTCTGCGCGGCGTCCGCGACATCCTCGCCGACGCCGGGTTCGAGGGCGTCGGGCGGGCGCTGTCGGCGCTGCGCGACGAGCTGGCCGCCGCGGGGTTCCCCGGGTTCAGGGTCTATCCCGGGGAGCAGGCGGTCGAGCTGGGCGTCACGGACAGGGCCGACAGCGTGCGCGCCGTCGCGAGGATGCTCGTCTCGGAGCGCAGCCGGGAGCCCGGCGACCTGATCCTGATCGGACACGTGTTCGGTACCGTGGACGGCGTGCGACGGCGTCGACCGGAAGTTGCTGATCCCCGAGCTGAGCGGCGCGCGCTTTGTGACGGTCGGCGAGGAGCGGGAGGGAGTGCCGGCGGTCGTCATGCGCCTCGGTGGGGGCTGGGGCACGCTCCTGCGGCTCCTCGAGGAACAAGTGGCGCGCCGCCAGCGTGAGGCGCGCGCCCGCTTCCCGGAGCCGGTCGACGATCCGGCATGGCGCTACGAGGTGCCGGGCTTCGACCCCATCCGGGAGCGCGAAGTCGAGACGTGGTTGACGGTCGCCAACGGCGAGACCGGGACGCGCGGCTCCCTCGAGGAGGGCTCGGCCGTGTCGACGCCGGCGACGCTGGTCGCCGGGGTCTTCGGCGACGACACGGCCGAGCCCCGGATCCGCGAGCCGGTCCCGGCGCCCGACTGGCTGGGCCTGCGTCTCAAGGTCGGCAACACGCCGCTCACCGTCGCCAACGGCGAGATCCTCGACCATCGCCGCGTTCTCGACATGCGGCACGGCGTCGTCTACAGGTACTGGCGACAGCGGGAGGCCGGCGGGCGCACCGTGAGCGTGCGCACGGCCCGCTTCGCGTCGCTCGACGACCGCGCCGTCATGGCGTTGCGCGCCGAAGCGGTTCCGGAGGACTTCTCGGGCCGCATCGTCTGGGAGGGCGCGGTCGGTGTGACGCACGCCGGCGGGCCGGTGCGCGAGACCACCTTCGAGCCCTCGGACGCCCCTGGCTTCGTGGCGAGCACGCGCGGTCGCAACGGCGGCGGGCACGTGCTCGCCGAGAGCACGCGGCCAGCGGCCGGCTCGCCGGTCGAGCGCACCGTCGAACAGGCCCGCGACGTCATCGGCGGGCGCCTCGAGGCCGGCGAGCCCGCGACCGTCGACCGGCTGGTCGCCATCGTGTCGGCGCGCACGCGGCTGCCGTCGCGCGACAGGGCGCTCCGGACCCTCGAGAGGGCCGAGCGCCTAGGCTTCGAGGAACTCCTCGCGCGCCACCAGGCCGTTTGGGCCGAGCGCTGGCGGGACAGCGACGTGGTCATCGAGGGCGATGCGCCCGCACAGGAGGCGCTGCGCTTCTCCGTCTATCATCTGATGAGCACCGCTCATCCCACCAAGGACACGGTCTCCGTCGGGGCGCGCGGCCTCAGCGGCCTGTCCTACTTCACGCACGTGTTCTGGGACACGGAGATCTTCGTACTGCCCTTCTTCATCTACTCGCACCCGCAGACGGCGCGCACGCTGCTCACGTATCGCTACCGGCTGTTGGACGGAGCCCGCGACAAGGCGCGCCGCTTCGGACATCGCGGCGCGCTCTTCCCGTGGGAATCGGCGGACCGCGGCGTCGAGACCACGCCGCCGTATGGCGTGGGGCCCGGCGGCGAGATCATCCCGATCCTCTCGGGCCTGCTGGAACACCACATCTCGGCGGACGTGGCCTGGGCCACGTGGGAGTACTGGAAGGCGACCGCCGACGACGAGTTCATGGCCGACATGGGGGTCGAGCTGCTGCTCGAGACGGCGCGGTTCTGGGCGTCTCGAGCCGTGCCCGGGGACGACGGCCGCCACCGCATCCCCGAGGTCGTCGGTCCGGACGAGTACCACGAGGGCGTCGACGACAACGCCTACACCAATGTGCTGGCGCGCTGGAACATCCGTGCGGCGATCGAGGCGCTTCGCTGGCTCGAGCGGCGCTCGCTGACGCACGCGACCGACCTGCGGGCGCGACTGCGGCTCTCGCCGCGCGAGCTCGACGAGTGGCGGCGGGTGGCCGACAGTCTCGTCGACGGCTTCGACGCGGAGACGGGGCTGTACGAGCAGTTCAGGGGGTTCTACGAGCTCGAGGACGTGCCGGTCGAGCGCCTGCGGCCGCGCCCGATGGCCGCCGACCTGCTCCTGGGGCGCGAGGTGACGCTGCACTCCAAGGTCCTGAAGCAGGCGGACGTCGTCATGTTGTGCTGGTTGCTGAGCGATGAGATCTCCGAGGACGTCGCGCGCGCGAACTACGAGTACTACGAGCCGATCACGTGCCACGGCAGCTCGCTGTCGCCGGGCATGCATGCGGCGGTGGCCGCGGAGTTCGGCGACCTCGAAGCGGCCGAGGCGGCCTTCAGGATGGCCTGCGACATCGACTTGGGCGACACCATGGGCAACGCGGCCCGGGGCCTGCACATGGCGACGATGGGCAGCCTGTGGCAGGCGGCGGTGATGGGCTTCGCCGGCATCCGCCGCCTCGACGAGGCCCTGGTCGTCGACCCGCACCTGCTGCCCTCGTGGCGGCATTTCTCCGTGCCGCTCTGGTTCAGGGGCGCGCGCGCGGTCTTCGACCTCGAGCAGGTCGGCGATGACCGGGTGCGGCTGGGTATAACGGTGGAACATGCGCCGCTGGCCGTGCTGCTCGACGGCGTCGAGCGTATGCTCGAGCCGGGGCGCTACCGCTGGGTGCGTCGCGGGGCCAACTGGGAGGAGGAGACGTGAGCCTGCTCGTCGCGCTCTCCGGGGATGGTGAGTTCGATGCGCGTCTGCTGGCCGACGCCACGGCGCTCGCCGAGGCTGGCGGCTGGGATGTGCACGGCCTGCACGTCGGCGCGCCGGGGGATCTCGCCGGGCTCGAAGGCCTCGACGTCGAGGTGATCGCGGAGGGCGAGGCCGCCGAGCAGATCGTCAAGCGGGCGACGGCCGGCGAGGTCGAGCTCATCGCGCTCGGCCTGCGCACCACGCCCGGTCCGGGGCTCGGCCGCGTCGCGACGGCCCTTCTCGCGGGGCTTGTGCATCCGCTCCTCTTGGTGCGTCCGGATGCGCGGCCGATCGACCGGCTGCACCGGCTCCTGGTCCCCCTCGAGGGCAGCCCCTCGACGTCGGAGGCGATGCGCTACGCCGACGAGGCTCTCTGCGCGCGCGGACGCGAGATCGTCATGCTGCATGTCATGACGAGCGCTTGCCCTTCTGAGCCCGGCAGCCTGCCTGCCCCGCGCATGGTCGACCAGGAGCACTACGAGTGGGCGGCTTGGCAGGACGAGTTCACGATGCGCTTCGCGCAGTGCCCACGGGGCGGGCGGCACCGCATCGTCGTCCGTGTGGGCGACCCGGTCGAGACGATCGTCGAGGAGGCGCGCGCGCTTGACGCGGAGCTCATAGCGCTCTCGTGGCGCGGCGCCATGACCGAGGATCACGCCCCGGTGGTCCGCGCCATGTTCGAACAGTCGCCGTGCGCGCTCCTGCTGGTGCCGGCCGCGCGACGGGAGTGGCCCGCGATCTGACCGGCGCGGCGTGAAGCACGCGCGGCGAGGAGCCGGGCGGTACCGCGTCCGGCTTCAGTCCGGCCGTGCCCTGCGGGCGCGACGGGCCTCCGCCCTCGTGACACGGCGCTCCGGCGCCACTTCGGCCGATCGGCCCCGGAATGCCAGGACGAGGGCGACGCCGATGACGGTGCTCGCGATCGACACCCACTGTGCCTGCGTCAGCCCGGCGACCCACTCGGGGTTGCGCCGCCAGAACTCGACGAAGAAGCGCTCGACTCCCGAGAGCGCGAGGAACCAGCCGAAGGTCCACCAGCCCGAGCGCTCACGCTTCGCGAGCCGCCAGAGCACCCAGACGATCGGCGCCATCATGAGGATCTCGTACACGGGCGTCGGGTGGACGGTGACGCCGGGAGGGGTCGGGACCGTCCCGTCGGGGTAGCCCATCGCCCAAGGCAGGTCGCTGGGGCGCCCGTAGTCGCCGTCGCCCGCGAGTTGGCAGCCGATACGACCGATCGCGTACCCCAACGCCACCGCGGGCGCCGTGGCGTTGGCGACGACCCCGAGCGGGATGCGGCGCACGAGGGCCCAGAGGAGGACGGCGACGAAGCCGCCGATGAGCCCGCCGTACCAGGTGAAGCCGATGCCGGTGAAGATGCTCCCCGCGATGTCCTCGCGCACCGAGCTCCAGTGCTCGGCCATGTAGTAGACGCGGGCGCCGACGAACCCTCCAAGGCCGGCGACGACGATCACTTCGACGGCGAAGTCCGGTGACACCCCGCGACGCCGCAGAAGCGGCCACACGACGAGGAGGCCGGGCACGATGAGGGCCAGAGCGGCCATCAAGCCGAAGCTGTGGAAGGTGAGGCCGTCGATGCGAAAGAGCTCGGGGTACATGAGGTGCCGCTCCGGGGTCGGGGTCGTGCAAGTGTAGCCGGGCCCTCGGCCCGGGTAAACGGCCGCGCTCGCGTCCCGCGTGACGCCGCGCGGCCGCGGAGGGCCGGCGGCCTCGCGTCAGGCGCGGGCGACGGTGACGGTCGCGCCCGCCGCGAGGCGCGCGACCTCGGCCGGGTCGAGGTGGGCGGTGAGGGGGGAGGCGGCGTTGGCCGAGGCGGCCGCGGCCGCCTCGGCCAACGCCGCCTCAAGTGCCTCTCCGCGCTCGAGTCCCAGCAGGAGGCGCGCGGCGAACGAATCGCCTGAGCCCACCGTGCTCACGACGTCGACCGGCTCGGTCCGCGCGTGGTAGACACACCCGTCGACCAGGGCGACCGCGCCTGTCGCGCCGATCGTGACGGCCGCGCGGCCGGCGCCGGCCTCGACGAGTCGCCGGCAGAGCTCGAACCCGCGTGCGATCCGTCCGTCGTCGTCGAGCGAGGCGGACACGACGTCGCACTCGTCGCGGTCGGTCGGGATGAAGGCCGGCGGCGCGGCCGGGTCGCCGACCGCGCTGCACGCCTCGAGCGCGTTGACCTTGACGAAGTCGGGACGCGCCTTCAGCGCGTTCGCGAGCTGTGGCCCGGCGGCGTCGATCATGACGCGCCGGCCGCCTTCGTGCAGGGTCCGAACGAGGCGGGCGTAGTAGTCCGGTCCCGAACCGGGCGCCGCGTGACCGTTGACGATCGCCCAGCCGTCCTCGTCGCCGGTCTGGCCGCGCACGGTCTCGAGAAGGGCGACGGCGGTCGCCGCGTCCATTTCGGGACCGTGTTCGTAGAGCTCGGTGACACGCCCGTCATCCTCGATGACCACGTTGGAGATGCGCGCCTCACCCTCGGCCGCGACGAGCAGGATGTCGAGGCCCTCCGCGGTCGCGAGCTCGCGCGATCAGACGGCCGGTGAAGCCGGCCGCCAGACCGACGAGCAGCGCGTGACCGCCGAAGGCCCGCAACGCGCGCGCCACGTTGGCGCCCTTGCCGCCGGCCTGATGCTGGAGGCAGCGCAGCCGGTGCAGATCGCCGGGCGCGAGCCGCGCGCGGCCAGCAGCACGCGGTCGATCGCCAGATTTGGGCAGACGACGAGGGTCACGGGCGCGGGTGTCCCCGCTCCCGGCGCCGGGCGTTCAGAGCGCGCTCAGCGTTTGATGGTGATGTAGCCGAGGTCACTCTTGATGACCACCTTCGTGCCGAGCGTCGCGGAGTACGACTGCACGCGTTCGAGGATCGACGCAGCCTGCGAGCCGCGCACGCGCGTCGGCGTGCCGTCGTAGGCCAGCGCCACCGGGATCAGCTTGGCCTCGATCCGCTTGGCGTTGACCTCTGCCTTGACGATGACGGTCTCCGCCATGGAGCCGGAGCAGTGATCGAAGACGAGGTCGCCGAGACTGTAGACGATGAGGCCGCCGTGGTAGGCCTGGATACCCTGCAGCACGTGGGGGTGGTGGGCGATGACGAGATCGGCGCCGGCGTCGATGGCCGCCTTGCCCTCCGTCAGCTCCAGCGCGGTCGGCGCGGTCGTGAACTCGAAGTTCCAGTGCCAGGACACGACCACGTAGTCGGAGCGCCTCGCCGCCTGGGCGACGGCCCGCTTCATGGCGGTGACATCGGAGCGGCCCGGCGTCGTGCCGGGGCTGGACGTCGTCGCCGGGTAGCCGACCGGTACCACATCCGTGAAGCCGAGGAAGGCGACCTCGACGCCGTCGGCTCTCGAGCACCCTCGGCGTATACGCGTCGTCGAGGTCCTTGCCGGCACCGCAGGCGGCTACGTCTTGCTTGCGCAGCCACTTCAGCGTGTCGAGCAACCCGCTCGCGCCTTGGTCCATGGCGTGGTTGTTGGCGAGTGTGACCACGTTGATACCGGCTTGCGAAAGCCCCTTCGCGAGGCGGGGATCGCCCTTGAAGACGACGTCCTTCCAGGTCTGCGGGGAGCCGTCGTCGGTCAGCGGTGTCTCAAGGTTGACGAGGCCGAAGTCGCTCGCCTCAAAGAAGGCCGACACCTTACGGAAGGGCCCGGCCGGTCCGTGCGCATCCAGCACGCTCCTGATGGTGCGATCAGCGAGGACGTCGCCGCCTGCCGTGAGCGTGAAGCCCCGTTCGGACGGGTCGACCGGCGGCCACGGCTTGAGACGGACGTCAGGGAGTGCCAAGGCGGCCGGCTGGCTGGTCGCCGGCGAGGCGGAGCTTGCGGCTCCGGGAACGGGCTCACTCTCGCCGGCCGTCGGTCGCTGCGCCGACAGGTCCCCGCCGCCGAACGGCCAAGCGACGGCCACGCCGACGACCGCGGCGCAGACCGCGACGAACAGCGTCGCGCCCACGAGGCGGCGCCCGCGGACGCGCCGCCTGCGCTCGCGACGGGCGGCGCGCGTGCCGCGACGCACGCTCTTGTATGCCGGAGCAGCGTCGGCCACGGGGGTCGGCCCCGCCTCCTCCGCGGACAGCGTGTCGCCGCCGCCGGCCCGAGGGTCGGGCTTGACACCATCGCCCGCACGATACGTGTGGTAGGGCTTGTGGGTCGTCGGGTCGTCCATTCTTGCCGAATGTTAATGGGCAGTGATGAAAAGGGGAAGCACAGTCCTCTTTCGTGACCAAGGCTGGCGGTCCTCCGGCTAGAATGGTGAAAGAGATGTGGCCACGTGACGCGGGAGGCAGGTCGATCGTTCTGACGACGCGACACAACAGACGCGCTCGACGAGTCGCGTCGCGGGTGAGCGCAGGCACGTGAGACGGCGCCGCAGGGCGGTCCGTGCCCTTGCCGTCGCGCTGGTGACGGTCGCTCTCGTGGTCGGGGGCGCGGGCGTCTTCGTGTGGGCCCTGGACGGCGCCGACCGGGAGCCTCGCGCACCGGCGGCCGTGGATCGGGCGGCGACCCTCGCCGAGGCCGAAGACGCTTTGTCGGCGGCCGCCATCGCGCTCGAACGCGGTGACCGGCAGGCCTGGCGCGAGGCCTTGCCGAGCACCGGGCGAGAAGCCCGCGAGGCCGTGCGCGAGCTGTTCCGGCGTCTGAGCCCGCTGCCCTGGTCCGGCGTGAGGATCGACATCCAGCCGATCGACGGGCAGCCCGGGCGCTTCGACGTATACTTCACTGGATCGCTCGGCGCCGCCGGCCCGCCCGATCGCATCATGGCGAACCGCGTGCTCGAACTGTGGCGCGCGGGGCCGGATGTCGTCGTGGTCGGGGACGCGACGCCGAAGGCGGCCACACACCAGTACTTCATGGCCTTCAACCGGCCCGTGGTCGTGCGGGGTGAGCGCTGTCTGGTCGTGGCCGACCGGTCCTGGCGGGCGCGGGCCGCGCAGCTCGCCAAGGCGTCCGGCGCGGCGCACGAGAGGCTGGGGGCGCTCGGTCTCGACCCGTCGCGCACGACGCTCGTCGTCGTGTACGGGTCGCGCGCCCAGCTCGACAGGGCGCGCGGCGCGCCGTTCCCCGACGCGCGCGTCAAGTACTTCTCGTCGTCGGCTGCGCGACTCACGGACGACCCGTGGTGGCCGCGCGACATCGGCGTCCTCGCGCCGGCGCTCGCCAGCGCCGGCGACTGGGCGCCGTTGATGCTCGCCCATGAGCTCACGCACGCCTACACGATGCGCTGGTTCGACGGCACCGAACACCGGCCGCCTCTGCTGGTCGAGGGTCTCGCCGTCGCCGTGGAGGGCGGGCGCTCGTACGAAGCGTTGCGCCGGGAGCTCGCGACCGGGAACAGGGGTCTCCCGCTCGCCACTGCCCTGTCCACCGGGAGCCTCTGGATGGGCAGCGACATCGAGCGCGTCCGGCTCGGCTACGCCATGGGCGGCAGCATCGTTCTGTACGTGCTGGACGGCTGGGGGCTGCGGACGCTGCGCGAGTTCCTGCGCGGCGTCGCCGACTCCGACCTCTCAAGGAGAGGCATCGACGCCGCCATGCGCGCCTCGCTCGGCGTCGGCTGGGACCGGTTCGTCGCCGGGTGGACGGGCTTCGTGCAGACCCTCCCGTAGCGAACGCCGCCGGCGTGCGAGGCGGAGGTGCGGCTGGTCTTTCGCCACAAGGACGTGCTGTCGTAGGCTGTGAGACGAGGTGATGCCGATGAGTGCCGGTCCATCCGATCGCCCGCCCGCGACGATGCGCGCCCTGCGGCTCGCCGGCCCGAAGCCGGTCGGCGAGCGCTCCTTGGCGCTGGTCGAGCTGCCGGTGCCGCAGCCGAGGTCGGGGGAGGTCTTGCTGCGCGTGCGCGCCTGCGGCGTGTGCCGTACCGACCTCCACATCGTCGAGGGCGAACTGCCGCCACACCGCTCGCCGATCGTGCCGGGTCATCAGGTGGTCGGGGAGGTCGTCGCCTTCGGCGCGGGGGCCGAGGGGCTGGCGCCGGGCGGCGAGCCGGGCGCTCGGCCGCTCGACCACGGCGAGCGCGCCGGCGTGCCGTGGCTCCACCGCACCTGCGGCGCGTGCCGCTTCTGCCGAGCGGGGCGGGAGAATCTCTGCGAGCACGCGCTCTTCACCGGCTGGGACGTCGACGGCGGCTTCGCCGAGTACATGGTGGCGCCGGCCGACTTCGTCTACCGGCTGCCTGAAGGCATGGACGATCTCGCCGCGGCGCCGCTGCTCTGCGCGGGGATCATCGGCTACAGATGTTTGCGGCTCGTCGGCATCGTCGGCGACGACGCCGGTCTGCCGGGGGCGGCGGGCCGCGGGGCGCGGCCTGACGCGAGCTGGGCCGACGAGGCGCCGGCCGAGATCGGCGCCGAGGCCGAGGCGCTCGCCGCGGAGCGGCGCGCGGTCGAGGGCGGAGGCGCCGCCGCGCCGACGGCCGCCGCCTCGTCGCGGGCCGCCGCCGATGAGACCGCGACCGCCGCGCCGCCCGACATGCCCCGTCGCCTCGGTCTGTACGGCTTCGGCTCGGCGGCCCATCTTTGCACCCAGGTCGCCCGCTGGCGCGGCTGGGAGGTGTACGCGTTCACGCGCGGCGCCGAGCACCGCGCGCTGGCTCTCGAGCTGGGCGCCTCATGGGCGGGTGAGACGTCGGAGGATCCCGGCGTCCTCCTCGACGCGGCCGTCATCTTCGCTCCCGCCGGCGAGCTCGCCGTCGACGCCCTGCGCGCGACCGAGAAGGGCGGCATCGTCGCCCTTGGCGGGATCTACTCGACGCCGATCCCGCCCATCGAGTACCCGTGGATCTACGACGAGCGCGTGATCCGCAGCGTCGCGAACTCGACGCGGCAGGACGCGCGCGAGCTGCTGCGCGACGCGGCTCTCGTGCCGGTGCGGAGTCGCGTGCAGGAGTACGACCTCGAGCAGGCCAACGAGGCGCTGCTCGACCTCAAGGAAGACCGGGTCCGCGGGTCGGCGGTGCTGCGGGTGGGCTGAGCGGCGGACCGCTCGGCTCGACGGCTCGCCTCAGCCGCCGGCGACCGGCGGCAGCAGCTCGACCCGGTCACCATCGGTGAGCTTCGTCGCCATCGCGGCCTGCGGGGCGAGGAAGTCGCCGTTCAGGATGACGCTGACGAGGGGCCGGCCCTCGAAGAGCAGCCGGCTGGCCAAGGCTGGTCGGGCGACGGCGACGGCGTGGAGCAGGTCGCGGACCGTCGTCGCCTCGCAGCGCACTTCTTCTGCTTCGGCGGGCGCGGTGAGCGAGGCAGGAAGCACGACCTGGGCGTGCGGCGTCGGCGAGACCGGCATCGACGGTCAGTTCCTACTCGATCATCCGCTCGACGGCGCGCAGCGCCTTCTCGCGGATGTCGGGCGCGACGTGCACCTGGTGCCGCGCGCCGTCGTCGAACTCGTCGCCCAGGGTCGCGACGCAGCGCTCGAGGGTCGTGAGCTTCATATCGGGGCAAACGACGTTCGTCGAGACCGGCACGAAGCGCCGATCTGGGTAGAGGCGTTCGAGGCGGTGCAGAAGGCCGGTCTCGGTGGCGATGATGAACGTGGGCGCGGCGTTCGTCGCCGGCTCGCGCAGCATGCCGGAAGTGCTGGTCACGAGGTCGGCCATCTCGAGGACCTCGCGGCGGCACTCGGGGTGGGCGAAAACGACGGCCTCGGGGTGGGCCGCCTTGGCGGCCTCGATCTGGGCCGTCGTGATCGCGTCGTGCACGTGGCAGTACCCCGGCCACAGGATCATGCGGCGCCCCGTCATCCGGTTCACGTAGTCGCCGAGGTTTCGGTCGGGGACGAAGATGATCTCCCGGTCGGCCGCGAACCGCTGGACGACCTGGACCGCGTTGGCGCTTGTGCAGCAGACATCGGTCTCGGCTTTGACCTCGGCCGAGGTATTAACGTACGAGACGACGACGGCCTCCGGGTGCTCCGCCTTGAGGCGGCGGAGCCCTTCGGCTGTCGCCATGTCGGCCATGGGGCAGCCGGCGCGCGGCTCGGGCATGAGGACGGTCTTCTCGGGTGAAAGGATCGCCGCCGTCTCGGCCATGAAGTGGACGCCGCAGAAGAGGATGACCTTTGCGTCGGTCGCCGCCGCCTTGCGGGCGAGCTCGAGCGAGTCGCCGGTGTGGTCGGCCGCGTCCTGCACCTCGGGGCGCTGGTAGTTGTGGGCGAGGATCACCGCCTCGCGCTCGCGGGCGAGGCGACGGAGCTCGAGCTTGAGGTCGTCGTGGTCGGCCATCTGGTCACCCGCCGGTCGAGGTGTCAGGTGCTGGGGGAGGAGTATACGACGGGGCGGGCGGGCTCGCTGCGCGAGCCCGCCCGCCCCGTCGTCGCGTGCCTCACTCTTCCGGCGCCTCGCCCGCGGGTGGTCTCACTCGGGCGCCGCGGCCTTCCTCCCCCTCCTTGCGCAGGTACGCTTCGTACTCCTCCTGGCCCATCTGAGCCCTTCGGAGGGCCTCGGAGGGTGGGTCGCTGCGCTCTTCGTTCATGTCGAGCGCCGCCCGTGAGACGACGACCGTCCCCGCCCACCGGTCGCCCAGACGCTGTCTCCGGAACGATCTCTTGATCAGCACCATGCCGACGCCATAGGGCACCACATAGGGGAACGCGTCGATGACACGGGTCAGATTGCGCACCACGCACGCCCCGACGGTAGGCGTTCGACCGTCGGCCATGCGGACCACGGTGCCCAGGAGCCGCTTGCCCAGACTGGCTCCCCAGATGGCCTCGGTGGCGATCAAGTAGCCGCCGACGAAGAACGGGAGAGTGAGGAGGACGCGCGTCGGCAACGGCGCATCCGGGTAGATGGGCGTGCCCAGAAGGATGAAGGCCGCGAACTCGACGATGACAGCGAACACCCAGTCGATGGCGTGCGCGACCACGCGCACGCTGAGCGGCTGGTACGCGAGCACCGTGCGCCTCGGCAGGGCGGTGCTGTGGTCGTAGTTGATGCCGTCGGCCGTACCGCCCATGCGGTCCCTCCTCGTTTCGGGGACGCTACCATGGTGCAGCGAACCGTCGTCAAGGCGGTGACGGGGGGTCGTCGAGTCGGCGTCGAATGGTCCGGCGACGGCGTCGCCGGCGGAGCGCGTCAGCCCGCTCCGCGGGCGTCCTCGCTCCGCTCCCCCCCGCCGTCCTCGCCGCGTACCGCGGCGAGCCGCGCCTTGAAGCCGGTCTCCTCCATGATGGTCTGCACTTCGGCGACAACGTCGTCGGGCGGATAGAGGTCGCCGAGACCGAGCTTCTCGCGGACCTCGAGCAGGCGGTCCATGTAGGCCGTCCACTTCTCGCCCCAGGCCTCCGAGACGTTGGGGAACATGAGATGCGGGTTGCCGCCCATCCCCTTGTCGTAGAAGTTGCCGCACCATTCGGCGAACATCTCGACGTGACGGTGGCCGGTGCCCATCTCGACCTGCAGGCCGCGGACGACCTGGTTGATGACCGCCACCGAGTTGTGACGCGGGCAGCGGCTCTGGCAGGTGTAGCAGTAGAAGCAGTACCAGATCGCGTCGTCGGTGAGCAGGCTCTCGTCGCCCTCGAGGGCGCGGCGCGCGGTCTCGCGCGGCGAGTACTCGGTGAAGCGCGCGGCGGGGCAGCCCGAGGTGCAGATGCCGCACTGGATGCAGCTCTGGAAGCCGTCCTTGTGGTCGTGCATGCGCGGGTCGTTCAGGATGCGGGCGACGAGTTCCGGGTCGCGCTTCGGTGCCGAGGTGAAGCTGTTGTCGGCGATGAGCGCGCGCGGTCCGTCGGGCGTCGTCTTCTCGTCAGGCATCGGTCGCGGCCTCCGGGGGCGTCTCTGCGGCCGAGAAGAACTCGGGCCAGAAGTGGACGGGAACGTCGATTTTGAGCTGCCGCGCGGCGGAGCGGACGTTGTCGCGGCAGAGCACGCACGGGGTGACGATGGGGGCCTTCTGCTCGGCCGCATAGCGCAGCAGGCGCTCGCTGCCCTTGGTGGCGCCGCGGTACATACCGCCGAGGGCGCCGCAGCAGGCGCTGTGCAGGGTCGGGAAATCGAGGCGCAGGTCGGCGCCCGAGAGCTCGGCGGCGGCGGCCAGCGCGGCCAGAGCCGCGTCGCGGTCGGCCAGGCAGCCGACGTAGGGGACGAAGGCGGGCGCGGCGGCTCGCAGGGCGAAGCCCTGACGTCGCGCCCGCTCCGCCAGCGTGTCCCAGAGAGGCGCGGTCGAGATGCCGGCCTCCCCGAGGCTGGCGTCGCAGGCCGGGCAGGCGGTGTAGACGAGCTGGTCAGGCCGGAAGTGGCTCGCCACGGCGCCGCGGCTCGGGTGACCGCAGCAGCCGGCGTCTCTCTCCTCGTCGAGGACGACGCCAAAGCCGGCGGCCACTTCGTGGACACGGGCGTGCAGGGCGCCGTCCTGGGGCAGTGCGCAGCCGGCGTAGAAGGGCAGCGTGAGGGCGTCCGGGCCGGCCGACTTGGCCGCTCTGCGGGCGGCCGCGGGGCCGGCGCCTCGTCGCCCGGGGATCATCTGCGTCGTCGCCTTGAAGCCCGCCTCGGCGGCGCCGACGAGGTCGCGCGGCACGTGGCCGCGGCTCGCCATCGTGGCGCCGAAGGCGAGGTTGTCGATCCGCCGGTGGCGCTCGAGCCGCCGCGCGGCGACCTCGGCCGCTGACCGTTCCGGGCAGCGCAGACGGCCGCTCTCGCGCTCGAGGGCGCGGAGACGCCGCAGCACGTCCGCGACATCGATGTCCATGCGGCAGGCGTCGGTGCAGGCGCCGCACTCGGTGCAGCGCCACAGGTCGTCAGAGTCGAGAACGACGGCGATCTCGCCGGCGAGGATCAGGCGCACGAGGCGCCGGGGTCCGCGGTAGAGGTCGCGGCCGTTCGGACAGCTCGAGGTGCACTGGCCGCACTGGTAGCACATGACGCACTCCTCGGCGAGCTGCTCGAACTCGGCGACCACGGCGTCAGCGTACGTGGGCACAGTCTTCACCTCCCACGCAGGCCGGGGTCTCGGGCCCGGTGAGGAGGGCGAGCTCGCGCTCGAGGGCGGCGAGCTCGGCCGTATCACCGGTCGCCCGCGCGTGGAAGAGGCGAAGGCGCCGGGCTACGCTCGTGTGGTCGACGGCACAGAGGTGCCACTGCTCGACGGGCACCGACAGACCGGCCTCGGTGAGCAGCTCCTCGGCGAGGCGCCGTTGCTCTGCCGCGCTGGCGTCTCCGCTGCGGTAGTGACAGCGGCCCTCGGCGCAGCCGGCGAGGAACACGCCGGCTGCGCCGAGCCGGACCGCCTCCACGATGTGCAGGGCGCTCACGCGGCCGACACAGGGGAGCTCCACGAGCAACACGTCCTCGGGGTAGTGGTCGCGGTGCTGGCCACTCAGAGCAAGGGCGGCGCCGGCGCACTCCTTGCAGTAGAAGCCCACGACCGGCCGGTCGACGCCGCGCGTCAGGGTCGCGAGGCGGCCGAACATCGCCTCGTCAGTCAGGTTGTGGGTGATGGCGACCTCAGGGCAGACCGCGGCGCAGATGCCGCAGGCGAGGCAGACCTGATCGTCGATGACGGCCAGCTTGCAGTCGTCCTTGACCTCTGCCGGGCGTGGCGCGTCGTCGGGGCGGTCGACCAGTGCGATGGCGCCGGAGGGGCACATCTTCATGCAGGTGTCGCAGCCGACACAGGCCGCGGCGTCCACCGTGGAAGCCGGGCTCTTGCGCCGCCCCGCTGAGCTCAGGAAGTTGTGGATCTCACTGGCAACGGCCGATGCTTCGGTCGTGACCTCGCTGAGTGCCTTCGGGCCGGCGGCGGAACCGCAGACGAAGATGCCCTCGCCTGTCGTCTCGGTGACGCGGTGCTTGCGGTCGAGGATATCGATGAAGCCGTCCTCGTCGAGCTGGATCCCGAGCGTCTCGGCGAGCTCGTGGGTCTCGGCTGCGGGCACCATCCCGGCCGAGAGCACGACGACGTCGGGGCGCAGCACCATCGTGCGCGCCGCGGTGACGTCCTCGAGTTCGATGACCGGTCTCCCTTCACCGTCGAACTGCACCTCCGGCGGCGTGCCGCGCAGGAACTCGACGCCGGCGCGCCGCGCCGCGAGGAACCAGTTCTCGTAGCCGATGCCGGCGGTTCTCATCTCGAGGTAGCAGATCGTGACTTTCATCTGCGGGAAGAGCTGCTTCAGGCGCATGGCGTGCTTGAGCGCGATCATGCAGCAGAGGCGCGAGCAGTAGTGCAGCCGCTTGCGGTCGCGGGAGCCGGCGCACTGGACCATCACGACGTGCCGCGCCGGCACCAGGCCGAGGGCCGCCTGGTCCTCCCACTCGTCCATCATCTCGGCGAGCTCGACCTGGGTGATGATGTGGTCGTGGCCGTAGCCCAGGTACTCGAGCAGCCCGGATGGCGCCGGCTCGCAGCCGACGGCGGTCAGGATCGCCCCGACGCGCACGGTCTCGCGGACCGGCGACTGCGTGAAGTCGATGGCGTCGACCGGGCACTCCTCCACGCACTTTCCGCAGAAGGTACAGGTCTCGAGATCGACGGTCCGTACCACGCGCCCGTCGTAGTACTCGGTGTGGATCGCCTTCTTGCCCGGCTCCTCGGAGTCGACCGGGCAGACCGTCTCGCAGGTGCCGCAGTTGACGCAGGTCCCGGTCACGATGTTGGGGAGGCGGCGGAGCGCGACTTCGAAGTCGCCGGGGCGGCCCTTGACCGACTCGACCGTTGTTCGCCGCCAGATGTGCAGGTTCGGGTGGTCGATGACCTGGTTGCGGTGGAAGCACTTGCGCACGCCGGCCTGCTGGTCGCTGGTCGGCAAGCATTGGCCGCAGTCGTTGGTCGGGAAGACGGTGCCGATGCGGGCGGCCCGCCCGCCGAGGAAGGGCCGCCGTTCGACGAGCTCCACGCTGTGGCCCATCTGAGCGATCTCGGCGGCGGCCTGCGTGCCGGCCACGCCGCCGCCGATGACGAGCACGCCGTTGCGGCGGCGGACATGGGCGAGCTGGTCTGCCACTGCCGCGGGGTAGGCGACCGCCGCCTCGACCAAGCGGATCGCCTTGTCGGTCACCGCCGCGACGTCGTGGTCGTGCACCCAGCTGCAGCCCTCGCGGATGTCGGCGATCTCGAGGTGCAGGCCACGGGCGCGCAACCGCTGGAAGCGGCGCGCCGCGAAGTCGACCGAGCAGCCGGCGAAGACGAGCTGGCGCCCGTCGCCGGCTTCCATCAGCTCGAGCAGGCGCGCCTTGCCTTCGCGGCTGCACCAGTGCCGGCCGCGCAGCACTTCGGCGTGCTCGCGCGCCGCTGTCTCGAGCCGGTCGAAGTCGATGTTGTCCATCGTGCCGGCGCACTCGCAAAGGAGGACGAGAGGGGTGGTCGCGGGCGCGCTCATGCCTGCGCCTCCGCAGTCGCCGTCTCCGCGTCGGCGGACGGCACCTCCGGCGGTCGAGCCTCGATCGCGTCGACGGGGCAGTTGCGGGCGCATGTGCCGCAGCCCATGCAGCGCTCGCCGTCGAAGAGGATCGTGCGGTAGACGGTCACGCGCGGCGGCACCTCGACAGCGCCGGCGGGCTCGTTGCGCATGAGGCGGCGCAGCGCGACGCCGAGCTGACCGCGCCGGCTGTCGGCCGGCGCGTCGAGCAGCTGGTGCACGTCGAAGGTCTCACCGCGTCGGCTCGCGCCGGTCGGACAGTCCTTGGCGCACGTGCCGCAGCCGATACAGAGGTCCTCGTGGCGGACGATCTCGCAGCCGATGCTGCCGCTCGAGCTTGCGTGGGTCGCGGGTAGACGCCTGAAGATCTCGCGGCCGCGGTCGGTGAGCGGCATCAGCGTTCACCGCCTGCGCCGGGCGCCACGACGTCCTCGCCGGCCGGTCGTCGCTCGAGCGAGGGCAGGGCGCCGACGACACGGTCCATCTCGCGGACGGCGGCGACGAATTTCGGCGGCTCGCCGGCGCTCATCGTGAACATGCGGCAGCGCTCGGGCTCCACGCCCACGCTCTCGAGCAGGCGCTGCACGAACTTGACGCGGTCGATGGCGTTGAAGTTGCCCTCGCGGTAGTGGCATTGGCCCTCGAGGCAGCCCGCCACCATGACCCCGTCGGCGCCCTCGGCGAGGGCGCTCAGCAGGTGCAGCGGGCTGACCCGGCCGGTGCAGGGCAGCAGGACGAGCCGCACCGTCGGGGGCAGCGGGGTGCGGGCGTTGGCGCTGGCGTCCGCGGCTGCATAGGCGCACTCGCGACAGCAGAAGGCGACGATGGAGCGCTCGCTGCCTTCGGCGCAGGTCGTCGCGGTAGTCTCGCGCTGCGCGGTCGCCGTCATACGGTCGCCTCCGCCAGCACCTCGGCGTCGGAGAAGCGGCCGAGCTGGACCGCGCCGGTCGGGCACTCGGCTGCGCAGATCCCGCAGCCGCGACAGATGTTGGGGTCGACGACGGAGTGCGCGGCGCCGCCGGTCGTGAGCCGGATCGCGGCTTGGGGGCAGGCGTTCACACACACGCCGCAGGCGATGCAGACCTCGGGGTCGCTGGCCGCCACCTGGGCGGCGGTCATGGTGTAGCCGCTCGACAGCATCGCGATGACGCGCGCGGCCGCGGCCTTCGCCTGGGCGATGGAGTCGGGGATGTTCTTCGGGCCTTGCGCGGTGCCGGCGACGTACATCCCGGCACGCTGAGTGTCGACGGGGGCGAGCTTCGGGTGGTACTCGCGGATGAACCCGGCCGGCCCGGTCTGCACGCCGGCGACGCGGGCGATGTCGCGGGTGCCCTCGCTGGCCTCGAGACCGGCGGAGAGCACGACGAGGTCGTACAGGTCCTCCTGTTTGCGGCCGGTCATCGTGTCCTCGAGACGCACGCGCAGGCTGCCGTCCTTCTCCTCGATGATCTCGCCCACGCGACCGCGCACGTAGCGTACCCCGCGCTCCTGCACCAGCCGGTAGTACTCCTCGTGAGCCTTGCCGGGGGCGCGGAGGTCGGTGTAGCCGATCGTGACCTCGGCGTCCGGGTAGTGCTGCTTGATGAGCGAGGCGTTGAGGGTGGCGAACAGACAGCAGATCGCCGAGCAGTGCTGGTTGCCGGTGCTGCTCACGTCGCGCGAGCCGACGCACTGGAGCATGAAGATGCGCTTGGGGACGGCGCCGTCGGACGGCCGGCAGAGCTCGCCCTCGGTCGGTCCGGCGGCCGAGAGGAGCCGTGAGAGCTGCCCCTGGGTGAGGACGTTGGCGTGATGGCCGTAGCCGAGCGGCGCCTTGCGGGTGGCGTCGAACTGCTGGTGGCCGGTCGCGAGGATGACGGCGCCGACGGTGAGCTCCTCGACCGTCTCAGCCTGGTCCCAGTCGATCGCCCCGGACGGACAGGCGCGGACGCAGGAGTCGCACTCGGAGCACACCGCACAGTTGAGACAGCGCTGCGCCTCGGCGACGGCCTCCTCGGCCGTGTACCCGCGGCAGACCTCGGCCCAGTCGCTGCGCCGCCGCAGCCCGTCGGCCATGGTCATCGGCACGCGCTGGCCCATCTCGATGGCGGCCAGCTCGTCGGCGGTCGGGCGTGCCTCGGGGCGGGCGTCGTCCCAGACGGGCAACAGGCGCTCGCCGCGCAGGTGGTTGTGGATGGCGGCGGCGCCGCGGCGGCCGGCCGCGATCGCCTCGATGGCCGTGTAGAAGCCGATTGCCGCCGCGTCGCCGCCGGCGAAGACGCCCTCGCGGGTCGTCATCATCGTGTCGTGGTCGACGCGGATCTGGCCGTCCTTCAGCTCGAGCCCGGCGCAACCTTGGGCGAAGTCGTCGACCAGCGCCTGGCCGACGGCGAAGAGGACGGTGTCGGCGGCGAGCTCGAACTCGGAGCCCTCGACGAGGACCGGCTGGCGCCGGCCGGAGGCGTCAGGCTCGCCGAGCTCGCAGCGCTGCAGGCGGAGGCCGGCGACGCGGCCGTCGCCGAGTATCTCGAGTGGCTGGACCAGGAACTCGACCGCGAGGCCTTCCTCGCGCGCCTCCTCGAGCTCGCTTGCGTTGGCGGGCATCTCGACCTCGCTGCGCCGGTAGACGAGGGTGACGTCGGGCTCGCGTCCTGCTGGCGGTCTGCAGGCGGATCGCGCTGCGCGCGGCATCGAGGGCGACGTCGCCGCCGCCGATGACGACGACCTTCTCGCCGACGGCCGGCGAGCCGCCGAGGTTCAGCTCGCGCAGCATCTCGACGGCGCGCGTGACGCCGTCGAGGTCGTCGCCGGGGATGTCGACCTCGGCGCTCTTCTGCAGGCCCGTGGCGAGGTAGACGGCGCGGTAGCCGTGCTCGAACAGGCCGTCCACCGTGAAGTCGGTCCCGGCTCGCTGCCCGAGCTTGAGCTCGACGCCGAGCGCGAGCACCTGGTCGATCTCGCGCTGGATCACGTCGTGCGGCAGGCGGTAGTCGGGGATGCCGGTGCGCAGCATGCCGCCGGCGACCCGCTGGGCCTCGAAGACGGTGACCCGGTAGCCCAGGTTCGGCGAGATCCCGAGCGCAGGTGAGGCCGGCGGGGCCGGCGCCGACGACGGCGACGGGCTCGTCGTGGACGAGTCGGCGCCGGCTGCACCGGCAGGGTCGGCCCGACGGTGTCGGCGACGAAGCGCTTGAGGCCGGCGATGGCGATCGGCTCGTCGACCGAGCCGCGTGCGCAAGCGGTCTCGCAGAGCGCGGTGCAGATGCGGCCGCAGACGCTGGCGAAGGGGTTCGGCTCGCTGGCGACGCGGTAGGCGTCCTCGAAGCGGCCGGCCGCGACCAGCGCGACGTAGCCCTGCGCCGAGGTGTGCACCGCGCAGGCGCTCTTGCAGGGGCTCCAGCCCTTCTTCTCGACGGCGAAGATGCTGGGGACGGCGTTGGCGAAGGGGCGGTAGATCGCCGTCCGGTCGGCGACGCCGAACTCGTACTCGCTCGGGTACTTCACCGGGCAGACGGGCACGCACTCGCCGCAGCCGACGCAGGCCTCGGTGACGTAGCGCGGCCGGTGGCGAAGAGTGACGCGGAACTCACCGGGCGGGCCGCCGATCTCCTCGACATCGGTGAGCGTGTGGACGTGGATGTGGCCGTCGAGCGCGGTCGAGGTGAGCCGCGGCGCCAGCGAGCACATCGCGCAGTCCTCGGTCGGGAAGGTCTTGGCGAGCTTGGCCATGTAGCCGCCGAGCGACTGCTCGCGCTCGACGAGGTGCACGTCGATACCGGCGGCCGCGAGCTCTTCGGCGGCGGTCATGCCGGCGATGCCGCCGCCGACGACCAGCGCCGAGCGGCTGAGAAAGGTGCGGCGGCGCGGCAGGTCGCTCTGGTGACGGGCGCGCGCGACGGCGCCCTCGACGATCTTCTTCGCCTTCGCCTGGGCGCGCTCGGGCTCGTGACGGTGCACGAACGAGCAGCCCTCGCGGATGTTGGCGAAGGCGACGGCGTTCTCGCCGAGCCGCAGCTCGCGGGCGATGCGGTCGAAGGTCGGCCCCTGGAAGCGTGGCGAGCAGCTGGCGATAACGACGTGGTCGAGGCCGCGCTCGTCGACCGCTGGCGCAGATGAGCTCATGGCCCTCGGTGCCGCACATGAACTGGTTGATCGCGACCTCGACGACGCCGTCGAGGGTGCGGGCGTGGGCGGCGAGCGGTTCCGAGGTCGACGACGCCGGTGATGTTGCCGCCGCACTGGCAGAGGAAGACGCCGGTCCTCATCGCGCACCCCCGGCCTTCGTCGTGGCCCTCGCGACGTGGTCTTCGTCGAGGCGCCGATGCGCTCGAGGAGGGGCTCGACGTCCTGGGAATGCGTCTCGACGCCGAGCACCGTCTCGGGGTCGGCGCCCAGCGCCAGCGCCAGGAGCTGCTGCACGTGCAGGTGCACGAACGGGTACTCCTCGTGCGGCGCTCGCCGAGATGATGTCGTGGTAGCGGTCGAACTGCACGTGGCAGTTGGGGCACATGTGGACGCAGACGTCGACCTGCTCCTGGGCCAGCCGGCGCAGCTTCTCGCGGGTCACGGCGACCGAGATCGACGGGTTCACGAAGCGCTGGCGGAAGCCGGCGCCGCAGTGCGTCGTCTTCTCGTTGTAGTTGCCGGTCGGGACGACGCCGGCGGGCATCAGCAGCTCCTCCGGGACCATGAAGTTCTCGCTGTCGCCCATGGTCTCGTCGGGGAAGACCTTGCAGTAGTGACAGGCCGGGTGGGTCGCGACCTTGATGCCGTCGAGGCGGCGGCGCACGAGCCCGGGGATGCTCTCGTGCGCCCCCCAGAGGATCTCGAGCGCGTGCCTGTGCTGCGACGGCGCCGGCCACGCGATCGTCGTAGCGGCGACCGACCTTGGCGAGCACCGCGTTGGTCTGCGCGCGGTACTCGTCGACCTCGAGGATGTTGCGCGCCTTCTTGTTGACCGCGTAGCAGGTCGAGCAGAGGTAGCTCATCGATGGGGTGACCGTCGTCGACGGCGACGCACGCGTTGCGCGCAGCGAGGCCGACGGTCGTCTCGATTGGGATGAGGTCCGAGTAGTAGCCGAGTCCGGTGCAGCAGGTCTGCTCGGGGTTCACCGTGTACTCGATGCCGAAGCGCTCGAAGAGCCACTTCGTCGAGGCTTCGACGCCGGGGTACTCGGCGGAGACCAGGCAGCTGCGGAAGATCATCACGCCGCCGTTCGTTCGGGCGACGTCCGGGGTCTTGGCGAAGCGCGCGCTCATCGGGCTCCCTCGGTCGATTCCAGCGTCCTATTCTGCATAACGGGAGCTAATCTTGCAAATCACTATCGCTTATAGCATAGGCGCCACGGATAAGACCGGGGGGCGGACCGGGGGGCCGACCCGGAGGGGCCGGCGGTGCCTGCGCTCGTCAGCCGGCCGAGAGCGCTTCCGTCGGCCCGCCGCGAGTGGGTCCGTCAGGCCCCTGCAAGCAAGGTTTTGTGGCGCACGGCAGGGGTACTCTCTTGAACAGTACGTTCCCGCTCCCGCACAGGGGATCACGCCCCGCGAGAGCCAGGTCATCGGGAGGAACGATGGGCCAGGTCTCTCCGTTATCGTCGTCACGACCAAAGACCTCCTCCGGCGCCGCGCCGCGGGTGTCTCGTCCTGCGTTCCCGGTGCGCATGATCGCGAGCACGCGCTGCGCCCTGTGCGGCGCGCGCCTCGAGGAGGGCGCGCAGCGCTTCGCGGTGGTCTCGCCGCAGTCGGTCGACCGGCCACTGATGGTGTGCCACACCTGCCGCAACGCGGCGCTGACCGAGGGGTACCGGCCCGCAGGCTGAGACCTTCTTGCTAGAATGGGCCACCCGACCAAAGGGTGAGCCCATGCGATTCCTCGATGCCTGCGCCCGTCGTCCCGTTGACGCGACGCCCGTGTGGCTGATGCGCCAGGCCGGACGGTACCTGCCCGAGTACCGCGCCATCCGCGAGAAGCTCGCCTTCATCGAGATGTGCAAGCGCTCCGACGTGGCCGCCGAGGTGACGCTGCAGCCGCTGCGCCGCTTCGAGCTCGACGCCGCCATCGTCTTCGCCGACATCCTCCTGCCCCTCGAGCCGCATGGGCATCGGCTTCCACCTTCGCGCCCGAGGGCGGCCCCGTCATCGACCACCCGATCCGCAGCGGCCGCGACCTCGAGGGTGTGCGCGGCATCGACCCGAGCGGACGAGCTCGCGTACGTGATGGAGACGCTCCGCCTGGTGCGCCGCGAGCTGCGCCGAGACGACGTGCCGCTGATCGGCTTCGCCGGCGCGCCGTTCACGCTGGCGAGCTACGTCGTCGAGGGCGGGCACTCGCGCAACTACGCGCACGTCAAGCAGCTCATGCTGGACGACCCCGCGACGTTCGCCCGCCTGATGGACCTGCTCTCCGACGTCGTCGCGAGCTACCTGCTGGCGCAGATCGAGGCCGGCGCCCAGGCGGTGCAGCTCTTCGACTCGTGGGTCGGCTGGCTCTCGCCCTACGACTACGAGCGCGTCGTCCTGCCGTACGTGCGCTGTGTGGTCGACAGCGTGCGCGGGCACGGCGCCCCCGTCATCTACTTCGCCAACGGCGCCGCCGGCATGCTGCCGCTGGTCGCGCAGGTGGGCGCCGACGTCATCGGTGTCGACTGGCGCGTCGACCTCGACACCGCGTGGGCGCAGCTCGACGACGCGGCGATCCAGGGCAACCTCGACCCGGCCGCGCTGCTGGGGCCGACCGAGGCCATCGAGGAGCGCGCCGCCGACGTGCTGCGCGCGCGCCGGCGGCCGACCGGGCCACATCTTCAATCTCGGGCACGGCCTGCTGCCGGAGACGCCGCCGGAGCACGTCAAGCTACCTCGTCGACGCCGTGCACCGGCTGTCGGCCCGGGCCCGTGGCGGCCGGCGGGCCGGACGGACCGGCCGCGGCCCAGGCCGCGAAGGAGGACGCATGACCGACAGCCTCGTCGACGTCGCTCTGCTCGCCTTCGGCGGCCCGACCGACCTCGAAGCGCATCCCCGACTTCCTCGAGCGCATGACCGGGCGCGAGCCCGACACCCGAGACGCTGAAGTTCGTCGAGGGTCGCTACGAGACCATCGGCGGCGGGTCGCCACTGCCCGAGATCACGCGCCGTCAGGCGCCGCGCTCTGCAGGCGCGGCTCGTCCAGCAGCTCGCCTTCCCGCTGCGCGTGCGGCACGGCTTCCTCTACGCCGAGCCGAGCGTCAGCGCCTGTCTCGCCGAGCTCGACGGTCGCGAGGTCGCTGGCGCTGCCGCTCTCGCCCTTCGGCTCGCGCCTCACCTCTGACAAGTACCGCGCCGCGCTCGACGCGGCCGGGGCGGAGCATGTGCCACTGCTTCGAGGGCTGGTACGCCGACCGGGCTTCGTCAAGGCGATCAGCGAACGCATCGCCGAGGCCCTCGACGGTTGCGACGCCGGCGAGTACGCGGTGCTCTTCACCGCCCACAACGTCCCGCTCGAGAACGTCCTCGAGGGCGACCCGTACGTCGACCAGCTGCAGCAGACCATCGCCCAGCTGATTCCGCTGATCATGCCGGGCGACTGGCGCCTCGGCTTCCAGAGCAAGGGGCGCGGCGGCGGCGAGTGGCTCGAGCCCGAGGCGGAGGACGTGGTCAGGGTCCTCGCCGGCGACGGCTGGGAGAAGCTGCTCGTCGTGCCCGTCGGGTTCGTCAGCGACAACGTCGAGACGCTCTACGACCTCGACATCGAGCTGAGGCGTGTCGCCGAGGAGCTGGGCATGGAGTACCGGCGCTCGGCGGCGCCGAACGACTCGCCGTTCTTCATCGAGGCGCTCGCCGACGTCGTCATCGAGCACCTCGCGCGCCGGTCGAGCCGGAGCAGGCGGCCGCGCGCCGCCGGCGAGTCGCACACGCACGGCTGGCTGAGCTGTGAGCGACGCACCCGCCGACGCCCGCCGCACCCGCGCATCGTCGTCGTCGGCGGCGGCATGACCGGGCTCGGTGCGGCGCGCGCGCTCGAGGACGCGCGCGCCGCGGACCCCTCCATCGACTGGGTGCTCTTCGAGGGCGAGCCGCGGCTCGGCGGCAAGGTGCAGACCGTGCGCCGCGACGGCTTCGTGGTCGAGGGCGGCCCCGACTCGGCCATCGTCGAGAAGCCGTGGCCGATCCAGATGGCGCGCCGAGCTCGGCATCGGCGACCGCCTGCTCGACTCCAACGAGGACGTCCGCCGCAGCTTCGTCTTCGCGGCGGCCGCCTGCACGAGCTGCCCGAGGGCATCATCCTCATGGTGCCGACGCGCATCGTGCCCTTCGCGCTCAGCGGCCTCATCAGCTGGCCCGGCAAGCTGCGCATGGGGATGGACCTGGTGCTGCCGCGCGGGGCGCGAGGACGACGACGAGAGCCTCGGCGACTTCGTGCGCCGGCGGCTCGGCGACGAGGCGCTGGCGCGCATCGCCGAGCCGATCGTGGCCGGCATCCACGCCGGCGACCCCGAGCAGATGAGCGTGCGCGCGACCTTCCCGATGTTCCGCGAGATGGAGCGCGAGCACCGCAGCCTGATCATCGGGATGCTCGCGCGGCGCAAGGCGCGGGCGCGCGCGAAGGCGGCGGGGGCGGTCTGCCGGGCGCGGCCGCGGCGACTGGGGCGCCCAGCGCCGCGTCCCGCGACGGGGCGAGCCCACGCTCATACTTCTACTCGTTCACGACCGGCCTCGCCGACCTGAGCGACGCGATGGTCGCCTCGCTGCCGGCCGAGCGGCTGCGCGCGGGTGTCGGTCGGTCGAGACGATGGCGAGCGGCGGCGCCGGTTCCGGGCCGAGGGCGCCGACAGTGTGCTGTACTCGCTCGACCTGAGCGACGGCACCCGCGAGCTCGTCGACGCCGTCGTGCTGGCCGCGCCGGCCTTCGCGAGCGGCGCCCTGCTGCGCACGGTCGCGCCGCGCGCCGCCGCCGACCTCGAGTCGATCGACTACGTGACGACGGCCACCGTGTCGCTGGCCTTCCGGCGCGACCAGATCGCGCATCCGCTGCGCGGCTTCGGCTACGTCGTGCCGCGCGCCGAGGGCCGCGGCGTGATGGCGACCACGTGGAGCTCGAGCAAGTTCGCCGGCCGCGCGCCCGAGGGCGCACGTCCTCCTGCGCAGCTTCCTCGGCCGCGCCGGGCTCGAGGCGGCGGCGCAGCTCGACGACGACGAGATGACGACGCTCGTGCGCCGCGAGCTCGCCGACGTGCTCGGCATCGCCGCGGAGCCCGAGTTCGTCGAGATCTTCCGCTGGCCGCGGGGCATGCCGCAGTACCGGGTCGGCCACGCGGCCCTGGTCGACGGTATCGAGCGAGAGCGTTGCTGCCGCGCCCGGCGTCGAGCTCGCCGGCGGCGCCTACCACGGCATCGGCATCGGCGACTGCCTGCGCGAAGGCGCCGCCGCGGCCGAGCGTGCCCTCGAGCACGTGCGCGGCTTGCCCGAGGACGAGCCGCCGCGGCCCGCCGACGTGCCGGCGGGCGACGGCGTCGAGGACTGAGCGCCGCTCGCGGGTCAGTACTTCCCGAGCAGCTTCCAGATCCAGCGGTGCGGGGCGTGCATGCTGAAGCCGAGCTCGTTGTACATCACTGCGCAGTGTCCGGTGATGACCTTGAGGCCTCGCTCCTTCGCGGCGGCGAGGGCCTCGGGCGTGTCGGTCATCTGGTGAAGCCAGACCTCGGTGATGCCGGCGTCGGCGGCCTTCGCGACCCACTCGGCGGTCTTCTCCTTGGGCAGCTCGAGGACGGCGGCGTCGACTGGGGCGGGCAGCGAGGAGAAGTCCGGCCAGGCCTGGTCGCCCTCCACCTTCTCGGCAGTGGGGTCCACGGCGTACACGGTCTTGCCGCGCTTCTTGAGCGCGTTGTAGGTCATCTTGGGGAAGGCGCGGGTCTCGCCGTGGCCGACCACGGCGTAGCTCTCGCGCTCCCAGAAGCGCTCGCACTCGGATGGCATCGCATCTCCTCTCGGGCCGCAGGGTGGGTGCGTCGGGCGGGTCAGGTGTCGGCCGGGCCGTAGCAGGCGGCCGGCGTCAGGACGTCGGGGAAGCGCTCGCGCAGGGCGAGTCTCGTCTCGAAGCAGAGGTGACAGGCGTCGGCGTAGCGCTCGCGCGCCGGCTTCACGTCATAGGCGCGGGCGAGCTCGAGCGGACCGCCGCGGAGCAGCTCGCGCACGACCGGCAGGTCGTGCGGGTCGTAGCGCGCGACCACGGCGGCTAGGCCGTCGCGCCAGACGTTGCCGGCGCTGATGCCCTGGCAGAGCTGCAACTCGCCGTCGGGGCCGAGATGGCAGCGCCCCGGCGCGTCGAGGTCCTCGTGGGGGCACTCGGTGAAGGTGTGGGGCGGGCGGCCGTCGCGCGCGGCGCGTTCCGCGGCGAGCTCGACGGCCGCCCGCCCCTTGTACATGATCTCGCCGATATCGCCGGTGCAGACGCCCGGCAGATCGAGGATCGCCTCGGCGCCGACCTCGAGCAGGCCCATCGGCAGGTCGAGCTCGAGCGCCGCCTGGGCGGCGTTGCGAAGAAGGCGCTCCTCGAGAGCGCCTTCTTCGAGGAAGTAGGCGTAGGAGGAGAGCGAGAGGTCGGCGATGCCGAGCTCCTTGAGGGGCGCGAGCCAGACCTTGGCGTCTTCGACCGACTCGGCCCAGTGGCAGTTGGTGACGACCCCGGCGTCGAGGCCGCGCGCTCGTGCGTACCGCGCGGCCTCGAGCACGACCGGCCAGTACAGCGTGGGCTCGCCGCCCTCGAAGTAGACGGTGTCGATGGAGGGCACATCTGCCGTCTGGTCGATCGCATCGCGGAACTGGGCCAGGGTGAGCGTGCCCTCGGCCTCGGGCCCGCTGAAGACGAAGCAGTGGTCGCAGGCGTAGACGCAGCGGTAGGTGACGAGGAAGTGGATGGCGCTCAGCGGCATGGGCATGTCGGCAGTATAGACGCGCCGGGCTAAGAAGGCAGGGCCGTTCGTCGCGCCGTGCCTTATCTGGTCAGCCAGCGGGAGCCGGCGGTGCGGCCGCTCTCCGTCGCACGATCCGGTTCAGACGCTGGTGCTACTTGTTGTGACACTCCTCGCAGACACCGCGGTTGTCGAGTCGGAGGAACGCGTTCTTCGTGCCGGGAGGCACGGAGCCGCTGTCGCTGTCCGGCTCGGGATCGGTGGCGTCCGCGACGTCGGCGAAGCCTTGCATGGTCTTGTCCGAACCGTGGGACTGGTGACAGGTCAGGCAGTCCAGCCAGTCGTTGGCGCTGGCTTCGAGCGTCCAGGTGCCGTACTCCTGCGCGACCGGCAGCACCAGGCCCGTGATGTTGAGCGCTCGGGCGCCGAGGTAGCTGCTGAGCGGGACGTTCACGGGGTGCGGGTAGCGCATGACGTCGCCGAAGCCGTCTCCGGCGTCGTACGCGACCTCGGAACCAGCGCCGTGGTACCTCGTGTGACACGCTGCGCACCAGGCGCTGATGCCCTTGCTCGGGTCTTCGTCGGGCGCCGTGGCGTACATCGGCGTCGTGTAGCTGGGCTCGTACGCCTCGATCTGTGCCGCACCGGCGTCGTGGAGCAGCCAGCCGTCCTCCGGGTAGCCGGGCTCGTTGGAGATCACGTACGGGTCGGGGAGGAAGTCGCCGTCCGCCGTCTCGATGTAGCCCCCGACGTCGACGCCGTTCACGACATCCTTCAGCAGGCGGTAGTTGGAGCTGCCGTGCACGTCGTGGCAGGAGCCACAGGTCATCACGATGTCACCGTCACCGCCGTGGGCTGTCGACGTGCTTCCGTCGTACGTGTGGTGGTTCTCGCCCACGACGGCCTCGCTGAAGGCGCCGCTGTTGAGCTCAGCGCCGAGCGTCCCGTAGTCGCTTGCCTCGTAGACGCCGTCGAAGACGTTCGTCGCGGCGCCGGCGGCAGCGCTCCCGTGGCAGGTGAAGCAGAATTCGTAGAGCTCGGTCGAGGTCGACAGCAGCAGCGCGCTCTTCTCCTCGCCCGCCGAATCGGTCCACGTGATGCTGCTGGCGGCCGTGTGCGCGCGGTGGCAGCCGGCGCACGTGTGGGTGTCCATGGAGTAGCCGCCGTGGATCCCGAAGTTCGCAAGCGCGATGCCGGGGGTCAGGAGCAGCACAGACGCGATGGCTGCCATTGCCAGTATCAGTAGGCGCTTCCGCACGTTTCCCCCCGCACTCCTGCCAGTGTATGGGTGTTCATCTAGCGACGGGCGATCACCACAAGACAAGCGACCAGCCGGAACTGCGAACACGAGCGCCCTCTCGACGCATATAGGCATTATAGGGGCATTACACTAGGGTGACAACATCAAGCGCCGCGGCCTCACGCGGGCTCGCGACCCGCGCTCCCCTTGTCCAGGAAGCGCTCCACGAACAGCCGCGCGTCGTACGCGTCCACTCCCAAAGCCCGAGCGGTCAAAGCCAGCGAGGGGGCCTGCGTGCACAGCGTCCCGGCGCGCTTGGCGACGGTGAGCAGCACCGCGGTCGGGTGCTGCACGCCGATCCGCTCCATGAGGTCCTTGGCATCGGACTCCGAGTGGTCCTGGGCGGTCAAGAGAGCGTCGAGCGACACCCCGCCGAGTTCGCGGCCCTCGTAACGAGGGAACTCCTCGGCAGGCACGATCCACATCCAACGCCTCTTGGTCCACGTCCAGCGCGTCCCGGCCTCCATGTGCGCGATGAGGCCGGCGACGGTCATCGCCTCGAGGAAGTCCTCGGTGACCACGAAACGGCGGCGACGGAGTAGCAACAGCGGCAGTAGGAGCAACGGAATCAGCAGAGGCCAGAGGGCGGGTGCGTCAGAGATCTCCGAAACGAGGGACTGCGGTTCGGGCCACCCCCACACCTGCACCCGACCGTTGACGCGATCGGTAAGGTAGATGAAGCCACGGCGATCGAGCGCGAGGTCGTTGGTGAAACGGAACTGGCCCGGGCCGGCGCCCTGACTACCAAAGCTGGCGATACGTTCGCCGGACGCGCGATAGACGTCTGCCTGGTGCGCGAGCGCGTCGGCCACGTAGAGGCGGCCCTGGTCGTCCATATCGAGACCGCGCGGGATCCCCGACGTGTTGATGACGCGATCGAAGTCTCCCTGCTCGCTGAAGACCTGGACCCGCTGGTTGTTGCTGTCGGCTACGTACACGACGCCCTTGCGAACCACGAGGCCGTTGGGGAACAGGAACCTTCCGGGCACGTCGGTCACCCGCTCGGCCTGCGCCGACCCCCCGAACCGCCGGATCTCGTCGCCCTTTCGATCGAACTCGATGATCTGGTGGAGGTCGCTGCGCCCCACGTCGCTCACCCAGAGGTTGTCGTCCTCGTCGAAGGCCAAGGCGAGGGGGCCCCACACTGCGGCCTCGTCAGCGTCGGCGGGTGCGACCTTGCGCAGGTACTCCCCGTCGGCCGAGAAGACGTAGACCGCGCGGTGGCGGCGGTCGCTGACGAAGACCTCCCCGATCGAGTTCAGCTCGACGTAGACGGGCGTGCCGAGGGCGGTCCTGTCGCCGTCGGCGATCTCGGAGAACGAGAAGCGGTAGTCGCCCTCGACAGTGTAGACGCGGACGGCTCCGGCCGCTGCGTCGGTGACATACACGAGGTCGTCCGCGGACACGTCGACGCCGAGCGGCTGAGTGAGCGTGTCGCGGCCCCCCGGCCCGCTGATCGAGTACAGGTACTCAGGGGGCGAGACGACCCCTCCATCGCCGAGCGTCGGACCAGGGGCCGACGTGCCGCGGGAGCCGTTGTAGTAGTAGATGGCGCAGAGCGTCAGCGCGAGCAGCAGGAGGGCGGCGAGAAGCGCGACGATCTTGGGCCGCGACGTCCTGCGCTCGGCCCTGCCGAACGGCCCCTGCTCGTGCTGTGTGTCGGTTGCCATGGGTTCTGTCAGTCCTCAGTCTGAAGGCGTTTGAGCGCCGCGACGGCCTCGGGCTCGTCGGGCCACAGGGCGAGCACCTTCTGCCAGGCCTCTTCGGCCGAGCCGGCGTCGCCCGTGCGCCGGTAGAGCTTGGCGACGAGTTTGGCGGCGGCCAGGTTACCGGGATCGAGGGCACGGGCCACTCGGGCCTCGACGAGCGCGGCCGCCGAGTCGGTCTTGGCCAGCTGTCTCGCCGCGGCGAAGCGATCCTCGGACGACCCCAGCTTGGCGAGCTCATCGCCCGGCTTCGTGATCCCCTCGGGAGCGTTGTCGGCCGACGTGCGGAAGTGCTCGGCTGCTCCGGCGACGTCGCCGTCGGCGAGCAGCAGCAGACCGTAGTCGTAGTTGGCCTCGGGCATCAGCGGATCGAACATGAGCGCCCTCTTGAGGTGGAGGCGCTGGTTGGCGACCGAGGCGAGCTCGCGATACGCGACCGCGAGCGCGTAGTGCGTGTCCGCGGCCGTGCGGCGGATGCTCAGCGCTTCGTGCAGGTACTTGATCGCCTCTCTGTACTTCTCGCGTTCGATGAGCGTCACGCCGAGTTGATGGTAGGCCACAGCGAGGCGCTGGTCGAGGCCGGCATACTGCCCCGTTCCGATCTCACCGACGACGCGGCGCCAGTACTCCTCGGCGTTCTCCCACTCGCCCTCGTACATCGCGATGAGGCCGAGACCCGTGAGCGCGTCGGGGTTGTCCTCGTCGAGTTCGAGCACGACGCCGAACTGCTCGATGGCGTCGTCGACCTGGCCGGCCGCGGCGTAAGTCTCGGCGAGCGTCAGCCGCAGGCTGAGGTCGTTGGGGTTCTCCTCGATGGCGGCGATGAGGTCTGTGATGACTCTCGACGTCGCCGCGGACTCGCGCTCCTGCGACTGCGCGGTGAGCATGGTGTATGCGAGATACCCGACTGCGACGACGGCCAGCAGCACGACCACTTTGAGAGCCACGTCGATCCACCGCGTGTCCCGCAGGTCTCTCACGCGTCGCTCGCCCTGCGGGCAGGGACATGACTCATCGCGGGGCCCATCACAGGTGCGGCCCGGTGTGACAGCGCTTGCACAGGTCCGACCCGGGCCACGGCGCGATCTGGTCGCCGCGGGAGTCCACGGCGCCGTGGCAGTCGTAGCAGATGCGGATGTCGTGCCCCCCGATCTCAGCGGACTGCTGACCGGCATGCTGCACCCGTGCCGCCGTCAGTTTCAGATGGCAGTCGTCGCAGCGATGCGGTCTGCCGACGCGCTCTTCGACATCGAAGTGCGCGGCGTGTTCGGCGAGCTTCGCCACTTTGATCTCACTGGGCTGTTTGCGCATCTCGGGATGACAGTTCACGCAGTTCTCAGCCCGCAACTCCTGACTGCGGTCGGGATCGTGGTGGCACTCCTGGCACCAGTTGCGGTCCGAGTGACACACGTCGCAGTCGTCGGGCATGAAGCCGCTGGACGTGTGCGACGCGAGCCAGGTCGTCGGGTGCGGCATGACCGTCGGGTGGCACCGGCTGCACGACTCGTTCGTGTGGCAGATCGAGCACGTGGCCTCTCCACTGAGAAGGAACGGCTCGCCGTGGTCGGTCATCCACGCGGCGGTCTGGTGGTCGTCGGGGATCACCTCCTTGCTGTACGAGCCGTCCGGCAGCTGCTTCTCGCTGCGGTGACACTCCGCACAGAACGCTGATGCGTGGCAGGTCGTGCAGTCGAGCAGATCCTCGGCGCCCGGCTTGCGGTGCTCGCTTGCGATGAACGCCGCCGTGTGGTCGGCCGGCACGAGCTCGAAGTCCGGCGGATGACATGCCCTGCATGTGTCGGGAGCGGCCTCGCCGTCCTCGGTGTGCTGGACGCCGTGGCAGCGGTAGCACGAAGACATGTCGGGGCGGTCGGTGACACCGGCGCGGTGCGGGAACTTCTCGTGGCACACGTCGCACTTATAGTCGCGTTCGAGGTGCACGGCGTGCGTGAACAGCAGGCCGTCCCCTTCACTCTTGTCGATGTTGGGGTGGCAGAAGACGCACTGTCCCATCGTGACGGGCCCGTCCGTGCTGATCGTGAGGGGTGGCCGCGACTCCGGCAGGGGGACGTTGCGAAGATAGCCCTGTGGGGCAGGTGGCGTGTCGAGTCCCTGTTCCCTGTGGCAGGCATCGCAGTCCGCGCGCGCCTCGTGGCACATCATGCAGGCGTTCGAGCCTTCGCGCTCCACGGCGTCGGCGTGCGGCTTCTCCGTCCAGTCCTCGAGGTGATCCGCGGGCCTGAGCTCGAAGGCCTGCGTGTGGCAGGTGTCGCACGCGTCGGCGGCCATGACGCCGTCGGGACCGTGAACGAGGCCGTGACAGGCGAAGCACGTCTCCATCGGCGGTGCGTGCGTCGCACCGCCTTCGTGCGCCGAGCGCACGTGGCACACGCTGCAGTCGACGGTGGTGTGCGCGTCGTGGTCGAAGACGAGGCCGGGGTCGCGAGACTCTGCGATGCGCCGGTGGCAGGGACTGCACGATTCGGCGCGCACCGGGCCGGTCAGATCGATCTCGGTGGACTGTGTCGCGCCCACGCCCGGCTGCAGCGCGCCGGCCAGCACGACGACCACGACCGCGATGGCGGTCGCCGCTGTCAGGTACGCGTGTCGGCGGGTCGGTCGCATAAGTCCAGGCGGGCGGCCCGGTCTATCCGCCGAACAGTCCGGCGATGGCGCTCCCGACCCACTTGAGGGTCGAGTAGAGCGGGTTGGCCTCGAGCACGTCGCGCTTGCCGTGGATCAGCTCGGTGTACTCGAGGAAGCCCTCGTTGACGTCACCCTTGTGACAGGCGCCGCACGTGTCCGCCAACCGGCTCTGGTGAACAGGCGACCGGGGATCGGACGATGGGTAGACGTCATGATAGCCGTGGCAGTCCCAGCACGCCGGCGCGTCTGTTGCTCCCCGACGGTACGCGCGCCCGTGGTAGTAGTCGTCGTAGCTGTTCCACTCGTCTTCGTGGCACCTGCCGCAGACCTCCCAGCCGTTGGCGTGCAGGGCGCGACGGCCTTCTGGGTTGTCGGCGAGCGCGACGACATCGTGGCTGCCGTGGCAGTCGCCGCAGAGCGGGAACTCGGCTCCTTCGGGGACCGCGCCGGCGTGGTCCTCGACCTTGCCCCGGTGGACGCTCGCCCAGTACGCGCGGCTCTCTTGCTGATGGCAGTTCTTGCAGGCCAGGCGTGAGACGTGGTCCCAGTTCTCGGACGGCTGCGTGTGCGGCGCCGTGAAGGCGAAGTCGATGTGACAGCCTATGCACTGCACGTCCCCGTGCGGACTGGCCGCGAGCACGTCGGTGTCGACGTAGTAGCTCACGATCTCGCCGCCCTCCAGCCGGACGAGGTCCTCGTCGTCATGGCAGACGAGGCATCCGGCCCGGGACGCCGTGGGCAGCGTGAAGTCGACATCGTATCCGCCGACCTGAGGATCGGTGTTGTCGCTGTCGGCGAGCGCCAAGGTCGCCGGCGAGAGCGCCATGACGCACACCAGGACGACCAGCAGAAGCATCTTGCGGACGGTCATTCGGTGTCACCTGCAGACTGCGGGCTCACTTGGGTCGACTGCATCGGCGCCAAGGTCCCCGCCTTCTGTCGTGAGTCCGGACGGGGCGGCTGGGCATGAGTCAGAGCGGGCGCCGGGTGCGGCTGCTCCTCGTGACGGCCGTCGCCCGGCGTTCCTCGCGACCACGACGACACGCGCCGGGACAGTCGCGGGCGCTTCAGGATGCCGAAGAAGTCCCGGACCGCGGGGAAGTCCTCGGTCACGCAGAGGTACGCGTGGACGGTCGTGAGGATGATGAACAGCCAAGTGATCGTGTAGTGGAGGGAGCGTGCGTACCATCCTGCGAGGTCGGTCGAGCCCACGAGCGCGCCAAGCCACCAACCGAGCAGCAGGTCGCGCGGGCTGTAGCCGAAGATGAACGGCGTGACGACGAGCGAGAACCCCGTGAGCGCCTGCAGGGTCATGAGTGGCACGAACAGGATGTACGTGGCCTTCTGCATGACGTTGTACTTGCAGAAATGCGGCTTCGAGCTCCTGATGAACACGTAGTAGAGGGCGCACTTGGGCGCCGAGAAGACATCCTGCTTCGTGATGGCGAACTCCTTGTAGTCACGCCGCTTCGAGAAGAACGCGCACCACAGGCGCCACACGAAGTTGACCGTGACGATGATCATGAACACGTAGTGGATGCCGCGCATCGCGCTGCGGCCGCCGTCGAAGAACGGGAAGCGGATGTAGAGGCCGGTGAAGCCCAGAGCGAACATCGAGAACACGTGCTGGAAGTGCAGGAACTTGTTGAGGAGTGGGATCGGCGGCCCGTCGTGGTCGGGCCACTGCTTGTTCACGTACCGGGCCTTGAGGCGCCCGGTGAGCAGGTTGCCGACGAGGTGCGCCGACAGCGCGGCGACGATGAGCACGTACAGCGTGGTGAAGCCGACATCGAGCCAGACGTTCAGTTCTGACAGTGAAATTGCTGACCCCCTCGAGTGTCCGCCTATGATACCGCGTCCGGGGTGCTCAAGGGTCCCGACGCGTCCGTCAGCACACTTCGGGGCCCTTGAGCAGCGCTACGCCCACGCGTCGGCGGGCGTGTGCCTTCTCCAACGCTCACCACTTTGAAGGGTTACAGGTGAGCGCGGTCAGCCCAGGTTCTCGACCTCCACCGGGTCGATCGCATCGGCCGGCGTGAAGCCGAGGACCTGCCCGTAGAACGAGAGCTCGGCCTCGAGGCTGCGCACGATGCTCTCGGCCTTGCGGAAACCGTGCTGCTCGCCCTCGAACGTGAGGTAGGCGCAGGGCAGGTGGTTGCGGCGCAGGGCGGCGACGATGACCTCCGCCTGCGCGGGAGGCACGATGGCGTCCTCGAGACCCTGCAGGAGGATGACCGGACAGCGAAGGTCGTCGACGTGGTGGATCGGCGAGCGCTCGCGGTAGATGTCGATCCGCTCCGGATAAGGACCGACGAGCTGGACGAGGTAGCGCTCCTCGAACTTGTGGGTGCCACCACCGACGAACATCTCGAGGTCGGCGAGGCCGAAGTAGGAGGCGCCGGCGGCGAAGACGTCGTGGCGCGTCAGGGCGTTGAGCGTCGTGTAGCCGCCGGCGCTGCCGCCGCGGATCGCGAGTCGTTCCGGATCCGCGTCGTCGCGCCCGGCGAGGAACCGCGCCGCATTGATGCAGTCGACCGTGTCGACGATCCCCCAGTTGCCCTTGAGCCGGTCGCGGTAGGCGCGGCCGTAGCCGGAGGAGCCGCCGTAGTTCACGTCGACGACGGCGAAGCCGCGCGAGGTCCAGTACTGGATGGAGAGGCTGAGCGTGGCCTCGGCCGCCGCGGTCGGGCCGCCGTGGCTGATGACGAGCAGCGGCGGCCGCTCGGCCGGCGGCTCGACGTCGGGGTTGTGCGGCGCGTAGTAGAGGGCGTGGGCCATGAGCGGAGCGGTCTCGTCGCACAGCGGCCCCGTCACCGATCCGGGCTCGTACGAGGTTGGGAACTCGATGGCCTGCGGCGCGGACAGGTATGACGCGGCCGGCTCCCACGAAAGGCTCGAGCGCACGGTCTCGACCGCGCCGCTCTCGGGGTCCACGAGGGCGACGCGGGCGGCCAGCGTCGCGCCGCCGCCGACGACGCCGAGCCGGTCGCCGACCGCGACGATGGAGGAGACGCTCGTGAGCTCGCAGTCGAGCTCGTGAACGTCGCCGCCCTGCTCGATCACGACGAGGCGGTCGAGGCCGTCGCGGCTGCAGAACGCCGCCAGCCTGCCGTCCGGCAGGAACACGGCGTTCTGCAGTCCGAAGACCCAGTGCGGCTTGGCGAACTCGGCGGCCATCGGGAGGAGCGGGGCGACCGCAGGCGCGGGCGGCGGTGAGGCTGCCGAGCCACCGCCGGGCGTGTCACCGGCCGCGCCGGCCAACGCCTCCGCGAGCTCGTCCGGCCCGATGCGGTACAGGTTCCACCATCCGCTGCGGTCGCTCACGAAAAGCAGGCCGCCGTCGGGCGCCCAGAGCGGCTGCACGACCGACTCCTGCTCGCCGCCGGCCACTCGCACCTCCGCCGTCTGGCCGCCGTCCTCGTCGAGTGCGGCTACCCAGAGCTCGGTGCCGTCCCAGGGCATGCGGGGGTGGTCCCAGCAGAGGCGGGCGAGAAGGCCGCCGGCGGGGCTCGGGCGCGGGCTCGAGAAGAAGTCGTGTCCCGAGGCCACGACGAGCGGTTCGCGTCCGCCCTCGACCGGCAGCGTGACGACGTCGTTCACCACTCCCGTGTCGAGGTGGCGCTCGCGGACGCTGAAGAACGAGCGGCGGTCCGTCGTCACGCGGCCGTCGGCGTAGCGGGTCGCTCGCGACGTCGGCGGGGCTGCCGTGAGCGGCCGCGGGGCGCTCCAGAGGGCCGCGCGCCCGCGCGAGCCGGCATCGTTCAGGTCCTGCCGGTAGAGCCGTTGATCGTCGAGCTCGCTGAAGATGACCGACTCGCCGCCGTCCTCCCGGGCGAAGGCCTCGTACATCCCGCCGCCGTACTCGTGCACCAGGGTCCTTGCGGCCGAGCCGCCGGGGGTCACGTCGGCGATGTGGCCGTCGGGCGCGCGGCGCACGACCACGTAGCGGCCGCTCTCCCTGGGTCTCATCTCCACCCAGAACAGGGTCTCGCCGATCGCCTGCGGCCAGCCGAGGGCGATGGCTCCCTCGGCGACGCGGGTCGCCGTGATCGGTGAACGCCAGGAGCCGTACGGAGCCTTCACGAAGCCCTCCTCGCAGGTGGACGCCGGGGATCGCCGGAACGGGAGGAGCCTACCGCCCTGCCGTCCGTGTTCGTGCGGCCGTCTTGGTTGCGGCCGTGCACTATCCTGAAGACGTGGTGCGAGCGCGCGCTGCGCGCGAAGTCGAGCGGTAGCGTCGAGCGTGACAGATCCGTGATCTCGAGGCCGGCGAGGGCCTCGGCGTCGAGCTCGAAGTCGCGCCGGTTGCTCGAGAAGAGCAAGATGCCGTCCGGCGCGAGGAAGCGACGTACGACCATGCGCACGAGGTCGGCGTGGTCGCGCTGCGCGTCGAAGGTCGCCCCTCCCATGCGCGCCGAGTTGCTGAAGGTCGGCGGGTCGAGCCAGATGAGGTCGAACTCGCCGCCCACCTCGGCGATCCAGCGCAGGCCGTCGGCCTGTACGAGGAGGTGGCGCGCGGCGGCCGCCGGCCTCGCGCGCCTGCCCGCGGGTCGCGGGTCGGGCCGGCGTTCGCGGCCGGGTCCGGCCGGCGGCCGCACCGGCGACTCAGCCGCAGGCCAGCGTTCGAGCCCCACGCCGCGGATCCCGTTTGCCGCCAGGTTGCGCTGGGCCCACTCGAGGTAGGTGTGCGAGAGGTCGACGCTCACGCTCGACAGCGCCCCGCCCGCCACGGCGCCGACCGTGGTCGTCGCGGTGTAGGCGAACAGGTTCAGGAAGCGGCGGCCGCCCGCCAGCGAGCGCACGAGCCGGCGCGTCTCGCGCTGGTCGAGGAAGAGGCCGGTGTCGAGGTAGTCCGTGAGGTTGACGAGATACGTGAGGTCGTCCTCCTCGACGGGGATCAGGTCGCCGCCGGCAGCGCGGCGCTCGTACTGCGCCGCGCCGCGCTGCCGGCGGCGCTGCTTCACGACCACGCGCGTCTGGTCGACGCCCAGCGTCTCGGACACGATCGTCACGGCTCGTGCCAGACGCGCGGAGGCGAGCTCGGGCGGGACCTCGCGCGGCGGCGCGTACTCCTGCACGTGCGCCCAGTCGCCGTACACGTCGACGGCGAGGTTGTAGTCGGGCAGGTCGGCGTCGTAGAGGCGGTAGCAGGCGATGCCCTGACGGCGCATGGTCCGCCCGATGTGACGGAGGTCGCGGCGCAGGCGGTTGGCGAACTGCTCGGCGCCGGCGTCGAGAGCCCGGTCCGGCACGGATGTGGCCGGCGCGGACCGCTCGCCGCCGCTCGCCGCCGGCCGCTCGTCTCGTGTCTCGTCGCGCCGCCCTCCGACGATGAGCCGGCAGCGGATCGGCCCGTTCGAGAGCTGCGGTCCGGCGGAGCCGGCACCGAGAAGTCGCGCGGCGCCGGGGTGGGCCGAGAGCACCGCGGTCTTCCACCCTCCGAACTCGGTGCGCAGGCGCTCGCCGAGGAGCTCGTAGAGGCGCTCCAGTTCGCGTCGCTCACCGAGACGCTCGCCGTAGGGCGGGTTGCAGGCGACGAGGCCGGCGGGGACGTGCGGCGGCGCAGCCAGCGCGGCCAGTTCGGAGCGCTCGATCGCGACGAGGCCCAGAACGCCGGCCCGCTCGACGCAGGCGCGGGCGATGCGCACCGCGGCGGCATCGTGGTCGGAGCCGAGGAAGACGGGTGGGCGGCGGAGCGCCGCGAGGCGGGCGAGGCCCGCCGCGCGGCGCTCCGCCGCCTCGTCGACGAGTCCGCGCCAGGCGGCCTCGTCGTGACCGCGCCACCGCAGGAACCCGAAGCCGCCCCTCTCGAGGCGACTGACGAGCCCGGGCGCGATGTCGGCGGCCGTGAGCGCCGCCTCGATCGGTAACGTCCCCGATCCGCACAGCGGGTCGACGAAGGAGCCGTCACGGGCGGCCAGGGCGGGCCAGCCGGCCAGCGCGAGGATCGCCGCCGCCAGGTTCTCCTTGAGCGGGGCCTCGACCTGCACGCGCTCGGCGCGATAGCCGCGGCGGTGCAGGCTCTCACCTGAGAGGTCGAGGGACAGCGCGGCGCGGTCGGCCTCGAGGTGCAGGTTCACGCGTACGTCGGGCGTATGCGTGTCGACCGACGGGCGCGAGCCGGTCGCGGCGCGGATCTGGTCGACGATCGCGTCCTTGGTCTTGAGGGCTCCGAAGCGCGTGTCGCGGATCGTCTCGCTCGTGCCGCTGAAGCTCACCGCAAGGGTGGCGGCGGGACCGAGGTGGTCACTCCAGTCCACGGTCTGAACGCCCGCGTACAGCTGGTCGGCCGAGCCGGCGGGGAAGCGCGCGAGATGGAGAAGGACCCGGGTGGCCAGCCGTGACCAGAGACAGGCGCGGTAGCCGGTCGCCAAGGGCCCCCCGAAAGAAACGCCGCCGCGAGCCTCGCGGACGTGCTCGCCGCCGAGGGTGCGGAGCTCGCTCGCGAGGACTCGTTCGACGCCACGCGGCGCCGTCGCGAAGAACGTCAGGTCCACCCGGCAACGCTACCATGTGCGGGACGGCTCCCCCCGCAGGGTAGGACCTGGCGTGGAGTCGGCGAACGGAGGCGAAGCGGCTCGGGTGGCGATCATCGTCCTGCTGGCAGCGTTACGACCATGAGGAGGTCACCGTGAAGTATGCGAGCGCGAGGCTCGGTCGCGCCCTGGTCGTCCGCCTCGAGGACGGGGATGTCGTGCACGAGTCGATCGAGGCGGCGGCCCGGGCCGAGGGGATCGGCCGCGCCGCCGTGCTGCTGCTGGGCGGCGCCGACGACGGCAGCCGCGTCGTCGTTGGGCCGGAGCAGGGCAGGGCCGAGCACATCGTGCCGATGGAGCGGGTGCTCCGGGGCGCTCACGAGGCCGCCGGCGTCGGCACGATCTTCCCGGACGAGACGGGGCGGCCGGTGCTGCACCTCCACGCGGCCTTCGGTCGCGACGACAAGGTCGTCGCCGGCTGCATCCGCAAGGGCGTGCTCACCTGGGTCGTCGGCGAGGTGGTCGTGGTCGAGCTGCTCGATAGCGCAGCCGCCCGTCGCCTCGACCCCGAGACAGGATTCGAGCTGCTCGATCCGGAGGGTCTGACGTAGCGGCTCCCGGGCGCAGAGGCCGCGGCGGGCCCTCCCGGCCGGCGTGCCGCGCCTGCCCGCTACCCCTCGTGCGCCGCGATCGCCTCGAGGAAGGCGTCGCCGTAGCGCTCGAGCTTGGTCTGGCCGACCCCGTTCACGGCGAGCAGCTCGACGTACGTGCCGGGCTTGCGCGCCGCCATCTCGGCCAAGGTCGCGTCGCTGAAGACCACGTAGGCGGGCACGCCCTGCTCGTCGGCGAGGCGCTTGCGCAGGGCGCGGAGGCGCGCGAAGAGGGCCTCGTCGACCTCGAGGTCGGCGAGGCCGGCCACGCGCGCCGCCCGCTCGGTGGCCAAGCGCTGCTTCTTCGTCGGGACCCTGGTGCGCGGCTTGGCGAGCACGAGCCGCTCCTCGCCGTTCAGCAGGCCCCTCGCCTTGGGCGTGAGGCGGAGCGCCGAGAAGCGAGCGATGTCCTGCACGAGGTAGCCGCGGTGGATGAGCTGGCGGATGAGGCTCTGCCAGTGGTCGCGGCCGACATCGGCGCCGATGCCGTAGGTGCTGAGGTCGTCGTGGCCGAAGCGCAGGACCTTCTCGCTCTCGCTACCGCGGAGGACGTCGACGACGTGGCCGATGCCGAAGCGCTGCCCCGTGCGGTAGACGCAGCTGAGGGCCATCTGGGCGTGCTCGGTCGCGTCGTAGGTCTCGGGGGGATCGAGGCAGACGTCGCAGTTGCCGCAGTCGTGCCCGAGCTCCTCGCCGAAGTAGCCGAGGAGCGCGCGCCGGCGGCAGGAGAGCGCGTCGGCAAGGCCGACCATCGCGTTCAGCTTGTGCAGCTCGATGCGGACCTGCTCGGGGTCCCGCTCGTACTCGGGTGCGCCGCGCCCGCCGCGCCCGCCGCCCTCGACGAGCGAGCGCACGACGGCGGCGTCGCCGAGGCCGAAGAGGAGCAGGGCCTCGGCCGGCAGGCCGTCGCGCCCCGCGCGCCCCGTCTCCTGGTAGTAGCTCTCGATCGTCTTGGGCAGGTCGTAGTGGACGACGAAGCGCACGTCGCTCTTGTCGATGCCCATGCCGAAGGCGACGGTGGCGACGACGACGAGGACTCGTCGCGGGCGAAGGCATCCTGCACTTGCCGGCGCTCGGGTGCGGGCAGGCCGGCGTGGTAGGCCGCGGCCGGTGACGCCGGCCGCGGCGAGCTTGCCGGCCACCTCCTCGGTGCGCTTGCGCGAGAGGCAGTAGACGATGCCGGACTCGCCCTCGTGCACGGCGAGGAAGGCCTTGAGCTGGTGCAGCGGCTCGCGCTTCTCGACGACGGTGTAGCGGATGTTGGGGCGGTCGAAGCCGGTGACGAACACCGGCGCCTCGGCGAGCCCGAGGCGCCGGCGCACGTCGTCGCGGGTCTGCGGGTCGGCGGTCGCCGTGCAGGCGAGCACGGGGACGCCGGGGAAGAGCTCGCGCAGCTCGCCGAGCTGCACGTACTCGGGGCGGAAGTCGTGCCCCCACTGGCTGACGCAGTGCGCCTCGTCGATGGCGAAGAGGGCGACGCCGGCGTCGCAGCTCTCATCCTCGCCGAGGCTTCGCAGCCGCTCGAGGAACGACGCGGTCATGAGCGTCTCGGGGGCGACGTAGAGCAGGTCGAGCTCGCCGCCGTGCAAGCCGCGCAAGCACGCGGCGCGCCTCGGGGCCCTCGAGCGACGAGTTGTAGGCGGCGGCGCTGACGCCGGCCGCCCGCAGGGCGTCGACCTGGTCCTTCATCAGCGAGATGAGCGGCGAGACGACGATGCCGGTGCCGGGGCGCAGCAGCGCGGGAAGCTGGTAACAGAGCGACTTGCCACCGCCCGTCGGCATGAGAACGAAGGCATCGCCGCCCGCCGCGACGTGCTCGACGATCTCACCCTGGTGCGGGCGGAACTCGCGGAAGCCGAAGACGTCGCGCAGCAAGCCGAGCGCAGTGCGCGATGCGGGAGCGCGCGGCGCGGCGGCAGGCGAGGCGTCGCCGCGCGCGGCGCGGCCAGGCGGGTCGGCGAGCGGGTGCGTCGGGTCGGCGAGCGGGTGCGTCGGGTCGGGCGTCACCGTCCGAGTCTAGCAAGGTTGACGGACGGCGCCGCTCCGCGCCCGCCGCGCCCGTCAGAGCTCGCCGTGCTTCTTGCCGCCCCACCTCTCCTTGATGCGGTCGTCGTACTGGTCGGTGCTCAACGCCACCAGTTGCACGGCGAGCTCCAGCTCCGCCTGGTTGAGGAAGTCCCCCAACAGGGCGTGCTCGTAGTGCACCTCTTGGCGGTCCGGGTAGAGGGCCAGCTTGCCGAACAGCGTCTTCGCGTTCTCCTCAGCGAGGAAGATGCCGAGGTCGCCGTCGATGCGCATGCCCTTGACGCACAGCGCCTCGATCTTGACGATCGTGCGCCCGTCGGGCAGCTCGCGCGGCATCACGAACACCCGGACGTCGTCGTCGAACATGAGGACGAAGTCGTCGTCCATGTCGGTCAGGAACTTGAGACCGACGTTCGCGAGGTAGCGCTTGCAGGCCTCCCGCAGCGCTGTTAGGTGACTGGACTCGGTCATCGACACCTACCTCCCGTCGTCTCGGACGCGCCCACTCACTCCGCGGGCTCGAGGTCCCAGCCGCAGGCGAGGCACCATCTCGCGGTCGGCGGGTTCATGGCGCCGCAGCCGGGGCGCAGGCACCTGCGCCCCGCGGGGCTCGCGGCGCTCTCCGCCCCGCCGTCGCCGGCCGGGCCGCTCGCCGGGTCGTCGGTCGACTCGCCCGTGCAGCCCGCGAAGAGCATCTCGGTCATGCCGACCCTGACGATGTCGCCGTCGTGCAGCAGATGACTGCCGCTGACCTCCGTCCCGTTCAGCCAGAAGGGGACTTCGCAGGTCAGCGTCACCCCTCCTTTGCCGACCTCGACCTCGACGTCGTCGAGGTCCTTCGGCCCGAGCCCGATGTCGGGCGGGACGCCCAGCAGCTCACCGTCGAGGACGACACCGTGGTCGGTGATCGCGAAGGTCAGCCCGTCGTTCGGCCCCGCGACGATCTCGAAGCGGACCTGCCACCCGACGCTCACAGGGTACCGATCCCGTCCGGTGCCCGGGGCGCCTCGCTCGGCCGCACGTCGAAGGCGAGCTTGCGGCCCCTGACGCGCAGGCGCACGGTGTCGTCTTCGTGCATGCCCCCCTTCAGCAGCTCGTTCGACAACGGCTCGCGAACGAGGTCGTCGATCGTCCGCCGCAGCGGCCGGGCGCCCATGGCCGGGTCGAAGCCGTGCTTCACGAGCAGGCCGAGAGCCCCGGGGGTGGCTTCGATGCGCATCGGTAGCCGGGCCAGCATCACCTCGGCGATGCGGCGCAGCTCCTTGTCGCCGAGGGCGTTGAACACGAGGATCTCGTCGAAGCGGTTGCGGAACTCGGGCGCGAAGGCGTCGTTCAGGTCGGCGTAGATGGCGCGCCGCACCTCGTCCGCCGACGGCATCTCGTCGTGGACTATCCGGAGACCGAGGAACGGCTTGTCGGAGAGGCTCCGCGACCCGACGTTGGAGGTCATGACGATGATGGCGTTGCGGAAGTCGGCCTGGCGGCCGAGGCCGTCGGTGAGCCTGCCCTCGTCCATCAGGCCGAGCAGCAGGCTGTGCACGGCCGGCGCCGCCTTCTCCACCTCGTCGAAGAGGACGACCGCGTAGGGGTCCTTGCGGATGGCCTCGGTCAGCATGCCGCCGAGCTCCGAGTTGACGTAGCCCGGCGGCGACCCGATGAGGCGGGACACGAAGTACTCGCTCGACGACTCGCTCATGTCGATGCGGATGAGGCGGTCCTCGTCGTCGAAGAGCACCGCGGCCAGCGACTTGGCGAGCTCGGTCTTGCCGACCCCCGTGGGACCCAGGAAGAGGAAGCAGCCGATCGGCCGCATGGGGTCGCCGAACTTGGTGCGCGCGGTACGGATCGACTGCGCCACGGCGGCGACGGCGTGGTCCTGGCCCACGACGCGTCGGCGCAGCGCGTCCTCGAGCGCCAGCAGCCGGTCGGCCTCGCTCGACTTCACCTTGCCGACGGGAATGCGGCGCCAGCTCGACACGGCCAGTGCGACCTCGTCGGCGGTGATGACGAGCGCCGCGCCGGGCGCCGAGCCGCCGGCGTGCTCGAAGAGCGTGCGCCGCTCCTCCGGGGCGACGTCGCTCAAGTCGAGGTCGCGGAGACCCAGCCACTCGCGCATGCGGGTCTCGGCGCAACTGCGGTCGACGAGCTCGAGCGCCTTGTCGGGGAGGCGGCGGTCGGTCACGTAGCGCATCGAGAGATCGACGGCGGCGCGCAGCGCGTCGTCGCCGATGCGGACGTTGTGGAACCCCTCGTAGCGGCTGCGCAGACCGGCGAGGATCTCGAGCACCTCGTCCGACCGCGGCTCGGGGACGCGGACCATGGCGAAGCGACGCTCGAGGGCCGGGTCCTTCTCGAAGTTCTTGCGGTACTCGTCGTGCGTCGTCGCGCCGATGACGGTGATCTCGCCTCGACTGAGTGCCGGCTTGAGTATGTTGGCGGCGTCCATCGTGTCGTGCGCGCCGACCGAACCGGCGCCGACCAGCATGTGGATCTCGTCGATGAAGAGGATCAGCGAGGGGTCGTCGCGCGCCTCCTTGATGAGGGCTTGGAGCTTCTCCTCGAGCTGCCCGCGCACGCCGGTCCCGGCGACGATGTTGGCGACCTCGACCGTACGGATGCGCTTGCCCATGAGCTGCGGTGGCACGTTGCCGTGGGCGATGAGCTGGGCGAGGCCCTCGACGACGGCGGTCTTGCCGACCCCAGGATCGCCGACCAGTACGGGGTTGTTCTTCTCGCTCTTGCAGAGGACGGAGATGAGCTGCAGCATCTCCATCTGGCGGCCGATGACGGGGTGCAGCTTGCCGGCGCGTGCCAGCGCGGTGAGATCGCGCCCCAGCGTCTCCATGAGCTCGCTCGAGGAGGCCAGCTCGGGCTGCTCGATGGGGGTACGGCCGCGATAGGCGCTCTCCGTCCACTCGTAGGCGGCGATGAGGTCGCGGACGGTCTGGGCGAGCGCCGCAGGGTCGGCGCCCATCGCTCTGAGGGTCCGCGCCGGCAGGCCGTGCTCCTCGGCGAGGATGGCGAGCAGGATGTGCGGCGCCCAGACCGCCTCGTCCGCGTTGCCTTCGGGCCGCACGGTGAGCGCGAGTCGTTCGGCCTCGGCCATGATGCGCTTGGCGCGCGGCGTCAGGCCGAGATCGTCGCCGGAAGGGAAGAGCTCGCCGCTCGCCGCCTCGCGCACACGGCGGGCGGTTTCTCCGATGTCCGTGCCGGCAGCGGCGAAGCGCCGCTGCAGGCTCACGTCGTCGAGGGCGACGACGCCCAGGAACAGGTGCTCGACGCCGAGATACCGGTGGTTCAGCTCGGCTCGTGCCCGCTCGGCGTGTGAGACGACGAGCTTGGCCGAGTTGCCCAGTTCGACGGCCATGGACTGCTCTCCTCGCGCTCAGCGGCGGTCGGACAGGGCCGACTATAGCACCGCGGTCGGGTGGCGCACGGCCAGTCTGGTCACGGCCGGCTCGACAGACCGTGTCGCCCTCCTCGCCGCTCAGGACCAGGCGATGATGCCCAAGCCGCGGTCGGCGCAGATGCGAAAGAGCTTCCGCAGTTCGCGGATCTCGCCGGGGGTGGGCGTGAAGTGCTCGCCGAGGTCGATCTGCTCGCCGATCGTGTCAGGGTCGCAGGCGGTCAGCTCGTCGGCCATCTCGGCGAGCGTCTCGGGCGGGATCCACTCCTGATAGAGGGACACGCCCGTGACCTCGAGCACGAACATGTCGTAGACCTTGCCGCGGAAGGAGGTCACGCCGTCGCTGAACATCCCGCCGCACAGACTGATGCCGGACTTGGTGAGGGCGCGCTCGTCCTCGGGAGTGAGCACGTCCTCGTCGGGCGAACGCGAGATGATGTTGTCGAGCCCCATCGGCATCCCTCCTCGCTTGCCGTGCGCCGGCGCCTTGGCACGCCCCGGCGCCCCCGATGGTATTGCGCCGCAGCGATTCTACAGCTTGCGACAGCGACGCCCTCGTGGATGGCGGAGGGGTGTAGCATCGGAGTCCCGCAGCAGCGGCGTGCAAGAGGGAGATCATGACCAGAGCCGAGCAGCGCGCAGCCCTCGACGCGTTCTCGCGTGCGGCCACCCGTGAGGAGCACAACCTCACGGCGACCGACCTCGAGCGCTATCCGGCCTTCGTCTTCCAGCAGCTCTACAACCGGCTGCAGTGGCACCTCACTGGGAGCGAGGCTGCCGAGCGGATCGCCGGGGAGGCGGCCCGGCGCGCAGCGCCGGGCCGCCTCCCCTGGCTGCACCTGCGCACGCGGCAGAGCGAATCCGAGGCGCTCATCCGCACATTCGCCGGGCATCGCGCATATGCCACCGCCTGCGCCTTCTCGCCTGACGGGCGGTACGTCGTCTCGGCGAGCGGCGACCAGACCCTCAAGCTCTGGGACGCAGAGACGGGGGCTTGCAAGGCGACTCTTGAGGGGCACGGTGACGCGGTCAGAGCCTGCGCCTTCTCCCCCGACGGGCGACGCCTCGTCTCGGGGAGCGACGACCAGACCCTCAAGCTCTGGGACGCCGCGACGGGCAGGTGCGAGGCGACCCTTGAGGGGCACGGCGCCTCGGTCAACGCCTGCGCCTTCTCGCCCGACGGGCGGCGCCTCGTCTCGGGAAGCAGCGACTACACCCTCAAGCTCTGGAGCGCCGAGACGGGCAGCTGTGAGGCGACCCTTGAGGGGGGCAGCCCCCCCGCCCTCTCCTTCGGCTTCAGGCTCTCTCACGCGGTGCCGGAAGTCCCTCTGGCGACCCCCGAGGGGCACAGCAAAGGCGTCACTGCCTGCGCCTTCTCGCCCGACGGGCGGCGCATCGTCTCGGCGAGCGACGACAAGACCCTCAAGCTCTGGGACGCCGAGACGGCGGCTGCGAGGCGACCCTCGAGGGGCACGGTGCCTCGGTCACCGCCTGCGCCTTCTCGCCCGACGGGCGGCGCATCGTCTCGGCAAGCCGCGACAAGACCCTCAAGCTCTGGGACGCCGAGACCGGCAGCTGCCGAGGCGACCCTCGAGGGGCACGACGGGCTATGTCCTGGCCTGCGCCTTCTCCCCCGACGGGCGGCGCCTCGTCTCGGCAAGCGGCGACAAGACCCTCAAGCTCTGGGACGCGGAGACGGGCAGCGTGCGAGGCGACCCTCGAGGGGCACGGCGAGGCGGTCAACGCCTGCGCCTTCTCGCCCGACGGGCGGCGCATCGTCTCGGCGGCCGGCCAGTTCGGCAGCGACGAGACGCTCAAGCTCTGGGACGCCCGGGCCGGGGCCCGCGAGGCGACCCTCGTGGGGCACGGCGGCACGGTCTCCGCCTGCGCCTTCTCGCCCGACGGGCGGCGCATCGTCTCGGCGAGCGGCGACAAGACCCTCAAGCTCTGGGACGCGGAGACGCGGCGCCTGCGAGGCGACCCTCGAGGGGCACGAGTCGTACGGTCTCCGCCTGCGCCTTCTCGCCCGACGGGCGGCGCCTCGTCTCGGCAAGCGCTGACAAGACCCTCAAGCTCTGGGACGCCGAAACGGGCGCCTGCGAGGCGACCCTCGAGGGGCACGAGCGGCCCGGTCACCGCCTGCGCCTTCTCGCCCGACGGGCGGCGCATCGTCTCGGCGGGGAGCGACGACAAGACCCTCAGGCTCTGGGACGCGAAGAACGGCAAGTGCCGGAGAACCATCGACGCGGTCGACGGGGTCACCGCCTGCGCCTTCTCGCCCGACGGGCGGCGCATCGTCTTCGGCAAGCGGGGACACGACCCTCAGACTCTGGGACGTAGGGACGGGCGGGTGTGAGGCGATCCTCGAGGGACACGTGGGCTTTGTCCTGGGCTGCGCCTTCTCGCCCGACGGGCGGCGCCTCGTCTCGGGGAGCCACGACCACACCCTCAAGCTCTGGGACGCGAAGACGGGGGCATGCGAGGCGACCCTTCAGGGGCATCACGGCTGGGTCTCCGGCTGCGCCTTCTCGCCCGACGCGCGGTTCATCATCTCGGGCAGCTGGGACCAAACCCTCAAGGTCTGGGACTCAGACACCACGCGCGAGGTACTCGGTATGCCGATGGCCTATCCTCTTCTCTGCGTCGCCGTCCACGCCAATCGCCCTCGGCTGGCCTTCGGCGACGACGCGGGCATCGTGTCCCTCGTCGAGGTGCACGGACTGGAGTGGGCGGGCGGTGTCGAGGGCGCCGCCGGAGAAGTCTCACGAACCGTGACTCCGCCGGATCCGACGCACGCCGCAGAACGGGGGGAGCGTCGCGGCTGGCGTCGCGTACTCCCTTTCGGGCGCAGCTGATTTCCGCCGGTGGCCGGTGAGGTCGTTTGAGGTCCGCATCCTCGCGAACCCTGCCGGCGGGGGTCTGAAGGCATGAGACTCCGCTGTCGGTGCCGGACGTGCGGCACCGCGCTTCAGGACTTCGTCCCGGCCGACTCGAGAGCGCACACCTGCCGTCGGTGCGGCCTCGTCGAGCCGCATGCGTTCGAGAGCGAGTGACGTTGGGAGGACGAAGGCGGTTGGGACTCGATAGGGCCGTGGGGGGCCCAGGAGAACGAGTATCGGGTCTGTCGCCCGTGCGGGTACGAGGAGTCCGTCGGGTTCATCGGAAGGATCCGGGTCTAGGGTGTCCTGATCCGATCTCGCCGCACGCCTGGGGTGTTCGCTCGGCGAGGGGAGCTCTAGACCGTGCCGCCGGTGCGTGGGACGATGAGGTGCGGACGGGCGTCACGCCTCGACCCGTCGGTGGCAGGCAGGACGGAGGACCATGGGACTTGACACCTACGCCTCGCGCTCGCCCGACGATGTCGTGTTGACGCCGGAGGACGCGGCGGTCTTCGCGGCCCTCGACCTGCCGCTCTGCGAGTGGGTCGGCGACGGCTCCTTCCGCGGCAAGGTCTACATCAGTGTCATCGATGCGGTCGCCGACGTCTGCCTGACGATGGGGTGGACTCCGCCGGAGGAGGTGGCCGGGATGGCGGCCGCCTTCGAGGCCTGCGACCCCGAGACGGTCGCGCAGGCCACTGCCGACGACCGCTACGACACGAGCGCCGAGGAAGTTCGGGCGCTGCGCAAGCTGCTGCGCGTCTGCGCCGACCGCGGCCTCGGGCTCCTCGGGATGTAGTGAGCAGAGGCGCGACTGTGGGCCTCGACATCTACCTGTCACGGACCGCGTGGGATGTCACGCTGACCTCCGAGGACAGAGCGGCCCTGGACGGCCTGCGCCTGCCGCTCTGCGAGTGGAGCGGGCGCGGCTCCTTCCGCGGCAAGGTCTATCTCGACGTCGTCGACGAGGTCGCCGGCCTGAACCTGGGCGAGGAGTGGACTCCTCCGGAAGAGGTGGCCCGCATGGCGGCCGCGTTTGAGGCCTGCGACCCGGATGAGGTCGCGCGCGCTTCGGACGGCGCCCACTACGCGGTCAGCGCCGATGATGCGCGCGCCCTGCGCCACCTCTTCCGCCTCTGCGCAGACCGCGGGATCGGACTCGTGGGGTCATGGTGAACGCAGGCCGATCGGTGGTCGGCCACTCCGAGCGCCGAACGTCCAGGCTCTCACGGCCGCTGATCGACCCTTAGTCCGCCCCGGCGCCCTGACTTCCGGCACCGCGCAGGCGCGCGAAGAAGCTCTCGTAGCCTGAGGCGTAGCGCTCATACGCTCCGGCGCCTCTCAGGTGCTCGGCGGATCTCTCCAGTGCCATGAGCGCGTCGTCGGCGTCGCCGTGCTTCTCCAGCAGGAGCGCCAGCCGCGAGTAATCGCCGGCCGTCTCCACCGTGTTAGGCGCGCCCTGCTCCGCCAGCTGGCACAGGCGGGTCATGCGCTGGGCCGCGACGTCCAGCATCCCGATACCCTCGTACACGGCGGCCGCGTTGCCGAGGAAGTCCATCATCTCCTCGGACGAGACGGCGATGCCGAGCGCGTCGATGTTGCGCTCGGCGAGCTTGACGCCTATGAGGGCTTCGGCGCGCGACTCTCCTCCGCCTCGCGCAGCCTGCACGGCGCTGCCCAGCAACTGCATCGTCTCCGCGTCAATCACTGTCGCCCCCTTCTCTTCGTCCCGCGAAGCTCGAACACGCTCAGGCGGCCCGCCGTGTCCCCGGCGCAGAGGAGCGGGCCTCCGCGCGACTTCACGACGCACACACTGTACACGGCGCCGCTGACGGGGACGTGTGCGACGACCCGCCGAGCGACGACGTCCCATACCGTCACACCGTTCGTGGCGCCGATCGCGATGGTCCGTGGTCCGGAGGCTGCGGCGGCGTAGACGGCCTGGTTCAGGTCGTGCGACCCGAAGGTCGCGTGGCGCACGTGATCGAGCGTCGCCTCCACGCCCAGCAGCGTGGCGTCGAACGCGGCCACGCGGCCGTCGACGAACACCGCCGCGGCGTAGCCGCTCCCGAGCACCACGGTGGCGACCGCGGCCTCGCCGCCGGCGTGCAGGGCGGGGCACACGCCTGTCGCAGGGTCCCAGACCAGGACCGAGTCTCCCGTGCCCACGAGGACAGAGCCGTCGGGTAGCCAGGAAGCGCCGAGGACCTGCGCGGGCGCGAGGCTGATCTTCGCCCTCGTGAGCAACCCGCCGCCGAACACCCTTCGGGAAATCGCGACGGAGCCGTCGACGCCCGAGGTCAGGAGGTCGCGCCCGTCGGCGCTCCACGAGCACGATGACACCCACCCCTCATGACAGGGCCATCGTTGTTCGTGCTCGAACGACACCCGTTCGACCAGGCACACCTCGCCGGTCGGACAGCCGACGGCGAGGTGGCCGCCGGCGCTCGACGGCGCGGAGACGCGGAACGGGCCTTGGCCTGCGTCCATCGATCCGCTTGCCATCACCCCACCCTGAAGAGGGTCGCAGCGAACGATCTTGCCGGTGCCGTCGACGGCGACCACGGTGCCGTCGGGTTCGGCCGCGACGCTCCACACCGGGCCGGAGAGGACCGGCGCCTCGAGCTCGGCGTGACTCTCGCCGGCGAGTCTGCCGACATCGAAGAGGCGCGCGGTGTTGTCGGCGGACCCCGTCGCCACGCGGGTGGACGACAGGAAGGCGCAGGCGAAGACGGCGTTCCCGTGTCCGCCGAGCCGGGCCATCGGCGCGAGCCCGTCGGCGGACCAGATCGCGACCGCGCCGTCTGTCCCTCCCGTCACCACGCGCGTGCCGTCCGCGGCGACCGCACACGCGATCGCCTCCCCGCTGTGGGCGCCGCGCACGCGCGCGATCTCGCGCAGGGCGTCTACCGCCCACAGCGACACGTCGCCGTTGCCGTGCGCGACGGCGAAGCGTCCATCGTCGGGGAACATCGCGACCCTGAAGCAGTTGGAGCCGGCCTGCGCACGCCGTACCACGGCGCCCGTCGCGATGTCGGTCACGCAGAGGTAGCCGTCGCGTCCGCCGGACACGACGCACGCGCCGTCCTGGGTGAACGCGACCGTGTTCGCGCGGTCCTCGTGCGCCCGGACGCCGCACACCAGGCGAGGCTCCGAGAGGTTGCCCACCCGGACGCCGCCGTCGTAGCACGCCGTTGCGAACAGCCCGCGTCGCTGGTGCACGGCGCAGCCGCGCACTTCATCGGGGTGCTCGAACGCCTGCACCATCGTAGAAGTGTCGAGGTCCCAGACGCAGGCCAAGTGGTCTCCGCCGCACGAGAAGGCCCGCCGGTCGTGTCCCCAGAGGACGCAGTCGTGCACCCAGGCGCCGCGGGCGTCGAGCCTGGCCAGCCGACGCCCCGTCCCGGCATCCCACAGGAAGAGGAAGCCATCCCGCCCGCCCGTGAGGAGCACGCTGCCCGAACTGCCGGCGGCCACGGCGAGCACCCAGTCCGCGTGCCCTTGGAAGACGAGCTCAGCCAGGTCTGGAGGCGCCCAGACCTGTCGCAGCCACGGAGTCGTCAGGCGCGTTCCGGTCGCCGCGGAGCGGTCGAGCAGCTCGACGGTGGCTCCCGTCCGCGCGTCCCCACGGGCTCGATTGTGCACCTGCTGCCACGCCAGCTCGGGATACCGGGCGAGAGTGTGCCGCTCCCGACCCAGCGCGTCCCGCAAGTCGGAAAGCACGGCACGTCGATCTCCGAGCATCGGTGACACGCCGCAGACTCCCTTCGGCCGGGATGACCCGTCAGAGCTCGCCCGCATTCTACTGCGTGGCGCGCTCGGCGGCGGCGGCCGACTCATCGTGTAGTCTTGACTGGTGTCTGTCGGTCGGCGAAGGCACGACGGATGGCAGGTGGTGCCCAGCACATGAGCCTCGACATGTACGCCTCGCGCTTGCAGGACGACGTCGTGCTGACCCTCGAGGACGAAACCGCCTTTGCGCAGCTCAGGGTGAACGTCCACGAGTGGGTCGGTACCGGCTCGTTCGGTGCCCGCAAGTACACAGAGCTGGTCGACCGGGTGACCGGGGTGGTGCTGGGCTACAGCTGGATCCCACCCGAGGACGTCGCGCGCATGGCGGCGGCCTTTGAGGCGCGCGACCCCGACGAGGTCGCGCGCGCGAGCGCCGCAGACACCTACCTGGCGACGGCGGACCTGGTCCGCGGGCTGCGCCAGCTCCTGCTCCTCTGCGCAGCGCGCGGACTCGGGCTCCTCGGGATGTGAGAGCCACGGCATGAGCGCGGTGGCAGGACTGCCGGCGGAGCCGAGACCCGCGGAGCGCCATGCGGCGCTCACGGCCTTCTCGCGTGCCCTCGAACGCGAGCTGCACAATCTGCAGGACGTCGACCTCGCGGCACTGCCGACGTTCCCGTTCCAGCAGCTCTACAACCGGCTGCAGTGGGAGGATGAGCCAGTCTGCAGCCTCCTTGAGTCGTACGTGCGCCGGAGACGCTCGAGCGACGCGCTCCCATGGCTGCGGAGCACGGCCCGGCCGCGCGAGTCGACCGCGCTGAGGCGGACCCTGGCCGGTCACGCGGACGCGGTGGTGGACTGCGCCGTCACCTCTGACGGTTCTCGCATCGTGTCCGCCTGCAAGGACGGCACACTGACGCTCTGGGACGCGAGGACGGGAAGGGCGATGACCACACTGGCTGCTCACTCCGATCTGCTGGAGGCCTGCTCGCTCAGTGCGGATGACGCTCTCGTCGCGACGGCGCGCACGAACGAAGTGAAGGTCTGGGATGTGAGGACCGGCCACCTTCTCATGGCTCTCGGCGGCGACGTCTCGGGGCCATGCGTCTTCAGCCCCGATGGTACGTACTTGCTCACGCGAGTCGGCTACTACGGACTCGGCGTCTGGGATGTCGGGTCAGCGGAGCAGCGAGTCACCCTGACAGGTCACAAGGATTTCGTCTGGGCGTGCGCGATCAGCCCGGACTCGTCGTGCATCGCCTCCGCCAGCTTCGACAAGACGCTGCGCCTCTGGGACGCGCGCACCGGCGAGGAGCGTGCGGTCCTGCGCGGCCATACTGATTCCGTCGACGACTGCCTCTTCAGCTCGGATGGCTCCTCCGTCGTCTCCGCCGGCCGGGACCACACCGTGAGGATCTGGGAGGTGGCGACCGGGCGGGAGCAGGCAGTGCTTGAGGGTCACACGGACGGTGTCACCCGTTGTGCGATCAGCGCCAACGGCTCGATCATCGTTTCGGCGAGCCGGGACGCGACCGTCCGGATCTGGGACGCCGTGACCGGGCGAGCCCGAGTCGTACTGGAGGGTCACGGCGGCCCCGTCACGACCTGCGCCCTCAGCGGCGACGGCTCTCTGGTCGTCTCGGCGAGTGAAGACGGCACGGTGAGGACCTGGGACGCGATGACGGGGCAGGGGCGCGCCGTGCTGCTCGGCCACACCGACGCCGTGAAGGCGTGCGTCGTCAGCCGTGACGGGAAGCTCATCGTCTCCGCGAGCCGGGACAAGACCCTCAGAGTGTGGGACGCGGGGGTCATCGAAGGTCCCCGGGCATCCCCCGCTCACGCGGGGCCGGCCACGGACTGCGCGTTCAGCCCCGACGGATCGTTCGTCGTCTCGGCGGGCCAGGATGGCGCGCTGAAGCTCTGGGACGCGAAGACGGGGCAGGAGCGAGCCACGCTGCGTGGCCACGCCGACGCCGTGACCGCATGCGCTGTGAGCCCTGACGGCACCTCGGTCGTGTCGGCGAGCCGCGACAAGGTCCTGAAGCTCTGGGACGCGAAGACGGGGCAGGAGCGAGCCGCGCTGCGTGGCCACACCGACGCCGTGACGGCGTGCGACTTCAGTCCCGACGGCTCGATCATCGTCTCGGCAAGCGGCGACGGTACGCTCGGGGTGTGGGGCGCCGAGTCGGGGGAGCACGTGGGTACGTTCCCCCGGCACGCCGACGCGGTCACGTCGTGCGCCTTCAGCCCGGACGGTTCGTACGTCGCGTCGGGCGGTTACGACGGCGCGGTGAGGCTCTGGGATCCGGCCACTGGCTTGGAACTGGCGAAGCTGGAGACGGGCGGCTTCGGCGACCGCATCCTGGGTTGCACCGTCAGCCCCGACGGCCGGACTGTCGCAGCATTCCGTCCTCTGACCGTGTGGGATGTTGAGACAGGCGAGCGCCTCGCCTCGCTCTCCAAGCCCCTGGACGTCGTGACGACATGCGCTTTCAGCCCCGACGGGTCCTTCCTGGTCTCGGGGGAGCGGTTCGGCCACGTCAAGCTCTGGGATGCGACGACGTTCGAGGAACGGGCGTCGAACCCCGGCCATCGGGGCACCGTCACGGGGTGCGCGATCGGCCTCGAGGGCGCATTCATCGTCACCGTGAGCGACGACAAGACCGTCAGGCTCTGGGACGGACGGACATGCGAGGAGGTCGTCCGATTCCCCGGCCCCGGTGCTCTCACGTCGTGCGCCCTCAGCCCCCTCGGTGATCGCGTGTGCGGCGCCGACGAGGGCGGCAACGTCTTCATTCTAGAGGTCATGGGGAGCCTCGCCGGCAGCTCGGAGCGTGGGCGACACGATACAACCACGCCCTCTCCGAACCGCGCGAGGGACGGCATCGACGTCGGCGTCGAGGCACAGATCGTCTGCCTCTACTGCGGCGGGATGAATCCGCGAGGCGCCCGGTGGTGTCTCACCTGCGGTCGTGAGAGTGCCGACGGTGGGTGATGCGAGACGCCGCCACCGACATCGCGTGTCGGCCGTGCAGGCTTCGGCACGTGCCCGTATAGAATGCTCCCGACGGAGCAGGGAGGAGCTGTGATGAGCGAGCAGTACGCCGTGCGGCCGTGTCTCCCGCCGCGGGGGTAGGGCGGTCTGATGCCGCACACGACGCGCACGTTCCGGGTGTTCGTGAGCTCCACGTTCAGCGACCTTCGCGCTGAGCGTGACGCCCTGCAGGAGCACGTCTATCCCGCCCTCAGCCGGCTCTGCGCCGCGGCGGGCGCCACTTTCCAGCCCATCGATCTGCGCTGGGGCGTGAGCGACGAGGCGGGGCTCGACCAGCAGACGATGACGATCTGCCTGACGGAGCTCCAGCGCTGCCAGGACACGGGTATCAAGCCGAACTTCCTGATCTTGCTCGGCGATCGGTACGGCTGGCTGCCGCTGCCGCCGCGGATCCCGGCCGACGAGTATGGGCGGATCCTCGCCGCGGTCGACGACCCGGCCGGCAAAGCCCGGCTCGCGCGCTGGTATGGGCGGGAGGACGAGGCCGACGAGAACTCCGTGCCGGCGGTGCACCACCTCAAGGCCCGCGACCCGCACGGCGAGTTCGCGACCGCCGACGCCTGGAGCCACGAGGAGGCGGTCGTGCGCGCCGTGCTGCTCGAGGCTCTCCCGAGGGTCACGCTGTCCGATGAGGCGATGGTGAAGTACAAGGCCTCGGCGACGGAACAGGAGATCATCGAGGGCGCTCTCGCGGTGCCCGACGCCGCCGAGCACGTCTTCTGCTTCGTGCGCAAGCTCGACGGGCTGCCCGACACGGTCCGGCCGTTGCCCGAGAAGGACCCGGCGCGCGCCTACCGCAACTTCCGCGACGACGGGTCGCTGGACGACGCAGCCGACCGGGCGCTCGCCGACCTGAGGGCGGCGCTCCGCAAGAAGCTCGGCGACCATTACGTCTCCTACCCGGCCGCGTGGGTGGCGGGCAGCAACGGCGCGTCCGGCCCGTCGGTGCGGCACATCGGGGCCCTCTCGGCGGATCCCGACTGCGACCCCGCCGAGCGCGACCCGGGCGACGTCCCCGGCACGCTCTGCCGCGACGTCTGCGACGGTCTGGCCGGCGTCATCCGCGGGCAGCTCGCGGCCGCCGGCAGCATGACCGCCGCGGAGCTCGAAGCCGTGGCCGTCGCCGAGTTCGTCCGCGAGCGGACGCGGTTCTTCACCGGCCGCGTCGCCGCCCTCGACGGTATCCGCGACTACCTCATGGCCACCGGGCGCCAGGCTCTGGCCCTTTGGGGCGGCTCCGGCTCGGGCAAGTCGACCGTGCTGGCCCGGGCCGTGCAGGCCGCTCAGGGTGACGGGCAACCACCAGACGTCAACGTGATCGCCAAGTTCATCGGCGCCACGAGCTCCGGTGATGGCCGCGAGATGCTGGACGACCTCTCGGCCAAGATCGAATCGCTCTACGGTCAGGCAGGCACGACCGGCGGGCGTGCGTACGAGGACCTCGTCCAGCAGTTCCCCGACAAGCTCGCGCTGGCGGATGGCAACAAGCCGCTCTGGGTCTTCCTCGACGCTCTCGACCAGCTCTCCGACGCGAACAACGCGCGCAGCCTCGTCTGGCTGCCCGAGAAGGTCCCCGAGAACGTGCACATCGTCGTCAGCACGACCCCCGGCGAGTGCCTGGCCAACTTGCAGCGCAAGCTCGACGAGGACCACGTGGTCGAGCTCGAGGAGATGACCGTCGACGAGGCTGCGCTGCTGCTCGACAAGTGGCTCGTCGACGCGCAGCGCGCGCTCTCCGACGAGCAGCGCACGACCGTGCTGGAGAGCTTCGCCGGCTGCCGGGTGCCCCTCTACCTGCGGCTGGCCTTCGAGGAGGCGCGGCGCTGGAGCTCGGGTGCCGGCGCGCAGCCGCTGGCGGCCGACACGCCCGGCCTGATCCGCCAGATGTTCGCCGGTCTCGCCGACCCATCGAGTCATGGGGCCGAGCTCGTCGACCGCGTCGTCAGCCTGCTTGCCGCCTCGCGTTACGGCCTCTCCGAGGAGGAGCTGCTCGGGGCGCTGGCGTGGGACGACCGCTACTGGGGCCAGTTCGTGGCGCCGGACGCCTATCACGACCTGCCCCAGACGATGAAGGGCTCGGAGCGCGAGCGCTGGCGCCGTCGCGTCCCGATCGCCGTATGGTCGCGCCTCTTCTACGATTTGGAGCCGTACCTCAGCGAGCGCGAGGTAGAGGGCGCCCGCGTGCTCGCCTTCTATCACCGCCAGCTGGGCGAGGTCGCCTACCTGGATCATCTCGCCGACCGCGAGGCGAGCGACACCGTGCGCGCGCGGGTGGCGGAGATCGAGGAGCGACTGCACCGGGGCACGTTGCCGGCCGGCGAGGTGCTTGCGGTGCCGCTGAACGCCGGCGGCCGCGAGCGTCATCGCCTGCTCGCCGAGTACTTCCACTGGGCCGCCGACCCGGCCGGCCCCGACGCCGAGGGGCTGCGCTCCTGGCGGGGCGGCACGGCCCGCGGCCTGTCGGAGCTTCCCTACCACCAGGCCAAGGCAGAGCTGTGGGACAAGGTCTACGACACCCTCACGGACTTCGGCTTCATCGAGAACAAGTGCGCCCGCGTCGGCCGTCTGGAGACGGTCGACGAGAAGGGCGACCCGAAGGCCGTCTTCACGGGCGCGTTCGCGCTGCAGGAGGACTACGCGACCGCCCTGGCGGACTTCCCGGCGGAGTGAGTCGAGGATCGCCGATTCATGCGCCGGACTTGAGCGAGTCGAGGTGACGGGATGACGCGCTCTGGAGCGCTGAGCCGGCCGCAGAGCGCGATCGCGGCAATGACCACCGCCGCCTGAGATCAGGCGACAGGTCGGGACACAGGGGGAGCAGATGGCCGCTCGCAAGAAGACGGTCGCCGTCGTCGGCGACGTGACGGTCGACTGGATGTTCATCAACCCCGGGGGCGGCCCGGCGGGGATCGAGTTCCCCGAGATCTGGGGGGCCGGCTTCGAGTGCCGCGCCGCCGCCCAGCCGGGCGGCGCGGCCCTGCTGGCCGGCCTCACCGAGACCATCCTCGCCGCCGATCCGCCGCCGGCCACCGGCTTCCGCGTGGCGGGCCCCGCCGTCCCCGCGCAGGCGCTCGCCTCGCCGTCCTACGCCGGTCTCAACCGGACCTGGACGTCGTGGGCGCTGCACCCTCGCAGTCTGGGTGAGAAGAAGGCGTTCGCCTGGCGTATGGTGGGATTCTGGGGCCAGACGTGTCCCGAGGGCGCCGGCGATCTCGAGCGCCTGTACCCGGCGGACGGGCCCCCTCCGGCCGTGCTCGCCATCGACGACTCCGACCTGGGCTTCCGCACGGCCGACGCGGTGTGGTCGCGGCTCCTCGATGCGAACGCCCCGCCCGGCGCGATCGTGCTCAAGATGACGGCGCCGCTCACCGAGGGCCCGCTCTGGCGGCGCCTCAGCGAGGGCTTCGCCGATGCGCTGACCGTCGTGGTCCCCGTCAACGACCTGCGCAAGGGCAGCGTCCAGGTCGGGACGCCCCTGACCTGGGAGAGGACGGCACGCGAGATCGACGGCGCGGTCCGCTCGACCGGCCTCGTGAAGGCGCGGCGCGTGGTCGTCAACCTCGGCCCGGCGGGCGTGGTCGTGGTCGACCGCGACGGAGGGCTCACACTCATCTTCGACCCGAGCGCCCAGGAGGGCGACTGGGAGAAGCAGCGCCCCGGTCTCGTGCTCGGTCACGCGACCTGCGTGTGCGCGGCGCTCGTGCTCGCCGCCGCGCGCGGGGACGTCGACCCGTGCCCCGCTCTCGAGCGCGGCCTCCACGCCATGCGCACCCTGCACGGCGGGGGCTACGAGGTGGTCGACGCGGAGGGCGCGCCGCTCAACGTGAACGACGCCGGGGACGTGCGGCGCGTCCAGGGGTTGCGCTTCCCGTACGGCGCGGTTGCGACCGACTTCGCCGGTGAACGCCCGGCCACTTTCGCCACCGTACGGTTCGCCGCGGCCCCGAAGGCCGGCTCCAGCATCCTCGTGCAGGCTCTCGGCGACAGAGACCTCGCCACCGTCGCCTGCGAGGTCGCCGTGCAGGGTCCCGAGAGCCTGCCCGCCGGCATCCCGACGGAGGCCGTCGGGAAGTGGTCGTCGGTCGACCGCGGCGAGATCGAGGGCATGCGCGCAGTGCGCAACATCATGGCCGGGTACATCGCCGACTTCCTCCGCGGCGCTCGGCTCGAACGCCCCCTGTCGATCGCCGTCTTCGGGCCGCCCGGCGCCGGCAAGTCGTTCGCCGTCAAGCAGATCGCCAAGGTGCTGCTCCCGGGGCGGCTCGAGACCGTCACCTTCAACCTCTCGCAGTCGCGCTCCGAGGACGAGCTGCCGCCGGCGTTCCATCAGGTCCGCGACATGGTCCTGAGACAGGCGCTGCCGCTCGTCTTCTGGGACGAGTTCGACACGCCTCTGGCCGGCCAGCGCCTCGGCTGGCTGCGCTACTTCCTCGCGCCCATGCAGGACGGCGAGTTCCGCGAGGCTGCCGTCTACCATCCGGTCGGGCCGGCCATCTTCGTGTTCGCCGGCGGGACGAGCTCGACGTTCCAGCAGTTCGCGGAGATGCGCGACGAGGAGGCGGAGAAGGCGGCGAAGAAGCCCGACTTCATCAGCCGGCTGAAGGGCTACGTGAACGTGCTCGGCCCCAACCCCGTCGGGCCGGACGACGTCGCCTACATGCTGCGTCGCGCTCTGCTCCTGCGCGGCATGCTGAGCGGCAAGGCGCCGCGGCTCTTCCGCCAGGGTCGGCTGCAGATCGACGACGGCCTGCTGCGCGCCCTCATCGGCATCGAGCGGTACCGCAACGGGGCGCGCTCGATGGAGGCGATCCTCGACACCAGTAGCTTGGGCGGCAGGCTGCGCTACGAACGTTCCAGCCTGCCGCCGGAGGGCCAGCTCGAGCTGCAGGTCGACGCGCGCGCCTTCCTCGAGCTGATGGAGGGGGCGTGAGCGGCGCCGGCCGAGAGCAAGGGGAGCCGGCGCCTGCCGCGCCGCGTGTGATCCGCGTCGGCGTGACGGGTCACCGCGGGTTCGACGACCCCGAGGGGGCGGCGGGCCGGGTGAGGAAAGGCCTGCGTCACGTGCTCGCGCTGGCGGGCGACGAGGGCGACGGCGCCCGGGCGCGGATCGAGATGATCTCGGCGCTCGCCGAGGGCGCCGACCGGCTCGTCGCCCATGAGGCGCTCGCCCTGCCCGGCACGACTCTGTCCGTGGTGCTGCCCTTCCCCGCCGACGACTACGCGCGCGACTTCGAGACCGAGGAGTCGAAGCGCGAGTTCGCCGGGTTCCTTGAGCGGGCGCAGACCGCCGAGGTGGTGCCGCCCACGCCGACGCGCGAGACCGGCTACGAGATGCAGGGGCGATGGATCGTCGACCGCTGCGACGTCCTCGTCGCCGTGTGGGACGGCGGGGGCTCCCGCGGCCAAGGCGGCACGGCCGAGATCGTCGCCTACGCATCCGAGCGCGGGGCGCTCCTGCTGTGGGTCAAGGTGGAGCGGCCCTGAACCCGGTGAACGGCGACCCGACACAGTCGGCGCGCGCGGCGGCGTCCCGGACGAATCGCACGCCGCCGGAGCACACGCCGCCGCCGGATCGCACGCCGCCGTCCCGGCGCCTCCGCAGCTTCGTGCGTCGCCTGCAGTGGCCGGCGATCGTGGCGGCCGCCGTGGTCGCGCTCGTGCTCGGCTACGTCGGCTTCGCGCGCTACTTCGACGCAGCGGGCGAGCAACGCACCTTCTGGGACATCCTCTATCGCGACCTTCAGCTCTTCACCATCGAGTCGGGCTCTGTGAACGGCTGGGTGCCGTGGGAGCTGCAGGTGGCGCGCTTCCTCGCTCCAGCCGTGACGATGGTAACGGCCGTCGCCGCCGTCGCCGCGCTCCTCAGCGAACGTCTGCGCCTCGCCCGTCTGCGCTTCGCTCGCGACCACACACTGATCTGCGGCTTGGGTCGCAAAGGACTTCTCGTCGCCGAGACGCTCGCCGACCGCTCCGAGCGCGTCGTCGTGATCGAGAACGACGAGCTCAACGACCACCTCGACCGCCTGCGCGAACGCGGCATCACGGTCCTCCTCGGCGACGCCAGCGACCCGCAGCTGCTGCGCCGCGCCCGCGCCGGCCACGCGAAGCGCGTGCTCGCCGTCTGCGGCGAGGACGCCGTCAACGCCGAGGTGGCTCTGCGCTGCCGGGACCTGAGTCGCGAGAGCGGCGGGTCTCCTCTCGACTGCTACGTTCATATCGTGGACGGCGACCTTTGCCGCCTCCTGAAAGAGCAGGAGCTCCGCGGCTCGGTCGAGGACCTGATGCGTCTCGAGTTCTTCAACGTCTTTGAGAGCGGCGCCCGCGTCCTCGTCCGCCAGTATCCGCCGTTCTCCATCGAGGACGAGACGAGCGCCGGTGCGGCTCCGCACGTGCTGGTCGTGGGCTGCGGGAACATGGGGAGCAACGTCGTGGCTCGCTCGGCCCGGGAGTGGTGGCGCACGGGTCCGGGGAGCGAGCGCCGGCTGACGGTGACGGTGGTCGACCGTGAGGCGCGCGCGAGGTGCGCGGCCATGCAGGTGCGATGGCCGCGTCTCATCGAATCGTGCGACCTGATCCCCGTCGAGGTCGACGTGACCTCGGCCGTTTTCGAGCGCGGCGATTTCCTCGACGGAGGGCCCAAGCGGCGCCCGCCGGTGAGCATCGCCTACGTCTGTCTCGACGACGATTCGCGCGGCCTGTCCGCCGCGCTCGCCGTCCATCGTCGCGCGCGGCGTCGCTCGGTGCCGGTCGTCGTGCGCATGTCGTACGATACCGGGCTCGCCGGTCTGGTCGCGGACGCCGAAGGCTTCGAGGGTCTGTCGGGTTTTGCCGTCATCAGCTGGGTCTGCGACCCCGACCGGCTCTTCGCCGGCACCCACGAGACGATCGCTCATGCGATCCACGAGAGTTACATGGTCGAGCGGCTCGCGCTCGGGGAGACGGAGAGCTCCAACCCCGCGGTAGTGCCCTGGGAGCGCCTCCCCGGCGATCTTCGCGAGTCGAACCGACGCCAGGCGGACCACGTGGTCGCGCGATTGGTCGCCGTGGGCTGCGACATTGCGCCGCTGTCGGACTGGGAGGCGGAGCGGTTCTCGTTCACCGGGGACGAGCTCGACGTGATGGCGCAGATGGAGCACGAGCGCTGGTGCGACGAGCGCCGCGCGGCGGGCTGGGCCTTCCGCACCGGCGCCAAGGATCTCGAGCGCAAGACCAGTCCATACCTGGTCCCTTGGGACGACCTCTCAGAGGCGATGCAGGAGGCGAACCGTGTCGCGGTGCGCGAACTGCCCCACTTCCTCGCCGACGTGGGCCTGCAGGTCGTCCGCCTCTCGGCGCCGGACGTCGCCTCGGCGGACGCGACCCGCTGACGCCCGTGCGCGGCCACGGGTGATCGGGCGACGAGAGGGGGGTGGCGTGAGCTCGGACAAGGCCCTCGGCGCTTTGATCGCGCTCCCGCTGCTGGGGCTCGCCGTCTGGCTCGGTGTCCTCGGCGGGAGCGTCGTCGTTGCGCTGCTCCTGGGCTGCGGGTTCACTCTGGTGTTCGTCGGGTGCGGGGCCGTGGAGATGCGGAGGTACGGCTGGGCGTGGCTCGCGATCGCCACCGGCGTCGCCGCGACGACCAACGCCATGTGGCTGGGCGACATGGGCGGCCGCTGGCTGTGGCTGCCGACCCTGCTCCTGGTGGGTCTCGCCGTGGTCGGCGCCGGCAGCAGCGCCTGGCCCGCCAGCCGGCGTCACGGCGAAGCGCTGGTCGCCCTCGGGATCCTCGTGATGGTCCTGGCCGTGCTGGCGCCGCTCGTCGTGTATCCGACGCTCGCGGAACCGGGTGCGGCGACCGGTGGAGCTGCCGCCGCGTTCAGCGCCGCCGACGGCCTGCAGGCCGTCGGCGGCACACTCCGCGCGGCGGCTACATCGCTCTGGGGCTGGATCGACCTCGCCGTGCTCGTGCTGATCGGTGTGGCCTCGTGGCGCCGCGCCGGTGGCTGGCTGTTCCCGCTGCTGGCGGTCGCCGTCGTCGTCGTCGGGGGCTTCTCCGCCGCCGCCGGGGAGAGCATCGCCGCGGCGGCCGGGACCGGTCCGACGGTATGGCTCGAGCGGCTGTTGCTGGCCACCGACGAGCACTGGGGATCCGCGGGCTGGGGCGTCCTCGTCCTCTGCGCGGGCGTCGTGATCGTGTCGCTGCCGATCCTGCGCAAGCTGGTCGTGATGGGCCAGGTGGCGGCCGCCGCGGGTCGCGCGGAGGGGAGCGACAATGAGGCGGTGGTGCGCTTCATGGCCGTTGAGGGCTACGGCCCGGGGTGGTCGTCCGTCGTCGTCCTGGCCTTCGAGGCGCTCTACATCGGGATGGGGGTTGCCCTCTGGGCGGGTCTCAGGCGTGCCGCTGCGGAGACGGGCGCGCTGCCGTTCGATGCGATCCGGATCCCCGATCTGGCGGTGCCCCAGTTCCGCCCGGTGTGGGTGATCTCGTACTTCGCGCTTGCCCTCGCCCTGGGCGTCTCCGCCGTCATCGGCGGACGCATCTTCTCGCGCCTCAGCGTCTCGCGGCGCGTCCCCGTGTTCACGAGCCCGGTGTGGCAGATCGGCATCACGGTCATCGGCGCCTTCGTGGCGCCGGCGGGCGTGCTGCTCTTCGGTCTCGGCATCACCTGGATGCAGACCGCGGCGGTGCTGTCCCTGACGTGGCGCGCACGGCTGGTGCACGGCGACGTGTACGCTGCCCCTGTGTCCGGTGCGCCGGTCACGCACGCGCCGGACACCGCGAGTGCGGGGGGTGGCCCCGTGTGGGCGACGGGCACGGGTGCCGGTCCGGCGGCGAGCGACAAGGGTCTCGGGCAAGGGACGCCGGGCGGCGGAGATGCCGGCAACGGCGTCATGGGCGGTGAGGCCGGAGGGAGCGGGGCGATGGGCGGGGGGTTCGACGACAGGCCGCTGTGGGAGAGGGACGGCGGGCACGAGCGTCCGATCTGGGCCGACGCCGATGGAGCGGGCGGTGAGGCCGGGGCCGCCGGGACGCCTCCGGGTGATGCGAGCGGGGCGGCCCCGGGATCGCCGCCGCCCGCCGTCTCGGCGCTCTTCGACGCCGGCCCGCTGATCGACATCGCTCGTCTCGGCGACGACGAGTACGTCGTCCTGGGGGCGGCGGGCGACATCGCGCTCTTCCGGGACGGGGCCCAAAGTCGAGGCAAGCGGCTTCAGGTCGTTCGGCCGCTCGGCCTCGGCGCGGCCTCCGCACGGCACGTCGCCTTCGTGGACGGCGGCGGTCGTGTCCTCGAACTCTCCTTCGAGGCGGCCGACCAGGTTCCACAGTCGGGGCAGAATCCGGTCCCGGTGGTCCGCTCGGGGGTGATCGAGGAGGCGGACTGCTTCGCCGTCAGTCCACTGGGCACGCTGGTCGTCACCGCGAGCATCGACCGCCGTGTGGTCTCCGGCTTCTTTCTGACAAGCGAGATCGGCCGCTCGCTGCTCGACGGCATCGAGCGGCCGACCGCTCTCGGCTTCTCCTTGGACGGCCGCTTGGTCGCCGTCGGGACGGCGAACGGCGACGTGCACGTCGCTGACGTGGGCGGCCAGGGCGTGGCGTCGGTCCTGGGTGGCGATCAGGCCGGCGGGCGCACGGTGGTGGCGTTGACAGGCGCGCCCGGCGATGGATGGGTCGTCGCCTACGACGACGAGCGCGTCGCGTTGTGGCGCGGGGGCGAGAGGCTACGCAGCGTCGACGCCGGGGGAGGGGTCACCTGTCTGGCCGTCCATGCGATCGACGGCAGGGTGGCCGTCGGCACCGCGTTCGGGCTGGTGCGCGCGTCGGACGCGAACCTCGAGACACGGCTTGCGGAAGCGCGACCGTTCGCGACCGAGGTCCGCCGCGTGCTCTGGGTCGAAGGCGGCAGGGCTATCGTGTGCGCCGGCGCCGGCGGCGAGGTCCGGCGCGTGCGATCCACTTGAGAGGCTGACGGTGGGATATCGTGCGGTGGGGGCGGGCCCTGCGGCCCGCCCCCACCAGTTCCGCTCGCCGCCCTGCTGGGGGGCCGGTGCCGCGAGGAGAGGACCTACTCGACCCGCTTGAGAAGGAGGGCGTTGCCCTCCTTGTAGAAGCGCATGATGAGGTCCTCGCCCTTCGTCTCGAGGACGATGGTCGGGTCGTCGAATGGAGCGAACACCGCGTCGTCCTCGAATTGCCCCTCGTAGGTCTTGTTGGGAAGCCGGATGGTGAAGTCGCCGTCGTCCCTCGTGACGGTGATGACCGCGTCGCCCATGGCCGCGCTGGTCCAGTCGCCCACGAACGCGTCGCCCGCGTCGCCGCCGCAACCCGCGACGAGGACCAGGATCATGACGAGGACGACCGCGAGGGCGGCGGCGGACGCGCGCCTCGAAGCCCGAGCACGACCTGGCATTGCCCCTCCCGAGGGATCGGTCTGGCGAGTCACAGTTGCCGGCGCAACGGCCGGCGGCCTGTCGGCGATCTCGCTACTGGGAGGCAACATAGCGCAGGGCGCGCCTGATGTCACGGCGCCCCCGGTTCTAGATGATTGATTCCACGCCCGCAGCCTCAGGCGCAGTAGTCGACGAGCGCGCGGCTCGGCCGTCCCAGCCGGTGGTTGAGGCTGATGCAGGCGGCCAGGCAGAGGAAGCGCTGCAGGATGCGCTCGCGCAGGCCCGCCAGGGTGCGCGCCCCGTGACGCTCGAGCGTGAGCAGGTCCTTGCAGGTCCAGAAGATCGACTCGATGCGCTGGCGGATGGGCGCGAGGTGCGGCCCCTCGCCGGGCTCGTCGCGCGCGCCGGGGACGCACGACGAGTACGCCGAGCTCGGCAGCGCCTGCCGCGAACTCGCGGCCGGCGTAGCCCTTGTCGCAGACCAGCAGCTCGCCGCCGCGCGCGGCCGCGTTCGAGCAGCTCGAGCGCGACCTCACGCTCGCCGCGTCGTGGGTCGGCGAGCGTGAACGCCCGCGGCGTGCCGTCGGGAGCAGCCAGCAGGTGCAGGCGAAAGCCCCAGAAGAGGCGCGAGTGGGCGGCGCAGTAGCCGTAGCCGGCGGCGTCTGCGAGCGCCGAGCGCTTGACCGTCTCACGGCTGGCGGCGCAGGGCACCGGGGTCGAGTCGATGAGCAGCAGGTCGTCGCTGAAGCCCGGGCTCTGGCCTGCGAACACGCCCATGAGCCACTCGATCGCGTCGGCCAGCCGGCGCCGGCGCTTCCAGTAGGCGGGCTGGCTGGGCAGCACCGGGAAGAGATGGACGAGGCGCTTGCGGGCCACGGCGAGGAAGCGGCGGTCGGAGGGGATGCCCATGATCGCCTGGGCGACGCAGAGCGTGACCAGCTCGGCGTCGGTGATCCGGCGCCGGGCGTTGCTTCTTGCCTCTGGCAGAAGATCGTCGGCTGTGCAATAGATGACCGTGCAGAGAGTGTCGAGGTCGGCGTCCATCGTGGCCTCCGGGCAGACGGTGACTTAGGCACCGTCGGCTTCGGCCTCTCTGCTTTGCTTTCCTTGCCTGAGGCTGATCTCGTGGAATCAATCATCTAGGCGGCAGACCGTCGAGGACCGCGGACCGTCGCACCGGGAGGGGCTCGACGCGAAGAGGGGCGGGCCGTGAGGCCCGCCCCTCTTCGCGTCTCTGGCCGCGCACTCGCGCGGCCTGCTAGTCGGCGCTCGCTCAGATGCCGAGAGCGGTCCGCTTCTCCTGAATGTGAGCCAGCATCCCGGCGACCGCCTCCTTGGCGTCGGTCTCGACGGCGAGCTTGCCGCCGGTCACGCCCGGGAGGTCCTGCGTCACGAGCTGCACGAGCCGCGGCGCGCCGGTCACGAAGGGCACCGGGCTCACGTGCGTGTAGAGGCCGAAGGCCAGCGCCGCCATGGCGTCGATGGTCGCCTTCTGCTCCATGTACTCGGGAGCCGTTGCCACGACTGGCAACGACGGCACGTCGACGCCGAGGGCGTCGGCGATGGCGCAGACCAGCACCAGGATGCGGCCGGTGTCGGTGCAGGTGCCGAAGCTCAGGACCGGCGGGATCCCGAGGAGCTCGCAGACGGCCTTCAGGCCGGGGCCGGCGAGCTCCTTCGCCTCGAGCGTCTCGAGGCCGGCGACCTGGACGGCGGCGTTGCCGCAGCCCATGGCCAGCACGAGGACGTCGTTCTTGATGAGCTCCTTCGCGACCTCGACCGTCATGCAGTCCTGGCCCGAATCGCGGAGGGTCGTGCAGCTGACGAGACCGGCGACGCCCTTGAGGGTGCCGTTCTTGATCACGTCGAGCAGCGGGTCGAGCGAGCCGCCGAGGGCGCCGAGGATGCTCTCGGTCGAGAAGCCGGCGACGGCGTCGCCGGTGCGCAGCTCGGGCGCGCCGTTGCCCATCGCCTTGCGCTTGGGGTAGTTGGCGACGGCCATGTCGATGAGCTGCTGCGCCTGACCGGCGGCCTTGGCGGCGTCGAAGATGACGCCCTCGTCCATGCCGGGGACGCTGACCAGGTCGCTCACGGGCACGAGCAGCGTGCCGTGCCGGTGACAGGTGTCGGCCAGCGTCGGCACGGTGCAGTTCATGTCGGCGGCGAACACGTCGAGGCCGCCGGTCGCCACGGCGAGCTCCTCGTTCAGCCAGTTGCCGGTGAGGCCGACGAAGACGTCGTCCACCTCGAAGCGCTGCGACGAGCTCCTGGCCGGTCTCGATCGAGCCGACGATGCGCAGGCCCTTCGCGCCGGCCGCCTTGGCCTTCGCCTGGGCGGCCTCCATGCGGGCTGCGTCGATCAGCGCCGCGCCCATCATGGGCTCGTGACCGTTCACGGCGATGTTGACGTAGTCGCCGTCGATGATGCCGAGGTCGGTCTTGATCGCGTGCGGCGTCGGGGTGCCGAAGAGGGCGTCCTGGACGAACTCGAGCGGTACCTGCACGCCGTAGGCGGTCGCGATGCCGAGGCGCAGACCTTTGAGGGCGAGTGACACGTAGTCACCGTTGACGTTGGTGAGGCAGTTGGCGGTCGCGACCGTGTTCTCCTGGAGGGCGCCGCCGGGGAAGATGCCGAGCTCCTCCCACACCTTCTGGCGCGGCGCCGGGGCGAAGGCCTTGACCAGCGGGGAGGGGTCCTTGTGGTCGCGCGAAAGCTCGGCGATGAGCGCGGTCGAAAGCCGTTTGGGCAGCGTGTCCCGGGGCTCGATCTCGGTGCCGACGGCGCCGGCGAGGGTCTCGAGCTTGCCCCAGTCCTTGACCTCGAAGGTGCCGCCCGGCTTGGCCTCCGCGAGGGTCTTGAAGACCTCCGTGGCGTGGACCATGTACGTGGCGGTTCCCATGGTGTTCTGCAGGAGGAAGTTGCGCATCGCCATGCCGTCGGCGTCGATGCCGCAGACGCCGCGCGGCGCCTTGGATGTGATGCGACAGGGGCCCTGCGAGCAGAGTGAGCAGCGGATGCCCTGCTCGCAGAAGCTGCAGCGTTTGCCCTGCGCCTCCATGCGGTCCCACACCGTCTCTTCGCCGGCGGCGCGGGCTCTCTCGACCATGGTGTTGACTGAGCCGTGGTAACTGTCCATCGGACCTCCGATTGTGGGGCGACCGGTTGTGGGCGCCGGGTGGGTGTAGTGGGTGCTGTCGTGCGTGGGGACGGCCGGTCAGCCGTGGATGAGCTGGGGCAGGCACTTCGCACAGGCCCAGAGGCTCTCGCCCTTGAGGCGGCAGGGGAAGAGGACGCCGTCCATCTCGCTACGCCCGCAGGTGAAGCAGGTCTGCTGGATCGTCGCGGCCGCGGCCAGTTTCTCGGCCAACTTCTGCGCGGCCGCCTCCTCGTCGAACTGGGGCGCCTCGCGCTTCTCGACGGTGAGCGCCCCTTCTGGGCAGACCGCGAGGCAGAAGCCGGCGCCGTCGCAGAGCTCCTCCTTGATGACCTTGGCCTTGCCGTCGACGATCTCGATGGCGCCTTCGGCGCACGGGGTGACGCACAGGCCGCAGCCGGTGCAGAGGTCTTCGTCGATCTTCACGATGCTGCGTAGGGCCATCTCTCGTCCTCTCGTCTCGCCGGTCCGGTCGCATCCAGTGATGCGGCGCACCGACGGGTAAACACTCCACGTGTGGTGCTTACTCTACGGGGATGGTACGGCCGCCGCCATTGACGTGCGTCAACTGCGGCGGCAGCGGCCGCGCTTCCCGCCGCCGGCCGCGCCCTGACGATAGACTTACCCCATGGAGGGTGACGTACGCATCGAGTTCCTGAGTGCCATGGCCGGCGCGCTCACGCGGTACGGCTTGAACGCCGACGCGACCGAACGCGACTTGGGGGGCGCTGCGGCCGCTCTCGGACTGCGGGCCGAGTTCCACGTGACGCCGACCTCGATCATGGCCTCGTTCGGCGTCCCCGGGCGGCAGCGCGTGGTGCTGCTCCGCACCCACGAGGCGAGTATCGACCTGCAGAGCCTCTCGCTGGTGTCGGGCGTGCTCGACGGCGTCACGGCACGCCGGCTGACCGCCGAGCAGGCGCTCGCCGAGCTCAACCTGATCACCCGGTCCCCAGTGCGGTTCCCGTGGTTCATGGGCGTGCTCGCCTCGGGGGTCGGGGCGATGGCCTTCGCGCTGCTGCTCAGCGGTAGCTGGGTCGACGCCGCCGTGGCGGCGGAGGTCGGGCTCGCCGTCGGTGTGATGATCGTGCTCGGGCGGCGCTACAGCCGGCTCGCCCGCCTCACCGAGCTGCTCGCCGGTCTGCTCGCCGCCCTGCTCGCGCTGGCCGCCGGTCACCTCGTGCCCGAGATCAGGCCGGCCAATGTCGCCCTCGCCAGCGTGATCCTGCTCCTGCCGGGCCTCGGCATCACACTCGGTGTCGCCGAGGTCGCAGCCCGCCATCTGACGGCCGGCACGGCGCGCCTCGCCGGTGCGATGATGACCCTCCTCAACCTGAGCATCGGCTCGTTTCTCGGCTTCAGGGTGATGGCGGATCTCGACCTGGTGCCGATCACGAGCGCGCCTGGTCGCCCTGCCACTATCGGTATGCTCATCGCCGCCGCCGCTCTCTCCAGCATCGCGCTCCTGATCTCCACCAACTCGCGGATGGCCGACGTGTGGCTCGTCGGGATCTCGGTGGTGATCGCCCTGATCGGCGCGCGGTTCGGGGCGTGGCTTTTCGGGGCGACGCTCGGCGTCGCGCTCGCCAGCCTGATGCTCGGCCTCTGGAGTAACGCCTACGCGCGCCTCTCCCGGCGGCCGGCGGCGCTCGCCTTGCTCCCTGGTCTCGCCGTGCTGGTGCCCGGCTCGCTCGGGCAGCGCGGTGTCTCGGCCGCCCTCATGGGGGCGAGCGCCGGGGTCGAACTCTTGGGCGCGGCGCTCGTGATCGCCGCGGGCCTCGTGGTCGGCCTCTTGGTCGCCGACGCGACCCTCGCGCCGTCAGACGGGCACGACGACGGCTGACCCACATCGCGGCGGGGTCCTCCTCGGTCGCTCCCGACAGCACAGGTCGGGGGCCGCGGCCCCCGCTACTCCTGCGCGATGCGGTGCAGCTTCTCGAAGCTCAGGATCTCGATCAGTTCGTGGTCGCCGCTGAGGCGCAGGACCTCGCCGCGCTTGAGGCGGTCGAAGGTGCGGCTCAGGGTCTCGGGCACGGTCCCGAGGCGCGCCGCCAGCTCGCGCTTGGTGGTCGGCAGACGGACCACCCGCGGTCCCTCGCGGTCGCGCGCCGCCACCGCCGGCTCGAGCTGCTCGTCGGCGAGCTCGAGTAGGTACCGCGCCAAGCGCGCGGGCACCGGTAGAAGCAGCTCTTCGACGCGACGGTTGAGCAGCACCAGGAGTCGCGCCATCGCGGCGATCAGGTTGACGGCGATCTCCGGGCACTCGAAGCAGACGGCGAGGAAGTCGGCGGTGCCGAAGCGCAGGAGGCGACTCGGCGCCATGGCCTCGGCGCCGGACGGGTACGTCTCGTGGAAGAGGACGGACTCGCCGAACGTCTCGCCGGCGTCGACGTGCCGCAGGGTGGCCGTGCGCCCGTCGCGAAACGACTTGTGGACCTTGATTCGGCCTTCGGCGACGAGGAACAGAGCCGCGGCGGCATCGCCTTGAGAGAAGACGGGCTGTCCCGCGGGCACGTCGCTCGGCTGTGCGATCGACGCCAGGCGCTCGAGCTGCTCCTCGGGCAGACTGCCGAAGAGGCGGGCGGCGCGGAGATCGTCGACGGTGCTCACGGCCGCCGGCGGACGACGATGGCCGACACACCCTCGACGGGGCACTTCGTCTCACAGATGCCGCAGCCTATGCAGAGGTCGCCGACCACCTTCGGCCGCGCGACGCGCTCGAGGAGACCGTCTTGGGCGAGGCCGTCGCCGAGAGCGTCCGCGCCGGTCTCGCTGAGCCCGTCCACCCCCGAGTTGTCGAGGCAGTTCCCATCGCCCTGCCCGAGCCCCTGCCCCTGACCTTGCCCACCCCCGCCGCCGCGTCCCTGTCCGGTCAGCCTGATCGCCTTGTCGGGCACGGGGCACATCTCCTGGCAAACGCTGCAGGGCGTGTTCTGCGCCCATGGCAGGCAGCGCGTCTGATCGATGATGGCAAGGCCGATCACCTGCCGGCGCTTCTCCTTGAGCGAGAGCGCCGGGATCGCCCCTGAAGGGCAGACGCCGCCGCAGGCGGCGCAACCGTAATCGCACTGGCCGATCCGGGGGACCAGGATGGGTGTCCAGAGACCCTCGATCCCGGCCTGTCCGAGCGCGGGCTGAAGCCCTGAGGTGGGGCACGTCTTCATGCACTCGCTGCAGCGCAGGCAGCGCGACAGGAACTCCGCTTCGTCGGCGACGCCCGGCGGCCGCAGCAGGCGCGGGTCGGCCTCGGCGCGGCGCACGCCCAGAGAAAGGAGGGCGCCGGCCGCGAGGCCGCCGGCGCCCGCGGCGATCACCGCGCGCCGCCCCGGGTCGTACTCGCGCCAAGGCCCCGCCTGCACGTCGGCGCCGATGCCCACTACGCCGGTGCTGGGACACGCGACGAGGCAGTCCAGGCACATGGTGCACTCCGAGCTCGTGACACGCGCTCTGCCTTCGTCCGGCAGCTCGATCGCGCCGAGACGGCAGGAGTCTGCGCAGGGGCCGCAGCGGACGCAGCCGTGTCCCACGAGCGGCCGCAAGATCTGCACCTTGGCGATGAGCCCGAGCAGGGCGCCGAGCGGGCACAGGTAGCGGCACCAGAAGCGGTCGGCCAGCACGTTGAGGGCGACGACCGCGAGGAAGACGACGAGGAGGATGAGGGACTGCTCGAAGCGCGGCGGCGTGATCGGCAGCACGCTGCCGCGCAATGTCGTGTCGACCCAGTCGACGACCGGGTCGAGCGCCGGCCACTGCAGAGCGAGCCGCTGCGCCTCGGTGACGAGGAAGTCAAAGGCCGGCAGCAGCGAGGCCGTGGCCGTCCGCGTGAGGATCGTGATGGGATCCAGCACGAGGAGGGTGAGCACGCCGAACGCCGCCATGCCCACGATTCCCAGCAGAAGAACGTACTTCGTGACGCGGAGGCGCGGCCATAGCCGTGTCTCAAGCCGCCGCGCCGTGCCGAAGCGGAACCAGCCGAGGAGCGTGCCCAGCGGGCAGAGCCAGCCGCACCAGACACGTCCGACGATGAGTGTGACGCCGATGGTGACGAGCGCCAGCGCGAGGCGGCCGAGCCACTCGCGCGCGGCGAGCATCGTGGCGAGGGCGGTCAGCGGGTCGAAGCGGAAGAAGAGGTCGGTCCACGGCATCGGGTCGCGCTGCTGCAGGCCGCCGAAGAGCAGGACGATGAAGGCGGCGAGGGCGACGACCTGAACGGCGCGGCGGACCAGGCGGAGCCTCCGCCACGTGCGATCGCCTCGCATGCCGCCCTCGTCCATCGACTCACCCTGTCTTGGCTGCCGCGCCACCGTGTCGGTCCACCGGCATGTCGCGGAGCAGCGTCTCGCTGCTCCTCATGGTAGAGGCAGGCCGGCGTTCGCGCATCCCTTCAGGCGGAGTCGCAGTGACGAGAAGGGGGCGGGGCCGTGAGGCCCCGCCTGTCGCATCACGATCGTGCGCGGTGCTCAGCCGAGAAGCGCACGTACCTGGGCGGCCGCGTTGCGCGCCTGCTGCGCCGACTGCTCGAACGACCGGGCCTGGGCGCCGAGGGCGTCCGCGGCGCTGGCGACGAAGGTCTCGTGATAGGCGGCGATCGTGTCCTCGACGGCTGCCACCTGCTCGGCTGCCGCCGGCCATGTGGTGGCCGGCTCGCCACCGAGCACGGCCGCGAACCCGGTCCCGGCGAGGCCGTGCAGGGCCTCGATCGTCATGCCGTCGCCCCGCGGCCGGACCCTCGTCAGCTTCTCGACGCGGTCGTCGTGCGCGCAGACGAGCTGCTCGAGCGTCGCCCGCCATACCGCGTCCGGCGCGATCACCTCGGCTGCCGCGGCGGTGCCGGCTCCGGCCCGCTCGGCCTCGACGGCGAAACCGAAGGCGGACGCGAAGTCCACGATGCTGGGGAACTCGCGAGCCACTCTGATCTCCTCTGCCTGTGCATTGGCTGGTCGGTCAGCACTCTACCCATCGCGGCCGGAGACGAAGAGAGGGGGAGGGCAGGTCCTCTCGGACCTGCCCTCCCCCTCGAGCGTGCGGGAAGTGGCGGCGTGCTCGTGCCGTCAGCCTCTTACC
>CAWBNR010000021.1:0-46954 GCA_963790185.1 uncultured Thermoleophilia bacterium | reverse complement strand
AGACCGACTTCCACCACGCCAAGCCGCTCTACGAGGAGCTGCCCGGCTGGACCGAGGACATCCGCGACTGCGAGAGCTGGCAGGACCTGCCCGAGGCCGCGCGCGACTACGTGCAGTACGTCGCGACGTTCACGCAGACGCGTGTGAAGTTCATCGCCGTCGGTCCCGCGCGCGACGAGACCATCGTCCTGCCGCGCTCGATCGGGCGCGGCGGGGCCGTCTAAGGTCCGGCGGCGCGACCGAGCGCCGTCGGACCGCGCCGCGGGCGCTCTCGTCCTACCGCACGTACTTGATCAGCAGCAGGGCGTCGCCGCGGCGACCGGCGACGTACACGGCCGACGACGTCACGACGAGGTCGTCGCCGACGTCGTTCGCCGGCGTGGCCCAGCGGTCGTCCCAGCGGTACGCCGCGTTCCAGCCCAGCGAACACGTCATCACGTCGCGCCCCGTCAGGAGGGTGTCGATCCAGCCGGTGGCCCAGAGCGTGCCGTCATAGGCCATGTACAGGTCGGCCACCTGGTCGTCGCCGGCGCCGCTGCCCGCCCAGCTCCAGTGAAGGCCCGTCGTCCCATCGGCCTCCAACCACTGCAACTCGGCGTCGCGCTGCTGCTCGAGGTCGTTCGTCATGAAGCCGCCGAAGGCGCTGCGCCCGGCGCCGTCGATGCCGGCGCACACGAACCGGTCCGCGCCCACGACGGGTCCGTTGAAGGCGGACCACGTCACGAGATCGCCGGCCCGCGTGTAGCGGACGGCGAGCGAGTCGTGGTCCTCGCCGGCCGCGTCCACCGTCCGGCCGGCGACGGCGACTCCGCTCCTGCGGACGGCGATGCCGACACCGGTCTCCTCGCGGCCGACGTCGAGGGCGTGCGCCCAGGAGCGGACGCCGGTCGGCGTGTACCGCAGCGTCACGAGGTTCCTGCGCGTCTGCAGGACGGTGCCCTCCATGCCCGTCACGTAGACGTTGCCGTCGGCGTCGATGGCCGCCGCCGACGGGGTATCGTCGAGACCCTCAGGGCCGCGGTAGCCGCGCGCCCACAGCGTCGTCCCGTTCGGCGCCAGCTTGGCGGTGCGCCAGTCCTTGCCGCCGACGCTCTTCGCGATGAAGCCGGTGACGTAGATGCGGCCCGCATCGTTGACGACGACGTCGCGAGCGCGGTCGTCGCCGCCGCCGAGACCCGCGACGGTCTTGGTCCAGAGACGATCGCCGTCGCGGTCGAACTTGACGACGAACCAGTCGGGCGTGCCGGCCCTGCCGCCGGCGAACCAGCCGCAGACGACCAGATTGCCCAAACGGTCGGCCGCGATGCCCTCGACCCACTCGTCGACGTCCGTCCCTCGGCTCCACGAGTGCACCCACTTGCGGGTGCCGTCCGGTCGATAGCGCGCGACGATGACATCGTGCGTGCCGGAAACCGTGCGGAGGATCGAACAGGCCACGTAGATGTCGCCGGTCGGCGCCGTCGTGACATGCACGTTGCTCACGACACCCGGCGTCTTCGCGTTCCAGACGTCCCGCCATACCACGGCGCCCGGCGACGACGTCGCTCCGGCCGCCGGGAGCGCTCAGCAGGGCGCACGCGACGGTCGCGAGCGCGACGACGACCGCTCGCCTGACCGCTGTCGTGGTCCTTCGGCACTCCTCCATGACCCCTCCCCTTTTCATACGCCGCATCCGGTCTCGACCGGGCAGCTCTCACCGGCGTGCCCCACGCGACCTTCGGGGACCACGCATCGCTCCTCCGGTGCACCTCGCGGCAATCGTACACCGGCGCTGCATCCCACCGGAGTCAGCGCCGCGACGTCGACACCCCGCCTGCACGACCGCTGCTCTGAATCGGGCGCTGCGAGCGCGCCCGGCGAAGAGAGGCCCGGACACCTCGCGGTGTCCGGGCCTCTCTGCGTGTTCGCTACTGCGAGCGTGCGGGGCGACGCCCCACACCGTCCACCGCAGGTCGCCTACCTGACGTAGCGGGTCAGCACCAGACTCGTGTCGAGAAGACCGACGACGTAGACCGACTTACGCGGTCACCGCGATCGCGTCGCCGCCCAAGATCCCGCTCCAGCGCTCGGCCCCCGCAGCGTCGAGGGAGACCGGTGACCGCCACGCCGGCGACGTACCCGGTCGCCCAGACCGTGCCGTCGACGGCGACGAACAGATCGTTGAACTGATCGCCCAGGACATTGCCCGCGGCCGTCAGGTCGACCGACCATTCGGACACGCCGACGGCATCGTACTGCATGAGCAAGGCGGTCGAGTCGTTGGTCGCCTCCTGAACTGAGAAGCCGCCGAAGACCGCGCGCGCCGAGCCGTCGATGCCGGCGCACTGGCAACTGGTCGATGAGCGTGCTGCTCGGTTCAGCGATGGCAGTAGACCAGTTCCCCATCGCGCGTGTACTGCACGCGTAGGCGGACGTGTACAGCCCGGTCTCGTCGATCGGCCTTGACGGCGACGACGACCCCGCTCCTGCGCACCGCGATGTCGACGCCGGTCTCCTCCGTGTGCATGTTGAACGGCAGCGTCCACTCGACCGTGCCGTCCCGAAGGTACTTGATAGTGACGGCATCGCTACGGACCTTGTTCTCCTGGTCGCTGCCGACCATGCCCGTGACGTACACGTTGCGGTCGACGTCGATCGCCATCGCCATAGGCTGGTCGTCGAGACCGTCGGAGCCCTTGTAGCTGGCCTGCCAGACGGTGACGCCGTTCGGGCTTGTACTTGACCGTGAGCCAGTCCTTGCCGCCCGTGCTCTGCGTGACGAAGCCCGTGACGAAGATGCGGCCTCGCCCTGTTCACGACCACATCGACGGCGCGGTCGTCGCTGTCGGCGACACCACCGGTCGTCTTGGCCCACAGGAGGTAGCCGTCGCGGTCGTACTTGAGCACGAACCAGTCAGGCTCGCCGGACTTGTCGAACCAGCCGGTCACGATCAGGTTGCCGTCCGGGTCGGTCGCCACGCCCTCGACCATCTCATTGACGTCGGTGCCCCTGCTCCACGAGCGCACCCACTTGCGGGTGCCGTCCGGCCAATACTTGGCGACGATGACGTCGTAGGTCGAGTACGACGGGCGGAAGACCGAACATGCCGTGAAGATGTCGTTCTTCGCCGACCGCACCACCTGGGCGTTGGCCACCTCGCCGGGGGACTTCGCGCTCCAGTAGTTGCTCCAGAGCGCCTCGACCGGGTCGGCCGCAAGGGCCACCGGCGCCACGACGAGGGTGAAGACCGCTACCGCCAGCACGACGAGACCGGCCCTCACCCCATGCGTCGCCCTTCTGCTCACACAGGCCCATGGTACCCCCTTGTGCTCCCCTTGTTAGTGTTCGCTGCGGCGCTCAGTATACTCCCGGCCTACGGTCGTACAAGTAGGCCTGCGGCGCGGCGCGCAGCGCGACTCCGTTGCCCGGTCTGGCGACACCTGTGCCGCAAGCGAGAGCGGAGCGACGACGGCTCTCATCTGTCGGTTTGGCTGACCCGATGCAGGCGCTGCGGTAGTGTGCGTCCATACGCTCCCCGCCCGGTCCCTCTCCTCTCTCCCCGTTCCTCAGCGCCAAGCTGCGGCTGCTCATCTGGATCGCAGTCATCGCGGTCGTCTGGGTCCACGCCTACAACCTGGGCAACCGGGCACTTCTCGGCGAGAACGCGCCCGACATGGCCGGCGCGCCCGGGGCGGTCGGCTTCATCCAGTACTTCGTGTCGCAGGCGCTCACGCGATGGCCCGTCGCCCTGCTCTGCGCGATGTCGGGGTTCCTCTTCTTCCGCGCGCTGACACCGACGGCCGCGCAGTTCGTCGCAAAGTACCGACGCCGGGCGCGCACGCTGCTCGTCCCCTTCCTCCTCTGGAGCGCCTGGAGCCTCGCCGTCTACGTCGTCGTCCACGCGCTGCCGTTCGGGTCGACCTACACGTCGGCCGATGCGCTCGAGCGGCTCACGCCGCTGGCCGTGGTCAGGATGCTGCTCGTGCGCCCCGTCGCCTACCCGCTCTGGTTCTTGCAGGCGCTGCTGGTCTGCGTGCTCGTGGCGCCGCTGCTCTGGTGGATGGTGCGGCGCCTGCAGGTCGTGGCACTGGTGCCGTTCGCCGTGCCCTGGGTGCTCAACGTCGATGTCGGCGACTCCGAGTACGTCAACTTCAAGGCCCTCCTCTTCTTCACGCTCGGGGCGCTCCTCGCGGTCAGGCTCCGGGAGGGCCGCCGGGTGCCGGCCTCCGGCATCGGGGGCGCCGAGCGCTCGGCCGCCCTCGGCCGTGTCCTGCTGCCGGCCTTCGTGGTCGCGTCGCTCCTCTTCACCGCGCTGCTGCGGGGCGAGACCGCGTGGTGGGCCGGCGCGCTGCACAAGGCCCTCATGTGTCTCGCCGTCGCCGCCCTCTGGTTCGGCTACGACGACTATCTCGCACCGCTCGCGCGGCGGCCGTCGATGGTCTGGGCCGCCGGCTTCGCGTTCTTCGTCTTCGCCGCGCACGAGCCGCCGCTCATGATCGCCAAACGTCTGCTCTTGAGGGCGAGCGGCGGGCCTGCTGCCAGCGACGGCGCTCTCCTCTTCGTGTACGTCGCCGCGCCCGTTCTCACGATCGCCCTGTGCCTCGCCGGCGGTTGGGCGCTGCGCCGCTGGGCGCACCCTGTCTACGCGTTGATGACCGGGCGCCGCTGAGGGGCTGCCCGGCTGGGGCGGCCCGGCTGGGCGGTCGGCCATTGTCCGGCCGCCGGCCCGCCGATAGACTCTGAAGCCGTGCCGGCCGGCCACGCGAAGCGTCCCGGCCGGCCCGTCGAATCGATTCGCGCGAGCGCCGAGCCATTGCGCCGCGCGGACCCCGTCAGAACGAGGAGGGCTCATGCGGGTGCTCGTGGTCGGCGGTGGCGGCAGGGAGCATGCCCTCATCCACTCCTTCTCCCGGTCATCGCTGCGGCCGCAGGTGTTCTGCGCCCCCGGCAACGCCGGCATCGCCGCCGAGGCCGACTGCGTGCCGATCGGCGCCGAGGACATACCGGCGCTGCTCGACTTCGCCGTGCGCGAGCGACCCGATCTCACGGTGATCGGCCCCGAAGCGCCGCTGGTCGCCGGCGTCACCGATCTGTTCCGCGAGCGCGGGCTCCTCGTGTTCGGCCCCGACGCCCGGGCTGCGCAGATGGAAGGCAGCAAGCTCTTCGCCAAAGAGGTGATGCGCGAGGCCGGCGCGCCGGCCGGCGGCTACAGCAGCCACGTGAGCGCCGAGACGGCGTTCGCGGCGCTCGCACGGCAGGACACTTATCCGGTGGTCGTCAAGGCCGACGGGCTCGCCGCGGGCAAGGGCGTGATCATCGCCGCCGACGAGGGCGAGGCCCGCGCCGCCGCCGAGGACATGCTGGTGGCCCGGTCGTTCGGCGCCGCCGGCGACGTCGTCCTCATCGAGGAGCACCTCACTGGGAGCGAAGTCTCGCTGCTCGTGCTCTGCGACGGCGTGACCGCGATGCCCCTCGCCCCCGCGCAGGACTACAAGCGCATCTACGCCGGCGACCAGGGACCGAACACCGGCGGCATGGGCAGCTACTCTCCGGTGCCGGGGTTCGGGCCCGCAGCCGTCGACGCGGCCATGGACACGGTCGTCGAGCCCGTGCTCACCGCCCTCAAGCGCCGCGGCATCACCTATCGGGGCGTGCTCTACGCCGGCCTCATCGTCACCACCGACGGCCTCAAGGTCCTCGAGTTCAACTGCCGCTTCGGCGATCCCGAGACCCAGGCGGTGCTGCCCCGCCTCGAGAGCGACCTGCTCGAGCACTGCCTGGCGGCCTCGAAGGGCGAGCTCGCGGGCGTCGCGCCGGCCTGGACGGCCGAGGACTGCGTCACCGTCGTCATGGCTTCCGCCGGCTACCCCGCGAGCAGCCACAAGGGTGACGTGATCGACGGTCTGAGCGAGGCCGCGGCACTGCCGGGCGCGACGGTCTACCACGCCGGCACCGCCACGGCCGGCGTCGACGGGACGCGGCCGCCGGCCGTGGTCACGGCCGGCGGCCGCGTCCTTGCAGTGAGCGCGCTCGGCGACGGATTCGCCGCCGCCCGCGAGCTCGCCTACGACGCCGTCGGCATGATCAGCTTCGACGGCGCCCAGTCGCGCCCCGACATCGCCGAGCGCGCCGTCCGCGCGCAGGCCGGTGAGATCAGCTTGTTCCCCGAAGGGTGGAGGCCCTGAGGCCCGCCCCGCTGTCACCGCCGCCGGCTGGGACCGTCTCCGGCCCGCCGCTGAGAGGAGTCTGACGTGGAGAAGACGAGCACCGAGGTCGAGGCCCTGCTGCAGAGCATCCAGATGAGCCCCGTGCTGGTCGGCATCGTGATGGGGAGCGAGAGCGATCGCGAGGTCATGGACGCCGCGGCGAAGGAGCTCGACGAGCGGCACGTCGCCTATGAGGTCAGCGTGCTGAGCGCGCACCGCACCCCCGACAAGGTCGCCGAGTATGCAAAGAGCGCCCAGGGGCGCGGCCTCAAGGTGATCATCGGCGGCGCCGGCAAGGCGGCCGCGCTGCCGGGCGTGCTGGCCGCGTACACGAGCCTGCCGGTGATCGGCGTCCCCATCAAGACCAGCGACCTCGGCGGCCTCGACTCGCTCCTCAGCATCGTCCAGATGCCGCCCGGCGTCCCGGTCGCGTGCGTGGCCATCAACGGCGCGCGCAACGCGGCCATCCTGGCCGCGAAGATCCTCGCGGTGTAGGGGATCATCTGGCCGAAGGGCACACTCTCCCACGCACGACCGAAGGAGGCCACTTGGATCGCTCGACCTACTCAGCACCCGGCGGAGCGCCGGCCGTCGGACCCTACTCGCCGGCGGTCGGCGTCGGCGATCTCGTCTTCACCTCCGGGCAGATCGCGCTCGACACCGCCGGCGCGATCGTCGGCGCCACGGCCGCCGAGCAGGCGCGGAAGGCGCTCGAGAACCTGAAGGCAGTGCTCGCAGCCGCCGGCCTCGGCATGGACGCCGTCGTCAAGACGACCATCTTCCTCAAGGACATGGGCGCGTTCGCGAGCGTCAACGACGTCTACGCCGAGTTCTTCGCGGAGCCCTACCCCGCACGCTCCACCGTCGAGGTCGCGCGCCTGCCGAAGGACCTCGAGGTCGAGATCGAGGCCATCGCCGTCCGCGGATGAGGGACGGCGCGGCGGCGGTGGGCGGCGCCACGGGCGCCGCCCACCGCCGCCGCTTCCAGATCCTCGCCGTCGTCTGGGTCTCCTACCTCCTCGTTTACCTGGCGCGCCTCAGCGTCGGGCCGCTCGCGCCTTTCCTCAAGGACGCCTTCGACCTCTCGAGCGCCCAGATCGGCAGCCTGATGAGCGCCACAGCCGTCACCTATGCCCCCACGCTGATCGCCGCCGGGTGGCTGGTCGACCGCGTCGGAGTGCGTCGCATGCTCGCGGCCGGCACACTGCTCGCGTCCCTCTGCGGGCTCGCACTCTTCCTGGCGCCCTCGTACCCGGTCGTCGTGGCGCTGCTCGCCCTCTCCGGCTTCGGGGCAGGCTGCATCTACCCGTCGGCGGTGCGGGCAGTACTTCTCTGGTTCCCCGCCGGTGAGCGCGCGACGGCGATCGGCGTCAATCAGGCGGCGATCAACATCAGCGGCATCGTCGGCGCGGTGACCCTGCCGGTCATCGCTGTCAGACTCGGCTGGGAGTACGGCTTCCTGGCGGTCGGCCTGCTCGGCCTCGTGGTCTTCGCCGTCGCGAGCCTCGGGTACCGTGACCCGCCGATGGACGCGGCCTCGCCGCCGGACGGATCCGCGCCGGCCGAGATACCCGAGGCGGCGGACCGCCTGGTCCCGGCACCCGCCGACCTTCGCAGGCTGTTCGCGGCGCGCGACGTCCGGCTGCTCGCCCTCATGGGTTTCTTCCTCGGCGTGGTCGAGTACTCGGCGCTCGCGCACCTCGTCCTCTACCTGAAGAGCGAGTTCCTGTTCACGGCGGTCGCGGCCGGCGGTGTCCTCGCCCTGGCCGAGGCCTCGGGCGCCGTCGGCAAGCCCACGAGCGGGCTGATCAGCGACCGCCTGCTCGCCGGGCGCCGGCGGCCGGCGCTGCTAGCGATGGCGGGACTCGCCCTCGCCGCCTGCCTCGTGCTGGCGGCCTTCGGCGAACAGCTCGGCTGGGCCGTCTACCTCGTGGTCGCTCTGCTCGGACTGTCCGCCATCGGCTGGGGCGGTCTGGCGGGCGCGGCCGCGGGCGAGATCGGCGGCCGCGCGGCGGCCGGCCAGGTGGCCGGCATCGCGGCCGCCGCCGTCAACGTCGGCATCTTCGTCGGGCCGCCCGCCTTCGGCGCCCTCGTCGACTCGACCGGCGGCTACACGGTCCCGTGGCTCGTGATGGCGGCAAGCTGTGTCGCCGCCATCGCCTGCGTCGTCCTCCTCGATGAACCCCGGGAACTCTGCTCAGAGCCTGAGGCCTGCGAAGTCCCGTTCGAGGAACTCTGAGGCTGGCGACCTATCGCCCGGCGGAGCGCCGTCCCTCGAGACGGCCGCCGCCCCCGCGACGCGGCCTCTGTGAGAGAATCGGCGAGCCACTGAGCGTGACGTTCGCGCCGCCAACACCGTCGCACCGGAGGGGACGATGATCGAGCGCTACACCCTGCCCGAGATGGGCGCCGTCTGGACCGACGAGGCCAGGATGCAGGCCTGGCTCGACGTCGAGATCGCCGCCGTCAAAGCCTGGAACACCCTCGGCAAGGTGCCCGACGACGCGGTCGCCGAGATCGAGGCGAAGGCGGCCTTCGAGGTCGACCGCGTGGCCGAGATCGAGGCGACCACGAACCACGACGTCATCGCCTTCCTCACCAACGTCGCCGAGCACGTGGGCGAGGCGTCCAAGTGGGTGCACTACGGGATGACCTCGAGCGACATGCTCGACACGGGGCTCGCCCTACAGATCAGGAGCGCGGGCGCGCTGCTCGAGAAGGACCTCCTCGCTCTCGGCGAGGTCCTCAAGCGGCGCGCCTTCGAATTCAGGGACACGGTGCAGGTCGGCCGCACCCACGGCATCCACGCCGAGCCGATCACCTTCGGCATGAAGCTCGGGATGTGGGCGTTCGAGGTGGCACGCCACCTCGAACGCCTCCGCCGCGTCACCGCGAACGCCGCCGTCGGCAAGCTGAGCGGCGCCGTCGGCGCCTACAACGCCATCGACCCCCGCGTCGAGGAGCTCGTCTGCGCGGAGCTCGGCATCGGCTTCGAGCCGATCTCCAACCAGGTCGTGCAGCGCGACCGCCACGCCTGCTTCCTCAGCTGCCTCGCGGTCATCGGCGCCAGCCTCGAGAAGTTCGCCGTCGAGGTGCGCCACCTGCAGCGCACCGAGGTGCGCGAGGCCGAGGAAGCGTTCGGCAAGGGTCAGAAGGGCTCCTCGGCCATGCCGCACAAGCGCAACCCCATCCTCAGCGAACGGATGGCCGGCTGCGCCCGCGTGCTGCGCGGCAACGCCATGGTCGGCCTCGAGAACGTGGCCCTCTGGCACGAGCGCGACATCAGCCACAGCTCGGCCGAGCGCATCGTCCTGCCCGACAGCTGCATCCTGCTCGACTACATGCTGCAGAAGAGCACGACGATGCTGCGACCGTCTCGTCGTCAACGAGGAGCGGATGCTCGCCAACCTCGGCCAGTCCCAGCGGCTGGTGTTCAGCGGGGCCGTCCTGCTCGCGCTGGTCGACAAGGGCATGTCGCGCGAGGATGCCTACCGCGTGGTTCAGGACTCGGCGATGCAGGCCTGGCGCGAGGGCGTCGACTTCGGCGAGCTCATCAAGCAGAACGCCGAAGCGATGGCCGTGATGAGCCCCGCCGACGTCGACGCCGCCATGGACCCCGAGCAGTACCGCGCCGGCCGCGACGTCATCTTCGGGCGACTCGAGCAGCTCACGTTCTAGCCGCCCTGGTGACCTGTCCGAGGTCGTCGACCTGCTGAACGCGATCGACGACGCCGAGATCGGACGCCCGGACAGCTCGTCCGAAGAACCTCGAGGCCGACTGGGACCGAGATCGGCTTCGACCTCGCCGCGCGACGCGTGGCTCGCCGTGGGCACCGACGGCGCGCCGACCGGGTACGCCTACGCGGGAGACCAGTTCCGCACCGGCGAGCTCGAGGCGACGTGTTCGTGCACCCCGTGCGCGGCGAGCGGGGCTGGCCCGGCGGGCTGACGGCCGCGACGCGCCGGGCGTCGCGGGTCGAGGGCGGGTCGAGACGCCGCGGCTCTCGGTCTTCGCGTTCGCCGGCGCCGAAGCCAAGCGACGGCTCCTCGAGGCGGCGGCTACACCCTGCGGCGGCGCGTGCTGAGCATGGCCGCCGACCTCGGCGCGGCGACGCCGCGCCTCGAGCCTCCGAACGGCGTCGAGATCCGCCCGTTCCGAGCCGGCATCGAGGCCGGTGCGCCCCTCATGGCGCCGCCCTCAGCGCCGCTGAGCCTCGTAGGCGTCCACCGCCGCATCGAGCGTTTCGCGACTGTACCCACCGGCGTCGTAGAAACGGATCACGCCGTCACCGTCGAGCACGAGGGCGATGGCCAGCGTCTCGTCCTCGATCTCACCAAGGAACTCCGCCAGCACCGCGCCGTCCTTGTACAGCGGCACGATCCGCGCCCACATGTCGCGCGGCTCGCTCTCCTTCAGCTCGCCGTTGTGGTAACGCTGCATGAGGCGGGTGACGAGCGAGGGCAACACTACTGTCTCGACGAACTCGACCTCGCGAGCGCGCAGCGACACGATGAAACGGTCGGCGTCCTCCTGGGCCTCCAACGCCGGCGCGATCACGATGAGCAGGGGCGCCCCGGCGGACCCCTCGGGGAGTCGCACCCTCGTACCCGCGAGCGTGTCACCCACGACCGACGGGAAGCGCCTGCCCAGAAGCGGCTCGACCGGCGCGGGCGCGCCCGGCTCACCGCAGGAGACCAGCGCGAGCGACAGACCGAGCCCGAGCGCGACGAGGAGGCAGAGCGGCAGCACACGACAGCGCAGACATGGCTCACCCAATGATCGCCGCATGACCGATCGCACCTCCTCCCGAATAGCCCACGGCGCGCATTCTACCGCGGCGTAGCCGGACGCCGGCGAGGAAACACAAGTCCACGTTCCGCGACGAAAGGGTCTCGATGAAAGGACGCGTCCTGCTCCTCGCGACGTTGTTGCTCATCGCGCTCGGCGCGGTCGCGGCCTGCGGGGACGAGGGAGACGGCTCCGGCCGGTTCGGGCCGGACATCCGCGGCGAGGACGACCTCGCCGGCATCGAGTCGCAAGTGCGCGGCGGCGGGAGCCGCATGCCGGCCTTCGACGGCGAGCTGAGCGACGCGGAGATCTCGGCGGTCGCTCAGTACGTCACAGGCCTCTGACGGCGGCGCGGGCGGCGGCGGGCGGTCCGGGACCGCCCGCCGCCGCCCGCCGCTGGTATCATCCGCAGCATCATGGCGGCACGGATCATCCGCCCGGCCCGCGCCGATCTCGACGTCGTCGTGCGCCTGCCGGGCTCCAAGAGCGTCACCAACCGGGCGCTGCTGCTCGCCGCGCTGGCGCGCGGCGAGTCCGTCCTCGACGGCGCCCTCGAAGCCGACGACACGCTGGCCTTCGCCGACGGACTGCGCACGCTTGGCGTCGATGTCGACCGGCAGGCGGCCGGCCGCGTCCGGGTACTGGGTGCGGCCGGCCGCCTGCCCGCCGAGCGAGCCACCGTCGCCTGCCACGACGCCGGGACGGCGGCGCGCTTCCTCTTGGCAGCCTGCGCCGCCTCGCATGGCGTCTACACCGTCGACGGGTCACCGCAGCTCCGGCGACGCCCCATGGGCCTCCTCCTGAGAGCGCTCGAGCAACTCGGGACTGTGGTCGACCCTCCGAGCGCCGAGCGCCTCCCAGTGATCGTGACGGCGCACGGCCTCGCCGGCGGCGACCTGGAGCTCCCGGGCGACCTCTCGAGCCAGTTCCTCTCCGCGCTGCTCATGGCGGCGCCCCTCGGGGCGGCGCCGTTGACGGTGATCGTCGACGACCTCGTCAGCCGACCGTACATCGACATGACGATCGCCATGATGCGCGCCTTCGGCGTCACCGTCGCGCGCGACGGCTACGGTCGCTTCACGACGCCGGCGCCGGCCGCCTACGCGGGGCGCGAGTTCGCGGTCGAGCCCGACGCGTCGACCGCGTCGTACTTCTTCGCCGCGGCGGCCCTCACCGGCGGCCGCGTCACCGTCGAGGGTCTCCATCGTGAGGGGGCGCTGCAGGGCGACGTGCGTTTCGCCGACGTGCTCCAGGCGATGGGCGCAGTCGTGCGCGACACGGCCCTCGGTTTGCAGGTCGAGGGCACCGGCCTGCTCAACGGCCTCACCGTCGACATGGGCGACATCTCCGACACCTTCATGACACTGGCGGCGATCGCTCCGTACGCTCTCAGCCCGGTCACGATCACCGGCATCGGCAACGTGCGCCTCAAGGAGTCCGACCGCATCGCCGCCATGGAGGAGAACCTCGAGAGGGCCGGCGTCCGCGTCGAGTCGGGCCCAGACAGCCTGCGCGTCATCCCCGGCGCGCCACACGGCGCCGAGATCGACTCGCACGGCGACCACCGCATCGCCATGTCGTTCGCCGTGCTCGGCCTGCGCACCCCCGGCATCGTCGTCTCGGATCCCTCCTGTGTCGCCAAGACCTGCCCGCGGTTCTTCGACCTGTGGCGTCTCTTGGAGCAGGATGACAGCCCGAAGGATGCCGCAGGATGACCGACGACCAGCACGGCGAAGACGTGACCAGGGTGACCCCCGGCGGCGAGGACGAGACGCGGGTGACCCCCGGCGGCGAAGACGACACGCGAGTGATGCCCGGCGAGGATGCGACCCGGGTCGCGCCGGGCGACGAGTCTCAGACCCGCGGCCTCGCGACGCCGCCGCCCGTCGGCCGTGAGGCGACGACCTCGGCGGGCGAGCCCGGCGGCGCTCGTCGCCGGTGGCGGCCGCCGCGCCTCGTCTGGTTCGCCTTGCTCGGCATCGCCCTCGGCATGCTTCTGACGGTCGTCGTCGGCCTGTTCCTGCGGGGGCCCGAGATCGAGCCGTTCCTCGGCACGTGGGGCCCCGCCGAGGGCAGCGCCGGGCCCCTCGGCGGTCTCGTGATCGAGGCCGGCGCCGACGTGGCCTCGGTGACGATCTACTCAGCTCCGACAGAAGCCGTCGGCACCGCCGCGGCGGCGTGGGACGGCGACGACCTCAGGGCCACGGTCCCCGGCGGCGGAGCCCTGATGGACGCCGACGGCCCCGCCAAGCTGCGCATCGCCTACGACGAGGACGATGACGAGCTCGTGGTGACGATCGAGACTGCAGCCGGCAGAGCCGCCCAGCGTCTGGCGCGCGTGTCGGCGCTGGCGCCGGAGCCGGCGCAGACGGCCCCGGCGCCAGCGCCGACGCCCACGCCGGCGCCCACGCCGACAGTCACCGACAGCGCCAGCGCATCCCCGACCAGCTCGCCCGACGACGCGGTGCGGAGCGCCCTCACGCGCATCCAGGTCGGCGTGCTCACCTGGTCCTCCGAACACGGGGGGCTGTTCCCTCCCGCATCCGAGGTGACGGCGGGCGGCGAGGTCGGCCTGTACGTGGACCCGTGGCCGGTCAATCCGTTCACGGGCACCCCGATGCAGACGGGCAGCGCGGAGGGCGACTACGCATACGAGCAGCTCGACGCGGGGCGGAGCTACCGGCTGACCGGGTTCTTGAGCGACGGCGCCACCGTCGTCGTGCCCTGAGGCCCGATCCGGGGTAGGACCGCATCATGAAGGCCGTGCGCGTCGACCGCTTCGGCGGCCCAGAGGTCCTCACCGTGAGGGACGCCGACGTACCCTCGCCGGGCACCGGCGAGATCCTCGTCCGCGTCCTCGCCGCGGGGGTCAACCCCGTCGACACGTACATCCGCTCCGGCGCGTACGCCGAGCTGCCCGACCTGCCCTACACGCCGGGCGGCGACGCCGGCGGGGTCGTCGTGGCGGTCTGGCCGGCCGCCGCAGGCGGGCCGGCCGAGGACGTCTCGAGAGACCGCGGCGGCGAGGCTCTCCGGGAGACCGCTCGGCATCGGTGGGTCCCGGCCGTCGGCGAGCGCGTGTACACGTCGGGCTCGCTGAGCGGGACGTATGCCGAGCTCGCCCTGTGTCGCGCCAGCCAGCTCCACCCGTTGCCGGCAAGCCTGACCTTCGGCCAGGGCGCCGCCATCGGCGTCCCGTACACGACTGCCTACCGCGCGCTCTTCCAGCGTGCGCAGGCGAACGCCGGCGAGACCGTGCTCGTGCACGGCGCCAGCGGCGCCGTCGGGCTCGCCGCCGTCCAGCTCGCCGCCACAGAAGGCCTCACCGTGCTGGCGACGGCCGGGAGTGACAAGGGCCGCGCCCTCGCCCTCGAGCAGGGCGCGGCCGCCGTCTTCGACCATCGCGACGGCGGCCATTTCGAGCAGGTCCGCGACTGGACCGGAGGTCGCGGCATCGACCTCGTGGTCGAGCTCCTCGCCAACGTCAACCTCGACCGCGACCTGCTTTTGCTCGCGCAGCACGGCCGCGTCGTCGTCGTCGGGAGCCGCGGGCGCGTCGAGATCGATCCCCGCGACCTCATGGACCGCGAGGGCTCGATCCTGGCGATGCGCCTGCCGAACGCGCGCGCCGACGAGCTCGCCGCCGCCCACGCGGCTGTGCAGGCGGGCCTCGAGTCCGGCCGGCTGCGGCCGGTCGTCGGCCGCGAGCTGCCGCTCACGGAGGCCCCTGCCGCCCATCGCGCCGTCATCGCCGGGCCGGCGCTCGGCAAGCTGGTCCTCATCCCCTGAGGAGCCCCTCGCCGTGCGCCACGCCGGCTCTCGCCGTGCGCCGGCCCGGTCGCCCAAGAGTTTACGTTGTAGGATGCGCTCAGGCATGTCACCGCACGCCCCTGAGGAGGGTCCAGTGATCGATTACCGCTCCCGCAGCCTATGGCTCGACGGCGTCCCCGGCGAGCTCACCCCGCGCCCCTCGCTCGCCGGAGCCGATCGACGTCGACGTCGCCATCGTCGGCGCCGGTTACACCGGCCTCTGGACCGCCTACTACCTGAAGAAGGCCGACCCCCACCTGCGCGTCGCCGTCCTCGAGCGCGAGATCGCCGGCTACGGCGGCTCCGGCCGCAACGGCGGCTGGTGTCATACCACCTTCCCCGGCTCGCGCGAGCGCGCCGCCAAGTCCCACGGCCGGCAGGCCGTGATCGACCAGCAGCGCGCCCTCTTCGACACGGTCTACGAGGTCGAGCGCGTCGTCGACGAGGAGGGCATCGAGCGCGCGTTTCCACCTCGACGGGCAGCTCGACCTCGCGAACAACCCCGTCCAGCTCCTGCGCGCGGCCCAGGAGCTCGAGTACCAGCGCTCCTGGGGCTTCGGCGAGGACGACTACGTGATGCTCGGCGCCACCGAGGCGCGCGAACGCCTGCAGGTCGCCGGGTGCCTCGGCGCCGTGCTCTCGCAAGCACGGCGCCGCCGTCGACCCGGCACGTCTCGCCCGGGGTCTGGCCGACGTGGTCGAGAAGCTGGGCGTGCCCATCTACGAGCGCACGCCCGTCACCGCGATCGCGCCGCACGCGGCCGAGACGCCCTTCGGCACGGTCAAGGCCGAGGTCGTCGTGCGGGCGACCGAGGCCTTCACCCCGAGCTGCCCGGCTATGAGCGTCGACCTCGTCCCTCTCTACTCCCTCATGATCGCGACCGAGCCCCTCTCGGAGGAGACCTGGGAGGCGCCTCGGCTGGAAGAAGCACGAGGTCTTCGGCGACATGCGCCACCTCATCTTCTACGCCTGCCACACCGAGGACGGGCGCATCGCCATCGGCGGGCGCGGGGCGCCGTACCACTACGATTCCAAGATCGACGAGGAGCTTCACCGTGAACGACGCGGTCCACGAGCACCTGCGCCGGCTTATACACAGCCTCTTCCCGCAGGTCGGGGAGTTCCGTGTCACCCACCGCTGGGGCGGGCCGATCGGCGTCCCCCGCGACTGGTACGGCTCTGTCGGCCTCGACCGCGCCACCGGCATGGCCTGGGCGGGCGGCTACGTGGGCGACGGCGTCTCGACGACGAACCTGGCCGGGCGTACGCTGTGCGACCTCATCACCGGCGCCTCGACCGGGCTCACGGCCCTGCCCTGGGTCGGCCACAAGTCGCCGCTCTGGGAGCCCGAGCCCCTGCGCTGGATCGGCGTCAACCTCGCCCTGCAGATGATGGCGAGCGCCGACAAGAGCGAAGAGCGCAAGGGCCGTCCGACGCGGCGCGCCGACCTGATCAAGAAGCTGATCGGCGCCTGAGGCGGGTGATGCCTCGCGCACTGACCCGGTCGCCTCTTGATCATCCGGTCAGGCTTCGCTAGCCGAGCCACCACAGCGCGAGCGTCCCGACACCGAACCCGGCGACGATCAGCCCTCCCGCCACGATGGAGTCGACGACCCGCGCGCGCTTCCCATAGGCCCCCGAGATGGGGCCGTTGAGCCGCCAGTACACGCCGAGGGACAACAGACTGAGGGCAAGCCCGAAGTAGACGAGCCTGTAGTCGGCGAGGGTCATGGTCGCCAGGAGTCTCGGGATCGTTGTGATCGTGAGGCCGACAGCGACGCCGAAGACCACGTAGAACAGCGGATGGTCGAAGTCGATCGTCTCCTTCATCTCGCTGCACTCGGCCGTGGCTCCACACCGATCCAGCAGTGCTCCCGCGAACGCTTCGGGATCCTGCAGGGCATTGATGTGCACCCTGCGACCTGCGCGCATGGTCAGTCGGACCTCTCTGATGCTACTTCTGACAGTTCGCTTGATCCGGATCCTCGCGACGTCCTGCAGCGCATACTCGTCATTCGACCGGTCATCACCGCGAACCAGATGCGTGTCGGTCAGCGTGACCACCGTCCGAGAGAGGCGCTGCAGGCTGCGGTCGAAGCCGGCGCGCGCGAGAAGAAGCAGCGCGACGGGGACGAGCACGCAGACGGCCCGCAGCCGAGACCGTGCCTAGTGGGAACGCGACATGAAACGATCCGTCCGCAAGATGGTCGAGGAGTATCGACTGCACTGGAGGCACTATGTCTTCCAGAGCCTCCTCGCCACTCTGGCCGTCTTCATCGTGCTTTGTCTTCTGAGCCTGCAGAATGCCGTCATCGTCGCATCGTTAGGCGCCACGGCTTTCATCGTGTTCACCATGCCGGATGCGATCACAGCCCAGGCACGGAACGTCATCGGCGGGCACGCAGTCGGTCTCTCCTGCGGCGTCTTCTTCTCTCTGCTCCCCCATCCGACTCTTCTTCTGTCGCTGCTGATCTACTCCGTTGCCGTCGGGGCCTCCATCTTCGTCATGGTCGTCACGGACACGGAGCATCCACCCGCGGCAGGCACCGCGCTCGGAGTGGCCATGACAGGCGCGTCCCTGAATGTGTTCTCCGCGGTCATCCTGAGCTCCATCGTGTTCTCGCTGATCCACCGCTGCCTCAGGCCCCACTTGAGGGATCTGACCTGACGGCGCAGAAGCCGATCGGCGGACTCCCATGTGGCACGCGCAAAGGAACAACCTGTCAGTCCAGGTTGACAACCCGTCCTGCGTCAGTCTAGACTGACAGCCATGAATCCAAGCGACATGAAGACGGCGACCGATCCCAACGACCCGAGTACCGGATTTCGAGCGGTCGGCGCGCTTCACCGGCTGGCCGAGCAGGTCGAGGCGGTCAGCGTGAAAGAAGCCCGAGAGCAAGGCTGGTCGTGGGCACAGATCGGGGACGCCCTTGGGGTGTCGCGACAATCAGTGCACGCCAAGTACCGAAAGCGGGGCACAGCATGATCACTCGACTGACCGAAGACGCGCGGAAGGCGCTCCTAGCATCGGCGGCCGACGAGGCGCGGCAGCGTGGCGACCGTCGGATCGGGACGGATCACATCCTTCTGGGATTGCTCCGTGACCCCGCGTCGGAGGCCGCTTGGGTGATTCGCGTCGACCTGGAGACGGCAAGAGCGACGCAGCGAGACCTCGACCGGACCGCGCTCGCATCCATCGGCATCAAGACCGAAGACGTCGGCCCGGCGACCCAAGCTCCGGTGGCGCGCCGTCTCCCGCCACTCACGTCCGGATCCCGGGACGTGCTCAGACGCGCGCTGGAGGAGTCCCGCCCGACCAAGACGAGCCGCATCGGGACGCGGGACTTCCTGGCCGCGATACTCGCGTTGCAGCGACCCGATCCTGCAGCGGAGTTGCTGTTCGCGCTGGATGTCGACGTTCCTGAGGCGCTCGAACGCCTGGCTCGTCTGAGCGCGGACCAGGGCAACTGATCGAGCACGGACGCCTCGTCTTGGAAGACCTGACTCTGCGCATCACTGCAGCGAACGCGTTTGCGGATCAGCTGCGAGCGAAGCGAGTCAGCTCGATCCGTGGGTCAGACCCGCACTTCGTATGCATGTTCGACTCTCAGTTGCCTGCACCGCGGTCTCGGCCCTATGCTACGCAGACGTTTTTCCCGCAGCATCATCCAGAACAGCAGGCACAGATGCAGGTCACGATCCACAACCTCAACGGTCTCGAACAGGCGGTCGCAGCCACCGCCTAGAGACGCCTGTGCCCACATGACCCTTCGGCCAACCAGGACGGCGCTCTCGTGGGCGTCGTCCTTTTTGCGTGCCCAGACAACCGAGAAGAAAGGACCAGGGCAGTGATGACGACGCAAGACATCAAGCAGCTGCGCGACAAGACCGGAGCCGGCGTTCTCGATTGCCGTGAAGCCCTGATCGACAGCGACGGCGATTTCGAGCGCGCCCTCAAGGCGCTGCGCGCGAAGGGCGCTCTGGTCACCGAGAAGCGAGCCGACCGTGCGACCAACGAAGGCTACGTCGCGACGTACAATCACGCCGGTCGCGTAGGGGTAGTCGTCGAGATGCGCTGCGAGACCGACTTCGTCTCCGAGAATCGAGGATTCCGCGAGCTCGCCCACGAGATCGCCCTTCAGGTCGCGGCGCAGAAGCCGCGCTGGATCTCGCGCGACGACGTGCCGGCGGAGGTCATCGACAGACTCGTCGCCGAGGAGAGCGCGACCGCTGCCGAGATGGGCAAGAACGAGCAGATCACCGAGCGGATCGTGGCCGGCAAGGTCGAGCGATTCTACCGCGACAACTGCCTTCTCGAGCAGCCGTACATTCGCGACGACCAAGAGACGATCGACGATCTCGTCCAGGACAAGATCGTCGCATTCGACGAGAAGCTCTTCGTGCACCGCTTCGTGCGCTTCGAGCTGGGCGAGTAGATCTGCGGCGAGAGGGCGCCCGGGCCAGTCGGCCCGGGCACCCTCAGCGGCGCATCGGGTGTTGCACTTCGGACTCGAACTCAGGCAGGCGTCCCCTTCGGCGCCGGTGAGTTCAGCCCTCTGACGATCAGCCACACCGCCAGGACGATCTCCGCCACCGCCAGGGGGGCCATCAAGACCCCGAAACCGTGGCCGAACATGTCCAGCAACGGTGCAGCCAGGTACAAGACGGCTCCGGCAAGACCCCAGACCGACAGCCATCGGGGGATGAGTCTCGACTGGTAGAACAGGTAGTAGAACATCAGGGAGCCGAGGCTGAAGACGATGGAGGTGAGGTACGCGGCGGTCGAGCCCTGCGTCGCCACGAGGAGCGCGCTGAGGGTCTGGAAGTGCGGAGCGCCGGGAGACGCCGCCTCCGCATGCTCCCGACTGAGCTCGACGAGCAGCAGCCAGGTGCCTGCAGCTCGCCATGTAGGCGACGGTCTCGAGCGCGCCCCTGAAGACGACACATCCAAGCGCCAGGACTTCGTTGTACTTCTTGAAGACCGGGAACATCACGACCGGGACCATCGCCAGCGCGAAGCCCATGACCAGCACGAGGAGCGCTCCCAGCACGAGCTGGTTCTGGTTTGCGGCGATCTTGGTGAGGGCGTCCGGGCCGTCCAGAAGACCTCCTGTCACGACGTAGCTCAGCACGCCTGCGATGTCTCCGATGATGAACAGCACACCCACGATGATCGCGGTCTTCCTGTGCCGCGGAGCGGCGTCGGCTGCCGGCGCGTGTTCGCCCGACGTCCTCGACCGGCGAGGCTTCTCTCTGGTGATGACTGCTTCCATGGTGCCCTCCCACTTGTCGGCCCGCAGGGCACCCCGGCGCTCCGCAGGCATGGTCGTCGTCATGGGAGGAGGCTATGCGGCTGCGCCGCTGCGGGCGTCGCCCTGGCGGGGTCAATCAGGTGGTGCGACAGGGGCATCTTTCGCGGCCGCCGCACCCCGCAAGGGGCGGGGCGGCCTACCCCTGAAGTGGACGGTAGCGTGCGCGGTCGCGCAGTCCCATCTTGTAGATGATGCGCTTCAGGTGGATCTTGACCGCGCCCTCGCTGAGGAAGAGCTTCTGCTAGGCACCAGCGCAGTCACCATCGACGACCAGCGGGACAAGCTCTGCCAGTGAGGTCAAGACGAGATCATGGCCCCAAGGCGGAACCGGCGAGTCGCCGCGCCAGAGGAGTGCCGCAGTCATGCCGGCGGCCTTGGCGCCGAGGACGTCCTTCTGCTCGTTGCCGACGAACAGCACTGCGTCGGGAGAACAGCCCAGGCGCCGGGCGAGCGCTTCAAAGCCTGCCGGATCCGGCTTGCGCACGCCGGTCTCGATGGAGGTGAGCAGTGAGGCTGCCAGATGATCGAGACCGGCGGCCGACAGGTCGCGCAGCACCAAGCGGCGGGGCATCCCGTAGGGCACGTCGGTGAGCACGCCGACCGCCGTGCCGGCCGCCTCGAGGCCCATCAAGGTGGCACCGACGTCCCGGTACGCGCGGGCTCTTCGCTGGAAGACGTCGAAGAAGGAGTCGGCGGCGGCGTCCAGCAGCGGGCGGGCATCCCCGGCGGGCGCGTCGAGGACATCGAGCAGTTCCCCGAAGACCGTCGCGCTCTCGACCTCATGCCGACGAGGCGCAAGCCGGGTGTTGTAGCGGCGCAGGACAGCCGAACCCGCCTCGACCTGTGCGAGCGTGAGCCTGCCGCCCCAGAGCGACGCCACCGCTGCGAGTGCCTTCGGGTACTCGCGCTGCCAGTCGAGGGGCACGCCTTCGTACTCGACCAGCGTCTCGCCGAGATCGAACCCGATCCCGCCGAACATCCAGAGGCCTCCCGCGCGTGTGTCTAGCGTGGTGCACATGAGCTGTGCCGCGTCAGCGGCGCAGGTGTTGCAGTTCAAACTTGAACTCAGGTGCTCGGCCTAGTTGTCATCGTCATCGGATCCCTCAGGCCTCAAGGCCTTGAAGCCACTGAAGAGGAACGGCGATGAGACGAACGCCCAGAGAATGAGCAGGCCCAGCACCTCGGACTCCTCGGTGGCCGAAAGCCCGAAGGCCGAATGGGCGACCGCGAAGACGACCACGGCAGCGAAGCCGAGGAGGCCGGCCGCGAGCAGGACAGAGCGCGGCGTAGCGCCGCCGCTGCGCATCGGCGAGAAGGATGACCCCGACCCCCGCAACGGCGACCCCGAGGAGCCAGGCGAGGAAGGCGAGCTGCACCTCGGTGTCGATGCCGAAATGTTCGGTGTTGACCGAGGTCCACCACCAGAGCACCGCGAGCAGCATGGCGTCGAACGCGAGGGCGATTAGGGGGAAGACGAGAGCGGAGCGCGGCCTCCCCTCAGCGGGCAAGGAGACGGGGTCGGGGGTGCCGGGAGAGCCGGGTCGCGCATCGAGAACCTCCGGATCAGCGGCTACGGGGGGAGGGCCGGGTCGGTTGTCGAGGACCTCCCGCTGATCGGCGGGGAGGGCGACCCTGGAAGCCGAGCGGAATGCGAGCACGCCAGCGAGCACGAGGAGGAGCGCGGCGACGATGACCGGCGTGCCGAAGTACACAGCGGCAGAAATGCCGCCCGCGCTCGTGAACAGGAGCACGCTGGCGACGGCGACAAGCGGCGCGGAGGCGATGAAGCACACACCCGAGAGCGAAAGCCGTCGGCGCCCCGCGAGGAGACTGATGCCGGCGACGGCGAGCGCGACGCCTGCCGCCCACCCCGCGATCATGGCCACCTCCCCTGCCCCCCACCAGAGGCCGAAGAGGGCGGCGAGAAGGAGGAGGAGTGTCGCGAGCATGGCGCCGATGACTGCCGCGGTCATGGCGGGCGCGATCGGGACCGGCGGCGAGGTCGCCGCCGCTGCCTGTGAGCGCTCGTGCAGCCCGCGACGCCACCGGCTCCGGTCGGCCCCACAGTCTGGACACCGAGCCGTCGCTGCGTTGATCCGTGTGCCGCAGACGGGACACTCGATCACAGACATAGGAGCCCCCCGGTCTCGGATGATGCAGCTAACGTGGTGCGCATAACCTGCGCGCGCTGCGGTCCGAGCTTACTACGGAGACCGTTGGGCGCGTCAGGTTGATGCGCTGGTTAAGCGTCGCGTCTGCCCCAACGCCGAGTTCAGGCGCTGCCGTTGAGGTCGCGCACCAGCTTGGTGATCTTCCAGGTACCGTCGATGCGCTCGAACGTGTACTCGTTGGTCGTTGCCTCGTAGGTGGTGCTGCCGGGACGGACGAGCCGCTTCTTCGCCGCGTCCCACGTCGCCCAGTGGAGGGTCTGCTGCACGGCCGCCTGCACCACGTAGCGGTCTCCGCTGCCCTCGACCACGTACCAGGAGACGATCTTGCCGTCCCAGGAAACGGGCAGGGCTCCGTGCAGCTCGCGAATCTGACCCTTGATGCCGGCGAGGTACAGCCAGCCGGTGTCCATCGGCCAGATGCCCGAGCTGGTCGCGACCTCCTGGAGCCGCTGCACGTGGGTCTTGAGCATGGTGATGCACGGACCGATGGTGAGCTGCCGGCCGTAGTACTCCCCCGGCACGACCGGCCCCAGCTCAAGCTCGTAGGCGGTGACTGCGCTGCGCATCGCTGCCTCGTCGCCGGCGGGCGGCTTCTCGGAACCGCGCACCGCGGTCGAGATGACGGCAGCGAGGGCGATGGCGACCGCGACGGCGATGACGACGAGAAGAATGCGTCTTCGGTTCATGCCCCCTCCTCTCACCTGCTGGCGCCAGTGTGGCACCAAGTCCACCAACGCCTCTGCACGCCTAACGTCTCGCGCGTGAGCTGCCGGCCCACTGCGCTACCTGCTTCATCCTACGCCTCGGGCCGGTCAGCTCGACGCGCTTGTTCTGCGACCGCCCCAGCTACTCCAGCTCCAGCAAGCGCTCACTGCGCCAGACCCGCACGACGCGCACGAGCTCAGCGTCGAGACGGTAGACGAGGCGAAACGGCGGGTGGATGATCTCGCGCAGCTGCGGCAGGTCGAACTCGGGCACCACGCGACCGCTCTCGGGGTAGTCAGCGAGCCGCTCGACCTGGGCGACGACCTCGCCAAGCAGCCGTTCGCCGACCTCGGGGACCTGCTGGTGCGCATACCAGGCACGGATCTCTTCGAGGTCGGCCACCGCCGAGGCCGCGAAGGTGATGCGCCGGCGCGGCGCCATCTCAGCCGAGCTCGAGGTGCCGCTTGACCTCCTCGAGGTCGAGCTCGCGACCGGCCTCGAGGTCCATCAGGCCGCGCACGACATCGCGCAGGAAGCTGCGCTCCTCGCTCTCCGCCTCGTAGTCGGACAGGGCCTGGACGACGGCCACACCGCGGCCGCGGCTGGTGAGCAGCACCGGGCGCCGGGTCTGGTCGACCTGGTGCACGACCTTGCCGGGGTTCACCTTGAGATCGCTCAGCGGCACGATGTCCCGTGAGAACTTCGGAGTGGCTCGCATCGGTCCTCCTGACGGTACGCACAACAGGTGCTGAGTATAGCACCAGAAAAGGAGTCCGAGAACAGGTGGTGCCGGCTTCGGCCTGCGACGAGCGCAGCGTCAGTTGTTCGCAGAACGTGGTGCGCGTAACCTGCGAGCGGTCTGGCTGGAGTATCCACGGCCAGACCTGCTGCGAGTCAGGTTGACGCGCTTGTTGGGCGCGGCGAATTCAGATACTAACCGCAACACCCACCCCCTCTGGAGAGGTGAGGTGACCTGGGACACAATCGGTTCCTCCCAACCGCCAAGAAGAGGGGAACCGCGTATGCAGTATCACCAGATCACCTCGGGAGAACGATACGCCATCGCCGCCCTGCGGCGACAGGGGCTGCTCCGTGCGGGCGATCGCCCGCGACCTCGGCAGGGCGCCCTCGACGATCTCCCGCGAGGTCGCGCGGAACCGCCGCTCCGACGGCGGCTACCGCGCCTTCACGCGCCTGCGAGCGCACGCGGGCGAGGCGCCGGCGCTCGCGCCGCAACAGCCACTTCGACGCCGGCCGAGTGGCTGCTCGTCGAGCAGCTCATCGAGCTCGACTGGAGCCCGGAGCAGGTGGCCGGCTGGCTCGCGGCTGCACGAGCTGCTCTCGATCAGCTACGAGACCATCTACCTCTACGTCTGGCGCGACAAGGCGCGCCGGCGGCGAGCTCTGGCGGCACATGCGCCAGGCGGGCAAGCGGCGCCGGAAGCGCTACGGCGCCCACGACAGCCGCGGCAGGCTCGCCGGCAAGCGCCACATCTCCGAGCGCCCGCCCGAGGTCGAAGGGCGCGGCGTCGTCGGCCACTGGGAGATCGACACGGTGAAGGGGGACGACCAGGCGCGTCACAGCGTGGTCACCCTGGTCGAGCGCAGGACCGGCTACCTCGAGGTCGGCAAGCTGGTTCGTCACAACGCCGCCGCTGCGACGGCACGCACGATCGAACTCATCACCCGCCACGAGGGACGGGTACGCACGGTGACCGCCGACAACGGCACCGAGTTCCACAGCTACGCCGAGATCGAGGCCGCGACCGGCGCCCTCTTCTACTTCGCGACCCCGCACCACTCCTGGGAGCGCGGCACGAACGAGAACACGAACGGCCTCCTGCGCCAGTACCTGCCGAAGCGCCGGAGCATGGCGCAGGTCACGCAGGCCGACTGCGACGCGATCGCCCGGAGGCTCAACACACGACCGCGGAAACGCTTGGGCTACAGGACCCCGGAGGAGTGCTATGTACAAGCCAGGTAGGAGAGAGCGTCAGAAGCGCAGGTGTTGCAGTTCAAACTTGAACTCAGGCCGCCTCACCTTCGGGAAGCGGACCGAAGAACAACAGCACGAACGTAGCAACCGGACCGAACAGGAGCGACAGCAAGAACCAGCCAAACCCACTACGATGCTTCGCCTGCGCGAGATTCGCGTTGATGAGAGCCAGGGTCCCCCACCCCACGAAGTAGGCCTCTTCGAATGCGGCTAGCTCCACTGCTGACCCCCCTGTCGGCCTAACAAGTAGTCTGCAGTATGGGAGATTCCTTCACGCTGCCGACCTCTTCATGTGATGAGAATAGCACCGTGAGCGGCGTGAAGGTAGGAATGGCTGCATAGACGCGTTGTCTGGGCGAGCGCGGCGCCTGCTGGGAGTGGGTTGTGCGGTCTGCATATGCTGAGGGCGGCAGGCGATTCGCGGAAGCGCCACAGAGTCCCCGGATTCACAGCAAGCTCCCAGCATCCGTTCAGGTCGAGCACATCCCGACCGGCTACAACTGTCACAGACGTTGCGACGAACGTCCCCCGGTCGGGCCGGCGGGCGCGCCCCCCTCGTATCCGCCGGCCCGGCGCCCCCCGATCGGTCCGCTGGGCCAAGGCAGGTGAGAGACGATGAGGATGCGTACGGCCATGGCCAGTCTCGGACTCGGCGTCTTCGCGGCAGTCGCCAGCATGACGCTGATGTTCACGACCGGGATCGTCCCCGTGAAGACCGAGACCAAGACGGTCGTCGAGCAGGCCAAGACGAGCACGGTCTCGATGATGACGACCGGGATGACGCCGGAGGAGATCTACGACAGCTACTCGCAGGGCGTGGTCGAGGTCGTCGCCACGTTCTCCAGCACTTCGTCCGTAGGGCCGTACGGTCCCACCAGCGGTTCGCAGCAGGCGCTGGGCACGGGCTTCGTCGTTTCTGAGGACGGCTACATCCTGACCAACGCCCATGTGGTGAGCGAGAACGGCGCGATTGCCGAGACGGTGACCGTCACCTTCAAGGACGAGGAGTCGACCTCCACCAAGGCGACGGCGACGGTCGTCGGCGCCGACGACACGAGCGACGTGGCGCTGCTCAAGGTCGACCCCGACAAGGTCGACGCGCTCACCGTCATCCCTCTCGGCGACTCCGACGCGCTGCAGGTCGGCGAGCCTGTGGTCGCGATCGGCAACCCCCTGGGCTACGACTTCACGCTGACGACCGGCGTCGTCTCCGCCCTCGACCGGGAGCTCCAGTCGCCCAACGGCTCCATCATCTCCAACGGCATCCAGACGGACGCCGCCATCAACTCGGGCAACTCCGGAGGCCCCCTGATCGACGCCACCGGCCACGTGATCGGCATCAACGAGCAGATCGCCTCGCAGTCGGGCGGCAACCAGGGTCTCGGCTTCGCCGTCCCCATCAACACCGCGATCCGGGTCATGGACCAGCTCAAGGACGGCGGTCAGGTCGAGTACGCCTGGCTCGGCATCCAGGGGCAGACCCTGACCGCCGACATCGCCGACGCGCTCGGCATCGAAGGCGAGGGCGTCCTTGTCGCGGACGTCGTCGCCGACAGCCCGGCCGCGAACGCGGGACTCAAGGGCGGCAGCACCGAGACCGCCGTGCAGGGCCAGCCCTACATGGTCGGCGGCGACGTGATCGCCGCCATCGACGGCGAGCGGCTGAGCAGCATGGAGGAGCTCGCCGGCATCGTCTCCGAGCACGCGCCGGGCGACGAGATCACCCTGAGCATCGTGCGCGACGGCAAGACGACCGAACTGACCGTGACGCTCGCCGTCAGGCCGCAGGCCTACTGAGACTGAAGGCCGACGGGGCGGCCGGGCCCTACGAGGGCCCGGCCGCCCCGTCACGCTTCACCCCGCCGCGTCCTGTAGCGCGCGCCACACCGCCTCGACGTGCCGGCGCTCGGTCGCCTGGGCGCCGATCGAGACGCGCAGGAGCCGCACCCCCTTGACCGCCGCCGACGTCAGGTAGCTCCGCCCGTCGCGATCGACGGCGTCGGCGATCGCCCTGGTTGTGCGCTGCCAGCGCCGCCTCGTCGCCGGCGAGCGCGGCGGGCACGTGCCGCAGGCAGACCGTCTGCAGCGGCACGGGCGCGAGGCGCTCCCACTCGGGGGCGGCGTCGACCTGCTCCTTCGAGCCACTGGGCGTTGCCCACGTCTCTGCGCACCCGCGCCTGCAGGCCCTCGACGCCGTGTTCGCGGATCACGAACCAGAGCTTGAGAGCGCGGAAGCGCCGGCCCAGCGGGATGCCCCAGTCGCGCAGGTTGCGCACGCGCCCGTCCTGCGCCGTGCGCAGGTAGCTCGGGTCGGTGCTCATGACGCGCACCAGGTGCTCCGGGTCGCGCACGTAGTAGGCGGAGAGGTCGAAGCCCGGTGCCCATCCACTTGTGCGGGTTGAAGACGACCGAGTCGGCGCGCTCGACGCCCTCCCACATCCAGCGATACTCGGGGCAGATCATGGCCGAGCCGGCCAGCGCCGCGTCGACGTGGAGCCAGAGGCCGTGGCGCTCGGCGAGCTCGGCCATGCGGGCCGACCGGGTCGAGCGCCGTGGTGGCCGTCGTCCCGATCGCGGCCACGACGGCGCAGGGCCTGCGGCCGGCGGCGAGGTCCTCGCGCGACCGCCGCCTCGAGCAGGTCGAGGCGCAGGGCGTGCTCGTCGTCGGTCGCGATGAGCCGCAGGTGATCGGCGCCGAAACCGGCCAGCAGCGCCGCCTTGGGGATCGAGCTGTGCGCCTGGTCCGAGGCGTAGACGACGAGCGGCGCGTCCTCAGCCTGCAGGCCGCCGCGGTTCTGGCTGAAGCCGGTCGTCCGCTCGCGCGCGCAGAGCAGGGCGCAGAAGGTCGCCGTGCTGGCGCTGTCCTGGATGACGCCGCTGAAGGTCTCGGGCAGGCCGAGCATCTGCCGCAGCCAGTCCATGACGACGTCCTCGACCTCGGTCGCCGCCGGGCTCGTCTGCCAGCTCATACCCTGGGGGCCGAGCCCCGCCGAGACGAGGTCGGCGAGCACCGAGGAGAGATCCGAGTTCGAGGGGAAGTAGGCGAACCAGCCGGGGTGGTTCCAGTGCGTGATCCCCGGCAGCACGACGCGCTCGAGGTCGGCGACGATGTCGCCGAGGCCCTCGCCCTGTTGCGGCGGCTCGCGCGGCAGCAGCGCCGCGACCTCGCCCGGCTCGACGCGGCTCATGACGGGGAGCTCCTCGAGGCGCTCGCGGTAGGCCGCGATCCACTCGACCAGCTCGTGGCCCAGCGTGCGGAACTCGGCGGGGTCCATGGGCGGCTCCTTCTCGTCTCGGGTCGCGCGCAGCGGCGGTAGGCTCGTCAGAGTGCGCGGCGTGACGGCGCTCAACGCATCGTACCCGACACTCGGCGATCCGGCAGTCGCACGCGGGCCGGCGCGGCGCGGGCGCCCCGGCGTGGGCGCCCACGGCGCTCGCAGTGTCAGGTCAGATCAGGGCGCCGAAGACAGCGAGCCGTCGGAGAGGTGTACCGAGAGCTCGTAGGCGCCGCCGCCGAGCTCGCGGTAGACGTAGTCGCCGGGGGCGTCGCCCGGCTGCATCGGCGCCTTCGTGAACGGGTTCTCGGGCCACGGGCTGACGAAGCTGCCGAGCGTGGCCTGGCTCGCGTCGGCTGGCGCCTCGCCGGTCGTGGCGACGTGAGCCCTCACCCCCGTCGCGATGGCCGTGACCCCGGCCTTCGCGGCAAGATCCTTGGCCTGGTCGATGGCCGTGGTCGGCGACTCGACCGTCTCCGCGGCGCAGCCGCAGCCGCCGCAGGCGGCGGAGAGGGCCAGCGCCGACGCGAGCACGGCCGCGGTGAGCAGCGGCCACGTCCGGCCGCGGTGCATGGTCCGTCCTGTGCGCATCGTCAGTCTCCCGGTCCGACCGCCCTATCGTCTCCTCTATCGTCAGAGACCGGCCAACTCCTTGAACCGCTCGACGGAGTTGATGCGCAGACCGAGCAGCTCCGCGATGCGGAACTTCGCGTGCATCGCGTTGGGCTCACCCGGGTGCAGGTTCGAGTGGTCCAGGATCCTCCCCAGGCCCTTCTCTCCCCGCAGCTGCTCCATGGCGTACGAGTCGCTCAGGTCACGTTCGCTGCAGCCCAGCTTGTCGGCGACGTAGCTCTTCGCCTCCGGCAGGCGCATGCCCCTGGACATCTGCATCCGGGCCACCAGATCTCCGGCCGTCCGGATCCCGCCCATGCCCGCGGCGAGCGCGTGGGTGACGTCCATGCCTCTGGAGTCACCCGAACCCACCTACAACCCGTCGCAGCGCAGGACCTCGACGCAGGCCTTGGCCGCCCGCGAGGACGCGTCCTCGCCCGGGTAGCCGTTGACGGGGACGCCGCAGACGCCTTGGCCGACGTTCGGGTGCACGGGGATGCGGGCCGCCTCGCAGCATGGCTTCATGACGGTGAGCGAGAAGGCCGTGTTCCAGGCGCAGCTCTTCGAGGTGCGGATGTTCACGGCCGGCCCGAAGATCGTCGCCCCGGCGTCCTGGGCGACCTCGAGCTGGTCTTGCGGCCACATGCCGGCGAGCCGGCGGCCCTCCCACTCGAGCTCGCCGTGTACGCCGATCACGAACTCGCCGGCCATGCCGAGCTCGATGCCGGCCTCCGGGTATCTCTCGCGGAGATGCTTGACGGCACGCAGCGTGCTGAAGAAGTCGGCGTCGCCGGCGCCGCCGGTCGTGTCGAAGTCCATGCCGTCGGCGCCGGCCTCGCAGCATCCCCTCGCCGACGTAGACGAAGTCCTTGGTCGCGTGCTCCACGGCCTCTTCGATGGCCGCCTTGCCTTCGGCGATGCGGCCCTGCGGCAAGAGCTCGAACCAGTTGTCGGCCGGCCCGTCGGGCTTCGAGTAGAAGGCGAGGTTGGGCTGTGCCCCGTACTGGATCGGCGCGGTCAGCATGAGCTGTGCGTTCTGCATGAGCTGCTGCTGGAACGGCAGGATCGTCTTGATGGCCTTGTACGAGTACTCGATGTGCCAGAGCTCGAGGATGTCCTGCCCGAGGCGCTGCTCGCTCTCGAGCAGGTCCTGGAGGTCGGTCCCGGTCATCTTGCTGCCGCCGCCGTCGCAGGAGAGGACGACCTGGTCGCCGATGTCGACCGCGGTGAAGGCGGCGGGCGACGCGTAGATGTCGAGCACATGGTCGAGTTCGTCGGCCGTGAGCGGCGGGCACTTCGCCTTGCGCGTCGCCTCGGCGCTGGCCGCTTCGATGTCGGCGCGCAGCTCGCTGCGCGTCATTTCGACCATGAACCCGTCACCCATCCGGTGTCGGGATCTTCGGTTCCACTCGCATCACCTCACACTCGCTCCGGCGCGACCCAACGGCTCGGCCCTCTGTCCAATTGAACAACATCATGGACAATCGGACATGATGGGGGCCGACCTGACTCGCACTCAGAGAGCCCGGTCCCACGGCGTCCACTGGCCTTCCGGAGGATACATGCACGACATCGACACCGGCCGACGCCGCCTCGCAGCGCGCCTCCGCCCGTCGGGGAGAGCGCTGCGCTGGGCGATCGCGGTGGCGGTCGTCGCGGTGGCGGCCGGCGCGCTCGCCGCTTCGGCGCCGGCCGTCACCGTGCCCGAGACACGGCTGTTCAAGGAGCGCGTCCTGCTGCTCCAGGGCTACATCGAGACCCATGCGCTCCGGCACTACTACGTCTACCCCCGCGTCGACGACGTGCGCGAGGATGGCGCACTCCGCGCGCGAGTCTGGCCGGCGGACCCGTGGACCGAGGCGCCCATGAGCGCGGGCACATCGGCCGGGCACTACACGTACACGGTGGCGGCCGACGGCCGGAGCTACCGACTCGTCGGCCACCTGCCGGACGGCGCCTTCGTCGTGACCGGAGCCATGCCGCACGTCGCCGAGACGGCCTACAGGCACCGTGAGCAGGAGGGGCTCTCGCTGATCCGGCAGTACGTCGAGGAGTGGGCCTGGCGGCGCGGGGGCGTCTACCCGCCGGCGTCGGAGGTCGAGCGAGACGCCGGTGTCGGCGCCATGCGCGGTCCGGCCCTCTGGCCGAGCAATCCCTGGAACCACGGTCCGATGCGACAGTCGAACGCCGTCGGCGACTTCACGTACCGGGTCGCCGCCGACGGCTCCTCGTACCGACTGTCTTTGCACGTCGGCGCGACCAGGGAGTGGGTCCTCAAAAGCTCCAGCCAGCATCTGTGGCGTGAGGTTCGGGACGCTCTCGGGAGCGACGTCGGCACCGCCGGCACGAGCGCCGGCCCCTGGCTGCTCAACTCGTTCTTCGACGTGTTCGCGACCCAGCGTCCGCGGATCAGCGGCTTCATCTGGACGATCACCTGGGGCGGCGCCGACTACGGTCTCCTCGCGGACCTGGTCAGCGACAGGGCTTCCGCACCCGGTCTCTAGCAAGGACGCTGCCGCGCGAGGCGCGGGGCGCGGCGGGAACGAGTACCATGACCTTGGACGGCGTCGACGACGCGACCCCCGGAGGACGATGTACGCCTTCGCCATCGGCTTGATAGCCACTTATGTGATCCTGGGTGTCCTCGTCGTCGTCGTCATGCTCCTGTCTCATGTGGCGTTCGCGCACATGCCCGGGTGGGGCGTCGCCCTCGTCTACCTCAGCATCGGCGGTCTGTGCGTGTACATGCTTGCGATCGGCAACGTGCTCGCGATCATGGGAGCGATCACCGTCGGGCTCAGCATCACCCTCCTCATCGTCATGCGCGTGCTGCCGCTGGTGGTGCCGCTCGTGGCCGACGCCCTGCTGCGCCCGTTCCGCCGTCGGCTGCTGCGGTAGCGCGATGACGATGCCGCCGCCTGAGCATGACGAGCGTGCGAGCACGCGCATCATGACCGCGCGCGTGCGACGCACGCCGGCCCGCTTCAGCGTCACGCTGACCGCGCTCGCCATCCTCTTCGTGGTCTTCTACGCCTTCGTCCTCAAGCCGGCGCCGTCGGTGACGGCGCCGGCCCTCTCGAGCGCCTCCGGCCGCTTCGTCTTCACCGAGGAGCAGCGCGAGGGCGGCGAGGTGAAGCGCACCAGCGCGACCGGCGCATTCGTGCTCTCCGGCGACGGCAGCGCGGCCGTCGAGGTCGTCGTCGAGAACGACGGCCTCAGCTTCGACCGCCCCGGGCCGGGACGCTACGTCTACGACGCCGAGCGGCGCGAGTCCCTCCACGTGACCGAGACGCGCAGCGGAGGACAGCGCGCCGAGCTCGTCACGGGCGGCTGGCCGCCACTGTGGCGCCTCGGCGCCTACACGCCTCTCGAGTTCCAGAACGACGCCGCGATCGTCCGCTCGGCCGTCGAGGACGGCGACGAGACGATCGGCATCAAGCCCGTGCTCTACGAGGAGCGCAAGGCTTGGCGCGCCTCGTGGCGCAGCAACTCGTGGCAGACGGACCTCGTCGTCGACCAGGAGACCGGCCTGGTGCTCTGGTACAGCCTCCGGAGCGCCGGCGACGCACCGGCCAGTGGCGTCGAGTACCGGGTCGAAGGGCTGCGGCTCGACGAGCCGCCCGCCGCCGGCGCGTTCGACACGACGCCACCGGCCGGCGCCCGTCTCGAGACCTTCGAGCCGGGCGACCCCGCGTTCGTCGACGGCCTCGAGGAGGCCGCCGAGCGCATCGGGGTCGCCCTCCCCGCGTCAACGCTGGACCCGGACGGCTACAGTGTCGCCGCCGTCGTGACCACGACGAGCCCGGGCGTGCCTGCCTCCTGGATCAATCCAAGGGCCGCCGGCCTCGGGCCGACGACAGCCGCGCGACAGGACGACACGCTGCTCCTCTTCAACTCGAAGGGTCTGTCGTCCTACACGATCGAGATCGTCGCGACACAGGACAGGACCACGCTCGGCGGATGGAGCTGGGAGGAACTCTTCGGCCACGCGACCGTCGAGCTGCAGTACGGGCTGTTCGCGGGCTGCACGGCCCACACGTGGTACGGCGAGGGACCGACCGCCGTCGTCTGGGACGACGACTACGTCGTCCGGGTCTCCGGCGGCCTCACCCGCACCGAAGCGGTCTCGGTCCTCGAGGGACTCGAGCTCTAGCCCGGACCCCCTCGGCCTTCGGCCCGCCGGTCCATCGCCACCGTGGGCGTCGGGCGCTGTACGATGCTTCCCGGGCCAGCCCAACACGTTCTCGAGGAGGGCATCGTGATCGACTACCGTTCCCGCAGCCTCTGGCTCGACGGCGTTCCCGGCGAGCTCACCCCGCGCCCGGCGCTGAACGCGGCGACCGACGCTCGACGTCGCCATCGTCGGCGGCGGCTACACGGGCCTGTGGACCGCGTACTACCTCAAGAAGGCCGACCCGCACCTGCGCGTCGCCGTGATCGAGCGCGAGATCGCCGGGTTCGGGGCATCGGGCCGCAACGGCGGCTGGTGCTCGTCGTTCTTCGCCGGCTCGCGTGAGACGACGCGCGAAGCGGCACGGCCGCGACGCCGCGATCGCTCTGCAGCAGGCGATGTTCGACACCGTCGACGAGGTCGGGCGCGTCGCCGCCGACGAGGGCATCGACGCGCGCTTCCACAAGGGCGGCGCGGTGTCGCAGGCCTCCAGCGCGCCGCAGCTGCAGCGCGCCCGCGAGGAGATCGAGTACGAACGCTCGTGGGGCTTCGGCGAGGACGACTACCGTCTGCTCGCCGCCGACGAGGCCCGGGCGCGCATCGACGCGAGCGGCAGTCTCGGCGCCTCCTTCACGCCGCACTGCGCGTGCGTCGACCCGGCGCGGCTCGCGCGCGGTCTCGCCGACGTGGTCGAGCGTCTGGGCGTGCCCATCTACGAGCGCACGCCCGCCCTGAGCATCGCCGCCGGCCGCGTCGAGACGCCGGCGGGCACGGTCACCGCGGAGATGGTCGTGCGGGCGACCGAGGGCTACACCGCCGAGCTGCCCGGCCACGAGCGGGCGCTGCTGCCCATGTTCTCGCTGATGATCGCCACCGAGCCGCTGTCCGCCGACGTCTGGGACGCGATCGGCTGGCGCGAGCACGAGACCTTCAACGACGGCCGCTTCCTCATCATCTACGCGATGCGGACCGACGACGATCGGCTCGCGATCGGGGGCCGCGGCGCCCCCTACCACTGGGGCTCGAAGGTCAGCGACGACTTCACCCGCGAGCCGCAGGTCTTCGAGGCGTTGGCGCAGGTCGTCCGCAAGCTGTTCCCGCAGATCGGCGACTTCGCCGTCACGCACACCTGGGGCGGCCCGATCGGGATCTCGCGCGACTGGTACACCTCCGTAGGCCTCGACCGCGTCTCGGGCCGCGCGTGGGCCGGCGGTTACGTCGGCGACGGGGTGGCGACCACGAACCTCTCCGGACGGACCCTGCGTGACCTGATCCTCGGCCACGACACCGAGCTGACGGCCCTGCCCTGGGTCGGCCACCGCTCGCCGCTGTGGGAGCGGGAGCCGCTCCGCTGGCTGGCCGTGAACGCCGCCATGAAGGCGATGGCCAGCGCGGACAGCTACGAGGAGCGCACCGGCAGGTCGAGCCTGCGAGCGACGCTGGTGAAGAGGCTCATCGGCGCCTAGCCCAGGTCCTGCGCCTCGCGGTCGGCGGCGGCCATCACCGCGTCGAGCTCCCGGCGCACGTCGGCGGCCAACGGCTCCGGGTGATGGTCGCGTTCGAGGCGGCGGAACTCGGCGATCGCGGCGGCGCGGGCCGGCTCGAGGCCGGCGGCTTCGCCGCCGCCGCGCCGCATCTCCGCCGCCGCCTCGCGACCCGCATGCTGCAGCCAGAGGGGCAGGCGATGGTCGCGCAGGTGCTCGCGCGTGTGGCGCTGGCTCATGAAGTGCCCGCGCGGCCCGACGGCGCGCATCACGCTCAGGGCCAGGTCGGCCTCGTCGAACTCCGCTGGGCCCACCACGGCCAGCGCGTGCCGCAGCGCCTCCTGGTCACGGATCACCTTGTCCGGATACAGGATCGTCGATCCGGCTTCGAGCCCGATCGACCCGCAGATCTCGGCCCCGAAGAGCGGCACCGTGACGGCGCCGATGCCGGCCCTGACCCCGGTCTGCCACCCAGGCCCGACGGCGTCGCTGCTGATCGACCCGCCGCCGAGACTCGGCACGCCCCAGGCGTGGGCGAGCTGGACGGCGATGCGCTCGGCCTGACCTTCGACCTCACTGATGTAGCCGCCGCTCATCGGGTCCATGAGCGAGACGAAGAACGAGTGGAAGACACGGGCTCCCGGGAACGCCAGCTGGATGAGGACCATGCCGCTCACGACCTCGGCGTCCGCCATCACGATCGCGCCCAGCTCCGTGGCCGGCGCGGTCGATCCCATGGTCGGCATGGCCATGAAGCTGAAGGGAATGCCGGCCTCGGCGTAGGTGAGCGCGCACTCGAGACCGTGCGCGTCGTGCGCCAGAGGCGAGATGGTGCAGATGTTGCCGCAGATGGGTGGCCGGCGGCGACGCTCCGCGTCGCCGCCGGCCACCACCGTCGCCATCTCGACGACGTACTTGGCGAGTCGCGGATACACCGTCGTCGCGCCACGCACGTGCTTGCGCGTGTTCAGGAGGCCAGCGTGACACTCGTGCAGCGGAGCCGACAGCGGGTGATCTTGCGCGCTGACCGGCGGCCAGAAGAAGGCGAGAAGAGGGAGCGCGTCGCAGATCCGCGCCATGAGAGCGACGTCGTCCTTGCGCGAAGCGCGCGCCTCTCCCGTGACGGGGTCGGCGACCTTCGTCCCGACGCCCTCCGTGCAGATGTAGCAGCGGGTGCCGTCGAGGACGAGATCGAGCCGCTCCTCGCGCCCGGCGAGCACGAACGAGCGAGGGGCCGTCGCCATGGCCTTGACGACGAGGTCCGGCCCGATGCGCACGACCTCGTCATCACCGACGCGCGCGCCGTGGCTCGCGAGGATCTCGCGCGCCCGGACCGACGGGAAGTGGACGCCGATCTCGTCGAGCACCGTCAGGGTCCCCTGGCGCAGCCGCTCGACCTGCTCCGCACTGAGCGGATCGGGCGCCGGCCGTGCCGCGATGCTCACGATGTCGGGCGTGTGACTGCTCATGCGCTCTCCCCGTCCGCCGAACGTCCGTCGTGTTCGTACACGAACGCAGGGCCCGGGGGCAAGGGTCAGCCCAGCAAGCCCTCGATGATCAAGTCGGTGGCCTTCTCCTCATCGAGGCCGCGACTCATGAGCGTCTGCAGCTGCTTCGAGTCGACGCTCCCGATCGCGGCCTCGTGGGTGATGTGCGCCTTGGGGTGGTTGACCTCGACGACCGGCACGGCCCTCGCGGTGGCGCCGCCCTGCACGATCTCCTTGCAGTCGACGTGACCGCGCGCGCCGGCGGCGTTGGCGGCGAGCGAGTTGTAGACGTCGGCGACGGCCTGATCTTTGACCGCGATGTGGCTCTGCAGCACGGCGCGAGCATCCTCGCCGTTGAGGCGAGCGGTCTCGCGGATCGTGATCTTGTCGGTGCCGCGACCCCAGATGCGGGCGATCATGTCGAGCAGGCTGTGCGCGGCGCAGTCGACCTCGTAGTCGAAGTCGATGACCCCGGCCTGCCCCTTGATGAGCTCGAACTCGGTCTTGAAGCGCGCGCCCTCGCCGACCTCGACCCTGGTCTTGGGGACGACGAGGACGCCGCCGCCGGCGCCGTGCAGGTGCCGCTCGAAGTACTCGTAGGCGCCTCCGGGCGCGATGCGCACCACGGCGTCCATCTTGTGGGTGATGTCGACGGCGTTGGGGAAGGTGCAGTGCGCCTGCACCGAGGCGAAGGCGTCCTCTTCGACCTCGACGTCCATGACGATGTGCTGCAGCCCACTCTCGGGCAGCATGCCGAAACACAGGTGGACGGGCTTGGCGAGGCGCACGCCCTTCTTGACGCGGATGTGCGCCTCGATGCCGTCGTCGAGCTGGTCGACGTCGACCTCGAAACCGGGGACCAGGTGCGACCCAACGACCTCGTTGCCGTGCACCTCGAGGTGGGCGATGTCGTCGCCCTTCACGTGACCGCCGAAGTCGCCGAGGCTCGCCAGCAGCTCACGCGCGGTCTCGATCTGCTGCGAAGTCGGGTTCATCCCTGCACCTCGGCCCGCTCGTCGGCGCTCGGCACGTTCTCGTGGTCGCACGGTACGCAGTGGTTCGCGAAGTAGCCGTCGATGCGCCCGACGGGTCCCTTCTCCAGGATGCTGCCGCAGCACATGAGGAAGGCGTGCTCGGCGTGCTTCAGGACCTCCTGGCTGTGGGTGATCATGATCACCGTGGCGCCGCGCTCCTTGAAGTCGGAGAGCGCGTCGAAGATGCGCCGCAGCGCCTCGACGTCGATGCCCGAGTCCGGCTCGTCCATGAGGACGAGGCGCGGCTCCATGGCCAGGATCGAGGCGAGCTCGATGCGTTTGCGCTCGCCGCCAGAGAGGGTGCGGTCGACGGCGCGCTTCATGTACTTCTCGGGCTCGAGCCCGACACGGTCGAGCACGCGCCGCACGGTGTCCGTGCCCTTGTCCTTCGCGCCGGCGGCGATGAAGCGGTCGACGCGCAGTCCCTCGAAGCGCGCCGGCTCCTGCCAGGCGAGCGTCATGCCGCGGCGGGCGCGCTCGTCGACGGGGACCCCGACGAGGGACTCCCCGTCGAGGAGGATGTCGCCGGTGTGGTGGGTGTAGCCGGGCAGGCCCATGAGCGTGCTCGCCAGAGTCGACTTGCCGGCGCCGTTCGGGCCAATCAGGGCGTGGATGTGCCCCTCCCAGAACTCGACGGTCAAGTCGTTGAGGATGTCCTTGCCGCCCAGATTGAGGCTGACGCCCTTCAGCTCGAGCAGACTCACCGCTGCCTCCCTCGCCTCACTCAACAGCTTCTGCCCCCACTCTAGCGCGGATACGGAGGGTCGTGCACACCGCGGCGCAGCCGCCGGATGGGTGCGACGGGCGCCGCGCGGGACGTGTGACGGGCGCCGCGCGCACGGCGCGCGGCGCCCGTCACACGTCCCGCCGCTGTCGCGGAGAGCCCCCCGTCAGTCCTCGACCGGCTCGAACATCGTCCTTCTCGACGCCGCACTCCGGGCAGACCCAGTCGTCCGGCAGAGTCGTCGAACGCGGTGCCCGGCTCGATGCCGTTGTCGGGGTCGCCGACCTCGGGGTCGTAGACGTAGTCGCAGACGGTGCAGCGGTACTTCATCCGGGTTCCTCCTCGGCTGGGCTCCAGCGTCGGCAGTCTACCGCTCGCCGAGGCTCGGCGCCGTCGGCTCCGTCGCCATCCTGCCCACCGGCCGGGCCGCCGCTAAACCCGCCGTATCGCCCGGCTTGCAGCGCAGGCGACGCGCCGCGAGAGACTGTCGCCATGGGACGCGTTCCAGAGACGCGAAGCCGCCGGCACGTCGCGGCGACGGCGCGACTGGTGGCAGCGCGCCGGGCCTGCGACGCCGCGCGGCGGTCGCCTGCGGATCGCCGGGCCGCGACGCCGAGGCGCTGGCGCGCGAGCACGGCACGCCGCTCTTCGTCTACGACCTCACGCACGTCGAGGAGAACGTGCGCGCCCTGCAGGGGGCGACTGGCGCGCACCGGCCTGCCCTGGAAGGTCCGCTGCGCCCTCAAGGCGCAGCGCGAGCCCGAGGTCCTCGCGCGCGTGCGCGCCATCGGCGAGCCGGGCACGCCCGCGTTCGTCGGCCTCGACGTCTGCTCGCCCGGCGAGGTCGAGCACGGCCTCGCCCACGGCTTCCCGGCGGCCGAGATCAGCTACACCGGCACCAACGTGAGCGACGCGCGACCTCGACGTGATCCTCGAGCACGGCGTGCACGTGAACCTCGACCTGCTCAGCCAGATCCACCGGTACGGGCGCCGGGCACCGCGGGGGCACGATCGGCCTGCGCGTCAACCCCCGCGTCAGCGCCGCCCGCCCCGAGAGCGGCATCAGCTACTACAGCGGCGACACGCCGACCAAGTTCGGCATCTACCCCGAGCGGCTCGACGAGGCGCTCGCGCGTCGCCCGCTCGTACGACCTCACCATCGACACCGTCCACTTCCACGTGTCGCACCACCTGCTCGACGACGACCTGCCGGCCTTCGATCGCGCCGTCGCCGCGGCGGCGGCCATGGCGCGACGCGTCATCGACGCCGGCTGCCCGATCCGCGAGGTCAACGTCGGCGGCGGCCTCGCCGCGCCGATGATGCGCAGGGGCAGCGGCCGCTCGACCTCGACGCCTACGCCGGCGTCCTCGCGCGAGCACCTGGGCCCGCTCGGCGTGACCATCGCCTGCGAGCCCGGCGAGATGATCTGCAAGAACGCCGGCGTGCTGCTCGCCGAGGTCGTCACGGTCGAGGACAGGAGCACGGCCGGCGACGGCAGCGCCGTCTTCGCCGGCCTCGACCTGCGGCTGGAACGTCATGCACCTGGTCTTCGTCTACCACGAGCACGTCGAGACCGTGCTCTGCCGCGCGGCGGACGCCGCCGCGCACCGGCACGCTACACCCTCACGAGCCACATCAACGAGGGTCCCGACCTGCTTCGCCGAGGACTATCCGCTCCCGCCGCTCGAAGAGGGCGACATCGTCGCGCTGCTCGGGCGTCGGCGCCTACTGCCAGGCCAACTGGCACACGCACTGCCTGCGGCCGTTCCCCGAGGTGCTCTACTTCGACGACCGCTCGCCCGTCTGACACGGCGCCCGACCCCGCGAAGGCTCATCCGCGCGACATGGAGCCGGAGGACCGCCCGGCGCCGGTGAGCGGCGCGTCCATCGGGTAGCCGCGTTCCTCCCAATAGCCCTCGACGGACCGGTCGGTGACCTCGAGGCGCGTCACCCACTTGACGCTCTTGTAGGCCAGCTGCACCGGCACGACGAGGCGCAGCGGACCACCATGCTTCCGGCGGCAGCGGCTCGTCGTCCATGGTGTCGGCGAGGACGGTCTCGGGATGGCGCACCAAATCGATGGGCAGGCTGTCGACGTACTCGCCGCCGGCGGCGTGGAAGACGACATGGGAGGCCTCGGGGCGCACCCCGGCCTCGTCGAGCAGGACGGCCGGCGTCACGCCGCCCCAGCGTCACCCCGGGGACACTCCAGCCCTCGACGCAGTTGAAGTCGACGGTCTGGGCGAAGCGCGGCAACCGCATCCAGTCGGAGCGGACGATGCGCAGCGGGCGCTCGACGAGGCCGTCGACCTCGACGACCCAAAGGGCCGCCGATGTCTCGGGCTCGTCCTCGATGCTGCGCACGGGGAAGTCGGTGAGCAGGTCGAACGCGCCCGTGCCGCCGCCGCCAGGCGCGCGCACGCCGGCGGCGCCGACGAGGGCGGCGAGCCCGGCGATGAACGCGCCGCCCTTCAGAAAGCGACGGCGGCTGTGCCGCGGCGCCCCGTGACGTGGAGCCGCCAAAGCCGGCGATCCGACTGCACTCGTGCGCTCGTCTTCGCTCACCGGGCCTCCGCTTCCATCCAAGACAGCCTTAGTCCTTATTATGCCCCGCACGACGGCGTCTTAAGCGAGCGGCACGAGGCCGGTCCGCTTGACAGCGCGACGCCGAACCACGATGCTCCACCCTGTTCCAATCTACTAAGGATTCCTTTAGCGTTGATGGACAAGGTGCGCCACATCACCGACGTCGCGACTCTCAAGGTGCTCGCCCGACCTGAGCGCCTGGCCATCCTGCGGCGGCTCATGAGCAGATCGGCGACGCTCACTCAGCTGGGCGAGGCCCTCGGCCACCACCCGGCATGGATCCGCCACCACCTGCTCTCCCTCGAGCATGCGGGACTGGTCGAACCGGCGGGCCAGCACAAGGAGAAGGGCTACGTCGAGAAGTACTACCGCGCGACCGGGCGAGCGTTCGCCGTCAGCCTGGTCCTTCTCCCGGAGGATGAGGAGCGTACGATCGTCGTCGCCGTCGGCAGTGACGACCCGGCGCTCGACCTGCTCGCCGAGCACCTGCAGATGTCCCCCGACGGCCTCGACCTCATCAATCTCGCGATGGGTAGCCTCGAGGGGCTCATCGCCTTGCGCCAGGGCGTCGGCGACTGCTGCGGCTGTCATCTGCCCGACCCCGACGGCACCGAGACCAACCACTCACACATCCGCCACCTCTTCCCGGGGCGGACCTTGACCCTCGTCACCCTCGCCGACCGCCGCGTCGGCCTCATCGTCGCGCCCGGCAACCCTCTGGGCCTCGAGGATCTCGCCGCCGTGGCCGCACGGCGGGCGCGCTTCGCGAACCGCAACGCGGGCTCGGGCACCCGCGTACGCGTGGACCGCCTGCTGGCTCTCGCTGGCGTCCCCGCCTCCGCCCTGACCACGCCGGTCACCGACGCCCTCACGCACGACGAGGTGGCGGGCCTCGTCGACGCCGGCGTCGTCGACGCCGGCGTCGGGCTCGAGGTCGCCGCCCGGCGTCACGGCCTCGACTTCATCCCGCTCTACCAGGAGCGGTACCACCTGGTCATTCCGCGCGAGCGCCTCCAGGAGGAGAGACTCCAGGCGCTCGTCGCGTGCATCCGCGCCCGGGACTTCCCGGCCGCCGTCGAGCGTCTCGACGGCTACTCGGCGGCCGCCACCGGCCACTTGGAGCAGCTCACCGCGTGAGCCGCGAGGACCACGGCGCAACCAACCTCAGGAGGGGACCATGAACAGGCACGAAGACAAGGGGATCCCGGCGCAGCGGGCGGGCCGGCGATGGCGAGCCGCCCTGCTCTTCCTCGTCATCGCCGTAGCCGCAACGGCGCTGCTCGCGCCAACGGCGATGGCGGCCTCGACCTACGTCGGCGGCCCCATGACCGGCGACTTTCCGCTCTACGTCGCCAACGACCACTCGGCGTACACGCTCCGCTTCGCGATTCCGGCGGTCGCCGAGGGTGAGACCCCCTGGCTCGTGCCCAGCACAGAGTACTACGTCAAGATCCGCCTGAGCCCGTCCACCGCCCCCTCGGGCAGCGCCAACCGCGGGTTCACCTGGAACCCGACCACCGCGGCGTGGGCTCAGGAGCGCGCCGAGTGGACGGAGTTCCCGACGATCACGAGCGATGAGTCCGGCGCGTACGTGCCCGGCAACCAGTGGTTCGCCTTCAAGTTCGCTGACGTGACGAAGAGCGGCACCTACTACATCCTCGTCTCGCTGCAGCCGGTGGATGCGGGCGCGGGCACGACGCTCAACAACCTGGACTCGCCGGCGGTCACCGTCATCGACCCGGCCGCGGTGGTCCTCGGCGCGACGCCGGCCTTCTGGGTCCACAACGGCATCGCGACCGCGACTGCGAGCGCCAAGCGCGTCGACGTGGTGCCCTCCGGGGGGACCGATATCTGGTCGCTGAGCCGCACCGAGGCTAACCTCGTCGACGAGGACGGCGACGGCGTCGTCGACGACGAAGACTACGGACCCACCGGAGCGACTGGCGACTTCTCGCTCGCCGTCCCGGCGGGCGCCGCCTTCGACGTCCGCCTGCAGAGCCTGGTCTGGCCGGCGGTGCTTCTCGGCGACGCGCTGCAGAGCGGCTATGTCAGCGACGTCGACATCGCCTACGGCAACGCCGACGAGACACCGCCCTCGGCGGTGACCGGGCTGACGGCCACGGCCGGCAACGCGACGGTGTCGCTCGCCTGGGACGCCGCCCTCGAGGCGGACGGCGTCACAGAGTACCGCGTCTACCGCTGGAGCGACCCTGTGCCGATCGGCGGCGCCATCCAGTACACGTCGCAGCCGCTCCTCGTGGCGACCACGACAGAGCCCGTCTACGAGGACGACACCGTCGTCAACGGCGAGGACTACTACTACCTCGTGCGCGCCGCCGATGCGGCCACCAACGTCGGACCGCGCTCGAACGAAGTGACGGCGGCGCCGCGCATCGCGACCACGCTCACCATCGAGGCCGCGGCCACAATCGTCCCATACAAGGGCACGACCCTGCTGACCGTGCACCTCGCCGACCTTGAAGGGACGCCGCTCGCCGGCTACTCGGTCGACGTGCAGAGCTCGATCGACTACGGGGCCACCTGGACCACGTTCGCGACGATCGAGAGCGACGGCGGGACCGTCGCGACACCGGCTCTGACACGGGCCACGAAGTTCCGCGCCACCTGGGCCGGGGCCGGCGAGTACGGCAGCAGCACCAGCAGCTACGTGCTCGTGACGCCCAAGGTCTACCTCGACGCCCCCAGGGTGCCCGACTACATCCAGAAGGACGTCGGCTTCCTCGTCTACGGCAACTTCAAGCCGCGGCACGCGGTCGGCTGGAACAAGGCCGTGAAGCTCTACTGCTGGCGCAAGAACCTCGTGACCGGCGAGTGGGTCCTGAAGAAGACGGCCTGGTGCAAGACCATCGACTTCCTGACCTACAGCCGCTACAGACGGACGATCGAGCTGCCCTTGACGGGCGTGTGGAAGCTGCGCGCCTACGCGCCCGAGGATGCCCGCCACGCCGCGACGTGGTCGGCGTCGACCTACCTGCGCGTCAGATAAGGCGAACGGGAGCGTGACGGAGCCATCGACACGCTCCACCATGCGCCGCCGCGGCCTCCTGGCCGCGGCGGCGCTGGTCCTCGTCGTCGCGGCGGCGTGGGTCGCCGAGCGGCAGCTCGGCGGCGGCGGCACCAGCGGCGACGGGACGAAGCCGCCCGCGTACACCGTCGCCGTGACGCGCGACGGCGAGCTTCTGCGCACGTTCTCGGTCGCCGACCTCGAGGCCCTGCCGGCCGTGGGCATCACGGCCGACGGCAAGCCACAAGAAGGCCCGTCGCTGCTCGCGGTGCTCGAGGCGGCGGGCGTACGAGACGGCTTCACCGAGGTCGAGATCACGGGCATGGGGCTGCGCGACGGCGGGCATCTCGTCCTGGCCGCCGGGCAGGTGAACGGACGGGTCCTCCTCGACTTCGCCGAGCGCGGCACCGTCAAGATAGTGAGCCCGGCGCTGTCGTGGCGGGAGAGGGTCAGGGATGTCGTCGAGATCGCCGTCCGCTAGGCGCACGACCTACCTCTGGTCGCTCACGCTGCGTGACCTGCTCCTCCTGGTGCTGGTCGCCGACCTCGCCATGCTCGCCAAGGCGTTCCTGAGAACACCGATCCACGTGCCGGGACACTCGGGCGTGCTTTGGATCTCACTCTTCGTCGTGGGCAGAGGCCTGGTCGACAAGCGGGGCGCCGGCCTGGTGATCGGCGGGGTGGCCGGCGCCGTCGCGATGTTCCTCGGGATGGGCAGAGCCGGGCCGTTCGAGTGGACCAAGTACTTCGCGGCCGGCGCCCTCCTCGAGCTCTTGGTCCTGCTCCTGCCGGGTCCGCTGACCTCGGTATGGAAGGCGGCCATCGTCGGCGCCGTCGCCCATCTCGGCAAGCTGGCGGCCATGGTGATCGTGGCGCTCGCCCTGCAGCTGCCGGCGAGCTTCATCGTACTCGGCCTCGGGGTCTCGACGACGACGCACGTGGTCTTCGGCGCGCTGGGCGGCGTGGTGGGGGCCCTGCTGCTGCGCGAACTGCGGAGGATCCCCATGTTCGCACCGCCGGGCGCGCCCGGTCCGCCCCTCTCCGCGAAACCCATCCCCCTGATGGGGGAGGACTCCCGGTGAGTGCCAGCCCGTCGATCATGCGTCTCGTGCTGACGGTGCTGCTGGCGATCGTCGCCGCGAGCCTCGCCCTCGCTGCCCCGGCCGTCGCCGGCACGTTGACCGAAGGCGCGCTCGCAGAGCCGTTCTCCTTCACCGCGATCCCGGACGCGCTCGAAGTCATCGGCGGGAACGACCAGGCCGTGCGCTTGCGGACCACGGTCAGCCTCGTGCTCGGTCCCGCGTCCCCCTTCCTCCAGACGTACCCGGGCGGCGACGCCACCCCCGACCCACGCAGCGTCGACGTCCTCGCCAACGGCGACCTCCTGATCGCCGATCGCGAGCGCTGCGTCGTCGCCGAGATCACCTCTGGCGGAGTCCCCGTCTGGACCTACAGCTACGAGGACGATCCGGCGCTCGTGCGGCCGTTCTCGGCCCAGCGCTTCGTGGTCGGAGGCCGTCAGTTCACCCTGATCGCGGACCGCTGGGCGGCCCGCGTCTTCGCCGTGGATGAGAGCAAGCAGGTCGTCTGGCAGTACGGCAAGACCGACCTGCCGGGACTGGGCACAGACGAACTCACCGACCCGTTCTTCGCGCAGTACCGGGAGGGCCACGTGCTGATCGCCGACAACAACGGCGGCAACCGCGTGCTCGAGGTCCGCTACGACGACTACCAGGCGGACGCGCCGGATCACGGCTTCGACTCCGAGAGTATCGTCTGGCAGTACGGGATGAGCGGCGTCTACGGGAGCACCCCCGGCCTGCTGAAGAAGCCGCGCTCGCCGCAGCGCCTCGACAACGGCAACGTCCTCATCTGCGACGCCGACTCGCAGCGCGTGATCGAGGTCCGGGCGAGCGACTACGACGCCGGCGCTCCACTGCACGGTTTCACCGACGCCAGCATCGTCTGGCAGTTCGGGGTCACCGACGAGGCCGGTTCGGACGACGGCCACCTCTTCGACCCTACCTACGCGGAGCGCCTGAGCAGCGGGGCCACGCTCATCGCCGACACGAACAACGGCCGCGTCCTCGAGGTCTCGCGACGGGGCGCGATCCTGCGGCGCTGGGACCTCGTCACCCTCGGCCGGCCGGCCACGGCCACCGCGACCGATGTCGCCGAGCCGCGGGCGGCGACCCTGCGACCGGACGGCTCACTCGTGACCGCCGACACGGCCTTCGGGCAGATCCTCGACATCGGCGTGGCGGCTCGGGCGACTGCCGTGTCGGAGGCCCTCGACGGCGGTCGCCCGAGCACCGTCAAGCGCTGGTCGCGGATCAGCATCGACGCCGACCTTCCCACGTCGACCGGGCTCGTGATGGAGTACAGCGTGGACTCCACGGCGTGGCGAACGGCGGCCCTGTCGGACGATCTCGTGGCGGCGCTCCCAGACACGGCTGTCGGCGCCGCGCTCGCCTACCGCCTGACGCTCGTGACCGGCGCGCTTCGCATCACCCCCGTGGTCGAGTCGGTCACGCTCGAGTACCGGGCCGTCACCGACGAGGCCGAGTCCACGACCCCCACGCCGACTCTGGTGACCGCCGTGCCCTACGACTCGAGTGGTCTGCCGGCGACCGCCGCGGTGGTCCCAGCCGGATCGGGGACAGGCTCCGGCACGGGGACCGGCTCCGGCACGGGGACCGGCGGCGGCGAGGGCTCCGCGAGTACCGCCAGCTCGGGCGACTTCTCAGGTGATGCTCTCGCGGTCAGCGAGATGGCAGCGGACGGATCGACTCCGGTGAGCGGGTATCCGCTCGCGGCGGCCGGGGGGGCTTTCTCCGGAACCGGCGCCTTGGCCGAGGACCCACCCGCTGGAGGCATCCAGTGGCCGCCGCTCGCGGGCCTGGCGCTGGCTGCCACCGGCGCCGCGCTCATCGTAAGACGCGCCGAGCGAGAGCACCGGCGCCTCATGACGCTGGACTACACCAGCGTCTTCGAGCCGCCGCCGGACACGCCGTCACGGCCGCGTCCAGGACACGAGGCCACCGCATGACCACGGTGCCGCGCACCTGCGTCTACGTCGCGTTCGACGATACCGACACGCTCGACGCCGACCGTGGCACCGGCAAGCTGGGCCGCTGGTTCGCGGACGAGCTGCCGTCGGGCTGGAGCGTGTGGGCGGTGGTCCGGCAGCAACTGCTCGTCCATCCCGACGTGCCGTACACCTCGCACAACAGCGCCGCCGTATGCGTGCTGGAACGGACCACTCCGGATGGCGCCACGGTGCCATCTCGGGCCGAGACGGCCGACATCGTGTTGCGCGCCATCCGTCATCTGGCACGACACTGGATGGAAGGCAGCGACCCGGGGCTCTGCGTCGCCGCGAGCGACTCCCCAGCCATCCCCGCGCTCATCGCCTTCGGCCGGCGCGCGGCGGCCGAGGTCGTGACCCAGAGCCAGGCACGCCGCGCGGCGGACGGGGCACACCTCTCGGGGCACGGCGGCACCAGCGACGGGATCATCGGGGCGGCCGCCGGCGTCGGTCTGACGGCCCAGGGCTGGAACGGGCGCCTCATCGAGTACCGCGTA
>CAWBNR010000020.1:0-220310 GCA_963790185.1 uncultured Thermoleophilia bacterium | reverse complement strand
CGCCGCCGAGAAGATGCCGGGCGTGCGCGCCGTGCTCACGGCGAAGGACGTACCCTGCAACGAGACCACCAGCAAGTTCGGGCAGACCCACACGGCTGGCGGGTTCGAGGGCCTCTACCGCGTGCTCGCCGACAAGAAGGTCCGCTACCTGGGCGAGGCGGTCGCACTCGTCGCGGCCGAGACCCTCGAACAGGCGGAGCGTGCGACAAAGGCCATCCGCATCGACTACGAACCGCTGCCGGGTGTCTTCGATCCCCGCGACGCCATGAAGCCGGATGCCTACCGCGTGGGAGAAGAGGAGACGAACGTCGTCTGCACCTACAAGATCCGCAAAGGAGATGCGGACACGGCGTTCGGCGACGCCGACGTCGTCGTCGAGAACACCTACCACCTCCCCTTCGGCGATCACGTGTACCTGGAGCCCGAGTCGGGCGTCGCCTGGATCGACGAGGACGACGTCATCACCATCCGCGCCTCGACCCAGGTCATCGAGCACTTTCGCGACATCGCCGACATCCTGAAGGTGCCCCACAACAAGGTGAGGGTGATCGCCCCCATGCTGGGCGGCGGGTTCGGCGGCAAGGAGGACATCACCGTCGAGGCCCACCTGGCCCTGTTGGCGAGCAGGACCAGGCGTCCGGTGAAGCTGACGTACACGAGGGAGGAGTCCCTTCTCGCCCACTCCAAGCGCCATCCCTACTTCATGAAGTACCGGACCGGCGCCGCCGCCGACGGCACGCTGGTCGCCATGGAGGCGGAGCTCATCTCCGATGCAGGCGGCTACCCGTTCCTGAGCCCCTGGGTCCTGCTCTACTCCACGGTGTGTGCGACGGGCCCGTACAGGATCCCGCACGTGAAGGTCGACAGCTACACGGTCCTCACGAACAACACGTTCACCAGCGCGTATCGGGGCTTCGGCGCCCCGCAGGTGTGCCTCGCCTACGAAGTCCAGATGGATGAGCTCGCGGCCAAGCTGGGCCTGTCACCGCTCGAGTTCCGCCGGCGTAACTACCTGCGGAGGGGCGACGAGACAGGCACCGGCTGCGCACTGCACACGGCCGTGTGGACGGAGCAGACCGCCGAACAGGCCTTCGCGGCGCTGGGAGAACCGTCGCAGCCGCGGTCCCCGCGAGAGAGGATCGGCAGAGGCCTGGCGTCGGGCATGCAGAGCTACGGCCGCCTGATCTACATGCACGACACCTCTCGCTCGTACGTCGGGTTCGAGCTCGACGGCACCGCCGTCGTGCGCTGCGGCGTTCAGGACCTCGGCGGTGGCCAGGCGTCCTCTCTGGTCCAGATCGCGGCGGAGGTGCTGGGGCTCCCGATGGACGACATCACCGTGTACTTCGGTGACACCGCACTGACGCCCCTGGCCGGCACGACGACGGCGACCCGCCAGCTGTACATGTCGGGCAACGCGACGCTCAAGGCCGCCCGGGCCGTCCGGGACGAAGTGGCCAAGAAGGCCGGCGAGATGCTCGGTGTGAGCCCTGACCGGATCGAGTTGAGAGACAGAGCGGTGCACGTGATGCCGGACGACGAGGCCGGAGCCGCCCGCGAAGCGTCCGCCGTCGCGGCGACGGCGCGCGGGGAGAACGCCCCCGAGTCGGAGTCCTTGCCCCTCAAGGACGTCCTGAGGGCCTGTGCCTCCGCCGGCATCCCGCTGTGGAACCTTGCGCAGTTCAACGCGCCGGCCCGGGAGGTGGGCGACGCGCAGAACGTGGAGGGTCAGATCTTCCCGGACTTCACCTTCGGCACGCACGCAGCCGAGGTGGCCGTCGACATCGACACGGGGCAGGTCCGGGTGCTCAAGTTCGTGGCGTCGTTCGACGTGGGCCAGGTGATCAACCGGCTGAGCGCCGAAGGCCAGCTCGAAGGGGGGTCCGTCTGCGGACTGGGCTACGCCCTCCTGGAGGACCTCAAGATGAACGGCGGGAAGACGCTCACGCCGGCGCTCGACACCTATCTCGTGCCGACGTCGGCGGACACGCCGGACGTGATCCCGATCATGCTGGAGTCCAGGGGAGGTGTTGGGCCGTTCGGCGCCAAGGGTATCGGCGAGCCTTCGTCGACGTCCGGCGCGCCGGCGATCGTCAACGCCGTCGCCGACGCCATCGGCGTCCACCTCACCGAGCTTCCTCTCACCCCGGAAAGGGTGCTCCGGGCGCTGAAGAGGGGCGGGGCGGCGGAAGCCATTCGCTCAGACGACTAGGCTCGCCGGCCCATCGTCGAGCAGGCGTGCAGCCCACCGCGCCGGGCGCGGCCCAGCGTCAGCGCCCGTCGGGCGGATCGCCCAAGGACGCGGAGCCCAGAAGGCGTGACGCGAAGTCGAGGCACAGACCCTCGGCCATCGACACCGTGACGCCCTCGACCCCGATGAGACAGTGCAGCCAGGCGCCTTCCATCATGGCGATGAGGCTCCTGCCCGCAGCCGCAGTGTCGACGTCGTGATGCTCGTCGGCGGCGGCGTCGATGAGCCTGCCCAGATAGGCGCCGATCTCCTCGTAGAGCGCGTTGTTCTGCAGCGCGATCTCGTCGTCGCTGCGCGCCAGCGCCCAGAACCCGAGCCAGGCGTACTGGTAGTCGTGGGGGCCTCTCAGTCGCTCGAACATCGGCAGGATCGCCTGGCGCAGACGGAGCACGGGGTCGGCCTCGACCTCCGTCTCGTCGTCGAGCATCCCCAGCATCCGGCGGAAGTTGTCGGCGAGAAGCCGAAACGCTTCAGAGAGCAGACGGTTCTTGCTGCCGTAGTAGTGGCGCACGAGCCCCCGCGACACGCCTGCCCTGTGGGTGATGCGCTCGATCGATGCGCCAGCCACCCCGTCGCTGGCCATCGAGGCGATGGTCGCCTCAAGGAGGCGGAGACGCATCTGCTCGCCGCGCTCGGCCCGCGTAGGGGCGGCGACTCGTGCCTCATCTACGGTCATAGCCCCAGCATATCAATCCGCTCGTCAAGCGGCGCACCGGTCGGCTCCGGCAGACGACCGACATCCGCAGCACGTGCGCCTCGCTGAGATCACCCGGTAGCGGACAGCCCTTCGTCAGCCGTGACGAGACCGAGGCACTCGACCGAGAGTCGTGGGACAGTCGACGTGACCAGCGAGACGACCGCTGTCAACTCGCCCCCTTCGCGCTCCAGCAGGTTGCGCACGGCGGTCGTGAACTCCCATTTGTGGACCCTGTCCGCGACGAACACGCCCCGAGGGTGCGCCGGCAGCGCGCCGGAGACGCCGACGAGGCCTTCGAGATTGAGGACCCGCACCAAGGGCAGCGCGAGCTCGCGCGCGACGACGAACCCGAGGATGAGATCGTTCGCGCCCTCGCCCACGACGACGACGTTCGAGTCGGCTATCCGCGCCTTGTCGGCCAGGAGGACGCCGAGGCGGTCCACGCCGGCAGAGTCAAGCATGCCGTGGTATCTGCCGACCAAGACCGGCTCGCCTTCGCTCGCGCCCGTATCAGGGGCAGGTGCCTCCACCGAGAGGCCGCCCCGGCGAAGCATCGCCCAGATCTCTTGACTCGTCACGTTTTCCTCCTGCCTTGATGAGACGAAGACGCCGGGGTGGTGCCCTTCGCAGCCGAGTAGAGGCGACACAACGGCGTGTTAACTCTTCGCTCTGGAGACCGCGCAACCTTGGTTATGCCCACCGGGGCGACTCCTCATGGCCGGTGGCCGGTCTCGCCTGTGGCCGGCTATCCGAAGGCCCTATGACACCGCCCGCCTGACGAACCGCCCGCGCGCGTCTCCCAGCGGCTCACGTTCGCGCATGACGACCGAGCCGCGCAGGAGGGAGACGACAGGGGAGCCGCGCAACTCCATGCCTTCCAGCGGCGTGTGGTGCTGCACGCTGTGCAGTTGGTCGCCGTGAACCGTCCACCGCACGGACGGGTCCACGAGGGTCATGTCGGCGTCCGCACCCGGCTGGATCGCTCCCTTCCTCGGATACAGTCCATACAGACGCGCCGTGCCCTCGCTCAGCACCCAGCTCAGGCGCTCCGGCGTGATCCGTCCGGCGCACATGCGGTCGATCATGAGCGGCGCCATCATCTCGACCGCCACCATGCCCGCCGGAGCAGTCGCGAAGGGCTTGGACTTGTCGGCGAGCGTGTGGGGAGCGTGATCCGACCCGAGCGATGCGATCGTCCCGTCGTTGACCCCCTGCCAGAGCGCCTCGCGATCGGCATCCTCCCGTACGGGGGGGAACGCCTTCATCGCGGAGTCGCGACCCTCGCAGTCCGCGGCCACGAACAGCAGGTAGTAAGGACAGGTCTCGGCAGTGATGGTCACGCCATCGTTCTGCGCCAGCTGGACGAGATGCGTGGCGCGCGCGGAGCTGATGTGGCACACGTGGAAGTGCGCGCCCGTCGCTCGCGCCAGCTCGATGCCGAGAGCGACGGACCCGGCCTCCGCCACGTCGGGGCGGGCCGCGACCAGCTCCGCATACCGCTCTGGCGCGTGGCCGAGCTGCCTCTGGGCGACGTCCAGGATATCGCGGTCCTCGCAGTGCGCCGCGAGGATCCCCTTCGCGTGCGCGATCTCCTCGAGGATCTGCATGACCTCGCCCGTGGTGGCCGGCGGGATCACGTCCTCGCTGTCGCCTGTGTTGTAGACGAGGCGCTTCGACTGCCGGTCCAGAGCGTAGCCCCAGAACAGCTTCATGGCGACGGCGCCCTCCGCGAAGAGACCCATGATCTCGTCGAGATTGTCCAGGCCGAGTGACAATGCCCAGAGGCCGAAATCAACGAAGGCGACCCCCCCGTGCTCCTCTGCCCGCTGGCGGAACGACGCCACGTCGGTCACGGGAGGGACGGCGTTCGGCATGACGAGGACGGTGGTGACCCCACCGGCGGCCGCGGCTCGCGTCGCGTGCGCGAAGTCCTCCTTGTGCGTGTCGCCGGGGTCGCGCGCATGGAGGTGAGGGTCGATGAAGCCGGGGAAGACGAGCAGGCCCGACGCGTCGAGCTGCTCGTCCGCCTCGGCTGCTTCGCCGACGTCGAGGAGAGCGACGATGCGCTCGTCCTCGCACAGGACATCCGCCCTGCGCTGCCCGTCCGGCGACACCACGGTGCCGCCTCGAACCAGGAGTCTCATCCGCCGCCTCCGTCTCCCCCACTGACCGCCCGCGAGCGGTACGCACCACCACGAGCGACCCGCATCATCTCACCTTCGTCGCCGCCACAGCTCGGCGAGCGGCGACATCTCCGGCATCCTGCGCACACGTAGCTGATGCCGTGGGAGTCCAGCTCCGCTGTCGCGATTGCCCGGTTCCGGCGATGCGCCTCCCAAGCCGTCGCGACGCATTATCGGCTCCGGCCTGAGCATGACGCATCAGCTCCCTTGTCAGCGGTGCGTGAAGCTAGAGGGCGGGCCCGGCTTCCGCGACCTCGCGCGGCACGCGACCGTCGTACTGCGCGAAGTTGGCCCGGAACTCCTGGGCCAGCTTCGCGGCGGCGGCGTCGTAGCCAGCCGCGTCATGCCAGGTCTGCCGCGCATCGAGCTTGCTCGCCGTCACGCCGCGACACGCGACGGGCACCAGGACCTTGAAGACCGGATGCGGGACGTACCGACAGTCGTCGAGTGAGCCCTCCAGGGCGCTCTGAAGCAAACGGCGGGTGAACGCGATGCTCATGCGCTCACCGACGCCGTACGGCCCGCCGCTCCAGCCCGTGTTGACCAGCCAGCAGCGCACGTCGCCCGCGGCAAGCCGTTGGCGCAGCATGGAGGCGTAGACCACGGGGTCCCGCGGCATGAACGGGGCCCCGAAACACGTCGAGAAGGTCGGCAGCGGTTCCTTCACGCCGGTCTCGGTGCCCGCGACCTTCGCCGTGAACCCGGAGAGAAAGTGGTAGGCCGCCATCTCGGCGGTGAGCCTCGAGATCGGCGGCATGACACCCATGGCGTCGCACGTGAGGAAGAAGATGTTGCGCGGCGTCCCCGCGGTGCCCTCCGTCACGGCGTCCGGGACATGGTGCACCGGGTACGTGGCGCGCGTGTTCTCGGTCACCGAGTCGTCGGCCCAGTGCACCGACCTCGTCAGCGGATCGACGACCACGTTCTCGAGGACGGAGCCGACGCGGATCGACTGGTAGATCTGCGGTTCGGCCTTCGGCGACAACCTGATGACCTTCGCGTAGCATCCCCCCTCGAAGTTGAAGATGCCGTACTCGCTCCAGCCATGCTCGTCGTCCCCCACCAGCCGGCGGTGCGGGTCGGCCGAGAGGGTGGTCTTCCCCGTCCCGGACAGCCCGAAGTAGAGCGCGACGTCGCCCTCGCGGCCCACGTTCGCCGAGCAGTGCAGCGGGAGGACGCCGCGGGGCGGCAGCAGGTAGTTCATGATCGTGAAGACGGCCTTCTTGATCTCGCCCGCGTACATCGTCCCGAAGATCAGGACCATGCGGCGGCTGAACGAGATCCCGATGAACGCCGCCGAGCGGGTGCCGTCGACGTCCGGGTCGGCGTGAAGGGCGCCGCAATCGACGATTGTGAACCCGGGCGCGGACTCCTCTTGCTCGATCGGGATCGGCCGCAAGAAGAGCGTTTGCGCGAAGAGCGCGTGCCACGCCGTGTCCGAAACCACCCTGATGGGCAGGCGAAACGCCTTGTCGGCGCCGGCGTAGCCGTCGAACACGAAGGCCTCGCGACTGTGCAGGTACGTGCTGGCCTTGCCGAGCATGCGATCGAAGAGCTCGGGCGTGCACGGCTGGTTCACGTCGCTCCAAGCGACACCGTCCGCGGCGGGCTCGTCCACGATGAAACGATCGGCCGGCGAGCGGCCCGTTCGCGCCCCGGTCTGCACGACGAGCGCGCCGTTGGCGGCAAGGATGCCCTCCTGGCGGGCGAGGGAGCGCGCCGTGAGCTCGGCCGCCGGCAGGTTGCAGTGCACGCTGCCTACGGTCAGGCCGATACCCTCCAGCTCCGTCCGTACCTCCACGTTCTGTATGACGCCCTCCGCTGTCGTCGAGGCCGGGGTGTCAGGCCTTGCCGAGCACGAGCGCCAGCAGCGCCATGCGCACGTACATCCCGTACTCCATCTGCCTGAAGTACGCGGCCCGTGGGTCGGTGTCGCACTCGACGCTGATCTCGTTCACGCGCGGCAGGGGGTGCATCAGCGCCATCTTCTCCTTGGCGCGTGAAAGGGTCTCGGGCGTGATCACGAACGCGTCCTTGACCTGCTCGTATGCGGCCGGGTCCTCGAAGCGCTCCTTCTGGATGCGCGTCACGTAGAGGACGTCCGTGTCGGCGAGCACGTCGTCGAGGGCGTCGTGCACCGTCTGGGTGACCCCGGCGGCGGCGACGTCGTCCATGACCTCCTGCGGCATGCCAAGAATCGACGGTGAGACGTAGTTGAGCGTGATGCCCGAGAACCGCGTGAGCAGACGAGCCAGGGAGTGGACCGTGCGCCCGTACTTGAGGTCGCCGAGAAGCGTCACCTTGAGGTCGTCGAGGCGGCCGAGCTCTTCGCGCATCGTGTACGTGTCGAGCAGTGCCTGGGTCGGATGCTCCCCCGCGCCGTCCCCGGCATTGAGGACGGGCTTGCCCGCGTGCTCGGCGGCCAGCGCGGCCGAACCGACCTCCGGATTGCGGATGACCACGACGTCGGCGTAGCAGCCGAGGGTGGCCGCCGTATCGCCGATCGTCTCGCCCTTGGCCACCGACGAGGTCTTGGCCTCGTTGATGGGGATCACCTGGCCTCCGAGCCTCTGCATCGCAGCCATGAACGAGCACGACGTCCTGGTCGAGGGCTCGTAGAACATGTTCGCCAGCACCCTGCCCTTGAGCAGGTCGTTGCCGCCTTGGCGCGCGACCATGTCGCGCATCTCGTGCGCCACGGCGAAGATGTGGTCAAGGTCGTCCCGACTGAACTGCTTCACCGCCAGGATGTGCCTGCCGTACCAGGGTGACGCCTTGGGGTCGCCTGCGGGCTGATTCGGGCCTTTGACCTCCATCGGGATGCCTCCTCCACTCATCGAACGTACGGTGCCTATCGAAGCGAGACTGCGCGCCGCTTGCGAGAAGCGCGAGGCCTTGTCGCCGGCGCGTCCGGCACGATCCTCGTGCCCGTCTTGCCGCCGAGCGCAGCGACCGCCATGTCCAGCGAGCTGATGATCGCCCGGGCGCCGCCATCCTCGACGAACTTGATCGCCGAAGCCATCTTAGGCCCCATGCTGCCGGCGAGGAAGTGACCTTCGGCCGCCAGGTCCAGGGCCTCGGCGAGGCTCACTTCGCCGACCGGCTCGGCGTGCGCCTCGCCGTAGTCTCGAAAGGCGAACTCGACATCGGTCAGCAGAAGGAACGTGTCGGCGCCCAGCGTCCGCGCCAGCAGTTCACCGGCCCGGTCCTTGTCGATGACCGCCTCGAGCCCGACATGATCGCCTTCGGCGTCCCGCATGACGGGAATGCCGCCGCCGCCGGAAGCGACGACGATCATGCCTTGAGACAGGATGCGGCCGATGGCCCTGGCCTCGACGTTGGCGATGGGGATGGGCGAGGGTACGCACCGCCTCCAACACTTCTCGACCCCCGGCTTGACCTTCTTCACGATGTAGTCGGGACGTCGGGCCTTGAGAGTCTCGGCTTCCGCCTCGGACAGGAAATCCCCCACAGGCTTCGAGGCGGCGTCGCCGATGAACTCGGGGTCCTCCGGGTCGACGAGCACCTGGTTGACGACGGCGATCACGTCCTTGTCGACGCCTTCAGCTCTCAGGTGCCTCTGCAGCGTGCTCTGCAGCATGTAGCCGATCTGACCCTGCGTCATCGCTCCGATGATGTCCAGGTCCTGCACCGGCACCTGGTCTCTCCCCGCCTCCATCTGGACACTCAAGTTGCCTGACTGAGGGCCGTTCCCGTGGGTGATCACAAGCCAGTCGTCAGGACCGAACCGGCAGACGATGGCGGCGAGCTGTGCCGCAGCCTTGTCGCAGTTGGCGAACTGCTCGGCGGTCGTGCCGGTCTCACCGGCTCGCTTGATCGCGTTTCCCCCCAGCGCAACCAGTAGCTTCATGCCGTCTCGTGCTCCCTGCACTTCGCGGGCCGACCCCGTAGAAAGCGGAATCATCGCATACTAGCTATACGTATAGCAACACCTCACACGGTAGCCTGCCGGCCTGCACGGTGACGCTGGGCGCAAAGGGCTTCGTGACCGGGCAGACGTTGGTCGTCGACGACGGATACACGGCGTCGGCGACCGCAAGTCGACGGTGTGCGCTTCGAACCCGCCTTGGCAGCAGGCCGGAATCGTGTCATTGATGGACGATGACGCATGGTGGGGACCACACCGGAACGGCAGGGTCTCCCGCCCGCACGGACCGGACTGGATCTACCCGCACAATGGTCGACGATCCAAGGGGTGCAGGATGAAGGACATCCACAAGGCCTATACAGTCTTCAAGTCCGAGTTCCCGGAGCTCGCCGCTCAGGTCGACGCCACAAGCCACGCCCTCCGCGTGGACGGAGGCCCTCTCGACGAGCGGACGTGCGCCCTCGTGAAGCTGGCCGTCGCGGCTGCGAGCGGGCATCAGCGCGCCGTCCAGACGCACCTGGCTGCCGCACGCGAAGCAGGAGTCCCGGAGGCGGAGATCGAGCACGCCTTGCTGCTGCTGATCACGACCTGTGGCTTCCCCACGTTCATGGAGGCGTACAGCACCTGCAAGGGCGTCTAGCGCGGCGCGACAGGCCGGCCGGCAAGCACGCTCAAGCGAGAGGGAGGACTCCTCGTGGCTCAGCTCTTCACGCTGCACGAACAGAGCGACACGCACATCAAGCTCCAGAAGAAGATGCAGGAGGTCGACATCGTTCTCGACGTGTCGACGGTCTTCGATCCGGACCTGGCTCCGGACACCACCATCGGCTTTCTCGACCACCTCATCGCTTCTCTCTCCTGGGGGTTGGGGATGTCGATCGGCTGCACCGTCACCGTGGGGCGGTGGCGCTCCACCCACACGATCGCGGAGGACACGGCGCAGACTCTGGGGGCGGCGCTGAAGACCTTCTACTACCGGAAGCTGGTCGACGAGGGCATCAATGCCTTCGGCTCGGCCAGCGCCTGCCTCGATGAAGCGCTGGTGAGGGCGATGGTCAGCGTGGAGGGCCGACGGAACGCGTTCGTGTCCGTCGCCGACGACTGTCCCGGCGGGCGCACCGAGTCCGTCGAGGATCTGCAAACGGCCGACTGCATCGCATTCATCGAAGGGTTCGCCCAGGGCCTCCCCGCCACGGTCCACGTCGATCTGCTCCACGGCCGCGATCCCCATCACGTCTGGGAATCCGCCTTCACGGCCTTGGGCGACGCACTGCGAGCGGCCTATGCCACCAACCGCTTCAGGATCGCGAAGAACAACCCCTACTACGCCGACGAAGGCGTCGCCGACGCGTCACTCGCCTAGACCCGATCACCGTTCGACGTGAGGGCCCGCCTCCTCGGTCGCGGCATACGCACCACACGCCGATAGAAATCGGGCCCCCATTCCTCAACAGGGCTGTGACTCAGACCATCTAGAGTATGGAGTAGTCGACCCCGAGCTTCTGGGAGTATGTCGTGCACGGACTCGGCGCTCCTGGTCTCTCACTGTTCAGCCATAGTGAACCGTCTCGCCGCATGTCGGCGACCCGTCAAGTGTCAAAGAACAGAGGCCCGTGACGCCGCGACGAGGCGCAGCGCGCTAGACGACCGCGGCCAGCAGGCTCACGCCGCCGATCGCCCCGGCGATGCCCACCCACTGATGTGGTCGCGGGCGCTCGTGCAGCAGCACGAACCCGAGTATCACCGCGAAGGTGCCGAACTGCGTGGTGGTGACGCCGGCGACGGTGGCAGGCCCGAGCGCGAAGGTGATCGTCAAGAGCAGAAGGCCAGAGAGCTCGAGCACGCCCGCGCCCACGGAGAGCAGGCGCAGCCGCTTCGGGACGGCGACGCCGCCGGTGAGGAGCGCGATCGGCACGGCGACGACCAGCGAGACGCTCCGCGAGATCGCCGTCTGCGACAACCAGCCGATGCCGCCGTACGCATAGCAGAGCATGACGGCGGCGAAGAGGACGCCTGCGGCCAGCGCCCAGGGCGCGCCCTTCGTCGACCGGGCGCGGCCCTCGAAGGAGGTCAGCACCGCGCCGGCCGCGCAAAGACAGAGCGCCCCTCCGAGCAGCGGGGTCACCGGCGCGCCGAGCCCGATCACGACGACGGCCACGTAGGCGCCCTGGAGCGAGGTGAGCGCCGAGACCAGGCCCAGGTCGCCGACGCGCAGGCCGTGCAGCAGGCAGAAGAGGGCGCCGACGTAGATGACGCCGCCGAGCGCGGCGAGGGCGGCGCCGCGCCACTCGCCGCGCTCGGGCAGCCCGTCGACGGCCAAGGCGACGGGCAGGATGATGATGACGCCGGTGGTCAGCACCCAGACGATCTGGGTGAGCGGACGCGTCCCGCGCGTGACACGCTGGGAGAACATGTCGCTCGTCGCGTACGAGAGGGACGTGAGGAGCCCTGAGAGGATCGTGAGCACTCGGCCAGTCTATCGGAGCGAGCGCTCGAGAACCCTGCTAGGCCTCGGGGCTGCCACGCCGCCGCTCGCCGGCGTCTACCTGCGCTCGCGCCGCGCCTGACGGCGGCTCACGCGACGCCGCGCGGCGCCAGGTCCTTGTGCCTCTCGGCGATCGTGTCCGCCAGCGCGTCGAGTGCCGCGTAGTCGGCCTCGCGCGGCAGGCCCTTGGCGAGCACGGGCTCGAGGAGCTCGACCTTGAGCTTCGGAAGCAGGCCGGCAAGCATCTCGACGGTCTTGCCGGCCCAGCCGTACGAGCCGATCACGGTCGCGTACTTCGTCCGCGGCCGCAGGGCGTTGGCGAGGAACGCCGCGTAGGCCGCCAGCGGATGCGGGCCGGTCAGCACTGTCGGGGTGCCGATGACGACGGTGCCGGCGTGGACCAGCGAGCTGGCGAGCTCGCCGGCGTCGAGCGTCGTCAGGTCGAAGCGCTCGACGGCCACGCCGCGCTCGGCGAGCGCCGTCGGTCAGGTGGTCGACCATGAGGCGCGTGCTGTCGTGCATCGAGACGTATGGCAGGCACACGAGGTTCTGCATGGGCACCGGTGGACCAGTCGCGATAGGCCTCGATGATGAAGGCCGGGTCGTCGTAGACGGGCCCGTGGCTCGGGGCGATCACTTCGATCGGGTACTGCGTGACCTTCTCGACGTTCTTCGCGACCTGGGCAGCGAAGGGCATCATGATCTCGGCGTAGTAGCGTTTGGCGCCGGCGAAGACGTCGCTCTCCACGGCGTACAGGTCGCTGGTCGCGAGATGCGAGCCGAAGAGGTCGCAGCTGAAGAGGATCTTGTCCTCCTCGAGCCACGTGCTCATGGTCTCGGGCCAGTGGACCCAGGGCGTAAGAAGGAAGGTGAGCGTCTTGTCGCCGAGCGAGAGCGGGTCGCCGTCGGCGACCACGCGGAAGCGCGCGTCGTCAACGTGGAGGTGGTCGACCAGCATCGCCTTGGCCTTCTCGTTGCAGACGATGGTGATGCCGGGGAAGCGCTCGAGCACGAGCGGCGTGGAGCCGGAGTGGTCCTGCTCGACGTGGTGGATGACGAGGTAGTCGGGCGCCGGCAGCTCGTCGAGCTGCGCCTCGAGCGTGGGCCACATGGTCGGATCGACGGTGTCGAGCAGAGCGTTCTTCTCGCTGCCCTGAACGAAGTAGGCGTTGTAGCTGGTGCCGTTGGGCAGCGGGATGAGGGAGTCGAAGAGCCTCCGGTCCCAGTCGACGGCGCCGATGAGGTGGACGCGTTCGCGGATCTCTCTGGGCTTCATGGGTGCCTCGCGTGGGTGGTGGGGTCCGGGTCCGTCTCGATTATCCCATGCGACGGTGCGACGGACACCGTCGGCTAACCCCCGTTGCCCAGAGCGAGCAGCGTCACGGCGAGGACCGCCGTCACGATGCCGGCGGTCTGCACCTTCCCGGGCCGCTCCCTGAGGGCCCACATGCCGACGATGGCCGAGAGCGTGCCTACCTGCGCCACGAGCACGGCGGCGGTCGCGACGGGGCCGATGGCCGTGGCGGCCGCGAGCGCGAGGAAGGCGAGAGCGTCGACGGCGCCGGCGATACCGACAGGCACGGCGTGCTCGCGCTTCATCCGGAACCCGTAGGCCACGAGAAGGAGTGGCACGAGCAGGCCCAGACTGGCGAGGCGACCGATGGAGACGACGGCGAGGGGGGAGATGGCGGCGGCCTCGCCGAGAAGGACCGGCTGGATGCCGAAGATCGCCGCGCAGAGCAGTGCCCAGCCGGCTCCCGCGGCGGCGCTCGCGCCGCTCCGCCGGCCAGCCTCGTCGACCTTGCCCCGTTCGATCGACGCGAGAACGGTGCCGGCCACGGCGAGCGGCAGACCGACGACGGCGAGTCCGGTGACGGGCTCGCCGAGAGCGATGGCGAAGGCGGCGCCGAAGCCGCCGCCGAGAGCCGCCAGCGGCCCGACGATCGAGAGCTTGCCGACGGCGAGCGCCTTGAGCAGGGCGGCGAGCGCCAGGACCTCGATCGGCCCGCTCAACGCGGCGAGACCGGCAGCACGCCACTCCTCGGCTCCAGCGGGCAGGCCGATGAAGACGAGCCACGCCGGCACGAACAGCACGAGCGCGACCGACTGCACCCAGAAGAGCGCAGTGAAGACCGGCGTCGAGCGCACGACGCGCATCATGAGGACGTCGTGGATCGTGTAACCGAAGGCGGAGCCGAGCGAGAAGACGGCGGTCAGCACGGCGTCAGTCTATCCAAAGAGGCTCGAGTCAAAGGAGCGGCGGCGACACGACGGGCGAAGGCCGGCGACCGAGAGCCGGATGGACCGATGGTCGACGCTTCAGCGGGCGCCGTCGAGCTCGTTGGCGAGCTGCTCGACGAACAGGCCGACGTCGGTGACGATGCCGATCGCCTGGAAGCTGCCGCGATCGGCGAGCTTGGTGACGACCGCGGGGTTGATGTCGACGCAGACGGTGCGCACCGAGGCCGGCAGCAGGTTGCCGGTGGCGATCGAGTGCAGCATCGTGCGAGAGCATGAGACAGGCGCCGGCCTGCTGGGCGTAGCGGCGCATCGCCTGCTGCGCCGTGATCACGTCGGTGATCACCTCGGGCATCGGGCCGTCGTCGCGGATGCGACCCGCCAGCACGAAGGGCGTGCCGGTCTTCACGCACGTGTACATGAGTCCCTTCGTGAGCACGCCCTGCTCGACGGCGGCCGCGATGCGGCCGCAGCGCCGGATGGTGTTGATGGCGCGCAGGTGGTGCTCGTGGCCGCCGGGTGTCGGCGTGCCCTCGCGTCAGGGAGATGCCGAGCGACGTGCCGAACAGGGCCGACTCGATGTCGTGCGTGGCGACGGCGTTGCCGCCGAAGAGGGCGCCGACGTAGCCCGCCTCGATGAGGCGCGCCAAGTGTGGCGCCGCCCCCGTGTGCACCACCGCCGGGCCGACCACGGCGATCGTCAGCCTGCCTTCGTCGCGCACCTGACGCAGCAGGCGCGCCACCTCGTGCACGATCTGCGCCTTGGGCTTCTCGCTCGAGACAGCCGAGGCCATGAACTCGAACGGCTGGCTCTCGCGCGGGCGCTCGAGCGGCAGCACGCGCAGGCCGCTGTGGCCGACGACGTAGAGCTCGCCGGCCGTCACGTCGCTCATCGGCACGGTCTCGGCCGTGCCCGCTCTCCGCGATCGACGCGCACGCCGCAGTCCATCTCGGGGTTCTCGACCGCGCACCCACTCGCCGTCGAGGCGGACGTAGGTCTCGAGGTTCGTCGTCGAGTAGAACTCGTCGGGGAAGACGCCGTCCGCGGCGCCGGCTCGAGCCGCGCGTCCTCCGGCTCCACCGCGACGGCGCCGTGCTCGCTGTGATCGCTCGGAGGATCTCCTCGAGGTGCGTCGCGGTCGCGACCGAAGACGCGCATGACCGCGACCGACGTGCTCGGTCTTGCGTGCGGCCGACGTCGAACTCGAGCACCTCGAACTCGCCCTCGAGGTCCATGATGTCGTCCCTGATCTGGGGCAGCATCAGCGAGTCGATCAGGTGACCCTCGATGCGGACGTCTTCGTAGGGCTTGCGCTTGGTCCATGCGCCTAGCTCTACCGCGCCGGCGTCCGGCTCGTGTCGCCGCGGCTGCCTCGCTCCTCACCGCCGACGGGCACGAGCGCCGCCGCCGGCGCTCTCGGCTCGCGCCGGCCGCGCGCGAGAAGGCAGCGTCTCGATGATGAGGATGCCGCTGAAGATCAGCGCCGGCGCCGCCGACCAGCCGCCAGGTGAGCGTAGTCCATGCCGAAGATGATGCCGAAGACGGCGCCGAAGACGCTCTCGAGGCAGAGCAGGACGGCGGCGTGCGTCGAGGTCGTGTAGCGCTGCGCCCAGACTGCATGAAGAACGCGTAGATCGTGCCCGCTGAGCGCCGTCCAGACGATCGCCGCCCACGCCTGCCACGGCAGCGTCGAAGGTGATGTCGGCAGTGAAGGGCGTGATCACGCGCGAGAGCACAGCGGCGACCGCGATCTGCGTGACCGCGAGCGTCGTCGGCTCGCACCTTCGGGGCGAAGAAGCCGGTCGTCATGATGTGCAGCGCGTAGAAGAGCGCGCCGAGCAGCGTGAGGGTGTCGCCCCAGCTCATGCGTGAAGTCGCCGCGCAGCGAGAGCACGCCGAGACCGACGGTGGCGATGACGGCGCCGACGACTCTGCGTGAGGCCCGGCGAGCGCCGCGCGACGATCCAGTAGCAGGAACGGGACCATGGCCACGTTGAGCCCGGTGATGAAGCTCGACTTGCCGGGCGTGGTGTGCTGCAGGCCGATGGTCTGCACGACGAGCGCCGTGCAGGTAGAAGACGCCGAGCAGGCCGCCCATGACCCAGTCGCGGCGGCGGCTCCGCGTGACGCTCCTCGGCACGATGAGCGGCGAAGATCGCGACCGCCACGAGGTAGCGCAGCATGACGTAGAGCATCGGGTCGATGCGCCCGATGACGTCCTTGATGACGACGAAGTTGAAGCCCCAGACGACGGCGATCGAGAAGAGCAGCAGGTCGGCGATCAACATGCGGCGGCGGTTCACGGCCGCGCTCGCGATCTGTGCCGGCGTGTTCATGGCGCGCTCCCGGGTCGCTCGGCTCAGTCTTCGAGCGTGCGCAGAAAGCGCGAGATCGCGCCCAGACCGTCGGTCAGGCGCTTGGCGTCGAAGGCGTAGCCGAGGCGGAACCAGCCCTCCCAGTCGAACGCCGCGCCGGGCACGATGAAGGCGCCCGTGGAGTCGAACAGCCGCTGGCAGAGCTCCTCCGACGGCAGGTCGTAGTCGTAGCGCACGAAGACCGTCGTGCCCGCCCGCGGCCGGACGTACGAGAGCCGCGGCTCGCTCTGCACCCAGTCGTCGACGATGGCCGCGTTCGCGCGGACGATCGCCAGGTTTCGCGCGAGCAGCGCGTCGCCCGCACGCAGGGCGATCGTCGCCAGACGCTCGTCGAGCTGCCCGACGCTGATGGTCGTGTAGTCCCGGTGTTCGATGCAGGCCTCGATGACCTCGGCCGGGCCCGCGACCCACCCGACCCGCAGGCCGGCGAGCGAGTACACCTTCGACATGCTGCCAGTGCTGATGCCACGCTCGTAGAGGTCGACGACCGACGGTACGCTCACCCCGTCGTGCTCGAGCCCGCGGTACACCTCGTCGGCCAGCAGCCAGGCGCCGCTCTCACCGACAACGTCGACGAGCTCGCCGAGGACGGTGGCGTCCATGAGGGCGCCGGACGGGTTGTTCGGGTTGTTGATCACCACCATCGCCGTCGGCGACCGCAGGAGCGCGCGCAACTCCTGCAGGTCAGGCAGCCAACCGTGCTCGGGTCGCAGGGGCAGCGGCACGACCTCGGCCCGGAACGAGGCCGGCACCGAGAAGAGCTGCTGGTAGGTGGGCTGCACGCAGACCACGCGAGCGCCCGGCTCGAGGAGAGCGTACTGCGCGAGGAAGTTGGCCCCGATGGCCCCGTTGGTGACCAGGGTCCGCTCCGGCGGAAGCCGGTCATACAGTGCGGCGATGAGCTCGCGCAGCTCAGGCGCCCCGTAGATGTGGCCGTAGGTCAGCTGCAGTGCGCGGATCTCCGCGAGGGCGCGCCCGGGGTCGTCGTCGAGGGCTAGGAGTTCGTCGAGCGTCAGCGACTGGACGCACGTCTCCCCGACGTTGAAGGTCGCCGCCTCCTCGTGCGCGTTCATCCACTGCTCGACCCCGAAGGGTGCGATCCTCATGCTCCGTCCTTCCCGTCGCTCACGCCGGCAGCCCCAGGGCGGCGATCGTCGCGGCGGTGGCCCGCCGCGCCCTTCGCCGGCTCCGGCTCCGGCTCCGGCTCCGACGACCGATGGTCCGGCCGAGTCTAGCTGGTGCGCCCCACGCCCGCCCACGCCGGGCGGCCAAAGACCGCGCTCAGCCCTTGATGCCGCACCACCGCATGGCCGTCAGCGCGATGGCCGTCGTGTAGTCGATCAGCCCGTCGACGGTGGTGGACTCGTCGACCGCGTGAGCGGTCTCGATGCCATCCGGCCCGAAGCTGAAGGTCGGCGTGCCGCCGCGCGTGAAGCTGGCCGCGTCATGCCAGCTGTCGAGGCCGGCCGCGCGCCCGCTGCGGCCGACCGCCCCGGCGCAGCCGAGGGCGGTCGTGACCAGCGGGTGATCGGCCGGCATCTCGGCGGGTACGACGTCGCAGGACCAGCTCCAGCGCAGCGGGTGCTCGCGTAGCCAGGGGTCGGCGGACGCCGCCGCCTCGAGACAGGCGACGATCTCATCCTCTATGGCTTTGCCGCTGCCGGCAGCATCGACATGGCCCGGCAGGTACATCGCGTCGCAGGTCAGCTCGCAGCTCGCCGGGTAGGTGACGATCCAGCTCCCGCCCTTGACGACGGTCGGCACGATGTCCCCCGGGCTCAGCAGAGGGTGCTGCTGGTCGGGGCGCGTCCGCCAATCCTCACGGAGGCCTTGGATGGCCTGCAGCAGCGGCACCAGTCGTTCGATGGCGTTCACGGCCCCGCCCTCGCGCCAGTGCGGCTGGCGCATCTCGGCGTGGCCGGCGCGACCTTCGATCGTGATGGTCGGCGTGACCGTGCCGCGGCAGCTCACCCAGGCCGCGAAGTCGGTCGGCTCGGCGCAGATGCCGGCGTCGGCCTTGACCCCGTGCTCCACGGCCCTCAGCCCACCTGCGCCCGAGGACTCCTCGTCGGTCACCGCGCAGAACACGACGTCGCCGGCCAACCGCACGTCGAGCCGGCGCAGCGTCTCGAGCGCCACCACGAGGCAGGCGATGCCGCCCTTCATGTCGCAGACACCGCGGCCGTACAGCGCGCCGTCTCGCTCGGTGCACCTCAGCGGATCGCTCGACCAGCGCTCGCGGGGCTCCACGTCGACCGCGTCGATGTGGCCGTTCAGGAGCAGGCTGCGTCCGCCACCGGCGCCGGGCGCCGTCGCGACGAGCTGGGGCCGGCCGACGAAGTCGAGCCCGCCCGGCAGGAAGCGGTCGCCGGCGCCGGTCGGCTCGGGCTCCCAGAGCTCCGGCGCCGCCCCGAGCGCCTCGAGGCGCGCGGCGAGGATCCGCTGGAGCTTCTCCTCGTCGCGCGCCGGCATCGGGCCCTCGCGCGCAGTCGTGTCGCAGGCGACGAGCTCACCGATCAGACCGACGAGCTCGTCCCGAGCCGCCCGGACCTTCGCCGCGACCTTCTCCTCCAGCGCCGAGCGGAACCGCTCGGTCGACTCCTCGGCGCGGGCTGCATTCTGGTCGGTCACGGCGTCCTCCTGTGCTGGCCGGGGCGGCGCGGGTCGCGGGCCCGCGCCGCCATTCTACTTGCCGCCCCGGGGCCACCGTGCTAGAAGACCGGCGGCGACGCAGTCAGGAGGCTCACATCTGCCAAGAGACCGACACCGGACTGGGACGCGTCCGCGCCCGACGGGGCACGTCCTGACGGACCCCGTGCGTCCGAACACCGACACCCACCCCCGGATGGGCGGAATGCGCGCGCGCCTGCGCGCCCTCGACCCCAACGTGCGCAGCATGGGCTGGGTCAGCTTCGTCGCCGACCTGAGCAGTGAGATCGTCTACCCACTCTTCCCGCTCTTCGTCACCGGCGTGCTCGGCGCCCCGGTCGCCGTCCTCGGCCTGATCGAGGGCGTCGCGGAGGCGACCGCGACGGTCCTGCGGTATCCCTTCGGTCAGCTGTCCGACCGCCTCGGCCGGCGTCGCCCGTTCGTCATCGCCGGCTACGGACTCGGCGGCGTGGGCAAGCTTCTGATCGCCGTCTCCGGCACGTGGGGCTTCGCCCTGGCCGGCCGAGTCATCGACCGCACCGGCAAAGGCGTCCGCACGGCGCCACGCGATGCGCTCATCGGCGCCGGCACGCCGCCGGGCCAGCAGGGGCTCGCCTTCGGCCTGCATCGCGCCATGGATACGATGGGCGCCGCGCTGGGCCCGCTGGTCGCTCTCGCCTGCCTCGAGTTCGGCGTCCCGTTGCGCTGGGTCTTCGCGCTCGCGGTGATCCCCGCGGCGCTCAGTGTCGTCGTCGTCTTGCTTTTCGTGCGCGAGCGCCGGCAGCCACCGTCGCCGGGTAGCCTTCGCCTTCGCCTGCCGGCCTCGGCCGCGTACCGCTGGCTGCTCGCGGGCTCGCTGCTCTTCGCCGCCGGCAACTCGAGCGACATGTTCCTGCTGCTCAAAGCGAAGGACGTGGGTATGGGAGTGAGCGCCGTGATCCTCGTCTACGTGCTCTACAACCTCGTCTACGCGACCGCCTCGCTGCCGCTCGGCGGACTCTCGGACCACGTCGGTCAGCTGCCTGTGGTGCTCGGCGGCTACGTCGTCTTCGCCGCCGTGTACGTCGGTTTCGCGCTTGCCGGCTCGTGGTCGACGGTCGCCATCCTCTTCGCCGCCTACGGTCTCCACATCGCCGCGACCGAGGGCACGAGCAAGGCGCTCATCAGCCGTGCGACGCCGGCGGGCGAGCGCGCCGGGGCCATAGGCCTGCAGGCCACCATGACCGGTCTCGCCAGTCTGGTGGCCAGCTCGCTCGGCGGCGCGCTGTGGTCGGCGGTCGGACCTTGGGCGACCTTCACCTTCGGCGCGGCCTGCGCCTTCGCCGCTGCGGTCGTACTCGCTGCCGGACAGCGACCGGTCCGCCGGAGCCTGCTCGCGGAGGCGTGAACTGCGGCGCCCCGAATGGTCGCCGGGCGGCCCCTCGGGCCGGCCCGGTCGGCGACGCGAGCGGCACTACGGCATCCTTGTGGCAGGCGGACCCCGGGCCCGCGCGCGACCCGCCTCCGGCGCACCGCCGGGCGACTCCTCCTTGCGACCGGTCCGGCCACCCTGTCTTACCGGACTCCCAAGCGTCCCTGCGACCGTGAAGGTGATGACTCACCTCGGCGACATCCTCGACCTTGCCGCAGGGTCGTGCCTGTCGTGGCCGTCGAGATGGCGCTTGCAGAAGTCCGGCGCCGACTCGTTGGATGGCTTGAGGTGGCGCCTCTCGTGGACGTCGTGGTGAAGCCTGGCGTCGAGGCGCCTGGCCCCGCTCTCGGCGCCGACGGTGCGGCAGACGCGCCGGCGCACGCCGAACTCGTCACGCCCCGATTCGGCCGTGATCAGCCACTTCTCTCCTCGTCTGCGAATCCCCATCTGCGAGCCTGAGTGTAGGGTCGCGCGGGGACGGAAGGCAACAAAGTGGGCAACAAGAGGGGTGTGCTCGCCGGTGCCGGGAGAGAAAAGCCCTGCAAAGAAGTGGCGGGAGCGACGAGACTCGAACTCGCGACCTCCGGCGTGACAGGCCGGCGTTCTAACCAGCTGAACTACGCCCCCGCGTGAGGCACGGACGGCCGGCCATGGTACGGCCGGCCGCACAGCAGCGAAACGGTACTGTAGCACACGGCTGGCAGCGCGGCAAAGCGCGCCTGCACGCCGGCCGGGCCGGCCCAGGTCGCGCGGCTACGGCGCCGGCTCAGGCGCAGGGGCGGCCGGCAAGCGGACGCTCACCGCGCATCCCTTGCCGGCTTCGCTCGCGAGCGTCATGTCGCCGCCCATCGCAGTCACCAGCTCCCCGACGACCCAGAGACCGAGGCCGAGGCCCGGGCGCTCGCGGCGGCGGCCGAGCTCGCCCACGTAGCCGAACTCCGTGGCGTGGGCGAGCTCGGCCGCCGCGATCCCCGGGCCGTCGTCGCGCACCGTGAGAACGACGTCTTCGCGCCCCGTCCCGACGACTGCCGCCTCGAGCGTCAAGCGAGCCCTCGACCCCGCGTAGGCCACCGCGTTGTCGACGAGGTCGTCGATCACCTGCAGCAGACGCGGTCGGTCAGCCAGAACGTGGGGCAGGCCATCCTCGAGATCCAGGTCCGGCGCCCTCTCGCCCAGCGTCTTCCGGGCCGCCACGTACTCGTGCGCCACTGCGGCGACGTCGAGCTCCTCGAGCTGCAACGGCGTGGCTGCACAGTCGAGCCAGCCGCTCAGGGCGGCGCTCACGATGGCGCCGTCCAGCCGTCTCACGCTGCGCTCGAGCGCCTCGAGGTACTCGCGTTGCTTGGGAGTGAGCTCTCCGGCTTGCCCGGACAGGAGGAGGTCGAGCGCCGGGTACATGACGGCGAGCGGCCCCCGCAGCTCGTGACGCACGTGACTCTGTCGCCTGCGGACCTCGTCGGGACCGTCGACCACCGGCTTCCGTCCTCTCCGTCGACTGGGCGGGGATGGTGGGCGATGCTGGATTTGAACCAGCGACCCCCTGCTTGTAAGGCAGGTGCTCTACCCCTGAGCTAATCGCCCGAAGACCGGCAGTATATACCGGCGGGGGAGCCGGACCGCGCCGTGAGATACGCTGTGACGCGTGGACCAGCACGCACGCCCGCCGAAGCTCGCCGCTCACGACGTGACCGTCGTCGGTCGACGCGTCGGCGACTCGCCGAGGACCATCGTCGAGAGCGTCGGCTTCGAGGTCCAGGAAGGTGCCGTCTTCACCATCATGGGGCCGTCCGGCTCCGGCAAGTCGACGCTGCTGCGCACCGTGAACCGACTGATCGAGCCTGAAGCCGGACAGGTGCTCCTGGACGGGCAGGACGTGGCGGCGCTGCCCGTCCAGGAGCTCCGGCGCCGGGTCGGCATGGTCTTCCAGCGGCCGGCGATGTTCGAGGGCGCCGTCTTGGACAACGTGCTCTACGGGCCGCGACTGCGTCGCGAGTGCCCGGACCACGACTGCCCCGAGGCGCGGAGCTTGGCCCTGCCCCTGCTGGAGCGCGTGGGGCTGCCAGCCGACTTCGTCGACAAGCCCGCCGACCTGCTCTCGGGCGGCGAGGCCCAGCGCGTCGCGCTGGCCCGCGCGCTCGCGAACCGCCCCGAGGTTCTGTTGCTGGACGAGCCCACCGCCTCTCTCGACCCCACGGCGAGCCGTCACATCGAGAGGCTGCTCGGCGAGCTCAGCGAGACGACCGACCTGACGTTCGTCTTCGTCACCCACGACCTGCGTCAAGCGTGCCGCATCGGCGACCACGGACTCCTGCTGGTCGAGGGCCGGGTCGTCGAGCGGGGACCGCTGCCCGAGATGCTCGACGACCCGGCCCACGATCTCACGCGCCTCTTCGCCGAAGGCCGTCTCACCGGCCGGTGCGACGGGGAGGCCACGTCGCCGTCGTGCGCAGCCGACGGGGCGGAGCCGAACGGACAGGGCGAGGGCGAGCGACCGTGAGCGGCGACCAGTTCACCTTCGTCAACGTTGCCGCCGCGCTCGTGCTCGTCGTGATCGCCCTGCTGCTCTCCTGGCGGCAGCGGCTCGACCTCGAGAAGGACCTGCTGATCGCGTCGGTGCGCGCCTTCGTGCAGCTCACGGCGATCGGCTTCGTCATCGCCCTGATCCTCGACGCCGACCGCGTGGTGTGGGTGCTGGTCATGCTCGCGGCCATGCTGCTCTTCGCGTCCGCCACCGCCGCGCGCAACGTCCGCGTGGTCCCCGGTGCGTTCTGGTTGATGGCCGCGGCGCTCGGCCTCTCCTCACTGACCACACTGGCCCTGATGATCGTGCTCGACATCATCCCCGTCGAGGCGCGCTACATGATCCCGATCGGCGGCATGCTGATCGGCAACAGCATGAACGTGGCATCGGTGACCGCACTCCGCATCGTGCAGGACGCGCGCACGCAGCGCGACAGGATCGAAGCGGCTTTGGCGTTGGGCGCCGATCCGCGGACCGCGGTGCACGGCATCATCCGCGCGGCGGTGCGGCTCGCCATGGTGCCGATCATCGACAGTACGAAGACCATGGGCATCGTCTTCCTCCCCGGCGCGATGACCGGCATGATCCTCGCCGGAGCGCCCCCGCTCGAGGCTGTGCGCCTCCAGGTGGTCGTCATGTTCATGCTGATCGCCGCCGTCAGTCTCACGGCCACGACCGTCACCTGGCTGATGCCGCGGCGTCTCTTCACGCCCCAGCAGCAGCTACGGCACTTCGACTCCTAGAGGAACGTCGCGCGCGGACACGGCCGCAGGTGGCACGCGGCACGGCACCGTGGCCGCTGATGCGAGAAGGGGCGGGGCGCCTGCCGGCGCCCCGCCCCCATCTTCCGGAGGTCCTCTTCGTTTGCGACCCGGCGCTACTGCGGCTGCACCTCGCGCCACGTGTTCGGCACCCTCCGCGTCGCCGAGGGGAACCGGTCGTCCAGGTTGGCGATGCAGTTGTCGTTGTAACGGATGTCGGGCGTTCCCTTCAAGGTGTAGCCCTCATCGACGACCACCATGCCGTGGATGTCCGCCGTGCCGCGCGAGAAGTCACACGGTCCTTCGACGTAGATGACGCCGTAGAACTGAGCGGTCCCGCGCCAGTCGAGCGTGCTGCCGCCGAGCACCACCAAGATGCCCGGCAACTCCTCTGTGTTGATCGTGGCACCGCCGTAGGCGACGAGTGTCGTCGGCGACGGGGGTTCGATCACGCAGAGGCCGCTAAGCCCGCCCCAAGGGCTCCACACAGGGTCGACCGGGCTGTTCTCAGCCTCCGCCTGCGAGGTGAAGTAGCGCCCGTTGGCCTGCGCGGTCGCCTTGAGCGCCTCAACGAGCGACTGGGGGAAGACCTCTTCTATGGGGCTGACGTCGCCCCCCGTGAGCTGAGCGATACCCGCCTGGGTCACGGTGCCGGTGCCGTTCACGATGATATCCCCGCCGACGTGGATCGTCGTGACCGTGCCCTCCGGCGGCGGGACCTCGACGAGGATCTTGGGCTGGTCGCCTCTGCTCTCCAGGTCGCCGCCCGCCCACAGCGGGATGCCGCGCGGCAGCGCCAGCGTGAACCAGGTGCGCTCCACCAAGGTGAGCACGCGCGTCGAACCCGGGCCGACGCCGGCCTGCGAGACCAGCCACATCATGCTGTTGCCGTTCGAGTCCCAGCGCACTGTCGGGTCTTCCGGGGTCAGGTCGTCGTACCAGTCCACCGCGATGAAGGGGCCGCTGGACGGGTTGGGGAACTCGTCCGTGGCGAACTGCGACCGGAAGGTGCTGGTGTCGAAGGTCGGCTGCGGAGGCCGTGGACACCGGCCAGTCCCCGGTGAGGAAGACCATCCCGGACTCGAGGCCCGCCTCGCACACCGCGAACGACTTGGTGTCCATGCGCGTGTCGTACGTGTTGTGCTGCACGTTGCCCGCGAACGTGACCAAGGTGGCGGCCGAGACGGCCAGCGCGGCCACGACGACGATGATGGCCACGAGCCCCGCCCCGCGCTGGCTGCGGGTCGCCGCTTCGTCGCTCTGCTTGGATCGTCTCATCGACCACTCACCCCCATGGCTACGTCGTCCCGTGTAGCGCTTCGCGCGCTCTGTCGGCTGGCTGTCCATCTCTCCGTCTCCTCGCTCACCGCGTGTTGCGCAGTTGCGCCGTAGAGCGCAGGTGCGTGTAGACCGGCGACTTGCCCGGGTTCAAGTCGAGCAGCATATTGAGCTCGACCGCCCTGATCTGCGCCCGCTCCGTCGTGCCGCGCACGTCGATGGCCACATCGAACGTTCCGTCGCTGCCGTAGCTTGAGTACGCGAACACGGCCGTGGGCGAGCCGACGCTCGGGTTCGCGGTGTTCACCAGGTTGGCGACCATGAGCTGCGCGCCCTCGCCGGCCGTGCGCTCGCCGAGCGGGAAGCTGATGGTGGGCCACGACTCGAGCGTGATGTCCACGCCCGCGATGCTCCCGCTGCCGTCGGCATCGCTGAAGCGCCACAGCTCGCCGTTCGAGTACAGCCGATACATCACCAGACGCGGCGGCGTAGTCGCCGACGCGTTGCCCTCCTTGTTGAAGGTGGTGAAGAGGACGATGTAGTAGGGCCGTGCACGGACGATGCCCACCTCGGCGATCGCCGACGGCGGTTGCTCGACGTCGCGGATCTCGCGCACCATCCGCGCCGTCGTGATCCGCGCCCAGTCGCTTGCCTTGCCGCGCCTGGTCGTGTTGGCGTACGAACCGGTCAGCGTGATCCAACTCAGGATGATCATGGTGGTGATCACGACCGCGACGGTCATGGCAGCGAGCAGTTCGATCAGCGTGATGCCACGCTGATCCCGCCCCGCCCGGTCCGCTGCACCCGTTCTTTCGCGCTCGCTGCCGTCATGATCGGACCTTTCTGCCTCGGCCTCATCACGGGTACGTCGCCGTCGCGTTGCCGCCGGTCATGTCGACCACCTTCGTGACCGCGACGTTGTCCCACGAGCTAGATGTCGAGAAGTAGACGTTGTACACGCCGGCGCGGGATGTTGATCCAGGTGATGCTGTTGTTCCGCTTCAGCCACACTCCGCTCGGACGCGTCGCCGAGGAGGTCCCGCTGGTCCCGTACCACAACAGCGTCGCCGCATTCTGCACCCATGCGCGGACCTGGTTGTTGGAGCTGTAGTTCGTGGTCGTGATGGTGCGGAGGACCTGAGCGCCGGTGGTCGCCGACACCGGGCCCGCCCACGGCGAGGCGTTACCCACCAGGTCGACCGCCTTCACATGGTAGTACCAAGTGGTCGACCAGCCGGCGCTGGTGTCGTCGTAGTCCAGCGACTGATAGAGGCTTTCGATCTGCGTCCAGTCGGACCCGTTGGGGCTGCGCTCGATGATGTAGCCGGCGAGGCCCGACGGCGGACTGCCGCCGTCGATGGATTCCACCCACGTCAGACGGATCGTCGGCTGCTCGCTCAGCGCCTGCGCGGTGAGTAGCGACGGGCACCGTCGGCGGCGCCGCATCGCCCGCGACCCCGGGGACCGCCGACACGGCGGCAGTGAAGACGCTGCGCAGGCCCTCGGTATCGACCGCGAGGACCTTGTAGTAGTAGGTGGTGCCGTTGGTCACGGCCGCGTCCGTGTAGCTCTCCGCCGCCGCGTCGTCCAGTTTCGCGAAGGTCACGCCGTCGGTGGAGCGCCACACCTCGTAGTGATCGAGATCGCCGATTGCGGGAGTCACCCAGGTGAGGTAGACCGCGCCGTCGCCCGGAAGCGCCGCCAGGCTGGTCGGTGGCGACGGTGCGTTGTTCTGATACCACAGGGCGATCGACACCGGGGAGCCTTGGGTCCGGGAGCCGAAGCCCGCCACCGCGACCGCCTGGAAGATGTAGACGCCGTCGGCGGCGGCGGAGTTGTCCCACGTGGCCTGGTAGTGCGCGGGCTCGCCGCTCTCCGGCACGGTGATCTCCTGCGAGGCCACCACCGTGCCGTTCAGACTGGTCACAGTGAACAGGACGTACCCCCGGTTCTCCTCCTCGGCAGCCTGGTTCATGCTCAGGATGTCGTCGGGCAGGAGATAGGCGTCGAGCACGACCGGGCCCGACACGATGCTGTACGAATCGCCGTCCGCCACCAGGATCGAGGGGGGGCCGACGTCGAAGCGCACGATCTGCGGCCCGGCGTACTGCTTCGACACCATGGTGCTGAGCACGGCGGGCCTGGGGGTCGGCGGGGCCGCCCACGTCGCCGTCACGGTGACCTGCTTGTGCGTCTCCGCACCTTCCACCGAACCCGCCGGCAGGAGCTCGACATCGTAGGCCACCGTGAACGCACGGGTGTTCCCGCCGCCGGTGGCCCACTGCACCGAGGTGCCGAACTGGCCGTCCATGAACGTGCTGCTCGTGAGGTTCGCCTCGTCGATGAGATCGTAGTCGAGGGCGCGGACCTTCTCGAGCTTGTCCTGCGCGAGCTGCAGGGCGGCGTTGCGCAGACTGTCCCCCGCCACTGCGCGCTGGCTGCTCAGGAAGAGCGGCACCATCGCCGCGAAGACGATGCCCGTGATGACTATGGTGATCAGTAGCTCAACGAAGCTGAAGCCCGCTTCGCGCCGTCGGTGAACCCTGTTCATGGCATGCCTCCGAGGTGCGTCGATCCGCCTGGTCGTTGTATCGGCCTAGGGGGGGGCCAGCTTGACGGTGCACGGAGCGCGAGCCGCCGCGGAGATGGCCTCGGCTACGCACAGGAGCGCGCATTGTCGCCGCGACTGACTACGCTTTCATCGTCGTCGGGCGACGACGCCGCCCGACAAGGGCGCGAAGAAGAGGCAGAAGGACCGGCGGCTAGTGCAGGGACTGGAGCTGCTGGAGGGTCTGCTCGAGGGCCTGCAGCTGACGGCCTTCTCTGCCGCCGCCAGGCGGGCCGAGCATGGCCGCGCTACTGCAGGGACTGGAGCTGCTGGAGGGTCTGCTCGAGGGCCTGCAGCTGACGGCCTTCTCTGCCGCCGCCAGGCGGGCCGAGCATGGCCGCGCTACTGCAGGGACTGGAGCTGCTGGAGGGTCTGCTCGAGGGCCTGCAGCTGACGGCCATACTCAGCCCAGTCCCCCGCCTGCTGCGCCTGCAGCGCCGCCTCGTACTGCTGGCTGGCCTGGTCGATGAGGTCGCCGAGCCGCCCGCCGACGTCGACGGGAGCCTCGGGTGCGCCGTCGACGGGAGTCTCGCCGCCGACCAGGCCGCCTACGGCCTCCTCGCTCACCTTCGGCAGCGTGCCAAAAATCTCGGTCAGCGCCTCGCCCAGCGTCAGCTGCATGCTGACCGCTTGGGAGGCCTGCACCCCTTCGGCGGCCGGCGCGCGATAGAAGACGATGACGCGCTTCAGCTGCGGCAGCTTCGTCGCCTCGGCCTCGAGGTAGAGCGGCTGCACGTAGAGAATCGAGTCGGCGATCGGCACGACCAGCAGGTTACCGAGGATCACGCGCGAGCCCTGCTGGTCCCAGAGCGAGCGCTGGGCCGAGATCGTCGGGTCGGCGTTGATCGCCGCCTCGACCTGGTTCGGGCCGAACTGGGTGATGCCCTCGGGGAAGACGAAGTTGACCGCGGTGCCGTAGGCCGGCATATCCGACCGCGCGCCGAGCCACGCGACCATGTTGGGCCGCTCGTTCGGATTGAACGGGATGATCTGCAGGTACTCGTCGCGGTCCTCGTCGGGGAGGCGCATGATGACGTAGTAGCCGCGCATGCGCCCGTCCGCGCCGGACTCCCCGAGCTGCGGAATCTGCCACTGGTCGCCCTTGTTGTAGAGCACGTCCGGGCTCTCCACGTGGTAGGTCGTCCACACCTCGGCCTGCACGTTGAAGAGGTCTTCCGGGTAACGCACGTGCGTCAAGAGGTCGTCGGACATCTCCTCCCGCGACACGAAGAGGTCGGGGTAGACGGCCGCGTAAGCCTTCAGCATCGGATCCACGTCGTCGAAGATGTGGAACCGCACCGACCCGTTGTAGGCGTCGATCACGACCTTCACGGGGTTGCGCACGTAGTTGATCCCGTCGAGGGGCTCCGAGTAGGGGTAGCGGTCGGTCGTCGTGTAGGCGTCGATGATCCAGAAGAGACGCCCGTCGGAGATCGCCATGTATGGGTCGCTGTCGTAGCTGAGGAACGGCGCCAAGCGCTCGACGCGGCTCATGATGTCGCTGCGGATGATGATCCGGCTGTCCTCGCGGATGGCCGCCGCGGTGAAGAACTTGATGGTGCCGAAGCGCCACCCGAAAGCGAGCCTTCGCAAGAACGGCGAGATCTCGATACCGCCGGACCCCTCGTACTCGGTGAACACATCGCCGTCGGAGCCCGGGTAATCGAACTCGCTCTCCGTCGTCCTCACCAGCTTGTACTCGCCGGGCGACTCCCCGAAGTAGATGCGCGGCTGCTCGATCTCGAGCCCCTCGACGGACCGCGGCGGTACATTCTGGACGAGGAAGTCGGGCGAGCCGTCGGCCGTCACCTGGTTGACCGCCGACATCGCCACCCCGAAGCCATGCGTGTAGGTGATGTGTTCGTTGACCCAGGTGCGGGCGCGCGGCGGCAGGCCGTCGAGGTTGAGCTCGCGTGCCGCGAGCATCGTCTGGCGATATGCGCCGTCGATCGTGTAGCGGTCGATGTCGACGTTGCGGAAGATGTAGTAGGGGCGCAGCTGCTGGAGTTGTAGATAGCTGCGCCGCAGCGTCTCCGGGTCCCACAGGCGGATGTTGCGCAGCGTGCCGGGGTCGTCGGCGAGGTCCTGCGCGTCGAGACGCCTGGCGGCGGGGAAGTCCTTCTGCTGGATCGTGTCGAGGTTGTAGGCCGCCTTGGTCGCCTCGAGGTTGCGGGTGATGTACGGCCGCTCCCGGTCGAGTTCATTGGGGTTCACGACCAACTGCTGCACCACCGCGGGGACGACGCCGCGCAGCAGGACCAGGGCCACCACCCAGACGCCGAGCGCGATCACTGGCCACCACTGGCGGCGGCGCCAGACGTTGTAGATCAGGAGCGCGGCCAGGGCCAAGGCGAGCACGAGCGTGACACGAGCAGCCAGAAGGCGCACGTTGGCGTCGGTGTAGGTCGCGCCGAACACGACGCCCCCCGGACTCAGGAGCAGGTCCCACGCCCTGAAGAGCTGCCCTATGCCGACCAGGACGAAGACCGCGGCGAAGAGCGCCGAGAGGTGAGCGATGGCACGGCCGGCAAGACGGACGTCGATGGTCGGGCGCTGCGGCGAGGAGGCCGGCCCTTCGCTGGGGCCCGGCCGCCCCGAGTCGACCTTGTAGTCGATCCCACCCAGCACAAGGTGGACGATCGCGCTGGCGATGATGCCGGCGACGACGGCCCCGAGGAGCAGCGAAAGGCCCGCCTGAAGCGCCGGCATGCTGAAGACGTAGAAGGACAGGTCGTGGCCGAACTGCGGGTCGGTCGTGCCCCACTCGCCGGAGCGCAGCGCCAGCGCGTACACGAGCCAGTTGGCCGAGACGGCGACGCCGACGAGGACGGCGGCGACTACGGCGACGGCGAGCCCGGCCCAACGCACGAGCTTCTTGACGCGCTCGTCGCCCGACTCGATCAGGTCGCCGTCGGCGCTCACGCGCGGATAGTCGGGAGCGAGCCGGCGCGCGAGCTCGATGTTCGCGTAGACGATGACGAAGAAGACGGCGCCCGCGACGGCCGCTACCGCGACGCGCCACCACAACGCCGTCCAGAACACGCCGCGCTGGCCGACCTCGCCGAACCAGAGCCAGTCGATGTAGAGGCCGAACACGCGGTGCAGCAGGCTGACGGCGACGACGAGCAAGACCACGACCGCGCCGAGGATGATGCGGCGGCGGCGGTCGCGCGCGCTCAGCGCCTTCCTGCTGCTGCCTCGCCCCGGGAAGTTGTGAACGGTCGCCACGAGTCCATTATGTCAGACTGGAACTCGGGCCATGAGGCGCCGCCGTATAGGAGGCGACGGGACAGTGAGCGACGGGGTCTAGTCAGGCTGGCCGTCGGCGGTCCGCACCATGCTGGCGAAGCGCTGGACCATGCGCGGGTCGTACTCGCGGGAGGCTTCGGCGCGCAGCCGGTCGACGCCGCTCCCGTTGCCTTCACGGAAGCCGCGGCACACGGCGAAGGCGCGCGCGACGCGTGGGATCGCGACGCCCCGTCGGCCCTCTGGGTAGCCATCGCCATCCCAGCGCTCGCTGCCGTAGAGCAGTGCGTCGAACGCATTCTGGCGAACCTCGTCCGCCTGTGGCCGCTGGTCGGTCACAGCGTCGCCGAGGATCGTCTGCACCTCGTCGGTCACACGCCCGCCCGACTCGTACACCGCGAGCGCCGTGAGCAGCCCGGCGGTCTCGCTCTCGGAGAGACCGATCTGTTGCGCGAATCGGCGGCCGAGCGCGACGAGTTCGCCCTCGAGCGCCCCGACGACAGCGCCCCTGTCCTCGGTGAAGAGGCAGACGCGGTTGCGCCCGCGCGCCTTGGCGCGCAGGAGGGCCGCGTCGGCCGCGCCCAGCACCCCGTCCGTGTCGCGCGCCGACTCGGGGAAGGAGGCGACGCCCAGCGAGACAGTCACGCGCAGGTCCGGCCCGCCGACATCGACGGCCGCGACCTCGGCGCGAATGCGCTCGGCGACCGTCTGCGCCTCAGGCAGACTCGTCTGCGGCAGGATCATGACGAACTCCTCGCCGCCGTACCTCGCCAGGTAGTCCGACTCGCGCGAGCAACGCTGTAGCGCCCCCGAGCACCTCACGCAGGACGTCGTCCCCCCTCTGGTGACCGATCGTGTCGTTCACGGCCTTGAAGTGGTCGAGGTCCATCATCAGCAGGCAGAACGCCTCGCCGTAGCGCTCGGCGCGACTGACGGCCGCGCTCAGCGCGTCCTGGAAGTGACGGTAGTTGTGGAGCCCGGTGAGCCCGTCGCTGATCGCCTGACGTTCCATCTCCTCGTAGCTCAGGGCGTTCTGGATGGCGATGGCGGCCAGGTTCGCGAACAGCCTCACCGTCTCGAGTTCGCGCGCCTCGAACACACGCCCGAACAAGCGGTCGACGGTGAGCACGCCGGTCACCTTGCCCCGCACACTGAGCGGCACGATGATCGAGGCTTGGGGCTCGACGTCGGTCCCGGGCACCACGACCCCGCGGGGATCCTTGGTCATGTCATTGACGAGCTGCGCCTCGTTGTTGCTCACCACCCACCCCGTGACACCGACGTCGAGCGGGCTCGAGTAGGCGAGGACCTTGTCCGCATTCTCGTCGCGCGCGTAGACGGGGACGAGCTCGCTGCGGGCCTCATCGACCAGGCGTATGTCCATCGTGTCGTAGTCGACGATGTCCTTGAGCATGGTGGTGATCTGCGGGAGCACAGCCTCCTGGTCGAGCGTTGAGAGCAGGACCGTGCTCAGATCGTGGAGATCGTGCCAGAGCGCGAGCTGGTGATGAAGCTCGGCGCTCGTCTTTTGCAGCTCCCCCCACTGCCGGGCGTTCTCGATGGCCATCGCCGCGTGTGCCGCGAACACGTCGAGTGACTTGACCAGATCGAGAGACGGCTGGGCGCGATCGACAGGGTCGTAGAGGTCGAGCACCCCGATCCGGGCGTGATGCGTGTCGTACAGCGGCAGGAAGAGCCCGTCATCGGCGTGGAACTCGTCCTCGCGACGCCCCCCGAGATCGAGAGACGGCAGATAGTGGAGCTGCTCCGGCGTCCACTCGTGGCGACGGTGATCGATGAAGAAGGACGAACCCATCTGGTACTTCTCCAGCAGGAGTTCGTCCCAGATGTGCTGGGGCACCGGCCTCTCGAAGACGGTCTCGTCGGTGTCGGGGTGCTCGCCCACGGTGCCCAGCGCGCGGAAGATGTCGGTGTCCGGCTCGCGCAGGTACAGCGTCGCCTCGCGGAAGCCGAAGGTCTCCGAGATCGCCGTCACGATCACGCGCACGACCTCGTGCAGTTCGCGGCTGCTCTGCAGCTCACTGGTCAGCGCGACCAGACCACGCAGCAACTCGAGCTCGCCCCGGTGGGACTTGTCGTTCTTCGTACGAAACACCCCGCGCCCTCTCTCCTTGCGCCGCCCCGCAGCGACCTACTCGCTAGTGTACCCGCCACCAGCGATCACCGTGCCGACGACCAGTGTCGCTCACTATTGTCGACGGGTGACCGGCGCAGCTTAACGCCGCACCGCCCACCGCGTGCCGACGGGCGCTCGAGACTCGGCGCGGCGGCGGCTGCCGCGCCCTCAGTCCACGTCGTACGGCGCGAGCTTGAGGAGCCGGCGCGCCTCGTCCGGGGTCGCACACTCGCGGCCCCACTCGGCGGCCAGCCGCGCGACGCGCGCCGTCAGGTGCGCGTTGCCGTCGGCCAGCACGCCCTTGTGGTAGAAGATGTTGTCCTCGAGGCCGAGGCGCACGTTGCCGCCGAGGGCGAGCGCCGCCATCGTCACCGGCATGTGCCAGCGGCCGATGCCGGTGGCCGTCCAGGTCGAGCCCTTGGCGGGGATGCGGTCGGCGAGGAAGGTGAGGTTGCGGGGCTCGCCGCTCATGCTGCCCGGCACGCCGAGCACGAAGTCCCAGTGCAGAAGCGGGCCGGCCGGGCCGTACTGCTTCACCAGCCGCAGGGCGTTGTCGATCTGCCCCGCCTCGAAGATCTCGAACTCGGGGCGCACGCCCTTGGCCTGCATGCGCGTGTAGAACTCGCGCATCAGCGCCGTATCGTTGAAGAAGACCTCGTCGCCGAAGTTGGCGGTGCCGGTCGTCAACGAGGCCATCTCGGGGTCCAACCCGAGAGGCTGGAGGCGCTCGTCGGCGGTCATCCCCATCGCCCCGCCAGTCGAGGTCTGGATGATGATGTCGGTGCGCTCGCGGATCGCCGCGACCGCGGCGGCGAACACGTCCTTGTCCTGCGTCGGGGTACCATCCGGCCGGCGCACGTGCAGGTGATAGATGCTCGCGCCGGCCTCGCGGCAGCGGGCCGCGTCCTCGGCGATCTCTTGCGCCGAGATCGGCAGACTCGGCTGCGCCTCCCTCGTCGTCTCGGCGCCGACGCCGGCGACGGTGATGATGAGCTTGTCCATCATCCTCCCCCCTCGTCACTCGGGCTGCGTAGGATACTCCTGCGCCACGTAGGCCAAGCTCTCCTCGACGACCTCGAGCGCGCGCGCGAGATCCTCGTCGGTGTGCCGGTAGGCGATGTACCAGTGGTGATACGGCTGGACGAAGAGCCCGCGGCGGATGCACTGCGTGTAGAACTCGGTGCGCCGCTCCTTGTAGTGCCCGTCGACCTTGTCGAAGGTGAGGAACGGCATCGGCGGGATCCCGCTCTTCGAGACCGGCACGCCGGACGCGTCGATGATGGCGCCGAGCCCCTCGAGGAAGCGCGTGCCGCGCTCCCAGATGACGTTCTGGACGTCCTCGCGTTCGAGGATGTCCATGCACGTCATAGCGGCGACCATCTCCAGGCTGTTGGGGAAGAAGGTCGAGCTCAGGAACGCCACCTTCTCGTACATCGACAGGACCTCGCGCTTGCCGACCACGGCGGCGATCGGGTACCCGTTGGCCATCGCCTTGCCCGACGGTCGTGAGGTCCGGCGTCACCCCGTAGCGCTGCTGGGCGCCGCCCATGGCGACGCGGAACCCGGTGCGGATCTCGTCGAAGATGAGGACGGCGCCGTTCTTGTGGGCGACCTCCTTGACCTTCTCGAGGTAGCCCTCGGGCGGCGCCACGACCGGCAGCGCCATCGGATGGCCCACGGGGGTGATGATGACGGTCGCGATCTCGCCGGGGTTCTCGGCGAAGACGCGCTCGAGATCGGCCACATCGCCGTAGGCGAACTCTTTGGTCAGGTCCTGGACGGCCTGCGGGATGCCGCCCTTCACCTCGACACACCAGTCGCCCCAGCCGTGGTAGCCACAGCGAGCGATCTTGTCGCGGCCGGTGTAGGCGCGGGCGGCGCGCACGGCTGCGTTCGTCGCATCCGAGCCAGTCTTCACAAGGATCGTCTGCTCACCGCAGGGCAGGATGTCGGCGAGGCGCTCCTCGAGCTCGTTCTGGACCGGCTGCACGAGGCTGAAGCAGAACCCTTGGTCCATACGCGCCTTGACGGCCTCGTTGATCTCGGGCTCGACGTAGCCGAGGATGATCGGCCCGTAGGCGCAGAGCATGTCGATGTACTCGTTGCCGTCGACGTCGAAGATGTGCCCGGCCTTGCCGTGGGTGATGAACACGGGGTACTCGCCGACCACGAAGTTGTAGGGCCGCCGGATGCCGCCCACGCCTCCGGGCGTCAGCCGGTAGGCATCCTCGAGCATGCTCATCGACTGCGTGAGATCGAGTTTGGGGGCGCTCTCGACGGGCCTGTTCATGTGGGCTCCTTTCCGCGACTCTGCGCGGTACGCACGGCGGCAGGGGGCGAGTGACCTGGTGGCGCGGCGCGTCGAGCGGGACAGGAGATGAGACGCGCACGCGGGTCATGTCGTCTCCCGCTGCAGCCTACCTGAAAGACCCCGGGGCGGCATCCCGCACATGTGACGCAGCTCCTACGTCGGCGGCTCGAGGACAGCCCCCTCGCGCTCACCCCAGACCAGCACCAGCACGCCAGCGAGGACGATCAAGGCGCCGCCAACGAGCGTCCATCCGGAGATACCCTGCCCCAGCAAGAGCAGCGCGTACACGGGAGCGGTCACCGGCTCGAAGTAGCCGAGAATCGAGGAGTGCTGCACGCGGATCCGCCCGACGCCCTCGGTCCACATCGTGTACGCGAGCGCCGTACAGACCACACCGAGGATGAGGCCGGTGGCGAGGTCGCGCGTCGTCAGCTCGTAGCCCGCGCCGAGCGTCTGCCACAAGGCCAGGGGCAGCAGGACAGCCGCGTCGATCCAGGCCTCGGCGATGACGATGCCCACGCTCGAGATGCGGCTGGTCAGGTCCTTGATGGAGAGCTGGAAGGCGGCGTAGCCGGCCCCGGCGGCGAGCCCGGCGGCGACGCCCCACCACGGCAGGCGAGCGCCATCGCCGAGCAGCGAGGGCGTCAGGATGACGGCGAGCCCGGCGAGCGCCAGCACGAGCGCGGGGTAGACGATGCGATCGGTGCGCGCCCCGAGCACTCGGGGCGCGACCACCGCGACCCACACCGGAGCGAGGAACTGCAGGAACATGCCGACGGCGACTCCTGTGGCGCGCATGGCGACGAAGAACAGCAGCAGGGATGAAGCGTCGATCGCGCCCATGAAGAGGAGCCGCGGCCACACCGTGCGATCGCGCGCGCCGGCCAGCGGCCGGCGACGGGCGAAGAGGACACCCAGCACAAGCCCGGCTACCCCGAACCGCATGACGAGCAGAGCGCTCTCGGGGGCGGTCGCCCACTCCACGAGGGTGCCGATGAGCCCCATGATCGCGAAGGCCCCCGCCACGAGGGCGTAGCCGGTGGCGGAGCGGCTCCTCACGGCGTGGTCGTCCTCGTCGGCGCCAGCGGCGGTCGGCCCGGCTCCGGCGCCACATCGGCGGCGCCGTAGCGCACGATGAGCAGGCCGGCCGCCACGATCAGCGCGCCGCCGACGAGCGTGCTCGCGGCCGGCGCCTCACCAAGCAGCACGAGCGCGTAGAGCGGCGCGCTCACAGGCTCGAGATATCCCAGGATCGAGGCGTGCTCGACGCGCACGCGGCGCACGCCTTCCATGTACAGCATGTAGGCGAGCGCCGTCGCCACGAGGCCCATGACGAACACCGAGATCCAGTCGCGCTGCGTGAAACCCCGATCCATGTGGCCGGCCTGCCAGAGCGCGAGCGGCAGCAGGAGGACGACGACGGAGGTCAGCTCGACCAGCACGATGGTCGAGCTGCGCACACTGCGCGAGACCGACTTGACGATGAGCTGATAGGCGGCGAAGAGGACCCCGGTGGCGACGCCGCAGACAATGCCCAGCAGAGAGACGTCGCCGGCCCCGAGCAGCGCCGGCAGCAGGATCGCGACCATGCCGGCCGCAGCGATGGCCAGAGCCGGCGCGACGACGCGGTCCGGTCGCTGCCGCATGAGGCGCGGGGCCAGGAGGGCCACGTACACCGGCGCCATGAAGAGCAGGAACATGCCGATCGCCACGTCGGTGAGCCGCAGCGTGATGAAGAAGAGCAGGAGGCACGTCGGGCTGATCAGCCCCATCATCAGCAGCCGGCCTCCGGCGCCGCAGGTGCGGAGCTCGACGAACGTGGAGCGACGCGCGAAGAGGGCCCCGAGCACGAGGACCGCGATCAGCATGCGGGCCACGATGAGCACGCTCTCGGGAGCGTCCGCGTAGCGCACCAGCGCCCCGATGGAACCCCACACGAGATAGGTGACGGCCAGCAGCGCGTAGCCTTCGAACATGACCGAGGTCCGGCGCTCGCCCCGTGGCGCGACGGTCATCCCTGCAGCTCCGGCTGTGTCTCTCCCCCGAACGCCACGACCAGCAACCCGGCGACCACGATGAGGGCGCCACCGGCGAGCGTCCAAGGCGACGGGCGCTCGCCGAGGAACACGAGGGCGTAGAGTGGAGCGCTCACGGGCTCGAGGTAGCCCATGATCGGGGCGTGCTGCACCTTGATGTAGCGCAGTCCGTGCATGAAGAGGGTGAAGGAGAAGGCGGTTGTGACGACGCCCAGCAGTAGGCCCATGGCGAGGTCCGAGGCGGTCGGCGTGTAGCGGCCGACGATCTCGTAGAGACCCAGCGGCAGAACCACGAGCGCGGTGAACGCGCTCTGCACGAACACGACGGCGGTGCTGGGCACGTGCCGTCGCCGCAGCGACTTGGCGAACAGAAGGTACACCGCATACATGACGCCGGCGCCCCACGCGCAGAGCAGACCGGGCGCGGAGAGCCGGGCCCCCGCGAGGCCCGGCGCCAGGATCAGCGCCATCCCGACCAGACCGACGGCGAGCGCGACGAACACCGCCGCCTCGGTGCGCTCGCCGAAGATGAGCGGCGCGACCACAGCCAGGTACACGGGCGCAAGGTAGGAGAGGAAGATCGCGACCGAGACGCCGGTCGCCCGGATCGCGAGGAAGTAGAGCAGCAGGTTGGCCGCGAGTGCCACGCTGATGCCGAGCACCCGCACGGGCACGCCCGGCCGGCGCAGCTCGCCCAGCAGGCCTCGGGGCAGGACGACGGCGCCGACGGCGAGCGTGGCGAACGCCATGCGCACCACGAGGAGCATGCTCGCCGGCATGGTCGCGTAGCTGACCATGGTGCCGATCGAGCCGTTCACGACCGAGGCGCCGCCCACCTCGAGGTAGCCGCGCAGGCGGCCGGCGCGGCCGTGCTCGGGGGCGGCGGCGCCCTCCTGGACCGGCGCCTCTCCGGCCGCCGCCGGAGAGCTGTCAGACGTTCGCGACAAACTGCAGGCGCCGCGTGAAGACGTCGTTGAAGCGCGGGTCGGTCGCGAGATCGAGGAAGTCCACGCGCTCGCGCAGCGCCGCCATGCGCCGGCGGGCGCGGACGTCGATGAGCGCCATCTGGGCGCCGACGCCGGCGGCGTTGCCGACGAACGAGACCCTCTCGCGCGGCACCGGCGGCAGCAGGTCGAGTCGCAGCGCCGCGCCTACGTCCAAGTAGTTGCCGAAGGCGCCCGCGACATACACGCGGTGGAGGTCGCCGGGCTCCAGCCCCAAGCTCTCGAGGAGCAGCACCCAGCCGCTGGCGATGGCCCCCTTCGCGAGCTGCAGCGCGCGCACGTCGTGCTGGCTGAAGACGATCGGCCCGGATGGCCCGTCGGTCAGCGCGTACTCGAGGCCGCGCCCTCCCTGCCGGACGCGCCCGTGCGGCTGCAGCCTGCCGGTCCGGTCGACCACGCCGCTGGCGACCAAGCCGGCGAGCAGATCGACCACGCCCGAGCCGCACAGGCCGAGGGGCGGCAGATTCCCGATGGTGGCGATCTCGGTCGGCACGCCGGCGTGATCGATGCGCACCCGTTCGATCGCCCCGGCGACGGCCTTCATGCCGTGGGCGATCTGATAGCCCTCGAAGGCCGGCCCCGACGCGCAACTCGTGACGGTGACGCGGCCGTTGTGCGCGATCGCGATCTCGGTGTTGGTGCCGATGTCGAGGGCAAGACACGGTCGGCGCTTGGAGGCCAGCCGCGTCGCCGCGACGACGGCGAGCGCGTCTGAGCCGACGAACCCGGCGATCGGCGGCGGGAAGTGCACGCCGCCCTCCGGGTTCATCGCCAGCCCGAGCTCGCCCGCGCGCAGCGTGAGCGGCTCGGCCACGGCCGGAGCGAACGGCGAGGCCCCGAGGCCGACGGGGGAGAGGCCGAGCGCGAGGTGGTGCATCGCGGTGTTGCCGACGACGGTCATGTCGTAGATGTGGCGCTGGTCCACGCGGTTGCGCTCGCAGAGCTCGACCAGATCCTGATTGATCCCTTCGCGCGCGGCGTCGGCCAGCTCGATGGCCCCGCGCGCGTCGACGGCCCGGGCGATGCGCGAGATGACGTCCTCGCCGAAACGCATCTGCGGGTTCTCGACGGCCTCTTGGTCGACGAGCCGACCCGCCTCGAGATCGAAGAGGTAGACAATGATCTTCGAGGTGCCGATGTCGACGGCGGCGCCGAAGGCGGCCGCCGGCGCGTCCGGCGGCTCCGCGTCGATGACGCGCCCGTCGTACGACGTGACGGTCGCGCGCCAGCCATGACTCCTCAGGATGTCGGGCAGCTCGCGGGTCGCGCCGAGAGCCGCCTGGCGCCCGTCGCCGCAGGCGACGCAAACGTCCAGGAGTCGTTTCTGATCGGCGCGTTTGTCCTCGAGCGTCGCCGGCGGCAGTTCGACCAGCCGGCGGCTGACGGCCGGCTTCGCCTTGCCGTGGTGGAGCTTCGACGTGGTGAGGATGCGGCGCCGGCCGCCGGCTTGGCGGACCTCGACGCTCACGCGCGGCGAGGCCGGGCGCGCCTGGCAGGCGAGGCGCCAGCCGTCGTCGCGGAGCTGCTGCGTCAGCCTCCGCGCCTCGACCTCGGTCGCCTCGCTGAGCTCGCCCGACCCGAGTCGCACGAGACACTTCGCACAGGTGCCGCGCCCGGCGCAATCGCTGGGAATGGGGATCCCCGCGTTCACGAGCGCGCTCAGGAGGTCCTCCTCCTCGCCGATCTCCAGCGTCACACCGACGGGCTCGATGAAGACCTTCGCCACGTCAGCCTCCTGTCTGTCGCCGTCCGTCGTCGTGAGGCGACGGTTCGCCGGTTCCCTGATACTACGTCGCGTGAGGGCGGCGTCAGTGCGCCACGTGGAACGGCTCCGTGTGGATGTCAGACATGAGGGCCTTGCGATCCTCTACCTTCTTCCAGCGCGCCGCCCACGCGTCTCCGAGCGTCGGCTCGGGGGAGTCGAACAACTTCGCCACCCCGGCCTGCTCGACCCCGGACGCACAGTCCTCGCAGTGGCAGTCCGACACGTAGTCCGCCGGCTCCGTGTACTGCGAGATGATGCCTTCATAGTTGCGCAGGATCACCTGGTGGTTCGCCTGCGAGATCAAGTACGTCGGGATGACCGGCGTCTTCCCGCCTCCGCCGATGGCGTCGATGATGTAGGTCGGCACGGCGAAGCCGGTCGTGTGGCCGCGCAGGCTCTCGTAGATCTCGATGCCCTTGGCGACCGAGGTGCGGAAGTGCCGCGTCCCCTCGGCGAGGTCGCACTGGTAGTAGTAGTAGGGCTTGACGCGGATCTTCACGAGTCCCTGCACCAGCCGCTTCATCACCTTGCCGCAGTCGTTGATGTCCTTCATGAGCACCGACTGGTTGCCGAGAGGGATCCCGGCGTCCGCAAGCATCTCGCAGGCGCGCGTCGACTCGGGCGTGATCTCCTTCGGGTGGTTGAAGTGCGTGTTGAGGTAGAGCGGGTGGTACTTGTGCAGCATCTCGCAGAGCTCGGGCGTGATGCGCTGCGGGCAGACCACCGGCATGCGCGATCCGATACGCACGATCTCGACGTGCTCGATCTCGGTCACCTTCCGCAGCAGCCACTCAAGCCGCTCGTCGGAGAGCGTCAGTGGGTCGCCGCCGCTGAGCAGTACGTCGCGCACCTCCGGGTTGCGGCGGATGTAGGTGAAGGCGTTCTCGAAGTCCTCGTTGCGGACCGCGCCCTCGTGCTCGCCGACGATGCGCCGCCGCGTGCAGTGGCGACAGTACATCGAGCACATCTCCGTCGTGATGAACAGGACGCGGTCCGGGTAGCGGTGCGTGATCAGAGTCGTCGGCGAATCGATCGTCTCGCCGATGGCGTCCTTCATGTCGTCGTCGGCGACGATCAGTTCAGCGGGAGTGGGGACGCCCTGCTGGCGCACCGGGCACTTCGGATCGTCGGGGTCCATGAGGGAGGCGTAGTACGGCGTCACCGCGACGCGGAACTTGCCCATACAGGCCTCGAGGTCCGCACGCTGCGCGTCGTCGAGATTGATGACCTGCCCGAAGTCCTCGACGCTGGAGAGGCGATGGCGCACCTGCCAGTGCCAGTCGTTCCACTGCTCGTCGGTAACGTCTTTGAAGAGCGGTATGTCGCGGTGGTGTCTGGTCTCGGTCACGAAGTGCTCCTTCTCCTCACTGAACGATGGTGATGATCTCGTTGATGCGGTCGGCGACGGCGGCCTCAAGAGGCGGGACCGTGTGGCCGGCGAGCGTGGTCTGGACGAGTTCGGCGGCCATGTCGGGCGAGCCCTTGCGGCCATCTGCGACCCAGGCGTCCCAAGAGCTCCGGTCGAGCAGCCTGGGGCGCCACACGTCCTTCATGTGCGTGCGGGTGTGACGCTGGCCCAGGTAGTTGCCGCCGATACCGACCCGGCGGATGGCATCCAGCGCGACGGTCTCGTCGTCGACCTGGATGCCGGTGGCGATGGCCGCGTTCCACGAGTGGATCTCGCTGTCGAGGACGAGTTCCACCGCCGAGAAGACGGTCCCGCCGGCGAGCGTGCCGGCCCCGGCGGTCACGTCCACTCCGGCGAGCATCGCGGTCAGCGAGGCCAGCGAGTTCTCGCTGCACGCCTGCCAGTCGGGCGCGGGGGCGCGGGTGAGCATGACGGGCGCCAGCACGGGCAGACCCGCGCAGGCGGCGAGCTGCGCGGCCGCGATGACGTCGACCGCGGCGAGCGCGCCGGCGGCGGGCGGGCGGGAGCCGCCGGCATCCGCGCCGGGAGCTGCAGCCTCGCAGAGGAACGGCGTCCCCGGCGCGACGGCCTGCACTGCGACGCAGGCGGCGAGCACGGCGGCGTGGCGCCGCGCGGCCGCCTCCGCCGCATCGAACAAGGCCGCGGCCGGCGCCAGCCGGGCCGCGGTCGAAACAGGCAGACCGTGCCGCGCGAAGGCGAGCGCGACCTCAAGCGGGGCGCCCAGCGAGAGCGGCGGCCGCTCGCGCGCCTCGCCCGGACCGCCGGCGAGCGCTTCGGCGATGAGCGCCGCCTTCTCGGCCTCGTCGGCCGTACGCAGCGTCCTGATGTGCACGTGCTTAGTCGCGGCCGCAAGACAGATCTGTAGGGCGCCGAGCGGAGTCTCGCGGTCTGGCTGCACCGGCGGGCCGTAGAGCACGGCGACCTCGGGCACAGCGTCGACGAGACGGCAGACCATGGCCAGATCCGCGCCCGTCGCCGGACGGGAGGCGGAGGCGCCCGCCGACAGCGTGAGCGCCGCCGGCCCGCCGGTGGCAAGCAGCGGGCGACCGTCGCCGACCGCATGGTCGGGGGCGTCGGCTCGGCCGCTCAGGACGAACGAGGATGGCGCGAGCGACAGGAGCTCCGCCACCCTCTCGGGCGCGAGGCGCGCCCGGCCGTCGGCGATGCCGGCGCCGGCCGCCTCGAAGGCGCGGCCGGCCGCATCGGCCTCGATGAGGACGCCATCGTCGGCGATCAGCTGCAGCGCACGCTCGTGGAGCGCGGCGAGCTCCTCGTCGCCGAGGACCCGCAGATCGAGCCTCGCGGGCGCCGATACGCTGGGGCGCGCCGCGCTCACGTGGCACCCCCGGCCACCTCGACGTACTCGGCGAGGCGATCCCGGACTGCGTCCTCGAGGATGTGGGCGCGCGGTGCGGCACGCAACTCCTCGACGCGGCGCCGGACACGCTCCTTGAGCGTCGTGCTGCCGGCCGCCCGCCAGCGCTCGTGGGCAGCCCGGTCGAAGAGCCCTGGCTGCCAGAAGTCGCGGTGGTGCCGGCGGGTGTAGGCCCGGCCCAGATGATTGCCGCCGGGCCCGACCGCGGCGATCTCGTCGAGAGCGAGGGCCTCGGCGTCGACGGCCACCTCGGCAAGCAGGGCGCGGGCGTATCCCACGAGCTCGTCACCGAGCACGATCGTCTCGTAGGAGCTCTGCAGACCCGACTCGAGGTACCCGACGTCGTGCAGCAGCGTGGCCCGCGAGAGCGCGCCGAGGACGGTCGTGATGCCCGCCTCGGCCGCCCACTGCTCGTCGAAGAGCTTGGCGTCGGCCACGGCCGCGTAGGCGAAGCTCGGCAGGCCGTAGAGCCTTGCGAGGTCGGTGGCGGCGGCGTTGCCGAGGAAGTGCTCGGGCGCGCCATACACGTCGACCGCGGTGCGCATGTCGAAGGCGCCGCAGCCGACGCCGTAGACGAACGGCGCACCGGGGGCGGCAAGCTGGTGGACCACGAGCCCGCTCAGAGTCTCGGCGTTGCCGACGACGACGACCGCGGCGAGCGAGGCCGGCGCCGTGGTGCCAGCCGCGGGCGCCGGTGCGTAGATGAGGGGGATGCCGAGCTCGGCGCAGACGAGAACCTTGTCCAGAGCCTCGGCTGAGTGCACGAGCGGCGGGTTCGGCATCGCGTAGCAGCCGAAGCTGCGACCCTCGCCGGTGAGCTCGGCCATCGCCTGCATGCGACGCAGCGAGTCCCCGTCGTGAGCTGTCGTGAGCAGCGGCTTGCGGGTGCCGGCCAACATCGCCGCGAACTGGGCGAGATCGCCCGTCGCCGTCGCGGCGTCGGACGGCAGCCCCATCGACATCACGAAGTCGATGTTCGGCAGATGTTCGCAGAGCGCCGCCATGCCCTCGACGTCGGCGCTCACGACCTGCCGGCGCTCGCCGGAGTCCGGGTCGCAGACGTACACGCAGTCGGAGCCGGTACCGAAGAAGCTGTTCCCGTCGGCGATCTCGAGCGGCGCCGGCTCGCCGCGCAGGGCGTGCCCGCTGCCCGCGACCTCCGGTCTCCGCGTGAGCGCGAAGCGGCGCGGCGCCGTCTGCAGAGCGCGATCGACGAGCGCCGCCGGAATGCGGGCGCGCGTGCCGTCCAGGCGCGCGCCCGCGCCCGCGAGCAACTCCCGGGCGCGCTCCTCGCGCACCTCGACGCCGGTCTCCTCGAGCAGCGCGAGCGTGGCGTCGTGGACGCGCCAGCAGGCGTCGTCGTCCCAGACGATGAGCCGGGCGCCGGGCATCAGGCCCCCGCGAGCTCCCCGTCGGCGCGCTCGACGATGGCGCGCAGTTCGGCGCGGACGTCGTCGGGGAGCGGCGTGGCCTCGTAGGTGTCGAGGATCTCGTCGGCGATCGCCGTGGCCCTCTCGAGGGCGCCCTGCTTGCCGCTCCGCAGCCACACGTCGTAGGGCGTGCGGTCCCAGGCCGCCGGGCGCCAGATCTCCTTCATGTGACGGCGGGTGTGCTTCTCGGCGAGGTAGGTCCCGTTGGGACCGACGCGCTTGATGACGTCGAGCGCCAGGGTCTCTTCGTCGACGACGACACCGCCGGCCACCTTCTGGACGATCCCGTAGATCTCGCTCTCCATCACCATGTGCGGGTAGCTCAGGATCTTCGAGCCGTTCAGCAGACCGCAGCCGTTCATCATGTCGGCACAGGTCATGACGCTGGCGAAGGTCGAGAGCGAATCGTCGACGGCGGCCTGCCAGTCCGGCTCCTTGGCGCCCGTCGCCATGGTGCCCATCGCCATCGGCACGCCGTAGAAGTGCGCCAGCTGAGTCGACGCGCCCGCCAGGAGGTAGTCCTCAGGGCTGCCGCCGGTGTAGCCGCCGGTCTTCAGGTCGATCACGCTCGGAGCGCCGGCGAAGAAGGCGGGGACGCCCGGGAACGCGAGCTCGAGCATGACGACACCGGAGAGGGCTTCGGCGTTCTGGACGACGAGGTTGCCGGCCAATGTCGCCGGGCCGGTGCCGGCCGCGAGCGGCATGGGCATGAACCCGCTCGCCAAGCCGTGCTCCGCGGCGACCAGGTTCGCCTCGAGGTTGGGGCCGTCGTGCGCGAGCGGGTCGACAGCGCACTGCATGAAGCTGAGGATCGGCCGGCGGCGCAGCTCATCGGTGCCGCCGGCGATGGCGGCGGCCATCTCGATGAGGTAGCGCGCCGGCTTCTCGCCGACGGTCGTCACGGTCTGGAAGTGCTTGCTCGTGTTGGTCAGCACCGCCTCGGCGTCGTGCAACGCCTTGGTGGCGGGCGGGACGTCCTGGGATGTGACGACCGGTCCCCAGTAGTAGCTCACATTCGGGAGGGCGTCGACGAAGCGCGCCGAGGTCGCGGCGTCCTCCTTCGTCGAGGGGCGCTTCTCGCCGGTGCGATGGTCGTAGACGAACACGCCGCTGCCGTCGTTCGAGAGGTAGCAGTGCGTCCGGTCGATCTTCAGGTCGCACTCGGGATCGCGGCCGGCGAGCACGTATTCGCCGGGCACCTGCGCGACCGCCTCCATGACGACCGCGCGGGGCAGCTTCGCGACCTGTGTACCGCGATCGACCTCGCAGCCGCCCTTCTCGAGCGCGTCGAGGGCGCGCGCGCTGGGGAAGCGCACGCCGGTCTCCTCGAGGACCTCGAGGGTGGCCTCATGGATGCGCTCGAGCTCATCCGAAGAGAGGACGTCCCAGCGCAGACGGGGAGTGATGGCGTTTATCCTGGAAGTCATTGGACGGCAACCTCGCTCGTTGACCGGCGACGGGGGTGGAGGCGGGGGGGCAGGCATGGCCTGCCCTCTCGGGGCGCGGCCGAGCGGAGGTTAGAGGCCGCAGGCGCGGTTGATCGTGCTGACGCAGTCCGTGTGCACGCGGCTACTCTAGCACCCGCCCGACGGGCGGTACACCTGCCGCGCGAGAGGCCTCCCCCTCCTCGGCGGACCAAGATCGACCTTGTTTCGATCCGTCTTGGGCCTCATGGCCGACCGACAAGGTCGGATAAGCTTGACAAGGTCGCCACGTGACCGCTCGCACGCCCCAGGCCGACCGGTAGACTGGACGAGCCGGCGCGTGGAGAAGCGGGCGGGCCGATCCCGGTCCACAGCCCGAGAGCGAGGAGGAGATTTCGCCGTGAGGATCGTCTGCGACTGCGAGAAGATCCGCCAGAACGCCGCCGCCGTCACGGCGCTCTGTGCGCCCCACGACATCACTGTCGTCGGGGTCACCAAGTGCGTCTGCGGCGAGCCCGAGGTGGGACGCGCCATGCTGGCCGGAGGCTGCGTCATGCTCGGCGAGTCGCGCCTCGACAACATCCGGCGGCTGCGTGCGGGCGCCGTCGAGGCGCCGGTCATGCTGCTCCGCCTGCCGGCCCTGAGCGAGGTCGACGAGGTCGTCGCTTTGGCGCAGTACAGCCTGGTCTCCGAGGTGGAGACGGCGCGCGCGCTGGCGGCGGCGGCCGAGCGGCGGGGGCTCGTGCACCGCGCCCTTCTCATGGTCGAGACCGGCGACCGCCGCGAGGGCGTGATGCCCGCCGACGCGGTCGCCGCCGCCCTGGCCTGCAACGACCTGCCAGGTCTCGAGCTGGCCGGTCTCGCCACCACCCTCAACTGCCTCTGCGGCGTGCTGCCGACGCCGCGCCACCAGCAAGCGTTCGTCGAGACGCTCGACGAGGTCGAGACCGCGCTCGGCCGCCGACTCGAGATCGTCTCCGGCGGGCATACCGGCAACCTCCACCTCATCAAGGCCGGTCAGGTGCCGGCGCGCTTCAACCAGGTCCGCGTCGGCGAAGCCATCCTCACCGGCACCGACTTCTCCACCTGGGCCGACCTCGGCGTCCCTCACCAGGATGTCTTCAAGGTCTACGCCGAGGTCATCGAGGTCATGGACAAGCCCTCGGCGCCCGACGGCGCCGTCGGGCGCGACGCCTTCATGCGCGTGCACGAGTGGCCGGACCGCGGGGTGCGGCGCCGGGCGATCCTCGCCCTCGGCGCGATCGACCTCGACACGGCCAGCCTCACGCCGCTGCGTGCCGGCGTCGAGGTCGTCGGCGCCAGCTCAGACCACCTCGTCCTCGACGTGACCGGCGCGCAGCCGCCGGTGCAATTGGGCGAGGAGCTCGCGTTCGACACCGTCTACCCGGCGGCCTCGACCGGCTGGTCCAGCATTGTGACCACCAAGGTTGTGCTGCCGATGCGGGGAGCCGAGGCCTCCGGCTGAGCAACCCGGCGAACTTCGCGCCGACGGCCGGCGCGCGGTGCCGATGCTTGACCGAACCTCAGCGCGCGCCGGGACCCGGTCTTTACCGCTTCACGCTCCCCGGGTACTGTCGGAGCCAAGGGGCAAGGGAGGTCACGACTTGAAGCGCAATCCTCATGCCGGCCACCCGCGCAGCGGGGGTATCAGCCTCAACGTCTTCACCGAGGCTGAGATGGACGACATCCACTTCGCGACGCTCGAGGTCCTCGAGCGGACGGGGGTGTTCGTCGAGGACGACGAGGCCCTCGACATCTACGCCGACGGCGGCTGCCGCATAGACCGCGACTCACGCATGGCCAAGATCCCACCGCACGTCGTCGAAGACGGGATCCGCTCGGCGCCGGCCAAGATCGTCCTCGGCGCGCGCGACCCCAAGGATGCACTCGTGCTCGAGCCGGGCCGCGTGTCGTTCTGCAACTTCGACGAGGGCATCATGGTCAACGATCTGCGGAGCGGCGAGCACCGCGAGCCGCTCCTGCGGGATGTCGCCGAGATCGCGCGCCTGGTCGACGCCCTCGACCACATCGACGCCTACGAGCCCGCCGGCAGCCCGACGGACCGGCCACGGGAGACGGCGGTGCTGCACGGGACCGAGGCGGCGCTGCACAACACCACCAAGAACGTGGGGACCGAGTCGACCTCCGCATGGGAGGTACGCAAGGTCGTCGAGATGGCGGCGGCGATCGTCGGCGGCGAGGACGAGCTGCGCGAGAATCCTATCGTCGGCTTCGGCTGTTGCCCCGTGAGTCCGCTCAAACTCCCGCGTGACGCCACGGAGGTCATCATCGAGACGGCGCGTCGCGGGCTGCCCTGTGGCGTGCTCTCGATGGCGATGTCGGGCGGCTCGTCGCCGGTCACGCTCGCGGGCACGTTCGTGCAGCACAACGCCGAGGTGCTGGCCGGCATCACGCTGTCGCAGCTCACCGAGCGCGGCGCCCCGGTCGACTACGGCTCGTCCACGACCGCCATGGACCTGCGGCTGGCGGCGGCCAGCGTCGGCTCGCCGGAGCTCGCCCTCTTCAGCGCCGCGACAGCGCAGATGGCGCGACGGTACCTGATCCCGAGCTTCGTGGCCGGATTGTAGGCGGACTCGAAGCTCGGTGACGCCCAGACCGGTCACGAGAAGACGCTCACCGGCCTGTTGGCTGCGTTGGCAGGCGCCAACCAGATCTACGGGGCGGGGATGATCGAGTCGGGAGTCACGTTCGATTGCGCGCAGCTCGTCATGGACGACGAGATCGCGGCGATGATCAAGCACGCCGTCATGGGGATGCCGGTGGACGACGACAAGCTCGCGGTGGAGGACATCGCCGCCGTCGGGCCGTTCGGCGACTTCCTCAGCCTGGACGCGACGCTGCGCCACATGCGCTCGCTCTCACAGCCTCGCCTCATGGACCGCCGGGTCCGCGAGGACTGGGAGGAGCGGGGGGCGACCGACGTGTACGAGCGGGCTCGAGCCAGGGCCCTCGAGCTCATCGAGAGCCACCGGCCAGAGCCTCTCGACCCCGATGCGGCGAAGCAGATGCGCGCCATCGTCGAGGCGGCGGACCGCGAGCGCGGCGTAGCCTGACGGCCGGGAGGGGGCGGCGGGGTGCTCGCGCACCCCGCCGCCCCCTCCCCATCCTCGGCCCGCCGGCGTCACCTGCCGCACAGCACCGAGGCGGGCTCGATCACTCCCTGTCGTTGGGGTCCGGCAGGTAGGTGCTCATGTGCGGCGGCTGCGGCGACGTGCCGGGCGGCGGGATCTCCGCCGACGTCGGCGTGATCCCCGCGTCGGCGCCAGCGAGGTCCGCTTCCGGCCGCTCGCCGGTCTCGATATCGATCGACTCCTCGGGGCTCTCCTCGTCCTCCATCTCCGCGATCCCGAGCTCGGCCGCGTGGCGCGGATCGACCTCGGGCAGGATGTGGCGCAGGAACTGCCGCGTGCGCGGATCCTTGGGATTGAAGAAGACCTCGTCCGGCGGACCCTGTTCGATGAAGCAGCCCTCGTCCATATAGACGACGCGATCGGCGACATCGCGCGCGAAGCCCATCTCGTGGCTCACGACGATCATCGTCATGCCGCCCTCGGCGAGCTCCCTCATGACCTTGAGCACCTCGCCGATCAGCTCGGGGTCGAGCGCGCTGGTGGGCTCGTCGAAGAGCATCAGCAGCGGGTCCATCGCCAGTGCACGGGCGATCGCCACCCGCTGTTTCTGGCCGCCCGAGAGCTGGCTGGGGAAGTAGTCGACGCGCTCGGCGAGACCCACCTTGGCGAGCAGGTCGTGCGCCTTGTGCGCGGCCTCTTCCTTCTTCTCGCCCCGGACGAGGATCGGTCCTTCCATGACGTTCTCGGTCGCGTCCTTGTGCGGGAAGAGGTTGAACTCCTGGAACACCATGCCGCACTTCATGCGGATCTCGTGCACACCTTGCTTGAAGTCCTTGCCGTGGCTGCCGCACTTCACGTGCACGCCGCCGATCGTGATGTCGCCGGTGGTCGGGTCTTCGAGGAAGTTGAGACAGCGCAGGAAGGTGCTCTTGCCCGAGCCCGACGGCCCGATGAGGACGATCAACTCGCCCTTGCGCACCTCGAGGTCGACGCCCTTGAGCACGTGCAGCTTGCCGAAGTACTTCTCGAGGCTCTCGACCTTGACGACGACCTCGCGCTCGGCGAGCGGCACGCGTGTCGGAGACGGTGTGGCCATGCCTCTACTCCCTTGCCTTGTCGCGCTCCATGCGGCGCTCGAGCTTCGCCTGCCAGAAGCTGAAGAAGATGGTCAGCGCCCAGTAGAACGCGGCGGCGACCACCAGCGTCGACAGGAAGTTGAAGGTCGCCGCCCCGGCGAGCTGGGCGCGTCGCAGCAGTTCCTCGACGGTGATGACCGACACCAGCGAGGTGTCCTTGATCAGGGCGATGAAGTCGTTGCCGACCGCCGGGATCACGATCTTGAGGGCCTGCGGCAGGATGATGCGCCGTTGGGTCTGCCAGCCGCTGAGGCCGAGCGCCCAAGCCGCCTCCCTCTGGCCCTTCGGCACCGCCTGGATGCCGGCACGGAAGACCTCGGTGAGATAGGCCCCGTAGTTCAGCGAGAGGGCGGCGACGCCGGCCCAGAACGCCGGCGGGTTGTAGTCGGAGGAGATGCCGAGGCGCTGCATGACCTCGGGAGTGACCTGGTAGATGAAGTAGATCTGCAGCAGCAGCGGCGTCCCGCGGAAGAGCGACGTGTAGAAGGTCGCCAGCCAGTACGGGATGCGACCGACGACCAGGCGCCACATGTAGCCCCAGCTCTGGTAGCGCGCCCAAGCCTGCTTGAACGTCATCTGCTTCGAGAGCCTGCCGAGGGCGCCGAGCAGCGCAAGGATGCAGGCGAACCCGATAGAGATGACCGTCAGGGCGACCGTGTTCAGCGCGCCTTCGGCGATGAAGCGGAACCACGTGCGCATGATGTCGAGGCTGAAGAGCTTGCCGGCGCCGGCCTCGCCCTCGGAGGTGAAGCTCCACGCGTACTCGACGGCATCTCCGGTCGTGGTCACCATGATGATCCTGAAGTCGTAGTCGCCCTTGGGGTATTTGGTGTCCCACTTGAACTGCAGACCGGACGTCGCCCGCGAGATCTGGGGAACGGCGCTCGGCGGGCGACTCAGCGGCTGTTCCTGATCGTTGATGAACAGCTGGCACTTCTCGAAGTCGATGGCGGCACCGTTGGCCTCATAGTTGATGATGACCTGGTTGCCCGTCCAGTTCTCGACGCCCTTCGGGTCGTCCGGGTTCGGGATGACGCCCGTGACCTCCGGCAACCCGGCCGCGGGGCTGGGCGAGGGCGACTCGGCCAGCACCACCGAAGCCAGTGACACCGCCGCCGCCGTGAAGATGGCCGCGAAGAGGACCGCGTTCGCGAACCAGCGTCGTCTATGCATCGGCGAAGACCTCTTCTCTCCTGGTCGGGCGCGCGGCGGGGGGCCCGCACAGAGCCCCCCGCCGCGATCGATACGACACCCTTGCCGTCGACGTGCTGCCGGCTAGGCGGAGCCTATTCCCTCACCGTCAGATCGAGACCGTTGTACCACGTCTTGGACATCGCGGTCAGCGAGCCGTCCTCGTGCATGGTCGTCACGGCGTAGTCGAGCAGCGCGACCCAGTCCGTCTCGCCCTCGGCGACGGCGAAGGCGAGGTCCTCGTAGTACAGCGGCGTGCCCGAGAACTCGAAGGCCTGGCCCTCGAGGATGGCCTGCTGGCCCGTCGGACCGGCGGTCATCACGAAGTCGAGGTTGCCGTTGCGCAGGTCGGGAAACGTGTCCGCGTCGGTGGTGTAGGTCTTCACCTTGGCGTCGCTCTCCGCCTTGAGAAAGTCGTAGTAGGTGGTCGCGGCGCCCACGCCGACGGTCTTGCCGGCGAGGTCCTCGACGCCGGCGATCTGCGTGCCGCCTTCCTTCACGAACACCTGACCGGACGTGAAGTAGTAGGGCTCAGTGAAGTCGATGGTCTTGTCGCGCTCGGCAGTGATCGTCATCGAGCCGATGGAGACGTCGAAACGACCCTGGTTCAGATCCGCCGGGATGGTCTCCCAGGCCGGGTTCTCGAACTCGACCGTGAGACCGAGGATCTCGCCCATCTTGAGGGCGACGTCGACGTCGAAGCCGACGAGCTCGCCGGTCGCCTCGTCGATCGAGCTCTGCGGGGCGTAGTTCGGGTCGTTGGCGACGATCACGGTGCCGCGGTCGACGATCTCCTTGGCCAGACCGGTGGGCTCATGCCCCAGGATCTCGACCGCGCGCTCGGCTGCGGTACCCGCGAGCGCTGTGTCCTCGGTGGTCGCCTCGTCGCCACAGGCGGCAAGCGCCAGCATCGCCACGACCGCAACGAGGACTGCGGCCGCCAGGATGAAGCCTCTCCCCTTCGTCATGCTCTATCCTTTCGGTGATCTTCATCCCAATCGCACGCGCCGCCGCCTGACGTAGCCGTCGTCGCGAGTGCGACCCCCGCCGCAGACCGGGATCTACCATGCCGCCCCTCCCCGGACGGCATCTGACCCGATTTATACAGCAAGGAGGCGAGAACACAACCGTGATGAGTCCGCGGAGCGGCTTCGGTGCCGGCCGATGCACGCGTTCTACACAGAGCTCAACAGTCCGCGGAGCTGGCGTTCGGCGGCGGGCGCGAGGGCGGGCGGTTCGTGCGTGCGCAGCAACCGGAGGGCGAGTTCCGCTGCGCGCGCGCGCGGCGTGAGCGCGCCCCCCGAGGGCTCGACCAGCGGCAAGGACGGAGTCGGCGGCGCGTCACTCAAGCCGGCCGCCACGGCCCGCGCGCGCTCGGCCACATCGGCCGCCAGGAGCATCTCCTCGAAGCTGAAGATGCGGCCGCCCGAGACCATGCCCACGCCGGTCAGCATGTCGACTCCGGCGAGCAGCGAGAGCCCGGTCGTGGTCGTGTCGTCGAGGGCCGACTGCCAGGACGGTTCTTTCGCGCCCGACGAGTTGACGCCGCACTGCGTCGGCAAGCCGTAGAAGCGACCGATGTCGGCGGCGGCGGCACCCATGACGGTGTCTTCGGGAGCGCCGCCCGTGAAGTCGCCGGTCTTGAGGTCCATGACGCTCGGGATCAGGCAGATGAAGACCGGCGCGCCCGGGAACGCAGCCTGCACGGCCGCCACCGCCCCGAGCGTCTCGGCGATGCCGACGACCAGCGCGCCGGCCATCGTGATCGGCGTCGTCGAGCCGCCCATCGGCATGCTGACGAAGCCGATGGGCACCCCGGCCTCCGCGAAGACCAGGCCCGCCTCGAGCGTGCCGGCGTCGTTGCCGAGCGGCGTGACCGTACCTAACAATGCGGAGATGGGCGGCTCGGCCCGAAGACGGTCGTCGTCGTCCTCGCACAGGACCCGCGCCATCTCAACGGCCACGGTGGCCGCCTTCGGCTCGACCACGGTCACGGTCTGAACGTGCTTGCCGGTGTTGGCGATCGCCTCGTAGAGCTCATGCAGGCCGCGGGACGCGGCCGGCCGGTCCTGCGCGCTCACCGCCGGCCAACAGAAGTCGATCGCCGGCAGGGCGTCGACGACGCGAGTGATGGCTGCGACGTCCTCGGCAGTCGTGCTGCGCTTCTCGCCGCTCGCGAGGTCGTAGATCTCGACGCAGCAGCCGTCGGTCGTGAGCAGCGAGTGCGAGCCCGTCCGCAGCGCGCGCCCAGCGCGGGCGCCGAGCGTCAGCGTCCGCGGCGCCCGGGAGACCAGATCGCGCAGCAGAGAGGGTTCGATCGTGACGCGCGTCCCGTCGGCTGAAGCGCCGGCGGCGACCAGCGCCTCGCGGGCGCGCGCAGACGGGATGCTGAGGCCGATCGTGTCCAGCACCTCGACCGCCGCCGCGTCGAGCCGCAGCAAGTCGTCGCGACTGAGGATGCGGAGGCGCCCGGCCGTCCCGCCGGCATGTGTCTGTGTGTCTGTCATCGTCCGCTTTCCACGCGATCGGCGCCCGCCCGGGCCTTTGCGCGGTGCACGGTACACCACGCGGAGAGCGAGGGCTCCCAGCCGGCGCGGAGCGGTCCGCCGGCTCCGCCCCGCGGGGGCCCGGGCGGCGGCGCGGCGGTACAATGGCTGTCGTGACGCACGTCGCAGACAGCAATCCCTCGCCCGGCGAGGGCGCCTCTCGCCGCCGCGGGGCGCACATCGTCGGCGACATCCTCCTGCTGGTCGGCGGACTGATCCTCTCCTACCCGTATTGGTCCTCGGCGTACGCACACGTGCAGCAAGGCCGTCTCGACAACTCGTACGCGCAGCGAACCGCAGCTTACCGCGCCGCAGCGTTCACCGACTCGGCGACCAGACCACGCGGCGTCAGCCCTGAAGAGCGCGTGTGCCGCTTGGCCGCCGCCTTCGCCGCCGAGCTGGAGCGCGGTGACCCGGTGGGCCGCCTCAGGATACCGGCGATCCAGGTGAGCTGCCTGATCCAGCATGGGGTGCGCAGCTCGCAGAGCCTCGACCCTGACGGCGACCGCGACCTTCTGCGCAACGGGCCCGTCCACTACGGCAACACGCCGCTGCCGGGGGCCGGCGAGCCCTTCGCGGTCGCGGGCCATCGCACGACCTATGGAGCGCCCTTCAACCGCCTGGGGGAACTCCATCCGGGCGACGTGATCAGTGTGGACACGCCCTACGCCCGCTTCCGCTACACCGTCAAGAAGACGACGGTGGTCGAGCCGACGGACACGAGCGTCCTCATCGACCGTGGCTACGATCTCGTGCTGACCACCTGTACGCCGATGTACAGCGCGAGCCACCGCCTCATCGTCTGGGCACAACTCGATTCATTCACGATCTACAACGAGCGCAGGAGATCCCCGGCGGAAGCCGCGGGGCACCCTGTGCCGGGCTCGTCCACAAGCCCCACGGCCGCACCCTGACCTCTCCCGGCAACGCCGGGAGCGATCACCCCGGGTACGGTGGCCGCTCCTCTGACGAACCGCTCAGGAGTTGCACCACGAACGCCTCGCCGGCCGGCCCGCCGGCGTATCCGGCCGGCACGATCGCGAGGCCGTCGGCGAGCGCCATCGAGCGCAGGATACCCGAGCCCTGCGGGCCCGTGGTCGTGAAGCACCAGGACCCACCGGCGCGCGCAAGACGACACCGCCGCAGCTCGGTGCGGTCCTTGGCCCGCCCCACGGGCTCGGCGGCCACAGCGGTGACATAGGGCCGGTAGAGATCGCGGCGGCCCTGAAGGGCGAGCAGCGCGGGCCGGATGTAGAGCTCGAACGAGACCATCGAAGCCACCGGATTACCCGGGACACCGAAGGTGAGCGTGCGCCCGCGGACCCCGAAGGCGAGCGGCTTACCCGGCTTGGTCGCGACCCCCCAGAAGCGCCGCTCCACGCCGAGTCGCTCCTGTACCTGCTTCACGAAGTCGAAATCGCCGACCGACACCCCGCCCGAGGTCAGCGCCACGTCCTGCTCGAGCGCCGCCGCGATGAGTCGCTGGGTCTCGGCGAGGTCGTCGGAGGCGATGCCGAGAAGGATCGGCTCGCCTCCAGCCTCGATCACCTGTGCGTACGCCGAGAAGGAGTTCGAGTTGCGGATCTGGCCGGGGGACAACGCCTGGCCGGACGCGACGAGCTCGCTTCCCGTCGCCAGGATCGCCACCCGGGGGCGACGGGCGACGGGAAGCCTCTCGACGCCGACCGACGCCAGCAGCCCGATCTCGGCCGGACCGACGCGGTCGCCGGGACCGATCAGAACGTCACCGGGGAGGATGTCCTCGCCGGCCAGGCGCACGTTCGACCCGGGCGGGGGCGCCTCCGTCAGGAGCACGCCCTCTTCGAGGGCGACCGTGAGCTCGACGGGAACGACAGTGTCGGCGCCGGGTGGCAGCGGGGCGCCGGTCATGATCCTCGCGGCGTCACCCTCGACGAGGCGGCGCGAACTCGGACGACCCGCCGGGATCTCAGCGACCACGGCGAACTCGCGGCGCCCCCCCGCGAGATCCTCGCCGCGGACGGCGAACCCGTCCATCGCCGAGTTGTCGAAGCCGGGTACGGCCTCCGGCGACACGACCTCCCCGGCGCAGGCGCGGCCGAGCGCCTCGAGCAGCGGCACCTGCTCAGCACCCAGTGGCCGCACCCCGTCCAGAACTGCGTCGAGCGCCTCATCGATGCCGATCACGCGGCCTCCTCCACCATCTCTCCGGGGCTCAGCCCGCGAAGTCTCATCTGCTTACACCAGAGAGTCAACCACGCTTCGCGCGTGACCGATAGCGGCAAAGAGCAGTGGCGAGAGGAGCCCGCGCATGACCTTGCCAGACAGGAAGGACCCCCGTGTCTACCGCGACCCGACCGGCTCGCGAACCTGCCGCGTGATCGCCCTCAAGCACCTCGTCTCGCAGCGCGCCTACGACGTGTCGGCCGAAGACGTGGCCGATCACATCATGCGCGACGCTCTGGTGCTCCCTTCGCCGCCGGCCCGAGAAGACTAACGACGACCAGTCCCACCCCAAGACCGAGCAAATTCAAGGCAAGATCGCGCGCCTCCAGGCTGCGGTAGGGCAACGGGCCCTGAAGCAGCTCGGTGACGACAGCCACCGCCACCCCGACAGCGAGGGCCACGAGACGCGCCGCGCGAGGCCCGCGCCGGCGGGCGGCGGCCAAGGCCACCAGCACCCCGAGGACGACGAACTCGAGGAAGTGCGCGACCAGCGTCGCCGTCGTCTGCCGCTCCCCGAAACCAGCCTCGAGCGGCCGTCTCGTGGGCAAGACGGACACGACGACGACGGCCGCAACGTAGAGGCGAGCCACCAGCACCAAGCCGCTGCCCGGCTCACGCCCCCGGCGCCGGCGGCTGGCCCGTTGCCCGTCAGCGCTCAACGGCCATCCTCGGCGCTGCGCCCGAAGGTCTCCTCGCCGTCGAAGACGAAGAGCCCGACGACGCCTTCGTGGACCGTGACGCCGCCGCGACCGGCGACCGCGTTGCCAAGGCCGAGGCAGGCGTCGGCCGGCAGCCACTCACTGTGGAGTGGGTACGCAAGGCCGACGAGAGTCACGCGGGCATCGCCCTCGAGCGGCAGCAGCGAGGCGCGCGTGCCGGCCGGCGCGTCGAGCGTGACCGAGGCGGGTGCGATCAGGGTCGTCACCGCCAAGGTGGGCGACACGAGCCGCGCCGCAGTCCCGCGGCGCGCCGCGCGGCGCAGCAGCGCGAGGTGACCGAAGACGTGGTCGAGGCTGCCGCCGAACGCCCCGGCGAGCATCAACTCGCCGGGGCGTTCGGCCAGCGCGGCCTCGACCGCCAGCTCTCCGTCGGTCTGGTCCTTGCGAACGGGGTGGCGCTCCACCCGCACCCCGGAGCTCTCCGCGACCGCTACCGCCGCCTCATCGAGCGAATCGAAGTCGCCGACCAGCGTGTCGACCCGCAGCCCGTGGGCGAGCGCGAAGCGCAGGCCGCCGTCCGCCGCGACCACGACCCGCGCTTCGCCGTGACGCCGCAGGTAGTAGGCTGCGTCGTCGTAGTCGCCGTCGAGCAGCACGAGAGCGCGGCCGCCCCAGCGCCCGCTCACGAACGCCCCCCGCGATGTCCGGGGTTTGCGGCGTCGTACGCGCGCAACAGCGGCCACAACAGGACCACCGACAGCGCCCCTTCGGGCGCGAGAAACAAGAGATTGTAGGTGAGCGCGTACAGCCAGGGCGCCTCCCAGTGTGGAGCGTACTCGGCAAAGAACACGAGGCCGGACAGGAAGTGGAAGACGAGCCGGCCGGCGACCGCGACAGTGACGGCCGCGAGCAGCTGGAGGGCGCCGCGACGGCCGGTCAGCGGGCCTACGTGCACGAAGCCCGCAAGCGCGGTCGCCATGAAGGCGAGCGGGTAGTCGAGCAAAGCCTGGGCGGGGTGGAGCACGTACGCCCCGGGCAGCCCCACCTGAAGAACGCCGTACAAGAACCCCGCGGCCAGCCCGGGGACCACCCCCCGCCGTACGGCGACGAAGACGAGGGGGAGCAGTTCGAGGCTCACCGAGCCGCCTTGCGGCATGACGAACAGGCGCAACTGGCCCAACACGGCCGCCAGAGCGACCGCGACCGCGATCTCGGCCACGGCAGCGACACCCCAGCGCGTGGGGTCGGCATTGAGGCGCGCGCGCGCGCCGTCGGGTGCGCCTGGGGCGGCGGCCCGTGACGGGCTGGACATCGACGATCACTCCCTTCGCTGGCATTACCCAGCAGCGCCACGAGAGCGCCGCCACCTCTCGGTGGTCAGGTTCGACGCGTCGGCGCTAGGAAGCGCCTTCTCAGCTCCTCCTCCAGGAGCTCCGCAGGACGCTTCGATTCTACCCCATCGCCACGTTTCGCCTCAGCGTCCTCCTTCCACGCCAACCTGTGGAGAATGTGGAGAAGTCCGGTTCTGCGCGCATGCAGGCTCACGACCACCGTGGAAAAGGGGTTCACAGCCCCGGGTGGTCTTGACAGGAGACGCCCTGGCTCTCCGTCGTCACCGAACCTTCCCGTGCAGGCGTTTTCCGCGTCGCTGGCCCCGCGGCCCGGGCCCCTTGGCCCGATTCCAAACCGGCCCGCCCGCAGCCCCCCACACGCCGGCCGTCAACCCCGACCGAAACGGGCTTATCCACAAGTCCCGCAAACTCCGCACGTTGGGGGTGTCCGGCCGGAGGTCTTTCCACACATCCTGAACAGGCTGTGGATAACCGGCTTGTTTCCCCTGCAAATAGGCCTTCCACCGTCTTCGGAGAACGGGCGCCCGCGGGCGAGCGCTCTGGTATACTCACGCCCCCCATGGAGTCGTTCCTCGACAGGCTGCTGACCGACGCGACAGACACCCGCGGGCCGGCTACAGACAGGCTCGCGGCGAAGACGGAGGGTGGCGGCGAGCCCGGCAACGAGGCTCTCGGCGGCCGCGCCCCGGACGCCGGCAGCGCGCGGCTGCCCGCCCCTCCCGCCGGTGCGGCAGCGCCGCGCATCGCGATCTACGACACGCTGACGAGCCCGCCGCGCGTCGTGCCCGTCGAGGAGGAGGACCTGCCGGCCCTCATCGCCTCCCTTGCCGAGAAGACCTACCACCACTGCCGGGAGCAGGGCGGGCAGGTCCCCTACACCGTCATCCAGGAACTCATCGAGAACTTGTTGCATGCCTACTTCCGTGACGTCGTGGTGACGATCCTGGACAACGGGCAGACGATCCGCATCTCCGACCATGGGCCAGGGGTCGACGACAAGGAGCGCGCCTTCCAGCCGGGCTTCACAACGGCGACTCCGACGCAACGGCAAGTGATCCGCGGCGTCGGCTCCGGGCTGCCGATCGCACGCGAGTCGCTGCAGTTCCTTCGCGGCCTGCTCACCGTCGAGGACAACCTCGGCGGCGGCGCCGTCTTCACGATCCGGCTGCCGCACCGCCAGCAGCCGGCGGCAGCCGAGCCGGCGGCGGCACCGCTCCCGCGGCTCACAACGCGGCAGAAGAAGATCCTCGTTCTCCTCATGGAGCTCAGCTCAGCGGGACCCACGCAGCTGGGGCGAGAGATCGGCATCGCCCCCTCAACGGCCTTCCGGGAACTCGGTTTACTGGAGCAGATGGGGTTGATACATTCGCTCGGCGACGGCAAGCGCGCACTGCGCGAGGAGGGTTTGCGCCTCCTTGACTCGCTCGTCTGACGAAATCACGACACGGGCTGAGCGGCGGCATCCCGGGGGATCGCGAGGGCACCGATCGACGAGCATCTGACACTCATCTGGGATGAGGCGAAGACCCACCTGCGGACCCGGGTCAACGATCCCACGTTCCGCCTCTGGTTCGACCGAACGGTGCCGATCGCCCTCGAGGACACCACGTTCGTGCTGGGTGTTGCCAACGACTTCGCGCGCGAGTGGGTCGAGAAGCGCTTCGCGGGCATGCTCAACGAAGCGCTCCACACGGTCCTCGGCTTCGACGTCACGGTGCGAGTCGTCGTCGACGAGCGGGCGGCGGCGGCGCCCGCGCAGTCTTCGCCCGGGGCGACTGCAGCCGCCGGACCGACGGCAGCGGGCGATCCGGAGCCCCGGGACGGCCATGCCACCCCAAGGGTCGAGCGGCGCGCCCGGCCGCGCAGCCGTCATCCGGAGCTCAATCCGCGCTATGTCTTCGAGCGCTTCGTCGTCGGGCCGCACAACGAGTACGCGGCGGCCGTCGCGCACAGCGTCGCGGAAGCGCCGGCCACCGCGTACAACCCCGTGTTCATCTACGCCGACACCGGTCTCGGCAAGACCCACCTGATCCAAGCCATCGCCCACGCCGCACTCGATCAACACCCCGACCTGAAGATCCGCTACGTCACCGTGGAGCGCTTCACCGACGACTTCATCACCGCCGTGACCGACAAGGGCCGCATCGAGGGCTTCAAACAGGCGTATCGCGAGAACGACATCCTGCTCGTCGATGACGTCCAGTTCCTCGCCGAGAAGCAGCAGACCCAGGTCGAGTTCTTCCACACTTTCAACTCGCTGTACGAGGCCGGGCGGCAGATCGTGATCACATCCGACCGGCCTCCGCGCTCGCTGGAGGCGCTCGAGGAGCGTCTGCGCTCGCGCTTCGGCCAAGGCGTCGTCGTCGACGTCAGTCGCCCCGACCTCGAGACGCGCATCGCCATCCTGCGCAAGCAGGTGAAGTGGGACGACCTGCAGGTCGCCGACCCCGAGGTGCTGGCCTTCATCGCCAGCCGGGTCACGACGAACATCCGCGAGCTCTATGGCGCGCTCACCCGCGCGGTGGGCTACGCCTCTGTGCGCGGCGTCGATCTCAACGTCGAGGTGGCGCGCGAGGCACTCGCGGACATCCTGCCCAAGGCGTACAGCCATCCCGTCACCGTGGAGATGGTCCAAGCCGAGGTCGCTCGCGAGTTCGGCTGCCACGTGAACGACCTGCGCGGCGCCCGGCGCACCCAAGATATAGCCTTCGCGCGTCACGTCGCGATGTACCTGGCGCGCGAGTTGACCGAGGCCTCGCTCCCGCAGATCGGCCAGCGGTTCGGCGGCCGCGACCACAGCACCGTGCTCTACGCGATCCACAAGATAGAGCGCCAGCTCACCGATGGCCACGATCGGCAGTTGCACGACCTCGTCGCCGTCGTCGGCGATCGCTTGCGCGCGTCTCGCTGAACGACGCCTCCGCTGTCCTCACAGACGAACCTCTCGTGCCGACCTGTGGACAACAGGGCTGCGGGCCCGGGAGAGTGTTCACAGAGGTGCGGCAAAAGGGCTATGCTTCCCACTACCGTCAGCACCGACGCGAAGGGAGCGTCCGGTTCTGCACACATCGTCCCCGGGTCCCTCCCCAGGGCCGCGTAGACGACACGCAGGGCCAACGTCGATTCCCCACATCGTCAACAGGGGCTATGACGATGATGAGAAGAGATTAATCTCTCTTTATAGTCATAAGGAGCGAGCAATGAGACTGACCTGCGATCGTACCGTCCTCGTGGACAAGCTCAATATCCTCGCGAGGGGCGTGTCCACGCGCAGCGCTCTTCCGGTGCTCTCTGGCGTGCTGCTGCAGGCGAGCGAGGGCCGTCTCGATCTCTACTCCACCGACATGGAGTTGTCGATCAAGGCGAGCCTCACGACGAGCGCCACCATCGAGAGTGACGGTGAAGTGGTGGTGCCGGCGCGTCTTTTCAGCGACGTTGTCCGTAACCTCTCCGCCGACGAGGTCGTGATCGACGCGACTGAGAGCGCCGTCAAGGTGGCTGGCGGCCGTGCTGAATTCTCGCTGAACGCATGGTCCGCCAGTGACTTTCCACAGACGTCGACCTTCGACATGAGCGACGCATTCACTGTGAGCCGTGAGCCGTTCGGAGCGACACTGGGCAAGGTCGGCCGCGCGGCGTCTCGCGACGAGACACGGCCGATCCTGACGGGAGTCCTCGTGTCGATCACGGGTGACATCCTTAAGATGGTCGCGACCGACAGCTATCGTTTGGCGGTTAAGGAGACCAAGCTTGAGGTGGCGCTGGCGACCGATATCGAAGCGATCGTCCCCGTGAAGGCACTCACGGAGGTCGCCCGGCTGGCGGCCGCGCTCGGCGACGGCGAGATTAGGATCGTCGTGTCCGAGAACCAGGTCGTCTTCCATCTCCCTGATCCGGCGGGCGACATCTGGCTCGCCTCGCGCCTGATCGACGGTCAGTTCCCGAACTACAGGCAGCTTATCCCCGAGACTTTCGATCACCGCGTACGCCTTGAGCGTGATGGGTTCGCCGCAGCCGCACGCCGGGTGAGCCTGCTCGCCCAGAAGAACGCGCCGCTGCGCTTGGGCTTCGGCCCAGGGCGGCTTCAGTTGCGCGCTCTCACGCAGGACGTCGGTCAGGCTGAAGAGGTCTTGGACGTGCCCTTCGAGGGCGAGGAAGCGTTCGAGATCGGCTTCAACCCGGCGTATCTCGTCGACGGTATCGACGCCTTCGACGAGGACGCGGTGGAGCTCAGCTTCACGAGCCCGCTGCGGCCAGGCTTGGTGAGTGGAGGCGACGGCAGCTTCGTCTATCTCATCATGCCGATCCGCCTGAGCAGCTGAGCGAGTAAGCCGCTGATGGACGTCGCCGTCAGCGGTCCGGTCGCTCTCGGCGCGTTCCTCAAGCTGGCCGGCGTCGTCGGGACCGGTGGCCAAGCGAAGCTGCTCGTCCAGTCCGGCGAGATAGCGGTCAACGGAGTGATCGAGACACGCCGCGGGCGCAAGGTCGCGGTCGGCGACGTCGTCCGCGTGGCGGGGACGGAGTACAGCGCATGCGCGTCGCCGACCTGAGACTCATCAACTTCCGCTCCTACTGCGACACAACCGTGCGCTTCGGCTCTGGTACGACCATCGTGGTCGGCGCCAACGCCACGGGTAAGACCAATCTGCTCGAGGGCGCGTTCTTCGGCCTACGCGGGTCCTCGCCCCGCACAAGGCGCGAGGACAAGCTGATCACCTGGGGCGAAGGATTCACGCGGGTGGTGGTCACCTTGGAGGACGACCACGGGGAGCGGCATCGCAGCGAGGTCGCCTACGCGCCGAGGCAGGGCAGGAGGGTGCGCTACGACGGCGCCGAACTCGTCGGGCTCGACGAGCTGCGCCGACGCAGCACGGTGTTCATCTTCGTGCCTGAGAGCCTGTTGCTCGTGAAGGGCAGCCCGGCCCGCCGCAGGACGCACCTGGACTCGTTCGCCGCGTCCATCGACCCCGGGTATGCAGCCGCGCTGACGTGGCTTGAGCAGGCGCTGCGCCAGCGCAACGCGCAGCTCGCCGCCGTGCGGGACGGCGCGGACGCCGCGGGACTCGCGCCTTGGGATGCGCAGTTCGCCGCCGCCGCCGCCGACCTAGATCGCCGCCGCCGCGCCGTCGTGGCGCGGCTCGCGGCACGCTTCACCCACGCCGCCGCCGCGCTGGCTCCCGGTGACGGCCGCTACACGCTCCAGCTCGTGACGCAGATGGACGCGGTGCGCGGCGTCGAGGACGCCTGCGACGAGGAGACGCTGCTGGCGGAGCTGCGCCGCCGCCGCGCCGGCGAGGTCCAACGCGGCCTCTCGCTCTTCGGCCCGCAGCGCGACGACATCCGCTTCCTCGAACTGCCCGAAGACGTCGCCGCGCCGCAGTCGTTCGCGGAGGACGCGGTCGTAGGGCCGGCGGGCACGGGGCAGCGGTGCGTCGTCGACGGCGGCGCACCACTGCCGGCCGGCGGGCGCGACCTCCGTCTGTACGGCTCTCAGGGCGAGCAGCGCGGCGCGGTGCTCGCCCTTCTCTTGGCCGAGAGGGATGTCGCGGCCGAGAGCGGCGCCGGCGTCGGTACACTGTTTCTGGACGACGTCATGAGCGAGCTCGACGACGCTCGCCGCCGCCTCCTCGTCGACCTGCTGTCGCGTGGCGGCCAGGCCATCGTGACGACGACGAACCGCCACTACTTCACCGAAGACGAGCTGACTCGGGCGCTGGTGGTCGAGCTGCCCCTTGCGGGCGAGCGACTTGGCCCACCACCACCGGGCGCTGCAGACGGCAACGCTGCAGACGGCACGATCGCCGGCGACAGCGTGCCGGCGACGAGTCGGGAGACGGCGTGAGTGGGCGGCGCAACGAACCGCCGCGTCGTCTGGGCGACATCCTCAAGCCCACCGTGCAGAGGCTCACCTCGGGCGACGAAGCGCGCGCCTACGCGGTGTGGGCGCGGGCCGCCGGCGATCAGGTCGGAGAGGCCACCAAGCCCCGCGCCTTCAGTCATGGCGCCCTGACCGTCGAGTGCGAGTCGTCCGTGTGGGCGAACGAGCTCACCTACCTGTCGCGGACGATCCTGGCGCGCATGGGCGAACTTGACCCCGGGCACCCTGTGCGCCGGCTGCGGTTCTGGGTCCGCCGCCGGGCGCCTATGCAGGAAGAACCGCCTGCCGCGTCGAATGATCGACAGCGTGGGGCGAGCTTGCATCCCGAGGATGTATCGGCGGCCCAGGCGGCCGCCGGTGACGTGGCCGACGAGCGTCTGCGGTCGGCCATCGAGGCCGCCCTCCGAGCCGCATCGGCGGACTCCGGCGGCCCACTCGCACACGAGCCCGATCGGCATCGGAAAAAATAGCGGTTTTACAGGGAGTTCGTCGATCACGACCGGTCGCATCGGCCCCCCCGTTCTGGTAGAATACGTAGGGCGCGGCGCGCCGCCGCGCCCCCCTTGGAACAGCCCGCCACCGGTCCACTGCGAGGTCGCGTGAAGGAAGCGCACTACGACGCCCAAGACATCCAGGTGCTCGAGGGCCTCGAGCCCGTCCGCGAACGGCCCGGCATGTACATCGGCTCCACGGGGCCGCGCGGCCTCCACCACCTCGTCTACGAGGTCGTCGACAACTCCGTCGACGAAGCCATCGCCGGCTACTGCTCGGCGATCACCGTCACCATCAACCCCGACAACTCGATCAGCGTGTCCGACGACGGTCGCGGTATCCCCGTCGGCATCATGGAGAAGTACGATCTCCCGGCCGCCACCGTGGTTCTCACCATGCTGCACGCCGGCGGCAAGTTCGGCGGCAGCGGCTACAAGGTGTCCGGCGGCCTGCACGGCGTCGGCGTGTCGGTCGTCAACGCGCTTTCCGAGTGGCTCGAGCTCGACATCTACGTCGAGGGGTACCACTGGCGCCAGCGCTTCGAGCGCGGCGCGCCGGCGACCAAGCTCGAGAAGAAGGAGAAGATCCTCAAGAAGGGGCCGACCGGCACGAAGGTCTCCTTCATGCCCGACCCCGACATCTTCGAAGAGATCGACTTCGACTTTCGCGTGCTCGCGCAGCGCCTGCGCGAGACCGCGTTCCTGACAAAAGATCTGCGAATCGAGCTCAACGACGAGCGTGCCGACGGCGAGATCGGCGTCGTTCCAGTACGACGGCGGCATCAAGGACTTCGTCACCTACATCAACCGCGACAAGGACGCGATCCACCGCAGCATCATCTTCCTCCAGAACGAGACCGACGACGGCCAGGTCGAGGTCGCGATGCAGTGGAACTCGTCCTACAACGAGTCGATCTTCACCTTCGCCAACAACATCAACACGACGGAGGGCGGGGCGCACCTCTCCGGCTTCCGCTCGGCGCTCACGCGCACCATCAACGACTACGCACGCCAAAAGAACCTCCTCAAGGAGAAGGAGGACAACCTCTAGCGGCGAGGACGTGCGCGAGGGTCTCACGGCGCTCATCTCCGTCAAGCTGCGCAACCCGCAGTTCGAGGGCCAGACCAAGACCAAGCTCGGCAACACCGAGATCCGCACCCTTGTCGAGATCGACGGTCAACGCCAAGCTCGCCGAGTTCCTCGAGGAGAACCCTTCCGAGGGACGGCAGATCATCGAGAAGACCATCAACGCGGCCCGAGCGCGCAACGCCGCGCGCAAGGCGCGCGACCTCACGCGCCGCAAGGGGCTGCTCGAGGGCAGCACGCTGCCGGGCAAGCTCGCCGACTGCTCCATCAAGGACCCGGCGCTCAGCGAGATCTACCTCGTCGAGGGCGACTCGGCCGGCGGCTCAGCCAAGCAGGCGCGCGACCGCTGCTTCCAGGCCATCCTGCCGCTGCGCGGCAAGATCATCAACGTCGAGAAGGCGCGCATCGACAAGATGCTCGCCAACAACGAGATCCTGACGATGGTCAGCGCCATCGGCGCCGGCCTCGGCGACGACGAGTTCGACGTCGCGCAGGCGCGCTACCACAAGATCATCATCATGACCGACGCCGACGTCGACGGGTCGCACATCCGCACGCTCATCCTCACCTTCCTCTTCCGGCACATGAAGCCGCTGGTCGAGGCCGGCTACATCTACATCGCGCAGCCGCCGCTCTACCGCCTCAAGCAGGGCAACCAGGAGACGTACATCCACAAGGAGAGCCAGCTCGAGGAGATCCTGCTGCGCGGGCGCCTCGAGCAGATCCGCGTCGACAACACCGACACCGGCTTCACCTTCAGCGAGACCAAGTACCAGCGCTTCCTCAAGCTCTTCAGCGAGTACGAAGGCTGGGTCAAGAAGCTCAAGAGCCAGTGGGGCGGCGAGCTCATCGACTGGCTCAAGAACGGCCCGATGATCGAGGCCGAGCTGCCGACCTTCGACGCGCTCCTTGAGGCGCTCAAGGAGGACATCGACAAGCGCTACGTCATCGATGTCCTCGGCGTCGACGAAGAAGAGAGCGTCGCCGACACGCGCCTGGTCGAACGGCGCACCGGCTTGGCCGCGAACCTGCGCATCCCCTTCGCGGCCGTCTCGGGGCGCGAGTTCCAGGCGCTCAAGCGCGTCCACCTGCGCGTCAGCGAGATGGTCGGCAGGCCGCCGTTCGTGCTGCACCTCGGCAACCGCAAGGCCGAGGCGCAGAGCTACGAGGAGCTCCGCGTGGAGATCGTGGAGCTCACCAAAGAGGGCATGCAACTGCAGCGCTTCAAAGGGCTCGGCGAGATGAACCCCGACCAGCTCTGGGACACCACCATGAACCCCATGACGCGCACACTTCAGCTCGTGTCGATGGAAGACATCCAGGCGGCCGACGAGGTCTTCACGATGCTCATGGGCGACAAGGTCGAGCCGCGACGCGCGTTCATCGAGAAGAACGCGAAAGAAGTGCGGTTCCTCGATGTCTGACAACCTGCAGACACTCGAAGGCAAGATCGAGCCCATCGAGCTCGAAGACGAGATGCGCTCGTCGTTCATCGACTACGCGATGAGCGTGATCACCGATCGCGCCCTGCCCGACGTGCGCGACGGCCTCAAGCCCAGCCAGCGGCGCGTCCTCGTAGCCATGCACGACCTCGGCCTGGCGCCCAACAAGGCGCACCGCAAGTGCGCCAAGATCGCCGGCGACACCTCCGGTAACTACCACCCCCACGGCGAGGCCGTCATCTACCCCACGCTGGTGCGCATGGCGCAAGACTTCAACATGCGCTACCCGCTGGTCGATGGCCAGGGCAACTTCGGCTCGGTCGAAGGCGACTCGCCGGCCGCCATGCGCTACACGGAGGCCCGCTTCAGCAAGATCGCCGTCGAGATGATGCGCGACATCGACGCCAACACCGTCGACTGGAAGCCCAACTACGACGAGACGCGGCGCGAGCCCACCGTACTGCCCAGCCGCATGCCCAACCTCATGGTCAACGGCGCGTCCGGCATCGCCGTCGGCATGGCCACCAACATCCCGCCGCACAACCTCGGCGAGGTGGTCGACGCCACCGTGCACGTCCTCGACCACCCCGACGCCACTCCCGACGACCTCATGGAGTTCATCAAGGGGCCCGACTTCCCCACGGGCGGCGTCATCCTCGGCACCGCGGGCTTCAAGGAGGCCTACCGCACCGGGCGCGGCCGCGTGCGCGTGCGCGCCAAGGCGCACACCGAGCAGCTCAAGGGCAACCGCTCGGCGATCATCGTCACGGAACTGCCGTATCAGGTCAACCGCGCCTCGCTCATCGACAACATCGTCGACCTGGTCAAGACCAAGAAGATCACCGAGATCAGCGACCTGCGCAACGAGTCAGACCGCTCGGGCATGCGCCTGGTCATCGAGCTCAAGCGCGAGGCCATCCCGATGGTCGTGCTCAACAAGCTCTACAAGCACACCCAGATGCAGACCACCTTCGGGATCATCAACATCGCCCTGGTCGGCGGCGTGCCGCGCACGCTCACCCTGCCGGAGATGCTCAAGGCGTACGTCGCCTTCCAGAAAGAGATCGTCATCCGGCGCACCAAGTTCGAGCTCGACAAGGCCGAGACGAGGGCTCACATCCTCGAAGGCCTGCTCGTCGCCCTCGACAACCTCGACCAGGTCATCAGCATCATCCGCAAGGCGTCCGACGTCGACTCCGCGCGCGACGCCCTCATGGACACCTTCGAGCTCACGCGGCCGCAGGCGCAGGCCATCCTCGACCTGCGGCTCCAGAAGCTCACCAGTCTCGAGCGCGACAAGGTCACCGAGGAGCACCACGGCCTTCTGGCGCGCATCAAGGAGCTCCGCGAGCTGCTCGGCGACGAGGCCAACATCTACGGCGTCATCAAGACCGAGCTGCTCGAGATCAAGCGGCTCTACAACGACGACCGCCGCACCGAGATCGTCCCCGACATGGGCGAGCTCGACCTCGAAGACCTCATCGCCGAGGAGCAGATGGCGATCACGATCACCAAGACCGGGTACGTGAAGCGCCTCCCGGTGGCCACCTATCGCCAGCAGAAGCGCGGCGGCATCGGCGTGGCCGGCATGGATCTCAAGGAAGAGGACGAGGTCGAGCACCTCTTCATCACGAGCACGCACAACTTCCTGCTCTTCTTCACCAGCGTCGGCAAGGTGTACCGGCTCAAGGTCCACGAGCTGCCGCTGGCCGGGCGCAACGCCAAGGGCAAGCACATCGTCAACCTGCTGCCGCTGCGCCAGGACGAGAAGATCTGCGCCGTCATCAACACGCGCAACTTCGACGTCAGCGAGGGCAAGTTCCTGATCCTCGGCACGCGCACGGGCATCGTCAAGAAGACGCTGTTCGCCTCCTACAACACCAAGCTCAAGGCCGACGGCATCATCGCCATCGACATCCGCGAGGACGACGAACTCCTCGCGGTGCGCCACACCTCGGGCGACGACGACGTCATGATGATCAGCCGCCTGGGCCAGGCCATCCGCTTCCACGAGGCCGACGTGCGGCCGACGGGGCGCAGCGCCTCGGGCGTGCTCGGCATGCGGCTGCGCAAGGGCGACGAGGTCATCAGCGTCGACATCGCTCGCGACGACTGCGACCTCTTCGTGATCACCGAGAACGGCTTCGGCAAGCGCACGCCGATCAGCGAGTACCGCATCACGGGTCGCGGCGGGCTCGGCGTGCGCACCGTCGCGCTCACCGACCGCAAGGGCTATCTGGTCGGCGTGCGCGTCGTGCGCGAGAACCACGAGATCATGCTGCAGAGCCGCGACGGCGTCGTCATCCGCATGCGCGCCGACGGCATCAGCCGCCACGGCCGCGCCACGCAGGGCGTCAGGGTCATGAACATGCGCGAGGGCGACGTCGTCAGCGCCATCGCCCGCATGGTCGTCAGCGAGAGCGGCGCGACCGACGAGGAGATCGACGCCGACTGATCAGTCGGCGGGCGCGCCGCTTCGCCGGCGCTCGCCTCAGCCGAGCGCCACCAGCGCCACCCCGCACAGCGCTGCGGCCACTCCGACGTTCTGGTGGGGTTGGATGCGCTCGCCGAGCGCCAGCCGGGCGAGGGCGATCGTCCCCAGGGGGAAGAGCGAGGCGATCACCGACACGACGCTCAGGTAGCCGAACGTAGTGGCGACCGCGAAGAGTCCGGTGGCGACGGTGTCGAGGGCGCCGATGCCGAGGAGGAGGGGCGCCTGCGCCGGGCGCGCACCGAGGCCGGACCGGCTCGCGACTACGACGATGAGCATCCCGATCAGGGCCACGCCCCGCATGACGATCATCGCCCAGTACGGATCGGTCTCGGCGGCCGAACTCAGCGCCGTGAGCACGGTGCCGCTGGCGAGGGCCGCGATGACGGCGAGAGCCACGCTCGCCAGTGTCCTTGGGCGGTGAGACGACGCGTCTCGCCGCATGCGGTCGACGAGGCCCTCTCCGACGTCGGGCAACGCGACGATCCGGAGGCGGTGCTCGTCGTCGGACGGAGCCGGGGGGTCGAGGTGAGCCGGGTCCAGCCTGTCGCCGGCCGGCTCACGCACGTACGACGCGACGATCACGCCGACGACGATCAACGCCATGCCGCCGAACTGGAGCCAGCTGGGTCGCTCCCCCCGGCGAGGCCGTAGATTACGGGCACGATCGGGTAGGCGGCGCTGACGGGGGCGACGATGCTCATCGAGCCGATGGCCAGCGCCTTGTAGAGGCTCGAGACCGCGACCATGCTCGACAACCCTGCGATGACACCGGCGACGAGAATGCCGCTGCCCGGGTAGCCAGAGCCGCGGGCCAGCGTGACGAGTGCCGCGGCCAGAAGGCCGCCGGCCATCATGCCGGTGACGACAGCGCGCAGAGGAAGGCTTCTGGTCCGCAGGCCGCCGAGGAAATCGGACATGCCCCAGCCGAAGCTGGCGACGAGCGCGAGGGCGATGGCCACCACCGCCGCTCCCTTCGTGGTCGTGGCGACTGCGGCCGTCGCGCGCGGAGCGCGACGGCCCCGCGAGAACGCTACCAGACTAGGAGCGGCCTCGCCTGAGCGCGCGCCCCGCGCGCTCGCCACGCCCCTCGCCCGTGCGGCTCGCGGCGGCCGTGTCCCACGCGACGCGGCCGCCGACCACGACCACGTCGATCCCGGTCGGATATGTGTGCGGGCGGGCGAACGTCGCGAGGTCCCCGACGGCAGCCGGGTCGAAGAGCACGAGATCGGCACACGCGCCCTCGGCGATGACGCCGCGGTCGCGGAGGCCGAAGACCTCGGCGGGCAGCGCCGTCATCTTGCGGATCGCCGCCTCGAGGCCGAGGATCCCGAGCTCGCGCACATACCGTCCCAGCACGCGAGTGAAGGTACCGTAGCTGCGCGGGTGCAGGAGGGTGTCGGCGAGGGGTCCCTCGGGCGAGACCGCGACGCCGTCCGAGGCGACGAGGATGTCGGGCTGCGCGAGGATCGCGCGCACGTCGTCCTCGCGCATCGTGTGCCCGCTGACCGAGACGTGGGGATCCTCGAGCAGCAGCGCCAGAGCAAGGTCGACCGGCTCGACGCCGCGAGCGGCCGCAGCGGCGGCGATGTCGCGGCCGGCGAATTCCCGGGACCGGCCTCGACGACGATGCGGTCCCAGCCGGCCCCGGACAAGGAGCTCTCCCACCCCTCCTCGCCCTCTTGGACGGCAGCGACCAGTCTCGCCCGGGTGGAGGGCTCGGCGAGCAGCTCGGCCAGCCGTCCGACGGGTGCCCATGGCGGGAGGAACGAGGAGAGATCTGTCTCCCACGCCGTGTAGGGGTACTGGTCGGCCGTCGCCCCGCCTTCGTCGAGCAGCCGACGGAGCTCGTCGGTGCGGCCCCAGACGTGGCTTCCGTCGAGCTTGAGATGGCTCACGTGGGGCCGCGCGCCCGCCGCGTGGCCGATCTCAAGGGTCTCCTTCACGGCCTCGAACACGAGTCGGCCCTCAGCCCTCATGTGGCTGGTGTACAGGCCGCCGTGGCGGGCCAGCGCGGCGGCCACGGCGGCCACCTCGGCGGTCGCCGCGTACATGTCGGGGACGTAGATCAGGCCGGTGGAGAGGCCGAGCGCGCCAGCGGCGAGCGCCTCTCCCAGAAGATCCTGCATCTCGCCGACCTCGGCCGGCGACGCGGGGCGTTGCTCGAGGCCCATGACCTCGGTGCGCAGGTTGCCGAACCCTACGAGTGTGGCCACGTTGCACGCCGGTCGCACGGCGTCGACGGCGGCGAGGTAGTCGTCGACGCTGTCCCAGCCTCCGTCGAGATCGGCCGTGCCGACGCGAATCAGCGCAGCCAGTCCCTCGAGGCCAGCCTTGGGCCAGACGGAGACGCCGCAGTTGCCGACCACGACGGAGGTCACCCCCTGACGCAGCGCACTGTCCATCCACGGGTCCGTGAAGGGCGCAAGGTCCGAGTGCGTATGCACGTCGATGAAGCCTGGGGCGAGAGCGCGGCGGCCGGCTTTGATGACGCGCGCAGCGTCGACCCCAGGGCTGGCACCGGGTCCCGCCACGTCGTCGCGGGCCTTTGCGGCGTCGTCGCGGACGATGGCCGCGATGCGCCCGTCGGCGACTCCGACGGACGCCGCGAAGGGCGGGCCGCCACCGCCGTCGACGACCAGCGCGTCTGTGATCAGCAGGTCGAGCATGAGTTAACGCTACCAGAGGGACGGGCCGCTCCGCACGGAGGGCGGGAGCGGGGCCCGCGCGGCGGGCCGGTCGCCCGGGAGGCGCGCGCCTCCTCCGTCACACGAGTTCGTGGAGGCGCCGGATCAGCGGGTCGAACTCCTCGCCGGCGAAACAATAGTGGAGATCGGTGAAGCCCCCGCGCAGGGCGCGGACGTCCTCGCGCACGTTGGCGCTGCGGAGCACGACTGCGGCAAGCAGCTCGGCAGCACGCGCGAACTCCGAGGGACCGAAGCCGAAGCGTGTCAGCTCCGCGACGCCCAGCCTGAGCGCGCCCGAGGCCGTGAAGCCCTCTTCGTCGGGCGCCGCCTGGTAGTTGCAGATGATGTCGTTGAGCTCGAGCCGGGCAGCGGTCTCGGGACCGCGTGCCGTAGCCCGACCCGCACGATCGACCTGGTGGGTCTCCGTGTGGTCGACGGTCGGGTCGCCCGCGACGTCACAGCCCGGCCTCCCGGAGGGCGCGGGCGAAGGCCTTCGCGTTGGCGATGACGTTCCGCTGGTACTCGTCTCTGAAGTGGTTCATCTCGTAGGCCGCCATGAGCAGGCCGAGCAGGGTCCCGAGGTGGTGGTTCGAGACCGAGCCGGGGAAGGTGCGCCGCTCGATCGCCTCCCAGAGATCCCACTTCTCTTCGGGCTCCTGCCAGCGCGCGCCGATGACCCCGCGCTGTGTGCCGAAGAAGGTCTTGTGGGTCGAGCCGGTGACGATGTCGGCTCCCTCTGCGAACGGCTGCTGGAAGTGCGGACCGACCAGCCCGAGCACGTGCGCCATGTCGTACATGAGCACGGCGTCGCATGCCACGCTCGTCGAGGAAGCGCCGCACCTCGGCGACCGGCTCCGGGTGAAGCACCATGCTCTTGCCGAGGATGATGAGCTCGGGGCGCTCCCGCTCGATGAGCTCGAGGAGTGCCGGCACGTCGGCCTTGTAGGGGTTGTCGGGCAGCACGGGAATATCGACCACGGCCGGCAGCTCGGTGCGCGGGTCGCGGGCGACGATAGTCGCGCAGGGCGCCCATGGGCTGGGCGCTGAGGTGGCCGCCCTTGGCGATGTGGTTGTTGACGACCTTGCCGATGCGCCGCGGTTCTGCCTTGCGGTCGGCGCGGTTGAGGTAGTCGACGAGAGCGCTGAAGACGGCGGTGTTGGCCATCTGGCCGCTCACGACGCGGGTCTCGACCTCGGGACAGCCGAGGTAGGCGCGCAGCTCCTGCGCGAGCAGGCGCTCGACCTCACAGATGAAGCCGGTGCCCTGGTAGTAGAAGACCTCGAGATCGTAGAAGGCCTCCGCCCTCTTGTGCTCGGCGTAGCGGAAGGAGGGGTCGCTGATCGACAGAAGGCGGGCCAGTGGCGAGGCCGTCATCTCCGAGGGGATCAGGTTGAGGCACTGCCGCTGGCGCCATACGTGGTTGTCGATGGTCTTCGCGAGCAGCCGCAAGGCACGCTCGCCGGCCTCGCCGCCTTCGAGCTCCTCGAGCTGCGGCGTGTGGTCCCAGACGATGGCTCGCGCGCAAGGCGGTGCGTCGCTGCGCAGGTGGTGCGGGACGACGATGGCGGGGACGCGCTTGCCGCGCACCTCGACCTCGACCTCGTCGTCCTCAAGTACGCGGCTGTCGACGTAGGCAAGGGCGATGGAGCGCAGCTGGTGCCCGTCGGTCTGCGTGGAGCAGAGGCCCTCGCCGGCGACCCCCCAGTACGGCACGGCCGTGCCGCTGGTCACCCAGCCGACCTGCTCGCCGCCGCGATGAACGGGCGCGCCCACGCGCGCGATGCCGCGGCCGGTGATCGCGGCCGGCCGCGTCAGCCGCGGCAGGTCGTCGAGGAGCGTCCAGTCGCGGCTCAGAATGCGGGTGTAGGCAGCGTGCTGGCGAGTGAGCGCCTCGCGACCGACGTACTCGCCCTTGAGCGGCGAGAAGCTGACCGCGAACGCGGCGAGCGGGCAGCTCATGATGGGGATCTCGCGGCCCTCGGGGTCGAGGCCGAGCTCGTGGCCGTAGAGCGGCAAGCCGGCCTCGAGGCGCAGGGTGTCGCGGGCGCCGAGACCGACGGGCTCGGCGCCCGCCCCGACAAGCGCGTCCCACAGGGCCGGCGCCGCCGCGGAGGCGACGAAGAGCTCGAAGCAGACGGGCTCACCGGTGTAGCCGGTGCGGCCGAGCATGACCTCGAGCGGCTGCGCGTCGTCGCCGACGTGGAGCCGCACGACGGAGAGCTCGTTACGCAGCGGCTCGGGCAGGGTGCCGTCGGCGAGCAGCCCCAGAAGGATGTCGCGCGACGCCTTGCCCTGCAGCGCGAGCATGGCGGACTCGAAGGTGCGGTCCTCGAGTCGCAGGCCGGGAAAGCGCTCGACGTATCGCCGGAAGTGCTCCCAGTCCTTCTCGCGGTTGGCGGCGTTCACGACCAACAGGTACTCGTCGGCGACGAAGCGGTAGAGGTAGGCGTCGTCGACCGCACCGCCGGTCGCCGTCGGCACCATCGTGTACTGTGCCTGGCCGACGTCGAGGGCGGCGGCGTTGTTCGTCAGCACGTGCTGCAGGAGCGGCAGCGCATCGCTGCCGCCGAGGACGAAGCGGCCCATGTGCGAGACGTCGAAGAGGCCGGCGCGGCTGCGGGTCGCGAGGTGCTCCCGGATGATGCCGGCGCGGTACTGCACCGGCATCTCCCAGCCCCCGAACTCGACCAGCTTCGCGCCCAGCGCCACGTGGCGCTCGAACAGCGGCGTGCGCAGCGGTGTCGTCATGCTCGTCCTCCTGCCGTTGCCACCCTCACGCCTCGGCCCACGCCTTCAACCTGCTGAGACCCTCCTCGATCCCGGCCACGTCGATGCCCGAGTAGGCAAAGCGCGCGTAGCGTCGTGCCTCGCCTGGGAGCTCGCGGCCGAAATGCAGACGGGTGCAGAACGACACACCCGTCTCGTGCAGGGCGTCTCGCCGCAGGTCGTCGTACGTCGCGAAGCCCTTCCGCCCCATCACCTCGGTGATGTCCGGGAAGAGGTAGAAGGTCGCCTCGGGCGAGTAGCACGACACACCGTCGATCTCGTTCAGCAGCCGTACGGCTGTGTCGCGGCGCTCGTTGAGGGTGGCCAGGATCGCGTGGGATCCGGCTTGGTCCCCCGTGAGTGCCTCGACGCCGGCCCACTGGACGAAGTGGCTTGTGCAGGACTCTTGGTTGACGTTGATGGTGGCGATGACCGAGGCGAGCTCCTTCGGCCCGATAGCGCCGCCGAGACGCCAGCCCGTCATGGCGAACTTCTTGCTGAACGTGTAGAGCACGACGGTGCGCTCCTGCATGCCGGGCAGGGACGCGATGGACTTGCTCTGCCCGGAGTAGCGGATGTCCCAGTAGGCCTCGTCCGAGAGCACGAAGAGGTCGTGCTTCAAGGCCAGCTCGGCCAGCGCCTCGATCTCGCTGTCGGGGCTCTCCGCCCCGGTCGGGTTGTGCAGGTTGTTGAAGATGAGCAGTTTGGTCTGAGGGGTGATGGCCGCCTCGATCGTCTCGAGGTCGAGCAGGAAGTTGGCCTCGCCCGGCACGAAGCCGTACGGCTTGGCAACGCCGCCCAGGAACTCGATCTGCGACTCGTAGATCGGGAAGCCGGGGTTCGGGTAGAGAACCTCGTCGCCGGGGTCCATGAGTGCGAGGAGGAACTTCTCGATCACGGGCTTGCCGCCCGGCTGGACGGCTACGTTCTCCGGTCCGTAGGGTACGCCATGGCTGGCGGCGACATCGTCGGCGAGGGCCTGGCGGAGCTCGGGGATGCCTCCGTTCGGGCAGTAGCCGGTCTTGCGGTCGGCCAGGGCGCGTTCGGCTGCCTCGATGACGTTGGCGGGTGTGCGCAGGTCCAGGTCCCCGAGGTGGAAGGGGTAGACCTTGTTGCCCTTGGCCGCCCAAGCGGCGCACTCCGCACTGACCGCGAAGGCCGTCTCAGTGCCCAGGCGCCCGACTCGTTCTGCGAACGGCAGGGTGCCGCTGGTCTTCATGGCTCCTCCTTGGTCGGCGCGCGCGACAGGGTCGCGAGCGCCAGCGCGCGGGCGTTGACGAGCACGGCGGTCTCTTCATAAGGGTGAGCTCGCGCGATTCGATCATGTGGAGCGGCCCGTTCGGTCAACTCCGCCACCTCCGGCCTAAACGCAGAGGACAGGACGATGTCTGCCCATCGCCCTGTCCGCTTGCGCCGCCGACTGTCGCCGGCGCCGGCTCCAGGGACCCGTCGGGCCGTGCTCCGGTTGCCTGAGAGTTTCAGCGGGCGCATCCGACGCCGCCTTGCCCCTTCGGCGCCCGCCAAGCTGTCGCCCGCGGGCTCTCGCACGGCCTTCAACCGGTCGTCCTCGATTCGACTGCACACTAGCATCCTGTGGCGGGGGCGGCAACGTGATGGCCCGGCAGCGCGACCCTCGCGAGTAAAGACTCCTCTGGGCGGCACCGTGCCTGATGGTGACGAAGCGCGCTCCGGCGCATGTTGTGACGTCGAGGGCCTGCCGGCAGCGCAACGCGACGAGCGAGGGGGCGCACGTGGACACAAGCCGCGCCCACTTGCCGAGTGGTCGGTCGGGCGCGGGCGCGAGTCCCGGCCCCGGCTGGCCGCCCCGCCCCGCCTTCGCTACACTTCGGTCCCGTGAGCGAGCAGCCGGATACTCCTTCAGCGTCTGAGGCCAAGCCTGTGCGCCGTCCGCGCGTCTTCTCCGGCACGCAGCCGACGGGCGCCCTGCATCTGGGGAACTACCTGGGCGCCCTCCGCGGCTACGTCGCCATGCAGGCGACCCACGACTGCGTCTACTGCGTCGTCGACCTCCACGCCATCACGGTCCGCCAGGCGCGCGCCGAGCTGCGCCGCAACACCATCGACGTGGCCAACATGTTCCTTGCCTGCGGCGTCGACCCCGAGCGATCGATCGTCATCGTGCAGTCGCACGTGTCACAGCACAGCGAGCTGGCGTGGATCCTCAACACGGTCGCCTACATGGGGGAACTGCGGCGCATGACGCAGTTCAAGGACAAGACTGGCGGCGGCGAGAGCGAGAGCGTCGGCGTGGGGCTCTTCGACTACCCCGTCCTGATGGCCGCGGACATCCTCCTCTACCGGGCGGATGCGGTGCCGGTCGGCGAGGACCAGAAGCAGCACGTCGAGCTCACCCGCGACCTCGCGGAGCGCTTCAACAACGCGTTCGGCAAGGCCTTCGTCGTCCCCGAGCCGGTGATTCCCGCCGACGCCGCCCGCATCATGGGCCTCGACGACCCCACGAAGAAGATGAGCAAGAGTGCCGGCTCCGAGTACAACTACATCGCCCTGATGGACTCGGCCGATGCGATCCGTCGCAAGATACGACGCGCCGTGACCGACTCGGGCACCGAAGTGCGCGCCGGCGGCGACAAGCCGGCCCTGACCAACCTGCTGACGATCTACTCGGCCCTGAGCGGAGAGGCGGTAGACACGATCGTCGAGCGCTACGCCGGGCGCGGCTACGCCGACTTCAAGAGCGACTTGGCGGACGTGGTGGTCGAGGCGTTGGCGCCGGTGCAAGCGCGCATGCGCGAACTCGAGGCCGACTCCGCCTTCACCCTCGACGTGCTCAAGGTCGGCGCCGAGCGGGCCGAAGCGATCGCCGCGCGTACGCTGGCCAAGGTGCATGAGCGTCTGGGTATCGTGCCGCGGCTCCGCTGACGGAGCGCTTCCCCGCTCTCCGGCAGGGCCCGCGGCGATCGGGTTCTCATCCGCCCGGGGCCGAGGGTAGACTAGGCCGCGACCCCAAGGAGAGCACATGATCTCGATCGAGACGATGAGGTATCGCGCCACAGAGATGGCCGGGCAGGCGTTCCCGCTCGTCTTCTGGCGCGGCAAAGGCAGGGTCGTGGCCGTTGACGAGGCGACTATCGATCTGCTTGTAAGGGGCGTGCGGTGCTCGTACACGTGGGAGCGCGTCAGCCGCACGTGGCAGCGCCTGCTTGCCAACCACACGCTGACCGTCGAGGAGCTGGGCGGTACGGCCGACGCGGTCGGTCTCGTGAGCCTCTTCGCATTCATGCAGGCCGGCGCCGTCGATATCGTCGACGAGGACGGACTTCTCAGGGCGCGCCTGCCCGCAGACCGCCTTCCCGTGCACCAGTACGTGGACGCCTCACGTCCGGTGACGTGGGCGCCGTGGCGCCGCAAGGCCGACGGCGACTGACGCGGGGAGCGCGCGGGTGACGGGCGCGCGCTACGGCGCGCAGAGCATGGTGGGCCCTCTGCGGCGCGTCGTGGTCCGGCCGCCCGACGAGGCGATGGCGAGCGCCGACCCGGCGGTCTGGCATTACACTGAGCCGATCGACCTTCCCTCGGCGCGGGCGGCGCACGACGAGCTCGTGGCCCGATTGCGTGGTGGGGGCGTCGAGGTCCTCGTGCACGACACACCTCTTCCCGCGCTCAGCGATAGCGTCTTCGTCTTCGACCCGGTGCTGGTGACCGGCGCAGGTACCGTGGTCCTCAGCATGGGCAAGGTCTTGCGGCGGGGCGAGGAGGACGCCCTCGCGGCGTTCCTCGAGGGCGAGGGCGTCCCGGTCCTCGCGCGCATCGTCGGTGAAGGCCGGGTCGAGGGCGGCGACACGATGTGGCTCGATCACGACACGCTGGCCGTCGGGATGGGGTTCCGTACCAACGCGGACGGCGTGCGGCAACTGCGCGCGGCGCTGCGGCCGTTGGGGGTGAACGTCCTCGCCTACGACCTGCCGTGGTTCGCGGGGCCGGAGGCCTGTCTCCACCTCCTGTCGCTGGTCAGCCCGGTCGACATCGATCTGGCCGTCGCGTACCCGCCGCTCATGCCGACTGCGTTCTGGCACGAGCTGGAACGGCGCGGCGTGCGCCTGCTCGAGGTGCCCGAGCGCGAGTTCGTGGAGACCCAGGCGACCAATGTGCTCGCGATCGCGCCGCGCTGCTGCCTGATGCTCGAGGGCAATCCGGTGACGCAGCGGCTCCTCGAGCGAGCGGGCTGCGAAGTGACGACCATCCCGGGCGAGTCGCTGTCGTTCAGGGCTGAAGGCGGGCCGACGTGCCTGACGCGCCCGGTCCTTCGCGACGCCGTGTGAGGCCGCCCGTGTGCCGGTGTGACCAGGGCGAGGTCGAGGGAGGCGGGCTCTCGGCCATCGAGCGCCGTGCGGTGGAGGCACTCGACGTCGACGCGCTCGTCCGCCTTCTCTGCGATCTGATCGCCATACCGAGCCTCGACGGTGCCGAGACGCCGGCACAGCAGGCGGTGGCCCGATGGATGGACGACGCCGGCCTTGAGACCGATGTCTGGCCGATCGACCTCGACCTTCTTCGACGGCACCCACACTGCTCGGTCGAGGTGGAGCGGACGGAAGCCCTCGGCGTCGTCGGCCGGCTGGAAGGCTCCGGAGGCGGTCGCGACCTGCTGCTCGACGGGCACATCGACGTGGTGCCGGTCGGTGATGCGGAGGCGTGGTCGGTGCCGCCGTGGCGCGCCACGGTCCGCGACGGCCTGGTCTACGGGCGCGGCGCCGTCGACATGAAGGGCGGCCTCTGTTGCGCCTTGGCTGCGGCGAAGGCCCTACGAGATGCCGGCGTCCGGCTCCGCGGCCGGCTGCTCGTCGCCAGTGTGATCGGCGAGGAGGACGGCGGTCTCGGCACGCTGGCCACCCTGCTCCGTGGCTACCGCGCCGCCGGGGCGATCGTCACCGAGCCCACGGCGCTGGGCGTCGTCGTCGCGCAGGCCGGCTCCTACATGTTCCGCCTGACCGTCGACGGTAAGGCCGCGCACGGCAGCGTGCGTGAGGAGGGGGTCAGCGCGATCGAGAAGTTCTGGCCCGTGTTCGATGCCCTACGACGGCTCGAGGCGGAACGCAACGCGGCGGGAGGCGGCGAGCTGTACGCGCGCTACCGCCTCCCTTGGCCGATCGAGGTGGGGACGATGCGTGCCGGCGAGTGGGCCTCCAGTGTGCCAGGGCGTCTGGTGTGCGAAGGGCGCTGCGGCGTCGCCGTTGGTGAAGAGCCGGCCGCGGCCCGGCGGGCGCTGGAGGAGGCCGTCACGCGCGCCGCCGCAGGCGACCCGTGGTTGCGCGGTCACCCGCCGCGCGTCGAGTGGTGGGGCGGGCGCTTCGACCCGGCGCTGACCGCGCACACCGAACCCGTCGTGACGGAGCTGAGCGGGGCGGTGTGCGCCGTCACGGGCGCCGTGCCCGCCGTCGAAGGCGTCACTTATGGGAGCGATCTGCGGCTGCTCGTCAACGTGGGCGGGATCCCGACGGTGCTCTTCGGCCCGGGCGATGTGCGCGTGGCACACATGGCGGACGAGTACGTCCCGGTCGGCGAGCTGCGGACGGCCGCGGAGGCCTTGGTCGTTGCCGCCGTGCGCTTCTGCGGCGTGGTCTGACCGCCGCCGAAGGGGCGAAGGGCGGGGATGCCCGTCCGCTCCCCGAGGGCGTGGCTCAGGACAGAGGCCGGTACTCGGCGCGGTAGACCTGACGCAGCCAGAGCTCGAGCGTCACGTGGCGAAAGACCAGGTCGGTGTCGTCGGCTCCGGAGAGGTGCCTTCGCCAGGCAGCCTCCGCCCCATCCGGATTGGGCACCACGTCCCGGTAGAGGGGGTCGTCCGTGATGAGCAGGCGCTCCACCAGACTGCGCGCCGGCTCTTTGCGGAGCCACCGCGGATAGTCGGCGTAGGATGGCTCATGGAGGCCGGGGACGCCCACCGTTGAGACCTTGCGCCACAAGCGTCGCTCGACCGTCCGCAGCGTGCGGTACGCGCGGCGGGCGCCTCGCGGCCAGGTCGCCGGATACCCGGTGTTCGCCCATCCGAGGCGACAGAAATACTCGGGGAACCACGAGGAGAGCATGGCTGCGTAGAGACGCCCTTTGTATCGCATGCGGTCGGGCAGCATGTACACGAGGTCGACGACAGCGTTATCCATGAACGGGGCGCGTTCGAAGAGGTAGGTGCGCTCGCGGGAGCGGGGTGCGGCCCGGAGGCGCCGCACCTGCGAGTCGAACAGGTAATGGTCGCAGCGGTCATGTTGGGCGTACTGGTCGAGGTCTTCGAGTACGTCGCGGTCGCAGTGGAGGTAGTCGGCGATGTAGTCGGCGTCGAAGCGATCCAGCATGCGCGTCGACTGCAGGTAGTCACCACGCACGAGATTGTCGCCGCCGAACCCGCTCAGGTACTCGGCGAAGAGCTCGCGGCAGACGGGCTGGGTCTCCACGCCGTGCATGTGCTGGAGACCGGAAGAGGCGCCGCTGAGCCAGAGGGCGTCGAGGCGTGGCGCGAGCCAGTTCGTCGCGTCGAGCGTCACGATGTCGTGGGGCACGCCGCGAAGGCGGGCGACGTGTCTTGCCACCGCAAGGTCGGCGCACCCCTCCTGGCCGAAGCTCACGGCGTGCAGACGAGCCGATGCCGGGGCGGCGGCCAGCACCGCGCGGGAGTCAAGTCCGCCGCTCAGAAAGACGCCCGTGGTCTCGCCCGGCGCGCACCGCTTGGCGACGGCCGCCGTGAAGCGGCAGCCAAGCTCGTGTGCGGCCTCCCCCAGGTCGGGACGCTCGATCCGGGCCGGGAGGTCCGTCCACCGCCAGTAGCGAGAGAGGGTGTGGATGTCCGTGTCGATATCGTAGGTCAGCACGCTTGCAGGCGGCAGCAGGGATACTTCGGAGAACCAGGAGCGGTCGCCTACCAGGTGTCCCAAGGCAAGGAACTGCCGCACGGCGAGTCGGTCAAGTGCGGGTGCTTGGCCACTGGCCGTGAAAGCGGCGAGCGTGGTCGACCAGACGAGTCGGCGGTCGTCCCGTTTCCAGTACACGTACCCGTAGCCGAAACGGTCGGTCACCAGGTGCACCCGCCGTGCGACGCGGTCGTAGAGCACTACCGCGAAGACACCGTCGATGGCGCGGAGGGCCGCGACCGTGGTCGGCGGCGTGTCGGCGTCCAAGACCCGGTCCGCAGGGGTGACCTCCGAGAACGCGGAGCAGACCGCTGACCTTGGGTCTGAAGGGCCGAGGTCGGTGTAGATCTCCCCCTCCGACCAGCAGCGGAAGCCCTCGCGACAGCGCGGCTCGTCAGGCGTCTGCCGGACCGAAGGGTGGATCACGGCGGCGGTCACCACGCCGTCGAAGAGCGCGTCTCCACCGCTGTGCGATTCGCCGGCCAAGGCGATGAGCTCCCGCATGCGGGTCAGCTCGGCCTGCGTGCCTGCGGGGTCCAAGCTCGGTCCCGCGATCCCGACGAGTCCTGACACGATCCGCACTCACCTCCAGGCGCCTGACGTCAGGCGCGTGAGGCGCGCTCCGACTGGCTCCGGCCGACTCTGTGCTTCCTACGCGCGCCGTCTTGCGCCTGCGCCCGGGAAAAGCGGCGAGAGCGGCGGCAAGAACAGGGCGCTCGCGAGCGCCCTGTTCTTGCCGCCGCTCTGTCGTCCGACGATCGTCGCGTCTCAGCTGACCTGCACGTGGTCCTTGCGCGTGATCGGCATGTTGCGCCGGCCGCACTCCGCGATGAACGCGTCGCGGACGGGCCGCGGCAGGATCTCGGGGGCGACGACGCCGCTCTCGGTGATCTTGTCCTCGACGATGAACTCGGCGTAGATCGAGGCCGGTGTCGAGGTGCCGTACGAGACCATGGTGGCGCCGGGGATACGCTCGTTGACCCACTTGATGTCGGGCGGCACGATGACGTAGCCGACGCTGGCGGGCTTGCCGCCCTTCTCGCCGATGCAGTCGACCGTGACGACGCCGATGTCTGTGATCTGCCCGCTCAGGGCGAGCTTGGCGAGCTCGTCGGCCGGCGGGTTCAGGGGCAGCGTGGCCACGAAGACGTCGATCGGCCGCACCTTGCTGCCGTCCTTGAGGGTGACCGGCTCCTTGCTCGCCATGCCGGTCTCGACGAACGCCTTGTCGGCGTCGATGCCCTCTTCAGGCATACCCATCTTGAAATCGACGTAGCGCAGACCCTTGTCGCCGAACTTCTTCGGCAGCAGTCGCGGCAGCGTCGAGACCTCTTCGTGGTCGTGACAGATGACCGGGCCGAGCCCCCACGGCTCGGGGAACATGTAGTGCTCGCGGCGCCCGAACGGCTCGACACGCTTGAAGTCGCCGTCTTCGAAGAGCAGCGGCGGCTGGGCGCAGTCGGTGTAGTAGGTCTCCTGCGACCAGACCTGCAGCGGCACCGGGGATTCGAAGACGCTGTAGTCCTTGATGCGGATCTCGAAGCATCTGTCGAGGTCCTCGTAGCCGTTGCCCGCGAAGGTGTTGGTGACGCCGGGATCCATGCCGGTGCTGATCAGCGCAGTGAGCCCAGCCCTCTTGAAGTCGTCGTCGAGCTTGAGCTGCTCGAGGAAGGCCTCGTCGATGGTGAGCGTGCGGGTCTGGCCGGAGGCCATGTCGAGGTAGTCGGCGCCGGCCTTCAGGCAGGCTCGCATGATCGCGATGTTGAACTCGGGGATGACGGCGTTCACGACGAGGGCCGAACCTTCGGCGGCCTTGGCGACGGTGTCGCTGTCGGACGCGTCGATGAACGCCGCCCGGGCCTTGCCGTTGCCGACCTGGTCGGCCACGAAGCGCGCACGAGCCTCGTCGTAGTCGGTCACCAAGATCTCGCTGACGGTCTCGTTGCGGCCGAGGTTCCAGGTGAGGACCTGGCCCTGCATGCCGGCGCCGACGATCAGGACCTTCATGGGCGACTCCTTCCCTCTGCATCGGCCCGGGTCCGCATGCTGAGGCGCCCCGGGTGGTCGCTCGCCTCGGTGAGGGCGAACAGTCGGTTCGACAGGCGGAGTTGTACCAGAAAGGCGCTCGGCTCACAAGGAGCAGCCACGAGGCTCGCACGTAACCCTCTGATGGAGAGTCACGATTCGTGACGCTCCAGCGCTGTGAGTATGAGATTCGTATTGTCGGCCGCACGGGACCCAAGGTCATCGCGCGTCGCGTCAGAGGTCATGACCGCGGAGCGCGCGCGGGAGCGGTGCCCCCGGCCGTGGTGACGGCGTGCGCTAGCCCTCAGCGTGGCGCTTGGAGTACAACTGACCCTCGGGCCATGCGCGCGCGGGCGGCACGACGACGCCTGCTGACACGACGACGGAGGGGGCGAGCGTGCACGAGCTGGGTATCACGCAGGGGATCATCGACAGGGCTCGCGACGCTGCGACCGGGGCGGGGGCGGAGAAGGTGACGGACGTGTTCCTGGTCATGACGCCGGCGGCCGACTTCACCCAGGACTCGATCGAGATGTACTTCGAGATGCTGACCCAGGACGACCCGGTGTTCGCCGGAGCTGCGCTCCATTTCGACCATCAGGCGGTCGCCGCGACGTGCCTGAGATGCAGCGACGAGTTCACGACAGACGCGTCGCACCCGGTGTGTCCGCAATGCGGCTCGCTCGAGGTCCGGATGGACCCCGAGGCCCCCATGGTCCAGCTGACCGATATCGGCGTCGACGAGGGCTAGCCGGCGCCCTCAGGGAGAGCGCGGTATCAGGAAGTAGGAGCAGTGGTTGCCGTGGCCGGTCGCTGCGGCGACGCGCGCGACCGGCCACGCCGCGGTCACCCCGGCCAGCCACGCCGCCTTGCGCGCGGTCTGCAGGGTCGCCGATCGCCGGCCCTCGTCCATGTAGAACCGGTGCTTCTGGAGTGAAGGCGCCAGCGACGAGACGAGGGTGGCGGCGCTGTGACGTCGCGAGTACGGCTCGGCAGATTCGATCGCGAGGCCGGCGGCAGCGGCCAGGCGCGCGAACGTCGCGCGCTCGAAGTGCGTGAGGTGCCGCGGGAGGTCGAGGGCGAGCCAGCGGGCGCCGAAGACGTGTGCCTCCACCGAGTCGAAGAGCGGTAGGTGGAGGACGGCGACGAGACCGCCCGGTGCCAGCAGCCCGCGTGCGCGACGCAGCGCCGCAAGCGGGTCGTGCACGTGCTCGAGGACGCCGGAGAAGACGATTGCGTCGTAGCGCTCGGGACGGGCGGGTTCGAGCTGGCCGCTCGCTGCGTGGCGCACGCCCGGGGCGGTGTCGAAGCGCCCCTCCTCGACGGCCAGCCCGCGCTTCCTGGCCGCGGCGACCCCCGCGGAGCCGGGCTCGAGTCCTCGTACGCGCCAGCCGTCGGCGCGCAGCGCGCAGAGGAGGTCGCCGGCGCCGCAACCGACGTCGAGCAGGAGCCCGCGCCGTGGTCGCCGGCGCCCCAGCCAGCGCACGACCTCACGGTGCTGTCGTAGACGATACCTGTCCTCGAGCGTTGTCCACGGGGAGGCGGCTTGGCTGCCGTGGTAGGCGTCCGGGTAGTAGGCGTTCATGGCCGCCTCGGTGGGGCGCGGGTCGGTGAATGCGAGCCCACAGCGGGCGCAGCGCACGATCGAGAAGCGGTCTGTCGCGGCGACGCGGACACCGCCGGCGACGCGGGGCTCCAGGCGGTCGGCAGGGAGCTTCAGGCGGTCGTCGGCGCAGACGATGACACTGTGTTGCCACCCGGCGCACAGAGGACAGGGGACCGATTCGCAACCGTCGGGAACGGTGGTGGAGCATAGCGGAGTCGAACCGCTGACCTCCTGGGTGCGATCCAGGCGCTCTCCCAACTGAGCTAATGCCCCACGTGTCACATCCTCCCTCGCGGGCCGGCGCAGAGAGCGACCCCATGCGAGGGAGTCTTGTTATACGGGATTACCTGCGCACCGGCAAGCCGAACGGGGCGCTGTTGGGTGTGCCGTCCGGTGCCGGCGGGTGCTCGTCGGGGTCCCGCGCATGCCTTAGACTTGCGCCACGGTGGCGCGGAGGCGACCGGCGCATGGTGGACTCGCCCGCGCCGCGGGCGAGTCCGAGCGGCATCCGGCAGGTCGCCGAGCGAGAAGGAGGTGGGCCGTGGACCCTGAGCGCGTGCGAGAGGTCTGGGGGCGGGCGGACGGCGGGAGCGACGAGACTCCACCTGTCTGGCTGCGGCCTGGCGTGCCCACGTTCGCCGGCGTCCCGGCTGCCCGACGCCCGGAGGAGTTGAACGGCGCCGGGGCCGCCGTGCTGGGGATCCCGTGGGAGCGCTCGATCTGCCGCCGGGGTCAGTGCGGCCGACGGACCGGTCGCGATCAGGCGTGCCGCCATCGGCTACGGGCCGACTCTGACCGGCGGCGCCCTCCTGGAGGTCGACCGCGACTTGGTCGCCGCCGGTCGTTTGCGGGTCGTTGACTACGGTGACGTCCTGCTGCCGGGCGGCGAGGCCAAGGCGATGACGGCAGCGGCACACGAGAGACTCATCGACGTAGTCGCGGCCGGCGCCGTTCCCATCGTACTCGGCGGCGAGCACCGGGTATCGGTCCCGGCGCTGGAGGTGATCTCCGGCCGCCTCAGCGGCAAGCTCGGCATCATCGCGTTCGACGATCGCTTCGACCTCCACGCCGAGGGAGACGACGCCGGGGACAGCCAGTGGAGACGGGCGTTCGAGCTCGGCGTCGTCGAGCCCGAGGCGTTCGTGCAGATCGGCCTGCGGGCGGCGGCCGGCTCGGCCGCCGAGGCCGCCGTGGCGGCCGCCCTCGGGCATCGGTGGTACACGATCGCCGATGTCGATGAGGTCGGGATCGACGTCGTCGCCCAGGAGGCGGTCGAGGCGGCCACGAGGGGGACGGAGGCGGTGTACCTCTCAGTGGACGTCGGCGTGCTGGATCCAGGCCGGGGCGGCGGTGAGCCCGGTGGATTGTCGGCGCGCGAGCTGCTGCGCGCGCTCCGCGTCGCGTCGCGAGCGCCGCTTGCCGGGCTGGACGTGTCCGGCGTCACGGGCGAGGCCGAGTCGACGGCGCGCACCGCGGCCCGCGCCGTGCTCGAGATCCTCTTCGGGCTCGCTCTGCAGTTCCCGGAAGGGCAGGGGGTCGCCGCCACGCGCTGAAGGACGAGTCGGACCACGAAGGGCCGCACGCCGACGTGGGGCGGGTGCCGAGACACAGAGGTGGAGGACCGATGAAGGAGCCAGCGACCCCCGTCGTCAACGCGTTCAACGAGTGGGACCCGCTCGAGGAGATCATCGTCGGCGTCGTGGACGATGCGCTGATCCCGCCGTGGGACACGATCATGCCCGCCGTGGTCCACGAGCGCCGGCAGTGGGACTTCTACAAGGTGTGGGGCGGCGGCCCTTGGCCGACCGAGTTGCTGGTCAAGGCGGAGAAGGATGTCGAAGCCTTCGTCGATCTTCTCGAGCAAGCGGGGGTGAGGGTGCGCCGGCCGGAGCGCTTCCGCTGGGACGCGCCGATCGCGACACCTGACTGGTCGCTGCCCAGCTCCTGCTACGCGCTGATGCCCCGCGACGTGCTCCTGGTCGTCGGCGACCTCATCATCGAGGCGCCGATGGGCTGGCGGAGCCGGTACTTCGAGCACCTGGCCTACAAGACGCTCTGCAAGGAGTACTTCACCGGCGGCGCGCGGTGGATCTCGGCGCCTCGCCCCCAGCTCTCGGACGAGAGCTTCGAGCAGCAGTTCGTGCCGATGACCGAGGGCGAGCCGCAGCGCTTCCTGCCGACCGAGTTCGAGCCGCTCTTCGACGCGGCCGACGCCATCAAGTGCGGCCGCGACCTCTTCATCGGTCGCTCGAGCTGCTGCAACAGCTTCGGCATCGAGTGGCTGCGCCGTCATCTGGGGTCGGACTACACGGTCCACGAGGTCGACGTCTACGACACGCACCCCATGCATCTCGATGCGACGCTGTACCCCCTGGCGCCGGGCAAGCTCCTCATCAACCCCGAGCGCGTCGCGACCGTGCCGGAGGTCTTCGAGAAGGCGGGATGGGACGTCCTTGTCTGCCCCGAGCCAGAGATGCCCGAGACGCACCCCATGTACAACTGCAGCCGCTGGATCATGATGAACGTCGTCATGCTCGACGAACGTCGCGTGATCGTCTCCGCCGGCGAGAAGCGCTTCATCAGGACGTTGAAGTCGTGGGGCTTCGAGCCCATCGAGTGTCCGTTCTGGGACTTCGAGACGATCGGCGGCGGATTTCACTGCGCCAGCATCGACGTCCGCCGACGGGGGTCGCTGCGCAGCTACGTCTGAGTCGGGCGGCGGACACGATTGCTCGCCGCCCGCCGCGCCTGCACACGCTGCCCTCCGTCGTCTGCGTCGACGACGCGTCCCCGACCCGCTAGACGTCCGTACCATGAGCCGACCTTCGGTAGGCGTCGACATCAGGGGTGCAGAGGACGAAGCCGTGAATGAGGAGCCAGCGATGACACGCCAGGAGAGGGACATGGTGGTCGACCAGATGCTCACCCGGTATCCGGGTATCGGGACCACGATCGTGGCGGACGACCAGTCTCTCTGTCGCCTGTTGTCGACGCTCGAGCTGGCGCGAACCGACCGTGCCCTCGGCGAGTACCTCTGCTCCTTCCTCACCAACTGAGGCGCCCGCCGCGCTCACCTGGCCGCTCCCGCGGCCATAGCGCGCGCGGGCGCCTCACGACCCCATCACGCCGGCAGTAGGCTGCCGCTCGTCGCGGAGCGCGGGGCAGCACAGTCTCCGCCGATCGTGTCCGCCCGACACGGACTTGGCTGCGAGCGTGCCGGACGGCAGCCACTCCCCTCCGTCCGACTTGTCCGTGTGCAGCGCGCTGCCTTGGTCGCCTGTAGAAAGCGGCGTTTTGCAGGGAGATTAGGGAAACGGGCGGCCGGTCCTGCAGGAGTGGTGAGGACTCGTATTGGGTGCGCGGCCGAGTGCGCCTGCCGTGGTGCGCGCGCAGCAAGTGAAGGTATGGGTAGGGATCTGCGTCGTCCGCAGCGTGGGTGCAGTGGTCGGCAGGGTCCTCGCTCAGCCCGCCGCCGGCTGTGGCTCGGCGAGGAGTGCCTTGGCCATGTCGTGGAAGGCGGTGCCGACGGGTGAAGTCCGGGTCGAGGGCCGCAGGCCGGCCGGCGTCGCCCCCCGTCGCGTCGCCTCATCGAGCGGGATGCGTCCGAGCATGCGCGTGCCCATTTTGCGGGCGAGCTCGTGCGCGCCTCCACGGCCGAACAGATGGTGCCGTGCACCACAGTCCGGGCAGTCGAAGTAGGCCATGTTCTCAACGACACCGACGATGCGGTGATGGGTCATCTGCGCCATGCGCGCGGCCTTGATGGCGATGCGCGCGGCGGCCTCCTGAGGCGTCGTCACGATGAGCATCTCCGCGCTGGGTATGAGCTGGGCGACCGTAAGGGCGACGTCGCCCGTCCCCGGCGGCAGGTCGAGGAGCAGGATGTCGGGGCTGCCCCAGAGCACGTCGCCGAAGAACTGCTCGACCGCCTTGCCGAGCATCGGTCCGCGCCAAATGACCGGGTCGTCGCTCTCGAGAAAGAAGCCCATCGACATGACCTTCACGCCGTGCTGTTCGGGTGGCACGAGCCTGCCCTCGTGAGCTCCGGGGCGCTGGAGAGGCACCCCGAGCATGAGCGGGATGGTCGGGCCGTAGACGTCGGCATCGATCAGCGCGACGGCCTGCCCCTGGAGAGCGAACGCGACGGCGAGATTCGCGGTCACGGTCGACTTGCCGACACCGCCCTTGCCGCTCGCGACGGCGATCGTGCGGGTCTTCGAGCCCGGCCCGAAGAGGGTGGCCACCGGGCCCCCTTCTCGAGTGAGCTTCTGCCCGAGAGCGTCTCGCTCCTCGTCCGACATGGCGTCGAGCTTGACCTCGACGCGGCGCCCTGCGGCGATAGCCGCGAGCGCGGCCTCCGCGTCGGCGCGCAGGCGGTTGCGCAAGGGACACGCGGCGGTCGTCAGGACGATCGTAGCGCCGAGACGTTCTCCGTTGGCCACGACATCGCGCACCATGCCGAGGCTGATGATATCGCGGCCAAGCTCGGGGTCCTTCACGGTAGCCAGCGCGCGGCGCACAGCGTCTGCGGTCAATGGTCCTCCTGTTGGTCGTCCGTCGGTCGAGGTCCGGTGCCGGGATCCACTGCGCGCGGTCCGCACACTTCACAGGATCCGTAGAGCCGGTTCAAAGGTCCTTCACAATGGGAGGGTACCATGAGGTCAGTGAGCTATCGTGCCGGGCTGGCCTGCCGCCGGTGCGGAATCGAATAGACCGGAGGTCGACCATGAAGAGATGGATGCTTGTCGCGCTGGCAGCAGCGCTCGTGACGGCCGGCGCAGTCAGTAGCGTGGCGGTGGCCGGCGGTGACGACTCGACCGGGTGGGTCGACCGCGGGATCAGGGCGCTCCAGCGAGATGGCGGCGGCGATGGCTCGGGGGCCTGCGGTGAGGACGGCTTGCGGGCCGGCCCCGCGTTCCGCACGATCGAGGACCCCGCGCTGCGCGAGGCCGTCGAGGCGTTGCGCGAGCAGCATCGCGTCGAGATGCGTGCTTGGTGGGGGCGCCACAGCGAGGCTCCTCGGAGCGACGCGGCGCAAGAGGCTCTTCAGAGGTTGCGCGAGCAGCACCGTGAGGAGCTGCGCGCCGTCTTCGAGAAGTACGGCGTCGAGCTGCCCGAGGGCGCTCGTCTGGGCGCCGGCGGGAGGGCTCGCGCGATGTTCGGTGCTGGAGACGAGGGCAGCTGCGGCACAGGAGCCGGGCCGGGCATGATGGGGAGCGGTCGTTCCGGCTGGTGAGCCCGGCGACTTGATCTGCGCCCGGCCGCGCTGGGCTGACGTCTCAGTTTGGGCGCGGTGGCGGACACGAGACCTCCAGGGCGGTCGCGGGATGTTTCACGTGAAACATCCCGCGATGTCGCGTCGGCCAGAGGGGGCCCCGTCCGGGGCCCCCTCTGGCATCTACCGTCGGCGGACGGGATCGCGACTCTCTGCGGCGTCAGACCTCGGAGGCCTTCAGGCCGACCGGCTCGGCGTTGCCTGCGCCGGTCGCGTACGTTTCGGTGAAGAGCTCCATGAGCATCGGGCTCTCGCGCACCGTGTTGAGCGCGATCGCGGCGTGGTCCTTGGTGTAGCCGTTGCCGATGATCATGGTCGTGTCGGCGCCGATTCCCTCAGCGCCGAGGGCGGCCGACGTGAAGCTGGTCGCCATCGAGAAGAAGTAGACGAGCCCGTCGTCCTTGGTCGCGAGAATCGACGACATCTCCGTGTTGGGGATGTCGACGCAGTTGATCGTGAGGTCCGCCATGGCGCCGTCCGTGATCCTCGCCATCTCGGTGTAGACGAAGAGCTGGTCGGTGGCCGAGCCCTGGAAGATCACGTCGGCGAGACCCGTCTTTTCGAGGCGCCTCTTGCCGGCGTCGCCGTGCACGAGGCCGACGATCTTGCCGGTGATGCCGACGCGCTTGCGGGCCTCATAGGCGCAAAGGATGCCGCTCTTGCCGCCGGCACCGATGATGAAGACCGTCTGGCCGGGCTTGCTGAGCTTGGCCGCCTGCGCCGGGGCGCCGGCAACGTCCAGGACAGCCAGAGCGAGGGCCTCGTCCATGTCGGCGGGTATCTTCGCGTAGATGCCGGTCTCGAAGAGGATCGCCTGACCCTTGACCTTCACTTGGCAGGTGTCCTTGTTCGTCGAGATGATCTCGTCGACCTTGAGCGGAGTGAGCGAGAGCGACACGAGGGTCGCGACGCGGTCGCCGACTTTGAGGTCGCGGTCCTGAAGCTTGGGGCCGATCGCGGCGATGGTACCCAGGAGCATGCCGCCGGAGCCCGTGTCGGGGTTGTGGTGCTTGCCACGTTCTTTGATGATGCCGAGACTGTGGCGGGCCATCTTCATGACGTCGCCGCCCTCGGCCTCCTCGATCTGGGTGAAGCTCGCGGCGTCGATGTTGAGCGTGTCGACGTCGATGAGGATCTCGTCGTCGTAGATCTCCATCGTGTTGTCGATCTTCCACGCCGGCTGCGGCAGCACGCCCTTGGGCTCAAGGACCCGGTGGGCGCCGTACTTGTTGCCTTCCTTCACTCTGTCTCCCTTCCTCCCCCCGGGGTGCCCGCGCGCGGTCGTGTCGTCCGACGCTGTACGCGGTGCTCTGAGGGACGCCGTCAGGCCTCGATCTTGATGACGCTGCCCGCGCCCTGTCCGCCGCCGACGCAGGCGGCGGTGAGCCCGATCTCCTTGCCGCGGCTGCGCAACGCGTGCAGCAGCGTGACCAGCATTCGCGTGCCGGTGTTGCCGAGCGGGTGGCCCAGCGCCACGGCGCCGCCGTTCACGTTGACGATGTCGGCGTCGAGCCCGATCTCACGGATCGCCAAAACCGCTACGCAGGCGAATGCCTCGTTGAGTTCTGCGAGGTCGACATCCTTGGCGGTGAGGCCGGCCTTTTCGAGGGCCATCTGGCCCGCCTTGGTCTCGCCGAGTCCCATGATGGCGGGATCGACGGCGGCCGTCGCGTAGCTCATGAGCTGCGCGATCGGCTTCGCGCCGAGCTCAGCGGCCTTCTTGCGCGAGGTCACGACGACGGCACTGGCCCCGTCGGCGAGGGCCGAGGAGCTGGCGGCCGTGACGACGCCGTCCGGCTTGAAGAACGGCTTCAGCTTGGCCATCTTCTCGAGGCTGACGTCCCTGCGCGGGCACTCATCGGTGTCGATCACGAGCGGGTCGCCCCTGCGCTGGGGGATCTCGACCGGCAGGATCTCGTCCTTGAAGGCCCCGCCGTCGATGGCGGCCGCCGCGTTGATGTGACTACGGTAGGCGAGTTCGTCCTGCTCCTCGCGGGGAATGCCGAAGCGCTCGCTGAGGTTCTCCGCAGTCAGGCCCATGTGCGTGTCGGCGATCGCGCACCAGAGACCGTCGAGTACCATGGAGTCGAAGATCTTGTCGCTGGGGAGACCCATCCGGTAGCCGGAGCGGCCCTGTTGTAGCAGCCACGGCGCCCGCGTCATGTTCTCGGTGCCGCCGACGAGGTAGAGCTCGCCATCGCCTGCCTTGATAGCCTGAGCGGCCATCGCGAGCGCCGTGGCGCTCGAGACGCAGACCCTGTTGATCGTGGCCGCAGGCACGCTGTCGGCGATCCCGGCCTTGAGCTCGGCCTGGCGGGCGATGTTCTGCCCCAGGCCGGCCTGGATCACGTTGCCGAAGAAGACCTCGTCGAGCTGGTCGCCCGTGACGCCGGCCCTCGTGAGGGCCTCCTTCATCACGGCGGCGCCGAGGTCAACGGCCGAGACGCTCGAGAAGCCGCCCTGGAAGCGGCCCTGAGCGGTACGTACGGCCGAGAGGATGACGACGTCGTTCTCTGGCATTTCTCCTCCTCGTGTCAGGAGTGTCGGTCGGTGGTCGTTCTCGACGCCGCCGGCACCGGGTTGGTCATAATCGATGGCCGGCCGTGTCAGCCGGCCCCCGCTCGCCGCACGACTTCTTGCGCCAGGAACGAGGCGACTTCGAGCGGGGTCGTGCGCGAACCGAAGCCGGCATCGTAGCCGAGCTCCTTCGCAAACGCGTTGTTGATCCGCGGGCCGCCGACGACGAGCACGAAACGCTCCCGGACGCCCTCGGCCTCGAGGAGCTCGATGAGCTTGGTGAGGTTCTGGACGTGGATGTTCTTCTGCGTGACGACCTGTGAGACCAGGATCGCGTCGGCCCCGCGTTCGAGGGCGGTGCGGAGAAGCTGTTCGCAGGGGATCTGGGAGCCCATGTTCAGCGCGTCCATCTGGGGATAGCGCTCGAGGCCGTACGCGCCCGCGTACCCCTTCATGTTGATGATGGCGTCGATGCCGACGGTGTGCGCGTCGCTCTCGATGGCGGCGCCGACGATGCTGAGCTTGCGGCCGAGATCTCTCTCGATGAGACCGTTGATCGCGTAGTAGTCCATCACCTCGACGTCGAGGTAGTCGCCCTTGACCTCATCGGGGTCGATCCCGACGTCGGTCCGCGCGTAGGCCACGTAGAAGGTGAACGACGGGTCGATGCCCTTGCACTCCCCGATCGCGACGCTCTGGAACCCCAGCTTCTCGAGGTACTGCTTGCCGACGTCCGGCGCCTTCACCGAGTAGCCGATCGGGAGGGTGAAGGAGAACTGGATGACGCCGTCGTCGCGCGTGTCACCGTACGGTCGCACGATCATGACGCCTCCCCTCCGTCCTTGATGGACCGTCCCGGGGGCGGACCTGTCGGCGGCCCGCTCAGCCGGCCCTCCCCGAGGGCGGCGAACAACGGGTTGAAGTAGTCCGCGTCGTGCCTGAAGACGCCCTCCGCTCCGCGGCCGCCGTCCGGATCGCGCACGACGTCGGCGAACTCGCCGCGGCTGAGCGCCTCGAAGAGACCCATCTCCTCGACCTCTTCGAGCTGGTCGACGGCCTTGGCCAGGACGTCGTTGGCGCGCGTCTCCATGATCCCGCCCGGCTTGAAGGTGACCTCGTCGCACAAGTGGCGGCAGGCCTCGAACACGTACTTGGCGTTCCTGACCGAGGCGTAGCGGTCCTGCAGGAGGGGCGTGTGCAGAGCTTCGGTGAGCATGCCGAGGAGCATGATGTCCTGCCCCGTGAAGATGCCCGTGAAGTTGAACATCGCGTCGATGACGTGACCCTGGAAGATGTCGCCCGGCATGTACTTGGTCGGCGGCATGTACTTGGGCGACGCCTCGGGGAAGAGCTGGCGCACCAACTGCGCGTCGGCGATCTGGTACACGACTTGATCGGGGATCGCCGGGTCGATCTCGAAGGCGTGGCCGAGGCCCATCTGCCATTTCTCGAGGTTGGCGCGCAGGGCGAAGGCCTCGTTGATGAAGTCGGAGGCGATGACCGTGTAGCCCTTGTCGAACGCGTCGGCGGTGGTCAGGTAGTTGTCTTCTCCGGTATTGATGATGATTCCCGCCCGGGCGTTGAGCAGTCGCGCGAGGTGCTGGTCGACGAAGGTGCGCCGCATGTTGATGTTGCGGAAGATGATGCCGTACATCGAGTCGTTCAGCATCATGTCGAGGCGCTCGATCGAGCCCATGTAGGCGATCTCGGGCATGCACAGGCCGCTGGCGTAGTTGCAGAGGCGGATGTAGCGCCCCACCTCGGCGCCGACCTCGTCGAGGCCCTCGCGCATGAGCTTGAAGTTCTCCTGTGTCGCGTAGGTGCCGCCGAAGCCCTCCGTGGTGAGACCGTAGGGCACGTAGTCGAGGAGGCTCTGCGCCGTCGTGCGGATGACCGCGACCACGTCGGCGCCGGCGCGGGCGGCGGCCTTGGCCTGCAGGACGTCTTCGTGGATATCGCCGGTCGCGACGATCACGTAGACGTACGGGCGCAGCGGTTCGCCGATCGTGGCCACGAGCTCCTCGCGCCGGCGACGCACGGCGTCGATGGCGGCGACGCCCTCGCGGGCCAGCTCGCTGGCCCGCTCCTCGACAGCGGCGCGACGATCCGCAGGCACGGCGGCCAACTCGAGCTCGCCGGCGGCGACGCCAGCGGCGGCGTCCTGGGCACTCCGCCCCGTTCTGATCATGAGATCGACGAACGGTGCGATGATACCGCCCGCGAGCAGGGAGTGGGCGTGCTCGACCACCACGTTGACGAGGGGCACGTCGATCTCGTTGACGCCGACTACGCCGAGCAGGCGCAGGGTGGCGCGCTCCGTGGAGTCGGTGGTGTGGGTCTCGATGTGCTGCTGGATGTCATCGGCGATGGCCTCGGCGGCGGTCCGTGCCCGCTCGACCAGCGCCTCCTCCAGGTGAAACGCGTCTGTCATTGGACCACCCTCTCTCCTGCCGTCGTCGCTGCGCCGGCGCCGGCCGGCGAGCTCAGACCGTTGATGACATCGAAGACGGGAACGCGGTCGCCCAAGGCTTCGGCGATCGCTGCGAAGAAGATCTTCGGCCGGTACGGCTGGGGCACGCGGAGCGGGTTCACCGTGACTGCGAGGACGCGCAGGGGCTGCAACGCCTCGAGCGCGATGCCGCGGCGCGCGAAGCGCGCGACCGAGATGGCGGGCAGCACCAGGACGGTGGCGTCGCGCACGACGACACGAAGCCGGTGTCGTGGAGGTAGGACCCGCGTGAAGTCGTCGACGAATTCCTCGGTGAGGGCGCCGCCCACATACAGCGTCACGGCCTTGCGCCGCGCGACCTCGCGAGCCACGGCGACACCTTCGCCGATCACGGTCTCGAGCGCGAGCGCGGCGGGCTCGCCGCGATCGTCGAGGGTGACGGCCCGGGCTGAGCCGAGGCATGGCTCGAGCCGCGCGACGGTCTCGTCGGATGCTCGCGGGATGGTCAGCATGTCGAGGGTGGCCCGGGTCGTCTCGACGACCTCGTCGAGCGTGTCGCCGACCATGCCACCGGTCGCCATGACGAGCGCCTCGCTCACGCGCGGCGAGGCGCTGCCGAGGCGGTTGATGGCGCCGTCGACGAGGACTTGACGCGCGCCGTGTGCATGGACGTGTTCGATCGTCGTGCGGAGCTCGGCGAGGGTCGTGGGCCCGCTGATCTCGACGCAGCCGTCGCCGGAGGCACGGCCGATGACGACGTGGCCCAGAGGAGTGTGGAAGGGGAGCGTCTCGAGCACGTCGAGTTCGTAGTGTGAGCGCTCCAGGGAGCCCTCGGTGGTCGCGATCACCGTGCCGGCCGGCGGGGCGATGCTGGGCTTCGCCAGTCCGGTGAGGTGGTCGGTGCGCTCGCCGTCGAGGCCGAGGGAGGTCAGACCGAAGCAGCGCTCGGCCTGGGCGAGCAAGGCATTCACGACCGTCGTCTTGCCTGCGTTCTTCACCAGGCCAATGACGGCGATGGCCGGCGCGCCCGACGCGACGACGAGGCCGTGGAGAGCAGCGGCGGTGGCGATGTCCGCCCTCGCCTCAGTCATGGCGGAGCCTTGGCCGCAGGTCACTGGGCGCCTTCCTGCTCCGCAACGCGCTGCTCTGATGGGCGCGAGGTGTCGCCGTGCGGCCGTCTGATCTCCTTCAGGTAACTGAAGATCGTGTAGCGCGAGAGATCGAGAGCTTCGGCCACCTGCTCGGCCGAGCGCTTGACGAGAAAGGCACCGCGCTCCTCGAGCCGCTTGACGACCTCCATCTTCTCCTCGCGGTTCATGACGCCCGGGGTCTTACCCATCTCGTTCAGGATCTTCGTGATCATGCCGGCGACCACGTCGCGAATGTCGCCGGCGAAGATCTCATCCTTCTCGGGCACGGCGTCACTGCCGAGACGGCCGACCGCCGCGAAGTTCGCGAGCGTGCGCTGCGTCTGCACCACATCTGACAGGTCGTAATTGAGGCCCAGGATCGCGAAGGCGTGGCCGTCGTCGGCGCGCAGCGTCACGGCGAGCGACTTGAAGATCTTGCCGTCACTCGAGCTGACGTAGAGGCGGACGTCGTGCGCGTCGTCGTCGGCGCCGCGCAGTGTGCGCAGCATCAGGTCGGTAGGGACATCGCCGACCGTGCGACCGGTCACGTGGCCGTTCTCGATGGCGATGATCGAGTGTGGCAGGCGAGAGAGGTCGTGCAGCACAACCTCACAGTCGGGGCCGAACATCTCTGCCAGGCCCCGCACGATCGGCAGGAGCGCCGTCATGCGCGGATCGAGTGGCTGCGTGACCACGGGCTCCTTCTCGTGAGGAGGTGCGTCAACGACGAAGTGCGGACAGGCCCTTCGCGGGCAAGGCCCACATGTACTTATATCGCGCGGGACGACGGCGTGTCAAAAAAAGTGGGGACCATATCGCATTCAGTGGTGATATCTGGCAGGAGGCAGGCTATCGCGCCTGCTCTGTCTGGCCACCGACTGCGTTCCGGGGAATGCCGCGGTCGTACCCGATGCTCACATCGCCGATGGGCGCGCGCCGAGTGTGACGATCACATCCTTCGTCTCGTCCTCGCGGACGATCGTGAGGGTGACCTCGTCGCCGGGCTCCTTGGACGCGAGGTACGTGACGAGGTCCTCGAAGCCGTGGACGTCCGTCCCGTCGATCTTCGTGATGATGTCTCCGCCGATCACATAGTCCTGACCCTGGAGCGTCACTGTCCGCTCGCCTGCCCTCAGGCCGGCCTTCTCCGCCGGGCTGCCGCTCGCGACCTCCTCGATCATCGCGCCGGTGTCGACGGCGAGGCCGAACATCTCCGCGACCTCGGGGGTCAACGTCTGGCCCGCGATGCCCAGCCAGGCGTACTTGACCTCGCCGCTCTGCTTGAGCTGCTTCATAACGCGGATGGCCGTGTTGATGGGTACGGCGAAGCCGAGGCCCTCGTTGCCGCCGCCCTGCGTGGCGATCTGCTCGTTGATGCCGATGACCATGCCTTGGGCGTTGATGAGAGGCCCTCCGGAGTTGCCCTGGTTGATGGCGGCGTCGGTCTGGATCCCATCGGGGATGACGGCGCCGCTCGGTGAGCGCAGGCTGCGGCCCGTCGCGGACACGATGCCCGAGGTGACCGAAAAGCCGTAGCCAAGAGGATTGCCGATGGCGATCACGGGCTCGCCGACGGTGACCGCGCCCGAGTCGCCCAGCGGGAGTGCCGTCAGGTCGAGCCCCGCGGGGTCGACCTTGATCAGGGCGACGTCGCTGTCGTTGTCGACGCCCACGAGCGAGCCCACGACCCGCTTCTCCGCCCCTTCGCGTCTGAAGACCACGGTGACCCTGTCCGCCGCGACGCCGTTCTGGCTGACGACGTGTGCGTTGGTGAGGACGTAGCCGTCCTTAGAGGTCACGAAGCCGGTCCCGAGCCCCTGCGACGACGGGGACTGCCAGAAAGAGTCGGGTGACGCTTCGAAGCTCGAGAGCACCATGACGACACCGTCGGCCAGCTCGGCGTAGATCTTGGCCGGACTGAATCCCTCGCCGTCACCGTAGGTCAGTGGGATGGGCTGCGTCTTCACCACGGTCTCGCGCTTCACGGCGCCGACACCGAAGACCAGGATCAGGACCAGGGCGACGGCGGCGGCGCCGAGGACCCCTCCGGTCAACCCCATGACGAAGCTTCTCAACGAACGCATGTGACCAACCCTTCTTGGCCTTCGCCGCGGAGTCGCGCGGATCCTCCCAGCGACCCTCAGCATATCGTGCCCGGCGGCCCGCGAGCCACGAACTCACTCGCGGCCGCAAGCGGTGGACGGGCGGTGAAGCTGCGCGCGGAGGCTCAGCCGCCCTTCGAATCCCGGCCGGTTCCCCTGGTCGCTCGGCGTTCGGCGGGCGCGGTACGCGGTAGTCGCACCGTGAAGGTCGTACCACAGCCCTCTGCCGATGAGGCGCTGAGCGACCCGTCCATGAGCTCGACGAGCTCGCGTGCGATCGATAGGCCGAGGCCTGCGCCCGCCGTGGTGGCACGTTCGTCGCGCCCGCGATGGAAGCGCTCGAAGATCAGCGGCAATTCGTCGTCGGCGATGCCGGGTCCGTCGTCGCTCACCACGAGCGCGGCGACGCGCTCATCGCCGTCGGGGCCGACGCGGACGGTGCTGCCGTCAGGGGAGAACTTCACCGCGTTGTCGAAAAGGGCGCGCAGCACTTGGGCGAGGCGGTCCTCGTCACACCAGGCCGTCTCGCCGTCGCCGCGGCCGTCGACCGTCAAGGTCAGCCTCTTCGCCTGGGCCTGCGGCTGGAACTCGTCGAGGACCGAGCGCGCCACATCGGCGAGGTCGACGTGCTGGGGCTCGAGTTGGAGCGAGCCCGCCTCGACGCGCGAGAGATCGAGCATGCTCGCGGCCAGGTTGCGCAGGCGGTCTACCTGTTGCCGCATGACCGAGAGGAAGTCCCGCTGCTCATCTGCGCTGAGCTCCCCTTCGTCAAGCAGCTCCAGCACACCAGCGAGCGAGAACAGCGGCGTCTTGAACTCATGCGACGCGTTCGCGACGAAGTCGCGGCGGGCGCGCTCGAGGCGCGCCTGGGCGGTCACGTCGCGCACCACGATGATGGAGGTGAAGTCGGCGCCGCCGCCGACCGGATACGTGACCGCCTCGAGTGTGCGGTCCCCGTGCACGAAGACGACGTCCTGCACGCTGCCGGCGTCGCGCGACTCGTACCAGATGTTGGCGACGTCGTACGGAAAGGCGGCACCAAGCTCGGCACCGGGCGCGAGGCGGTGGCCCAGCAGGGAGGCCGCAGCCGGGTTCGAGATCGTGACACGGCCGTCGGCCGAGATGCCGATCACACCCTCGCTGAGGTCGTTCAGCAACAGCTCGATCCGATCGCGCTCGCGAGCGATCTGTGAGAAGGCATCACGCAAGCGTTCGGCCATGGTGTTGAACGAAGCGGCGAGCTGGCCGACCTCGTCCTGCAGGCCGACCGGGACGGCGGCCGAGAGGTCCCCGGCAGCGATCGTCTCGGCGCTACGCTCGATGCGCTTCAACCGTCGCGCGATGAGCATCGAAGCGACGTATCCGGCAACCAGGCTGGCGATGCAGCGCGAGGGCGGTGGCTTGGAGCAGCTGCCGCTGCACGGCGTCCACCGCCCGGTCGACGTCGACCAGCGACGTCGCGACCATGACGGCGCCCACGGGCTTGCTCGACGCCTCCGAGAAGAGCGGTACGGCCGTCACGGCGAAACGCCCCTGGCCGGTGAGCACGACGCCCTGCTCCACGGCGCCGCTGCCCAGCGCCCGGGAGAGGTGCGGGTAGTCGCTGGCCGAGACCGGTGCGCTGCCGCCGGAGTCGGCGCGGGCGGTCTGCTGCCCGTCGAAGACGATGACGCGCCCATTGAGACGCATGCCGATGCGCGAGATGAGCTGCATCAGAAGCTCGGGATCCGTCACGACGAGCTGCCCGGTCATGCTGTTGTAGCGCGTGAACTCGCTGACGGTGTTGCTGCTGATGGTGGCGTTGGCCCTCATGTCGGAGAGCTTGCCCTCCTCGAGCCTGTCCCGCAGCGGCGGCACGACGTACGCCCAGGCGACGGCTGAGGCGACGGCGACGAGCGCTACCACCAGGAGGGTGAGCCAATTCTTGACTGAGTGCAGCATGGCGGTTGGCCGCGTGGGGGCGGAACGGAGCCCCGTGCGACCTCAGAACTCCCTGAACTTGTACCCGATGTTGCGGACCGTGAAGATGAACTCGGGGTCCTTGGAATCCTTCTCTAGCTTCTCCCGGAGATGGCGGATGTGGACATCGACGGTGCGGGCGTCGCGGTAGTCGCTGTCGCCCCAGACGAGCTGCAGCAGCAACTGTCGGCTGTACACCCTGCCGGGGTGAGAGACCAGGGTCTTGAGAATCTCGAGCTCGATGTAAGTGAAGTCGACCTTCTCGCCGCGCACGAGCACGTTGCGCTTGAGCAGGTCGATCTCGACCTCGTCGACCTTCACGACGTCTCGCTTCGCCGCCACCTCGCTGCGCGCCATCTCCGACCGCCGGAGCTGCGCTCGCACGCGGCTGCGGAACTCGCGCAGGCTGAACCGGTCCTTGGTGATGTAGTCGTCGGCGCCGATCTCGAGGCCGAGCACGCGGTCGAACTCGTCCGATCTGGCGGTGAGCATGATGATGGGAACGATGCTCTGGGCCCTGATGCGGCGGCAGACCTCGAGCCCGTCGAGGCCGGGGAGCATGATATCGAGGATCACGAGGTCGAACCGCTCGCGATCGAAGGTCTCGATCGCCTCTTCGCCGTCACGCGCGGTGACGACGACGTAGCCCTCCTTCTCCAGCGGGAAGCGCAGCAGCTTGAGGATGGCCTCCTCGTCGTCCACGAGCAGGATCCGGACTCCCTTGTCGTTCATCCGTCTCCCCTCTCGCTCGTCCCCGCCCCGGGCGCCGCCGCGAGCGCCCGCAGCCTGAACCCCGCGCCGACGGCGTGCGCGATGGCGGCGCAGCCCTCCGGATCCGCGTCAGGGTGGTCCACAGCGGTGAGCGTCGTCTCGATGCCGTGTCCGACACACTGTTCGGCGAACCGTATGACGGCCCTGTGCGCCTTGCTGAAGGTCGGGCGGCAGAGCAGGTCGTAGACCATCGGATCGGCGGCGTTGAGACTGACGGTGACGGCGGAAAGGCCGGCCGCCGCGAGGGCCGCCGGGACGTCGGTGTCGGGGTTCAGCAACTGCCCGTGCCCGTTTGTGTCGAGTCGGCTGCGCAGGCGCCGCAGTCGCAGCCACTCCGTGGCGCCAAGCACGAGGTCGAGGCGAAGTGTGGGCTCGCCGAAGCCGCAGAAGACGACCTCATCGGCGGGCCCGTCCATGAACGCGCGTTCGATCTCGGCGACGACATCGTCGAGGTCGGGCTCGTGGTCAAGTACGAGGATCTCGCCGTAGACGCCGTCGCTGAACTTGCGGATGCAGAATTCGCACGAACACGAGCAGCGGTTCGTGATGTTGAGGTAGATGGCGTCATCGCGACCGCGGTAGATGATGGCGCCGCGACCGGCGTGTGTCAGACGATCGTCCATGTGAGCCAGCCCTGCGGAGGCGAATCGAGGGCCCGATGAGCGGGGGCCGCGCCGCAAATGAGAGTATAGCAGGGTAGAATCGAACACCCTGGCCCCCGAGGCGGGGGCGACGTCCGACACGAATGAACGCGAGCGTGCATGTGAGCGACACGATCGAACGCCTCGAAGACCTCTGCGCGTCTCTGCGCACGGTCGTGCTGCCCTCGTTGGGGGCCCACGCCGCGCGTGCGCACGCGGGCGTGGCGGTCGGCGGCGACGTGACCTTCGGCATCGACGAGGAGGCCGAGCGCCACCTCGTGGCGTACATGGCCGAACGCCTCCCGCGTTGGGCCTACTACTCGGAGGACGGCGGGCTGCAGGGCGCCGCCGACCCCGAGCTCATCCTGATCGTCGATCCTATCGACGGCACACGCCCTGCGGCTGCCGGCTTCGAGGCGGCCTGCGTGAGCGTCGCCGCGGTGCCGGTCTGCGCGGCGCCGACGATGGGCGACGTGGTCGCCGGGGTGATCCAGGAGATCAAGAGCGGCGATCTCTTCGCGGCTGAGCGGGGGGCGGGGTTCCGCATGACACGGGCGGCCGGCGGGGATCTGCCCTTCCGGCCCGCCGCGGAGGCTGATCTCGAGAGCCTCTTCTGGACGCTTGGGTTTCGTGGCCGGCCCGCGGTGATCCTCGCCGGTGTGCTTGAGCGCCTGATCGACGTCTCGTCCGTCGGTGGGTCGGTGTTCGACATCGGCTCCGCGACCTACTCGATCACGCGGATCCTGACCGGCCAGCTGGACGCCTACGTCGACGTCGGGCCGGCCATCATCGAGGCGCATCCGTGGACCGAAGCCGAGTTCCGCCGCGTCGGCCGTGGCAACGTACTCTGCAACTCGCCCTACGATCTGGCGGCGGCATACCTCATCTGCCGCGAGGCAGGCATCCCGATCACCGGTGCGCACTGTGAGTCACTCGACGAGCGCCTTGTGCTGGGTTCCGACGCCAGTTTCCAGATCGCCTGCGTGGCCTCGGCCAACCAAGCGTTGCACGCCAAGATCGTGGCGCTCGTCGAGCGCGGCGTCCGCGATTTGGCGCGCCCGGCCGGCTGAGCAGGGCCGGCGGAGCGGGAGAGGACACGAGTGGCCGGAGGAAAGGATCGAGGAGTGGTCGGGACTGCGCAGCATGAGGCGATGCTGTGGGAGCCGCTCGAGGCGAGCGGCGTGCGATGTCGCGTGTGCCCGCGGCTCTGCCGCATCGCCCCTGGCGAGGCGGGGGCCTGCAGGGCTCGGGTCAACCGCGACGGTCGTCTCTACAGTCTCATCTATGATCGCGTCTGCACCGTGGCCGCCGACCCCATCGAGAAGAAACCCCTCTACCACTTCTTTCCCGGCAGCACCGTCCTGTCCCTGGGCAGCGTGGGCTGCAACTTCGCCTGCCGGCACTGTCAGAACTGGCAGATCGCGCACGCCGATGCGGCCACCGTCGCGCGCGACCTTCGGGAGCTGCCGGTGCGCAATCTGCCGGTGCTGGCCGAGCACAACGGCTGCAGCGGCGTCGCGTGGACCTACAACGAGCCGACCATCTGGCTGGAGTACATCCTGGACGGCGCACAGGTCGCCCACGAACACGGCCTCTACACGGTCATGGTGACGAACGGCTACATCACCGAGGAGGCCCTCGACGTGCTGGGGCCGCACATCGACGCCTACAGGGTCGATGTGAAGGGCTTCACGGAGGCGACCTACCACGAGCTGTGCCGGATCAAGGACTTCAGTCCGGTGCTCGCCGCCGCCGTGCGCGCGCAGTCGACGCACGGATGCCACGTCGAGATCGTCACGAACGTGATCCCGACGCTGAACGACGATCAGGAGTCGCTTCGGGCGATCGCCGACTGGATCGTGACGGAGCTCGGGCCCCTCACGCCGTGGCACGTGACGCGCTTCGTGCCCCACCTCGAGCTCTCCCACCTTCCGGCGACGCCGGTGAAGACCCTCGAGCGCGCCATCGCCTTGGGCCACGATGCCGGGCTCGAGTTCGTGTACATCGGGAACGTGCCCGGCCACGCAGGCGAGAACACGGTATGCCCGAACTGTAGACGGCTTCTGATGCGCCGCACGGGGTATGAAGTCGAAGACATCGCAGTGCGAGGTACTCTTTGCGCCTTCTGCGGACACAACGTCAATGTACGCACGAGCCTCGGACCAAGCCGTCGCGGTGGCGGGGTATCGTGAGGGTCGGGTAGGATGCGGCAGCCATGGATGAGTTCGTAAGACTGGATATCCCGGCTCGGGCCGAGTATGTCGTCCTCGGGCGTCTCGCTCTGAGCGGTCTTCTGCGCCGGCGCGCGGGCTTCTCGGACGACGCGGTGGCCGACCTCAAGCTGGCTCTCACCGAGGCGTGCTCCAACTCTGTGCGGCATGCGTACGACCACGACGACGGCAAGGTGCACCTCGAGTTTCGCCTGAGTGAGGATCGCGTCGTCGTCCACATCCGGGACGAGGGCTTCGGCTTCCACGACGACGCCGCCGAGTGCCCGGAGTGCCGGGCCTTCGATGAACTCCCCCCGGCGGACGGCGGCCTAGGCATCTCCATCATCCGCGCCGTGGTCGACGAGTTCGACCTGCAGCGGCCGAACGAGGGCGGCACAGTCCTCGTGCTGACCAAGCGCACCGACGCCTGACCCGAGGCGCTGGGCTCGGCGTACGACCTTCGTGACCCCGCTCGACGAGCTCGCCGTCCGCTTCGCACTGACGCAAGAGCAGGCCGACGCCCTGGATGCGTACGTCGGGCTGCTGCTCGCCTGGCGTCGGGGTCGCGTGACCGGTCTGCGGAGCCGCGACGAGATCGTGGGGCTGCTGCTGGGCGACGCCCTGGCGCTGTCCGACGTGCTCGGGCGGGCCGCAGGGCAGGGGCCGGGCGACGATGCCGCGCGGCTCCGATTGCTCGATCTGGGCAGCGGCGGTGGCGTTCCGGGCATCCCGCTGGCGATCGTGGTGCCGTCCTTGTCGGTCGTCCTGCTCGACTCCGTGGGCAAGAAGTGCGACTTCCTGACGGCGGCCGTGACCGCGCTGGGGTTGTCGGAGCGAGCACGAGTCGTCTGCGCGCGCAGCGAACGTCTGGCGGCGCGGGGCGCCGACGGCCGCGAAGCGTTCGACCTCGTGACAGCGCGCGCCTTGGGCGCGCTTGCCGAGGTCGTGGAACTCGCGGCCCCTGCGCTGGCGCCCGGGGGGCGCCTGCTGGCGCTGAAGACGGCGAGGGCGCTGGAGCACGAGGGCCGTGAGGGCGAGGCCGCCGCGCGTGCGTGCGGCCTCGCCCTCGGGCCGATCGTGCCGCTCACGGCGTCGCCGCTGGCCGATTCCGTCTGCGTGACCTTCGAGAAGGAAGGAGCGACGCCGGACTGGCTGCCGCGGCGCGTGGGGACGGCGGGTCGCCGGCCGCTCCCGGCGAGCTGACCGAGTGCGGGTCCTCCGGCCCCATCTGCTAGTATCGAGTCCCTCGCGGGGTGGCCGCTCGGAGCGGCCCCAAGCGTCCGCGGGGCTCCCGGGCTGCAGCCTTGACACGAATCATCGCCGTCACCAATCAGAAGGGCGGAGTCGGCAAGACGACTACCGCCGTCAACCTCGCCGCTTGTCTGGCCGAGGCCGATCTGCCGACCCTCTTGCTCGACAGCGACCCGCAGGCCAATGCCTCTGCCGGGCTCGGGGTCCGCGTGGACGATCCGGTGCTGTCCACGTATGGGGTCCTCCAGGGTCTGGTGTCGATCGCCGAAGCCAGTGTGCCTACCTGCGTCCCGGGGCTGTCGCTCGTGCCCTCCTGCCCGGACCTTGCCGGCGCCGTGGTCGAGCTGGCCGGCGCCGACGGCCATGAGCGCATCCTCGCCGAGGCACTGCGCGGGGGTGTCGACCCCTACCAGTTCGTCTTCGTGGACTGCCCGCCGGCACTCGATCTGCTGACCATCAACGCGCTGACCGCGGCGGACGAGGTCCTCGTGCCCGTGCAGTCGGAGTACTACGCGCTCGAAGGGCTCGCCCATCTTCTCAAGACCATCACGCTGATCCGTGAGCGCCTGAACCCGGGGCTCGAGATCCTCGGCGTGCTCGTCACCATGCTCGACAGCCGCACACGGCTCGGGCGTGAGGTCGCGGCCGAGGTCCGCGAGCACCTCGGCACGCACGTGTTCGAGGCCGTCGTCCCGCGCAACGTCCGTCTCAGCGAGGCGCCCAGCTACGGGCTCCCCATCTCGCGCTATGATGCGACGTGCGCCGGGTGTGATGCCTACTTCGACCTGGCGAAGGAGGTCGTGTCGCGTGGACAGGAAGCGAGCGCTCGGTAAGGGCCTGAGCGCGCTGATCGGCGAGAGCCGGGCGAATCTCGCCGCGGGGTTCTCGCCTGGCGATGGCCGTCTGCGCGAGCTCCCCATCGACGCTGTTGCCGTGTCGCGGCGGCAGCCGCGCCGGACCTTCGCGCCGGAGGAGCTCGAGGAGCTCGCCGCTTCGATCCGCGCTCTCGGTGTCGTTCAGCCGATCGTGGTGCGGCCGCTGCCCGCCCCGACGGCGGATGAGCCTGGCGACGGGCAGGGTCCGTACTGGGAGCTCATCGCCGGCGAGCGTCGCCTGCGGGCGGCGCGGCTCGCCGGCCTGACGTCCCTGCCGGCGCTCGTGCGTCCCGTCGACGAGGTCGGCGCTCTCGAGATCGCGCTGGCCGAGAACGTCGCCCGCGAGGATCTGAACGCCGTCGAGGAGGCGCTCGCATACGCGGCGCTGGTCGACGAGTTCGGCCTCACTCACGAGCGCATCGCCGAGCTCGTGGGCCGGAGCCGCGCTGGCGTGACGAACCGCTTGCGACTGCTGGAGCTGCCCGAAGAGGTCCAGCGTCTGATCGAGTCGGGGGAGTTGAGCGAGGGCCACGGCCGCGCTCTGCTCGCCCTGCCCGATCACGAGCAGCGCCGCCTGCTCGCTCGCGAGGTCGCGCGGTCGGGGCTCTCGGTCCGTGAGACCGAAGCGCTGGTGCGGAGCCTCGGGGAGGCTTCTGAAGGTCGACGGGCCGCGCGCCCGGCGCGCGTCGACCTTCCCGATGTGGCCGACGAGCTCTTCGGGCTCCTCAACGCTCCGGTGCGCGTGCAGGCAGGTCGGCGCGGCGGGCGTGTCCAGATCACCTTCCGCACTCAGGAGGAGCTCGAACGCCTCCTGGAGCTGCTGCGCCGGCTCAGCGACTGAGTCATCGCAGGTGCGCGGCGGGCACCCCCCGCGCGAGACGTCAGGGCGTCGTGGGGTCGACCGCGGTCTTCTTCGCGGGCGGCTGTGGGGGCGGTTCCCCGTCCGAGACCGCATCCTCGTCGGGCGCCGGCATGGCTGGCGTCTCCGGCGCCGGCTCGACGCCCGGCGTGGCTGTCGCCTCCGGCACCGGCGTCGCGGTGCCGTCGGTCGTCGCGTCAGGCAGGGTCGTGCCCGGCAGGGTCGTGCCGGCCGGCACGTAGACGGTGGTGCCGTCGGCAAGCCGGTAGAACTGGCCGATCAAGGTGCCGAGGCCGGTCACCTCTCCTCCGCTGTCCAGATCGAGGCGCGTGATCTCGTCGCCGTGCTTGACGATCACCTGCATCTGGGCGGTCCCGGGGTCGGTCACGATGGTCATGTCCTCACTCGTCAGGATGCCGGAGATGCCGAGGCCGGCCAGCGCGGCGAGGAGAAAGCCGACGGCCAGCACGATGGCGACGTCGAACAGGTTGACGACTCCGTCGAGCGGGTCGCCGTTGCGATCGATGCGATCGATGCGCCGCCGCTTCATGTAGCGGTAGTCGCCCCGGTGCCGGCCGAGGACCGTCGGGAGGAACTGGATCTCGCTGTCTTTGAACTCGACGGTCATGAATCGCCGGGTGGCGTGTCGTCGGCTTGGGGTTCGGCCGGCCCGAGGCTCGCGAACGGGTCGTCCTCGCGGTGCCAGGCCATGGTGGGGTCGTCGATGGTGAGCGGGACGCCGTCCTCGACCCGGGGGGCGTCCTCCTCCTCGTCGACGGGTGTGAGGGCCGCCTCGGGCGCCGGGCCGGGAGCGAGCGCCTCAAGCGGGAGCTCGACGGTCTCGGCGCCGGCGGATCCCCCAGCAGCCGCTCGTCGCCCGCCCTTCGTCTCGCCCTCAGCTGCGGGGCGCTCGCCAGTCCGCAGACGCTCGCCGCCGCCCTCGAGCAACTCGAGCAGGTACTCGAGATCGGAGATGTCCTGCGAGTAGATGCGATCTCGGACGATGCTGACGGCGAAGGCCACGCCGCCGATGAGAAGACCGAGCACTGTCACGGAGAACGCGAGCACGAGATTGTCGGCCAGCTGCTGGGTGTCACCCCGGGCCAGGCCGACGAGCGCCGGCGCCAGCGGGATCAGGGTGCCCATGAGACCGAGCATCGGGCCGACGCGGACCAGGATACGGGTGCGCTCCAGGCGCTTGACCGTGTAGAACTCGTACTCCTGGAGGAGCTTCAGGGGCTTCACCGCGAGACGTTGTGTCTGGTAGTTGCGTATCAGGTCGAAGAGGAAGCGCGCGACGACCATCGAGTAGCGCGTCTCCTGAAGGTAGCGGTAGGCCTTGCGCGGCTTGCCCTCCATGAACGCCTGCCGGGCGCGGAGCGTGCGGATCTCGAGCGCTTCGAGATCGCGGAAGCGGATGCGCAAGTAGATCTCGTAGAAGAGCCAGCCGAGCTCGACGAACACCCAGACGAGACACACGAGGGCGGCGATCAGCACCGGGTACAGGAGGATTTCGGCGGCGTTGTAGATCCACTCCTGGATGTCGCGCGCCAGGGTGCCGACGATCAGCATGCTCATACTCTCAGTCCTTCGAAGCGGATCGGCTCGCTCACGCGCCCTTTGCGCGCGAGAAGCGGGACATGACGCGGCGCCATGAGGCGCCCCCGGCGGAGGTCACCGCGCCGAGTCGTGTGCTGAAGCGTTGCCAGGGAGTCCCGCCTCCGGCGAGAGTCCTGCCGGCTCCGGCGATCGCCATCTGCGCGGCATGACGGCGCATGGCGAGATATGAGAGCGTCGCCCCTATGGGCAAAGCGACCAGCAGGGCGCCTCCCACGATGCCGGCGCCTCCGCCCCCTTCGCCGCCGAGCGGCGATGCCGACACCGTGCTGGGCCCGGGGCTGGGCGTTCCCGGCACGATGGGGGTGCCGGTGACCGCGTCGCCGTACGGCACGCCCGTGACGTCGTCGCCCGGCGAGGCCGTCGTCGAGGGCGTCGGTGTCGGGTAGAGCGTCGTGGTCGGCGTCGGCCGCGTCGTGGTGGAGGTCCCCGAGGAGCTTGGCGGGGTGTAGGTCGGTGTGTACGTCGAGGTGGCCGTCGGGACGGGCACGGCCACGGTGAAGGTGCGGCTGCGCTGGGTGACGTTGCCGGAGCGATCGGCGACCCGCAGCTCCCAGCGATGGGTGCCGTTGGGAACGCCGGTGAGCTTGAGCACGATCGAGCTGCTGGTCACGGTCGCCGACTTGGTCCGCTCGACGCCGTCGACGTAGATGCGGACGCCCGCGGCGGCGATGCCGGTACCGCCCTTGCCGTCGACGTACGAGGCCGAGAACGTCACCGTGCTGGTCGTGAATCGTGCCTCGGCCGCCGGCTTGATGTCGCTCACCTGAGGCTTGAAGACCATCGGCGTGACCAGCGACGGCACGGTCCGCGGGAAGCGGTCGAACGAGGTGTTGACGCCGTCGCCGACGGCGGCGCCGGAGAGGGCGATGATCGCCTGCGGGGTGGTCAGGAGCGGCGACGCCACCTTGCCGCTGCGGTGCTCGAAGTACCCCGGGCCCGGCACCGGCTGGAGCGCCTTGAGAGCCTTGACCGGGTTGTTGTCCCCGACGGTCCAGGCGGCGGGGTCCTGCCCGACCGCCGAGATCGCCTGTATCGCCCAGGCGGTCGACTCGGCGTAGGTGTAGCCGTCGGTGAGGAAGTTGGGGAAGCCGCCGTCGGCGCGCTGCGCGCCGCGCAGGAAGCCGAGGGCGTTCTGGATCACGGCGGCATCGACGGCGACGTCGCCGGCCAGAAGCGCCTGGATGGCGGCGGCCGTGTCGTCGACGTCTGCCGACCGACCGACCTCGCTCGGGAAGCCGCCGTTGTCGAGCGCCTGATCGCGCAGCCAAGCGACCGCCATGTCGACCCGGTCCCCGGTGATGCCCGCCGCGTGCATGGCGAGGATCGCCCAGATCGTCGTGTTGACGGCGGCTGCGTCGGGGTTGGAGGCCGCGAGCGAGAAGTGGCCGTCATCGTGGCGGTACTCGTAGAGCTTGCCCAGGAGGTCGACCGGCGGGACGCCGGCGCTGTAGATGCGGTCGCGCTTGCCGGCGGCGACGTAGGCAAGGATCGTCTTGGAGTAGTACGAGGGGATGTTGCTCACCGTGCCCGATGACGCGACCGCGGGGTGGTTGAGCCCGTTCATGTACGTGAACGGGTCCTTGCCGTCGATGGTCCAGGCGTCGGCGGTCACGCTCTCCTGGGCGGCGCGGATGGCGAGGATGCACCAAGGCGTGTAGAAGGGGTCCTGGAAGCCTCCGGTGGCGCTCTGTCTCGCGTGCAGGTAGTCGAGACCGCGTGTCACGTGCGCGAGCCGCGCAGCAGATGCGGAGGCCGGCACGAGCAGCAGGATCGTGACGGCGAGCGCGAGTGGCAGCCCCGTTCTTCTCAACATGTCTGGTCCTCCAGTTCCACGAAGACGACGCGGGTCCGGGCGCGGAACCGAGCCACAATGGTAACAGCCTTCACGCCGAAAAGGCCAGCAAAGAGGCAGGTCGCTGCGACGTGCGCGAGGTCGAAAGGCAGGCCCTGCGCGTAAAGGGCGAGAAGCGCCGGCCAGGTGCTGCGCCGTGAAGGCGAGGAACATCCAGAGGGTGACGAGCCAGTCGAAGGCCAAGGCAGAGCGTGCCGCCGATCACGACGAGCTCCCAGCGGGCCGGGACGCGGCCGCCTCGGCCGAGCAAGCCGCCGACCGCGCCGACGAGCCCCCAGGCGAGCATCTGCCACGGCGTCCACGGGCCCTGACCGAAGAACAGGTTGGAGACGAGTGCCGAGGTAGCGCCGACCATGAACCCGGGTCCCGGGCCGAGGGCGACGCCCGAGACGAGCACGATGAAGGTGACCGGCTTCACGTTGGGCAGCGACGCGAAGAGCACGCGGCTGGCGGTCGCCAGCGCGGCCAGCGCGGCGACCAGCGAGAGCTCCTGAGCGGAGACGCTCGCGGGCGCCGTAGCCGACGAGCACGGCGGCGACCAGCGCCAGTACGACGAGCAAGCTCGTGAGACCCCAGTCCACGGCGTCCGGGGCGAGCGCCGACCAAGCGGCCAGGGCGACGGCGACGGCGAGCAGGCCGACGACGACCAGGGTCGAGAGGCGCGACCCGGACAGGGCCGCTGCCGGCCGGCCGGTGCGAAAGAGCCGGCTCACTGCGGCGCCTCTTCCCCAGCCGACCTCGTCCTCGTGGAGAACGCCCGGCAGCGCGTGACGGAGCAGACGGTTGACCTGGGTCGAGAAGAAGAGCGAGCCGTTCAGCACGTCGTCGGCCGGACCGTCGGCGAGCACGCCCCCGTCGCCGAGCACGAGCACCCGCGTGGCGGCGCGGGCGGCGAACTCGACGTCGTGCGTGACGACGCAGGACACAGCGGCCGGTCGCGGTCCAGTCGCGCAGACGGCGGGCCAGCTCGGCCTTGTGGAGTGGGTCCATGCCGCGCGTGGGCTCGTCGAGGACGAGCAGGTCCGGCTCGCCGCAGGCCACGGCGGCGAGCGCGACCCGCGTGCGCTCGCCGCCGGAGAGTTCGCGCGGGTCGCGCGCGAGAAGGGCGGCGAGGTCGAACTCGGCGACGATGCGGGCGCGCCTTGCGGTCGCGCGCGCGATCCCTCGTACCCAAGGGCGTCGAGGGTGTAGTCGATCTCCTCGGCGACCGTGTCCTTGACGAAGTAGTCGCTGGGGTTCTGGCCGAGGAGCGCGCAGTCGCGCGCGGCCTCCGCGACGGAGAGCGTGGCGACGTCGCGGCCGAGAAGCGGCACGCGTGCCGCGCAAGGGCCGGAGCAGGCCGTTGAAGTGCCTCACCAGCGTCGACTTGCCGGCGCCGTTCTCGCCCATCAGCGCGACGAGCTCGCCGCGGCGCAGGCTCGAGGTCGACGTCCTCGAGGAGCGGGACTCGTCGGGATCGTAGCCGACGGCGCAGGCGGCGCGTCTCGAGCACGATCTCGCCGCCCGTCGGGCGCGACGGTGCGCGCGGCAGGCGGTGGCGGCCGGCTGTCCGTCGATCACGTCGAGCATGTGGCGCGCGTCCTTGACGGTCATCGGGCAGGTGGCCTTCGACGGCTGGCGCCGCCGCCTGCCCGTTCAGCCTCTGGGCGAAGAGACGCGCGACCGGCGGCAGCAGTTCGCGGTGCGTCGGCGACGGCCCAGCGGGCGAACTCCTGCGGGTCGGCGTCGACCGCGATGCGCGCCGTCCGTCCAGGTAGAGCACGCGCGTGGCGAGGTGCAGGCAGCGCTCGACGCGGTGCTCGGCGAGGACGATGGTGGCGCCGGTGTCCTCGGACAGCCGGCGGACGGCGGCGAGCAGCTCCTCGGAGCTCGACCGGGTCGAGCTGCGAGGTCGGTTCGTCGAGCAGCAGGAGGTGCGGCTGCGTGGCGATGACGGCGGCGAGGGCCACCTTCTGCAGCTCGCCGCCCGAGAGCGTCGCCAGCGTCGCGTGGCGCAGGTGCGAGAGGCCGAGCGAGATCAGCGACTCCTCGACGAGGCGCGTGATGGCGCGGCTCTCGACGCCGAGGTTCTCGAGGCCGAAGGCGATCTCGCGCTCGACGGTCGTCATGACCGCCTGGCTCTCCGGGTCCTGGAAGACGAGGCCGACGCGGCGCGCGAGGTCGTGCGGCCGGGCGTCGCGGGTGTCGTACTCGTCGACCGTCACGCGGCCGGCGAAGATGCCGCCGTGGAAGTGCGGCACGAGTCCGTTGAGGGCAGCGCAGCAGTGTCGACTTGCCGCTGCCCGAGCCGCCCACCACGAGGATCGACCTCGGCGGGCTCGATGCGCAGCGAGACGTCGCGCAGCGCCGGCCGCGCGCGCGTCCGGATAGGTGTAGGTCACGTGCTCGAACGGCGATGGCTCATCGCGCGCCACTGGTCCTAGGTCGACGCAGCCAGCGGTGCGGCGAGGGCCGGCGAGCGAGGACGAGCCACCACGGGTCGGTCAGTCCCGCCCAGGGGTCGTCGAGCAGCGGGAAGAAGTCGTAGGCGAAGGCGCCGCTCGCGAGGCCGCCGAGCAGGGCCAGCGGCGGCGAGCACCGGCGGCGACCGCGGTGGCGACGTCGGCGGCCGCCAGCGGCGCCGGCGCGTCCAGCGCGTGCGGCTCGCCGCTGCCGTAGCCGCGCGCCTCCATGGACGCGGCGACGTCGACGGCGCGCTCGAGGCTGCGCGTGAGCAGGGCGGCGAGCAGCGGCAGACGCGGGCGGCGGCGCGCTCGCGCCGCCGCCCGCGGTCGAGCTCCACGCCGCGCGAGCGCTGGGCGTCGGCGATGCGCGCCGCGTCGCGCGAGAACACCGGGAAGAGCCGCGTGGCCAGCGAGAGCACGAGGCCCGGAGCGGAACGAGAGGCGGCTGAGGAGGCCGAGCTGGTCGTCGGGGTCGAGCACGACGTTGAACAGCGCGAAGGCCAGGACGACGACGGCCAGGCGCAGGGCGGTCGTCGACGCCGAACACGATGCCCTGGACGGTGACCGTGATGGCGAGAGGCCCGAGGTCGTCTGCCAGAGCACGTCGAGCCCGCCGCGGCTGAAGAGCGGGTTGAGGAGGGCGAGGAAGACGCCGACGTAGAGCGCGACGCGGAGGTACGGGAAGCGCCGCGCGGAGCGCGCCGCTCGCCCAGAGCGAGACCAAAGTGATGGCGAGCAGGATCGCCACCTGCAGCGGGTTGGCGAGCGCCAGCCCGGCGACCGCGAGCGCCAGGATGAACGAGAGGCGACGCCGGGGCGCAGGCGCGCGAGGCCGCGGGCCGGCGCTGCGCCCGAGCGTCGGCGCACGCCGCGCCCTGTGGCGGCGCTGCGCGTCGCGGCTGCAGTCGCGGCGGGGCCGGGCGCCGTGAGGGCGCCGGCCGCGGGGCCGCCGCTCACGGCGCGGCTCCCGCAGGCAGCGACACGACGGCGCCGTCGACGACGGCGGCCGCGAGACGGCCGCTGAGGGCCGTCGGCGTCAGCGCCTCGAGCAGCGTCGGCGGCCCGCGCGGGGTCGGCGACGAGCACAAGCAGGAGCGGTCGCTCGGGATCGTCGGGGTTCGGGACAGAGAGAGCGGCGGCGGAGGCTGTCGCGACCGGCGCGCCGTCGAGGTCGAGGATGCTGAGCATCCCCCCGTCGATCGAGACGAGTGGTGTGCCGCGCGTCGCCGGACAGCAGGCCGGCGAGCCACGACGTCGCGCCGGCCTGCGCGGGCGTACACACCACGAGCCCTCCGTCGGGCCGCCCGTCGCTCAGTCCGCGTCGCGGACCGAGCTCGAGGCCGTACCGGCCCGCCCAATCCTCGAGGCCGGGGAACTCCCCGTCGGTCACGACGGGGAGAGGCCGGCCGGCCCAGGGCGCGGGGAACGCGTGCACGGCGACCGGGGCGAACATCGCGTCCGCCCAGCGATGGTAGTCCCACCACACGGTCTCGCCGCCGCCAAGCTCATAGTCGGCGGCGCCGACGTCCGCGAGCAGGCCGTCGACCCAGTAGAACCAGTCGGCGGCGTCCTTCGACGAGGCGCCGCCGAACGTCGAGTCGAGCCCGTCGATGCCGCTCACGAACCGCACCTCCGTAGCCGCTCTTCACGTCGGCGTTCTCGGCGAGCACGCGCATGACGTCCGTCGTCCCGCCGGGCGTCACGAGCACGTCCTTGAGGATCGTGGACCCGTAATCGCGGCTGATCACGAGGCGGACCTCGGTGGCGGTCGGCGGGCGGCCCGCAGTCGCCGCCTCATCCTCGGTGGAGGACGTGCCGGAGCACCCGGCCGGGAGGACGGCAAGGACCAGCAATGCGGCGACTGCGAGCGCCCTTCTCATCGCGTGCGGAGCGATGTGATCTGGGCCGGCATCAGCGGACCACGGGCACGGTCACGGTCTTCAGAGTGACGCGTCCCCACGTGTCGACGGCCTTGAGCCGGATGGTCAGACGAGTGGTCAGAGGCGCGCTGCGTGCGCCGTCCCAGGTGAGCACTCGCGTGCCCGCGTAGAGGGTCCTCGCCTTGACGACGGCCACCCGCTCCCCTCTCGTGTTGTAGATCCTCATCCCGACCGTCGCCTTCTTGCTGAGCAGGAACGACACCCTCATCACCCTGCCGGCGGAGTAGGGGTTCGGTGTGACCGCGATGCGTGTCAGGGAGGCGCCCGGGCCGACGTCGATCAGGGTCTCGGCGGAGCGGACGTAGTTGTACTCCGCGTCCCATGCCTTCTCGGCCCACACGCTGTAGGTGCCGCGCGGCAGGTCGGTCAGGGTGATGACTCCGTCCTCGTACTCTGGTGCACCCAGTTCGTAGACGCGGCTGCCGACGTGGAGCGTCGCTCCCGCCGACAGAGGGGAGTCCACGAGCCTCTCGATGTAGGCGGCGATCTCCTCCTCGGTCATACCGTCGGGGTCCGGCCCCCAGCGTTCGAAGGAGGTCAGGTCGTTGAACTTCGCGAGGTCGTCCTCGCGCACGCGGAACGTGATCGGCTCACCTGGGCGGACGCCACGCGGAGATGCGGTCGCGACGAGCTGTTTGTTGACCCACGGCGCCTCGGAGGAGCACTCGAAGAAGACCACCTTGTCACCGGTGGTCACGGCCAGGTCGGCGGCGCCCACGTCGGGGCTCCATCCGTTCACCTGGTAGAGCCACCATGTGGCGAAGGAGGGGCGGCCGCCCAGGCCCGCGATCGAGTTGACGAAGGCGATTCCATCGAAGGTGAACGCTCTCCGGTCGGCCGCCTTGGCGAGCGCGACGACGGCCATGGGCTCCGTGAACAGGGCGCTGGCGCCGCTGGCGCCGGAGGTGCTGATCCAGAGGGTGTCCTTGACGATGCTCGTCAGCGGTACCGGCACCGTGGTCGCGGGCGCCACCGTGTGAGAGAGCGCTTCGACCCGGACCGAGGGCTTCACCTCCGTGGTCGTGCTCGGGAGGACGTCCGCGAACGCCGCAGAGGCGGTCGCGAGCGCCACGAGCAAGATGAGCAGGACGATCGGAGGGATAGAACGTCGTACCATGTCGGGCTCCTCTCCGGCGGCGGGCGTTCCCCCTCCGGCGAAGCGGCTCCGACATGCAATGACCCCGACTTCCTCCTGTCGGGGTCGGTGTCTGCCATCGAGATGCTGGCACCCATCCACGTGGGGGAAGCAGCTTCGCTGGCGGCTGAGCAGGTTTTCTGGCTCCCGATCGACGTACGCGTCTCTGCTGCCTTCCCGGACCCGCAGGCCCAGTGACTCTCCTACAGGAGAACGCAGAGGCGCCGATCGGCTACAGCGGCGGGACCGCGCCGGAATTTCACCGGCTTCCCTTGGGCACGAGCCGCGCGCCATCCGTTGAACTGGCGGACATCATGCTAGCGTACGGCGCTGCCGCGAGACAAGCTGCGACGGCGTTCGCGCGCGCAGGGGACGAGGCGCCGGTACGAGAGAGAGGTGCGATGAGGAGGCGGGATGTATCCTAGGGGGCCTATGGAGGGACTCGTCTCGATCGTCGTGCCCGTCTACAACGAGGTGGGCAGCGTCGAACCGCTCCTCGCCGAGATCGACGAGGCGATGGACGCGCTCGGCAGGCCTCACGAGGTCGTCTTCGTCGACGACGGCTCCGATGACGGGACGTTCGCCGTTCTCGAAGAGCTGGCGAAGACGAGATCGGGCCTGCGGATCGTCAAGTTGCGCCGCAACTTCGGCAAGTCGGCGGCGCTCGCGCACGGCTTCGCGGCCGCCCGCGGCACCGTCGTCGTGACGATGGACGGCGACCGCCAAGACGACCCGGCCGAGGCGGCGAAGCTGATCGAACGCCTGGACGACGGCTACGATCTCGTCTCGGGCTGGAAGCAGAGCCGGCAGGACCCGCTCTCCAAGACGCTCCCGTCGCGGCTCTACAACTGGACCGTCCGCCGCGCGACCGGTCTCGCCCTGCACGACTTCAACTGCGGGCTCAAGGCCTACCGCCGCGAGGTCCTCGACGCCATCACGATCTACGGCGAGTTGCACCGCTACATCCCGGTGGTCGCCGCTCAGCAGGGCTTCAGGGTGACCGAGGAGCGCGTCGCCCACCGTCGCCGCGCCAGCGGGCGCTCGAAGTACGGCTGGCAGCGCTACATGCGCGGCTATCTCGACCTCCTCACGATCCTGTTCCTCGGGCGGTACCACAGCCGGCCCCAGCACCTGTTCGGCGGCGTCGGCACGCTCATGATCCTGGCGGGCCTCGGGGTCCTCGCGTATATGACCGTCCTGAAGATCCTCGGCGAGGCGATCGGTCAGCGACCGCTGCTGCTGCTCGGGGTGCTGCTCGTGATCGTCGGCATCCAGCTGCTGTCGGTCGGGCTGCTGAGCGAGCTCATCGTCAACTCGCGGGCCCGCAGCGGCCCTGAGCTGACCTGGGTCGAGCGCGTGGTGGAGTCCGCGGGAGACTCCGAGCAGTCCACGCCGGCCGACGCCGCCGCCCCGCGCGACGGCGGCGCCCCGTGACGCGGACGGTCGCCTTCTTCGGCACCTACGAGCCGTCGTACCCGCGCAACGCCGTGCTGATCGCGGGTCTTCGGGCGCAGGGCGTCGAGGTCCTCGAGGTCCAGGCGTCGCTGCCGCCGCTCGACGCGGCCGGCATGGCGGGCGTCGGCGGCGCGGCCAGGATGGCGGCAGGGGCGGCGGGCGCGCATCTGCGCCTCGCGCTGCAGCACCGGCGCGACTTCGACCCCGAGGTCCTCGTCGTCGGCTACCCGGGACATCTCTCGGTGCCGTACGCACGGCTCGTCGCCGCCGCACGCAAGGCGCGGCTCGTCTTCGATCCACTGGTCTCGCTGGCCGACACCTTCGTCGGCGACCGCGGCTTGGCCGGCCGGGGCTCGCCGACCGCGGCCGCGGCCGCGGTCGTCGACCGGGTCGCGTTCGCGTGCGCCGACCTCGTGCTGGCCGACACGTGGGCCCACGCGGCCTACTACCAGCGCAGGTTTCGGATGAAGCGTTCGCGCGTGGCCGTGGTCCCCGTCGGAGCTCTGCCGATGAGCCACGCCGACGGCGAGGCACGCCGGGTCGGCGCGGACCGTCCCTTGACCGTCGTGCAGTACGGCAAGTGGAGCCCACTCCACGGCGCCGACGTCGTGCTCGACGCGGCCGATCGCTTGCGGGACGAAGCCGTGCGCTTCGTTCTCGCCGGCGAGGGTCAGCTCTCGGCGGAACTGCGCGCGACGATCCGACACCGTCGACTCGAACACGTCGAGTGGCTCGGGATGCGCCCGCACGAGGAGCTCCGACGGCTGCTCCTTGACGCCGACGTCTGCCTGGGCGTCTTCGGTGGCTCCGAGAAGGCCGGTCGCGTGGTTCCCAACAAGGTGTACGACGGGCTCGCCTGCGGACGCCCGGTCGTCACCGCGGCGACGCCGGGCGCGCGCGAGCTGCTGCGGGACGGCGAGGGCGCGCTGCTCGTGCCGGCCGGCGACGGGGCCGCGCTCGCCGCGGCGCTGAGGCGACTGTTCGACGAGGGGGAGCGCGCCCGGCTGGGCGTCGCCGCGCTCGCCGTCTATCGCCGCGTCTGCACCCCCCAGGCAGTCGCGGCTTGCTTCCTCGACGCGCTGGGGGGCCGGCCGTGACCGGGCACGCTGAGACGGAGCCGGAGAGCGCCTCCGACGGCCGTCCCGCGCCGGCTGGCGGTCGCCGGGCGGCCCTGCGCGTTGCGCAGCTCCTGGTGGTCGCGGCGGCGATCCTGTTCGTCGCGCTCGCGCTGGGTCGCTCCTGGGATCAGGTCGCTGCGTACGACTGGACCCTGCGGCCGGGTTGGCTCGCCGCCTCGCTGGCCGTCTTCCTGCTCTTCTACTGGGCGCAGGCGGCAGGCTGGTGGCTTCTGCTGTCGGGCTTCGGTCTCCGCAGCAAGTTCCTCGCGACCTGCGCGATCTGGGCGAGCTCCATCCTGGCGCGCTACATCCCCGGCACGGTGTTCATGTTCGTGGGACGGGCCTGGCTGCACCGGGCACAGGGGCTCGATCTGCCGCGCGTCGGCGCCGCCATGTTCTACGAACAGGCGCTTCAGCTCTGCTCCGCGCTTCTCGCAGTGGCCGTGCTCTGGCCGTTCGCCCGGGTAGAGGCGGGATGGGCGGCGTGGTCGCTGGCGGCCGTGCCGCCGCTCCTCGTGCTCGTGCACCCGCGGGTGTTCCTCCCTCTCACGGGCCGCCTGCTCAGACTGCTGCGAAGGGAGCCGCTCGCCGCCTCGCTGCCCTTCGGCGTCGTGCTCAGCATGCTCTGGTACTATGTCGCCGCTTGGCTGCTGGTCGGCGCCGGCGCCTGGCTTCTCGCCCGGGCGACCGTGGACATCGAGGGTGACGCGCTGGCACTGGTCGCCACGGCGTACGCGTTGGCGTACGTCGCCGGCATGGTGGCCTTCGTGGTGCCGAGCGGGGTCGGCGTACGCGAGGCGGTCCTCGCCGGCGCGCTGCGGGCGGAGATGGGCGGGGGCGTCGCACTCGTGTGGTCGCTGCTGCTGCGGCTGTGGCAGACGGCGATCGAGATCGTGTTCGTCGCACTTGTGCTGCTGGCCGAGCGGCTGTCGCGGCGCGGCGGCGCGCCGCGCGCGGAGAATGGATCCCGAGGCGATCAGGGGGAGCGGTGAGGGAGACGCGGGAGTGAGCAGGCAGGAGCGGCGGCGCGAGGCGCGCGTCGCGGGCGCGACGCGCGCTGCGCGCCGCCGTGAGCCCGTACTCGAGTTGCAGCCCGACGAGTATTCGCGGCTCTTCCGCCGGAACGCCCTCTGGGTCGTGCTCGGCGCGGTGGCCTTCGCCGTCGTGTACGCGCTGCTCGCGTGGCTCAAGTATCGCAACTACGACGTGGGCCGCTTCGACCTCGGCAACATGGTGCAGGCGGTCCGCAACACGGCGAACGGGCGCTTCCTTGAGATCACGACGAATGACATGGCGCCGCGCCAGATGTCGCGTCTGGGCAGCCACGTCGACCCGATCCTCGCCCTGTTCGCCCTGCCTTGGCTGGTGTGGCCCAGCCCGGTCATGCTTCTCACTCTGCAGAGCGTGATCGTCGCCGCCGGGGCTTGGCCGGCCTATCGGCTTGGCGCGCTCGCCACGCGGGATCCGCGCGCCGGCGCCCTCCTCGCCGGCGCCCTCCTTCTCTTCCCCGCCCTTGGCTACGGCGCCCTCAACGAGTTCCATCCCGTGACGCTGGTCACCACGTTCCTGCTGTTCGCCTTCCTGTATCTCGAGGAGGATCGCTGGCTCTGGGCGGTGCCCGCCCTTGTTCTCGCCGTCCTCTGCAAGGAGGAGGTCCCGCTCGTCGTGGCGCTCCTCGGCGCCTACTTTGCGCTGCGCAAGAGTTCGTGGCGACCCCTGCTCATCACGGCTGCCGCGGGACTCTACTTCGCGATCGTCGTGTGGTGGGTGATCCCCCACTTCAATCAGGGTCAGAGCGCCTTCGTGAGCCGGTACACCGCGTACGGCGACAGCGCTGTCGGGGTCGCACTCGGGGTGCTGACCGATCCCGCACAGACCTTCGGCGACCTGATGGCGCCGGCGAATCTGCGCTACTGGTGGGAGTTGCTCTGGCCGCTGGGCCTGGCGTCGCTGGCGAGCCCGCTCACCCTGGTCGTTGCCGCACCCGAGTTCGTGCTGAACGCGCTATCGAGCATTCGCTTCCAGCGCTCGATCGCCTTCCACTACACGGCGGCGGAGATCCCGTTCCTCTTCGCCGCCGCCGTGCTCGGCCTGATGCGGGTCTGGCGCTGGCTTGGCGGCGCCTTCCGCAAGCCCGAGGCTGAGATGACGCACGAGGCGGTGCGGCGGTCCTCGCTCGCCTTGATCGTGCTCGCCACCGCGCTGGCCGGCAGCTTCGTCCTCGGCCCGTTGCCGTTCTCGCTCCCAGGCGCACGGTACGAGGGCCGCGACTACGCCCGCCGCGGACACGCCGTCGTGCTCGACGAGGCCGTGGCGATGATCCCGGCCGACGTCCCCATCTCGGTCACCAACGGCGCGGGTGGCCACCTCTCGGACCGTCGGGTCACGTACACCTTTCCCTACTACGAGGGGGCGGAGTGGGTGATCACGGACCAGACGCGTCCGTTCGTCTTCGACCGCGAGAACCGTCTTGCGTACGACGAGGCTCTGACGCGCATCGTCTTCGACGCTCGCTATCAGTCGGTGTACGCGCGCGACGGCGTGTACGTCTTCCGTCTGATCGGCGCGGACGAGACGCAGGAGGGGACGGCCCCTGACGCGGCGACGTCCGACTGACGGAGACGTTCGCCGCCGCCGGGTACCGGCCAGCTGCCTTCAGGCGACCCAGCTGAAGGCAGCGAACTTGCCGGTCAGCAGGACCAGTCCGATCACGAACAGCACGAGTGTCACCCAGCGCGCTCTCGGCCTGTCACGCAGCAGCAGCGCGAGCATCGTGAAGGCCGGGAAGATGGTGAGCATGAAGCGCGGGTAGGAGAGCAGCGGCATCGGCGCCGCCGGGAAGAAGAGCGGGTATGCGGCGGCGACCAGGAAGTAGGACCAGTCGCTGAGCGGCAGGCGCCGGTATCCGTAGTAGAGCAGGACCGCCGTCAGAACAAGGAATCCCAAGCTCACCAGGTTGTGCTCTGCCATCCCGTAGGCCGAGGAGGGTTTGGGCACCGGCCAATAGAGCGTCAGGTTCTGTCTCGACAGGAGTTGGACGGCGCCGAGCACGGCGGCGGCGACGGCGCGTCCGACGGCGGCGTTCGGCGCCATGAGAGAACGGCGCCACTCCTCTTGGGCGGCCGCGAACAGCAGCGGTCGGCCGAAGGCGAGACTCAGGTAGGTCATCCACATGAGCAGGCCGAGAGGCACGAGCAGGAGGTTGACGACGTGTTGGTCGGTGCGCCGCAGGCTCCAGCCCCGCTGTTCGTAGTAGCAAACGGCCATGGGGACCAGCAGGAGCACTCCCGTGCTGCGTGTCAGGGTCGCCAGCAGCGCGGCCAGACCGGCCAGCTTCCAGCTGCCCTTGCGCGCCCAGAGGAAGCAGGCCAGGGACAGCAGGAGGAAGAGCGACTCGGTATACACGGCCGAGAAGAAGAGGGAGGTCGGCACGAGCGAGATGAGGAGGATCGTGAGGGCGGCCGTCCTCGCGTCGAACTCGTCGCGCACGAGACGGTAGAGGAGCACCATGGCTCCGGCGTAGCAGAGCAGCGAGACGGCGACGCCGGTGAGCAGCAGGTTGCCGCCGAAGAGTACACCGACGTAGCGCAGCAGGAGGGGATAGAGCGGGAAGAAGGCCGAGCTGCCGTCGGCCTCGGCGTAGCCGGCGACCGCGATCTTGATGAACCAGACGCCGTCCCAGTGGCCCCAGGGGTTCAGCAGCCAGCCGATGGCGCCGTCGAAAGGCGAGGCGCGCCGCGGGAATATGAGGGTCCAAGGCGGATCGCCGAGCCCGATTGTCGCGGCCGTGGCGAAGCCCACGAGGAAGACGAACAGGCGGCTGCCGGCCGCCGAGAAGAAGGCGAGGCGTGAGGCGCTCTTCTCGGCAGCCGCCACACGCAGGTCAGCCTGCGTCTCGGCCTCCCCTCGCCGGCGGGACTGCGGTCATGCCGGTCATCGGTGCGGCCCGGCGCCGCGCGGCCTGCGCGTCGACCCGCCGTTCTGCTCGTGAGTCGGCCTCATCGCGCGCTCTAGGGAGCCGTCTGGCCGGCCGGGGCCTCGGGCGGCACGAGCTCCGCAGGCGTGAGGTCGGTGCGCACATCGTAGAGCACTCGTCCGGTCCTGTAGTCGAGGAGTGCCACGATGGTGTCGAGCCTCTCGGAGACGGTGCGGACGCTTCCCTGGACCTGCCAGATGAAGCGGTAGCTCGGCTCTACCGTCGTTGTCACGGTGCGCCCGTCTATGGTGTGAACGAGCGTGAAGGGCTCTTCCTGAGGCACGAAGAGCAACTGCACTTCGTGCGGGTCGACGGGCCCCTCCTTGAAGATCCAGTTCGCCTTGCGCAGCGCCACCCCCGAGGTCTTCAGACGTGAGTCGCCGGGGACGCGCAGGGCGGCGATCACGAACGACCAGCCACGCCACGGGCCCGAGACGAACTCGCCGCGCTGGGCCGGCGCCGTATAGCGATAGGCGACGAGAGCCGGCAAGAACAGCGCGAGGAGCATCGCGGCGATGGCGACGACGATCATCAGTCTCTTCGGACTCAACATCATCCCCGTGAGCCTCCGGTGGCGTTGATGAGCGAGACCGCCATGCCTGTCAAGCGGAGCCCGGCAGTTGGATGGCCGCCTCATCGGGCAGCAGGATCGCGGCGTCGAAGTGCCGCCGCGCCCGCTCGAGCATGCGGTCGTAGTATGGCTCGTCGAACAGCGGGTTGAGGTGCATGAGCAGAAGGCGGCCGGCGCCTGCCCGCTTCGCGAGGGCGGCCGCCTCCGAGACCTCGCTGTGCGCGCGGAAGCTCGCCCTGAGGGGCTCGGCGATCGCGTGCGTCGCGGGGTCGGCGCCGTTGTACCAGCACTCGTGGGCGAGCACGGCGACGCCGCGCGCGAACTCCTCAGTCTCCGGGTCCGGTGGCGTGTCGGTGGCCAGCGCGAAAAGATCTTCGAGGCGGTAGGCGGCGCTCGTTCCGGGGTGCTGCTGCGCACGAAGCCGCAGACGGCGTCCGGCCACCTCGTTGTCCCCGGCATGCAGCTCGTGTATTGCGACCCCCGACCAGTCGCTCCACGGGCCCGGGTTGTAGGGAGGACGGATCAGCTGCGAGAGCGCCCACCCGGGGTCGACGCCGGTCACCGAGGTCGCTGGCGCGTGGACGGTCAGCCGCCTGCCGGCGAACACGGCCGGCACGTAGGCGAGCCCGCAGACATGGTCGAGGTGGTAGTGCGTGAGCACGAGATCGACCTCAGCGACACCGTCGAGCAAGGCGCGCCCTGCGGGCGCGAGGAACCTCCTCAGGCCCGTGCCGGCGTCGAAGACGATCAGAGCGTCGTCGGCCTTGAGTGCCAGACAGGTCGTCTCGCGCTGCGCTGTCGGGATCCACCCCGCCGTCCCGAGTGCGACGAGCCGCATGTCTTCACCTCCCGTCAGAGTCGCGATGCGCCGGCGCGCTTTGGGCGCGCCGGCGTCGCCATCAGGCGGACGCCCGCGAAGCCTCGAACAAAGCCACGGCCTTGCGCACGATCTCGCGCTCGTTCGGGTACGACATGAGATCGAGCGCGCCCGACACGCTCAGCCAGCGCGCCTCACTCACCTCGTGATCGTGGCCGGCGACGTCGCCTCCGCTGGCGCGCATCAGGAAGTAGTGGACCGTCTTGTGGATGCGCACGCGGCTCTCGCGCGAGTAGAACCAGTAGTCGATCGCGCCGATGCGGGAATCGAGCTCAGCCTCGATGCCCGTCTCCTCGCGGACTTCGCGGAGGGCCGCGTCTTCGTGGGACTCGCCCGGCTCGACGCCGCCCTTGGGCAGCCCCCACACGCGGCGTCCGGCGGGGTTGATGAGGCAGACCTGAAGGCCGTCGTCGTCGCGCACGACGACGCCGCCGGACGATGTCTGCTCACGGGTCTCGCTCACGTGCTCGTCTCCACCCCGGGGCCGCTTGCCCCTAGTATATCGTTGGCGCCGCGGCCTCTTCGACGCGCCGGAACGACTGTGGAGGGGCGTGGGCCGCTCGCCGCCAGGTTGCGTCAATATCTCTCGTTCGTGAGGGGGTGACCCGGGTGTTTGCCGCCATCGGTCGCTTCTCGTACCGATTCAGATGGGCGCTGGTCGCCGTGTGGGCGGTCGCCTTCGCGCTCGGTCTCGCGGGTCTCGCGGAGCTTCCTGACCGTCTCAAGGGCGGCGGCTTCAGCGACCCCGGATCGCAAGTGCAGCTGGCTCTTGGCGAGATGAACGAGCGTCTCGGCATCGGGACTGCGACGCTGACCATCGTGTTTGTCGGCGACGACCTGCGCGCCGACGACCCTCGTTTCGTGCGTGAGATGCAGCGGGCGCTCTCGCGGCTCGCCCCGGAGAACGTGCCAGGCCTCGTGCGTGTCCTGACGCCGGAGACAGGCGGGCGCAGTCTCGTCGCCGAAGATGGTAGCGCGGCGCTTGCGGTGCTCGTCTTCGACACGCCGCTCGAGGCCGTCCAGGGGCAGCTGTCGCGGATCCGCGAGCTTCTCGAGCCGAGCGACCTCGAGACCGTGATCACCGGCGAGCCGGCGGTGTACGAGGCGATCGAGGACCTCTCCGCGGAGGACCTGAGCAGGGCGGAGTCCTACGCCCTGCCCGTCGCGCTCATCGTGCTGGTCCTCGTCTTCGGCAGCCTGGTCGCCGCGACCCTGCCCGTGATCGGCGGCGGCGTGGCGGTCGCCACCACGCTGGGCGCCATGTACCTGCTGACGGGCGTGTACGATCTCTCGATCTTCGTCATGAACGTGGCCTCGATGCTCGGACTCGCCGTCGGCATCGACTACTCGCTCTTCATCGTCGGCCGCTTTCGTGAGGAGCTCGGCCGGGGAGCGACGGTCGCCGACGCCGTCGAAGCGACTGTCGCGAGCGCCGGCCGCGCCGTCTTCTTCAGCGGCCTCGCGGTCTTCATCGGTCTGCTGGGCCTGGTCTCCTACCAGTACATGTCGCTCCGCTCCATGGGCATCGGCGGCTCGGTCGTGGTGGTGGCCTCGGTGCTGGTCGCGCTCACGCTGCTTCCGGCCCTCCTCGGGATCCTGGGACCGCGCGTGGATGCGCTGCGGGTGTTCGGGCGCCGTGAGCGCGAGGGCCGGTTCTGGCAGCGCTGGTCGGACTGGGTCATGGCCCATCCCGTTCGGGTGCTCGTCGCGACGAGCACCGTCATCCTGCTCATCGCCAGCCCGATCGTCGGCATCGTCGTCAACGTGCCGACCGCCGAAGAGCTCCCGCCCCGCCAGGAGGCTCGCCGCGGGTCCGACCTGATCGCCGAGCGCTTCGACCGCGGCCGGCTCCTGCCGAACCAGGTCATGCTGACCTGGGAGTCGGGCTCCTCGGACCCCTTCGACCCACGACGCCTCGCCGAGCTGCACGCCTACGGGCAGCGGCTGGAGGCTCTCGAGGGCGTGGCCGCGGTCGAGAGCATCGTCACGCTGCCGGGGATGGACTCGCCCTCGGAGGTCGTCGCCTTCTGGGAGGCCGTCGCAGAGGGCGACGGCCAAGCGGCCGCGGGCCTCCCAGCCCCCTTGTCGGTTCTGCTGCAGGCTGCGACGCTCGCGGCGGCCGAGCAACTCGCCGCGGCGACGACGGCGCCCGGCGCGGTCCTCTTCAGGGTCGTGCCGGAAGACGAGCCCGGCCTGCCCGAGGGCCGCGCCGTCGCGCGGCGCATCGAGGGCGTGCCGACTCCGCCCGGCACAACGCTGCACCTGGCCGGGCTGTCGTCCGGCGTCGAGCACTTCGTGGACTCGATCTACGGGCGCTTCCCGTGGGTCGTGCTCTTCGTCGTCACGGTCACGTTCTTCGTCCTCCTTGTCCTCTTTCGCAGTGTGTGGCTGCCGCTGAAGGCGGTGCTGGTGAACACCCTCTCGATCCTGGCGAGCTTCGGCGCGCTGGTCTTCATCTTCCAGTGGGGCAACTTCGAGCGGCTGCTCGACTTCGAGAGCCCCGGGTATGTCGACGCCACGCTGCCGATCATCATGTTCTGCACGGTCTTCGGTGTGTCGATGGACTACGAGGTCTTTCTGCTGTCGCGCGTCAGAGAGGCGTGGCTCGAGACCGGCGACAACCGCCATAGCGTCGGTATCGGGCTCGCCAAGACTGGCAGGATCATCACGAGCGCGGCAATGATCATCGTGATCGTGGCAGGCGCGTTCGCGTTCACGTCGGTGATCGTCACCAAGGCGATCGGCGTCGGCCTCGCGATCGCGATCGCCGTCGACGCCAGTCTGATCCGGGTGCTCATGGTGCCGGCTACCATGCGCCTGCTCGGGCGTGTGAACTGGTGGATCCCCCGGTGGCTCGAGCGGAGCCTGCCGCGGGTCGAGTAGTCGTCGAGGACGATGACCATGCGCCGAACGACGCTGCCGGATCCGGTCTCGACGCCGCGGCGCCCGTCCCGGCCCGACGGTAGTATCTGCTGATGGTCCGTCTGGCCGACAACTTCGCGGCGCTCCACGAGCCCGAGTTCCGCAAGCTCTTTCTCGGTCAGGCGGCCTCGATCGCCGGGACGATGCTGACGCTCGTGGCGCTGCCTTTCGCCGTCCTGGCGATCGGCGGCTCGGCGACCGACATCGGTCTGGTCGAAGCGGCCTACATCCTGCCGATGGCGCTGATGATCGTCTTCGGCGGGGTCTGGGCCGATCGTCTTTCACGGCGGAAGGTCATGCTCACGGCCGACGTGATCAGGGCCGTTCTGCAGTTCGTCGCCGCCGGGTTGCTCCTGGGCGATGTCGCGACCGTGTGGATGCTGCTCGTCCTGCAGGTCGGCATGGGGCTGTGCGACGCGTTCTTCCGCCCCGCCTACACGGGTCTCGTGCCGCAGGTCGTGAGCTCTGCTCGCCTGCAGCAGGCCAACGCGCTGCAAGGGCTGGTGCAGAGCGGATCGATCACACTCGGCGCGGCCACCGGCGGCCTGCTCGTCGCGGCGTTCGGTGCGGGCTGGGCGATCGGTCTCGACGGCTGCACCTTCGTCGCGAGCGCGTGGTTTCTGTGGCGCTTGCGTCCGGTGCCCATTGCGCCGATCGCGGTCTCTCCATCAGACGAGGTCGCGGGCGCCGCGGCTGAAGGCGGCTCGGCGCCCGGGCCCCAGGCCGGCATGCTCGCCGACCTGCGTCTCGGCTGGCGCGAGTTCAGAAGCCATACCTGGCTGTGGGTCATGGTCTCCGGCGCCTCGGTCTTCCTCTTCGCCGTCGAGGCGCCGCTCACAGTGCTCGGGCCCATCGTCGCCCGGGACGCCTACGACGGCGCCCGCACCTGGGGCTTCCTCGCCGCCGCGATGGGGCTGGGTCAGATCGTCGGCGGCGGGATCGCCCTGCGCTGGCGCCCGCGACGGCCGTTCCTCGTGCTCGCCTCGAGCATGAGCATCACGGCCCTGCCGATGGCGATGCTGGCGTCCGCGGCGCCCGCTTGGGCGCTCCTGGGTGCGGCGGCGGGCCTGGGTGTCGTCTGGGGCATGTTCGACCCGTTCTGGCTGACGGCGATGCAGCGCGAGGTGCCGCCCGAGATGATCTCGCGGGTCTCGTCCTATGACTACCTCGGGTCGCTCGCTTTCTACCCGGCCGGTCTGGCGCTCGCCGGCCCGCTCGCCGACCTCGTCGGTGTGTCCACCACGCTCTGGATCGGCGCGGGCTGCGGGGTCGCCGTCAGCCTGTTCTGGCTCTCGTGGCGGGACGTGCGCGGCGTTCACGAGCTGGGGCCGCCGGAGTTGGAGCCCGCCCTCTGACCAGGCAGGGCTGCCGGGCTCGTTGGCGTCAGACGGGTCTGCCCGTCTCCTCCCACTCCCGATGCAGGGCGGCATAGCGGCCGCCGGCCGCGATGAGTTCGTCGTGGCGGCCGCGTTCGACGAGGTGGCCGCCTTCCACCACCAGGATCTCGTCGGCGTAGCGCACCGTGCTCAGGCGGTGCGCGACGACGATCGCCGTGCGCCCGCTGAAGAGCACCTCCATGGCGCGCTCGAGGCGGCGCTCGCTCTCGGCGTCGACGCTCGAGGTCGCCTCGTCGAGGATCAGCACCCGCGGGTCGGCGAGCAGGGCGCGGGCGAACGAGATCAGCTGGCGCTGGCCGGTCGAGAGCCCGCCGCCGCCCTCCTGCACCTCGGTGTCGTAGCCGTCCGGGAGGCTCTCGACGAAGTCGTGCACGCCGACGATGCGGGCGACGCGCTTGACCTCTTCGGGGTCGGCCGAGGGTCGCGAGAAGCGGATGTTGTCGAGGATCGAGCCCGAGAAGAGGAAGGTCTCCTGGGGGACGACGGCGAGTTGCTCGCGGAGCGAGCGCGTGGTGACCGTGCGCAGGTCGTACCCGTCGAGGAGGACGGTCCCTTCGTCGGGGTCGTAGAAGCGGGCCAGCAGCTTGATGATCGTGGACTTGCCGGCGCCGGTCGCGCCGACGAAGGCCACGGTGCGACCGGCGCCGACCGTGAAGTCGATGTCGCGGACCACCGGGAGGTCCCTGTCGTAGCCGAAGGTGACGCCCCGCATCTCGATCTCGCCGCGGGCGTCGAGCAGCGGCCGGGCGTCGGGCGCGTCACTCAGATCGGGCTCCGTGTCGAGCACCGTGTAGATCTTCTTGACCGCCGCCATCGAGGCCTGGAACGTGTTGTAGAGCTGCGAGAGCTGCTGGAGTGGGTCGAAGAAGCTCGCCAGGTAGCCGATGAAGGCGACCAGCACGCCGATTCGCAGGGTGCCGTCGCTCACCAGGGAGCCGCCGTACCAGAGCACGATGACGACGCCGACCGCGGACATGAGCTCGACGAACGGGAAGTACACGCCGCTCTGCACCACCGTGCGCATGTTGGCGTCGCGGTACTCGGTGTTGGCGCGGTCGAGACCCTCGTAGTCGGCGCGCTCGCGCCGGAACGCCTTGAGCACGCGGATGCCCGAGATCGACTCCTGCAGGTGGGCGCTCACGTTGGCGATGCGCTCGCGGACGAGAGCGTAGGCGAGCGCCGAGCGGCTGCGGAAGATGAAGGTCGCGGCCACGACCAGCGGCATGATCGAGAGCGTGGCGAGCGCCAGCCGCCAGTCGAGCACGAAGAGGAAGACGATGGCGCCGGCGAAGGTCAGCGAGTTGGTGACCAGCGAGACCACGCCGTCGGTCACGAGCTGGTCGAGGGCGTCGATGTCGTTGGTGAGCCGCGAGACGATCCAGCCCGTCTTCTGGCGGCTGAAGAAGTCGAGCGAGAGCTTCTGGATGTGGGCGAAGAGCTCCCGTCTCAGGTCGAGGATGATGTGCGAGCCGACCCAGCTCACGAGGTAGGTCTGGAGGTAGCTGGCGCCGAGGTTGAGCACCGAGAGGGCGACGAACACGGCGATCACGAGGTCGAGAACGCCCAGGTCGCCCTGGGTGATGCCGCGGTCGATGGCGATGGCGAGCAGATATGGGACGGCAAGGCCGGTGAGCGTCACGACCAGCATCGCGGCGACGCTGGCGAGCGCGCGACGGCGATAGGGCGCGGCGAGACGGGCGAGCCGCGCGAGCCGGAGCTCGCGCGCCAGGTGCAGGAAGGCGCGCCAGCCGCGCAGCTCCTCGACGCCGGCGCCGCTGCCGTGAGGCCCGGTGTGGCGCGAGACGGCCGCCATCAGCTCTCCCCTGCCTCGTCGACCTCATCAAGCGTGCAGTGCTCGCGTTCGGCGCGCCCGAACATGCGCCGGTACAGCGTGTCGCCGGCCATCAGGTCGTCGTGCCGGCCGCGCTCGACGATGCGCCCTGCGTCGAGGACGACGATCTCGTCGGCGAGCGCGATCGTCGAGGGTCGATGGGCGATGATGAAGGTGGTGCGCCCTTTCATCACCTCGGCCAGCGCGCCGCGGATCCGGAACTCCGTCTCCACATCGACGCTCGAGGTGGCGTCGTCGAGGACGAGGATGCGCGGGTCCATCACGAGGGCCCGCGCTATGGCGATCCGCTGCCGCTGCCCGCCCGAGAGCGTGAAGCCGCGCTCGCCGACGACGGTCTCGTAGCCTTCGGGCAGGGACAGGACGAACTCCTCGGCCTGCGCCGCTCGGGCGGCGGCGCGCACCTCGTCGTCGCTCGCTTCAGGCCGGCCGGCACGGATGTTGTCGGCGATCGAGATCGAGAAGAGGAACGGATCCTGGGTCACGACCCCGACGTGACGGCGCAGGTCGTCGAGCTTCACGTCGCGCACGTCGTGCCCGTCGACCAGTACGCGCTCGGCGCTGACGTCGTAGAAGCGCGGGATCAGGTTGGTGAGCGTGGTCTTGCCGCAGCCGGTGTGCCCGACCAGCGCCACCGTGCGCCCGGCCGGCACCTCGAGGTCCACCTCGGCGAGCACCTCGCGGTCGATGTACGAGAAGCTCGCGCGCTCGAAGGCGACCTCGCCACGCAGGGCCGGGAGCGGCGTGGCGCCGGGGCGCTCCTCCATCTCGACGGGCGCGTCGAGGAGCTCGTACACGCGGTCCCCGCTGGCGATGGCGCGCTGGGCGAGACCTGTGAGCCAGCCGATCACCTGCGCCGGGTACACCAGCATCATGAGGTAGGTGTAGAAGGCGACGAGGGCCCCGAGCGAAAGGTCGCCTTGCGCGACCTGGCGGCCGCCGTACCACAGCAAGAATGCGATCGCGAGGTTGGGGATGAAGGCGATCAGCGGGATGTAGACGGCGCGCGTGCGGGCGGCGTTGACGCTGGCCTCGAAGACGCGCGCGCTGCGCGCGCTGAACTTGGCGAGCTCGTCGTCCTCGCGCGCGAAGATGCGCACGATGCGCGAGCCGACGACGTTCTCCTCGGCCGCCGCCGTCACGTCGGCGAGGCGCTGCTGCACGTCCTTGAGGATCGGCTGCAGCCTCCGGCTGAAGCGCCAGGTCACGACCAGCAGGGCGGGCAGGAAGGACAGCGACAGCAGCGCCAGCCGCCAGTCGAGCACGAGGAGGATCACGGCGATCGCCACCATCATCACGATGTTGGTGGCGAAGAAGACCAGACCGTAGCCGAGGAACATGCGCACGTTCTGCACGTCGCTCATGGCGCGCGACATGAGCTGGCCGGTGGCCCAGCGGTCGTAGTAGCCGTACGGCTGGCGCAGCAGGTGCGCCCACAGGCGGTTCCGCAGGTCGTACTCGATGCCGAGACTGGTCTTGCCGCTCACGTAGCGGCGGGCGATGGCGACGGCGAGGCGAACGGCGGCAACGGCCAGCAGGGCGAGCCCGTACCAGACCAGCAGCCCGCTCTCGCCGCCGATGAGGACGCGGTCGATCGTGAGCTGGATGACTCGCGGCACGATGAGACCCAGACCCATCTGGGCGAAGGCGAAGACGAAGCCGGCGACGGTCAGCCACTTGTAGTCGCCGAGAAGCTTGGTGATCCGCCAGAAGGTCCTCACCGCTCCAGCTTACCCGGCGCCGTGACCGAGCGTGTAGGCCGGCGGCCCGCCCGCTCAGGGCGTTCGGGGGTGTCGCGCAGCTACCGGAGCCACGGCGTCAAGGATGTGCCGGGGTCGCACAAAGGTCGTCCGATGGGAAGCTCGTAAGGTCTTCACGTGAGATCTCGCTCTCGCGCGTCAGGGAGTTCGCATCATCGTTGTTGTGGTGGGCAGCGAAGGTGCGGCCAGTGAGCTCCCCGAAGCGCCCGAACACCGGCATGGGCCAGGCGGCGCCCCGGAGGGCGCCGGCCTCGCCGCCCGGGCGAACGTGCGCAGGTCGAGGTCGGAGACGAGGCGAGCGCCACGCTCACACAGACGACGACCTACCCGGTCGCGAAGCTCACTTCCGACACGCAACCCGGCCCGATCACTGAGACTCCACGGACACAACGGCGATGGACCACAGCTGGATGGAGCCAATCACCTCCGAGCGCAACCCCCTGCGCTACGCAGGCTACGTCTACGACTCCACCTACGAGGGCTGGACAGGAGACTTCTACCCTGCCGCATCCGGTAAGATGCTCGAGATTCGTTTGGGTTGGCTGGGGGATCTCTTGTGAGAGGCGAACCTCTTCTTCCACGCTCCAACGCCGAGTTCTCCGACTTCCTCTCGAAGGTCGGCTCGGTCATCGACCTTACCCGCCGCCTGCCCAATCTGCCGTTTCGGGCTGCGTCCGGTGGCGTCGATGCGTGCCAGTATGATGTCGTTCTCAGTGGGAAGTTCGCGGAGGTGCTTTGCGCGCTCTGTGATGTCCACGGAGATGAGGCCATTACGCTCGTGACTCTCGAACCGGATCCGCTTGATCATTACTACGGGAACTACGGGCACTACCCAGGTTTCTGCATGGGTCGAGAAGCGCTACCGAACGGCTACTGGCCACAGATGAGCTACATGTCCCCAGGTGATCCGCTTGGGCTCGGAGCCATCGTCTACACGGCCAACGTCGTGGCACTGGTCGGCTCAACTGGGACTTGGTCCGTGTGGGGTGAGCGCGACTGGGACATGGCACTCGTTCATTCACAGGCCAGGCGGCGGCCATGGCTCGAGGGCGAAGTGCCATTCGTGTCGCCAGCGGAGGCTCTCAGTAGCTTCACACAGTCGCCTGGAAGCAGGCCTCTCGCAGATTCCCAACGGGCGATCTTCCTTGGCGGATTGGAGGAGATGGCGAGAGGTCAATCCGGATGAGTCGGCGTTCGGCCACCTCTCCGGCGTCGTCGGGTTCAAGACGCCGTTCCAAAGCAACGGCAGGGACAGAATCGCGGAGGGTATGCCTCCCGGCGTGATCACTGAAGTCAAGAACACGCGCTGCCAGGCAAACCCATGATCGAGCGTATCGGGGTGTTCGTCGAACCGGCGCACGCGTGGGAGTGGGTGGGCGAATCACTCGCGCGGGGGACGCCCTTGGCCCTTCTCGCAGCCGAGCGCCTGGCCGGCGCATCATTCTCAGCACGGTTGCTCGTCCCTCAGGAGGCGGAGCCGTTGTGCGACGGCCTTGACGACTACGGGCGGAGGATCAGCACCCGTGCCTCTGACCTGGTAGCCGCCGACCTGTTCCGAGTCCTGAATCGCTCCGGAGCGACGACGCTTCTAGTCGAGGATGAGTTTGCGGAACGAGGCGATCCTGATATCGACATCGGCACGAACATCTCCTTCATTCGCGACCGGATCGTGCACTGGACGGGGCTCGAGGACCCCGCGGCCGGACCGCTGCTCATGCGGCGCGCCTCATCGGGCTACCCGACGAACGCCCTGGTTTGTCGGGGGGCCCCTGCCGAGCTCGGCCTCGAACACGAACACGACCTCGACGAGGCGGACCTGAGGCTAATCGTCGAGGCGATGCGCGCGGTCGTTGTGAGCGTGTACGACGCCGAAGCGTTCGTGGCCCTGGTCCTCAGCGCGCCACTGAAGAAGCGGCCTTGAGAAGACCACCGCTGCCGGGCAGCGCTCCAGTGAGCCGGCGGCGACTGACCTGAGCGCGTTCCGGGCTCGCAGGGCGGGCCTGCAAGCCCGTTCCTGACCCCGTGCCCTACGCCGGAGACGGCTCCGCCAGAAGGGCCCGCAGTCGCACAGGTTGTAGGCCGTACAGGCGAGAGCGAGTAGGGCGGCAAGATCATGGATCTCATCTTCATCCAAATCCATCATGTCGCGCGCCGAGATGCACGACGGCGCACACAAGAACAGTGCCTGTTTGCAGGAGAGAAGCTGGAGGCGGCGACCGGGCTCGAACCGGCGATGGAGGTTCTGCAGTCGTCGGGCGGCGGTGACGGGGCGTGCGGCCCGGTGTCAGGGCGTCTCGTCAGCAGGATGTCGGCAGGTCGGCGGCGCCACACTGTACGACTCCGGTGCATGCTTCACGAAACACCGCTGTGCGTGTCCCGCCTGGCCCCGCCGCTACGGCGTGTCGCTCGGGACGGACTCCCGCTTCGCCCGCTCCAGCAGCCTGCGCAGGAGCTCGGGCGTATCGGGCCCCCGCAGCAACTCCTCGAGGTCGCGGCGCTGACGGGAGAGCTCGGCCTGCACGAGGGGGTCGCGGAGGGCCGCCTCCTCGGCTCCGGGTGCACTGGGGTCGTGGCCGGGCCCGTTCTGGATGATGCGGTCGCAGGCGTCGTAGGCGCACTCGGCCGCCCAGGTACGCCGCCTGCCCCCCATCGAGCTCAAGGGCCTTGATGGTGTAGTGCAAGGCGGCGACGAAGTCATCGGCTTCGTCCTGGCCGGGCAGCCACACGTCCGGGTCAAAGTCCGGCATGAGCGCGTCCAGGCGCTCGAGGCTCTGCTTCGTCCACTCACCGTGACCCTCGCGCGCCTCGGCCATGGCCCACAGCCGGTCGAGCATCGCGCGAAGCTCGCCGGGCACGCTCCTGCCGAACCTGCGCTCGAAGGAGGCGAAGCGCTGGTAGAGGCGTTCGGCACAGGCTGCCGCGAAGGCGACACGCAGCTGCGCGGGCAGGCGCTCGAGCTGCTCGGCCAGATAGCCCCGGTCGTGCTCGACGTAGTCGCTCATCTCAGGCCGCTCTCCACACCGTCACCATACTGCAGTGTAGTCGCTCGTGATCGTGCCTCCCAGCGAGCGGATCAGCGGCCGGCACCGATTCGGGCAGATCTTCGCCCCGGCCACACCCAAAGCCATGGGCTTGGCGGACATCACGCCCGCCGCATAGAGGGCGTTCTCCTCGGCGTGCATGAAGAAAATGTTCGTCGCCGCTCTGCCACCCCGCGGCGCGGCCGCTATTCGGGCGTCGGGAAGACCCTCCTTCATGCTCCCAGCTACAATCGTGCCCTTGTCTGTCACGAGGACGCAGGTCACCCGGTGAGTCTTGGCAAATGATGTTTCGTCCGATGCTCAGTTTCGGCATTCATCAGGCTGGTGGAGCGAGTGATGAGCGGAATGACACGTGCTGATTTCGAGCGTCTCTGGAAGGAAGCCGACGACAGAGCGACGGCCAACAAGTCCCCCATCGACAGTAGTTTTGATCTGGAGCGGGTCTACAAGTCGCTGGATGAAGCGGACCGTAAGACCTTCGACGAGATCCTCGCAGAGTGGCTACTGGACGAGAGGAGCTACGATGCGCTCTCTCTCATCGAAACGTTCAGAATCAAGTCCGCTCTGCCGGCCCTCACCTCTAGCCTCGCGTCGGTGACTGGGCCTTTTGCTGAAGAAGAGCGAATGAGAACGCGGAGGATCATACGCTTACTGGAGGAAGACCCTGGCCGCTAGATGATTGATTCCACGAATGTGACCGTGCCCAAGGAAAGCAACGCAGAGAGGCCGAAGCCGACGGTGCCTAAGACACCGTCTGCCCGGAGGCCACGATGGACGCCGACCTCGACACTCTCTGCACGGTCATCTATTGCACAGCCGACGATCTCTTGCGAGCCCCCAAGCGCAACGCGAGGCGCCGGATCACCGACGCCGAGGTGGTCACGCTCTGCGTCGTCCAGGCGATCATGGGCATTCCCCAGCGACCGGCGCTTCCTCGCGGTCGCGCGGCGCCAGCTCGGTCACCTGTTCCCGGTTCTGCCCGGCCAGCCGGCCTACTTCAAGCGCCGCCGGCGCCTGGCCGACACGATCGAGTGGCTCATGGCCCACTTCGCGCAGCAGAGCCCGGGCTACGGCGATGAGCTCTTGCTTATCGACTCGACCCCGGTCGAGTGCGCGAGAAGCCGCGAGACCGTCAAGCGCTCGGCCCTTGCAGACGTGGCCGGTTACGGCTACTGCGCCTCTCACTCGCGCTGGTTCTGGGGCCTGCGTCTGCACCTCTTGGCCGCGCCCGACGGCACGCCGAGGGCGCTCAGGCTCGCCGATCCCAGGCGTGACGAACGTGAGGTCGCACTCGAACTGCTGGCCCGCGGCCGACGCGAAAGGACGAAGCCGGCCGCGGCCCGCATCTGGCACCGATCCGCCAGCGCATCGAGTCGATCTTCTGGACCTGCAAGGATCTGCTCACGCTGGAACGTCACGGCGCCCGTACCATGGCTGGGCTGCGCGAGCGCGTCCTTTCGCGCTTCCTCTGCCTCGCGGCCTGCATCAGCCTCAACCAGCGGCTGGGACGAGCGAGCCGAGCCCTCGTCGACTACTGCGCCTGAGACTGCGGGCGTGGAATCAATCATCTAGGTTCGTTAAGCGCTACCACAGCATGTTCGGCGTCGTGGGACTGAGGCCGAAGGCCCGCAAGTGGGGGAGCGACGACCGCCTGAGCATTCTCGACGTGTATCACGAGAGCACCCGCCGCGTCTTCGACTGGAAGTTCGGCGACGCCGCTAGAATGAGCACGGCGCAGCGCACCAAGTACGAGCAGCACGGGACCGTCGAGGTGTTCAAGTACTGGTACCAGTGAGGAGTGTCGCGATGGGTGTCGACGAACGACAGCTCTGCGCCGACTGGCTGGCCGAGTTCCCGCTGCTGAAGCGCTACAAGGGCGGGCGCAAACTGCTGCGCATCTACGACCCGGTCGTCTTTGGCATCGAGCTGACGAAGTATGCGACCATCTACCGTCCGAGGTATCGCCCCGACTTCATCGCCATGAGCCTTGTCCATTGTGGGACCTCGTTCGATCACCTGATGGTGCACGACAGGAGGAACCTCCAGTTCGTCATCGAGTACGAGGACCACCCCGCCGAGTACATGACGGCCGTCGCGGCCCTGCGGGAGCGCTTCCCCATCCTCTCAGCCGGGGATCTCGGCGAGGGCGCGATCATCGACCTCTATCGAGCGGAGCTGCAGCGGCAGCTCGAGCACACGGCGAACCCGCTGGCCATCTGGAGCTCCTACATCCAGATCCTCAAGTACTACGGGCGCGCCGGGGAGAGCGCCGAGGAGAAGCGCAAGAAGCTGGCGCTCGCCCGGACCCTGCCCCTGGCACGCCTCTACCCCCACAAGAGCTTCGAGGAGTACGAGCAGTGGGTCGAGCGCGAGGTCGATGCGCCGCTCGAGGTGCTTCTCGAGCGCCGCGCCGAGCACATCGCCAAGGGCGGCTGGGACAAGCTCCCCGGGGTCGCCCGCCCGCCGAGCTCGGACGCGCACGACCATAGGGTCGACGAGGCATGAAGGCGCGCTGGCCTCGCCCTGAGTATCGCGCGGACTTCTGGGCCGAATGCGTCTCCTAAGCTTAGATACTCACTTGAGAGAGAGGGGGCTCTGATGGGTCTCTTGCTCCTGGCGCTCTATGCCATGTACGTTCTCGCCACGGGCAGGTTGCAGATCACGGCACACTATGGCGTAAGGGGCAGGCCTGCTCGCCTCGGTGGCTCGATCTGCCTTGCCGTTGGCGTTCTTCTGCAGTCCGTACTCATGGCTCTGCAGGTGCCATCTCTCTGGGCGTCTCTTGTGTCTCTTGGCGCACTCTTCGTCGTCGTCCCCTTAGGGCTCGTCGCTCTCGTGCGCATCTACGGCAACGACTTCGCGTTCGAGAAGCGCCCGGCTCATCTGGCCGAAGCCGCAAGTGCATATGTTGACCAGGGCCGTGAGCTGACGAGCCAGGCACGGCGACGTGCTCGGGTGTATCGTGCGGCCGGTCTTGTCGTGCTTGCTCTGTATGGGGCCGCGGTCCTCATCGCGCCCCTCGTCGCGCTGCTGACAGGGGGCACTGTTGAAGATGCCGGCATCGCGGCCTTCTCAGCTGTCTTCCTCGGCGCCCTGCCGGCACTCATCGCTGCGCTCGTCCTGCTTCGCGCCCGGGCCTTGTCAATCGACCTGCCTGTGACAGGAGGCGCCGATACGCGCCCCGACGACTCCACGACCGACGCAGCGTCGGTGTGAGGACCGGCACGGCGTGCTGCGCCGATGATCCGCAACCGCACGGGGGCGAGCTCGCTGCGGACGGATGAAAGTCAAGTGCTCTCGACGGCACCCTGGGCGGAGAGCTGGCCGAGGGGGTCGTAGGACCAGGCGCTGGTCGAGGGGTCGCCCTGACCCTCGTTCTCGGTCCGCTCGACCGTCATCGCGGTGGTGCGGTCGGCTTCGTCGCGCTCTGCGACCGAGCGGTACGCAGCGAGACCCCGCCCGGGTGTAACCTTCTCGCCCGTGGCTTCGTCTAACGTCAGAGAGTGGCACACGCCTCCCGACCCGTCGCCGGACGACCTGGCCAGGGCCGCGGCCGGCGATCACGACGCCTTCAGACTGATCGTGGAGCGTTACCAGACGATGGTGTACTCAGTCGCGTACAACGTGCTCGGCGCCCATGTCGACGCCGAAGATGCGGCGCAGGAAGCTCTCCTGCGCTGCTACCGCTCGCTGTCCCAGTACCGCGGCGAGGCGTCGTTCTCGACTTGGCTCTTCAGGCTGGCGCTGACGACCTCGCTCGACTATCAGCGCCGCGAGCGCCGGCGGCCGGAGCCGGTCGAACTCCCCGATCTGGCCGATGGGGCCGCGGCCGAGCTCGGCGAGGGCGTCGATGTGCGCACCCTCGTCGACGCCCTCGCCGGGCTGCCCGACGACTACCGCGGCCCCACCGTGCTGCGCGACATCTACGGTCTGCCGTACCAGGAGATCGCGGAGCTCACCGGGCGCCCGCTCGGCACCGTCAAGGTCATGGTCCACCGCGGGCGCGCTTCGCTACGTCTGAGGCTGCGCGCCGGCGGCGTGCGCGGGGAGGAGTCCTGATGGAGTGTGGCCACTGCCACGCGCAGCTCAACCGCTACATCGACGGCGAGCTCGGCTACGTCGAGGTCGCCGAGCTTCAGCGGCACCTGAGCTTCTGTCCCGATTGCACGACCGAACTCCGTGAGCTCTCGGCGCTGCGCGGCACGCTGGCCGCTTGGGGCCGGACGATGCTCGCCCCGTCGCCCGGCTTCAGTGAGCGCCTGATGGCGGTGGTCGCCGCCGAACCCGCGCCGGGGAGCCCTCGGCCGCTCGGCCGGGTCGTCGACGAGACTCTCGAGTCGCTGGACAGGGCGCTCGGTCGCCTGCCGCTGCCCGGCGGCAGGACGGTGCCGGTCAAGACCGCGATCGGCTGGGGTCTCGCGCTCGTCGCGCTCGTCGTCGGCGTCGGTCGGCGCCGCGGTCGTCGTGAGCGTGAGCTGAAGACATCGTGAAGCTCGATCGCGCTCAGCTCGAGGCCCTGTTGCCGCAGCGCCCGCCCTTCCTTCTGGTGGACAAGGTGCTCGAGCTCGAGCCGGGCGTGCGCTGCGTGGCCCAGAGGACGCTGCGCGACGACGACTTCTGGTTCGCCGGGCACTTCCCCGGCAACCCGGTCATGCCCGGCGTCCTCATCGTCGAGGCGCTGGCTCAGGCGGCGACGATCGCCGCGAGCAGCGCCGGCGGCATCGAGGGCAAGGTCGGCCTCTTCGCCGGCATCGATAAGGTGCGCTTCAAGCGCGTCGTCAAGCCCGGAGATACGCTTCGACTCGAGGTCGAGATCACGAGCGTGCATGGGCCGGTCGGCAAGGCGAAGGCGATCGCCAGGGTCGAGGGACAGCTTGCCTGCCGGGCCGAGCTGATGTTCGCCGTGGTGGACGCCGCCGCGATCGCCGCCGGCGACGCGAGGCTCCGCGGAGACCCGGCATGATCGGTCTGAGGCGCGGCCTCGTCAAGGGGGCTCGCATCAGCTCGCTCGGCATCCATGTGCCGGAGCGCGTCCTCACCAACGATGAGATCGCCCAGATCCTCGACACGTCTGACGAGTGGATCACGTCGCGTACCGGGATCCGCGAGCGCCGCATCGCTCAGGCCGACGAGGCGGCGAGCGACCTCGCGGTCGTCGCCGCCGAGCGCTGCCTCGGGGCGAGCGGCATCGAGGCCTCCGACCTCGACCTCGTGATCGTCACGACCATCTCGCCCGACCACATCACGCCGGCCACCGCGTCGATCGTCGCCGAGCGCATCGGGGCGCGTCGCGCCGGAGCCTTCGATGTGCAGGCCGGCTGCACCGGCTTCGTCTACGGCCTCGCCATCGCGACCGCGTTCGTGGCCGCCGGCATCTACGAGCACGTCCTCGTGCTGGGCGCCGAGGTGCTCAGCAAGATGGTCGACTGGGAGGACCGCAGCACCTGCGTCCTCTTCGGCGACGCGGCCGGCGCCGTGCTCGTGCAGCCGACCGACAACGGGAGCATCTTCTCGTTCGACCTCGGCAACGACGGCAGCGGCGCCCCGTATCTCGGCATCCCGGCCGGCGGTTCGCGCCGGCCTGCGACCCACGCGACGGTTCGCGATGGCGAGCACGCCATGCGCATGGTCGGGAGTGAGGTCTTCAAGTTTGCGACGCGCACCGTCGTGGAGTCGTGCGAGAAGGTCCTTCAAGACGCCGGCCTCACCGTCGACGACGTCGACCTCTTCGTGCCACACCAGGCGAATATCCGCATCATCGAGTCGGCGGCCCGCCGTCTCGGCTTCCGCGACGATCAGGTCTTCTCGAACCTGGACCGCTACGGCAACACCTCGTGCGCCTCGATCCCGCTCTGCCTGCACGAGGCCAGTCAGAACGGGCGCCTCAAGAAGGGCGACATGCTGCTCATGGCCGGCTTCGGCGCCGGGCTCACCTGGGGGTCCTGTCTGACCAAGTGGGAACTGTAGGCGCGTGGGCCGGCTCGCGCTGATGTTCCCCGGCCAGGGGTCGCAGGCCCTCGGCATGGGGATGGACCTGTGCGAGGACGATCGCCTCGTGCGCGACACGTTCGACGAGGCGTCCTCGGTCCTCGGCCTCGACTTGGCCGCGCTCTGCGGCGAGGGCCCCGCCGAGCTTCTCGATCGCACCGACATCGCGCAACCCGCGCTGCTCACCCACTCGATCGCCGTCTATCGCCTTCTGCGCCGCGAGGGGCTGCGCTTCGATGTCGCCTTCGGGCACAGCCTGGGCGAGTACTCAGCCCTCGTCGCCACCGGCGTGGTGCCGTTCGGCCAGGCCGTACGGGTGGTCCGGGAGCGCGGCCGCGCGATGCTCGAGGCCGCCCGGCGCAGCCCCGGCGGCATGGTCGCTGTCCTCGGGCTCGAGGACGACGCCGTCGAAGGACTCTGCTCCGGGCTCGACGGCGTCTGGCCGGCCAACTTCAACGCGCCGGGGCAGGTTGTCGTCAGCGGCCGCCCGGGCGCGCTGCGGGCGCTGGCGGAGCGCGCCACGGAGGCCGGGGCCCGGCGTGTCATCCCCCTCAAGGTCAGCGGAGCCTTCCACAGCCCGCTCATCGAGGCCGCTCTCGAGCCGCTGGGAGAGGCGCTCCGGGCGGCGCAGTGGGAGACTCCCGAGCCGCCCTTCTACTCGGTCTGCAGCCTCGCCTTCGAGCGCGACCGGTTCGCCGAGCTCCTGCTGCGCCAGCTCGTCTCGCCGGTGCGCTTCACCCAAGCGGTGAGGGCTCTGTGGGCGGCGGGATATGATTCTTTCCTCGAGCTCGGCCCGGGATCGGTCCTCAGCGGCTTGGTGTCGCGGATCGTGCCCGAGGCGGAGACGGCGCGCGCCGGCGACCTCGAGTCGGTCGCCGCTGTGAGCCTACCTACGAATGAGCAGGAGGGCGCGTGAGCATCGAGCTGGATCTCGGGGGGGTCGTCGCGCTGGTGACCGGCGCCGGCCGCGGCATCGGGCGCGAGATCGCTTGCGCCCTGGCCGCGGCGGGCGCCGACGTCGCCGTCAACGACGTGACCGGCAACGAAGAGGCCTGCGCCGAGGTAGTGGGCGAGATCGAGGCGCTTGGGCGGCGCGGCCTCGTGGTCCTGGCCGACGTCGGCGACGAGGACCAGGTCAACGCCATGGCCGAGCGCGTCGAGCTCGAGCTCGGACCGCTGGGCGTCGTCGTGAACAACGCCGGTATCACGCGCGACAACGTGATCATGCTGATGGACGCGGCCGAGTTCGACGCCGTGGTGCGTACGCACCTGCGCGGCACCTTTCTCGTGAGCAAGGCGGCCGCCCGGCGCATGTTCAGGCGTCGCTCAGGCTGTATCATCAACCTCGCCAGCGTGGTGGGCCGCCGGGGCAACGCGGGGCAGGCCAACTACGCCGCCGCGAAGGCCGGGATCATCGGCCTCACCAAGTCGCTGGCCAAGGAGCTCGGCGGGCGCGGCGTTCGGGTCAACGCGGTCGCCCCCGGCTACATTGACACGCCGATGACGCAGGCGCTGCCGGAGGAGACGCGGCAGCTGATCGTCGAGGCGACGCCGATGAAGACCATCGGGTCGGCGCGGGACGTGGCGGACGCGGTCGTCTTCCTCGCCTCGCCCCAAGCCCGCTTCGTCACCGGCGTGACGCTGCCGGTCGACGGCGGGCTCGGCATCTGAAGGCGAACGGGCAGGAACGGCGGAAGATGGTACGCAGTACGAACGGAGCGCGACGGGTCGTGGTCACCGGGCTAGGTGTGGTCTCGCCGCTCGGCTGCGACGCCGACCGTATGTTCGAGCGCCTCGTGGCCGGCGAATCGGCCGTGGGGGAGATCACGCGCTTCGACCACAGCGACCAGCGCGTGCACATCGCCGCCGAAGTCCAGGGCTTTGACGCGGAGGAGTACCTCGAGAAGCGGAAGGTCCGCCGCCTCGACCTGTTCAGCCGGTACGCCGTCGGCGCCGCGAAGATGGCGGCCGCCGACGCGGAGTTCGATCCTCGCCCCGAGGCGGAGCGTGTCGGGGCGGTGATCGGCAGCGGCGTCGGCGGCCTCCAGACCCTGCACATCGAGATCGAGAAGCTGCTCATCCAGGGGCCGGAGCGCACGAACCCGCTGCTCGTGCCCATGATGATCCCCAATATGGGGGCCGCTCACGTGTCGCTCGAACTGGGCACCAAGGGCCCGCTGAGCTCGACCTGCACCGCGTGCGCGGCTGGTTCCGACGCGATAGGACTCGCCTTCGAGATCATCCGTCGCGGCGACGCCGACGCGATGTTCGCCGGCGGCAGCGAAGCGCCGATCGGCCCCGTCGCCCTCGCCGGCTTCGCGGCCGCCCGCACGCTGTCCCGCCGGAACGACGACCCCACCGCGGCCTCCCGGCCCTTCGACAGCGGCCGCGACGGCTTCGTGATGGGCGAGGGCGCCGGCTGCCTCCTGCTCGAGGATCTCGACCACGCGCGCACACGAGGCGCTCACGTCTACGTCGAGCTGGCCGGCGCCGGCATGAGCTCGGACTCCTTCCACATGACGGCGCCCGACGAGACGGGCGAGTCGCAGGCGCGGGCCATGACGGCGGCGCTTTCGAAGGCCGGTCTCTCCCCGGCCGACGTCGACTACGTGAACGCCCACGGCACGGCGACGGCGCCCGGCGACATCGCCGAGACGAAGGCGATCAAGGTCGCTCTCGGCGAGCATGCTGCGCGCGTCGCAGTCTCGTCGAGCAAGTCGATGATCGGGCACTGCCTCGGGGCCTCGGGCGCGATCGAGGCGGTCGCGACCGTGCTCAGCATCGTCAAGGGTCGCATCCACCCGACGGTCAACCTGACCGATCCCGACCCTGAGTGCGACCTCGACTACGTGCCGCTCACGGCCAGGGAGGCGCGGGTCGAGGTGGCCGCCTCCAACTCCTTCGGCTTCGGCGGCCACAACGTCACCCTCATCTTCCGCCGGTTCGAGGAGTAGGGCGTCCTGGGGCCCATGAGGGTCGGGGCGCACCCGGTCTGCCGATGAACGTCACCGTTGAGATCGAGCACCGCGGACCTGGCCCCGCCCCCCGCGACTGGGTGTGCCGGTCGTGCCACGCGCCCAGCGACCTCGCCGTCGTCCGCGAGCACCTCTTCGTGTGCCCCCTCTGCGGCTACCACGCGCGCATCGGCGCGCGCGAACGTATCGGACAGCTGTGCGACCCTGACAGCTTCCGGGAGCTCTGGGACGGCGTCAAGACGCTCGACCCGCTGCGTTTCGTCGACATTCAGACCTACCCGGAGCGCGTCCTCGAGGCCCAAGGCAAGACCGGCCTCACCGAGGCCATCGTGACGGGGACCGCGACGATCGGGGGCACGGCCTGCGTCCTCGCCGTCCTGGACTTCGGGTTCATGGCCGGGAGCATGGGCAGCGTGGTCGGCGAGAAGCTGTGGCGCAGCGCCGAGCTGGCCGCCGGCGAGCATCTGCCGCTGGTCGCCGTCTGCAGCTCCGGCGGCGCCCGCATGCAGGAGGGCATCCTCTCTCTCATGCAGATGGCCAAGACGAGCTGCGCGGTCGATCTCATGGCGGAGGCCGGCGTCCAGTTCATCGCCCTGCTCGTCGACCCCTGCACCGGCGGCGTCGTGGCAAGCTTCGCGACGCTCGCCGACATCTGCGTCGCCGAGCCCGGCGCGCAGCTGTACTTCTCCGGGCCGCGCGTGATCCAGCAGACCACGCGCGAGGCTCTCCCTGCCGGGTTCGGCAGTGCCGAACGCAACCTCGAGCTGGGGCACCTCGACGCGATCGTGCGGCGCGAGGACCTCAACGAGAAGCTGGGCGCCTACCTGCGCCTCCTGAAGGGAGGTGAGGGACCTGAACGAGGAGAGACACGAGGATCGGGTGGACAAGGCACGGGCCGGCTGGCTGAGGCAACGCGTGAACGAGCTCAAGCGGTTGCCGCTTATGCCCGGCGTGCATTTGTCCGAGGAGATCGACAAGCTCCAGATGAAGCTGAAGACCCTTCGGCATGAGCGTCACCGCCACGACACCTGGGTGACCGTCGAGATCGCGCGGCACAAGGAGCGGCCGCGCACACGCGACTACATCGCGCTCCTGATCGACGGCTTCGAGGAGCTGAAGGGCGACCGCCTGCGCGCGGACGACCCCGCCATCGTCGGAGGTCTCGGGTGGTTCCGCGGGCGGGCGGTGCTCGTCGTCGGCCACCAGAAGGGCCGCACGCTCGACGAGCAGACCACGCACAACTTCGGGATGGCCAAGCCGGAGGGCTACCGCAAGGCGCAGCGCCTGTTCACGCTGGCAGAGCGCCACCGCCTGCCGGTGCTCACGTTCGTCGACACGCCGGGCGCCTACCCCGGGGTCGCCGCGGAGGAGGGCGGGCAGGCGCGCGCCATCGCCGAGACCATGCTCAAGATGGCGCGCCTGACCGTGCCGGTGGTGGCCACCATCATCGGCGAGGGCGGCTCGGGCGGCGCTCTCGCTCTGGCCGTCGCCGACCGCGTGCTGATGCAGGAGAATGCGACCTACTCCGTCATCTCGCCGGAGGGCTGCGCCGCGATCCTCTGGCGCGACGCCGAGTTCGCGCCGCAGGCCGCGGAGGCGCTGCGCCCCACGGCCTCGCACCTCTACGATCTCGGCGTCGTGGAGACGGTGATCAAGGAGCCCCGCGGCGGCGCCCAGAAGGATCCCGAGGCAGCGGCGCACGCCGTCGGCGCGGGTATCTCGGCGGCGCTCGACGAACTCCAGCAGCTCGACCCCGAGGTGCGACGCCGGCAGCGACGCGAGCGCTTCCGCCGCTTGGGCGTGTGGGCGGACCCGGAGGAGGGTCTCCCCGGCGCGCCGTTCTCGCCGTCACGGATGTAGAGGGGCGCGGCGGGTCGAGCGACCGCCGCTGAGGCCTGCCTCCAGCCGCGTCAGAGGCCCGAGAAGACCGCGGCCAGCCGTTCGCGCAGCGCCGCGAGCGGTTTGATCAGGCGCAGATCTCCGTAGATCCAGACGGGACCGATCGGGTCGGGGGCGGCGACGAGACTGCCGTCCCCGGCGGGTGTGACGACGAAGGGGAGGGCGACGGCCGACGGCATCCCGGCGTCGGCCTCGAATGCTTTCACGGCGACCGCTCGCACACTCGCGTAGATGAGCACGTACTCGTCGGGGAGGCGCGGCGAGATGGCCGCGCCCGCTACCTCGGCGAGCACCGAGAAGCCCTGTCCCTCGAGCAGCTCCTTGAGCCGCGCCGTCGCCGCCCGCGGCGAGAGCGAGGTAGTGGCGGAGTTGCGGTACGCCGCCCTCGCGCGGTGGTCGGCGGCGTCGGCCGGCTCCGGGTAGGTGGCGCGCAGGTAGGCGATGATGTCGTCGGAGTGCGCGACGACCCGGTCGCCGTCCTGCAGGACCGGGACCGCCGGGCCCCCGACGAGGGCGACGACGTCGGCGCGTTCCTCCTGCCTCGCCGGCACGTTCACCGCGACGAACGTGAGGCCGAGCTCGGTGAGGACCTGCCGTACGCGGTGGCAGTGCGGACACCATTCGACTTGGTACAGGGTGAGCATCCGACCTCCTCACGTGGACGGCCCCAATTTCACAGGGTGTGACGCGCCGGCGCAAGGCCGCGACGCAGAGCTGCGGCGTGTTCGGCGCACTCGACGCCGGCGCGCCGCTCGCGATGCTTTCCGGAGCGCGAGCCTGCGCTCGGCGGGCTGCGTCGTGGTCTCGTCACGTCGACCGTGAGATGCTACGTCGTGGGTCGGCGGCCTACGCCCGGCCGGTCGCTGCTTGTCGAACCAGGAGTCCGCGATGGAGCGAGAGGACCGCGAGAGAACACGAGAGGGTGGCCGTCGAGGGCGACGCGCCCGCGCGCGACGGCGGGGGCTGGCGTTCGCCGTCGCCCTCATCGTCCCGATCCTGGCGATCGTCGCTCTCAGGGCGGCGTTCGCGCGTGACGCGGCGACGCCCGGCACGAAGGCGACGGCGAGCCCGACGGCGACCCCCTCTGCGAAGACGACGCCAAGCCCCAAGGCGACGACAGCGTCGTCGGAGGCCGAGGCCCTCGTGCCCGTCTACGATCGCACCTTCAAGGCGGACCTTCTCGACAGCCTCGAGACGCCGCCGGAGCTGATCGTGTTCGGCGGCTCGCGCGCGATGCGCTTCGAGCCGTCCCATATCCGCCGCCTCACCGGCCTCTCCGCCTTCAACTTCGCCGCCGCCCACGGCAGGGTGGAGGACGCCTACGCGGTCTCGAGCTACCTCTTCTCGAAGGCGCCCGACTTGGAGCTCCACTGCTTCTTCGCCGTCCAGGTGGGGAACTTCCGGGATGCTCAACTGAGCCCGGGGCTTCTCTGGGACCCGCGGTTATCGCAATGGTTGCCCGCGGAGCTTCTGCGGGAGCAGCAAGAGCTCGTCGGCAAGCCCGAAGCCCGTGGCGTGCCCTCGACGTCCCGCTTCAGCGACAGGGGCTATCTGCTCTACAACGGCTACGACGCGAGAGTGGAGGAGGGGGTCCCCCTGAGGGGGATCCTGAACGTCTACATCGAGCGCCTGCTGCCGAAGGTGGCGGCGCCAGGTGCGGTACAGACCCGCTCCCGGCGCTACTTCGAGAAGCTGATCAGGCTCTACAACGACCACGGCATGACGCCGGCGATCGTCGTCATGCCCTACCATCCCGTCGTCCTCGAGGCTTTCAGGGAGGTGGGCTGGCAGGCTAAACACGATCGGCTGATCGACTACTTCACGGGTCTGCAGGAGACCTGCGACTTCAGGGTGCTCGACTACACGGAGCTCGCGAGCTTCGGCGGCCGCGCCAAGTACTTCTACGACGGCTCGCACGTCACGAAGGAGAACTCGCGTCTCATCTTTGAGCAAGCCGTGCGCGACGCGCCGGAGTGCTTCTGACGCCGTCCGCGATGGAACGAGACGACCGCGACAGATCACGAGAGCATCGCCGAACGCGTCGTACCCAGATGCGACGCAGGAGGCTGGCGCTCGCCGCTCTCATCATCGTCACGGGCGTCGTGATCGTCGCCGTCGGAGTGTCGGCGACGCGCGACGCGGGGAAGCCCGACGCGAAGGCTGCGCCGACCTCGATGGTGAGCCCGACGCCGAGCCCCGCGCCGTCCGAGTCGGAGGCGTTCGTCCCCGCCTACGACCGCAACTACAAGGCCGACCTCGTGGAGCGCCTCGAGACGCCGCCGGAGCTGATCGTGTTCGGGGGCTCGCGAGCGCAGCGCTTCGAGCCCTCTCACATCCGCCGCCTCACCGGCCTCTCAGCCTTCAACTTCGCCCTGCACAACGGCAAAGTGGAGGACGCCTACGCGGTCTCGAGCTACCTCTTCTCGAAGGCGCCCGACCTGGAGCTCCGCTGCTTCTTCGCCGTCCAGGTGGGGAACTTCGGTGATGCCCCGCTGCACCCGGGTCTTCTCTGGGACCCGCGGTTCTCGCGCTGGTTCCCGGATGAGTTCCTGGAGGAGCAACGGGAGATCGTCGGCAAGCCCAAGCGCGGAGGGATGTCCTCGGAGAGCCGCTACAGCGACAGGGGATGCCTGCTCCACAACAGCTACGACGAGAGGGTGGCGAGGGGTGTCTCGCTGGACGCGATCTTGAGCGTCTACATTGAGCGGCTTTTGCCCAAGGCGTCGGCGCCGGGCGCGTCGCAGGCCCGCTCCCGCCGCTACTTCAAGAAGCTCCTCAAGCTCTACAACGATCACGGAGTCACGCCGGCGATCGTCGTCATGCCCTACCATCCCATCGTACTGAAGGCTTTCAGAGAGGTGGGCTGGCAGGCCAAGAACGATCGCCTCCTGAGCTACCTCAGAGGGCTGCAGGGGACGTACGACCTCAGAGTCCTCGACTACACGGAGCTCGCGAGCTTCGGCGGCCGCGCCAAGTACTTCTACGACGGCGCGCACGTCACGAAGGAGAACTCGCGTCTCATCCTCGAGCAAGCCGTGCGCGACGCGCCGGAGTGCTTCTGACGCCGAGTGCGACGGGGCGGGTTCACCCCCCGCCGGCGAGTCGCTCCCACAACTCCTGAGGAGAGTGAGCGGGGGCCAGGCACGAGGCTCCGCGGCAGACGTAGACGGCGACAGCGCTTTCGCCGGCCGGAAGGCCCCTGGCGGCAAATCGCTCGGCATCGGTGGGGTGGTCAACTTTTCGGCTATCGAAGCACCCTCAGGTGGTCAACATTTAGGCTATCGAACACAGCGGCACCGCGAGGGCGGCCGTCGGCCATCCACCCATGTTGTAGCGGCGGTTGGCGACTGGGTTGCGGTCGTTGTCGACGCGCACGGGCACGTAGTCGCGGTTGATGAGCTCGATGACACGCGGATCGGAGTAGCTGGTCTCGCCGATCATGTCCCGCTCCTGCGGTCGACGAACCGCAGGTCGCCCAGGCCCAAGGAGCGCGTGGCGAGATCCATGATCCCTCCGTTGTCGGAGCGTGCGCCCGCGTTGTCGCCGAGGCCAACGCTCAACGCGAGTCTTCCCCGCCGACGTCTGAGGTCTCACCTCGCTGTCGCCGGCGCCTGCCGTCGGCGCCGTTGCTTTTGTGGTTGACGCCCGGCGCGCGACGGCCTAACGTGAACTTTGTTCGCAACAAGAACAGACATCGCGTAGGAGAACGTCGTTCATGTCCCATACGCAGAACTGTGCGGACGCCGCCGGCGGACGGCGGCGCGGCTCGCGATCGCAGGCGCCCCAGATCGCGCGAGCGGGAGCGCCGCGTCCTGGTCGTCGGGAGCGGCGCCATCGAGAGACACGCGACGATATCCTGCGCGTCGCTCGTCAGATCGTCATGGAGAGCGGCGCCGAGCAGCTGACCGTACGCGAGATCGCTCGCCGCACTGACTTCGCCCCGTCGGCGCTCTACCGCTACTTCGAGGGCGGGCGGTCGGAGATCCTTCTCGCGATCGCGCAGACCAGCGTCGACGTGCTCGAGGGGCACCTGGCCCGCCTGCCCGAGGGCCTGACGCCGACCGAGCGCATCGTCGCGATGGGTGAGGCGTACCTGCGCTTCGCGCGCGAGCACCCGGAGGAGGTCACGCTCCTCTTCGACAGCGTGACCGCCATGGAGCCGCTCGACCTCGAGCACCCGGACGAGGCGTTCCTCGCGCCGACGGGAGTGGTTCGCCTGCTTGAGTCCGCCCTGAGAGAGGGGATCGCGGAGGGCACGTTCCATGTCGCCGAGAAGGACCTCATGTTCGTCATGCACGGCACGTGGGCTTTGGTGCACGGCCTCGCCGTCGTCGAGCGGCTTCACGAGCAGCACGGCGGGGTCTTCGACGACCGCGGGCGCGACCTGATCCGCGCGTTCGTCATCGGCCTGGGCAGCGACTGGGGCGCCCGCGGCGCCCGGCAGCGCACGCCGTGAGCCCGCGGCGCGCATTCTTCACCGAGCGCCTGGCCGGCGCAGGTCCGCGAGGCACCCGAAGCGGACCCTGGCGATCTGGCTGGCCGTCGCCGTCATCGCGGCGATCGTCGCGGCGCTCTGGGGCGATGTCCTCATCGCGACCGACGACTTCCTCACGACGCCGGAGTCGAAGCAGGTCGAGCGCCTGGTCGCGGAGCGCCTGCCGGGAGCGGCGGCCGACACCGAGGTCGTGGTCGTGAGCTCGTCGACGAGCCGGCTCGGCGACGCGGGCGGCGCCTTCGAGCGCCGCGTCGCCGACCTCGCGGGGCAGATCGCGGCGATCGGGCCCGACCACGTCGCCGGCGTCGTGTCGGTCGCCGGAGCCGACGGCGCGCAGGCGGGCGCGGCGGCCGACTCCACCGACGCCGCCGCCGCGACGTCGAAGATGCTCGTCTCCGAGAGCGGCGGCGCCACCCTGATCCTCGTGACCCTCGCCGGGAACGCCAGCGACGCGGAGGAGCACGTCGCGTCCGCTCTACGACCTCGTGTCCGCCGAGCCGACGGCCGGGACGGCTTCTCCGTGGCGGTCACCGGCGGCGGGACGTGGGGGATCGAGGCGCGCGATCTCGCCGAGTCGGACCTGCGGCGCGGCGAGCTGATCGGCGTGCCCATCGCCATCGTGATCCTGCTGCTCGTCTTCGGCGCCGTCGTCGCCGCGGTCATCCCGCTCGCGCTCGCCGTCGTCGCCATCGCTCGTCGCCTGGCGCTCACCGTGGCGATGGGCGCCTGGTTCGACGTCTCGGTCTTCGCCATGAACATCGTCACCGTGATGGGCCTGGCCGTCGGCATCGACTACTCGCTGCTCATCGTCTCGCGCTTCCGCGAGGAGCGGCGGGCGGGCCGCGACATCGGCGACGCCATCGCGAGGGCGGCGAGCCACGGCCAGCCGCGCGGTGTTCTTCAGCGGCGGCATCGTCGTGCTCGCCCTCACGGGCATGCTGATCGTGCCCGTACTCGGTCTTCACGAGCCTGGGCGCCGGCGCGATCTTCGTCGTGATCGCCGCCGTGGTCGCCGCGCTCACGCTGCTGCCCGCGGTCCTCCGGCTGCTCGGTGACCGGGTCGACTGGGGCCGCGCGTGCCGCTACGCGCGGCGGCGCACCGCGCGACGAGGGCGAGCGCGGACGGCCTCTGGACGCGCGCGGCGCGCGTCGATGATGCGCCGTCCGCTTGATCGCCCTCGTCGCCGGGTGCGGCGCTGCTGCTCCTGCTGAGCGATCCCGCTCCTCGACATGAAGACCGGGATGGCGGGGCTGCAGGAGTTCCCCGACGACGCCAGCGCCAAGCGGGCCTTCCTCGCCCTGCAGCGCGAGTTCTCGGCGGGCTTCGGGTCGCCGATCCTCGTGACCCTCGAGGGCGACCTGAGCGACCCGCGGACGCAAGGCCCTGCTGCAGAACGCGGAGAGCTCGTGGCGGCGACGGACCGGCTTCTCGGTCGTCGGCTACGAGACGTCGCCCGAGGGCGACCTCGCGGTGCTCAAGCTGGCCGTCAACGCCGACGCGACGAGCGGCGCGGCGATGGACGCCGTGCGCTACCTGCGCGAGGAGGCCGTCCCCGCTCGATCGAGGCCGAGGCCCCGGTCGAGGTCCTCGTCGGGGGCGTGCCCGGCGCTCTACACCGACGCGATCGACATGATCGAGACGTTCACGCCCTGGGTCATCGGGGTCGTCCTCGGGCTGAGCTTCCTGCTCCTCCTCGTCGCCTTTCGCTCGCTCGTCATCGCCGTCCAGGCGATCGTCATGAACCTCCTCTCGGTGGGCGCGGCGTACGGCCTCGTGACGCTCGTCTTCCAGCAGGGGCGTCGGCGCCGACCTGCTCGGCTTCACCCAGGTGGAGCGCATCCTGGCCTGGCTGCCGCTGCTCATGTTCTGCGTGCTCTTCGGCCTCTCGATGGACTACCAGATCTTCCTGCTCAGCCGCATCCGCGAGCGCTACGACCAGACCGGGGACACGGCGCGAGGCGGTCGATCTTCGGCGTCGGCTCGACGGCCGGCATCATCACCGGGGCGGCCGCGATCATGGTGGCCGTGTTCGCCGGCATGGCGATGGGCGACATGGCGATGTTCCAGCAGCTCGGCTTCGGCCTCGCGGTGGCGATCGCCATCGACGCGACGATCGTGCGCACGGTGATCGTGCCGTCGGCGATGACCCTGTTCGGGCGCGCCTGCTGGTACCTGCCGCGCTGGCTCCAGCTGGCTGCCGCGGGTGCAGCGTGGACGAGCCGGTCCCGCCGCCGCCCGACTGAGGTCGGCCCAGCGCCCGGGCGCCGTGCGGTAGACTCGGCGGTGACCTGGTGGGCGACGGTGTCGTCGCTTCTTCCGAAGGGAGTCCGGCGTGGAGACGAGTCGAGGCGGCGAGACGAGTTCGCGGCTGCGGCGGTCCGTGCGCTGGACGATCGAGACGACGGCGCTCGTCGTCATCGCCTTCGCCGTGGCGATGACCGTGCGAGCCACGGTCGCCACGGGGTACGAGATCCCGACGCCGTCGATGGAGCCCACGATCATGGTCCACGATCGCATCCTGACGGAGAAGCTCACACCGCGCTTCGGCAGCATCGAGGTCGGTGACGTCGTCGTCATCACCGACCCCACGGGCGGCCCGATCCCCTTCGTCAAACGGGTGATCGCCCTGCCCGGGCAGACCGTCGATCTGAAGGACGGAGCCGTCTGGGTGGACGGCTCAAGGGTGACCGAACCCTACACTCACGGTCTGCCCAGCGAGCCGATCTCCGTCGAGCTGCCCATCACCGTACCGCCCCACGAGGTGTGGGTGATGGGAGACAACCGGACCAACAGCAGTGACAGCCGGTTCTTCGGCCCGGTGCCGATGGCGTCGATCCGCGCAGTCGCCGTCTGCGTCTACTGGCCGCCGCAGCACATCGGCGGTCTCGGCGGGGGCGACTAGGCCGGCACTGACGCCACCGGCGCCCAGTTCAGTGCGGTGGGATCGCCACTCTGACGGTCCGGCAGGTACTTGCCGCGACGCGCTCAGCCCGGCAGCGGCTCCGTGTCCCAGTCAGACGGTACGAAGGCGGCGCCCGCCTCGGCTCCAATGACGAACATGACCGTGCCCGGGTCGCGCGCCACCACGCCGCGCACGGTGGCGGGGTCGGGCACCCAGAGGAACGTGCCGGCGGGCGCGTCGATCTCCTCGCCGTCGACGCGGTAGGTCGCGTGGCCGCTGACGATGAGGAAGAGCTCCTCGTGCCGCGGACCCGTCTCGTCGTGGTCGTGCGTGAGCACGTCGCCGGCCTCCGTCGCCCGCGCCAGGTTGGTGCCGAACGAGGCGATGTCGAAGAAGCGCCGGACCGGCTTCCACTCGGTGCCCGCGGACGTGCCCTCCTCGACCGGGATCTGGTCGATGTGCGCCACTCTCCAGGGTGTGCCCTTCTGTCCAACGTCCACGTTCGTCCTCCTCGCTACTTGTGACGGTGCCGCTCGAGTGCAGAAGCAGGGCCTACGCGCCTCCGCGGTCACTCCTTGAGGTAGCGGTCGAACCACTCGAGCACGAGCTCGAACCGTTGGACACGGTGCACGGGGCTGCCCGAGCGGGTCAGCTCGTGCGACTCGGCGGGGAAGCGCACGAGCTCGACCGGGCGCTTGAGCATGCGGAGCGTGACGAAGAGCTGCTCCGCCTGCTCGACCGGGCAGCGCAGATCGTCCTCGGAGTGCAGGATCATCAGCGGCGTGCGGATGTTCTCGGCGTAGGTCGTCGGCGACACCTTGAGGTAGTTCTCCACATCCTCGTAGAGGAAGGTGCCGGAGTAACCTTTGAAGTCGAAGCCGAAGTCGCTCGAGCCCCACTCCGAGACGAATTGGTTGACGGCGCGCTCCGAGATCGCGGCCTTGAAGCGGTCGGTGTGGGCGACGATCCAGGAAGTCATGTAGCCGCCGTAGGAGCCGCCGATGACGCCGAGGCGGTCGGGGTCGATGAAGTCGAAGCGGCGCAGCGCCTCGTCGACGACCGCCATGCAGTCCTCGTAGTCGACGGAGCCCCAGCCCGGGCCGGCCTCGCCCGGACCGCGGATGGCTCGGCCCCACTCCTCCGAGTAGCCCGAGGAGCCGCGCGGGTTCGAGTACAGGACGACGTAGCCGCCGCCGCTGTAGACCTGGAACTCGTCGAAGAACTCGTTGCCGTACTGTCCGAACGGCCCGCCGTGGATGTTGAGGAGCGCCGGGTAGGTGCGGCCCGGCTCGAAGCCGGCGGGCCGCATCACCCAGGCGTCGACCTCGCTGCCGTCCGCCGAGACTGCCGTGTAGCGTTCGGGGGAGGCGAGCTCGCGACCGGCGGCGAAGGGCTCGGCGAGGCGCGTGAGGCGCCGGTCGTCCACGAACAGTGCGGGGAGCATGGTCGGCTCGGTCGCGGTGAAGACAAGATGACCGGCGACGGCGTCGAAGCCGGTGACGGCACGCTCGCCGCCGACGACGAGCTCGGGCGGAGCCGAGCCGTCGGCAGCCACGCGGTAGAGGTGTATGTTGCCGTGGTCCTCGACGACAAACACGAGGTGCTCGGCGTCCCAGGCTGGTTCGCGAGGCGGCGGATAGCTGCCGCAGTTGCGATCGAGCGTCTCGGTCAGGAACCGGGCTTCGCCCGAGGCGGCATCGATGACAACGACCTGGGTGTGCCGCGGGTCGTCGAGCGTGGCGGGGTAGAACAGCACGGCGATCCGGCGACCGTCCGGCGACCAGGCAATGCGGTGGATCTGACCGCCACCTCGCGTGAGCCGTCGCGGCTGCCTGTCATTCGTTTGTTCGGTGCGCGGCTCGCCGGCTCCGTGCTCCCGCCCGAACCTGTCGCCACGAGCCGGCGCATCGATCAGGTACGCGTCTGTGACGAGCTCCGTGTCCCAGTCGTCGTGCCGGGCCGAGATGAAGGCGATCGTCGCGCCGTCGGGGGACCAGGCCGGCGACGAGTCCTCGAAGTCGCCGGCCGTGAGCTGCGCCGGCTCGTCCGAGCCATCCACCATGACCGCGAAGAGGTGCTGCGGCCGGTCGGCGGTCCAGCCGACGTGCTCGAGCTTGTACTGCAGTCGGGTGATACGCCGCGGCCGCCGGCGCTTCTCGTCCTCTTCGTCATAGGCGGCGTCCCGCACGCGTGCCACGAAGGCGAGCATCGAGCCGTCGGGCGCCCACACTGCTTGAGTCACATCCTCTTTCAGGCTCGTCAGCTTGCGGGGCTCGCCCCCGCTCACCGGCATCACGTAGAGTTGCGCGACCTTGTCGTCGCGGTTGGAGACGAAGGCGAGCATCGAGCCGTCGGGCGACCAGCGAGGCTCGGCATCGCACTTCAGGCCAGAGGTGAGCTGCCGCGGCTCGGATGAGCCGTCGAGCGCGGCCAGCCAGATCGCACTGCCGTACGCGTTCGCCTCACGGTCGACCCGGTTGGCGACATACGCCACCGTCGCCCCGTCAGGGGAGATGCGGGGGTCGGCGACACCGGTCAGCGCGTAGACATCGTCGGGGTGCATGCCGCTCATGCCATACCCTCCGTTCTGTTTCTCGGTCGAGGACGCCTGGCGCCTGAGTGCGCGCGCCGAGGCCCGTGTCGCCGGTCCCCGGGCCGCCGCCGCGAAGCCCGTGTCACCGACAAGGGGAGACTACACCTTGCGGGCGCCATCCCCTCTGGCTTTGGCGTGACGCGGTACCGCCCTGCTGACGGTGGTATGTCGAAACCCGCACGCGCTCGCAGAGCGGAAGCGTCGTGTTCGAGGCCGGGGACAAGCATGCCGCCTGCGCCGCCTTGCCCTCGCTGCGATAGGCTCAGCAGCGTGAGTCGAGACGTTCAAGGACGACGGGGGGATCGATGAGCGAAGAAGTCGTGACGGTGGAGCGCGACGTCGCCGCGGGACGGTACGAGGTCTACGTAGACGATCGGCGCGGCGGTATTGCCGGGTATCGCGACGAGGGCGACCGGCGCGTCCTTACCCACACCGAGGTCGACCCCGAGTTCGGGGGGCGCGGTCTCGCCGGTCGTCTGGCGAAGCGGGCGTTCGACGATGCCCGCGATGAGGGCGTGCGCGTCGTGCCGCAGTGCTCCTACATGGCGAAGTACGTTGAGGGGCACGCGGAGTACGCCCACCTGCTCGAGTAGGCCGGCGTCTCGGTCGCGCCGCGGCCGCAGGTCTCAGCGTGGCGCCGCCGATCACGATGACTGGGTGTTCCTCCACGGGGGCCTCCTCGGGTCACGCGCTGTGTACCCGCGCGGGGTTCCTTCTCAGCGCGACGGCGGCGCGTGCGACTGGACCTGCGGGCGCGCGCGACCGTGTAGGCTTGGAACGTGCAAGACGCTGTCCGCCAACCCGTCATCGAGGTCGACCGCCTCTCCAAGCACTACGGCGACGTGCGCGCCGTGGACGACATCACCTTCACGGTCTTCGAAGGCGAGATTCTCGGGCTGCTCGGCCACAACGGCGCCGGCAAGACGACGACCATCCGCGTGCTCACCGGGCGCGCCCGCCCGACCTCTGGTCGCGCCACCATCGTGGGGCACGACTGCGTCCGCGACCGCCGGCACTTCAAGCCTCTCATCAACCTGGTCTTCGAGGAGCAGAACCTTTACGAACGCCTCAGCGGACGCGAGAACCTGCGGCTCTTCGCGGCGCTGTACGAGGCGCCGCCGTCGCGCGTGGACGAGCTGCTCGAACGGGTCGGTCTGAACGCGGCCGCGGACCGGCGCGTCAAGACCTACTCGAGCGGGATGAAGCAGCGGCTGCTGGTCGCGCGCGGGCTCGTGAACGTGCCGCGCGTCCTCTTCCTCGACGAGCCGACCAAGGGACTGGACCCGTCGTCGGCGCGCGAGGTGCGCACTCTGGTGCGCGAGCACGCGCGCGCCGGCACGACGGTCTTCCTCACCACGCACTACATGGAGGAGGCCGACGAGCTCTGCGACCGCGTCGCCTTCCTCGCCGCAGGCCGCGTCGTCGCCCTCGACACGCCGCGCGAGTTGAAGCTCCGCTACGGTGAGCGCACGGCGGACGTGCTTCTCAAAGACCGCAGTGAGCATGTCGTGCGCCTCGACGACGCGCAGGACGCCGCGCGACTGCAGGGCTGGATGGCGGCGGGGGACGTCCTCGCTATGCACTCGAACGAGGGCAGCCTCGAGGACGTCTTCGTCCACGTCGCGGGGCGGCCGCTGTGAGCTGGCTGCGGATCACCGCGATCTACCGCAAGGACCTGCGCGACGCGTTGCGCGACACGCGCCTCATCCTCGCGCTCCTCATGCCGCTCGGCCTGGGGCTTCTGTACAGCGTCATGTTCGAGGACGAGGCCAGGCCGAAGGCCGAGCTCGGGTACGCGGCGGCGGCCGTCTCGGCGCTGCCGCAGGCGCTGCGCGAGGCGGCGGACGACGCGGTCGTCCTGACGCTGCGCGAGGTCGGGGACGAGGCCGAGGTGCGGCGGCTCGTCCGGGATGAGGACATCGACGTCGGCCTCGTGATCCCGGCTGGCTTCGACGAAGCCCTCGAGGCCGGCCGCTCGCCGCCGCTGACCGTCGTCCTCCTGAGCTCGCCCAGCGTCGGCGGCGACTACGTGGCCGCCCTGCTCGATCGCGTCACGCAGGCGCTGGCCGGTCAGCGGCCGGCGGCGACGATCACGGTGGCCGCGATCGAACCCCGCTCGGGCAGCACGGTGGCTGCGCTCGATGCGCTCGGCCAGCGCCGGTTCTTCGTGCTCATCTCGGTCATCCTCATGCTCAGCATGATCGCCGCGTATGCACTCCCTTCCGTCATCACGGAGGAGACCGAGCGTAAGACGCTCGAGGCCCTCACGCTCATCGCCTCGCACGCGGAGGTGATCGCGGCGAAGGCCCTCTTCGGCCTCACCTACTGCGTGATCGCCGTGCCGCTCATGCTGGTCGTGACCCGGGCTCGGCCAGAGGACCTGCTCCTGTTCGCCACGAGCATGGCCCTGACGGCCGTCGTGCTGGTGGGGCTCGGGCTGCTGTTCGGCGGGATCATCAGGACGCAGAGCCAGCTCAACAACTGGAGCTCGCTGATCATGCTCCCGTTGCTCGCGCCGTCGATCACGGTGGGGCTTCCGACGCCCGAGTGGGTCAACGCCGTCATGTACGTGATCCCGACGGCGCAGACGATGCGACTGGGGGTCAACGCTCTGGCCGGGCACGAGGTCTTCGGCGGCGCCTGGCTGTCGTTCCTCATGCTGGCGGCGTGGGCGACGTTGGCGTACGGTCTCGTCTGGTGGCGGCTCTCCCGGCGCGAGGCGGCCTGACTGTCTGGGCGGTGGACGCGAGGGCGCCCAGTGAGGCCGCCCACCGGAGACTGGTCGATGATCGAGAGGAGTACGGATGATCCGCGAACTCAGCCGGCGCGTCCGCGACGGGCGCCTGTCCTCGGTCGCTCTGGTCGAGCGGGCGCTCTCGCAGATCGAACGCCATGACGGCGACCTCAACGCGGTCGTCAAGCTGCGCGCGGAAGAGGCGCTGGCGGAGGCGCGCGCTCTCGACGAGCGCGCGCACCGGGGCGAGCGCCTAGGCCCCCTGGCTGGCATCCCCTTTCTCGTGAAGGAGACCAGCGACCTCGCCGGGATGTCCACCACCCAAGGCTCGCTGGTCCTGGCCGACGCACCGCCGGCGGCGCGCGACGACATGGTCGTCGCGCGCCTGCGCACCGCCGGCGCGATCGCCGTCGGCAAGACGAACATCCCCGAGTTCTGCTTCGAGGGCTTCACCGCCAACCGGCTCTTCGGCGCCACGCGGAACCCGTGGGCGCTCGAGTGGTCGCCGGGCGGCTCGAGCGGGGGCTCCGCCGCCGCCATGGCGGCCGGGATGGTGCCCTTCGCCACGGCGACCGACGGAGGCGGCTCAGTGCGCATCCCGGCCGCCTACTGCGGCCTCTACGGCCTGAAGCCGAGCAACGGGGTCATCGCCCGCGATCCCATCCCAAGCTGGATCGACTTCTCCACCCACGGCCCCATGGGTGTCGAGCCCGACGACGTGCGTCTGCTGCTCGCGGTGATGGCCGGGCCGGCCGCTGGCGACCCTTCCGCGTTGCCCGCGCCGCTCGCGATCGCCGCCCGCACGAAGAGCCGGCCTTCGCGCGTCCTCGCCGCGCCGCGGCTCGTCGACTGGGGCCCGCTGCCGACCGCGATCGCCGACCTCTTCGCCGCCGCCGCCGAGCGGCTCGAGCGCGATCTCAGCCTGCCGGTCGAACCGCTGGCCGCCGCCGAGGTGCTGGCGGCCGTCGACGCCGGCGTCGGCGACGCCGATGACGACTGGGCGACGATCGCGACCTGTGAGCAAGCTCATCAACTCGGCAGGGAGTGGATCGAGCGTGAGGGCGAACGCCTCCATCCGGCCTTCAACGCCGCGATGAAGCACGGCCTCAAGATCACGCTGGAGGAGTACCTCGAGGCGCGCCGCCGTCGCTTTGCGTACGTGAGCGCCCTCGACGAGCTTCTCGGCCGGGACGCCGTCCTTGTCACGCCGACGATGCCGAGCGAGGGTTTCTTCGCCGACGGCAGCCGCCCCGGCGTCGAGGGCGAACGGACGTCGGACGACGCCTACAATACGCAGGTCCAGAACCTGACCGGACACCCTGCGCTGACCGTGCCGGCCGGCGTCTCGCCCAACGGCGTGCCCTTTGGGCTGCAACTGACGGCACCGCGCTTCAGGGACGACCTGCTGCTCGACTTGGGTGACGCCTGGGGCGAGGCGACGCCGGGCCCGGTCACGGCGCCGGGCTACGAGGCGTTCTGGGTCGTGTAGCTCGCGAGCGCGACGAGACCGGACTCTTCAGTTTGGGGACCATGGACGAAGGCATCCCGATGAGCGTTCTCGCCGCGGAGCTCGTGGGCATCTATCGCGAGGCGCGCAGTCTCGAAGACGAGGAGTACGCGGCCGACGCGATCGACGATCTGCTCGACGCCGTCGAAGAGGACACCGACGACGAAGTGCTCATGGCGCTCCTGGACCTGCCGGGGACCGAGTTGACCGCGCCACTCGTCGAGGATGCCGTGTGCATGTTGGCCGACAGCGGTGCGCGGGTGGTCGAGCGCCTCCTCGAACTTGTGCTGGCGAGGGCCGAGCCGGTGGCGCCGCGCGCCTTTCGAGCGTTCGACAGGATGGACGACGACGAGCTGGCCGAGGGTCTGTTCGACGTGCTGGCCGGTAGCGGCCAGGATCACATTCGACAGCTCGCCGCCGATCTGCTGGCCGCGCTCGGGCACGCGGGCGCGCGGCGCCTGCAGGACGCGTTCGAAGATTCTTGGACGCGCGATCTCGCGCGGGCCGCCGTCGAGGATCGGGCCGGCGGCCTGGACGACGTTGCCGAGCCGGACGGCCTGCCCGACGCCGACAGACCGGGCGCGCGGAGCCCCCGTGGCGAAGAAGCGGCGGATGGCGGCGTGGGCGCGGTCGCCTCGTCGGAGCGGAGCGATACGCCCGAAGCGTCTGTCCGGCGACCGCCTCCGCCCGACCCGGTCGGCCCGGCGGGCGACGCGCTGGAGGCCGAGTACCGCGCGTTCCTCGAGCGCTTCGAGCGCGAGAGCGGCGGCTGACGGGCGCCGCCGACGTGCGGCGATGGCGCCGCGATCCAACGGCGGTGCGCCTCGAGAGCGCGGCTGCGATACCATGGGCCGGCGCCGCCGCGCGCTTCTGACGATGACGAACATCCACGACAGAGCGATCAGCCGACCGTACCTGCTGCCGCAGGGTGTCTTCCTGCGCGCCATCGCCTATATCATCGATTCCTTTCTCGTTGCGCTCGCGGCGTTCACGGTCTTCACTCTCATCGGATGGGACGCGCCCGTCCCTCCCGGTCTTGCCGACGGCATGGGTCTCGGGGAGTACATCTCTGCCCTCAGGGACTACACGTCGACCGAGTTCGGCTTCGTCCTCGAGGTCTCGTCGCAGGGTCTGCTCGTCGTGTACGCGCTGGTCGCCGAGGCCGTGTGGGGACGCACGCTGGGCAAGTTGGTGCTCGGCCTCGAGGTGGTGCGCGCCGCCGACGGTGTCCGTTGCGGGTGGCGTGGAGCGATCATCCGCAATCTCCTGAGACCGTTCGACCTCATCTTCGCCGGCATGCCGGGCGCCCTGCTGATCATGGTGAGTCGTCGTCGGCAGCGCCTGGGCGATCTGGCGGGCGGCACGCTCGTCGTGCGGCGGCTCCCGGTGCTGCCCTCCTTCGCCGGCATGCCCATGCCGGGCGTCCTGCGGCGCTGCGAGGGTTGCGGCGGTCTGGTCGAGGCAGCCGGCGGCTGCGCGCGTTGCGCGCAGCCGCCGGCTGCCGCCGACGTCCCGCAGCCGATCGCGGTGATGATGGCGGTCGGCCAGGCCGCGGCGGGCTTCTCCGCGGCCGCGGAGACGCTGCTCGCGGCGGAGTCCGACTTCAGACGCGCGTCCTCAGACGAGTACGAGCGTCTGGACGGAGGAGGATCGGTCGGGCGCGACGAGAGAACGGCGCGGTCCCTGGAGGAGTACGCCGAGCCTCCGGAGCCCTCGGGGCAGCCCGAGCCCGCGGAGGCGGCCGAGTCCACCACGGAGCCGGTTGAGATAGCCGAGGAGTACAGCGCCCCCTACGTGGACGCATGGGTCGCTCTGCTCGACACGTCCCGCACGCTCCACCGTCGATACGCTCTCTTCGAAGAAGCCGCACGGCAGGCCGGGCTCACGCCCGAACAGGCGGCTGGGATGCAGCCCGAGGTGGCGCGATGGACGGACGATCTCGACGGCTACCTCGTCGCCGAGGACGACGAGGGCGTGTTCGAGGCGTTCCGCCTGCGGGCCTTGATGCCACGCGCGTGACGAGGCGCGCGACGCGAGCGTCGGCATGCGTGCCATCACGCTTCGTGGGGCACCATGGGCGTGTCGCAACGACCGTGACACGGAGGAGAGACACGTGAGCGACGACGCAAACGCGGCACCGGTAGGCGGGAGCCGGCCGAGAGCACGGGCCTTCAGCAAGGACGACGCCGGACTCCGTTCCCGGCTGGACCCTCTCCAGTACGACGTGACCCAGCGCGAAGGCACCGAGCCGGCCTTCGACAACGAGTACTGGGACGAGCATCGCGCGGGCCTGTACGTCGACGTCGTCTCGGGAGAGCCGCTGTTCAGCTCCCAGGACAAGTACGACTCCGGGACGGGCTGGCCCAGCTTCTCGCGCCCGCTCGACCAGGAAGCCATCGCGACCCGCCCGGATCGCAAGCTGCCGGCGTCGCGCACCGAGGTGCGGAGCGCGGCGGCGGATTCGCACCTCGGCCACGTCTTCGATGACGGACCCGAGCCGGACGGGCGCCGCTACTGCATGAACTCTGCGGCCCTGAGGTTCATCCCCAAGGAGGATCTCGTGCGGGAGGGATACGGCGAGCACCTGAGGCTCTTCGAGAACGAAGACGGCACCTGAGGCACCGGCCTGTGCGGCCTGAAATGCAGCACTGACTTAACCCTGTCTCGACCAAACGCAACCCGGCTTCATCGGAGGTTCATATGGAGCGGGCAAGCTGACTGTGCGCCCCGAGAGGGGGGCAGGACAGGGCGGTGGCGGTCTTCCCCCGGATCGCTGGGCCGGTCTCGTTCGTCGGTGCGGTCCCACCGAGCACCGGCCACCACCGGGCCTTCTGTGCGGCCCGTACGGACCCGCCGAGGACGCAGCCGGGGTCGCCTCACGGCGACCCCGGCGCCCTCCCTTCACACCGATCCTGGACCTGTCCTCGATAGAGCACGAGAGCGGGTGGGACCACTTCGTGTCTTCGGGCCGTGATACGGTGACGGCCGGACGCGGTTCTCGAAAGGGGGACGACATGCCGTGTTGTGCCGTCCTGGCGCTGGCCCTGGTCGGGCCGCGCTTCGCGCTCTTCCTGATCTGGCTGTTGGGCGACTGGCTCGGCAGGGCGTACGAGACGACCATCTGGCCCTTCCTCGGGTTCCTGTTCCTGCCGTGGACGACGCTGGGCTACATGGCGGCCCAGAACTGGTACGGCGGCCTGGACGGCCTCGGTATGGTCTTCTTCGGGCTCGGTGTCGCGGCGGACGTGCTCTCGTACTCGGGCGGGGGTCACCATCGCAAGAAGAGGCGCTAGGCCTGCGGCAGCGCTTGGGAGGCCGGCGCGAGCGCGGCGGCCGGCCGCAGCCGCCAGATGTCGCGGACGAGGAGCACCCAGACCGACGCCACGAGGCCGATGCCGGCCGAGAGCCAGCTCGCCGTCGTCACACCGAGGGCCTCGCTGGCCGGGCCGGCGATCGCCAGCCCGGCCGGCCACAGGCCCATCGCGGTCATCCAGTCCCACGCCGTGACGCGGCCGAGCGCCTCCGGAGGGATCTGCGTCTGCACTGTCGTGTTCCACACTGCGACGAGCACGCCGATCCCGATGCCGCGCAACCCCTGAACCACGCCCAGAGCGAACGGGCCGCCGCCGAGCGCCAGCATGAGCGGCGCGGCGATGGCGAGCGTGCCGGTCAGCGTCACGGTGACCATCGGGCGCTTCGGCCTGTAGCGCAGGGCGATGCCGGCGCCGAGCAGCATCCCGGCGCTGAGCACGGCCGAGACGAGGCCCCACGAGGCGGCTCCGTAGCCTTGGTCGCGCAGGGCGATCGGGCCCAACACCTGAAAGGGAGCGATAACGATGCAGAGCACCAGCATCGTGCGCAGCAGCATGACCCATAGCCAGGTCCGGGAGCGGACCTCTCGCCAGCCGTCGCGCATCTCGGCGACGAACCCGGCGGGCAGACGGCTGCGTACGATGGCGGGTACGGCCAGCTGCATGAGGAAGGTGGCGCTCACGAGGAAGGTCAGGCCGTCGATCGCGATCGCGCCGCCCGTGCCGACCCAGGCGACCAGGAAGCCCGCGATGGCGGGTCCGACCATCCAGCCGAAGTTGTCGCTCATGCCCATCATCGCGTTGCCCTGTTGCAGTCGTCGCACCGGCACGATCTGCGGCAGGAGCCCGCCGGCCGCCGGCCGGAAGAACGCCTCCGCGGCTCCGTGGCAGGCCGCCAGCAGCGCAAGGTGCCAGATGCGAGCCACCCCGGTGAGGAGAAGCGTGGCGGCGGTGAGTTGGACCGCCGCTCTCACGAGGTCGCTGGCGATCATCAGGTGCTCGCGGCGCAGCCTGTCGGCCCAGACGCCCCCGACCAATGAGAGCAACGCGAGCGGCAGGGTCTGGGCGGCGAGAACGAGGCCGAGGTCTGTGCCCGAGCCTGTGAGCTCGAGGACCGCGAATGTGAGGGCGATGGGCGTGATGCCGTCGCCGATCACCGACACGGTCTGGGCGACGAACAGGTTACGGAAGTTCGGCAGACGCAGCACGCCGAGGCGTGCGAATCGCGGACTGAAGCCGGATGGCGGATCGTCCATGCCCGGAGTCTACAGGGCGGCGAGAAGCGTCTGCCGCGCCTCGCCGAGACGTTGGCGGCGGCGTAGGCTAGCCACAAGACTGCAGCCGAGATGAGAGGGGGCTGGCGTGAAGACCTGGATCGGCCGGGTCGTCGGCGTGGTGGTGTGAATCGTGCTCGTGGTTGCCGTGTGCAACTGGATCTTCGACTGGCCGGACTGGCTCCTCTGGTACGCGATCCCGGGCGCCATCGTGGCCGGTTCCGTCATCTCGTGGGTGGCCCAGGACGCTAAGAAGGCGCGGCGGCGCGGGGAGACGGCCCGCGTCTGAGGCTGAACCTGCGCGCGGGCCGCGTCAGGCCACGCCGCACCAGCGGACGGTGAGGAGCGCCGCCGCCGCGGCGAAGTCGACGAGATCGTCGATAGCCACCCATTCGTCGATGGTGTGCGCGGTGCTTGTCAGGCCGGGTCCGAAGCAGACGGTGGGCGTGCCGCCCACGCGGGTGAAGGTCGCCCCGTCGTGCCAGCTGTCGAAGCCGGTGATGCGGCCGGCGTGGCCGACGGCCGCGCCGGCCGCCACCGCGGCCGTCACGATCGGGTGAGCCGGGTCGATCTCGGCGGGCACCACGTCGCAGTCCCAGGACCACTGCAGCGGGTGCTCGCGCAGCCAGGGATCGGCGGCGACCGCGCTCTCGACGGCGTCGGTGATCTCGCGCTCCAGGGCGCGCGCGGTGCCGTCCTCGCCGACCAGCCCCGGCGGGTACATGACCTCGCAGACCAGCCGGCAGTTGGCCGGGTAGGTGACCTCCCACTCCCCGCCGGCGATGACGGTCGGTACGATGTCGCCGGGGCTCACGTGGGGGTGCTGCATGTCGGGGCGCCTGCGCCACTCTTCGCGCAGCCGCTCGACTGCGTCCAGAACGGGCCTCATCTTCTCGATCGCGTTCACGGCGCCACCCGCGCGCCAGTGCGGCTGACGCATCTCGGCGTGGCCGGGGCGTCCCTCGACGGTGATGGTCGGTGTGAGCGAACCCCGGCAGGCGACCCAGACGTCGAAGTCGGTGGGCTCCGCGCAGATGCCGGCCTCGGCGCCGACGCCTCGGTGCACGGCCGCCCAGCCGCCGGCGCCGGAGGACTCCTCGTCGGTCACCGTGCAGAAGACGGCGTCGCCGGCGAGCGTGACGTCGAGCCGGCGAAGCGTCTCGAGAGCGAAGAGCATGCCGGCGATGCCGGCCTTCATGTCGGCGATGCCGCGCCCGTAGATGCGGCCGTCGCGGATCTCGGCCGCGAACGGGTCGCTCGTCCAGAGCCCTCTCGGTTCGGCCGAGACGGCGTCGATGTGGCCGTTCAGGAGCAGGCTGCGGCCGCCGCCCCGGCCCGCGAGACGGGCCGCGAGTTGCGGCCGTCCCTCGAAGCCGAGGTGGTCCGGCAGGTGTCGCTCGTCGGCGCCGGTCGGTTCGGGCTCCCAGAGGTCGGTCTCGGCGCCGATCGCCTTGAGACGCGCCTCGAGCAGGCGCTGGAGGCGGTCCTCCTCGCGCGGCGGATCGGCGGTGTCTCGGGCCGTGGTGTCGAGCGCGACGAGCTCGCGCGTCAGCGCGACCAGCTCGTCGCGCCCCTCGGCCACGGCCGCGACGACGCGCTCGTCGAGTGCGCTCAGGGGGTCGATCCCCATGTCAGACCACCGTCAGCGTCGCCGGGAACCGGGCCGGGATCTCGACGCCGGTCTCGGTCGCGATCATCGTGTCGATGACGCCGACACCCTCCTTGCGCGGGATATCCCAGAGCTGGACCTCCCAGTTGGCCACGAACCCGGGTGTCGAAGACGCCCGTCTCGAAGCCCTCCTCGTCGTTCAGGTAGACGTGGCCGACCCAATCGGGCGGCATCGTCGACGCCGAGCACATAGCCGCCGACCCACCAGACGTACTCGCGCAGACCACCGGCGGCGTCGACGGCTTCGTCCATGAGCTCCTGCAGCCGCTGCGTCGGGTCTCCGGGTCGCAGCTCGGCGACGGTCACGTCGCGCGCGACGGCCAGCTTGTCGAGCTTCTCCGCCCAGAACGGATTCTCGCCCAGCGACAGCGCTCGCGCCGTGTTGCCGTGGTAGTGGTGGTAGGCGGCCGACATGTCGATCATGAGCAGCTCGCCCTGCTCGATGCGCCGCTCGGTCGCCGGATGGTGGAAGTTGAAGGTGTTGGCGCCGGTGCGGACCATCATGCGGATGCCGGGCTCATCGCCGCCGCGTTTCGCGCACTCGTAGTAGAGGAGACCGCATGATCTCCTTCTCGGTCATGCCCGGGGCGAGGGTGGCGGCGAGGACCTCGTACGCGGCGTCGGCGATCTCGAGGGCCTTGCGCGTGTACTCGATCTCCTTGCGGCGACTTGACGAGACGGACGTGGTCGACGATCCACGAGCCGTCGACGACCTCGCCGGCGCCGGCGACAGCCGGCCCGGGCCAGCTCCTGCAGGGCCGGCCCTCCCGGCGCCCAGCTCCAGTACTCGAGCCCGACGCGGCCCCCGAGCAGCCCGCGGTCGCGCAGCGTGGCGGCGACGACCCCGGGGCCCTCCGGGTAGTAGAAGCCTTCCTCGCCGTAGGTCACCCCGTCCTCGATCGACCGGCGACCAACCGGGCGCGTGGTCCCAGGTGTCGAACATAGATCGGCGTGACGGCGGCGTCGAGCGGGACGGCCAGCCCGGTGACGTTGCGGCCGTCGCACCAGACCGACTGGTGACCGAGCAGGTAGTTGAGGTTGGGCGGCGAGGTCACGTAGAGCAGATCGACGCCCTTGCGCGTCATTTCCTCGCGCGTACGTTCGAGGCGCGCCGCGTACTCCTCGGGTTCGAACGGCAGCTCCCACTCCGCGTCGGATCGAGTCATCTCTCGCCCTCCTTCGCTTGCGCCATCTTTCACCAGACGAGCTCGAGTCGCTCGCCCTCGAGCCCGACGATGCCGGTGATGTCCTGCACGGTCTCGAGCAGGCCGCGGTAGACGCCCTCACGGTCCCTGACCGCCGTGTAGCGGAAGAGGTAAAGTCGCCCGTCGTCCTCTCGGTGCCAGAAGACGGCCTCGTCGCGGCTGCCGTCTCTGAACGCGGCCTCCATGCGGTCGATGGTCGCGCGCGACTTCGGTGCGTGGCAGTCGTTCATGTGCCGGCCGATGAAGCTCGCGTCGCAGTCGGCGAAGACGCCGCCGTGCCAGTACAAGAGCGAGCCTTGCTCGTCGGCGAACGAGACGTCGACCGGGACGTGGCGCAGCACGAGATCGAGGTGCTCGACTGTGAGGACGCCGGCCTCGGGTTTGCCTGATGCTGGAGCGCTCATGCGACCTCCCGGGGTGATGGTGCGGCGCACCCCGCGGGCGCGGCCGCTGCGTGTCCGGATTATGTCACGCGCGGTTCTCGGCTCGCGGGCCCGGGTAGAAGGCAGCAGTCCGATACTGCGGGTTGCCCGCCCGACAGCCTTGGGCGAGCCCTCGAGATGCGCTCCGGAGGTGGTCTCCTTGCCCATGTACGAGCGTCGCAGTCCGATGCCGGTCTCGGTCGACGAGCTCTACGCCTGGCACGCCCGCCCGGGCGCCTTCGAACGCCTCGCACCGCCTTGGCAGCGCCTGAGAGTCGTCGAGCGTACGGGAATGATCGCAAACGGCGACCGGATGGTGATCCAGGCCCCCGTCGGCCCGGCGCACATGCGCTGGGTGGCCGTGCATCGGGAGAACATCCACGGCAGGCAGTTCGTCGACGTGCAGGAGAAGGGTCCATTCGCGCTCTGGCGCCACCGCCACCACTTCGAGCCGGACGGCGCAGACCGCAGCATGCTCTTGGACGCCGTCGAGTACGAGCTCCCGGGACCGCACGTGGCGGCGCGCGTCGTCGCGGGCGTCGCGCGACGCCGCGTCGAACGCCTCTTCGAGTTCAGGCACGAACGGACTCGCGACGACCTCGAGCGGCACGCCGCCTTTGCGGGGCGCCCCCGCCTCAAAGTCGCGATCGCCGGCGTCGGCGGGTTCGTCGGCGCGAACCTGGCCGCCTTCCTCACCACCGGCGGACACGAGGTCGTCCGCCTCACACGCCGACGTGACCGCGGCCCCGGATGGGCGCAGTGGGACCCGGTGGCCGGCGCCGTCGACTCAGCGGCCCTCGAGGGCGTCGATGCTCTCGTGAACCTGGCCGGCGAGTCGCTCGCCGGACTCTGGACGGCCGGGCGTCGCCGCGAGATCCTCGAGAGCCGCCGCCTGACGACGGGCCTCGTCGCGGCCACGGCGGCGGCCCTGCCGCGACCGCCGCGGGTCGTCGTCTCGGCCTCCGCGGTCGGTTTCTACGGGAGCCGCGGCAGCGAGGAGCTGACCGAGGCGAGCGCGGCCGGCGCGGGGTTCCTCCCCGAGGTCTGCCGGGTCTGGGAGGACGCTCTCGAGCCGGCGCGCGCGGCCGGCATCCGCACGGTCTCGCTGCGCTTCGGACTGGTCTGGGGCGGGGCCGGCGGGATGCTGCCGCGGATGGCGACGCCGTTCAAGGCCGGACTCGGCACACGTCTCGGCGACGGCGAGCAGTGGATGAGCTGGGTCGCGATCGACGACCTGCTCGGTGCTGCGCTGCTCGCTCTCTACGACGACGAGCTCTCGGGAGCGGTGAACGTGACCGCGCCCGACCCCGTCACGAACCGCGACTTCACGCGCACGCTGGCCAAGGTGGTGCGGAGGCCGGCGCCGTTGGCCGTGTCGCAGAGGTTGCTCGAGCGCGGGCTCGGCGACATGGGCCGCGAGCTGTTGCTGACCAGCCAGCGCGTCAGGCCGGCCCGCCTGACGGCGGCCGGCTTCCGCTGGCTCTTCCCCGACCTCGAGTCGGCGTTGCGCTTCGAGCTGGGCCGCTGACGACGGGGGGCGCGAAGTGACGATCGACCTCAAGGACAAGGTCGTGGTCGTCACCGGGGCGAGCCTCGGCATCGGCCGCGAGTCCGCCTTCGGCTTCGCGGCCGAGGGAGCTCGCCTCGCACTCTCGTACCTCGAGCACGAGGCGGAGGCGCAGGCGGTCGCGACGCGCTGTCGTGAGCTGGGTGCGCCCGAGGTCGTCGCGGCGCGGCTCGACCTCGGTGACGAGCGCAGCACTCGCGCCTTCGCCGCCGCCGTCCTCGAGCGCTTCGGGGGCATCGACGTCCTCGTGAACAACGCCGGGGTGGTCGTCTGGCGCCGTTTCCTCGACCAGCGGCTCGACGAGATCGAGGAGCAGCTCAGGGTGAACCTGCAGGGCGTGCTGACGCTGACCTGGCTGGCGCTGCCCCACGTGCGCGACGCCGTGATCAACGTCGTCAGCACGGCGTCGCTGCACGGCACCGCGACGCTGGCCGCCTACGGTGCGAGCAAGTGGGGCCTGCGCGGCTTCACCAAGGCGCTGGCGAACGAGCACCCCGAGCTGCGCCTGTACAATGTGCACCCGACCGTGACGGCGACGCGCATGAACGACTTCAAAGGCATGTCGCCCGAGCGCGTCGCCAAAGTGATCGTGAGGGTGGCGCGCGGCGAGCTCGAGCTGGAGCCCGGCGCCGACGTGGATCTGCGCGACTTCGTGGAGGGTTCGTGACCGGAGGGCGTGCGGCGGAGAGGAGTCTCGGCCGGCTGCTCGTGCTGACGGCCGTCGCCTTTCTCGTCGCGGCCTACGCGCCGCTCTCGGCCGCCGCCTACGCGTCGCAGTACCCGGTGTTCACCTGGCTCCTGGCTCGCGACCTCTCCGCAACGGCGCCGTAGTACTTCGGCAACGAGCACGGCGCTATCGTCACCTTCGACCTCCTCGCGGGCCGGGCGCTGGCGTGGGAGGGCGCAGGCCGTTCAGCGGGCCCGTGAGGCCCGCTCGCAGTCGCCGTGCGGCGCCCCGCGCTCCATGCTGCGGGGCGCCGGCTCAGGCATGAGCCGAGGCGCGAATGCGACCGCGGCGGTGAGCGTTCGGGTCATGAGGACGGTCCCCCCGCTTCGTTGCTGATGGCGCGGGCGAGGACCTCGGCTACGACCGCGGCTCCGGCGTCGTTGAGGTGGACGCCGTCGATGGTGAAGGGTCCGGCGGCGGCGGCGAAGGCCGGTCGCAGGTCGATGAAACGGGCCTGCGGTCGGCACCGCGCCGCCGCCTCGACGAGTCGCGCAAGGCCCTCGAGTCGCGTCGCGAACGGCTCACCGAGGTCGCTGTCCGGGGCGACGGGCGGCAGAAGCAGCAGCCGCGTCGCGCTCGGGGTCACGAGCTCCAGCACAAGGTCCAGTGCGCGCGCGACGGTGGCCGCGACGGCGCTCCAGTCAGGCGGCGGCTCGCCCGCGAGGAGCCAGTCGTCGCCGTCCGACGGCCAGTCGCCGCCGGCCGCTGCGAAGGCGTCGTTCGTGCCGATCCAGACGACGGCGATGTCGGCGCGCTCGACGCCGTCGCGGCGCAGGCGCGCGAGGAGATCGGCTGTCGTGTCGCCCGCCCTGCCGCGGTTGACCAGCGTGCGCCGCGGCAGCCGCCGCTCGAGCAAGGGCATGAAGCCGGCCCCGGGCCACCCCTCGGTCAGACTGTCGCCATAGACGGCTATCCTCACGCCGCTCTCAGACCGTCTCGATGTTGAGCACACCCAGCCCCGTTGTCACCTCGAGGTCGAGGACGAGCGTCACGAGATCGACGGACGGACAGGCGACGTCGGTGGGTCCTTTGCGGAGGTCGTGCGCCACGGTCTGCCTCCCGAAGGCGTGGCTGGTCGCGCCGTCGGCGCGGCGGAGGTGCGATCACGCGCGAAGGTCGCGCGGACCCCGCGTGCGGGGCTGCTAGAGTAGCCGCAAGCGCGTCGCCGACGAGCGCAGGGACGAGGTGGCGCTGGGACTCCGGAGGAGCGATGGGCCGCATGGTATGGCAGTTTCCGAGTGCGCGGACCGTGCGCACCCTCGACGTCGTCATCGTCGCGTATCTCGTCGTGTGGGTCGTTCTCGGCCTCGTGCTCGGGCGCGACATCGCGCGGCAAGTCGACCTCGCCGATCAGGTCGTGCGCGTCGGGGCGACGCTGCGCGTCAGCGGTGAAGGGTTCGAGGCGCTGTCCGCGATCCCCTTCGTGGGCAGCGATATCGGCGCCGTCGCCGGCCGAGTCGTCGAGGCCGGCGCCGAAGTCGAAGAGAGCGGCCGGCGGAGCGCCGACGCGATCCGCGAGATGAGCGTGCTGGTGGCGCTCGCCCTGGCGCTGCTGCCGACCCTGGTCCTCGTGCCGGTCTACCTGCCGATGCGCCTCGCGTGGCGCCACGACGTCGCGGCCGTGCGCGAGGCGCTGCGCCGAGACGGGCAGACGCCGGAGTTGCGGCGGGTGCTCGCGCTCCGCGCGCTCGTCGCTCTGCCGTACGACCGGTTGCGCGCGCTCGAACTCGATCCATGGGGGGCGCTGGAACACGGCGAGAGCGGTCCGCTCGCCGCGGCCGAGCTCCAGCGCCTCGGCCTCGAGGCCGACGCCGCTACGCAGAGGGAGGTCTGATGTCGCTCCGGACAGGCTTGCGCGCGAGAGCGCGACACGACGATCCCGTCCACCGGGCACGAGTCCTCTCCGCGTGCCTCCTCGCCGCCATCCTCGCCGCCCTCCTCCTTGTGGCCCCGGCCACGTGCCTCGCGAAGTCCTACAGCATGCCCTCTGTCGTCATCGACGCGTCGGTGCGTCCGGACGGTTCGATGCTGGTCCGCGAGACGCGTGACTTCAGCTTCGACGGCGAGTTCAGCTTCGTGTACTGGGACCTCGAAAGCGCCGGCGCGACGGGCATCGAGGTGCGCTCCGTGAGCGGGCCCGGGGGTGAGTACGCGCGCACCGACAGCCCGGGAAGCCGGCCGTCCGGCACCTACTGGGCGAGTGGCGAGGGCAGTGGATCGGTCCGCCTCGAGGTCTACTTCCGGCAACGCGACGCGAGCGTCCCGTTCACGATCGAGTACGTCGTGCGCGACGCGGCCAGGAGGTGGGACGACACCGCGGAGCTGTACTGGAAGTTCATCGGGGATGCCTGGGACGTCGGCGTCGAGCACGTTGCGATCAGAGTGGCGCTACCGTCGGGCGTGAGCAAGGACGAGCTCCGTGCGTGGGGTCATGGCCCGCTCAACGGCGTCGTGACGCGGAAGCCCGACGGGTCGGTCAGCCTGACGGTCGACGATCTCCCGCCGTTGCGCTTCGTCGAGGCCCGGATCCTCTTCCCTCGTGACGCACTCGCCAAGGCTCCCGCCGCAGCCGGCGCCCGTGTCGCCGAGGTGCTTGCCGAGGAGCAGCGTTGGGCCGACGAGGCCAACGCCGACCGTCGCATCCTGTGGCTGCGGCAAGCCGTGGCCCTTCTGCTCGGCATCGGCGCTCCGCTCGCCGGCCTCGTCCTGTTCGTCGTGCTCTATCGGCGCTACGGTCGCGAGCACCAGCCGAGCTTCACCGGCGAGTACTACCGTGAGCTGCCAGAACCGACGCTGCCGCCGGCTATGGTCGGCTCCCTCTGGCGCATGGGGACAGTGAAGGACGAGGACGCCGTGGCGACGCTGATGGATCTGATCGACCGGGGCGTCGTCGAGCTCGAACGCACAAAGACGGAGAGTCGCGGCCTCTTCGGCTCGCGCGAAGAGACGAGCTACCTCCTCAAGCTGCGCGCCGATCGCCGCGACGACGTCGCCGCCTTCGAGAAGCGGCTCATCAGGGTGCTCTTCGACGTGCTGGCCGAGGGCGACACGCTCGACGTCGACGAGATGAAGGAGCTCGCCAAGAAGCACCACACGGAGTTCGCCGAGGCGTGGGGCGAGTGGCGCACCGCCGTGACCGCCGACGCCAAGGCCCGCGGTCTGCTCGAGAAGAGCAGCAACACGGCCTACATCTGGACCCTCGTCGTCGGCGTGTCGGTGATGTTCGGGTCGATCGCCGCCGGCCTCATCGGGCTCAGCCCGGTCTACGCCGTCGGCGCCGTCATCGGAGCCGCGATCATGGTCGGTGCGCGTGCGGTCAAGCGCCGCTCGCCGGAGGCTGCCGAGTTGCACGCGAAGTACCGTGGTATCCGCAACTACATGAAGGACTTCGGGCGCATGGGAGAGAAGCCGCCGGATTCCATCGTCCTCTGGCGCTACTACCTGGTGCTGGCCGTGGTCTTCGACATGGCCGATCAGGTCGTGAAGGATCTCCAGCTGGTGGCGCCCGAGGTGCTGCAGGATACGCATCTCGGCCCGACCGCCTTCCTCGTCGCGTCCCACGACGGCGTCTCGCCGCTCTCCTCTCTGAGCTCGGGTCTCTCTGGCGCCGTCGCCGCCGGCACCGCCTCCAGCGGGAGCGGCGGCGGGGGCGGCTTCTCAGGCGGAGGCGGCGGGGGTGGCGGCGGCGGAGGGGGCGGCGCCGGCTGACGGCGCTGCCCGGGGAGGGAGCGGTCGCCCCTGGGCGGTTGAGGAACGGCTGTCCGAGCCATGCTGAGTGCTGATGGCCGAAGGCACCCTCATCACGCCGCTCGACTACCCGGCGCTGCGGGGTGTCGAGACGCTCGCGGTCGGCAGTGCGAAGGTGCCCAGGTTGCCCTGCCTCGCGGATGTGGTCGAGGCTCCCGACGTGCCGGCCGTTGCCGCGGCCTTGGCCGCGAACGCATCGCTGCTCGACGGCTACGTTGCGGCGCTCGAGGCCGAGGGCCTGGTCTCCATGGCGGCGACACTGCGCAGGGTGCTCGGGCGCACGTCGCGTCTCGGGCGCATGAACACCGATCTCGCGTCGGTGCTCACGTGGCTGCTCAGTGCCCAGCACAAGACGGCCGGACGAGCGACCATGACCTTCGCACCTTGGGCGGTCGTATCGGGCAGCGACGCCCCGGCGTGTCTCGACCGCAGCGACGCGGGGCGCGCGCGGGTCGCAGTGGCCGAACGGACCCGCGCTCTGATGGCGGTCGCGAACAGCTGGGTCTACTAGCGTGTCGTCGGGCTGCTCAACGCCTCGGCGGCGCGCGGCGGCGCGTGGGAGTCGGTGCTGGACCGGCTCGTGTCGCCGGCCGGCGATCCGGCCGGCGGCTTGCGCCCGCGCTTCGTGGAGCCGGCCGACGTCAAGACCCTCCTGAAGATCGACTACAAGCTGGACGGTGAGGGACGTCTGGTCATCGTCGACGTGAACTCCGGCCTGATCGGCGCGTGGTTCGACGACCTGCTCCTGGATGCTGCGCCGGACTTGGCGCCGGCGCAGCCGCGCATCACGCCGCGGCTGGTGACGGCCGTGCTCGAGCGCCATCGGCTGGAGCACGGCGGTCCCCCGCGCCGTGTCGCGCTCTGCGTGCTCGACGAGCAGATGTACCGTCAGTGGGTCGACGCCGATATCGCCGGGCTGAACGCCGAGCTTTTGCACCAGTTCGGCCGCGCCGGCTCCGCGCAGGAGGATATCGCGGTCGTCGACGCCACGGAGCTCGGGGCGCTCGCTCGCCCCGAGGGCCCGCAGCGTCTGCTCGCAGGCACGTGGCGCGGCACCCCCGACCTCGTGGTCTTCTACTCCGGCCGCATCGGCTCTCAGGCCGAGCCGGCCGCGCTGATGGCGCTCCGCGACGCGGGCGTGACGCTCGTCGACAGCGCGCGGCACGGTCTGGCTGCGAGCAAGGAGCTGGTCACCCCGGAGTCGCTCGGAGGCGGTCTGCCCGACGGCGTGTGCTTGCCTGAGACCTTCGTCCTCGGCGGCGCCGAGGACGGCGCCTGGGCCGCCGCCGTCGGACAGGCGTGGGACGCAGCGGCCGAGCGCGGCTGGAGGCTGCTCGCCGTGAAGCTCGACAAGCACAGGCGCTCGGGCGCCCCTGGCGACTACCCGAGCGCCTATCTCTACCCTGTCACTCCTCTGGGCAGGGAGCTCGCCGAGCGGCAAGTCGCGCGCGCCGTCGATCACGTGACGACCGCGTCGCCGCGTGCCTCCCGTCTGGTGGTCACGCACATCGATCACCTCGGCGGGTGCGGCGGGCCGCTCGGTCGTCGCGACATCGAGATGCGGACCTACGCCTTCCCCGTGTTCCCGGGCTGACCGGGGTTTCCACTGCGGCGGCGCGGTTTATCCGCACGCAGCCGCGGGAAGGAAGCGGCCGCAGGCGGCGAACGACACCCCTTGGGCTCCTGAAGTCCTCGGGGGATGTGAGGAGGGAACGATGGCGCGCCACGTCCCCGTCAAGTTCCAGGACAAGCTCAGGCTGGTCGAGGCTGCCGTTGGTGTAGCGTGCGGGCAGGACCGGCGGCATTTCAGCTTCAGCGACCAGGTTGCTCCCGGCGTTCGCCTTGTCCTGAGCGAGGTCGCCGGCAAGCCGATCGCACTCTCGCTGTGGAGCTCCCCGACCGACATCGCAGAACTTTGCGGTGACGGCGCGTACCCGGCCACCGCGGCGCTGCTCGCCGTCGATCGCGAACAGGCGCGCGAGCTGGCGGACTCCGGGGTGCTCATCGACCTGGCGCAGTTCACGCGCAGCGAGTCGAACCCGGGCGTCTACTACGCGCTCTTCGACCATGCCGGTGAGCGACAGCTTCACAGCGTGCTGCACCGGCTCATCCCGGCGCTCGCGCCTCACGGCCGGGCCGCTTGAGATCGGCGTCGTGACTGAGACTGCCTTCCGGCAGCCCGCCGCCGCGGTTGCCGTCAAGTCGGACGCCGGCGACCGTCAGGTCGCTGCTACCGTGCGGACTCGCGCACGCGAGGACGACGACACCGGGGCCGGGACTGTCGATCCCCGACAGCCTCGCCCCTCGAAAGGAGGAGCGCCGGAAGATGGAAGCGCCCTATCGCAACACCCCGCCACCGCCGGAGGAGCTTGGCCAGATGACGCGGAGCAACATCGCGGCGGCGCTGGCCGGTGAGAGCCAGGCCTCGCAGAAGTACCTCGCCTACGCCGCGGTCGCCCGCGAGGAGGGTTACCCGAACGTGGCCCGGCTCTTCGATGCCGTGGCGTACGCGGAGAGCACGCACGCACGCAACCATTTGAGCGTACTTGGCCAGATCGGCACCACCGCCGAGAACCTCCGTGCTGCCTGGGGCGGGGAGACCTTCGAGATCGACGAGATGTACCCGGCCTACAGGAGCGTCGCCAAGCTGCAAGAGAACGAGTCGGCGCAGACCACCATCCGCTACGCGCTGAAGGCCGAGATGGACCATCAGGAGATCTACGACAGCACGCTGAAGGGTGTCGAGGGCAAGAAGGACTTCGGCGCGAGCGCCGTCTACGTGTGTCCCGTCTGCGGTCACACGGTGATCGGCGAGGCGCCCGAGCACTGCCCCCAGTGCCACACCGAGGGCTCCTACTTCGAGGAGTTCTGATGGACGAGACCTTCGAGAAGCGCCTCCCGAAACCCGAGGACCTCAAGGCGATGACTCGCGAGAGCCTCGAGGCCGCGTTCGCCGGCGAGAGCCAGGCGGCGCAGAAGTACCTGGTCTTCGCCGAGCAGGCCGAAGAAGAGGGTCTGCCGCACATCGCGAAGCTCTTCCGCGCAATCTCGTTCGCCGAGACGCGGCACGCCCGCAACCACCTGCGCGTGATGGGCGGCATCCACAGCACGGCCGAGAACCTGAAGGCCGCGTTCGACGGCGAATCCTTCGAGATCGACGAGATGTACCCGGCCTATCTGGAGATCGCGACGGCCCAGGAGTGCGCCCAGGCGAAGCGCAGCATCAGGTACGCGCTGAAGGCGGAGCGCGACCACAAGCGGATGTACGGCGAGGCGCACGAGCTCGCCCTGAAGAAGAGGGACACCGAGAACGAGCCGGTCAGCGTGTGTCTTGTCTGCGGACACACCGTCATCGGCGATTTGCCCGAAAAGTGTCCGGTGTGCGCGGCGGCGAGAGAGTACTACAGGACGTTCTGAGCCGGCGGGCGGCGGGACCGGATGCCCAAGCATCCGGTCCCGCCGCCTCCTTTGATAGACTCGCGGATGCAACTAGGCGGCCGGCTCAGCTCCGGCAGGAGGTTCCCGTGGGCTACGACTTCGGTGTCGGCCGTGAAGCGCCGACCTTCGTCCTCACCGCGCACGACGGCGGTGAGATCGACCTCAGGCAGTACCGGGGCGACTGGTTCCCGGTCCTCGTGTTCTTCTCGACGGCCACGCCCGAGGCGGCTGGCCAGCTGAAGGCGCTGGCCGGACAGGCCGACGTGTTGTGGGGTCTTCGCGGCCAGCTCGTGGGCGTCACGTCGGGCGACAGCGCCGAGCTCGAGGCCTTTGCCGAGAGCATCGCCGGCCTCTCGTTTCCGCTCGTCGCCGACGACGGTCGCGTCGCCCTCTCCTACGGCGCCGTCAAGGCGGTGACCGGCGACGGACCCCCGCTCGCCGTCATCGTCGACCGCGCCGGCAAGGTCGTCTGGATGGGCGAGGGCAATGACGACCTCAGGCCGGCGGCGTTGCTCACGGCGCTGCGCTCGATCGCGCGTTGAGCTCGCCGCGAGGGTGACGCGAGCCCTCGCGACAGCAGAGTGGTGATGTCCGTCTTGGGCACGCCTTGGCGCGTTCCTCGCGTGTCATTCCGCCTCCCGCCGGGAACACGCTAGATACGACGCCATCGAAGGATCGGGACGAGATGATCATCGGACAGACCATGTTCAGCGTGCGCACGGGTACGGAGCACCGCAGCGACCGGGTCCTGTGCGAGCTCTCGAGCCTCCAGCGTCAGGCGCCGGGCCACCTCGGCCATCGGGTGCTGCGCTCGTTCGGCATGTCGCCGCTGGCGAGCGCGCTGTGTGGCGAAGGTCGCGAGGCGGCCCTGGGCGACGTGCACTTCGTCTTCGAGACCGAGTGGGAGTCGCTCGAGGCCCACGATTCCTTCTTCGGCAGCGACTCCGTGCAACGCTCCTACCAGACGCTGCAGTCGATCCTGACGAGCGGGCCGTTCGAGGTGCTCTACGAGTCGGTGGAGCAGTCGGAGACGAGCGGGGTCGCGTTCTGACGAGCGACTGGCGACCCCGGTCAGACCGGGGTCGTCAGACCTATCCTCAGGTCATTGACGTTGGTCCCGGTGGGACCGGTGACGACGAGGTCGCCGACTGCGCTCAGCGCGGGACCGGAGCGGTGGGCGGCGAGGGCGGCGGGCAGGTCGATGCCCGCCGCCCTCGCCGCTTCCGCCGTCAGGTCGTCGACCAGCCCTCCGGCCGCGTCGGTCGGTCCGTCGCTGCCGTCGGAGTCGATGCAGAGCAGGCAGGCCGGCGGGCATCCCTCGAGCGCGAGCGCTCCCGAGAGCGCCGCCTCTTGGCTGGGTCCACCCCAGCCGCCCGTGTCGCCGAGCAGCGTGACCGTGGTCTCGCCGCCGGCGATCACGGCGCTCCCGCCGCCAGCGGCGTGGAGCCGCTCCGCAAGCCAGCGGCCGGCCTCAGAGCTCTCGCCCTCGAGGGCGAGCGTCACGACCTCTGCGCGGTAGCCGAGGGCTTGCGCTGCCGCCGCGGCCGCATCGCACATGGTGCGCGACGTCGCGAGGATGTGGTTGCGCACCCCAGGGAGCCTCCTGACCGTCTCGGCCGCCGGGTCGGCGCGGCGCAGGTGCGCCGCGACGGTGGCGGGTAGCCGATCCCAGAGCCCGGCCGCGTCGCAGGCGGCGACGGCATCGGCGAAGGTCGAGCGGTCCGCGACGGTGAGGTCGGTGAAGTAGTCGAGGGGGTCGCCGACGACGTCGGAGACAGTCAGATTGACGAGGGCGCACCCGCAGGCGGCGCCGAGCCTTCCTCCCTTGATCCGCGAGAGGTGCTTTCGCACGTCGTTCATGCGCACGATGTCGAGACCGGACTGCAGGAGCAGGCGGTTCGTCGCCGCCTTGTCCTCCAGCGTGATCCCCTCGGCCGGTGCGATGGCCAGCGAGGAGCTGCCTCCGGTGACGATACACAGCACGAGGTCACCGGGTCGTGCGCGCCCTGCGATGGCGAGCAGACGCTCGCCACCCCGCAGGCTGCCCTCGTCGGGCACGGGGTGGGCGGCTTCGAGGACCTCGATGTGGCGGAGCGGCTGGGCCTGTCCGTGCTTGACGACGACCGCTCCGTCGCGCAACCGCGCGCCGAGAAGCTCGTCGAGCAGCGCGGCCAGGCCCATGGTCGCCTTGCCGACGCCCAGTACGTAGACATCTCGGCCGGCGAGTTCGTACGCGTCGTCGCCGACGCGGAGGACGTCGCCCTCGAGACGCAGGAGTCGCTGCGCGACCGCGACCGGGTCGACCGCGGCAAGGGCCTGCGTCGCTATCGCCAGCGCGTCGCGGCGCAGGCCTTCGCGACCGTGCGAAGTGAGTTCCGCCGGGTCACGCACGAGACTCACGTCGCTGCCCACTCCGGCGGAGTGATCCGGGTGGAGCGTCGACGTCATGTGCCGGCAGCCGTGGCGGTTTGCGCGTCGTCATCGATACCCTTGGTCGAACACGGCACCTCGCTGCCGGAAAGGGGCCGACGGAAATCGCGCCCCGGGTAGACGGCATCGTCGCCAAGCCATTCCTCGATCTCAAGGAGGCGATTGTACTTCGCCGTGCGCTCCCCGCGAACGGGTGAGCCCGTCTTGATCTGTCCCGCATTAAGGGCGACCACGAGGTCGGCGATGATCGGATCCTCGGTCTCGCCGGAGCGCTCGCTCACGCAGATACCCCAACCGGCCTGAACGGCGGTGGCCGCGGCTGCGAGAGCCTCGGTGAGGGTCCCGATCTGGTTCACCTTCCACAACAAAGCGTTGGCGGCCCTGAGCGAGACTCCCTTGCGGACCCGGTCGGGGTTCGTCACGAACAGGTCGTCGCCGACGAACTGGGTCTCCGGCAAGGCCTTCGTGAGCGCGACCCAGCCCTCCCAGTCCTCCTCGTGGAGGGGGTCCTCGATGCTGGCCACGTCGAAGTCGCGCACCAGCTCCCCGTAGAGGTCGATCATGTCGGCCGTCGAGAGCTGCCGTCCGCCCACGGCGTACGTCCGCGTCGCCTCGTCCCAGAGGTGGGTGGCAGCGCAGTCGAGGGCGTAGACCGCCGCGTCGGCATAGCCGGCGGCGGCGACGCCCTCGCGGACCACAGTGAGCGCCTCGCGTACATCGACGATCGGCGTGGCGAAGTCGCCCTCGTCCCCGGTGTTCGCGGAGAGCTTGCCGTAGCGCGCCACGACGATCTCTTCGAGCGCCATGTGGCACTCGCTGGCGATGCGAAGGGCCTCGCTGAAGGACCGCGCCCCGACCGGCATCATAATGAACTCCTGGAAGGCCAGGTCGTTGGAGGTGAGCCGGCCGCCGCCGAGCAGGTTGATCATGGGAACCGGCAGGACGCAGGAGTCCGCGCGCAGCGAGCGATGCAGCGGGAGGCCGCGGATGGTGGCGGCGCAGCGCGCCGCGGCCAGCGACACACCGAGGAGAGCATTGGCTCCGAGTCGCCCCTTGTTCGGCGTACCGTCCAGCTCGCACAGGGCGCGATCGAGACCGGCCTGGTCCTCCACGTCGAGGCCGGTCACCGCCGGCCCGATGATGTCGTTGACGTTCGCGACCGCGCGCGTCACCCCGTAGCCGCGGTAGGCCGCGCCGCCGTCGCGAAGCTCGACCGCCTCGGCGGCGCCGGTCGAGCGCCCCGAAGGGACGTTGGCGCGGCCGTGGGTCGCGCCGGCCTCTCCAGGCGCGGCGCCGGCCCAGAGGTCGACCTGCACGGTCGGGTAGCCGCGGCAGTCGAGGATCGAACGGGCGTGGACGGCGGTGATCATGGTGGTCATGTGTGGCGTCCTTCTTGAGGGGTTGACGGGTAGCCGTCGGTCGACGGGGGCGCGAGGAGCGCGCGTTGAGGCCGCGGGAAGAGGAGGACCCGGGGGCGCGCGCGACGGCCGCGGTGCCGAGTGATCGCGCGAGTGATGGCGTCCTCGGGGCTCGACGCGACCTCCAATCCCATGAGCTCGAGCTCCTCGGGCGCGACGCCCGGGCACCAGGCGATGACGTCACGGCACCGAGTGAGAAAGCGCGCAAGCAGGTAGCTGTGGTCCTTCTCGACCGTGTAGTGGGCAGCGGCGGCGCGCATCACGTCCTCGGGGCCCGCGGCATCGATGAAAGGCTGCACCAGCTCCTCGCTGCCGAGGCCTTCGTGGCAGGGCGACAGGAGTACCACCGTCATCTCCTGGGTGGCGAGTGGCTCCAGAGCAATGAGGGCCTTGATCGACTGATAAAAGTTGATGTCGAGTGGAGTGTCCGGGCCGGTGACGAACATGTCCGCCGCCGGAGTCGCAGGCAGGGTCTGGGTCGTCCGCACGAATTCCACGAGGCGGGCGTGAGTGGCCTCGGGCTCGCCCGCGGCCAAGGCGACTACTCGGTTTCGCGCATCGAGCACGACGTTCACGATGAACTCGAGCCCCCCGCACCTCGCCGCCGACAGCATCTCCTCGTGGATGGGGTTGTCGGCCAGTACGCCTGGTCGCGCTGACCCATCCTCGAGCAGCGCGACGTCGTGGTTGTGGACGATCGTCTCGTAAGCCGCCACTCCAGGGAGGATCGCCTTGCGCCCACCGCTGAAACCGGCGAACTCGTGAGCCTCGACGACTCCGAGGCCGATTACGAGCTCGGCCTCGGCCACGAGCGTGTTGATGCGCACCTCGTTGCCTCGTGGTGTCCGGCCGACCCATGTGCACTCACTGTGCTTGGAGTCGTGCGCCACCACATGAAGGGCGCTCGCGAGTTCGGGCCCGAGTTGGTGCCGCATCTCCTGCGAAGTCACGGGTCGGTGAGCGCCGCCGCCGAACACGACGGTGACGTTGTCGAGGTCCACTCCGGCTCGCGTCAACTCCGCCAGGATGGGAGGCAGCAGCTCACGGTTGGGCACGGCCCGCGTCATGTCGCTGGTGACGATTGCGACGGACTGCCGATCACGAGCCAGGCTCGCCAGCCGCGACGATCCTGTCGGCGCGGCGAGCTCACGCGTAAGCACCGACGCCACCTCGATGGGTGTCGGGGTCGGCAGAGTCTCGCACTGGACCTCGCAGCCGGCCCGTAGCGACACCGCCGCCACGCGAGCGAGGAGCGAATCGAGATCGTGTGTGGCGTTGCCGACGGACACCGCGGGCTCAGCCTCCCTCTATTCGTTGACGGTCAACAGTCTACAAACCTCAGGACTTTAGCGTCAATGGGGCGGGTCGCCTTTCGTGGGGCAAGTCGTACATATGCGGACGTCCCACAGTACAGCATCGAGTGGTTGTTGACAGTCGACAGTCGCTTGCTCTAGCGTGCAAGGACGAAGTGAGGAAGGGGTGGCGGGACCTGCGAGGTGTTCGACACGAGCGTGATTTCTGGGCGCGCCCTGGCTTGGGGATACTCGGAGGACGACTCCATCTTGCGGGACGTGACGCTGAGTCGATGGCTCGGCGTCACGGTACGCCGTTGTACGCCTTCGATCTGAAGCGTGTCGGGGAGCAAGTCGCGGCGCTCCAGGAGGCATTGACCGGCGCCGGGTTGCGGTGTCGGGTGCTGCTGGCGCTGAAGGCGCAGCGCGAGCCAGAGGTCCTCGCCTACGTCCGGCGCCTGGGCGCAGCCGAGGGCGCCAAGCTCGTGGGCCTCGACGTCTGCTCTCCCGGAGAAGTGCTTCACGGTCTCGCGCACGGCTGGCGGGCGAACGAGATCAGCTACACGGGAACGAACCTGTCGGAGCGGGACCTCGATGTGATCCTCGCGCACGACGTGCACATGAACCTCGACGGACTGAGCCAGATCCGGCGCGTCGGCCGTCGCGCGCCTGGCCGGAGGATCGGGCTGCGCGTGAATCCCCGCGCGGGGGCCGCTTGGCGAGGGGAGACCGAATCGCTCTACAGCAACACGCGGCCGACGAAGTTCGGCATCTACCCAGAGTGTGTGGACGAGGCGGTCGCCCTTGCCGCGAGCTACGATCTCAGCATCGATACTGTCCACTTCCACGTCGGCGACGGGTACCTGAGCGACGCGCTGCCGGCCTACGAGCGCGCGGTGGAGAGGGTCGCGGCGATGATCGACAGAATCGGCGGCGGCGGATGCGCGATTCGATGCATCAACGTCGGGGGCGGGCTCGGCGTGCCCATGGTGCCCGGCGACGAGCCTCTCGACCTCGCCGAGTGGGCCGGGCTGCTGGCCCGTCACCTGGGTCGCTTCGACGCGACCATCGCGGTCGAGCCCGGTGACTTCCTGATGAAGGAGGCCGCGATCCTGCTCGGCGAGGTGGTGAGCGTCGAAGACCGCATGGGTGTCACCTTCGTCGGGCTCGACATGGGGTGGAACGTGATGAACGACCACTTCATCTACGACGCGCCCTTCGAGTACACCGTGTGCGCGCGGGCCGGACGCGGCCCGCACGCAGCGTGTCACCATCAGCGGGCACATCAACGAGGGCGACGATCTCTGGGCCGAGGACTACCCGTTCCCGGAGGTCGAGGAGGGCGAGATCGTCGCCTGCATCAACGTCGGAGGCTACAACCAGGCCATGCAGATGCCCCACTGTCTGCGCCCGCCAGCGCCGGCGGTGTACTTTGACGACAGGGTCGAACCGTCGAACGACGAGGCGACCTCCCCGGATCCAGGAGGACCCTATGAGCAGTGTGACCCCGACCGGTCAGCGATACGACGCGGTGGTGATCGGCGGCGGCCACAACGGTCTGGTGGCGGCGTTCTACCTCGCCCGCGGGGGGCTCCGCACGCTGGTCCTTGAGCGTCGCCAGATGGTGGGCGGCATGGCCGTCACCGAGGAGTTCGCTCCCGGCTTTCGCGCATCCACGGGGGCCTACGTGCTGGCCATGCTCGGCGAGCACATCTGGCGCGACATGCGGCTCGCCGAGCGCGGCCTGCATGTCGACGCCTGCGGCCCCAATCTCAACGTCTACCCGAGCGGAGCCCACTTCTGGATGGAGGAACACGCCGCCGACGCGGCGAGGGAGGTAGGCCGCTTCTCGAAGAAGGACGCCGCCGCCTACCCCAGGTTCGAGGAGGGACTGACCCGGATCGCGCGCTGGTTCGGGCCGCTGTTCGGACTCACGCCGCCCGACCTGCCGCATGAAGAGCGCTCGCCGACTGGGGCCGCATGGCTCGGCTGGGTGGCACCGCGCTGAAGAACCGGAAGCTGTTGCTCGACGCCTACCACCTCATGATGGCGTCGAGTACGACCTACCTTGACGAGTACTTCGAGTCTGACGAGGTCAAGGCGGGCCTCGGCTGGTTCTCGATCAACGACTCGGTCTCCGGGCCGTCGACGCCGGGCACCGCATACACGCTCCTGCACGAGTACGCGTCCTCCGAGGTGGGTGGCGGCGTGCGCAAGTGGGGCTTCGTGCGCGGCGGCATCGGCACGCTGGGCCGGCTGATGGCAGACGCTGTCCGCGAGGCTGGCGGCGAGGTGCGCACGGGCGCCCCCGTAGAACGAGTCATCGTCACCGGCGGCGCGGCGACCGGCGTTCTCCTGGAAAACGGTGAAGTGATAGAGGCCCGGTCTGGTCGTCTCGAACGCCGACCCGAAGACGACGATGCTCGGGCTCGTCGGCGAGGCGAACCTCGACCCAGACTTCTGCAGCTCCCTGAAGACGTTCATCACCGACGGCACGAGCATCAAGGTGAACCTCGCGCTGGGAGCTCTGCCCAAGCTGACCTTCCCCGCCCTCAACGAGGGCGACGGTGTGCAGAGCTATCACCGCAGCATCATCGAGTTGACCTCCGTCGATCCGGCTGATGGACCTGAACCAGGCCGAGGCGCGAGCCGGGATCCCGGCCAGGGACGCATCCTCACGTCGAGTGCTGCTTCCCGACCGTGTTCGACCCGTCCTGGCGCCCGAGGGCAAGCACATCATGACGATCGACATGAACTCGCAGCCGTACACGCTGCGCGACGGCTCGCAGTGGGACGACATCATCGACGAGGTCGCCGACCGCTGCGTCAAGCAGCTCTGCGAGTACTTCCCCGGGCTCGACGGCATGATCGAACACCGGCAGATGCTCTCGCCGCTCGACATGGAGCGCCTCTTCAACGCCACAGGTGGTCACGCGCTGCATGGCGACATGGGCGACCACCAGATGTTCATCATGCGTCCGGTGCGCGGCTGGGCCAGCTACCGGATGCCCATCCGCAACCTGTACCTCTGCGGGGCCGGCACCCATCCCGGCGGCGGCATCTCCGGCGCCAACGGGACGAACTGCGCCAAGGAGGTGCTCCGCGACGCGAAGAAGAGGAAGCTCGTGCGCAAGTCCTCGGGGGGGGAATGATGAGCGCGCGGCCCAGGATCGGTAACCGAGCCACCGTGTCGCTTGAGCCTGAACATTTCGCGCCGGGGGCGGTCATTGAAGGATCGCCGCGGATGATGAGTCACGACCTCTACGTCTCGCCCGACGAGCGCGTGTTCAGCGGCATCTGGAGCGTGACACCGGGCGTGTTCCACGACGTGATGGGCGGTGACGAGACCTTCGTCGTGCTGTCCGGGCGCATGACCGTCGCGCCTGATGACGGCAGTGCGCCGTTCGACGTCGAGGCCGGCGACGTCTGCGTTTTCGCCGCCGGCTATCGCAGCGTGTGGACGGTGCACGAGACGATCGTCAAGGGGTATCACATCGAGTTGCCGGCGGGAGGCTGACGCGACAGTGACGCCGGCGGTCATCGCTCGAGGGTCACCGAGACGCTGGGCTGCGATCTCCAGCTGCGCCTTGACCGTCAGGCGTCTGGCGTGAGACCAGCGGTGCGTGGGCCGCGCCTGGCCGGTCGGTTGAGAGCAGAGAGAGGCCACTCGACGAAGCGCGCCGCGACGGTGATCTGCACGCCGACAGCGAGCAACGCCAGCCTGAGCCAGACATCCGACCAGGACAAGAGTGACTCCCCGCCGCCCGCGAAGCAGCCGCAGCCGATCGCGAGGCCGCGGAGCAGGGCGCTGGTGAGCGCACCGGTGTAGACGGCCGTCAAGGCGGCCGTCACGAGGCCGGCGCCAGGCGTCCCCAGTCCGGTGAGGAGGCAGAGCCCCGTTACGAGCTCGACCCACGGGAGCACGACGGCCGCGAGGTTGACGAGCGCCAGCGGCAAGATTCGGTAGTCGTCCACGGCGTCGGCAAAGGCCTGTGGGTCCAGCAGCTTGTCGTAGCTCGCGTAGATGAGCACAGCACCGGCCGACAGGCGCAGTGCCAGTGTGAGCCACGGGTGGACAAGCCGACGCGCCACGTCGCGTGCGGCGGTCACCGCTCCTCCCGTGACGAGACGGGGAAGCCCGCCGCCAGCCAGACGGGATAGCCGTCACCGAGGACGCGCACGTCTCTCCAGCCGTTGCCGGCGAGCCATGCGCTCAGTTCGGACGCCGAGTCGCACCGTCCTCCTTCGCAGTAGACGACGAGTGGCTGTGTCCGGGGGAGCTCCTTCTGAAGACGGTCGAGTGCGCCGGCACGCTCGGCCAGCGGCACGTTGAGAGCGCCGGCGATGTGGCCCACGGCAAAGTCACGGCGCGGGCGCGCGTCGATGAAGTGCGCGGCGCGATCGTCGAAGAGCCGACGGGCGTCGGTCAGATCGATCACGCGACCGGGCGGCGCGCTGCTCGGGATCAAGCGGATGCCCGCGCTCGACACCGCATTCACGAGCAGACCGAGCGTGCCCCCGATGCCCGCGACGGCGAGTGCGCAGGTCAAGGTCCAGGCGAGACGTCGCCTCAAGGTGCTCGAGCCACTCGGCTCAGCCCGTGCGACGCCGGAGGCCGTCATCGTAGCGTGCCAGCAGGCCTGGCTCGGCCGGCGGTTGGGCGGCCACTTCCGCGATGGCCTCCGCCACTTGTCGGCACGACCATCGGAAGAGCTCTGGGGGCATGTTGATCGCCGGCTGCAGGCGGTACACCCACTTGCCCCACTGCGTGATGCCGAGTACGCCGCGGCAGATTGAAGCCTGATGCACCGCGGCGTGGAAGGCCGGAGCGGGCGCGATGGTCCTCTTGTCGGTCACGAACTCGATGCCCACCCAGGCTCCGGCGACGCGAACGTCGCCGACCTGCTCGTGGCGTGCGACGAGTTGGTCGAGTTCCTCGTGGGCGATGCGGGCCAGATCGCGCGCGTTCTCGAGCGCGTCCTCCGAGATGATGGCGTCGATGCCGGCGAGCGCACCCGCGCACGCCGCAGGTGTCCACGCGAAGGTGCCGCCAGGGTGCACGTCGGAGTCCGCCATGACGCTTTCGGTGGCGAGGACCGCGGCGATTGGCTGGCAGCCGGCGGCTATGCCCTTGCCCATCAGGAGGATGTCCGGCTCAAGGTCCCACAACTCGGCAGCGAACATGGTGCCGCAGCGACCGAGGCAGGTCTGCACCTCGTCCAAGATGAGCATCCAGCCATGGCGGCGGCAGAGGCTGGTCAGTCGGCGCCAGAACGCGGCTGAGGGGGCAAGGATCCCGCCTTCGCCCACCACCGGCTCGATGAGCACGCCAGCGATCTGCTCGGGCTCGACCTGGTGGACAAGGAGGTAGTCCTCGATGTAGTCCGCGTAGAGGGTCTCGTCGTAGGGACCGGGACCGTGGTGGAACGGCGCCCGGAAGCGGTTCGGATAGGGGGCGAACACGACGCCCGAGACGTACTGCGCGGCGTTGCTCGTGACCTCGGACAGGTCGGTGCTGGCGGCGGCGGTGAGGTAGGTCGACTCCCCGTGATACTGACCGAGGAAGCCCAAGATCATCGCGCGTCCGGTCGCTTCGCGGGCGAGCTTGACGCCGGCCTCCACGGCCTCAGTCCCGCTGATGCTGGATCCAACACGCGTGAGGCCCGCGGGCGCGATCTCGACCAGACGTTGGGCGAGCGCCAAAGCGGGCTCGTTCATGACGTAGTCGGTTATCTCCATGCCGTAGCGTTCCTGGGCTTCGGCCGCGGCTCGGCTCGCCGCGGGGTGCGCGCCGAGAGGCGTGGACCCCCAAGCCGAGACGTGGTCGGCGAACGTGTTGCCGTCGACGTCCTCGATCAACCAATCGGTCTTGCGCGCCTCGACGAACGGCACATCCTCGTGATCCCGCAAGGGGCCGCAGAGCACCATGTCGGCGGCTGCGAAAAGGGCCGTCGAGTGCGGACCGGGCAGAGGGGTGGCGACGCGCGGCAACTCGAACGATCGACCGCCGATGCTGGCATCCATGATGGCGCCCTCCTGTCGCGAGCCGGTCCGTGGCGTGGTGACGGCGAACAGACCGCGCACCACTGCGGGTCGCTGGGTCGACTGTCGACAGTCTATCAGCGGTCGTGATGGGTCTCACGCGCGGTCTGTGCTGGCCTGTTCACGCGGGGTCGCGGCTGCGCGGGCTCTCCGCATGACCGACTCGCGGTTCATGGTAAACTGTCTGCCACATGCGCCCACTGCAGACACGCAAGCTTCTCGCCGAAGACGTTGCCGACCGTATCCGTGAGGAGATCCTGTCCGGCGGCGTCGGACAGGGCGAACGTCTTGTCGAGGCCGGCATCGCGCAGCAGCTGGGCGTGAGCCGGGGCCCCGTCCGTGAGGCCTTCAAGCTCCTGCGAGCCGAGGGTCTTGTCAAGGAGGAGCCACATCGCGGCACGTTCGTCGTGCGTCTCACGAGCGCCGACGTGCGCGAGATCTACGATCTGCGCGCCGCGATCGAGGCGCGTGCCGCCAAGGAGCTCGCGGCGCGCGCTCGCAGCGGCGACATGCGGACCATGCGGCGGCTCTTGGAGCGCCTGCTTTTGGCCGCAGAGAACGGCGACGTGGCCATCGTCTCGCAGGCTGACCTCGCCTTCCACGAGGGTGTGTGTCATCTGACCGGCAACCGTCGCTTGCACGAGGTCTTCATGCGCCACGTACCCGTCCTGAGGAACCTGATGAAACTCGACGAGTACATCTACCGCACCCTCGACGACGTGGCCGGTGAACACGAGCCGCTCATGGCCGCCCTCGAGAGCGGAGATCCCGCCCTAGCGGCTGCGCGCTTCGAGGGTCACGTCGAGCGCGCGAGGGACCAGGTCGCCACCTACATCGACGCTCTGCCCGACCACCCGTAGTCTGTGCGTCGGCCGCGCCATGCAGGTCACGCGCAGGCAGCTTCGGACCGTCGCCCTCTGCGCGCTGGTGTTCGCCGGTGTGCTGGCGGTCCTTGTCGCATGCGGGGGCACCGCTCTCCCTGAAGGCACTCCGCAGGCGAGTGCGTCATCCACGCCCGACGCTGAACTTATCCTGTTCGCGCGGCCGCGGCTGATCGCGGCCGCAGGGTTCGACCAGCCCGGCCGGTGTCCGCTCCCAATCGCCATGAAGGTCCAGCCGTACGCCTTCGGTGAGGACGTCCTGGTCGACCTGAGCGCGGGGCGGAGGGCCGACATCGTGGAGGTCTGCAGCAATGAGACCGCCGAGCGTCTCGCTCGGCAGGGCCTGCTGCAGCCTCTCGACACGAGCCGCATCGCCCAGTGGGATCGTGTCTACCCCGTGCTCAAGGACCTGCCCGGCGTGATCGTCGACGGCAAGGTGTACATGGTGCCTTTGACGGCATCGGTGACCGGCATCGTGTACGACCCTGCCGAGACGGCTCGCCCACCGGACTCGTTCGGCGACCTGTTCTCGGCTCGCTACAAGGGCCGCCTTGGCTTCCCCGACGACGCAGCCCTAGCGTTCCAGATCGCCGCCCTCGCCCTTGGCCTGCCCGATCCGGAGGTGCTCACGGCCGAGCAGGCGGTCGCGGTCAAGGTCCACCTCAGGCACTACGAGGAGCACTACCGCTCTTTCTGGCACGACCTCGATAACCTCGCGAGCGCCTTTCGGACTGGTCGCGTGGTGATCGCGGCGGGTGACCGGCGCACCGCGTCTGAGCTCGAGCGACGCGGGGCGCCGGTGGCCTTCGCGCTCGCCGCGGAGGGGCAGCCGCTCGCCGCCTGCGGACTTGCCATCACGACGCAGGCACGTGATCTCGAGGCCGCGTACGCGCTGATCGACTACTGTCTGCGGCCGGCCACACAGGCCCTTCTCGCGACTTCGTCCGGCGACATGGCCGCCAACCGCGACGCCGCGACACTGGTCAAACCGGTCGATCGGGCTCGTCTCGGGCTTGCGGATCTCGAGCACCTGAGTCGCCCGGTCGCCCGCGTTCCCGAGCTCGAGCATATCGACTGGATCCAAGCCTGGTACGAGGTCAAGAAGGGCCGCGGCTGATGTCAGTGAAGAGGGCCGCCGGGAGCGGCTCACGGCAACAGAAGGGATGTCGGTCGCCACTGTTGCGGCGACGGGCAGATCGACCTGGTGCGGGCTCGGGTTGGCGCGCAGGTCGCCGACACCAGGCGTAGGCACTTGCGAGTGTCGACAGTCGACAGTAGAATTGCGTGGACGGAGTGGGCGCCCCGCCCGCTGCTCTGGCAGGAGGTCAAGCGCTAGTAGCGCCGATATGAAGACGATCGACTTGCGCAGCGACACGAAGACGCGGCCCGGCGACGAGATGCGGCGCGTGATGGCCGCGGCGCCGGTCGGCGACGATGAATCGGGCGAAGACCCCACCGTCAATCGCCTTCAGGAGTATGCCGCCGACCTCTTCGGCAAGGAAGCAGCGCTCTTCTTCCCGACCGGGACGATGAGCAACCAAGTGGCCTTGCGCGTGCTGGCGCAGGCCGGTGACGAGGTGTTCATCCACGCGCGCTCACACATCGTGCAGTGGGAGATGGGTGCGGCCGCGGCCCTTTCGGGGCTGCAGCTGCGCCAGTTCGACTCGTCGGACGGGACGTTGGACCCCGACGAGCTGGAGCTGTATGTGCGCACCGACGAGGATGCCGACGACTCGGTGACGCGCGTGGTCAGCCTTGAGAACACCCATAACGCCGTCGGGGGCGTCTTGTATCCCCAAGCGAGGATTCGGGAGATGCGCACGTTCTGTGATCGTCACGGCCTCGCTCTCCATCTTGACGGCGCGCGCGTCTTCAACGCCCACGTCGCCACCGGGCTATCGCTCCGCGAACTCGCAGAGCCGTTCGACTCGATCAACGCCTGTCTCTCAAAGGGGCTGGGGGGACCGGTCGGCTCCCTTCTCTTGGGGAGTGGGAGGCTCATCCGTCGGGCGGTGCGGTACCGCCTGCAGTTCGGCGGTGCGATGCGCCAGGTGGGTATCGTCGCGGCGGGCGGACTCTATGCGCTGGAGCACAACATCGCCCGCCTCGCCGACGATCATCGCCGGGCGCGTGACCTTGCCGGCCGCTTGGCCTCGGTCCCCGGGCTGGCAGTGGATGTCGATCGCGTAGAGACCAACATGGTGATCGCCGATCCCCGGCCGGCCGGCCTGACCGCCGACCAGGTCGCAGAGGCGGCGGGGCCGGCCGGCCTGCTGGTCGACCCCAACCCCTACGGCCTGCGGTTCGTCACGCACCTCGACGTCGACGACGCCGACATCGAGGCGGCGGCGGCGATCATGGCGGCGACGATGGCGCGTCTGGCAGCGGCTTGACCGCGGCATCGGGCGGCCAGTAAACTGTCGACAGTCGACGCTCTGTGTCTGGAGGCGACCGCATGCCCGCCACGCCCATACCGCCGTTGGAACTCGCCGCGTTTGCGGTGGGCGACGTCGGCGCGGGCGCCGAGACCTCGTTGCGCGACGGTGTCCTGACCGTCGACACGGGCGGCCTCGAGGCGGCGGCGGCCGGTGAGCCCGGCCTGCTCGGAATGAGCGTGACGCTGGTGCGGCCGGGTGAGGCGGTACGCGTGCTCAACGTCCTCGACGCAGTCGAGCCGGCCGTCAAGGCGAGCGAGCCGGGGACGACCTTTCCCGGCGCGTTGGGCGCGCTGGCGGTGGCCGGTGTCGGTCGGACGCACCGCCTCGAGGGGGTTGCCGTTCTGGCGACCGCGGACTTCCACGGCACCTACGACATGACGACGCTCGACGTGTACCCCGACGGCGACTCGTTCGTCGACATGGCGGGCCCCGGGGCTGGACTCACGTGCTGGTCGGCGACGCACAACGTGGTGCTGAGCTACACGTGCGACCCGGCGGCGCCGCCGGCTGAGGCGGACGCCTCGCTACGACGGGTGACACTGCGTGTCGCCCGCGACCTGGCGGCGAGCACGATGGGCGCGTCGCCCGATCGCGTCGACCTGCTCGATCTGCCGCCGGTCTCTCGCGACCTGCCACGCGTGTGCGTCATCCTGCAGGTCGCCTCGGAGGGCCCTCTCGTCGATACGTTCCTCTACGGGCGGCCTCTGCGTGGTCTGGTGCCGACGCTCCTCGACGCGCGCGAGGTGCTCGATGGCGCGCTCACGGCGGGGCAGTACGACTGGGCCGGCGTGCGCGATCCCACCTACTTCTTCCAACGCAGCAGCCTGCTGCGCGAGTTGCTGCGCCGCCACGGTGTCGACCTATGCTTCTGTGGCGTGATCCTCACGCTCGGCTATCTGCCTTCCGCGTTCGACAAGGAGCGATCGGCACTGATGGCCGCCAAGCTCGCCCGCCAGATCGGCGCTGAGGCGTCCGTTCTGACGACCTTCCAGAGCGGCAACTCGCACACCGACACGGTGCTCACCTGTCGCGCCTGCGAGCGCCTCGGCATCCGCACCGTGGTGCTGTTCGCCGAGACGAACGGTGGTCTCACCGACCACGTGCCCGAGGCCGACTGCATCGTGAGCGTCGGCAACGAGGAGGAGCTGGTGCCGGAGTGGCGCCCGGAGAGTGTGATCGGCGGTCGACGCACGTGGGCGGGGCGTCCGGCCGACGACGCGGGTCCGGTGCCGGCGGTCACCTACCTGGGGTCGCTCTGTCAGATGGGGGACATGAAGCTGCGGGCCGTGTCGTGGTGAAGGTCGTGCACTACATCAACCAGTTCTTCGCCGGCCTCGGTGGCGAGGAGGCGGCCGGCACGGAGCCGGTCCGCCTCGACGGCGCCGTCGGCCCCGGCAGAGGCCTCGGTCTCGACGTGGCCGTCACGCTCGCCTGCGGCGACGACTACTTCGGTGAGCACGAAGAAGACGCGCTCGCGCAGCTCCTGCGCTGGCTCGATGAGGAGCGGCCCGACGTGCTCGTCTGCGGACCGTCGTTCGGGTCGGGCCGCTACGGCTACGCCTGCGGCGCGCTCGCGCGCGAGGCGGCGCGCGGTGGCGTGCCCGCCGTCTGCGGCATGCACCCTGAGAGCCCCGGCGTGCTCGCCGCCGAGGGGGCCGCCTACATCGTGCCGACCGACGTCAAGGTGACGGGCATGCGCGAAGCGCTGCCGCGGATGGCGGACTTGGCTCGCCGACTCGCGGCCGGCGAGACCATCGGGGCCGCCCGACGAGGAGGGCTACCTGCCGCGTGGCCTGCGCCGCAACGAGCATGGCCGAGCTCACCGGCGCGCAGCGCGCCGTCGAGCTGCTGCTTGCCAAGCTCTCGGGGGACGTCCGTACCGAAGTCGCGGCGGCGTTCGACGACGTCCCGCCGCCGCCGCCGCTCGTGGATGCTAGCGCCGCGACGGTGGCGCTCGTCACCGAGTCCGGTCTGGTACCCAAGGGCAACCCAGACCGGCTCGAGTCGAATCGCGCTCATGCGTGGTTCGCCTACCCGCTCGACGGCTTGGCCGGCTTCGAGCGCCGAGAGCTGGGAGACGGTGCACGGCGGCTACGACACGAGCATCGCGAACGTCGACCCGGACCGGCTCGTGCCGCTCGACGCCGTCCGCAGTCTGCTGAGCGAGAAGCCGGATCGGCGCGCTGCACGAGACGCTCTACACGACGACCGGCAACTCGACTCCGGTGGCCACCGCGGCGAAGTTCGGGCAGGAGATCGCGCAGCGCCTGCGCGACGCGGGCATCCAGGCGGTGATCCTCACCGGCACCTGAGGGACGGGCACGCGTTGCGGGGCAACGCTGAGCAAGGAGATCGAGCGGGCGGGGATACCGACGGTGTTCATCACGGCGCTCCCGACGATCGCGACCATGGTCGGCGACGAACCGCACGCTGCGCGGGGTCGCCGTCACGAACCCGGTGGGCGAGCCGGTCTCAGCGCCACCGACGAACTGCGTGCTGCGGCGCCGCATCGTGGAGCGTGCCGTGTCCATGCTCGAGACGGACGTTCAGCCGCGGACCGTATGGGAGGAACAAGAGTGAGCGACGAAGGTCGTACGGGCGAGGATTTGCGAGCGGTCTCGTGACGCGGCGCGCGGGCATCCTCGCCGCGTCGTTCGTGCTGGACCACGTCCCGGACCTGGTGCGCTACGGCTCCAAGCCGGCGCGCGAGACAGGGAAGTTCGCGACCGTGCACGACAAGCTGCGCACGTTCGAACAGGCGCGCGGCTACGCCCCGAACCAGGCCTTCATCGGCAACCTGCAGACCGGAGGAGTTGTGGGAGCCGCGAGCGGCCCTGGTGGGAGGGCGGTTGACGATTTCGCGCCGGCGGCCGGACCCTACGGCGACATCACCGACCAGCGCGCCTTCTACGAGCTGATGAAGGAGGTCGACCTCTTCGACCTCGTGCGCCTGGGCGAGGAGCCGCGCCCCGAGAGAGGCGATCTGGCGCTCTCGACGGCGACGAGGTCGTGGGCGCGTTCGCGCGCGCCCACGACGAAGACGAGGCGCTGAGCGCCCACGCCCTGCTCGAGAACCTCGCCTGCAAGGCGGGCGGGGTGCACGCGCTGCGCGTCATGCTCGCCAGCTCGGGTGTCGACCCTGAGTCGATCCGGTACGCGATCGGCGCCGGCGAAGAGGCGGTCGGCGACCGCTACAACCGCGGCGGCGGCGCGCTCGCCAAGGCCATCGCGGAGAGTTGCGGTCTCGTGAACGCCAACGGCAGCGACGTGAAGGCCTTCTGCACCAGCCCGGTGCACGCCATCATCATGGCCGGCGCGCTCGTCGAGTCGGGCACCTTCGAGCGGGTCGTGGTCGTGGCGGGCGGCTCGCTGGCCAAGCTGGGCATGAAGTTCAAGGGCAGTCTCGACCGCGGCGTGCCCGTGCTCGAGGACGTGCTCGCCGGCATGGCGGTCCTCGTCGGGCCGGCCGGCGGCTGACGCCCCCCGATTGCGGCTCGACGCCGTCGGCCAGCACCGTATCGGCAGCGACTCCTCGCAGCAGTCGCTGCTCAAGGAGGTCGTCGGCGTGCCGCTCGACAAGCTGGGGCGCAAGGTCACCGACATCGACGTCTACTCGACGGAGCTGCACAACCCGGAGATCACCGAGCCGGCCGGCGGCTACGACGTGCCGGAGCGCAACTACAGGCTGCTCGCGGCGCTCGCCGTGACGCGCGGCGAGCTGGGCCGCGACGAGATGGACGACTTCTGTCGTCGTCGCGGCCTGCCCGGCTTCTCGCCGACCCAGGGCCACATCGCCTCGGCGGTGCCCTGGATCCCTCATGCCCTGGACCGCTTCGCGCGCGGCGAGCTGACGCTCGACGATGCTGATGGCGAAGGGCAGCCTGTTCCTCGGCCGCATGACCCAGATGTGGGACGCGGTCTCCGTGATCCTGGAGGTGTGAATGGCAGTCGACGCAACCGTGAGACCGTTCCCCGCGCTCGTCGCGTCGGGCAACGTGCTGGTCGACTTCTGGGGGCCGCGCTGCGTGCCGTGTCTGGCGCTCATGCCGGCGGTCGAGAAGCTCGAGGAGGAGTACGGGGGCAGGTTCACGCTGGTCAAGGTGAACGCCGCCGAGAACCGTCAGATCGCGCGTGACCTGAGGTCATCGCGATGCCGACGTTCGTGCTCTATCGCGACGGCGTCGAGGTCGAGCGCCTTGAGCGGGAACCCCTCGGCGGCCGAGGTCGGAGGCCGCCGTCGGCGAGGCTGGTGGAGGGAGGTGAGTGATGGATCTCAAAGGCAAGAAGGTGATCGCCCTCGGCGAGCGCGACAGCGTCTCCGGAGAGGCGATCGCGGACTGCGTGCGCACGGCGGGCGCCGACGTCGTCATGATCGAGACGGAGTGCTTCGTCTGAACGGCGGCGGGAGCGATGGACCCGGAGAACCAGGGTCGCATCAAGTCGACGGTCGAGCGGTACGGCACTGACGACCTGGTGGTGGTGCTCGGGGCGGCCGATCTCGAGGGACTCGAGATGGTCGCCGAGACGGTCACCGAGGGCGACCCGAGTTACGTCGGTCCATTGGCAGGGGTCCAGTTGGGACTCCCCGTGGTGCACATCTTCGAGGACGACCTGCGCGAGCAGGTCGACCCGGCGATCTACGACGAACGTATCGGCTTCGTCGAGCTGGCGGTCGACAGCGACGCCGTCAAGGCGGCGATGAAGAAGCTCAGGGGTGAGGAGTAGGAAGCGGGCGAACGACGCGAGGGGACGGCGATGACCGACATGCTCGGCGACTTCGACGATCCTGACCGAGGACCTCGACCACCCCGAAGACCTCGTCTGGGACCCGGTGAGCGGGCGCATCTACGCCGGCGGCGAGGCCGGTCAGATCTACGCCGTCTCGCTCGACGGCGAGGTCGAGCAGGTGGCCGACACCGGCGGCGGCATCCTCGGCCTCGCGGTCGACGCCGTCGGCACGATCTACGCCTGCGACGAGGGGCGCGCCGAGGTGCTGCGCGTCGACCCGCGGTCCGGCGACGTCGAGGTCTACTCGGCCGGCAGCGCGGAGCGCGACATGATCGAGCCGAACTACTGCGTCTTCGACGCCGCCGGCAACCTCTACGTCACCGACTCCTCCGACTGGGAGGAGCAGAACGGCGTCATCTACCGCATCGCGCCCGGCGGCGAGACGGTCGTCTGGACGGACGCCCTGCGGCGCTACCCGAACGGCTGCTGCTTCGGCGCCGACGGACGCTGGCTGTACGTCGTCGAGTCGAGCCTGCCGGGTGATATGGCGGATGCCGGTCGGCCCGGACGGCGCGGCGGGTGAGCCGGCAGCTGGTCGTCGAGCTGCCGGAGGCAACCACGTGCCCGACGGCATCGCCTTCGACGACCAAGGCGCGCTCTACATCGCCTGCTACCGCCCGGATCGCGTCTATCGGCTGGCCCGTAGACGGCGATCTCGAGGTCGTCGCCGACGATCCGCTCGGCCTCAAGCTCAACACGCCGACCAACGTGGCGTTCGTCGGGCCCGGGCTGGATCGACTGGCGATCGCGAACGTCGGCGAGTGGCACATACTCGTGGGCGACGTCGGCGCTCGCGGCGCGCCGCTCTTCTACCCGACGGTCGGCTAGAGCACGACGCCGAGGACGAACTCGACCAAGGAGGAGCCGTGGGACGCTTCGCAGGGCAAGAACGTGATCGTCACCGGCGCGTCGAGCGGCATCGGCTGGGCGATCGCGCACGCTTTCGTCGACGAGGGCGCCACCGTGTTCGCCGTCGCGCGCCGCGGCGAGCTGCTCGACAAGATGCGCGACGCATCCGGCGCGCCCGAGCGCGTGCACACCGCCGTCGTCGACATGGGCGTGTCCGAGCAGGCGCGCGACATGGTCGCCGCCGCGGTCGACCGCCTTGGGTCGCGTGCACGTGCTGGTCAACAACGCGGCCGTCATGCCCTACGGCCCAGTCCTCGAGATGGAGGAGAAGACCTGGCGCGAGACGCATGGCCGTCAACCTCGACGGGCCGTTCTTACGCCAGCCAGGCGGCGGCGCGCCACATGGTGGAGCAGGGCGGCGGCGTCATCATCAACATCGCCTCCGCCAACGCCTTCAGGGTGGAGTCGCCGGCGGCCAACTACAACACGTCGAAAGCCGCGCTCGTGATGATGACGCGCTGCTTCGCCCACGAGCTCGGCCACCTCGGTCTGCGGGCCTGCTGCGTGGCGCCCGGGCAGACGGTCACCCCTGAGGCGGCTGACGAGCTCACGCCGGAGGAGTATCACCGCGAGTTCGTCGAGTACTGCAGCCGCGTGCCGATGCGGCGGCCGGCGCGGCCCGACGAGCAGGCCGCCGCGGTTCTCTTCCTCGCCTCGGACGACGCCTCGTTCATCAACGGCGAGACCATCATCGTCGACGGCGGCGAGCTCACCGGCGAGTGGTACGATCCGGCTCTCAACCCACCGGTACCGGGGGCCTAAAGGGCGCCGGCTGCAGCTCCAGGCATGGGGATGATGATGGGCGGCCCAGGGACGATGGGCGGCGGAGAGGCGACGGGCGACCGGAGACGGGACTCCCGGTCGTCGACGAATGGTTCTCCGCGACGCCCGCCGGCGCCGGCGTGACGCTGCTCACCGAGCCCTTCGTCGACGAGTTCCTGCGCGCCAACATCTGGCTGATCGAGGGACGCGACCGCGATCTGCTGGTCGACACCGGCAACGGCATTGCGCCTCTGCTCCCGGCCGTGCGCGCCCTTCAGGAGCATCCGCAGAAACCCCTCGTCGCGGTCGCCACCCACACACACTCCGACCACATGGGCGGCATGCACGAGTTCGACGCAGCGGCTCGTCCATCACCTCGAAGCCGAGACGCTCGCCCTCGCCTCCGACGCCGCCTGCCTGGTCACCGCCCGGTTCCCTCCGAGCCTGCTGGCCGAGATCGCGGCCGACGGCCTGGTGTTGCCCGACGTGCTGGTCGCGGCGGTGCCGTACGAAGGGTTCGACCCGGCGACCTTCGCCGTCGTGGGCACACCGGCGACCCGTACGCTCGACGAAGGGACCGCGATCCACCTCGGTGACCGCGTCTTCACCGTCCTGCACCTGCCGGGACACTCGTCGGGGAGCATAGGCCTGTGGGAAGCCGAGACCGGCATCCTCTTCTCTGGGGACGCCGTGTATCGCGACGGGCCGCTGCTCGACGAGATGCCGAGCAGCGACGTCGACGCCTACGTTCGGACCATGGGACGACTGCGCGATCTGCCCGTGACGACCGTGCACGGCGGTCACGATCCGAGCTTCGGTCGCGCACGCCTCGTCGAGATCGCCACAGCATACATCGACAAGCGCTGCCGCTCGTAGCCGCCGATCGCTGTCGATCGGCCAGGCAGGCCCAGCTCCCCGTTCGCCTCTCAGCTCAGCGTCTCGCCCCCGTCGATCACGAGGACCGCACCGGTCATGAACGATGCCGCGTCGCTGACCGCGAAGGCGACCGCCTCGGCGATCTCCTCTGGCCGGCCGTAGCGGCCCAGCGGGATCTTGGCGAGCGCGACGGCGACCGTGTCCTCGTCGTCCTCAGCGGTCATGCCGGTCTCGATCCATCCGGGCGCGATCGCGTTGACGCGGATGCCGAAGGGCGCCAGTTCGACGGCCAGCGAGCGCGCGAACATGTGCGCGGCGGCTTTCGTCGCGTTGTAGGTGGGCGAGGGGTCCGTGAGGTCGACGACGATGCCGCTCGATGATCCGATGACGACGATGGCGCCGGCGCCCTGCGGCTTCATCAGGCGCGCCGCGCCGCGCGCTGTCGAGGAAGACGCCGCGCAAGTTGACCGCCACGTTCTCGTCGAACACGGAACTCGGCAGATCGAGGATACTGTAGCCCTCGTCGGTCTCGATGCCCGCATTGCACACGCAGATGTCGAGACTGCCGAAACGGCGCTCGATCTCGGCGAAGCAGCCGGTCGACGTCGGCTTCGTCGCTCACGTCGCAGCGCGCGCCGGCCACGCTCCCGGCGAGGCCCTCGAGCTCCCGCAGGGCGGACGTCAGTCGCTCGGTGTCCCGGCCGCAGATCATCACGGCCGCCCCTTCGCTCGCGAGCAGGCGTGCCGTGGCGAGGCCGATGCCCGCTGCTCCCGCCGGTGACCAGCGCGACCTTGTCCTGGAACCTCATCGCCGATCCCCCTTCTCCGCGTTTCGGTCTTGACCGAGCGCCCGCCTCGTCGCGACGGAGAAACGCGCCTCGTGTAGGGGCAGACCCAGATACAGATGCCGCAGATCTCGTCGAAGTCGGGAAAGCCCAGCTGGAAGGCGTCGCAGGCCGCGCAGTCATAGAGGGCGCTCCGCGGCAGGCCTGCATGCCACACTACGTCCCGTCCGGCGTCGACCGGGCAAGCATCGACGCACGCCCGGCAGGAGCCGCAGCGCCCGGTCGTGACCGGCGCCCCCGTGGGGAGCAGCAGGTCCGTGAACACCGTACCCAGACGCAACGGCGGAGCCGAACTCCGGGGTCACGAGCAGGGCGGTCTTCCCGATCCAGCCGAGGCCCGCCTGCGTCGCCGCCGTCTTCGAGGCGAAGATCTCCGGGTCCGTTGGACCGTCCGGCGCGTCGTCGTCGACGCGCTCACCCACGTGGCCGTGCGCACGCAAGAGAGCGACACACGCCTCATCGATCTCGACCAACTCGTCGTTCACGCGTCGATACTCACGGACCTCGGCCTCGGTCGGGCCCCGCTCGACGCCCTCGAGCGAGGCGGGCCGCAGCCTCGAGAGCGAACGAGATCGCCGTAGGCAGCGCCGGCGTCGCCGGCCAGCTTGGCTGCAGTCGCCGCCGCTCCCCATAGCGTCGACGCCGCGGGCGCTCATGAACGCCGCCAGCGCGCTCTCGACTGTGAGGTCCCCACCGTTCATGACGAGGCGACGCTAGCACCGAGGCAGGCAGGCCGCAACACCGTTGACTGTCGACACTTGACTATGTAGCATGCACGACGCTTGCTCCGTTCAGCACCATGTATGGTGCGACGAATTCGCCCCTCCAAGGAGGTTTGATGTGAGCACCGAAGACACACCTGTTGACCGTGCTCGATCGTGACGGTCCTGGTCGTGAGGTGTTCTGCTGCTGGCGGCGCCTGTGGCGGCGAGGAGACCGCCGCTCCGCCGCCGAGTTCCAGCGCCACGCCTGCCCCGAGGACATCTCCGGCGAGCTCACCGTCTTCGCCTACGAGGACGGCTTCGTGCCGGAGTACCTCGCGGGGTTCTAGCGAGAAATACCCCAACGTGGACCTCAAGGCCAGCGCCTACGAAGACGGCGACGCTGCCATCGCCAAGCTGCGTGCGGGATTCGAGGCCGACGTCATCAACCTCTGCGTGGAAGAGAACGCCGAGAGGGCCGTACGACTCGGACTCGTGCGGCCGCTCGACATCAACCGCGCTCACGCACTGGAACGAGATGGTCCCCGTCGTTCATGACCCTGCCGGGGGTCACGTCGGGGGACGGCCAGCACTACATGGCGCCCGTCGACGCCGGGGTGACGGGCATCGCCTACGACACCACCAAGGTCACCGAGACAGCCGACCTCGTTCATGGACCTGTTCGACCCGAAGTACGAGGGGCAAGTCGCGATGATCGACTACGCGGTCACGGCCATCCAGGTGGGCGCGCTCGCCCTTGGCTACGAGGACCCGATCAACCTGACCTCCGAGCAGCTCGAGAACGTGAAGAACCTGTTCATTGAGGCCAAACAACGTGGCCAGTTCCGCACGTTCTTCTCGAACGACTCCGAGATCGTGGCGCTGTTCCACACCGGCGAGATCTCCCTCGGTCTTGGGTATCCGAGCAATGCGAAGAACGCGCAGGGCGAGGGCGACCCTGTGGAGTTCACGACGTGCGAAGAGGGGCAGATCGTCTGGACCTGCGGGTACGGCATCAGCAGCACCTGCCAGAACGTCGACGCCGCGTACGCCCTGATCGACTACTACCTGTCGCCGGAGGCCCAGGCCTTCGAGGTGACGGAGTGGGACTACCTCCCCACACTGTCGGCGACGCTCGACATCCTGCCGGCAGACAATGTGGAGGACGCCTCGATCGTCGAGACCTGGACCAACATCGTGCCGGCCGCGCCTCCCGAGGAGGGGTATGACGAGTGGATCAAGGCGTGGCAAGAGGTGAAGAGGAGCTAGTGGCCGAGACTGTTTCAAGGGGAGCCGTTGCGCCGCCAGGGCGCGACGGCTCCGCACCCCTGGGCCGCAAGCCGTTCGGTCTCCGCGTAGTGCGCGGGCTGGACACCGTCGGTGGGCGCATCTACGCCGTCGCGTTCATCGTCGTGCTCTATGGCCCGCTCGTCATGCTGGCGGTGTTCTCGTTCAACGATTCCATCGTCTTCTCGCTGCCTTGGAGCGGCTTCACGCTGGAGTGGTACCGGGAGGCGCTCGGCAACGAGAACCTCGGCGAGGCCATCCGCAACTCGGTGCTCGTGGCGGGCGTCGTGGCGCCGGTGAGCGTCATTCTGGGGACCCTCGCCGCCTACCCCGTCACGCGCCTGCGCTTCAGGTTGCGCGGCCCGGCCGCCATGTTGCTGGCCGCGCCCCTCGTCGTGCCTTGGCTCGTGATCGGCATCAGCGCGCTCATCTACTTCAACAAGGTAGGGCTGGCTCTGTCGTGGGCCACGGTCGTGCCCATGCACGTAGTGGTCACCTTCCCCCTGGTCACGGTGCTCGTCGCGGCGAGCCTGGCGCGCTTCGATCGCACGCAGGAGGAGTCGGCCATCGATCTCGGGGCATCCCAGCTCCAGGTCCTTCGCCACGTCCTGCTGCCCCACGTCGCGCCGGCGCTCATCGCGTCCTTCATCCTCGCCTTCTCGTGGTCGTTCAACAACTTCGAGATCTCCTACTTCGTGGGCGGCTTCGACCGGCTCTTCCCGGTCTGGGTGTACTCCACCCTGCGGCACGCCAGGGACCTGCCTGTCGTCAACGCCATCTCCACGCTCGTGTCGATCGTCGAGGTCGGGCTTGTCTACGGGGCTTGGGTGCTGATCACCTGGCGCGTCGGCGCTCGGACCTCCAAGGAGAAGACCGAGGTTCTCATGGAGACGATCCGCTGATGGCCAGCATGGCTCCGCCTGTCTCCGGGGGCCGCCACCTGCGCGCTCGGGCGGTCAAGACGCTGCGCCCGGTGGCGTTTCTGACGAGTCCGATGGCGGTCCTGGCGCTGTTCTTCATCGCGCCGCTGGTCATCCTGCTGATCATGAGCTTCCGCTACGAGACGCTCTATGGGTTCCAGACCGGTTGGACGCTCGAGAACTTCGGCAACCTGTTCACCGACCCGATCTACCGCGGCGTGGCCAAGGACACGCTGATCATGGCCAGTACAGCCATGGCCTGTCAGCTGCTCATCGCCTTTCCTCTCTCATACTTCATCGCCTTCAAGGCGGGCCGTTGGGAGCTCCCGCTCCTCCTCCTCCTCGTCCTCGTCGACGAGCTCAACCCCATCGTGCGCATCTACGCTTGGCGTATGCTGCTGGGGCGGGAGGGGTTGATCAACGACTTCCTGATGTGGACGGGCATCGTCGACGTCCCGGTGGACTGGCTGCTGTTCACCAAGTTCTCGGTGATCCTGGTGCTGTCGACGAGCTGGGTGAACTACTGCGCCCTGCCCATCTACGCGTCCATGAAGGCGATCAACCCGAGCCTCTTCGAGGCGGCGACCGATCTCGGCGCCGGTTGGCTCACGCGCTGGCGCCGCGTCCTTCTCCCACTTGCGGCGCCGGGCATCTTCGTGGCCGTCATCCTCGTCTACATCCCGTTGTTCACGGACTTCGCCACCCCCGGCCTCGTCGGCGGTACGTCGTCGTACATGCTAGGCAACTCCGTGGCCGACCTCATGGTCGTCATCGGCGATTGGGGTACCGGATCTGCCCTCAGCCTACTCATGCTGGCGGCGATGGCGGTGATCGCGGTGATCGCCTACTTCCTGACCAAACTCAACCAGCTGGACTGAGCTGCGGCCGGTGCACGAGGAGGCAACATGACGGAGGCTCCCGTCAAGGGCGAGATCAAGATCGAACGCGTCACCAAGAAGTTCGGTCACACGGTGGCGGTCGACGACGTCTCGTTCGACATCCCAGGGGGCGAGTTCTTCTCGATGCTGGGACCGAGTGGATGTGGGAAGACGACGACCTTGCGCATGATCGCCGGGTTCGAGGAACCCACCGCGGGGCGCATCTTTCTTGAGGGCGAGGACGTCAGCTACGTGCGGCCAGCCAAGCGCAACGTCAACATGGTGTTCCAGGCGTACGGCTTGTTCCCGCACATGACCGTGGCGCAGAACGTCGCGTTCGGGCTGAAGATCAAGAAGGTCCCGAAGGCGGAGATCGCCGGGCGGGTCGAAGAGGCGCTGTGCACCGTGCGCATGGATACACTTGCCGACCGGCGCCCTGCCCATCTGTCGGGCGGGCAACAGCAGCGTGTCGCTCTGGCACGGGCGCTCGTCAACCGCCCGGCGGCGCTCCTGCTCGACGAACCACTCGGCGCGCTCGACCTCAAACTGCGCAAGGAGATGCAGCTCGAGCTCAAGCGCATCCACGCCACGACCGCCACCACCTTCGTCTACGTGACCCACGACCAGGAAGAGGCGCTGACCATGTCGCAGCGCATCGCCGTGATGAAGGACGGTCGGGTGCAGCAGGTGGCGACGCCTCGCGAGCTCTACGAGAGACCTGCCAGCGCGTTCGTCGCCGGGTTCATCGGCACGTCGAACGTGATCAGCGTGCGACCTGACAGCGTGAGCGAAGGGCTCGTGGTGATGGACCTGGGCGAGGGCGACCGCATCTGCGCGCCCGACACTGGCGTCGGCTCCGGTGGTCAGATGAAGATCATCGTGCGCCCGGAGCGCATGCGCGTCTGGGGCGACCCTGACGGCGAGGGCATGTCGCGCGTGCGTGGCACGATCGCCGAGGTCGTCTACCTCGGCTCGATGACACAGCTGATCATCGATCTCAAGACCGGCGAGCGCGTGACCGTGCACGAGCTGAACGACGATCTCAAGGACGCGCTGCCGCAGAGCGGCGCCCCCGTCGTCGTTCAGTGGGCCGCCGAAAGCAGCTTCGTGATCGACGATGCCGGGGCCGTCAATGTCGCAGCCAGAGCCGCTTCGCCGGAGTGAGACCGCCGGCGCTGCCGGCTCAGTGCGTCGCGTCACGACTACCCATCGGAAGGAGCGTGTCAGTCGTGGACTTCTACACCGGCAAGGTGCTCAGGATCGACCTGAGTGCCCAGAGCGCCGCCGTCGAGCCGCTGAACATGGACTGGGCACGACTGTACCTGGGCGGGAAGGGACTCCTCTTTCGCTACCTTTGGGACGAGGTCGCTCCCGGGCTTGATCCCACATCATCCGACAACCCCCTGCTGCTCGTCACGGGGCCGTTCGCCGGCACCAACGTGACGACATCGTCGCGCCTGGTCGTGGGCTGCAAGAGTCCGACAACGGGGGCCGTGCTCGACTCCTACGTCGGCGGTTCGTTCGCCCCCGAGATGAAGTTCGCCGGCTACGACATCATCGTTTTGACGGGCGAGGCGGCTGAGCCCACGGTGGTCTGGATCTGTGACGACGTGGTCGAGTTCCGGCCTGCAGTTCCCTATCTCGGCATGATGACGTCAGCGGTCGAGGAGGCGCTGCGCAACGATCTGGATCGCGACGCCAAGGTGCTGTCGATCGGACCCGCCGGCGAGAGCAGGATCCCCTGGGCCTGCCTGTCGACCGACCAGTACCACAAGGCCGGCCGCGGCGGGGCCGGCGCGCTCATGGGCATGAAGAACGTGAAGGCGGTGGCCATCCGCGGCACGGGCTCGGTGCCGGTGGGCGACGCCAAGGCGTTCCTCGACCTGATGTACAGGATGCACGAGGACTACATCCTCACCGACACCAACCTCTGGGCGCACGAAGAGGGAACACCTGTGCTGGTCGACGTGATCAACGGCGGCGGCGCTCTGCCGACGCGCAACTTCTCGGCCGGCGTCTTCGAGGGCGCGGACAAGATCAACTCGGAGTCGTTCCAGAAGATCCGCGCCAAGAAGCGCGCCTGCTACCAGTGCGCGATCGCCTGTCGCAACTTCCACGCGACGACGTGGGCCGGCGAAGAGGTGCGCGGCGAGGGCCCCGAGTACGAGACCATTGCCCTCTGCGGCTCGAATTGCGGCATCGACGACATCGACGCGCTGATGAAGTTCAACGAGCTCTGCGACGAGCTCGGCATGGACACCATCTCCTCAGGCTCGGTCGTGGGCCTCGCCATGGACCTCTGCGAGAAGGGCCACGCCGACTTTGGCCTCGCCTTTGGCGACAGCAAGGGGTACCTGGAGGCTGTGCAGCTCATGGCACGTCGCGAAGGCATCGGCGCCGAACTCGCGCTGGGCGCCAAAGCTCTTGCTGCCAAGTACGGTCACCCGGAGCTCGCCATGCAGGTGAAGAACATGGAGGTGCCGGGCTATGACCCGCGCGGCGCTTTCGGCATGGCCCTGAGCTACGCGACCTCCGATCGCGGCGCCTGTCACATGCGGTCGTTCCCCGTCGGGCAGGAGATCGTCGAGGGCTCGATGCCGGCGGCCACCTTCGAGGGCAAGGCCGATTGGGTCGTCAACGCCGAGGCCGGCGGCCAGAACTTCTTCGCTCTCAAGTTCAGCGGCATCTGGTGCGACTTCTGGGCCATCGACCTGGAGCAGATCGGCATTCTCATGAAACACCTCTGGGGCCGCGACTTCTCGCGCGACCAGCTGATGCAGATGGGCGAGCGGATCTGGAACCTCGGCCGCCTGTTCAACCTGCGCGAGGGGCTCACGGCCGCCGATGACTCCCTGCCGGCGCGCTTCTACGATCAACCGTTTGCCGAAGGTGCCGCGGCCGGTCAGGTGATCGACCGCGACGAGTTCGCCGCAGTGCTGGCCGAGTACTACGCCCTCCGCGGCTGGGACCCCTCCGGCGTCCCCTCAGAGGCCAAACTCACCGAGCTCGGCATCGACGTGCGGCTCTGACGGCCGGTCCACGAGAGAGACGAAGGGACAGAAGAATGCCTCACGTGATGATCAGCTCGAAGAAGTGCACCGGCTGCCACATGTGCGAGCTCGCCTGCTCGGCCCTCCATGAGGGCGCCTACCGGCCCTCCGTCGCGCGCCTCTTCTCGGAGGTCAACCCGACGACCGGGCAGATCAAGGGCCACACCTGCCTGCAGACCGCCTGCGCGAAGTGCCAGGAGGCCTGCCCCAGGACGCGATCGTGACCCGCGAGATCACCGTCCGGGTCAAGGGCGACTACCCCGGCAAGAAGAAGAACGGCGACGTCGTCAAGGGCTACGTGCTCGTCGTCGACGAGGAGAAGTGCACGAACTGCGGCGAGTGCTACGACGTCTGCCCGACCGGGGTCATCCACGAGCACCCCGACCGGGAGGTCGCCTTCAAGTGCGACCTCTGCGACGGCGAGCCCCAGTGCATCGCCTTCTGCCAGAACCCGCACGTGCTCGCCGTCGATCTCAAGGTCGACAAGGCCGACAAGGAGCTCGCGGCGCGACAGGGCGCGCGCGCCTAGTGTCGCGTTCTCCAAGTAATATGATGTGACGAGCGTACCACCAGCAAGCAGGAGGTGCGCCGTGCCCAAGGGGCAGCGATTCCGTGTCGAGGTGAGGAGCGAGGACGAGGCCACGCTGCGCGAGTGGGCCGCCTCGCGTAGGGGCGAGCGCCGCCTCTGGTAGCGCGCGCAGGTCGTGCTGCTCTCTGCCGCCGGCGAGACGGTGGCGGCGATCAGCGCCGCGACCGGCCTCACCCCCCCAGGCCGTCTCCGCCTGGCGGCGGCGCTACCTTGAAGAGGGGATCGGCGGCCTGCTCGACCGGCCGCGCGCCGGTCGACCCCTGCAGATCGGCCCCGAGGAGCGCCTCGCCCTCGTCGCCCTCGCGACCTCCAAGCCCGCGGACGGCGCGAGCCGCTGGAGCATCCGCCGCCTCGCACAGGCCAGCGGCCTCGGTGCCACCACGGTGCACCGCATCCTGCGCGAGGGCGAGCTGCGGCCGCACCGCACGCAGTACTGGTGCGGGTACAGCCCCGACCCCGAGTTCGCAGAGAAGCAGGCGGCGATCCTCGGTCTCTACCTCGACCCGCCGACGAACGCGCTCGTCGTCTGCGTCGACGAGAAGAGCCAGATCCAGGCGCTCGACATTGATCGCACGCACGCGGATCGTTCAGAGGGACACCATGACGAGAGTAGGTCATCGCTCACTTCGCGTGACCGTGGAAGGGTTTCCAGGCTCCCGAAGGCCGGGGCTGAAGGAGTGCAGCGCGGGTCGGAGAGAGTTCCGCGCGCTTCGCATTGAGCACCCATCGCCATCGCCGCTCGGCCTCGCCGCTCGGCCTCGCCGCCGAGCCCGGGGGTGTAGCGAAAACGGACGAGGTCTGCCGTGGCGGTATGATCTCGCGCGTCACGCCATCTCTATGCCAGCGTCCATCGACTCCTTCTCGGCACGACCAGTGCGGGCGACGGCTGAGTGTTGACAGTCGACAATCATGGCGGTAGTGTGGCGACACACTTTTTGGGCGTAGCGTGCGACTCTTGCATCCTTGCTGAAGTGTTGAGCCACGAGTAGCAGTGCGGGCGTGTCGCTCGCCCAAGAAGAGCGGCAAGGGGAGCGGCCGATCGCCGCCGCAGCGCGGACGCTGCGATGCGCCATCTGCCGCTGAAGCTCGTCAACAGAACGAGGGGGTTCTGATGTCTCGGTCCGTAGCACCGCTGTTGAGGTGGCGATGGTTAGCGCTTGGCGCGGCTCTGCTCTTGGTGGCGCTGATGTCCGCTGTGCCCGATGCCTTGGCGGCCGGCCAGTGGTTGACCGGCGATTACCATAGCCATTCCTATCTCTCCGATGGCGAACACCCGCTGGCCGAGGTCATCGACCAGGGTCTGGGCACATGGAACCTGGGCTGGATGGCCACCTCGGACCACGGCGGTCTGTACTACAAGGACGCTTGGGGGACATGGTTGCCCGAGCCCATGTGGGTCTGGCAATCGCTGAGGGACTACGCCTACCCGGTCTATCTCGCCAAGCGGGCGCAGTATCCGGCCAAGCCCCTGATACTCGGCTTCGAGTGGGGCATTCCCGGGGCCGACGAGACCAAAGTCGGGATAGCGGTCGATGACCCGTATGCGCTCAGCGACTTCGAGTACATGTTCGAGAAGAAGGACCTCGACACAAGCCGGGAAGGCACACTGGCCATCACCGGCGACCCGCTGCTCAAGATCAACGACACTCCTGCCGACGGTGTCGCCGCCGTTGCCTGGCTGCAGCGCTACTACGCAGGACGCAGCTATGCGATCTGCGCGCATCCGTCTCGCGCTCTCGGCTGGACGGTCGACGATATCCGCGACGTCAACAACGCCGCCCCGGATGTGGCCTTCGGTTTCGCCGGGATCCCGGGATCGCAGAAGGAGCCCCCGAGCCGCTGCGGATACGACAGCTTCTTCTATGTCGATCCGTCTCTGCCCCCGGACGAGCGCGTGGTCGACTGGGAGACGACCGTGAAGGCGCGCACGTACGGTGGAGCCGACTACATGGTCGCCAAACTCGGCGGTCTCTGGGACTCGCTTCTCGGCGAGGGCCGTCAGTGGTGGGCGTTCAGCGACTCGGATTTCCACGAGACCGATGAGGAATTCTCGCCCGGGGAGTACTCGAAGGACCACACATGGGTCGCCAGCGTCACTCCTACGGGCGTGACTGCCGGCCTGCGCTCCGGGAACTCGTTCTCGGTGATGGGCCAGCTCATCGATGGACTCGACTACAAGGTGGCAACGAAGAAGGCGAGCGCCACCATGGGCGGCACGCTGAGCGTGAAGTCCGGCACGAGCGTGACCGTCACGGTGAAGTTCCACAGCCCGTCAGTGAACAACGGGGGGTTCGTGCCCAAGGTGGACCACGTCGATCTCATCTCGGGCGACGTGACCGGGCGTATCGCCCCCTCAAGCCCCGAGTACGAGACCAAGGACTACAATTCCTCGACGAAGGTCGCTAAGCGCTTCAACGCCGCCAACTGGACGTTGTCCGCCGGCTGGTACTCGATGTCCTTCACGGTCAAGGTGACCAAGGACCAGTACCTCCGCCTGAGAGGCGCCAACCTTGGCCTCAACGTTCCCAACCAGACCGACGCCAACGGCAACCCGCTCATGGACGATCTCATGGGTGTGAACGACGAAGCCAAGGCGTGGGCCGATCTCTGGTTCTACTCAAACCCGATCTTCATCGACGTGCAGTGAGCGGCTGACAGGCGCCACGGCATGTACGGGGCAGCCCGCCCCACCAGTGACTCTCACAGAGCGGAGGCAGGCATGAACGGGGGGAACAGACACCATCATCGCGGTAGGTTGTGCCTACTGCTCGTCGCAGCGCTGGCGCTCGTCGCCTGCATGGCACTCGCACCCGGTGTGGCGCTCGCGGGTCAGTGGGTCACCGGCGATCATCACAGTCACACGGTGATGTCGGATGGCAGCGCGACATTCCCGGAGCTCGTCGGGCAGGCGTTCGGCATCGGCGCGCTCGACTGGATGGCCAGCTCCGACCACGGCGGCGACCATTTCAAGGACGCCCTTGGGGCCAAGATGGACGAGGCGGTCTGGATGTGGGAGATGTTCCTGTGGGACGAGGCGGGCGAGTACGACTTCGGGTGGCCCGTACTGCTCGACCTGCGGGCCGCGTACCCGGACAAGATCGTCCTCCAGGGTCTGGAGTGGGGCGTGAAGAACGCCGACGAGGCCAAGGTCGGCATCGTCGGTGACGAGCCCTATGCGATGAGCGACTTCGAGTACATGTTCGACAAGCTCGATCTCGACACGAGCCGCGCCGGACTGGATGCGGTGACAGGCGACCCGCTGATCAAGCAGAACGATACGTGGGCGGGTTCTGTCGCCGCCGTCTCCTGGCTTCAGGACAACTACGCGGGCCATGCGTACTGCATCACCAGCCACCCGTCGAGGGCGCTCAAGTGGACGGTCGGCCAATTCAGGGAGTTCAACGACGCCGCTCCAGACGTCGCCTTCGGCTTCTGCGGCATCCCCGGATCGCAGAAGGAGCTGCCGTGCCGCGGCGGCTACGACGCGGACGACATCTATGTCGTGTCGAAGGGCAAGAAGACCAGCCGGGTCATCGACTGGGACCGCATCCTTCTCGAAGCGAGGACATACGGCGGCGCCGACTACATGGTGGCCAAGGTGGGCGGCCTATGGGACGCCCTGCTGGGCGAGGGCCGCGAGTGGTGGATGTTCAGCGACTCGGATTTCCACGAGACCGATGAGGAGTTCTGGCCCGGTCAGTACTCCAAGGACCACACCTGGGTCGACGACTTCTCAGCCGAGGGCATCGCGGCGGGGCTTCGGTCCGGTAACTCATTCTCGGTCGAAGGTCAGCTCATCGACGGTCTCGATTTCACGGCGAGCGATGCCGACGATACCGCGACGATGGGCGACATGCTCCCCGTCGACTCCGGGGACGGCTACGCGATCACGATCAAGTTCAAGAGCCCTGCGGTCAACAACAACGGTGACACCCCCGTCGTCGACCACGTCGATTTGATCGCCGGCGAGGTCGGTGAGCGCTACACCGCGAAGGACAAGGATTACACGACCAAGAACACGAACAGCACGACGGCCGTCCTGGCCAACTTCGACGCTGACGACTGGGATGTCGTCGATGGCTGGACCGTGATCACCTACCGCGTGCAGTCGGCGAGCAAGGATATGTATTACCGCCTCCGCGGCACCAACCAGGGCATCAACGAGCCCGGTCAGACGGATGCGCTTGGTAACCCGCTGGCCGACTATCTCGAGGACGGAGGAACGGCCGACGACCCCACGGAAAATGCCGAATGGCGTGCGTGGGCCGACCTGTGGTTTTACTCGAACCCGATCTTCGTGGACGTGGACTGAGCACGACTTCCACAGCGAAGCACTGAGCCAGGAGGGAGGGCGCCGGATGGCGCCCTCCCTCGCTTGCGTGCTGCGACCCGGCGGCCTCAGTCGCGCGCCAGCCGCAGGCCGTTGGCGGTCACCAGCAGGGACGTGCCCATGTCTGCGAAGACGGCGAGCCAGAGGCTGGTGAGGCCCAGCGGGGCGAGCACCAGGAAGACCGCCTTGACGGCGATCGAGAGAGCGATGTTCTGGCGGATCACCGCCCGCGTATGACGTGCGAGGGCGACGATCTCGGGCAGGGTGGCGAGATCGTCGCCCATCAGAGCGATGTCCGCCGTCTGCAGGGCGGCGTCGGTACCGGCCGCGCCCATCGCGACGCCGAGCGAGGCGGCGGCCAGCGCAGGGGCATCGTTGACTCCGTCGCCGACCATCGCCACGGCGCCGTGGGCCTCGCGCAGGCGACGCACGGCGTCGATCTTGTCGGCCGGCATGAGACCGGCCTCCACGAGGTCGACGCCGGTCTGCGCGGCGACGACTTCGGCGGCCGCGCGGTTGTCCCCCGTCAGCATGACCAGCGGGGAGAGGCCGAGCGCGTGCAGGCAGCGGAGCGCCTCTGGAGCCTCCTCGCGCACGGGATCGCTGACCGCGATGACGCCGAGTGCGCCACCGTCGTCACCGACGGCGACCGCGGTGGCGCCGCGGCCCTCTGCCTCGGCGAAGGCCTCACGCAACCGCGGGTCGTCGCCGGCCGCGCCGAGCAGCTCGGGCCGCCCGACGACGCAGGGGCGGCCATCGACCTGGGCGCGCACGCCGAGACCTGCGACGGCGCTGAAGCCGGAGACCGCCGGGAGGTGCTCGCCGCGCCCGCCGTGGGCCGCGACGATCGCTCTCGCGAGGGCGTGCTCGCTGAGCCGCTCGCAGGCGGCGGCGACGGCCAGCACGCGCTCGGGCGAGGCGCCGTCGAGACCGACGACGGCGGTGACCTCGGGGCGGCCGCGTGTCAGCGTGCCGGTCTTGTCGATGGCGAGCGCGTCGAGTGTCGCCGCCCGCTCGAGCGCAGCGCCGCCCTTGACCAGTGCGCCAAGTCGCGTCGTGCGGCTGAGGGCGGTCAGGATGCTGACCGGCGTCGAGATCACGAGGGCGCAGGGGCACGAGATGATGAGCAGCGCGAGCCCGCGATACAGCCACTCCGAGAACGGCGCGCCGAGCAGCGGCGGCAGCAGCGCAACGGCGGCGGCGAGCGCGACGACGGCCGGCGTGTAGCGTGCCGCGAAGCGGTCGACCGTGGCCTGCAGCGGCGCACGCTGGGCCTGCGCCTCCTCGACCATGTGGACGATATGGGCGACGGTCGTGTCCTCAGCTGTAGCTGTGGTGCGCAGGCGCAGCGCTCCACCCTCGACGATCGAGCCGGCGAACACGATGTCGCCCGGCCGGCGCGTGAGCGGCGCGGACTCGCCGGTCACCTGCGCCTGGTTCACCGCTGCTTCGCCGTCGGTGACGACGCCGTCGAGCGGCACGCGCTCGCCGGGCCGCACGACGACGATCGCCCCGACGACCACTTCGGCGGCCGGCACGCGGTGCTCGTGACCGTCGCTGACGACCGCGGCCTCATCGGGGGCGAGCTCCATGAGCCCGCTGATCGCCCTCCGGGTGCGCTCGAGCGTCACCGCCTGCAGTGTCGTGCCGAGGCCGAAGAGGAAGCTTACGAGCCCGGCCTCGGCCCACTCGCCGATGGCGACCGCGCCGATCACGGCGACCGCCATCAGGACGTTCATGTCGATCTGGCGGGCGCGCAAGGCGTAGAAGGCGGCGCGCCCGGCGTAGACGCCGCCGGAGACGGCCGCGGCGGCGAAGAGGAACGGGGCCGCCGCCGGCGCGAGGGCCGACGCCGCGAAGCCCGCCACAAGGAGCGCGCCGGAGGCCAAGGTCAACCGGGCGCGCCAAGCGCGCAGCCAGAAGGCGCGCCCGATCGGCGAGGGAGCGACTCCGCGCGCGGTCTCGCCTTGGCCCTCGAGCGTGTCGTACCCAAGCCTGCGCACGACGCCGTGCACCTCGGCGAGGGAGGTGAGACGAGGGTCCCACACGACGTCGAGTGTCGCTGCCCCGAAGTTGATGTCGGCGCGTTGTATGCCGGTCTCGCGGCGTACGGCCTTCTCGATCTTCATGGCGCAGTCGGCGCAGTCCATGCCCGTGACGTGCAGGCGCCGACGCTCCGCGGTCGACTCCCCAGGCAGCGGCGCACGCAGGTCGACCGGCGGGTGTTCGTGGACCGCCGCGGGACAGTGCGCCGCGCAGTGGAGCTGCGCTTCGGCGCGGCGCACGAGCGTCTCCACGGCCTCCCCGTCGAGGCGATCGTCGCCGACCCGGACCGTCAGGCGTCCGTTGCCGTCGTCGGTCTCCACGCTCACGACGTCGTCGAGGCGCTCCAGCTCGTTGCGGACCTCGGCGAAGCAGTCGGCGCACGCGGCACCGTCAGGCCCCGCCAGGGTCAGGTCGAGCTGGTGATCGGTCACGACCCGTCCTGCCTATGGCGCAGGTGCTCGCGGGTCAGCTCGAGCAGCAGGCGGATGTGATCGTCGTCGGGCGAGTAGAAGACCATCTTGCCCTCGCGCCGGCCCTTGACGAGCCCGTGAGCACGAAGCAGACGGAGGTGGTGGGACACGTTGGACTCGGTCATGCTGAGTGTCGCCGCGAGGTCGCAGACGCAAATCTCACCGGCCTCGATCAGCGCCATGACTAGGCGGCAGCGGCTCGGGTCGCCGAGGACCTTGAAGACCTCGGCGACGCGGGCGGCCTCGTCGGTCGAGACGAGACGCTCCCGGACGGCCCGGATCCGCTGCGGGTCGACGACGATGACGTCGCAGCTGCCGAGATCCTCGCCCTCAGTCTTGTCGCAGATCGTACCGGCGTGCACATCAGCGGGCATGGGGGTCTCTCCTCTGAACATATGAACAGGCGTTCATATGTTACCACGGGTATGGCACGCTGCGCCCAATGGCCGTTCGAACGTCACTCCCCGCTCCCGGGCTGGCTGGACACGGCGCCGGCAGCATCCCGCACCGTCGGCTGGGGTAGAGTTGCCGCGAGCGAAGGACCGGCTTGACAGACCGCCTCGGACAGCCTGCCGTGAGCCCGCCCCCCGTCCCACCGGCGGGCGGATTCCTCCGTGACCTCTTCTCGCGCGAGCTGCTGCGCTACCTCGGACCCGGCTTCATCGTCACCATCGGTTTCATCGATCCGGGCAACTGGGCGACGAACATCGCCGGTGGCTCCGAGTTCGGCTACGACCTGCTCTGGGTCGTCTCGCTCAGCACGCTCATGCTCATCTTCCTGCAGCACCTGTCGGCCAAGCTGGGCATCGTCACGGGGCGGTCCCTGGCGGCGAACGTGCGTGCCCATCTGCCGCGGCCGATCGTCTGGATCGCCGGCGTGACCATCGTCCTGGCCTGCATCGCCACCGACATCGCCGAGTACCTGGGCGCGGCGCTCGGGTTCTACCTGCTCTTCGGCCTGCCCGCTCTGGCTCGGCGCGCCTATCACCGTCGGCCTCGTCTTCCTCGCCATCCTCGGGCAGGCGTACCACCGGCTCGAGCGCATGATCGTCGTGTTCCTCGCCATCATCGCCGGCTGCTACGTCGTCGAGCTGTTCATCGTCGACGTCGACTGGGCGGTGGCGGCTCCGACCTGGGTGGTCCCGTCCCTGGACGGCGCCAGCATCTTCGTGGCGCTGGGCATGCTCGGCGCGATCGTGATGCCGCACAACATCTACGTGCACTCCAACGTCATCCAGTCGCGGGATTGGGACCTGACCCCGGAGCGGCGCCGGCGGGTGATGAACTTCGAGCTCATCGACACGACGCTCGCCATGGGCATGGGGTGGCTCGTCAACTCGGCGATGATCGTCGTCGCGGCGGCCGTGTTCTACCGGTATGGAGCCGAGGTGACGAGCATCGAGCAGGCGTCGGAGACGCTGGAACCGCTGGTCGGGCCGCTGGCGCGCTTCCTCTTCGGCCTCGCGCTGCTGATCGCCGGCCTCGCCTCGTCGATCACGTCGTCGCTGGCCGAGGCGAACGTCGTCACCGGCTACATGGGCCGCCCCGAGGACCCGCGCAGCCGCTTCTACCGCGTCGGTCTGATCGCGACTTCGCTGCCGGCGATGTTCGTGATCGCGCTCGGCGTCGACACGTACCGGGCGCTGATCGGCAGTCAGGTGATGCTGAGCATCCAGCTGCCGTTCACGATCCTGCCGCTGCTCTGGCTCTCGCGCAGCCGTCAGGTGATGGGCGCGGAGCGCATGGGGTCCGCACAGACCGTCACCGGGCTGCTGCTCGCGGCGGCCATCATCGGACTGAACGTCTTCCTGTTGTACGAGACCTTCTTCGGAGGCTGAGCCGATGGGACTCTACGAGCGCATCTTGGTCCCGGTCGAGGGGACCGCGACCGACACGCCGGTGCTGGAACACATCGCCGAGCTCGCGTCGCTGTGCGGCGCCGAGGTCACCCTGCTGCGCGTGGCGCACTTCCACACCCGTGACGAGCGTGCCAGCGAGGTCGAGGGCGCGGAGGGCGACATCGAGCGTGCCGCTGAGGCGCTGCGGGAGCTCGGTATCCCTGTGAAGACGCTGCTCGTGGCCGGCGAGCCGGGCGAGGTGATCGTGCGGGAGGCGGAGGAGCTCGGAGCCGATCTCATCGCCATGGCGACCCACGGCCACGGTTGGGCCAAGCGTGTCGTGCTGGGCAGCACGGCCGAGCACGTACGACACCACAGCTCCGTCCCGCTGTTGCTCGTCAAGGAGTGAGGGCGACGGGCGGGGCGGGCTGAAGGCCCGCCCCGCCCGTCGCTATACTTGCCCGGCCATGCAACGCCTCGTCCTCTTCGACATCGACTGCACCCTGATCGACGCCCACGGCGCCGGCGGCCGCGCGATCTATGAGGCTCTCGAGCGTGTCTTCGGGGTGACCGGCAGTCTCGACGGATACAGCTTCCACGGGCGCACCGACCCCGCGATCATCCGCGACCTGGCGACACGCTGGGGCGCCCCGGCGAGCGAGGTCGAGAAGCGGCTCGGGGAGTGCCTGGAGGTGTACGTCGGCCTTCTTGCGGACGAGGTCGCCGAGGGACGCATGGAGACGCTGCCCGGCGTCGTGGAACTGGTCGAAGCGCTGGCCGCTGAGTCCAGCGTCGTCCTCGGGCTGCTGACCGGCAACATCGCCGATGGCGCAGCGCTCAAGCTGGCGCCGACCGGGCTCGGCGAGTACTTCGCGGTCGGCGCCTTCGGCTCCGACTCGGGCCTGCGTCCGGATCTGCCGGCCGTGGCCGTGCGGCGCGCCGAGGAGCTCACGGGGCGGCGCTTCACCGGCAAGGAGATCGTCGTCATCGGCGACACCCCGGCCGACATCGAGTGCGGGGCCGCGCTCGGCGTCAAGGCGGTGGCCGTGGCCACGGGGACGCACTCCGAGGACGAGCTCGCCGCACACGCGCCGGATCACCTCTTCGCCGATCTGTCGGACTGGCGCGCCGCGTACGACGCCATCCTTGCCTGAGCGGGCGGCGCGGTGCCGCGAAGTCGGCGGCGGTGCCCCTCAGAGGCCGAACCGGTTCGGAGCCAGCGCGGCGATGTCGATCGATGGCGCCACACCCGCACAGATCTCGGCCACGAGCCGTCCCGTGACCGGCCCGAGCGAGAGCCCGAGCATGCAATGGCCGGTGGCGAGCACGACGTTCGCGTGGCGCGGGCTGCGCCCGATGACTGGGAGTCCGTCGGGGGTCAGGGGCGGGGCCCACGCCACACCTGCCGGACCGGGCCGTCCTCGGGCAGGCCGACGACGCGCGCCGCCGCGCGCCGCAGACCGGCGAGGCGTTTCTGCCGGAGGCGCATGTCCCATCCGGCCAGCTCGAGCGTGCTGCCCAGGCGCAGCGTGTCGCCGAGTGGGGTGAGGACGACGTGCGCCTCGCCGACGCAAAGCGGCAGCTCGCAGGTGCCGTCGGGCCGCGCGACGTCGATGCTGTAGCCCTTGGCGGGCTCGATCGGAAGGCGCAGGCTGAGTTCGCGAACGAGCTGCGGGGTCCACGCGCCGGCGGCGACGACCACCTGTTCGGCGGCGAAGACGCCACGTGTGGTGCGCGCCGCCCGGACGCTCCCGCCGCCGACCTCGAATCCGTAGACCTCGGCGCCCGTCACGACGTCGGCGCCGTTCTGCTGCGCCCGCACGCCACCAGTCGCGCGCGTGAACGCGGCCGGGTCCATGTGGCCGTCGTCGGGGGTCAGCACGCCGCCCACGACGCTGCCCGGGCGCACCTGAGGCGCGCGCTCGCGCACGGCGGCCGCCGTCAGCACCTCGACCGTCACGCCGAGGGCGCGCGTCTCGGCCGCCGCCGAGTCGGCGGCCGCCATCCCGGCGGCGGTCTCGTAGACGAACAGCCAGCCGTTGCGGTGGTAGCGCCACGCCTCCCCCGCGTCTCCGTTGTCGCCGCCGGCGAACTCGTCGTGCAGGGCGGCGCTGGGCGACCTCGGCCGAGCTCATGGAGGAGGGGCGCGTGCGCCTGCGCCGCCTCGGGCGCGCACGCGCCACGGAAGAGCCAGAGCCAGCGCGCCAGCGTCAGGCTCGCGCGCGGCTTCACGTAGAAGGGGCTCGACCCGTCGAGCAGCCAGCGCAGCCCTTGGCCGAGAGCACCCGGGTGCGCCAGCGGTTCGGCCTCGCTGGGCACCAGTAGCCCGCAGTTGGCGTACACCGCGCTTGCCGCCGGGCAGACCTCGGACTCGCGCTCGAGCAGCGTCACGGCGGCGCCACGCGCCGCGAGCGCCTGCGTCACGCAGGCGCCGATCACGCCGCCGCCTACCACCAAAACATCGCTGCGCTCAGTCATGCGTTCTCCCTGCTCGTTGCGGCTTCGTGCGCGCCCGTCTGTGTCGCCAGGACGCTCACGAAACGCTAACCTGTGTTGGATAGGCTCGCTTGGACCGATGCCGGCCGTCAAGGAGTCAAGGGATGGCGCGAGAGACCGTGCTCGTCGTCGACGACGAGGAGGACATCCTCGAACTCGTCGAGTACAACCTCTCCAAGGAGGGATTCACGGTCGTCGGCGTCGCCACCGGCGAGGATGCGCTGGCGGCCACCCGCACCAAGCTGCCCGACGCCGTGGTGCTCGACCTGATGCTTCCCGGGTGGACGGTCTCGAAGTCTGCCGCCGCATGAAGAGCGACCCCAAGCTCCGTCACATTCCGATCGTGATGCTCACGGCCAAGGGCAGCGAGGCCGACATCGTGACGGGGCTCGAGCTGGGGGCGGCGGACTACGTCACCAAGCCGTTCAGCCCGCGCGTGCTCACCGCCCGCCTGAAAGCCGTGCTGCGGCGCGGGACCGAGTCGACCGCCGACGACGGTGTCCTGCGCGTACGCGAGATCGTCATCCATCCAGGTCGCCACCAGGTCCTCGCCGGCGACGTGCCGGTGAATCTGACGGCGACGGAGTTCCGCATCCTCGTCTTCCTCGCTCGGCGACCCGGCTGGGTGTTCACGCGACACCAGATTGTCGATGCGGCGCAGGGCGACGATGTCTATGTGGCGGACCGCTTCGTCACCGAGCGGTCGGTCGACGTCCACATCGTCTCGCTGCGCCGTAAGCTCGGCCCCTGCGGCGCGTACATCGAGACCGTGCGCGGCGTGGGCTACCGTCTGCGGGACGTCTGAGCATGCGGCACCTCTTCTGGCGGATCTACGTGACCTATCTCGTCGTGGTCCTGCTCTGCACGGCGGGGGTCGGGTACTTCGCCCTGCGCAGCGTCGGCTCGTTCCACCAGGACGAGGCGGCGCGTCAGCTCGAGGCGCAGGCCCTGCTCGTGGCCGATGAGGTCGGCCCGCTGCTCGCCGAGGGCGAGACGGCCGACCTCCAGGCGACGGTCCGGCGACTGGGGGCTGTCTCGACGACGCGGATCACAGTGATCTCGAACGGGCTTCCCGAGGCGCCGGTCGGCGAGGTCGTGGCCGAGTCGCAGGCGGATCCCGAGACCCTCGAGCGTCACGGGGACCGCCCCGAGTTCATAGCCGCGCAGGCCGGCGAGGTGGGGCGCGCGGTCCGCACGAGCGCGACCGTCGGCGAGGATCTGATGTACGTGGCCGTGCCCGTCGAGCAGGACGGTCGTGTCGTGGCCGTCGTGCGCACGTCGATGAGTCTCGCCCGCGTCGATGCCGCCGTCGGGGACCTGTACCGGACGATCGTGCTCACCGCGGTCATCGTCGCGCTGATCGCCGCCGTCATCGGGTGGTACGTCTCGAACCGCATCGCGCGGCCGATACGCGACGTGCGCGAGGGCGCAGAGCGTTTCGCCGCCGGTGACTTCTCGCGCAAGCTGACGGTCCCCGCCACGGAGGAGTTCGCCGGCGTGGCCGAGAGTC
>CAWBNR010000019.1:0-106702 GCA_963790185.1 uncultured Thermoleophilia bacterium | reverse complement strand
AATCAGACCAACCAGAAGCGTGCCAAACAGGCCCACAATGCCGTTCAGATAGGTTTCATAGGCCACGCCAGCTACAATCAATACAAAAAAGTAGCGCACCACCACCTGCAAAAACCAGTGCAGGAACCAGGAGACCGCCTTCACCGGGTCTGATGGCATCTTCCACTCAGGAAGCCATTTCCATTTGGGTTTCACTTGAAATCGCCTCTTTTCCATCGGCATTTCTACAGTGAAACGCTGATGACGGGATTATTTTTCATAGTACGAAACATATCTTTGTGCATATTGTATCAGGCTTGCGCACAGGTTGCCAGTGGCTACTACCGCGTGCCCAAACAGACGCGACATTTACCTGACCCTTGGCAAATGTCGCACTGCTCGTCATACAGGATAGATCAGAATTGTCCACCCTGAGTAGTACCCTGGAAAGTGGCCAGCCGAACAGATTGTTCGCGCAAGGTCTGGAAATGCAGTGGACCATAGTTCAGTACATAAGGCGTATTACTGGTAATGGTTCCGTTGATTGCCAGCGCGGAAGGCAACACCTGCGAGCCTGGCGACAAACTAAAAGGCACCAGCAACTGCTCGCCCGGCATCAGACTGGTCAGCAGACAATCAGCAGTGCCGCTTTCACCATTGGTCCCATTGCCAGAATAGGTCGCGGCAAAGTGATAGGTGTACCAGGAACCGACATGAGCCAATCGTTGGGTATGACTATGCCAGAAGGTCGCCAGCAAACGCGCCAGTGGATGACTTGGCACGCCAGTATTCCGCACAACCAGCACGAATGGTCGTTTCTGGTGCCGCGTAATCTGGGCGGGATTGGTGGTAGGCGCGGCGGGAACAGGCTGAACAATATAGAGATGGAAAGGCGCTCCTCCCAGACGCGACGGCTCACTCACCAGCGTAGCCGAGGTATATTGTTTCAGTAGCGCCTCGTCCAATGTTTCAGTTGGACCAAAGAGCATCACCGCTGGCCCCTGGCTTACCGTCGGCAAAAGCAAACAATGTGAATTGTTCTTATTCAAAAGCGTGTTCGCGATTTGCGTCTGCCCGGCCAGATAATTGAGAGCGTCAACCGTACGTGCATCTGTATCGATGTATATATGGCGAAAATGATGTTTACGTGCCAGTTGGTCGGCTGCCTGCATAGCCAGTTGCAAATCCTGTAGCGTATTGTAGTTGGTACCGGTGAGCTGGTTGCCACCGGTAAGATCCAGCACCCAGGCCAAACTACCCAGAGTCTGCGTCAGGATCAGCCCCACAGCCAGGACTGGAATAAGTACGCGCACCATTTTACCCAGATCCGGTAGCAACGAGCCCCAGGCTGTCGCCTGACTGACCAGTAGACCGATCAGAATAAACGGGCCGGGCATCAACATCAGGAAATAATGCACCTGCAAGCTGATTGAATGGCGCGAGAGGAGTAAGAGTGGCAAAAGTTGCCAGGTCAGAAGGAGCAAGACACCACGTCGCTGGGGTGAGGCAATAAACGCGTTCCAGCGCTCCCACAGTTGCTGCCAGAGGCTCGCGCTCGCGCTCACCGGCACGCTGGTTGCGACCAGTTCAGTCGCGCCACGCACCGTCAATTGCACGCGTTCCCAGAAGAGACCGAGCAAGAGCAGCGCGAAACTGGCGCAGATCAGGACCAGCATCGCCAGCCGATGAAGAGCCATCAGCGGAACAAGTTTCGTAAAAAGCAGGTGAGGATCGGTTGGTGGAGTCCCGTATGAACTAAGGAAACGCAAATAATCCCCCAATGCCTGGCCATCGACAAGCGCGTGCTGGCTCGATGCTCCCAGCAAGAGCGGAATATCCGCGTACCCGCTCGCCGCCTCCCAGACCAGATAGGTCGAGAAAAGCAGAGCAAAGAGCAGAGCTCCCAGGAGCAGATCACGCCAGCGCACCGTCTTATATCCCAGCACCAGCGCGACCACCAGAGCAGGTGCCAGATAGATACTACTACCGCTGAGCTGGATGGACAATCCCAGCAAGAAGAGAGCGGGCGCGAACCAGCCCGTGCGACGCGCTACCGCGCCCCGGAAAAGCACCAGCATATAGAGCACCATCAGCGGGGCCAGAATGTTCGGCTGCCAGATAAAACGGCTATACTGGAGCATAACAGTAGCCGTAGCGGTCAGCGAAGCCGCGACAAAAGCCGCCAGACGACCATAGTAACGACGTGTAAACAGGTACGTAAGAAGCACGGCCAGCACATTGAGAGCCGCCATCAAGCCCGCACCTGCCAGAGGATTGTTGGTAAAGACGGCTACGATCATCAAAATATAAATAAACGCTGGTGGATTAACGATACCAATCGAGGCCAGATTGCCATTGGCCGGGATCAGTCCGTGTGTCAGAGCCACCCGCGTCATATTCCAGAGCACCGCCTGGTCGGTATCAAATTCGGTGAAAGCAAGCTGATAAAAGCGCAAAAAAGTCGCCACCAGCAACACGGGATAGATTTCCCACGAGGTGGAAAACCAGTTCAGCAATGTCTTCCTGACAGCCATCCGCGCAAAGGTTATTGGCTGCTTTACGGCTGGAAGGGGTGCCATGTCAATCGCGTGTGTCGGATCTGTTCTCTCCATGAATCACACTCCGCTGTACATTGTTTTGTTGTTTGTTGTAATTGGAATATTGGGCCGGGTCCAGTTGAACTGGTTGAGCCGGGTCGAGTTCGGTTGAGCCTGGTTGAAATAGGTTGGATTGGGTTGGATCTGGTTGGATTGGGCAAAAAGGGAAAGACGGAGGCGAGCTCCGTCTCTACATCGGGGGTGCAAGAGAGGCGAGCTCTCTTGCACCACGTGGGGGCTGTGCCTGTTTTGGCTTGCTGTCCATGTTAACAATCCGTTGCTGCCAGAAATGCATTGCCGGGTACAATGTATTTCTCATCACGCACGCGATAGACGCGCGTTGTAAACGTTTCTAAGAAATGTTGTCAAATGGAGTCATTTGTTCTCATGTTACCAGATTTCGGTAGAACCCTACAGGTCCAACGCTCTTTTCACCGCGTCCAGGGTCGGCGCAATGGCCTGACCGGTGACGGACTGCGGAACGCCTGTGTGGCTGTCTTTGAGAAAATGGCCGGTAAGAATGCCAACAACCTGCTCATCGCGTCGAATAATGCCGCGCGCGACCAGTTTCCTGGCCCCTGCCAGCGCGGCGGCTGAGGCAGGCTCACAGCCGATACCGGCGCGATCAATCACCGCCTTGGCCGCCAGAAATCTCTTCGTCCGTCACCTCTTCGACAATACCATTGCTCTCTTCAATCACCCGGCGCGCGCGTGCGTAGCTCACGGGATCGCCGATCTTAATCGCGGTCGCGACCGTCTCGGCATGCACGCGTTCGCGTTGCGCGAACTGCTGCATAAAGCTGCGATAAAACGGATTAGCACCCGACGCTTGAATAGACGCAATACGCGGCAGATGACGTATCAGGCCAAGTTGATATGCCTGGCGAAACGCCTTACCAATAGCCGAAGTATTCCCCAGATTGCCAGCGGGCAAGACCAGCCAATCGGGAGCCTGCCAGTCGAGTTGTTGCAAAATTTCCAGACCAATCGCCTTCTGTCCCTCCACGCGGTAGGGATTCAGCGAATTAAGCAGGTAAATACCCATCTCGTTACACACCTGCTCAACCAGTTGCATCGCGGCATCAAAATCGCCCTCAATCTGTACAGTCGTGGCACCATACGCCAGGGATTGGGCCAGCTTGCCACCGGCAATCTGACCGGCAGGCAAAAAGACAATCCCCTGCATACCGGCCTGGGCCGCGTACGAGGCGAGCGAAGCGGAGGTATTACCAGTTGAAGCACAGGCCACCGCCCGCGCACCGCGCAGACGAGCCATCGTCACACCGACGGTCATACCGCGATCCTTGAAGCTGCCGGTAGGATTCTCACCCTCGTGCTTGAGAAAGAAACGATCCAGGCCCGCGAACTGCCCAATAGCGCGATGTCCCTGGCGACTCTCATCGCAATGCTCCAGGCCAACTGGATAGAGACCAGTGTTGCCTTCAGGCCGACTGACAATAGCGGACTCCGGCACTGGCAAAATCAACTCGCGATAGCGCCAGACGCCGCTACGATCAGCCAACAACGTCGAGGTACTCAACGGCCAGATTGGCGGGGTCGCGGCACGTTCGTCAAAAAGCTGACGCCAGGGAGCACCCACGTTCGCGCTCCCATCTTCTCAGCGGCAACCGTCGAAGCAGGTAAACGAAACGGAGCCTCTACATCCAGCACGCCACCGCAGCTACAGCGATAACGTGGAGCCGCTTCAAAACCGGGATAAAGAGTAGCACACTCCACACAGCGCAAACCAATCTCAGCCAGAACCCCCTGGCTCTCAGCACTACCCGCCTGACCAGAAAACCCGGAAGCGTCACTATCAATCGAATTGATCCCCATAATGGATCAGATATCCTTTCATGCAACAGGATCGTTGCGCATACTCAATCGGATTTCATGCAACGAAACACAGACAAAACATTGCCGACCACAGGACGACAAATCAGTATGTACACTGTCTGAATGACCAGGAAATCGCTCATGGAATCAGGAAGAAGCGGAGCTGCTCCATTCACAGAAATGATTGTCTCTTGATCATGCTACTTCAGGAGAGGGAGGCTTGCCTCTTCTTCAATGCTCTTGTTGCGTATATCGCACCCTCTCACACCAGCGTACCCGGGGCGCGGCGATAACTGCCCTGTTTACGCGAACGCTTATGCGGCGAAATCACGCGCGCACCCTGTTGATCGGCGTTCAAAATCATGCCACGCCCATCTATACCTAAAGAACGAGCGGTCTCCTGCATCGATTGCAGAATAGGATGAAAGTTTGTACTGGCCAGGGCAATCAACGAAGAACCACCACCGGAAAGGCTGGCTCCGTAAGCACCAGCCGCGAGCGCGGCTTCGATAATCGCGGGCATGTCGGGGAAAAGTGCCTGGCGATACGGCTGGTGCAGGCGATCGCGCATCGCCTCGCCAATCACTTCGTAGCGCCCGGTTTGTAACGCCGTGAGCAGCAGGGCCACGCGTCCAGTATTAAAGGTGACATCAGCCTTGGAATACTCGGCAGGTAAGAGCTTGCGTCCAGCAACCGTATCCATAGGGAACGAGGGCGTGAAAATCACCGCCTTCAACACCTCCGGGAAACGCGTCTTAATCGCCTCGATCTTACCATCGACAACCATTGTCGCGACCAGACCGCCCAGAAGAGCCGGGGCTACATTATCGGGATGATTGCCTGATTCCGCCTCCACAGCGGGCGCGAGCAGTTCCTCTTTTGTATAGGCCAGGGTCGGGTCCTGCATAGCTAATCAGTTCATTCGCCGCCATCAGACCGCCGACCACCGCAGTCGCGCTACTGCCCAGACCACAACCCGGCGGAATGGCAATCGTCATACGAATTTTCACCGCTGGCACCGGAAGCTGGCGGCGTTCAAAAAGAAGGCAAAACGCCCGAAAGAAGAGATTATCCGGGCCGGTAGATAAATCAGCGCCCAACTCACCCTGCACCTCAATCTGAGGTATAGCAGGATCATGCCCCCCTATTTCGACATCGAAACGGTTATAGAGCTGCAACGCTAATCCCAGGCTGTCGTAGCCTGGGCCAAGGTTGGCCGAGGTCGCAGGCGTCAGGACTGTAATAGATGTAGGGGGAACCAGGACCACTGCGCGTTACCTGCCTTTCTGCTGGTAATAACGTCTGTAAATCAATTTGCGCGTTTACTCTCTGCTTTAACAGGAAGCAAACAGGGATTAGCTCTATTGTATCAGATCGTGTCCAACAAAAGCACAGGCGTTTCGCTCCCATGAGTCATCCTTGATTGTTCGCGACCCATTGCAACCGCTTCTGCTTGTTTTAGCGTGTGAATGTAGTTCGTCTACGCCGGTACATAGGTCAGGGATGACTCATGTGTTTTACACCGCTGCTGGCTCCTCCAGTTTGGGGAAGAGTGGCGCGGGCTTAGGCAGTGTCTGACCAGCCTCCACGGTTGTCTGCTCCCAACGAGCTTTGCTAACATCGCCGGAGAAGCCGAGGTACTCGTGCAATTGCTGCGAAGAGAAAGGCAGGTAGGGACAGAAAAGCACGCGCAGGCCGCTGAGCACCTGGAGCATGACGTAGATGGTCGTACCCGCGCCCTCGCGATCAACCTTAATCTGCTTCCACGGCGCTTGCTCGTCCAGGTAGCGATTCGCGGCCCGCGCTACAGCCATGGCGGCGTTAATCCCATCTTTAAAGTGACAGCCCGCGATGGCTCCGCCGACTGTAGTAAAGCCGCGCGCCAGTTCGTCGAGCATGGCGCGATCAGCCGGACGCAGTTCTAGTCGGCTGAGGCACCTCGCCGCCGAATTTGCTCTGCAAGAAGGTCAGCGTGCGATGCACAACATTCCCATACGCTGCGACCAGTTCATCGTTATTGCGACGAATCAGTTCGTCATACGTGAAATCGGTATCGCGACCTTCGGGCGCGGTGACTGAGAGGTAGTAGCGCAACGTATCGGCGGCGTACTGATCCAGTACATCGCGGGTCCAGATGACATTGCCTCGACTACTGGAGGCTTTCTGACCGCTCATGGTCATAAACTCGTTGGCCGGTACATCGTAAGGCAAATTGCGCTCACCATAGCCGAGCAGCATGGCGGGCCAGATGATCGTATGAAAAGGAATATTATCCTTGCCAATAAAGTAGTACGGCTTGACCGCTGGACTCTGTCCTGCCCGGTATCCACCACTCCTGCCAGGCATCCGGTGTCCCCTGGCGCTCTGCCCATTCCACGCTGGCCGAGAAGTAGCCGATTACCGCGTCAAACCAGACATAGATGCGCTTGCTTTCATAACCGGGCAAGGGAATCGGCACACCCCAGTCCAGATCACGGGTAATCGCGCGTGGACGCAGACCTTCTTTGAGCCAGTTTTGCGCGAAGGCCAGGGTATTGGGTCGCCAAAATTCTTTGCCTTCAGAGAGCCACGCGCTCAGTGGCTCCTGCAATTTCGGCAAATCCAGGAAAAAGTGTTCCGTCTGACGAATCTCCAGCTTGCTATCTGTGCTCCCGCACAGCTTGCAGCGCGGCTCAATCAGATCTACCGGATCAAGCGTGCGCCCGCAATTATCGCACTGATCACCACGAGCCGAGGTAAAACCGCAGTGCGGACAGGTACCCTCAACGTAACGATCCGGCAAAAAACGCCGATCAGTTGGACAATAGGGCGACTCCATGCTGTCCTTGAAGATATACCCATGTTCTAGGAGCTTGAGAAAGAAATCCTGAGTCTGACGATAGTGATTCTCGGTACCAGTCTCGGTAAACAAATCCCAGGACATGCCCAGACGTTGCCAGACCTCGCAAATCTGCTGATGATAACGAGCCACGAACGCGCGCGGCGAAATTCCCTCGCGCTCAGAATCCACCAGAATGGGTGTACCATGCTCATCGCTGCCGGATACCATCAAAACGGCGTTACCCGCCATACGGTGATAGCGCGCAAACGTATCGGCAGGCATATACGCTCCCACAACCTGGCCCACATGCGTCGAACTTTTCGCATAGGGCCATGCCACACAGACAAGAATATGTTCAGTCATCTAAAAAATCTCCCTTAACCCTGGATTGGTGGACAGAGCAAGTCAAATGCATGCAGAGGAATCTTCACCCATTGTATAAACAACCTGCCATTCCTGGCAGGCAAATGTGCAGATCAGGGCAACCGCGATTCATTATAACATAGCGTATCCAGAGTACAAGGGTTTTTTTGCGGGTTCGGAATTGAACGCATATTCCTATTTCTTATCTTCTCGAATTTCTCATCAGAATAATCTTGCTAAACCAGGGGCAAGCGTGCTATACTCCCCACTGGAATGGACGTTCGATATCTCTCGATTAATCTATACACAACGTCGAGAGAAGTTAGAATCAACTGTTCCTAGTTTAGGAACGTTTGAGAAAAGGATACGTGGAATGGACGATACCCCAAACACATCTGACCTCATTATATGTATTTAAAAAAGATACAGGGCAGCAAAAAGAAATCCAGAAAGACATTACCAGACGCTTTAGATGCTGGACCAACGCAGCTCAGTCTTTTTGATAATGGAAACCTGTAGTGAACTACCGCTGAGCCTTCAGATCAGCGGCTTCTTGGGAAGTCGCTAGCTTCTGTTCGGTGACTTCGAGAGAAGTCTGAGTTCACCAGACTCAGCCCCAGAAATGGGAGCTTCGTTCGAGAGTGTCATGACACCTGCGGTTGACGCATCAGACCGCTGCTCTGTCATCTGGGTTTAAGTAGGACTGAGGGAAGGTCCGGTGATCCAGGTGCAAAAAGCCTCTTGAACTCTGTCGAGATGAGGTCGGATTCTCCTGGTGGTCACAGCCAGGGGATACGCACTACCTGTCGCAAGGCAGAGCATTTTTCCGAAAGGAAGTTTTTATGAGTCTTGTTTATGTAGTGACGCCGGAACAACGACCGATGATGCCCTGTACCTCGGTCATTGCCCGTTTGTTGTTGAAAGAGAAAAAAGCCAGGGTAGTTCGGCGAACACCGTTTACGATCAAGTTGGTAACAGTCCCTACCACGACGTATACCCAACCGCTCACCCTGGGCGTAGATACGGGGAGCACGATCGTCGGGTGTAGCAGTGGCAGACCAACAAGGGACAATCCTCTATCTCTCAGAAGTGGAATTACGCAACGATATCGCCACAACGATGAAAGAGCGAGCATCCAGGCGGCGCAATCGTCGCCAGAGGAAGACGAGATATCGCAAACCCCGTTGGCGCAATCGTGGCAACTCCCACAGAAAAGATCGTTTTTCGCCGACGATGACCAGCAAGTTTGAGGGACATCTGCGTGAAGTCCGTTTTGTGCAGGCGATCTTACCCGTGGCCAGTATCGTCTTAGAAACCGGGACATTTGATCCTCATGCCCTGAAAAACCCCGAAGTGTTACAGAACAAGTGGCTCTACCAGAAAGGCATCAACTACGGTTTTGCTAACACCAAAGCCTATGTGTTGACGAGAGATGACTACACCTGCCAGCAGTGCAAAGGGAAGAGCAAAGATCGGCGTCTAGAAGTACACCATATCGTGTTTCGCAGTCAGCAGGGTAGTGACGAGGAAAGCAATCTCTTAACCGTGTGCAAGACCTGTCATGATGCGCTCCATGCGGGAAGCATCGCGCTCAAACACAGAGGCAAGAAAAAAGGGACGTTGCGTCATGCCACCCAGATGAACAGTATCCGAGTCCAGTTACTGAAACGGATTGGTGACGCAACGGAAACCTGGGGTTTTGTAACCAAGGAACATCGAAGCCTGGCAGGTTTTCCCAAAGAGCATTGCTTCGATGCCGCTGTGATTGCCACCCAAGGGATTCAGCCTGTTTTTCGCACCAACCAAGTACTCGTGAAAAAATGCGTCTCTGATGGCGATTATCAGCAGACCAAAGGGGTACGTAGTGAACAATCCATACCCGCAAGAAAAATGCAGGGGTTCCGCAAGTTTGACAAGGTGTGTTACCAGGGTCAGGAATACTTCATCAAAGGTCGCATGTCTACAGGCTATGCGATCCTGATGAGCATTGACGGCAAAAAGGTCGATTTGAAACCCATCCCGAAGTTGAACAAGATGCAGAGAGTGAACGCACGAACCTCATGGATTATCAGTCAAAAAACCATGCCAGGTTCCTCATGCTCTATCACTTGATAGTGGTGTGCAAATATCGTAAGAAGCTTCTTATCGTGTATGGAGAAGCAACAAAGTGCCTGTTCGAGGAGATTGCCGCCAAGTCAGACTTTTCTATCGTGCAGATGGAGGTAGATCAAGATCACATTCATTGTCTTGTGAAGAGTGAACCTTGCATAGCCCCATTGGCCATTGTGCGGAAATTGAAGCAAGAATCAACCGTCCATCTTTGGAAAAGCTACGGAAACAATTTGAAAAGGCATTTTTGGAAAGAGAGAACATTTTGGAGTGATGGGTATTTCTGTTGCACCATTGGCAATGCAAGTCAGAAAACTTATTCGTCACTACATTGAAAGTCAGGGATAGCGCGGCGTTCATCCACGAGGCTGAAAGACCTCGTGGTTTTCTCACCGCGCCTGTAATAAAATTCAGGTGGCAAAGGTCACAGGCAGTTTCTTGACGCCAAACAAAAAGCGGCTGGCGAGCAGCTCTAGCGGTTCGCTCGTAGAGCGGCGCAAAGCGGGCAGTTGCTCTAACATCATTGGGAGCGCGACGGTTGCCTCCATACGCGCCAGAGGAGCGCCGACGCAGAAGTGAATGCCGTGTCCAAAGGCGATATGACGGTTGGGTGAGCGTGTAATGTCGAAGCGCTCAGGATCGGAGAATTGCGCGTCATCGCGGTTGGCGGAGGCCAGCCAGGCGAAGACAACCGCATCGGCGGGAATGGTCACACCGGCCAGTTCAACCGGCTGACTCACGATACGCGTCAAACGCCAGACGGGCGAGGCGTAACGCAGAACTTCTTCGACTGCGCTCGCGGTCAATTCAGGATGCTCGCGCAGTTGCTCCATGGACTCTGGGTGCGCGTCCAGACAGAGGATCGCCTGTCCCAGCAGGTTTGTGGTCGTGACATGGCCCGCGAGCAAAAGCAGGGTACAGAAGCTGAGGATCTCCTCCTGACTCAGACGCGCACCCTCAACTTCGGCAGCCAGTAGCTCGCTTATCATGTCCGCGCGCGGCTCGCGACGACGCTCGGCCAGCATCTGCTCGAAGTAAGCATACATCTCCTCCATCGCTCGATTTGCCTGCTGAAATTCGGGACGTTTCGCCAGATCTTCCGTTGAGTTGAAAAGATCCTCATCGCTCAATTGACGCGAGAATAGAGCGTCGGCCCAGAGCTTGAAACGCGGACGATCAGTAATCGGCAACCCCAGCATTTCCGCGATCACTGTAGTCGGGAGCGGATAGGCCAGATCGGCGATGATGTCCATGCTACCGGTCGAGCACACCTGGTCGAGAAGTTCCTGCACAATCGCGCTGATACGCGTGGTAAGTGGGGCGAGCGCGCGCGGAGTAAACGCGGGCGAAACCAGATTGCGGTACTGACGGTGACGCGGCGGGTCCATCGCGAGCAAATTGGGAGCCTGATTCGGGCGCGTTTCCAGACGAGCAAGCGGCGTGGTCGACGTTCCGACGAAAACACCGCGTAATCGGTAGATACCCTCAGAACGTCCTCGTAGCGAAAAATGTGCCAGCAGCCACTTTTCTCATCCAGCCAGACGGGCTGCTCGGCGCGCATCCTGGCGAACCAGTCGTAGGTTTCCTGAACATCTTGCAGGGTTGAAAGCGAGTGAAGCATGGAGCATACAGCCTTTCTCGTAACGTAAAAACTCTCTTCTCTTATTATTAAGATTCTAGCGTTCCTACGCAAGCACAACCACACAGCACTGTTATGCCCCAATATACCGCGCATACACTGAGCGAGCCACCTGCTCGTCGTCGGTCCCTTTGATGATGGCGCGGGCATCGGGAAAGACGGTAAGTTCGTAGTCGTCGACGAGGAAGCGCAAGAGAAACTCGTTTTGCGCGACCTGACCAACCGGGCGCAAACGCTCGGCCAGCGCGGCGAGGTTCAACCGGTCTCCGCGTTTACCACCGCGCACCTGGACCGCGTTCCGTCCACACAGGCTGGCACTGCGGGGACCACTGAGAGTCTCCAGAAATTCGTAGTTGTGCTGGCTACAGGTGGGACATTCAGGCTGGCACGGCAGTTCGATGCGCTCGCTGGTGTTCTCCCACACATCCATCCAGAACATCTCGCGACTCACCTTTTCACTCTTGAGCAGGATTTTCAACGCCTCGGTGGAAGCAATGCCAGTGATGGCCGCGACAATGCCGTTGAGTACACCAGCGGTATCGCAGGTCGCGCTGCTACCCGGTTCTGGCATTTGTGGAAAAATGCAGCGCAGAGCAGGGGGTAACACCCGGCAAAATGTTCATGGTCACACCATAAGAGGAAACAACACCGCTATAGATCCAGGGGCGCTAGTGCTTGATACAGGCATCGTTGAGCAGATCGCGCGTCTCAAAATTATCCGTGGCGTCCAGCGCCAGGTCGACCTCTTTGACCAGCGCCTCAATCGTGTCAGCATTGATATCCTCGACCAATGCCCCATTCGAACCTGACTGTTCACGCGACCCAGACGCTTGACCGCCGCTACCGCTTTGGGCAAACGCTGCTCGATGTCCTCTTCGTCGTCGAGAATCTGACGTTGGAGATTATTCAGCTCGATATAATCCCGATCCGCGATCAACAAACGTCCCACGCCAGCGCGACAAAGATCTGTTCGCCAGGCCCGTCCCCAATGCTCCACAGCCAATAATAGCCACACTGGCCTGTCCCAACAACTCCTGTCCTGCCTTGCCAATAGGTGCAAATAACGTTCGGCGCGAATAACGGTCAATTAATGCCATGATTGCTCTTCCTGTCTCTTTACAACTGATCTGGTGTAACGCTTCTGTTCTATCCTTTCTATTTTAGCACAAACTTTCTGTTAGTGATCTGGCAAGCCTGGTGTAGAAGTGTAGAAGTGTAGAAGGAAGCGGCGGGCAAGACAGACCGCTCTACATTCACAGTGAAATCGAAGCAAGCGGATTGGCGAACCACGAGGGTACGCATAAATTGCTATGACAAAGTGGCCATATGTGGTGTAAACCCGGGTCACGGGTCATGTTTATTTGGATGTTAATGTACAACTATGCTACAATGCAGATTGGTGGCCGGTTCTTTATAGACAACTGTAAATTGTACGCAAATTAAGTTTGGTAACCAAAATCAATTTCAAAAAGTCCTGGTAATATGACGACAACCCGACTATCGTTCAAACTGGATCATGGATATTGCGGTGCAAATATACAGGGGACATACGACATAACGTGGCGTATGGCAACAGGGATTAAGAGCGCATTATATGTTGAAAAGCCAATTGTATCATCGTCGATATATCAAAATGCCGCGTATAAACGGATACCAACTGGTGCGCTATGTTTGCGAGGTGACGTTCACGACCATACCGCCGATACCCCACTGATCATTCTCAGCGCGCTGGCGCAAGAGCGAGGATCAATGACAGGTATGCTCTCAGGCGTGGATGAATATCTGACCAAGCCTTTATAACCCCAGGTTAGGCCTGCTGGATGAGGCGATTAACTATTCGCCGACGCTAATGGGCGCCAGGCACCGGAGGATGTCCTGGTGCAACCGCTGGCTGAGCGGAATAAGCATGAGTCATATCAATAAGATTCATGAAGAGCTTTATACGCTGCGCGACAAACTAGCATAACTTTCCCGTTTTGCTTATCGGTGGTAGCGACCCCAAGTGCGTGGTCGCTGTTCAACAAGACTCGGCAATGGATGCTGTCTACACTTTGCCCGCTCTCTGGCTGAGGCCCGACGCTGCATTGAAGAGGCGATACCCGATATGCTGGTCTGCGTAATTGTTCTCCCCAATGCCAGCGGTCTGAAATCTGCCCCAGGTTCGTCACGCCCCCCGCGCTACAACACCTCCCCATTATGCTTACTGACCAGCTCTTTCGACAATCTGCCGATACGGTCGCGGCCCGCTTTGACGACCGGCGCTGACATTATGTCCTCAAACCTTTTGACGCGCGTTTTTTGACAGCGAGTATCGCCTGCTTAGCGCGCATTAAACGCTGGAATTCTGAATCACCTGACTAATCACCTGTCCTGCATCCTCGCGAGCAGATCATTTTATTTTTTTGCTCAACCTGGCCGGAAAAATCCACGGCGCGTACTAATGGGGATTGTAGTAAGGTCAGAACATCAGCATCATACAGTTTTTAAGCACCCCGGCATGTCTTCTGGCAGTTGCTGATGGCGTAGAAATGCTTCCCGATAGTGACGTCGGGCAGCTCCGTAGCAGATTGAAGAAGATAGCTCCCTGCTAAAATAGAGAAGCGGGACGAAGGGAGCATACCCTCCGGCAAGACGGGTTGAGCCTCACCTTTTACAGCTTCCTCAGCAAGATTACGCGCTAGAAGGGCAAAGGCCAGGATCGGCTCAACCGCCTGCTGGCGCAAGCTCTCCACCGAGTTCTGCTGCACATGCTCCGCCATCTCAGGGCGCACCCATGCCCGATGCGCTGCCGCAACCACTGGTTGAGCGCGTGGGCGGCTGTAACCCCAGAGATACTGCATCAACCATTGATCTGGCGGCGTGTGAAAAATACCCGGCGACAGTCCAGCACCAATCCATAGGGACTATACCGCTCCTGCGCCTTCTGCCACCATTCGCTATTCTCCCAGGTGGTCAACATGCAATACGAGATCCCGAGTTGCCGACTGCGATAGAAACGCGCGTTCAGCAGCGAACCAGGGGCGTTACGCACCGTGTCCGAGATAATGCGCATCCTGGCCAGCGCGTCCGCTTCCGCGCCGGACTCACCTGCGCTAATGTGACCACGAGCAGTTCCATCAAATAATCCCCTTCCCGAACAAGCAAGCGTCCGCATAAAACCGGCACGAAACGACCCTCACTATGCCAGCCGCTATTATAGTCTACCCTACCACAATCTTCAAACAGGAGATCGGGATCGTCTGCCAACCGTTCCTGTATTCTGCCCTCGTCCTGCTGCTCCTCCTGATCTACATACAATCCACACGCGCCACAGAAACGCGCCCCCACATCCAATGACTGCGCGCAACGCGAACATATAGAACGGCTTTGTCTCCTCTTTTCCCCACGCGCAAACAGCCGGATCGCGGCAGGTACATCCTGCTCGCGCCGCGCCGTCAGCGCCAGCCCAGACAGCATACAGCCCACCGCCAGTAGAAACCATAATAGAGCAAAGCCAAGACAGCATTATGAATTCCCTCTCGTCAGACATCACAAACACAGCAAACCCATCTCCAGGGCGGATGAACATTGGTAAGTAAGAAACGCCCCGAAGATGGACCCTGTTACCTTGTCGAAAACAGGATTTGCTTGCCGATAGAGAGTATAGCATACATCTCTAAGTCTTTCAATAGTATCGTCAATTTTCTAAATGATATAATAACAATCAGGCATTATTAAAATTTACAATAAACGGTCAGGAAACCTGGACTATTTATTATGAACGAACGCAAAAAATCTTCACCACCGGGTTATATTTCCTCGGAGGAAGCGGCCCAAAGGCTGAGTGTGACCAAAGATCGGCTCTATCAATGGGTCAAGCAAGCTCGTCTCACTGCTTACGCTGTTGGCAACGCGTTCATCTTTCTCGAAAAAGATATCGACCAGTTTGAGCGCAACCCAACCGGGCGGAAACGCCAAAGGGCCACCTTCCTGGCGTGTTTACAAAGGCGATGTCAAAGTACTGATTACCGAGATCACCGTACAGGTACCACGCCGGTCAGCGAAAGCATGAAGAGTTCGTGTGTGCCGAGGTCGAGCTGGTGACGCACGACGCACTCCAGGTTGATCGGGCACTCCGTGATGAGCGGCGCGGCGACCTTGCTCGCCGGCTGCGCCGTCAGCCCGAGTTCGCCGAACTTGTCGTGCTCGACGCCCGACCACATGCCGCAGAGGTCGACCTCCCGCACCAGGTCCGCCGACGGGATGTTGACGACGAACGCCCGCGCCGCGTTGAGCAACCGCCACGAATATCGTGACGGCCGTACGGCGACGCTCAGCATCGGCGGGGCGGAACACACCGTTCCCACCCAGGCGATCGTGAGCACGTTGGCCGCCCCGTCTTCGCCGGCGACACTCACGAGGACGACGGGCGTCGGCAGCAGGGCGGTCGACGGCTTGCGCTCGATCTTCATCTGCACTCCTTGCTCTCTGGTCACGCGACCGCCTCATCCTATCCGCAGCGCGGATATCGCACACCGGTGGTGCGGAGAAGACGACATCCGTAGAATGGCCGTAGGCAAACGGCGTCAGCCGGAACGGGGGGGCTCCAGTGCGCGGACAGACGCTCGACCGCATCGACATCGCCATCATCACGCACCTGCAGCAGGACGGCCGCATGCCGTACACGACCATCGCCAAGGACATCGGCATCTCCGAGGCCAGCGTGCGTCAGCGCGTCGCCCGGCTCATCAGCCGCAACGTCATCCAGATCGTCGCCGTCAGCAGCCCGCTCGACCTCGGCCTGCTCTGGTCGCAGATCCACCTGCGCGTCGCGGGCGACCGGCTCGACGACGTCGCCGAGACGGTCGCCCGCCTGCCCGAGGTCGACTACGTGAGCATCTGCGCCGGGAGCTTCGACATCATCGTCGGCGTGGTGTCGAGAGACCGCTTCGACCTCCAGGACCTGCTGGTGAACCGCATCCGGCAGATCCCCGGCATCGAGCGGGCGGAGCACCTCCTCATCCTCAAGGTGCTCAAGGACAACTACGAGTGGTCGCCCAGCAACGAGACGTCCGACCAGGACCCCCCACTCCCTGAGCGCGGCGCCGGGCCCCGGCGAAGCGCGGCGAGCAGTTCGAGAGCGCCTGCGACGGCTCGCTGAGCCACTGAAGCACCGAGTTGCAGAGGATGGCGTCGTAGTGGTCGACTGCCGCGAGCGACTCGCGCTCCCCACCTCGAAGGCGACCCTGTCAGGCGCTCCGCCCTTGGCCTCGGCGATCATGCCGGGTGAGGGATCGATGCCGACAACGACGCCATCGGTCATGGAACGGATCTTCTGGGTCAGGTGACCGGTGCCACAACCGAGATCCAGGACGTCGTCTTCGCGACCGATGCGCAGCATGTCGAACAGACGCTCGGCAGCCGCTCTCTGGACCGTCGCCGTCTCTCGGTACCGTGGCGCGATGGACGAGAAGTCGCTGATCGTAGTCCCTTCTGCGGAGCTACGTCGCGCGGCTGCCCGCGCCGCTCCCCGTCTCGGCGCTTGGGCGCGTCAGCTCGATGCGCTTGCTCGAGATGGGTCTGGCCTCTACCACACCAAGGGCACGAACCTCTTCGTCGTGCGCATGTACTCCACGTACGCATCCCCGAACTTCGCCGTGGCCTCCCGCTCGTCGGCTCTGGCGGTGACCAACAACGACCCTGACGCAGCGACCGCCGCGGCGGCACCGAGGATGGATGGATCCTTGAGGAAGATGGCCCACGCCAGAAGCAGCAGCGAGCTGTACATGGGGTGTCGTATCCAACGGTAGACGCCAGTCGTCACCAGGTGCGTGGTCTGCTCGAAGGCGTAGTCTCCGCTGTCCGCAGTGGTGCGTCGAGGCCGACCGACGAGGTGCAGGAGCCGCACACCCTCGAGAACAAGCCCGGCGGAGAGAGTGAGCAGGGCCCAGGAACCGATCTGCCGGAGTGAGAAGGGATCCACGAGCCACATGCGGGCGTTCATCACCACCAGAAGCGCGATCGCCTCCCAGGCGAAGAAGCGATAGTAGCCGTGAGACCCGCGGTGCCTGAGCGCGGGCAACGACAGCCACACGATCCCCGCCGTGAGGACGACGAAGCACCCGGCCTTGACCATCAGAGCCAAGCTCATCCCCTAGCCTCCAAGGCGAGATGCGGCGATTCGAACTTCCAAGGTAGTCCCTACGTCGAACGTGTTCGCGCCAAATCAGACGCGGCTTCGCATACGAAGTTCATCATGCCTGCCGGCGTTCTGCTCGATGCGCCGGTCAGCCGGCATCGCGCAGGAGCTCGTCCGCGACCATCCCGTCGGCCACTCTCCCCACCGGGCCGAGCATCGTCAGGGCATAGCCCTCGCCGACGCCGATCTCCAGCACTGCCGCCCGGCATGACCACGGTCACATCGCCCGCACAGAAGCCCAGGCGAACCGACGCTGCCGCGGCGGCACAACTGCTGCTGCCCGACGCCAGCGTGTAGCCCGCCCCGCGCTCCCAGATCTCGATCGCGATGCGGTGCGGACCCAAGACCTCGACGAACTGCACGTTGGTGCGCTTGGGAAACAGCGCGTGCGTCTCGAGCAGGGGACCCAGACGCTGAGCCGACTCGGGTGAGAGCTCGTCGACGTGGACGACGCAGTGCGGATTGCCGACGGTCACCGCCGGTGAAGCGAAGGCGCTCGCCATCGACGTCGATGGACTCGTCCACCACCTCGCGCGATGAGCCCGCGACCGGGATCCGCTCACTGTCGAAGCTCGCCCTGCCCATCTCGACGAAGACCATCTCCCCAGAGTCGCGGACCTGACACTGAACGGTGCCGCCCTTGGTGGCGACCGGGAAGAAGTCGTCGCCGACCCGGCCCTCGTCCCACAGGTAGCGGGCGAAGATGCGCAGGCCGTTGCCGCTCTTCTCGGCCTCGGACCCGTCGGGGTTGAAGATGCGCAGGGCCAGACGGCCGTCGGGCGTCGCGTCCTCGACGAGGATGCCGTCGGAGCCGACGCCGAAGTGCCGGTCGCAGATCCTGCGGACCACTGCAGCCGGCAGGTCGGCGCCGCCGAGATCGGCACGATCGAGGACGATGTAGTCGTTGCCGAGGCCCTGGTACTTGTGGAATCTCATCGCATCGTTCTCCGCCCGGCTGGCGTCTTGCGAATGGGCTGCACGCGCTGCGGGCTGAAGGACACGACCGCAGCGCTTCTGCGCGTCAGCCTGATGCGCCGGCTAGCTGTGCGGATCGGCATCGCTCTCACCCTCGTGCGACCCTGCGTCGACCCTTCCGAGTTCCGCCAGAAGCAGGCGTGCGTCCTCTGCATCCGCAGCCGAGACGAGGATCTCGACCGGAGCGATGCCGACCAGACCGGTCAGGGTCTGAAGGGCTTCGTTCAGCACGACGAACGGGACGTCGGCCGACTGGAGCACGGACTTGGCCACGGCGAGGCGGCCGCGGTGGCCAGAGCGGTAGACGCAGACGGCATCGGTGAGGGCGACAGGGTGCCGGTCCGGACGAGAGACGGCGTCCGGTCGTGGCTTCGGCTTCGGCTCCGGGAGCGCGTCGACGAGGGGCACGAGGCAGTCCGAGCAGCACGTGAAACCGGGGCGATACTCCGCCTCGCACTTGGGGCAGATCACCTTCGCTCCCTTGTCGGGGTGGTCACAGATGACGCACCGCGCATGACCTGCGCGGGCCGCGGCTTGAGGATACCGCAGACGCAGGGAGCGTGAGGTTGATGTGATCGCTGGGCACCTCCATACGCTCCGGCCCTGGATCGCCTCAGAGCGGCGGTGGGCCGTCGGCGAGCGTGATCGCGGCGCCGTCGTGCAGGCACGCGCTGAGTGTGAAGTCAGCGCCCTGTGGCGTGTAGGTGAAGTCGCCGGACTCCTCGCCGGAGCGCACGGGCTCGCCGGTGAAGGGGTTCGTCGGCGACGGCGCGTTGCTCTCGAGGAAGCGACCGAAGGCCGAGTCCGGGGTCAGCTCATCCGGCGAGGGCAGCTCGGCGGCGGGGCGCTCCATCCACGCCTCGAGCGTCAGCTGCAGGGCGATAAGCCCCCAGTAGACGTCGCCGTCCGGTCACCCCGCGACAGGCTGTCGGTGACGCTCGAAGACATGCTGTTCCCCCTTCGATCGATGAGGCGGACCGCCACCACCTCGGACAGCCGACCCCCTCCAGTGACGACCCCTGCGCCTAGCGTCTCGCGTATGACCTGCGCGCGCTGCGGTGTGAGGATACAACCGCAGCGTCAGAGGCGCAGATGTTGCAGTCCAGACTTGAACTCACGCGCGCCCGACGAATGAGGTGTGTGTGATTCACGCGCCTGCCCGCGATGTCATCGCTTCGCGCAGCTTCGGCAGGACGGCGCCCTCCATCGAGAGCCATTCCCAGACCCGCTGTGCCGCCCGCCAGGCCTCGCTGGCCCGCGCTGCCCGGGACGCCGAGAGCTCGACCGTGCCGTAGAGCTCATCGGGGAGTCGTGTGTCGATGATCACTCTGTCGGATCGAGAATCCCAGACGACCGTGACCGAGTCGTCGGCAGAGCGCGCGATGAGCCGCTCCCCCTCAATGCTGATGGTTCCGGAGATGCGGGGCGACGTGAGGCTCATCACCGCCACGCTGTCTGCGCTGGAGCCGTCCTCGCAGCCGATGGCGACGACCTCCATGAAGGGCGACGCCTGGTCCGCCTCGAACCTCGTGAAGACTCCGCCTGCACCCGGCGGCACGACGAAAAGAACGGGGTTCGCTGCGGAGCCCGGACTGGCTTCACTTGAGGTCCGCCCCCTTCGCCTTGCGCCGTTGGTGTATAACACGTTGGAGATAACCCGTGAGCGAAGCGAATCGGGTCGATCTCCTTGTTGGCAGTCAGCTCATCCTAGAAGCGCGCCGCATACAGACGTAAGCTGATTGTGACTTGGGCGCTAACCCCGTGGGGCGTTGACGTCCCGATCCGTTGCGACGCGTTCGACGGTCTCAGCGTGTTCGCGCGGAACCACGGCGCGGATAAAGGCGACAATCCCCCAGGCAATCAGCGCGTAGATCGCGATGGCGACGAGCGCGCTCCATTCGAAGGCGGCCCCCCCAACGCGCTGCGTACCGAAAAGCGTGCTGAACGGGGCGATGAGGACATCCGATACGCCGTACACGAGTTGAGCAAATCCAGCCTTGCTGTTGGCGCCGAGCATCTTGAGAACGAAGCGGATGGCGATGAGTACCTCGATGAAACCGAAAACGAACCACACGACGCGCGATATCACCGTTTCGATGGGCGCACGAACCTCGGTACGGACCTGACTGCGATGATCGATCGAACCTCTGCTCACGTTCGGCACGGCTACTCCCTTGGTCTCACGTCGGCGGGCTGAATTCTTCGAGCCTGACTGATGTGTCGCTGTGCTCAGCGGCGAAGCGCGCGTGCGATTGCGAGAAGCAGAACCGCGCCAACGGTCGCCACCACGATCGACCAGACGTTCAGGCCATTGACGCCGCCGAATCCGAACAGGCTCATCACGAAGCCGCCGACGAAAGCGCCCACGACGCCGAGAAGGATCGTCATCAGACAACCCGAGCGCCCATCACCCATCAGCTTCTGAGCCAGCAGACCGGCGAGTCCGCCGACGATGATCCAACTCAGCAATCCCATTGATTCCCCTCTCGGCGCGGTCAGACCGCCGCGTTCAGGCCGCCGCATTCATAAGCATGGACATGTGGGCAGTCGCTTCCGCCCGCTGGAGTGTTGGTACCCCAGCAGCGCATTGCGATACCCGTCGTGGCGAACCCACCGAGCGAGCGCGCCTCTGTACTGCTAACGTCTCGCGCATGAGCTGCGAGCGCTCACGCTACGTAGTTCCACGTAGAGCTTACTGCGAACCAGCTCGATGCGCTTGTTGGCGGTCAGCATCGGTGCGCTCCTGCCAGCGCCGCGGGTCGCGACGCACGTGCATGCAGGCGATCACGCTGACGAGTCCGGAGTGACGACGAAGTAGACGCCGTAGGGGAAGCGACGCAGGAGCGCGCGGCGCGCCTTGCCGCGGACGACGGGGTAGCGCTCCGGCATGCGGGCTGATCTCGGCAAGCGTGACATCGACGGCGCGCAGGAACTCGGTGCCGAGGCCCGCGGAGCGCTGTTCGTACCAGCGGGCGGCTTCTAGGATGTCCGCCTCGGCCGCCTCGCGGACGACGAGGCGCACGGCTCAGCCAGCCTTGCCGAGACGCTGCTCGATGCGCTCGCGCACGACCCGCCAGCTCTCGCCGGCTTGGGGATCGCGCTCGAGTTCGGCGAGGCGGCGGTCGAGCTCGGCGACCTGTGCCTCGGTCAGCGGCAGCTCGCCGGTCTCGGCGGCGACGCTGTCCCAGAGGTCCTCGGCGAGCTGGATGCGCTCGGCGACGGAGAGCTTGCTGATGTCGAGGTCGGTCGTGTGCATGCGCTCAGTGTGGCGTCTGCGGAGGGAGCGCGCAAGACCTTCGCCGGCGGACAATCGCGCCCGCTGGGCCGGTGTACCGCTAACGTCTCGCGCATGAGCTGCGAGCGAAGCGAACCAGCTTGATCCGCTTGTTAGACCCTACATCCTTGAGTGCTGCCGGCCACTGCGGCTCACTCCCCGGTCGTTGCCAGCCAATACCACGAGGCCAGGTAGAGCAGTGTCGCGAGAACCAGTAGGGGGAGCCCCACGGCGGTCCACGGCGTTGACACGACCCGCCCCTCGTCGTTGGCCGTGAGCTTGGACCGCGCCTTCAGCAGGGCGAGCGCAGCCGCCAGATCGACGCTCACGACCACGGCCAGGATCGCGAGCTTGATGCCGTGGAAGACCGGATCCCACGACTGCCCCGACATCGAGTGCAGCAGGATGTACGTCTGCCAGGCGGCGACCACGAGTGCGGCGGCGGCGGCGAACAGGTGCGGCCACCGCAGGCGTCGCTTCCAGCCCACGAGAACGGCGGACAGCGCGAGCAGCACCGCCGGCAAGAAGACGAAGGAGAACCCCCAGACGCCGTCCAGAACGGCCTGGAGCGTCGGATGCATGAGCGCGAACGGCTCGAGGGCTCGCGGCTCGCCGACAGAACCGAGCTGCACGGGCTCCTGCAGCACCGTCAGGTCACGGGCGGTCGACACATCGTCCCTGCGCCAGAAGAGGAAGGCGAGGTAGGGACCCTGCTCGGCCGCGCCGTCTTGCCCGCTGCCCGGCGGCGGCTTCATGGCGGGGAGCCGGAAGTCGCCGCGCATCACGACGAGGTAGATCCGCTCGGGCGTGTCCTCATCGAGCTGGTCTCTTCGCTTCCCGAGCAGCGCCGCCGCCTCGTCGGCTGTCGTGGACACGTACTGGACCGACTCGACGGACCAGGAATCGTACGTTCCGGCGACGGTCACCGCCATGTCGTCCAGCCCCTCCGGTGCGTCGACGGCGAGGGCCCGTTCGGGGAGGCCGAGCACCATCGCGAGCGTCAGCCCCGCGAGCAGGGCGAGGGACAGCGGGGCGAGGAGGGACCGGATCACATCCCCGCGCCCCGGGTCACCGCCGCCATCACCACAAGCCGGTGCGACCACCGACTCCAGGTTGGCCACCGCGTCCCCCCATCCTTGCTCACGTCATGGGTCTAACGTCTTGCGCATGAGCTGCGAGCGCTCACGCGACGTAGTTCACCGTAGAGCTGACTGCGAGCCAGCTCGATGCGCTGGTTATGCCGCCTTGCCGATCACGCGGCCGACCTCGCTGCGCGACGCACCGAGGGCCAGCAGCGACTTCACCAGGAGGTCGAGCGAGACCGAGGCGTCGGCGGCCTCCATCTTGGCGACGCGGGACTGGCTCGAGCCAAGACGACTCGCCACCTGCGCCTGCGTCCAGGCGTTCTGCGTACGCAGCTCGCGCAGGTAGTCGGCGAGGGCCAGCTTGAGCTCGACGAAGGCCGCCTCCTCAACGCTCAACCCGAGGAAGTCGGCGGCCTCCCCGCTCCGCCAGCCGGCAGCCGCGAGGCGGTCCTTCTTGGTCTTGTCCATCGTGCTCACTCCTTCTCGCGCGCGAGGGTGTCGTAGCTTCGCAGCCTGCGTTTGCAGACCTCGATCACGGCCTTCGGAGTCGCCTGCGTCTTCTTGGCGAAGACCTCGACGATGACGATCGCATCGGCATCGGTGCGATAGACGATCCGCCAGGTCGCCTCGGTGTCGGTGATGCGCAACTCGTGACAGCGCCGGCCGACGACCGGCAGCGGCCGGGAGTGCGGCAGAGCGAGCGCTTCGCCGCGCTGCAGGCGGCGCAGCAGCACCCCGGCCTCGAGGCGCCCCGCGGCCGTGAGCGGCGGGCTACGGACCTCCCCGTGCAGCCACACGAGCGGCTTGTCGGCGCGGCGCCTCACGGCGAGTAGTCTATGTCAGACCTGACATGAGGTCAAGGGATGCTTGGGGTTGGGCATGACGTCGGGGCGTTGAGCAGCGCCCGTCCAACCTTGGACGGCACACGATGCTACTGGGCGTCTGCTCGAACGCCTTGTTGGGCAGCAGCATCGGAGAACACTGGGTTCGCGGATCGCCGCATGAGGCGGGAGCGGCCGACGTTGTCGGTGAAGTCCCACTTCGCATAGAAGGCGATGAGCTCCGGCTGACAGGTGAGCTCGATGCGCTCGACGTCGCGCAGCTCTGGCGCCGAGCAGACTGACTCAACCAGCAGGCGGCCGAGGCCGCGACTGCGATACTCGGCTGCGACGATGGTATCGAGCAGCACCGCGACGTAGACGTGGTCGGTCAGCACGCGGGCGAAGCCGACGAGTGTCTGCGTCGAGGGCTCGATGACCACAAACAGCAGATCCGAGCCCTCGAGCATGCGCTCTGCGTCGGCCCGCGTGCGGTTGCGGGTCCACCATTGCTGCGCGTACAGGCGCATGAGGTCGTCGACTTGAGAGGGCAAGAGCGCGTGCTGTACCTGGCACTCGAACTGCGTCACGGCTGCTCCCGGTATCGGCTCAGTGTGTCTGCCTAACGTCTTGCGCATAACCTGCGCGCGCTGCGGCTTGAGGATACAACCGCAGCGTGTCTGCGCGTCAGGTTGATGCGCTTGTTCGGCGAGACCCCCACGTCAGTCGGTCCAGACCTCGAGCTCCAGCCCCGGCACGCGCGCGAACTCGCGCACGTTGCCGGTGACCATGGTCAGCCCGTGGGCGACGCAGGTGGCGGCCAGCCAGAGGTCGTGGGCGCCGATGAGCGCGCCGGCCTGGCGCAGCTCGGCCCAGAGCTGTGCGTGCGCCCGTGCGCAGGCGAGGTCGACGGACAGCAGCGGGAAGCGCTCTAGGATGCCCTCGACGAAGGCCGAGCGCCGGGCGCGCACGTCGGGCCGCGTCGCGCGATGCACGCCGTGGAGCAACTCGCTGGCGGTCACGACGGAGAGGAAGGCCTCCTCCTCGCCGTGACGCGCGACGTGCGGCTCGAGGTCGAGGCGTCCGCGCTCGGCCTCGATCAGGATGCTGGCGTCGATCAGGACTGCCACGCGTCACGCACCTCGCCCAGCTCGCTGCGCGACGCGGCGAGATCGTCGGCGAAGTCGCCGGCCTCGGCCGCTGAGAGCCGTGGCAGCGAGGCGAGCAGGCCTGGCAGCTCCGAGAGGCGAGCCCCGGCGGGCAGCGGGCGCAGCTCGGCGAGCGGCTTCTTGCCGCGCACGAGCGTGAACGACTCACGCCGGTAGGCGACGCGATTGACGTACTCGGCGAAGTTGCGGGCGACTTGGGTCACGGTCACGTCGGACATAGGGGCAGCTCCTTGGGCTGACATCTGACAATCAGATTACATGATTCCCGGCTGCCTGTCACGCTACGCCTGGGGTTCCGCCGAACGTCTCGCGCATGAGCTGCGAGCGCGCCGGCCTCCCGTGAGGCTGCCGGCGCTGCGGCGAGCCAGCTTGATCCGCTTGTTAGCCGCACTCACCGGCGATCCTCCCAGTAGAACGGCCGGCGCCTCTGATGCGCGACCGCGAGGATGCGGACCTCATCGGTGCGCAGCGAGTAGAGCAGCGCGTAGGGGAACGTGTGCAGGAGGCGCCGGCGCACCGCGTCGCGGAGCGGCTCCGCAGCCTCAGGGAAGGCCTCGACCTGCGCGAGCGTGTGCTCGACCTCCGTGAGGAAGACGTCGCCGAGGCCGGGGCTCTCGAGCTCGTAGAAGTCGACGGCCTCGTTCAGCTCACGCTCCGCGGCGGCGTCGAAGCGCAGGCTGTGGCTCATCCGCGGCGGGCGCGCGCTCGGGCGAGGACCTCGTCGGCGGGATAGGTGGGCGCACCGGCGGCGATCTCGGCGTCGCGGCGCACCGCCTCAGCGAGCCAGAGCTGCTCGACCTCGGCCTCGGAGAGCTCGTCGAGGCTGCCGAGCAGCCGGTGGGCGAGATGGGCACGGCCCTGGGGGTCGAGGGCGAGCGCCTCGCGCATGAGTTCGTCGATGGTCACGCCTGCCACCTCGCTTTCGCACTGCGCCGACACCTGCATTGTACCGCCGCGCCCAGACGGCTGACAGATGACAATGGGGGTGTTGCACCTAACGTCTCGCGCATAACGTGCGCGCGCTGCGGCCCGAGCTTACTACTGAAAGCGTTGGGCGCGTCAGGTTGATGCGCTGGTTAGCAGTCAGCCGGCGGCCGTCAGCTCGCCTTCTCGAGGCGCTCGGCGATCCAGACCTTGATGATCGACTGGCGCGTCACGCCGAGCCGCTGGGCCTCACGGTCGAGGGACTCGATCATCCAGACCGGGAAGTCGACGTTGACGCGCCGCTGTTCCCGCAAGGGCCTCGCGGCGGTCGACATGTCGAGGTCGTCGATGATGTCCTCGACGCCCTCGTCGAACTTCTTGTCGAACTCACTCGCCTTCATACGCCTCCACCTCCTTGGCGCGCGACCTGCGCACCGAGATGAGCCGGATGGCCTCGTCTCTGTAGGTGACGACGGCCGACCAGTGCTTGCCTCCGATCAGGCCGATGACGACGAAGCGCCGTTCGTCCCCGGCCCGGGCGGCAATGCGCAGCAGGTTCTCGTCGAGCCAGAGCGCCTGGGCCTCCGTGAAGTCGATGCCGTGCTTGGCCTTGTTGGCGCGGCTCTTCCGCTCGTCGAACTCGAACTGCACCCCGGCTCCCTGCTGCCATTACAGTATGGAAAGTATACCTTTCCCGCTCAGCGACGCAACTCCTGCTGACCTGGGGAGCTGTACTGCTAACGTGGTGCGCATGAGCTGCGAGCGCTCACGCTACGTAGTTCACCGTGGAGCTGACTACGAGCCAGCTCGATGCGCTGGTTAGTCACGCCTCGGGTCGTCGGGTTGACCGGGAAGCTGGGTCGAGTGCCAGGCCGCGACCACCCAGACGACGTCGTCCTTGACGCGGTAGAAGAAGCGGTACGGTGCGACCACGACCTCGCGGAACGGCAGGTCGGGGAACTCGGGCAGGACGCGGCCGGACTCGGGGAACTCGGCGAGGCGCGAGAGCGATTCAGCGGCGCGCTCGCGCAGGCGCCGAGCCGCGGCCGGATCGTCGACGGCGATGTAGGCGAGCGCCGCGAGGAACTGCTCGCGGGCCGCGGGCGTGAAGAGGACGCTGCGGATCACGACCTGTCGAGCAGCTCGTCGGCCTCGGCCAGCACCTCGGCGAGAGCATGCCCTCCGCCGGCCTCGATCTCGGCCTCGCCGCGGGCGAGCAGACGCAGGATCTCGAGCTCGTGCTGGGTGCGCTCGTAGGCCTGGGCGCTGACGACGACGGCGGCCGCGCGGCCGCGCTGGGTGATGAACACCGGCTGCTGCGAAGCGGCGGCACGCTTGATCACGCCGGACGCGTCCTGGCGCAGGTCGGTGATGGGCACGATGTCGGGGACTGTTGCCATTGCAGATACCTCCTATGCTACCGCCAACAGTACCACCAACGTACCCTTGAAACGAGTGGCGCTTGCTGTGACTAACGTGGTGCGCATGAGCTGTTGGCTCGCTGCGCTCTGATGAACAGCATAGCTTGGCGGCCAATCAGCTCGATGCGCTTGTTGGGCAGAGGTTCACAGGTGCACGACGGCATGAGGGCCTACCGCATCACGAGGGCCTGGTAGACCGCGAACAACGCGAACAGGATGAGCACACCGGTGAAGGCGGCTTGTAGCATGAGGCGGTGGTCGCCGCGACCCCAGCGCTGCGCCGCGATGGCGTAGCCGGCGGGGAGAAGCACCGCGAGGTACACGAGGACCACGATCCCCATGTTCACAACGGCCGGGCGGAGCAGGCCGCCTGCAGCCGGAGCGTCGAGTGTCGTGATCAGTGGCCACACGAACCAGAGCGCCTCGGCCAGGATGACGGCGAGGACCGCGTAGCCGGAGACGACCCAAGCGTTGGAGGGTGGCTTCGTCTGCAGGCGCAGGGCGCTCACCACGCCCCAAACCACGATGAGGGGCGCAAAGACGAGAAGGGCGATCCCGTAGTCGTTCACCGCCCGGCGCTCTGTGGCGCGGCCTCTGCTCCCGGCACCGCTCGCGCTCCTTCTGCCCAACGTGGTGCGCGTGAGCTGTTGGCTCGCTGCGCTCTCGTGAACAGCATAGCTTGCGGGCCAATCAGCTCGACGCGCTTGTTAGACCCACCGCGCATCAGATCGCACCTGAGTCGAGTCGTCGTGCGCCGTGTCGGATCGCGGCGATCTCGACGACCTCGGCCTTGCGGCGATAGATGACGCGGTAGGAGCCGACGATCAGCTCGCGCAGGTCGTCGCGCTGCAGCTCGGGCACGATGCGACCGGAGTCAGGGAAGCGGGCAAGCGAGGCGACCCGCTCCAGCAGTTGCGCGAGCCAGGTCAAGGCCGCGGCCTGATCGTCGGCGGCGATGTAGGCGACGATCTCATCAACCTGCTCGTCGGCCAGCGGCGACCAGGAGACTCTCACTTCAGGTAGCGCTCACGCAGACGGGACTCGACGGTCGCGTGCGGGATACCCATGCCGGCGTCGAGCTGGGCCTCGGCGGTGCGCACGTCGCGCAGCAGGGCGACCTCGTCGATGAGCGCCTCGTAGGCCTCGACGTCGAGCAGGACCGCGGCGCTGCGGCCGTGTTGGGTGAGGACCACGGGGCGCTTGGTCTTCTGCACCTGCTCGATCACGGCCGAGGTGTGCGAGCGGAACTCGGTCACCGGGCGCACGTCGGCTGAAGGACGAAATAGTGCCATGGCGGCCTCCTGGTCGATACGCTGCCACGTACATCATAACGTATCGCACCTCGCAGCGGAAGGGGGTTGGGTCTAACGTTTCGCGCATGAGCTGTTGGCTCGCTGCGCTCTGATGAACATCATAGCGTGGCGGCCAATCAGCTCGATGCGCTTGTTAGACCGCGTCAACAAAGCGCTACCTCAACCCACCGGCGCCGTCTCGAGCCTCACCCAGTCGTAGAACTCGCTGGCAGGCTTGACGCCTGAGAGGGCGCCGCCCTTCTGCTTGAGCGCCGGCTCGTCGGCGAGCGCGGCGGCCACCCGCGACGCCTGGTCGGCCGAACCGAGCAGAAGCCAGAAGCCCTGCGGCAGAGGGGCCACCTCGAGTGAGAAGCCCTCGGGCAGAGGGACCGCCGCCGGTGTCGCATCGTCGCCGTAGCGCCCGCGGAAGAACGCGAGCGCCTCGAGCTTGCCCATGAAGCTGTACTGCTCGACCTCGGGCAGGGTGGCGATGCGCGTCGCGAGGCGCCGGACTTCGGCTGGGGTCGCGCGGTCGCGCACGTAGGCGATCACGACGCGCCCGTCGGTGACGCTCCGCTCGAAGGGATCGAAGGTCGTGCCCGACACGAAGCGGATGGAGGCAGCGGGCTGAGGGCTGGAGGAAGCGGAAGGGGAGTCGCGACACGCAGAGAGGAGCGTGGTGAGCGCCAAGAGGAGCGTCAACGCCGCGGCCACTCTCATGGGCCTTCCTCTCGTCGGTCTAACGCACTGTGCATAACCTGCGCGGGCAGCGCTCACGCCGAAGCGCGGCGCTTGGCCGCGTCAGGTTGATGCACTTGTTAGACGGGGCGAATTCAGAAACTGACTGCAACACCACCCCCCTGTGGAGAAGGTGAGGCGATCTGGGACACAATCGGTTCCTCCCAACCGCCAGGAAGAGGGGAACCGCGTATGCAGTATCACCAGATCACCTCGGGAGAACGATACGCCATCGCCGCCCTCAGGCGACAGGGGCACTCCGTGCGGGCGATCGCCCGCGACCTCGGCAGAGCGCCCTCGTCGATCAGCCGCGAGGTCGCGCGCAACCGCCGCTCCGACGGCGGCTACCGCGCCTTCACGGCCTGCGAGCACACGCGGGCGAGACGCCGGCACTCGCGCCGCAACACACACTTCGACGCCGCCGAGTGGCTCATCGTCGAGGAGCTCATCGAGCTCGACTGGAGCCCGGAGCAGGTGGCCGGCTGGCTCGCCCTGCACGAGCTGCTTCAGATCAGCTACGAGACCATCTACCTCTACGTCTGGCGCGACAGGCACGCCGGCGGAGAGCTCTGGCGGCACATGCGCCAGGCGGGCAAGCGGCGCAGGAAGCGCTACGGCGCCCATGACAGCCGCGGCAGGCTCGCCGGCAAGCGCCACATCTCCGAGCGCCCGCCCGAGGTCGAAGGGCGCGGCGTCGTCGGCCACTGGGAGATCGACACGGTGAAGGGGGACGACCAGGCGCGTCACAGCGTGGTCACCCTGGTCGAGCGCAGGACCGGCTACCTCGAGGTCGGCAAGCTGGTTCGTCACAACGCCGCCGCTGCGACGGCACGCACGATCGAACTCATCACCCGCCACGAGGGACGGGTACGCACGGTGACCGCCGACAACGGCACCGAGTTCCACAGCTACGCCGAGATCGAGGCCGCGACCGGCGCCCTCTTCTACTTCGCGACCCCGCACCACTCCTGGGAGCGCGGCACGAACGAGAACACGAACGGCCTCCTGCGCCAGTACCTGCCGAAGCGCCGGAGCATGGCGCAGGTCACGCAGGCCGACTGCGACGCGATCGCCCGGAGGCTCAACACACGACCGCGGAAACGCTTGGGCTACAGGACCCCGGAGGAGTGCTATGTACAAGCCAGGTAGGAGAGAGCGTCAGAAGCGCAGGTGTTGCAGTTCAAACTTGAACTCAGGTGCGATCGACATCGAGCGATTCGCCGCAGCTCTCACAGCGGGCAGTGAACTGGCCACCGCGGTAGTCATCGGGGCCGAAGGGCGCTCCGCACGCCGAGCAGTGGGCGACGACCGGGGCCTGGGCCTCGGGCACGCGGCGCGGCGACCAGAGCCGCGCCGCGAGCCCGCCCGAACGGGCCACGAGCCAGAAGCCGAGAGCGAGCTGTGTGCCGCCGAGCAACAGCTGAGGGATCTCGACCCAGAAGCGCTCGCCGGCGGCGGAGAAGACGGAGTCCTCGGCCCAGTCGACGAACAGTGTCGCGAAGGTGGCGAGCAGGTCGGGGATGGCCCGGACGAGCAGCGAGACCCCGACGACGATGAGCCCGAGGCGCAGGAGACCGACGAGGTCGAGCGCGGACGCCGGCGCGGCGTCCGCGAACCAGCGCTGCGCGAGCTCACCGCGCCTGGAGATGAGGAAGGCGCCGAGCATCGCGAGGGCGACGGCCGGGACGAGCGCGGCGAGCACCGTCAGAGCGAGCACGGGGCCCGAGACCGGAGAGTCGAGGTAGTAGGCCAGGAGCGAGGCGGGGTAGGCGAAGGCGATGATGGCTTGAGTCAGCGCCCAGAGGCCGACGATCACGAGAGCTACGATGCCGCGACCCTTCACCCCACACCCCCATTCTTGTCTGCAGCTAACGTTTCGCGCATGAGCTGTTGGCTCGCTGCGCTGTCGGCGTCATCCTACGCCCCGGGCCAATCAGCTCGATGCGCTTGTTAGCCAGCGGCTCAGCCATAGCCCCAGTTCGTCACGCGCCAGCGCCCGTCGTCGCCGCGGCGGACCTCCCAATGCCAGTCAAGCCGCTCGCCCTGCTCGACGCTCAGGTCCGAACCCCAGAAGCGGACCCACGCCGAGAACACGTGCACGTCGGGATCATCGTAGGCGGCATCGTCGGGCTGGAGCACCGGGCGGATCTCACCGAACTCGACCCGCGACACGCCCTCAAAGTCATCGACGGCGTGGCTCGGATCGACGAGGGCGTTGAACCGGGTGCCGTCCTGCGCCTGCCAGGCGGCGAAGAACTGCTCGAGTGTCCACTGCGCTTGGCCTGTAGGGTCGAGCGACGCAGGCGGAGAACTCGGGACGACGGGCTCGCCACCGGACGAGGAGCAGGCGGAGCCTGCGGTGAGGACGACAGCGGCCACGATGACAAGAGCAACGAGCCTGCCGATGATCACGCTCATGCGGCCCCCTTCGACTGGCTAACGTCTCGCGCATAACCTGCGCGCGCTGCGGTGTGAGGATACAACCGCAGCGTGTCTGCGCGTCAGGTTGATGCGCTTGTTAGGTGCCACTTGGCTCACCGAAGTACCTGTTCATCATCGCGTTGACGCCGACGAGCCACGGCAGCACGTCGGCGCACAACTCATCACACAGATCTGGTCGGGTAAGAATCTTCGAAGCAGCCTGGCCCATGTCGCAGTCGCCCGTGGGTACGAGATTCCAGACCACCGACTCCGGCTTCGCATGCATCAGAGCGTTCATGGACGATGTGAGATCACGACCGGGCACAAGGGTGTCCTTGCCCTGTGCCGACTGAATCCTCTCGAACATCTTGGCGAGACCAGGCGCATCGCCGGCGTGCCAGCCACGATTCCACGCTCCAATCTCGTCAGGATAGAGGTCGAGATACAGGAGGATTGTGGCGCGCTCGACAAGCGGTCGAACCATCACGCGGCCGCCAAACAGGTAGCCTTGCCGAATGAGTTCACGGATCGACAGCGAGATGCTCACGGCCTGAGGAATCACGTCGGCAGCCATGCGCTGCAGGTCCGTTAGCTCGGACTCATGGCTGCGTGGCGCGACATCAGCGTTCGCGGCCACCGTCGCACAGATGAGCCGGTCGAACATGTGCAGCAGCCTGCGGCCGCGATAGGGCTCATCGTCGGGCGTGAAGATCACGGGAATCGCTTCGCTCACGGCCATCGTCGGGTGCACCTAACTGTGTGTATGCAATGTGTGAGAGCCCCGTTGCCGTGCGCTCTCGCTGCGTAAGACAGTATCACCGATGTTATCGGATGGGGATGGGCGGTCCGTGAGAGGTGGGTTCATTCGGCCTCGCCGTGCCGCACCTTGATCGTCTTTGACCCCACCCAGGCGGCGAGCCCGAGCTCGTCAGACTCGCCGGCCGCCAGAGCGACCACCACGGTCACCACCTCCGCCTCCGCTGCCTCGATGGCGTGACCGTTGAGCATGAGGAAGACCGCCATCGTCACGAAGGCGATGCGCTTGTTGCCGTCGTGGAAAGGGCGGTTCCGGACGAGCCCGTGACCGTAGGCTGCGGCGAGCTCGGCATCCCTGGCCGCCGGGTCGTACGCGTGGCGCTGACGCGGACGCGCCAGCGCCGACTCGAGGCCGTGTTCGTCGCGCAGCCCCGGCATACCGCCGTGCTCGCGGATCAGGTCGAAGTGCACCGCCTCGACGACGAGGCGGTCGACCCAGCGCGGCTCCCGCGGACCGTCCGCCGCAGACTCTCCCGGCCTTTCGGGCACGGACTACCTGGCCAGCTCGCGCAGCGCGTTGCGGTACCTGCCCGCCACCTTGCCGGCCAGAGCAAGCGCCTCTTCGACCTCGGGGTCGTACGGCGTCAGCAGGATGCCACGCTCGGTCTCCACGGCCAGCACGGTGTCACCCGCGGCGAGGTGAAGCCGCTCCGCCATGTCCTTGGGCAGGGTCGCGCTGATCGAGCCTCCGACCTGGCGCAGCTTGAGGCCACGGGTCATCGGTCCTCCCATCGGTCGAGGTCGAAGTAGCATAGAAATGCTACCACAGGGTGCACCTCCGCGCTCCGCGTCGCCCTGGGGAGTCACAGCCCGTCCATGGGGCTGCACACGCCGCGGCCGCCCTTGTTGAGCACGTGCGTGTAGATCATCGTCGTGCTCACGTCGCTGTGGCCGAGCAACTCCTGGATCGTGCGGATGTCGTAGCCCGCCTCGAGCAGGTGGGTGGCGAAGGAGTGTCGCAGGGTGTGGCAGGTCGCGTGCTTGGGGATGCCGGCGCGCCGCACGGCGTCGCGGATGGCGCGCTGCACGATCGTCGGGTGCACGTGGTGCCGTCCCTGCTCGCCGGTGCGCGGGTCGGTCCAGCGGCGTTGCTGAGGGAAGACCCACTGCCAGCGCCACTCGCTCGCCGCGTTCGGGTACTTGCGCGCCAGGGCGCCCGGCAGGGCGACCCGGCCCCAGCCGTCGGCGCGGTCGCGCTCGTGCAGCGCCCGGGCCCGTCGCAACTGCTCGCGCAGCGACGGGGTGACCGAACTGGGCAGCACCGTGCGGCGGTCCTTGTCACCCTTGCCGCCGCGCACCATGAGCTCGCCGCGCGTCGCGTCGACGTCGAGGACGCGCAGGCACAGGCACTCCATGAGGCGCAGGCCGCCTCCGTAGAGCAGCGAGGCGATGAGCCAGGCATCGCCGTCGAGTTGGGCGAGCACCGCCTTCACCTCGTCCCTGGTGAGGACGACCGGCAGGCGCCGCTGCTTGCGCGCCCGCACCAGCTCGGTGAGCTCGCCGACCTCGCGCCCGAGCACGCGCCGGTAGAGGAAGAGGAGGGCCGAGAGCGCCTGGGTCTGGGTCGAGGCGCTGACCTGCTCGGCGACGGCGAGGTGAGTGAGAAAGGCGTTGATCTCGGGCTCCGCCATGTCGCCGGGGTGGCGCAGGTGGTGGAAGCGCACGAAGCGCCGCACCCACAGGCAGTAGGCCTGCTCGGTGCGGCGGCTGTAGCGGCGCACGCGGAGCTCGCGGCGCATCTGGTCGATCAGCTCGGACACCTGCACCCCCGTGGGCCATCCGGTGTGGCCACGACGGCGTGGGCGGTCGGCCGTGGCCACTCAAGTCTGGAGCCACGGTGGCCGTGGTCAAGAGGTGACGAGCAACGTCAACGGCCGCCGGCGACCGATCGTCTCGCGGCTTTCGCTCGCGTGGAGCCTGCGTTAGCATCCCCCCACTGACCCATCGCCGGCGCGCCGCGGCACCCGCCGCGGGCCGCGCCACCTGGAGGAGGCGGGAGTTATGGGCGATCAAACGCGCCCCAACGTGCACACACCACCCCCCGGCCCGAGGAGCGCCGCGCTCATGAAGCGCGGCGACGACATCATGCTCGGCGTGTCGCTCATCGGCGCCTGGCCCCCGAGTCACTTCGTCTCGCGCTACCGCGACGGCTGGTTCCTCGAGGATGTCGACGGCAACCGCTACATCGACTGGCTCGCCGGCTGGGCGTCGGCCCCGCTGGGCGGCAACCACCCTGAGCTTGTCGAGGCCGCCCACACGGCTCTCAAGGAGTACGGCACCGAGTGCCTCTCGTCGCTGACCACGTGGCACCAGTACGAGCTCGCCGAGAAGCTCGTCGAGATCGCTCCGAAGCCGCTCGCGAAGATCGTCTACGACACCACCGGCAGCGAGGTCGTCGAGAACGCCGTGCGCATCATGCGCGAGGCCGCCGGCCCCGGCCGCCCCTTCGTGATCACCTTCCTGGGGAGCTTCCACGGCGGCAACTACGGCACCGGCGCCATGGGGCCCCACAACGCCCACTACAACCACGCCATCGAGCCGTTCATGAGCGGCTGGATCAACGTCCCCTTCCCGACCTGCTACCGCTGTCCGTACCACCTCGACTACCCGGCCTGCGACATCGCCTGCCTCGACTACATCGAGGAGATGATCCTCAAGTACAAGGCGACGCCCGACAGCATCGCCGGCGTCGCCGTCGAGTTCATCCAGGGCGAGAACGGCGTCCAGATCCCGCCGCCCGAGTGGCCGCAACGCCTCTCCGACCTCTGCAAGAAACACGGCTGGATCCTCTACAACGACGAGGTCCAGGAGGGCATGGGCCGCTGCGGCGACTGGTTCCTCCTCGACCAGTATCCCGGCGTCGAGTGCGAGCTGCTCTCGCTCGGCAAAGGCACGTCGGGCGGCCTGATCCCGATCTGCTACACGCTGGGCTCCGACCGCATGAGCGAGCCGGCCGGCGAGCTCTACACGGGAGGCACGTTCGCCGGCTCGCCGGTGGGCTGCGCCGTCGGTATCAAGCTGATCGAGGTCATGAAGCGCGACAAGATCCTCGACAACGTCAAGGAGATCGAGCGTGTCGCCAAGGCGAAGTTCGGCGCCATGAAGAAGAAGTACGAGATCGTCGGCGACGTGCGCGTCAAGGGCTGTTATCACGCCGTCGAGTTCGTCGAGGACAAGGACTCCAAGACACCGGCGCACGACCTCACCCGCGAGATCGTCTACTCCATGGAGCGGCGCGGCGTGATCCCGATCTACGAGCCGGCCTTCAACTGGTTCCGGCCGACGCCGGCGCTGAACATGCCGCCCGAGCTCTTCGCGCTCGGCTGCGACCTGGTCGAAGAGGCGGTCGACGAGGTCAGCCGCGCCCACGGCAAGGGCATCGCGTAAGGGGCGGCGGGCGGCGCGTAAGGGGCGGAGGGCGGCGGGCGGGGCCTGCGGCCCCGCCCGCCGCCCTCGTCTTTCGCGGACCGTCTGACAGGAGGACACCATGGGCAACGGCGAGATGCCGTACGCCGGTATCGCGACCTTTCTGAAGGCGCCGCATGTCGAGGCGCCGACACAGGCCGACGGCGACATCGCCGTGCTCGGCATCCCGTTCGACGAGGCGACGACGTCACGCAGCGGAGCGCGCTTCGGACCGCGCGCGCTGCGCGACATCTCGACCTTCTGGGCCTACCGCACGGGCTCGGACGCCTACCTTGACGTCGAGCTCGGCGAGGGCAAGGCGCGCGAGACCCTGGGCGGCGTGCGCTTCGTCGACGCCGGCGACGTCATCCTCGGGCCGACGCAGCCCGTGGACGACCGGCACGCCGCCGTCGGCGCCCGCCTGCAGCCGATCGTCGAGGCCGGGCTCTTCCCCGTCGTGCTCGGCGGCGACCACTCGGTGACGCTCCCGGCCATGATGGCCGTCCATGCGGCGCGCGGCGGGCGGCCCTTCCAGCTCGTCCACTTCGACACCCACACCGACTACTGGGACGAAGAGGGCGGCCAGAGGTACACGCACGGCAACCCGATGATCCGTGCCGACGAGCAGGGCCTGCTCAGCGGCATCACCCAGTACGGCATCCGCGGCCTGTACGAGCCCAGCATGGACTTCGACCTGATGGCGAGCCGCGGGGTGCGCATCTTCTGGTGCGACGAGGCCAAGAGGACGCCGGTCGACGAGCTCGTCGCGCATCTCGAGCCGGGCGTCGACACCTACGTGACCTTCGACATCGACGCCCTCGACCCGGCGATCGCGCCGGGCACCGGCACGCCCGAGCCCGGCGGCTTCACCTACTACGAAGCCAAGGCGATCCTGCGCGCCGTCTGTGCGCGCGTGAACGTCATCGCCATGGACATGGTCGAGGTCGCCCCGGCCTACGACGGCCCCGGCCAGCTCACGGCGCTGCACGCCGTGCGCCTGATCCTCGACACGGTCGGGGCGGTGTTCGCCGCGCGCTCCTGACCTCCGCGAAGGGGGAGCAGGCCGCCGGCCTCGAGGATCAGGCGCCCTGCTCCGGAGCGGCCGGCGCCCGGCCGAGCGCGGCGGCCAGCGCCGCGATGTGCGCGGGAGTCGTGCCACAGCAGCCGCCGACGAGGCCGGCTCCACGAGAGGAGAAGCCGGCCACTTCGGCGGCGAAGTGCTCTGGCGTCTCGTCGTAGACCGTGACCCCGCCCTCGAGACGGGGCTGGCCGGCGTTCGGTTGCGCGAGCACCGGCAGGCCGGCCGCCTCGTGCAGGTCGGCGACCAGGTCGCCCATGGCATCCGCGGTGATGCTGCAGTTGCAGCCGACCAGCGTCGCGCCGGCGGCGAGCAGCGCCGCGGCCGCCTGCGCGGGACTCACGCCCATCATCGTGCGGTAGCCACGCGCCGCGGGCTTGAACGTCATCGAGCAGCAGACGGGGCGGCCGCCGGCCGCTCCGACGGCGGCCTCGACGGCGGCGAGCGCCTCGCCGAGGTCGAACATCGTCTCGATGTGCAGCAGATCGACGCCGCCGCGCACCAGCGCCTCGGCCTGTTCGACGAAGGTCTCGCGCAGCACGGCCGGGTCGGCGTCGCCGAGCGGAGGGAGCATGACGCCGGTCGGCCCCACGTCGCCGGCGACCAGGCGGCCGGGGTACTCGGCATCGCGGACCGCGACCGCGAGCCGCGCGCCCGCCTCGTTCAGCTCGGCGGCGCGCTCGCCCAGCCCGTGCCCGGCGAGCTTGAGCCGTGTGCCGCCGAAGGTGTTCGCGTGCACGAGGTCGGCGCCCGCGGCGAAGTAGTCGCGGTGGATAGCGCCCACCACATCAGGCCGCTCCACGTTCCAGAGCTCAGGAGGCGTCGCGCCGGGGATGCCGCGCGCCATCAGCTCGGTGCCCGTCGCGCCGTCGAGAAGCAGGGTGCGCTCGGCGGCCATCCTGCGCAGGTCCACGGTCACCTCCTCGTCGTCGGCCAGTTGAGGGGATTCTACCAGCGGACGGCGACCGCGCGGCCGGACCGTGCGCGAAGACCGCAAGGGTCAGGCGGTCGTCGCGCGCCCGGCGGCGGCGTCAGCCGCCGGCCGCGCCCGCCGCCGCCTCCTGGGCGATCCGGACGGCATCGCGGCGCGGCACCCCGAGGCAGACGTGGAGCGCGGCGGCGGCGTCGCGGCGCGAGAGCCCTCGCGCGAGCAGCGCCGCCGCCGCCCCGAGCGCCTCGACCCGCGCCTGCGTCGCTTCGTCGTCGGCGGCGCCGAGGTCGATCACAAGCGTCACCTCGCCGCGGACCTCCTCCCGCGCGCTCACTTGAGCGGCGAGCTCCCGCAGCGGGGCGCGCAGCACCTCCTCGTGGATCTTCGTGAGCTCGCGGCACACCGCCGCCCTCGCCTCCGGCAGCAACGCGGCGAGCCGCTCGAGGCTGCGCGCCAGGCGCCGCGGCGACTCGAAGGCGACCAGCACGCCGCCGCAGCGCCGCCACTCCCGCACCAGGCGCTCCAGATCCGTCGCGCGCCGCGGCAGGTAGCCGACGAAGCGGAAGCCGTCGTCGACGGCGAGACCGGAGGCGACGAGCGCCGTCGTGACGGCCGACGGGCCGGGGATGACGGTGAGCGGGAGACCCTCCGCGACGACCCGCGCGACCAGGCGCACGCCGGGGTCGGAGACGCCCGGCATGCCGGCGTCGCTGACGAGCGCGACGCGGCGACCCTCGCGGAGGAGGCCGAGCACCCGCTCCGTCTTCTCGGCCTCGTTGTGGGTGAAGAGGCTGGTCAGCGAAGTGTGCAGGTCGAAGCGGCTGAGCAGGCGCCGGGTGTGACGCGTGTCCTCGGCGGCGATCAGCTCGACGTCGCGCAGCGTCTCGAGCAGGCGCGGCGACACGTCGTCGAGGTTGCCGATGGGGGTCGCGCAGACGTAGAGCACCTCAGAGCTCCCGCTCGATGAAGAGGGCGTCGATCTCGCGCCCGCCGATACGAAGCTGGCGGCGGGCGCGGCCGACGACGCTGAAGCCGAGACTCATGTGGAACGCCAGGGAGCCGGGGTTGTCGGCGCGCAGGTCGGTGAGGATCTTCGCGTAGCCGAGATCGCGGGCGGCGGCGCTCCCGGCCGCGAAGAGCGCGCGGCCCACGCCCCGCCGCCGCCAGGCCGCGACGACCCACGTGCCCATGGTCGCCACGTGCCGGAGCGAGCCGACGTCGTCGTCGAGCGGCGCGATCGTCTGCGCGCCCACGATCTCGCCGCCCGGCGCGGAGGCCACGTGGATGAAGCCGCGCGGGCCGAGCGCCGCGATGTAGGCGGCCTCCTCCTCGACCGAGTACGGGCGGTCGAGGACGGTGAAGCGGCCGTCCTCGATGGCTTCATTCAGTACGCGACTGAGGCCCGCCGCGTCGGCGACATCCGCGCGCCGGATCTGGACGGCCGGGTCACACATCGGCCCCGCCCCGAGGGGTGCGGCCGACCTCGCCCACGGCGCCGCCCGCGAGGGGCTTGTCCGCGTAGCGCCGTGCACTGACGGCGAAGAGGTGAAGCCGACCGACCATGGCGCGATTCTCTCACAGCGAGTGCGCGGGGCGTGCGGGAGAGAGACGGCCGGTCGTTCAGACGCGCCCGGCGGTGGCCGCCGGACTCAGCCGGAGCCGCCCGCCGCGCCACCGACGAGAACGAACATGAGCAGGAGCCACGCCACCAGGGTGACGGCGGCGAGGATCCGGCCGGTGTAGAGCTGCTGCGGTTGGCGCGGCACGAGTCTCATACGGTCTTTATCGGCGCGCGCGGCGGCGAACATAACGCCCGGCCCCGGATTTTCGGGCTGCCTGTGCGCTGGCCTTGGGCGGTAGGATGAGCCCGGCCCTGTCGGCGACCACGGACCGCCCATGCGACGCATCGTCTGCGGCGACAACCTCACCGTGCTGCGCGAGCTCCCCGAGGGGATCGCCCGGCTCGTCTACATCGATCCGCCCTTCAACACCGGCCGGCAGCGCCGGCACACGCGGCTGCGCACGACGCGTGACGAGAGCGGCGACAGGGTCGGCTTCGGCGGTCACCGCTACCGCAGCGAGACGCTCGGCACCCACGCCTACGGCGACACCTTCGACGACTACCTCGGGTTCCTGGCGCCGCGTCTCGCCGAAGCGCGGCGCCTCCTCGCCCCCGACGGCTCTCTCTTCCTCCACATCGACGCGCGCGAGGCGCACTACTGCAAGGTGCTGCTCGACGGGCTCTTCGGGCGCGACGCCTTCGTCAACGAGATCGTCTGGGCCTACGACTACGGCGGCCGCACGCGCACCCGCTGGCCGGCGAAGCACGACACGCTCTTCTGGTACGCGCGCGACCCAGGGAGCTACGTCTTCCGCTACGAGGACATCGACCGTGTCCCCTACATGGCGCCGGGGCTGGTCGGCCCCGAGAAGGCGGCCCGCGGCAAGACGCCGACCGACGTCTGGTGGATGACGATCGTGAGTCCGACGGGACGGGAGAAGACGGGCTACCCGACGCAGAAGCCCGTCGCGCTCCTCGAGCGCATCGTCAAGGTGCACTCGGACCCCGGCGACCTCGTGCTGGACTTCTTCGCCGGCAGCGGCACCACCGGCGAGGCGGCGGCGCGGCTCGGCCGCGGCTACCTGCTGGTCGACGACAACCATGCCGCGATCCGCATCATGGCGCGGCGCCTGGCCTGGAGCGAGCCCGAGCTGGTCGGCTGCGAGGACGCGCTCGGCGACGGCGCCGAGGGCTGAAGCCGGCGGGGCCGGCCGCCCTCCGGGCGGCCGGCCCCGCCGGCAGTCGTCTCAGTAGTCCGGCGTCAGTCGGCCGGGACGATCGCGTCGTTCGGGCACGAGTCGACGCACGTGCCGCAGTCGTCGCAGAGCTCGGCGTCGATGAGGTAGATGTCGTCGCCTTCGGTGATCGCGTCGTTCGGACACTCGTCGACGCAGGCGCCGCAGACCAGACACTCTTCGGTGATCTTGTGGGCCATCTGCTCCCTTTCATCTCCTACAGGCGCGGACCGACGCGCCGCGCGCGATTGGCTGCACCATTTACCAAGAGGGCAGGAGCGAAGTCAAGACGGCGCCCGCCTTGAGCGCAGGATAGCGGCTCGCGAGCGCGGCGGCCACCAGCGTCGTCGAGGCTCGAAGGCCACGTCAGACGTCGAGCAGCTCGGTGAGCGCGAGGGCGGCGGCGCCGATCACGCCGGCGTCGGGGCCGAAGCGGGCGAGGACGACGCGGACCTCGTCGCGTTGCGGCCGCAGGCCGCGGGCGGCGAGGACCGCGCGCGCCGGAGCCAGCAGCAGCTCGCCCGCCGCGGCGCCGGCGCCGCCGACGACCACGAGCTCGGGGTTGAAGACGTTGACGAGGCTGGTGATGCCGACGCCGAGGCGCGCGCCCACACGCCCCAGCAGGGCGCACGCCTCGGCGTCGCCCTCGAGCGCCAAGCGTGTCAGCAGCGGACCGTCGACCGGCTCGCCGGCGGCGAGGGCGCGCCCGAAGGCCCCGTCGGGGCGCGCCCTCGCCGCTTCGAGCGCCGCGGCATCCATCGCCCTGCCCGAGGCGTAGACCTCGAGACAGCCGCGATTTGGGCAGCGCCCGGGGCACGGGGGACCATTTTCGTCGACCACGACGTGGCCGAGCTCACCGGCGGCGCCGCTGTGACCGCGGTACACGCGCCCGCGCGCGATGATGCCGCCGCCCACCCCGGTGCCGAGCGTGAGCATGAGCATCTCGCTGACGCCATACCCCACACCGAAGGTGTGTTCGCCGATACAAGCCGCGGTCGCGTCGTTGTCGATCGCGCAGGGCAGCCCGAAGCGCTCGCGCAGGAGATCGCGGAGCGGCACGTCGGCGAGCGGCAGGTGCACGCTCTCGACGATGCGTCCCCGGACGAAGTCGACCATCGACGGTGTGCCGAGGCCTATCGCCTCAGCCGAAGCCCCGTCGAGCACCTCGGCGACGGCGTCGACGATCCCGGCAAGGCACCTCCCGGGCGTATCGACGGGCGTGGCCCTCACCGTGCGACGCAGCACGCGCGGCTCGGTCGGCCCGGCCCCGCCGAGCGCCGGCAGGGCCGCCGCGACCAGCGCCGCCGCGATCTTGGTGCCGCCGACGTCGACGGCGACGAGGGTATGCTCCCGATCCGGCACGGGCGGCAGCGTACCATACGCTACAATGTGGGGCAGAGGATTCGCCCGCGGCAGGACGTAGATTCCACCTGCCCGTGCCGGTTTCCGCCCACTCTCCCGGTGCCCACCTCCGGCAGGGCACGACCGATGCCTGTGAACGACGACCGACAACGGCCTCCGGCCGACAAGTCCTATCGGACGTACCGCGGCGGACACGCCCGGCGCACGTCGCTCGACGACGAGCTCGCCGGCCTCCGCCCGCCCGCGCAGCCTGCCCGCGGCGAACAGGCCCGCGACGAAGAAGCTCCGGGCGCCGGCCGGGACGAGGCCGGTCGGGCGGAGTACCGGCGCTACGGGTCCGGCGGCGGCCGCCGATCGCCGCGCCGCCGCCGCTTCCGCTGGTGGCACGTTCCGCTCGTGCTCGTGGTCCTCCTCGTCATCGCTACGGTCGTCGCGGTGGTGCTCGCCTATCCCGGCTACAAACGCTTCGACAAGGCCGTCGACAACAGCAACCGGCGCCTCGACCGCAAGGCGCGCGCCGTCCTCGACCCCGACGACGGCCGGCTCCTCACCAACGCGACGACGGTCCTCCTGCTCGGTGTCGACAGCAAGGAGGGCGAGCCGGCCCGCTCCGACACGATCCTGCTCATGCGCTTCGACCCGGACACGCACCAGGTGAACCAGCTGTCGGTCCCGCGTGACACCCTCGTCGACATCCCGGGGCGCGGTCAGGACAAGATCAACGCCGCCATGTACTGGGGCGGGCCGGAGCTCGCGGTGCGGACCGTCCAGCAGTATCTCGGTATAGCCATCAACCACGTGATGGTCGTGAACTTCAGGGGATTTCCGCGGCTGGTCAACGCAGTCGGCGGCGTCGACATGTACGTCCCGCGCACCGTCCAGACGATCGCCAGCGTGGACCGCGTCGTCGTCTACGAGAAGGGCTGGCACCACTTCGACGGCAAGAACGCGATGCTGTACGTGCGCATCCGCTACACCGACGACGACTTCCACCGGGCCAGACGTCAGCAGCAGTTCGTGGCGGCCCTGCAGCGCAAGATCGCGCAGCCGTCCAACCTGCGGCACCTGCCCGACATCGGCCGGCGTTTCATGTTCGGCGTCGACACCGACCTCACGACGAACGAGCTCCTGCAGCTCGGGTGGGTCAAGTGGCGCGCCGACGAGAAGAAGAGCCGCAAGCTCGTGCTGACCGGCGCCCCCTCCTGGCAGGGCGGCGTCTCCTACGTGCTGCCGCCCTCCGAGCGCAAGATGGCGCTGACGCTCGCCAAGTTCCTCGGCGAGTAGGGGCGGCAAGAGGCCGGCGACGGCGCCGCCCCGCCCTCCCGCGTCAGTACTCGATCTCCACCAGGGCCAGCCCGCGCGCCGGAGCCGTCTGTCCCATCCGCCGGCGTGGCCCGCAGCGCAGGACCTCCTGGAAGTCGTCCTGCGACATGCGGCCCCGTGCCACATCGACCATCGAGCCCACGGCGACGCGCACCATGTGGTGCAGGAAGCTCGACGCCGAGATCTCGAAGACCCACTCCGGCGCCCCGGCGCCCGGGCGCCAGGCTGCGCGCCGCACCTCGCGCACGCAGTGGTGGTACTCGCGCGCCGAGGGGGTGAGGGCAGAGAAGTCGCGCTCGCCCACGAGCGTGGCTGCGGCGCGGTGCAGCGCGTCGATGTCGATCGTCTCGCGGACGTTCCACACGTAGGCGCGCTCGGCCACCGGCCGCACCGGCGAGAGCCACAGCCGGTAGCGGTAGGTGCGGCCGGCGGCGGCGCGGGCCTCGAAGCCCTCCGGTGCATGCGTCACCGCGGTCACCGCGACGTCGTCGGGCAGCAGCGCGTTCAGCGTATGACGCAGCCGCTGCGGCGCGGGGACGGCGGCGCCGGTGACGAACGAGGCGACTTGCGCGAGAGCGTGCACGCCCGCGTCGGTGCGGCCGGCCACGCTCAGACGCACGGGCTCGCGCAGGGCCACTGCGAGAGCGTCCTCGAGCAAGCCCTGGACGGTACGGAGTCCCGGCTGCCTGGCCCAGCCCTTGAAACGCGTGCCCTCGTAGGCCAGGTCGAGCCTCATGGTCTGGACGGGCGCCGCCATCCTAGACGACCATGGCGAGCGTCACGGCGGCGGCCACGACGACGAGGGCGAGACCGTCCCCGACGCCCGCCGCGAGCGGGTGGAGACGGGTCCGCGTCAGGCCGGGGCGATAGCAGCGCGCCTCCATGGCGAGCGCGAGATCGTCGGCGCGCCTGAAGCTCACGACGAAGAGCGGGATCAGCACGGGGATCAGCGCCCTGGCGCGAGCCATGAGACCGCCCCGTGCGAACTCCGCTCCGCGGGACCGCTGGGCGCGCATGATCGCGTCGAGCTCCATCACGAGCGTCGGGATGAAGCGCAACGCGATCGTCACCATGAGGGCCAGTTCGTCGGTCGGCACGCGCAGGCGTCGCAGCGGGCGCGCCAGCCACGCGAGACCGTCGGTCAGCGCCACCGGCGGCGTGGTGAGCGTGAGCAGCGCGCCCGTCAGCACGAGGACGATGAGGCGCAGGCTGAGGAACGACGCCCGCTCCAGACCCTCCCACGTGACATGGACCGGGCCGAGCGAGAAGAACGCGTCGCCGGGGGCGAACAGCACCTGCACCACGAAGGTGAGGCCGACCAGCCAGAGCAGCGGCTTGAACCCGCGCCAGAACCAGCGCGCCGGCACCCGGCTGGCCACCACGGCGGCGAGGGCCACGGCGGCGAAGACCGCGAGCGCCGCATAGCTGTCGCGCACGAAGAGCGCGACAGCCAGCGTCGTGACCGCAATCACCTTGACCCGCGGGTCGAGCCGGTGGAGCGGCGACCGCCCCGGGAAGTACTGGGTGATCGTCGCCCTCACCGCAACGCCTCCGCCGCCGCGCGGCAGGTACGGGGTGCGCGCTCCACCGGGCGACCCAGCCGCCGCCACAGTTCGACGAGGAAGGGGGGCTCGAGGCCGTGCTCCGCGAGAGCGGCCTCGCCGCCACTGCCGAAGCCCCAGCCGCCGGCGCCGACGAGCCGGCCCTCGTCCAGCACGAGGCGCTGCTCGCACAGGGCCCACGCGGCGTCGACGTCGTGGGTCGCGACGACGAGGGTGGTGCCGCCGCCGACCAGATGGCGAAGCACGGCGCCGAGACTGCGGCGCGCCGCCGGATCGAGGCTCACGAAGGGCTCGTCGAGGAGCAGCAGACGGGGCCGCATGGCGAGGACGCCGGCGAGCGCCAGACGGCGCTGCTCGCCGCCCGAGAGCGTGTAGGGATGCCGCTCCCCGAACTCGGCGAGCGGCAGCCCGACGAGTTCGAGCGCAGCGGCGACGGCCGTCTCCACATCCGGCGGCGACCAGCCGAGGCGCCGCGGCCCGAAGGCGACGTCCTCGCGCGCCGAGCTCGCGAAGAGCTGCAGCTCCGCGCGCTGGAACACGAGCCCGACCTCGCGGCGACGGTCGAGATAGCCCTCGTCCTTCGCCCCGAGCCCGTCGAGCTCGACGACGCCGCCGATGGGCTCGAGGAGACCTTTGACGACCTGCAGCAAAGTGGACTTGCCGGCGCCGGTCGCGCCGAGCAGCGCGACGGACGCGCCGGGCTCGAGCGTGAAGCCGACATCCGCGAGCGCCGGGATCGTGTGCCGGCCCTCGTCATAGGCCACGTGCAGGCCGTCACAGCGCAGGCGCATCCCCGCGGCCGCCCCGCGCGCGTCGACGCTCATGTCGCGCTCCCGCTCAAAGCAGTCAGCAGCTCGTCCAGCGTCAGTGGCAACGAGGGCGCGGCGACGGGCTCCCGCCCCTCGGCCGCCACACGCGCCGCCGGCTCGCCCTCGGCGTCGCCGCGCAACGCGAGGGCGACCTCGGCCGCCGGCGGCAGCCCGAGCTGCAGGCGAGAGACGAGCGCGACGTCGGAGAACAGTGTGCGGGGAGTCCCCACGAAGACCGCGAGACCCCGCTCGAGCGCGACGACGCGGTCCGCCAGCCCGACCTCGTCCATCTCCTGCGTCACGTACACCGTCGCCAGTCCTTCCGCCCTGACGCGGCGGACGGCGGCGAGCACCTCGGCGCGACCACTCGGGTCGAGCATCGCGGTCGGTTCGTCGAGCACGAGCACGCGGCGCGGGATCGCGAGGACTCCGGCCAGCGCGGTGCGCTGCTTCTGCCCGCCGGACAGCAGGTGCGGCGCGCGCTCGCGCAGGGTCTCGAGCCCGAACGCCGCCAGCATCTCCTCGACACGCTCCCTGATGCGCTCGGGCGGCCACCCGAGGTTCTCGAGCCCGAAGGCGATGTCCTCTTCGACGTTTTCAGCGACCAGCTGGTTCTCGGGATCCTGGAAGAGCACACCGACGTCGCGGCGGGCGTCGAGCCGGCCCTGCGCGTCCAGCAGGTCGTGCCCGCAGACGACCGCTCGCGTCGCCCCTCTCGCCGCGGCGAGCCCCGCGAGCAGGCGTGCGAGTGTCGACTTGCCGGACCCGTTCGGCCCTACGAGCGCGACCGCCTCACCCTCGTCGACGCGCAGGTCGAGGCCCGCGAGCGCAGGCGTGGCGGCGCCGGGATACGAGAACGTGAGCCCTGCGATGTCGACGAGCGGCGCGAACATGGGCGGAGCCTATCGGAAGGGCCGCGGCGCGGGTACGCCCGGCGGGACGGGCGTCGGGCGGAGACAGAACGGCGCCGGGGGCGGCGAGGGCCAGAAGGCCCTCGCCGCCCCCGGCGCCGTCGCGACCCTACACCAGCTCGAGGTAGACCTGCTCCGACCCATCACCCTGACGCGGACCGAGCTTGATGATGCGCGTGTAGCCGCCGAGGCGGTCTTCGTACCGCGGCGCCACATCCTTGAAGAGCTTGTAGACGATCTTCTTGTTGCGCAGCATCGAGATGGCCTGCCGGCGGGCGTGCAGGTCGCCGCGCTTGCCGAGTGTGATCGCCTGCTCGACGACCCCGCGGACCTCTTTGGCGCGTGCCTCACCGGTCTTGATCTTCTCGTGCTCGAGCAACTGGCATGCCAGCGTGCTCAGCATCAGCCGGCGCTGGGCCGGCGACATGTTGAATTTGCGTCCCTGCTTCTGGTGGCGCATTCAGTCCTCACTCCGCAACCCGAGCGCCCGAGCGGTCAGCTTCTCTTTGACCTCGTCGATGCTCTTCTTGCCGAAGTTGGGAATGTTCAGCAGCTCGGCTTCGCTCTTGGAGATGAGATCGCCCACGGTCTGGATACCCTCGCGCTTGAGACAGTTGTACGAACGCACACCCAGTTCGAGCTCCTCGATCAGCACCTCGCCCATACCGCCATCCGTCGGCGACGGTTCGAGCCCCTCGATCGCGAACTCGTCGCTCGAGCGGGTGCGCTCCGGGTCGGTGAAGATCGAGAGCCGGTCGACCAGGAGCTCGGCCGCCTCACGCAAGGCCTCGTCGGGCGACAGCGAGCCGTTGGTCGCGACCTCGAGGATCAGCTTGTCATAGTCGGTGCGCTGCCCCACGCGCGCGCTGTCGACATGGTAGGACACGCGCTTGATGGGGCTGAAGATCGAGTCGATGGGGATGTCGCCTATGATCATGTCGGGCGTCTTGTTGCCGTCGGCCCGCACGTAGCCGGTGCCGCGACGGATGGTCAGCATCATCTCGAGAAGCCCGCCCTCGCCAAGCGTCGCGATCTGGTGGTCGGGGTTCAGGATCTCGAGCTCCGCCGGGATGTCGATATCGGCGGCCACCACCTTGCCGGGCTTGTCCTTGACGAGCCGCACCTGCACCTCGTCGATCTCGCCGTGCAACCTGCAGACGATCTCCTTGAGGTTGAGGATGACGTCGGTGATGTCCTCTTTGACGCCCGGGACCGTCGTGAACTCGTGGGCGACGCCCTCGATCTTGACGGAGCTGACCGCCGCTCCCTCGAGCGACGACAGCAGGACCCGGCGCAGCGCGTTGCCAAACGTATGCCCGAACCCGCGGTCGAGCGGTTCGACCTCGAAGCGCACCCTGTTGGTGGCGAGTTGTTCGCGCGTGATGTTCGGCATCTGGAAGTGTAGCACCTGGCCTCCCTGTCAGGTCTTCGCCGCCGGAGAACTGCTGCAGCGGTTACTTCGAGTAAAGCTCGATGATGAGCTGCTCCTGCACCGGCGTGTCGATGTCGTCACGCTCGGGCAGACGCAGGATCTTGCCGGTCAGATTGTCGTGATCGGCCAGCAGCCACGGCGCCACCGCAGAGGTGAGGTCGGTAGCGGCGCGCACCGTCTCGACAGCCTTGCTGGACGGCTTGACCGAGATCACGTCGTCGGGCTTGACCTGATAGGACGGGATGTCGACCTTGCGACCGTTCACCAGGAAGTGCGCGTGTCGCACGAGCTGGCGGGCCTGACGCCGCGAGGCGCCGAAACCCAGACGGTACACCACGTTGTCCAGCCTCGTCTCGAGGAGACGGAGGAGGTTCTCACCCGTGATGCCCTGCCGCCGGCTGGCCTCGACGTAGTACTGGTGGAACTGCTTCTCGAGCACCTGGTAGTAGCGCCGCGTCTTCTGCTTCTCACGCAGCTGCAGGAGGTACTCGGACTGCTTGATACGCCCGCGACCGTGCTCACCCGGGGGGTAGGAACGGCGCTCGGCGGCGCACTTGTCGCTGAGGCAGCGCTCTCCCTTGAGGAAGAGCTTCTCGCTCTCTCGGCGACACTGCTTGCACTGGGGTGATGTGTCTCTCGCCACTGCCAGACCTCTTTAGACGCGACGCCGCTTGCGCGGACGACAGCCGTTGTGGGGCATCGGCGTCACGTCTTTGACACCGAGGATCTCGAGGCCGGCGGCCTGAAGCGACCGCACCGCCGTCTCGCGCCCGGACCCAGGGCCGCGCACGAAGACCTCGACCTTCTGGAGACCGTGCTCCATGCCCTTCTTGGCACACGACTCGGCCGTGACCTGCGCAGCGAACGGCGTGCTCTTGCGCGATCCCTTGAACCCCACCGAACCGGCGCTCTCCCACGCGATGACGTTACCCTCTTGGTCGGTCAACGTCACAAGCGTGTTGTTGAACGAGGTCTTGATGTGCGCCTGGCCGATGGCTATGTTCTTGCGGATTCGGCGCCCATGGCGCCCTTTCGCTCTCTGAGGCTTGGCCACTCTGTTCTACTCCTGACGACGTCGCTCCCGGAGGAGCGGGCTCACTTTCTCTTCTTGCCGACCGTGCGCTTCGGGCCCTTGCGCGTGCGCGCGTTGGTGCGCGTACGCTGCCCGTCGACCGGCATGCCGCGCCGATGGCGGATGCCTCGGTAGCAGCCGATATCCATGAGACGCTTGATGTTCTGCGAGCGCTCGCGCCGCAGATCGCCCTCGACCACGACCTCGCGATCGATGGCGTCGCGCAGGCGCACGATCTCTTCTTCGGTGAGGTCGCGCACCTTCGTGTCAGGGTCGACGCCGACGCCGGTCAGGATCTTCTTCGACGTAGAGCGACCCACGCCGTAGATGTACGTGAGGCCGATCTCGACCCGCTTCTGCGGCGGGATGTTGACGCCCGCGATACGTGCCATGTGGACCCTACCCCTGCCTTTGGCGATGCCGCGGGTTGGTGCAGATCACCTGGACGGTGCCGTGCCGGCGGATGATCTTGCACTTCTCGCACATCGGCTTGACTGACGCTCTGACTTTCATCATCGTCCTCGCTCACGCACGCGTGGCAGCCGCCACGCGACTCGACCTTTCAGGTGACCGCGGGCGGCCACTACTTGAACCGATAAGTGATCCTGCCTCTGCTCAGGTCGTATGGCGACAACTCGACCTTGACCCTGTCGCCAGGAAGGATGCGGATGTAGTGCATCCGCATCTTGCCGGAGATGTGCGCGAGGACGTCGTGATCGTTGTCCAGGTGCACGCGGAACATCGTGTTCGGCAGCGCCTCGACGACCTCGCCCTCGATCTCAATGGCTTCTTCTTTTTGCGCCATACTCCCTCTGGTGACGAACAGCGGCCTGCAATACTACCATAAACGGCGAGTGCGGCAAATAACGGTGGAGTGCCTCAACTTCGGTGTTCCGAGGACCTCCTCGTCAGCACCACGGGACCGTTCGCCGTGATCGCCACCGTGTGCTCGAAGTGCGCCGAGAGCGACCCGTCGCTCGTGTGGATCGCCCAGCCGTCGTCGGCGACGAAGACGTCGTGGCCGCCGGCGTTCACCATCGGCTCGATGGCGAAGACCATACCCTCTTCGAGACGGAGGCCGCGCCCGGCCTCACCGTAGTTGGGGATCTGGGGGTCCTCGTGCATCTCCCTGCCGACACCGTGACCGACGAGCGAGCGCACCACGCTGAAACCGGCCGCCTCCACCACCTCTTGCACCGCGTGCGAGATGTCGCCGAGGCGGCGCCCGGGACGACACTCAGCGATGCCCGCCTCGAGCGATTCGCACGTCACCTCGAGCAGGCGGCGGGCCTCGCGGCCCACGTTCCCCACCGGCACCGTGAGGGCCGCATCGGCGACGTAGCCCTCGAGCGTCACTCCGACGTCGAGGCTCAGCAGGTCGCCGTCGGCCACGCGCAGGCGCCCGGGGATGCCGTGCACGACCATGTCGTTGGGCGAGGCGCAGATCGACGCGGGGAAGCCACGGTAGCCCATGAACGTGGGCACCCCGCCGCTGCTCCTGATGAACTCCTCGGCGGCTCGGTCGAGATCGCGGGTCGTGACCCCGGCCATAACCCGTTCGGACAGGAGCGTCAGGCAGTCGGCCACGATCCGCCCGGCGGCGGCGATGCGCGCGACCTCGCTCAACGACTTGCGGATGATCAACAGGTCGCCGCGTCGAGGATCGCGACGACCTGCTCGAACACCTCGTCGGGCATCTTGCCGCCGCCGGAGGCGGTGCACAGGATGCCCTTGCCGCGGTAGTGCTCGACGAGCGGCTCGGTCTGGGCGCGGTAGACGGCGAGCCGGTTGCGCACGGTCGCCTCGTCGTCGTCGGCGCGCTGGTAGAGCTCGCCGTCGCAGACGTCGCAGACGCCGTCGCGCCGGGGCCGGTCGAAGACGACGTGGTAGCCCTTGCCGCACGAGCGGCAGAGACGCCGCCCGGCCAGGCGCTCGACCAGCTCGTCCTCGGGGACGTCGAGCCGGATCACGTGCGTCAGACCCCGGCCGGCGCCGGCGAGCAGCGCGTCGAGACGCTCGGCCTGCTCGATCGTGCGCGGGAAGCCGTCGAGCAGGAAGCCCTCGCGGGTGTCGCTCTCGGCCAGCCGCTCGCGCACCACGCCGATGACGACCTCGTCGGGGACGAGCTCACCGGCGTCCATGAAGCGCTTCGCTGCGCGCCCCATCTCGGTCCCCTTGGCGAGAGCGGCGCGCAGCATGTCGCCGGTGGAGACGTGCGGCAGGCCGTAGCGCGCGACGATGCGCTCGGCTTGCGTACCCTTGCCGGCGCCCGGCGCGCCGAGCAGCATGACGTTGCGCTCGCGATCGGCCGCCATCGTCATCCCCTACTTGAGGAAGCCCTCGTAGTGCCTCATGAGGAGCTGTGCTTCCATCTGGCGCATCGTGTCGAGCGCGACGCCGACCACGATCAGCAGCGAGGTGCCGCCGAAGTAGAAGGGCACGTCGAAGAAGCGCGAGAGCATCCACGGGAGCAGCACGATGGCGCCCAAGAAGAGGGCGCCCGGCAGCGTCAAACGGGTCAGCACGCGGTCGAGGAACGCGGCCGTCGGCCGACCGGGGCGCACGCCAGGGATGAACCCGCCGTACTTCTTGAGGTTCTCGGCCTGGTCGACCGGGTTGAACGTGACCGCCGTGTAGAAGTAGGTGAAGACGATGATGAGCAGGACCTCGCCGATGATGTAGAGCAGGCTCTGAGGCCCGAACGCCTTGGCGATCCAGTCGGTCGCGCCGATCGGGATGAACTGGGCCATCGTGGGCGGGATCAGCATGACCGACGAGGCGAAGATGACCGGGATCACGCCGGCCATGTTGACCTTGAGCGGGATGAACGTGCTGGTGCCGCCCATCATGCGACGCCCGACCACGCGCTTGGCGTACTGCACGGGGATACGGCGCTCGCCGGTCGTGATCCAGATGACGCCGACGACCACGGCGAGGGCGATCACCACGAAGCTGATCTGCGCGAGGAAGCTGAACGTGGTGAAGAACTGCACGACGCCGCCCGGGATGCTGCTGACGATGCTGATGAAGATCATGATCGACATGCCGTTGCCGATGCCGCGCGCCGTGATCAGCTCGCCGAGCCACATGACGGCGGTCGTGCCGGCGACCAGTGTGGTGATGATGAGGAGCGCGCGCCACCAGTTGAGATCGGGCAGCGCGTTGTAGCTGTTGAAGATGGTGAGGTAGCCGACGGACTGCACCAAGGCGAGCAGGATGGTCAGCCAGCGCGTGTACTTCGTGATCTGCTTCTGCCCCTGCTCGCCCTCCTTGGCCAGTTCCTCGAGCTTGGGGATGACCACCGTGAGGAGCTGCATGATGATCGAGGCCGTGATGTAGGGCATGATGCCCAGCGCGAACACGGCCACCTGGCTCAGCGCGCCGCCGGAGAACAGGTTGAGCAGGCCGACCACTCCGGTCGCGCCCGTCTGGAAGAAGTCCTGCAGAGCGTTGACGTCGACGCCGGGCGTGGGCACCCAGCAGCCGAAGCGATAGATGGCGATCATGCCGGCCGTGAAGAGGAGCTTGGTGCGCAGCTCCGGTATCTTCCAGGCGTTGACCAGCGACTCCCAGAGCTTGTTGTTCACGAGCCTCTCCCCGGCTGCGTCAGAGCAGCTCGGCGATGCCGCCGGCGGCCTCGATCTTCGCCCTGGCGCTCACCGAGAACTGGTGCATGCGCACGGTCAGGGCCTTGTCGAGCTCGCCGTCGCCCAAGATCTTGATCGACGTGCGGGTGTTCTTGACGACGCCCTTCTCGACCAGCGCCTCAGGGGTCACCTCAGCGCCCGCCTCGAAGAGCGCGGCCAAACGCCCCACGTTGACCGGCACGGCGTATGTGCGGAACGGGCCGATCGGCATGCTCTTCTTGTGGTTCGGCCCGCGCAGCTTGCCGAGCCGCATGTAGAGCGGCATCTGGCCGCCCTCATACCCGGGGCGTACACCGCCGCCGGAGCGCGCGTTGTACCCCTTGTGGCCCTTGCCTGCGGTCTTGCCCTGCCCGCTGCCCTTGCCACGCCCGAGACGCTTGCGGTCCTTGGTCGCGCCCTTGTTGGGGCGGAGGTCGTGCAGTCCTAGCTCAGCCATCTCAGCCCTTCGTGACCTCGCGCACCTCAAGGAGGTACGCGATCTTCTTCACCATGCCGCGGATCACGGGCGTGTCTTCCTGGACGACCGTGTGGCCGATGCGCTTGAGGCCGAGAGCCCGCAGAGTGCCGCGATGATCGGGCTTGCGTCCGATGGAACTCTTCTTCTGCATGATCTCGAGCTGCGCGGTCATCCGGAGGCCTCTCCGGTCGTCGTCTCCTGATCGGCGCCCTCGTCCCTCTCTATACCGAGCACCTGTGAGATCGGGATGCCGCGCAGCCGCGCGACACCCTCGGGCGTCTTCAGCGACTGCAGACCCTGGACCGTCCCGCGCACCAGATTGATGGGGTTCGTCGTGCCCAGCGACTTGGTCAGGATGTCGCGCACCCCGGCCAGTTCGAGCACGGCTCGCACGCCGCCCGCCGCTATCACGCCGGTACCTTCCGACGCCGGCTTGAGCAGCACACGCGCGGCGCCGAAGCGGCCGATCACCTGGTGCGTGATCGTGGTCTTGTAGCGCGGTACCTTGAACAGGTTCTTCCTGGCGTCCTCGATCGCTTTCTGGATCGCCAGCGGTACCTCGCGCGCCTTGCCGTACCCGGCGCCCACATGTCCGTCCTCGTCGCCGACGACAACGAGAGCCGTGAAGGAGAATCGCCGGCCGCCCTTGACCACCTTGGCCACGCGGTTGATGTCGACGACGCGCTCCTTGAGCTCGTTGCCCTCGCTATAGACTCCTCGAGCCACCTTGCCTCTCTTCCGTCGTCAGAACTCGAGGCCGCCCTCGCGGGCGCCCTCGGCAAGCGCCTTCACGCGGCCGTGGTAGAGATAACCCGACCGGTCGAAGACGACGCTGGCGATACCTTTGGCTTTCGCGCGCTCGGCGACCAACTGGCCGACCTTCTTCGCGATCGCGCTCTTGTCGAGACCCGCGGCCTCGACCTCCGACGAACGCGCCGCGGCTAGCGTGCGGCCAACGGCGTCGTCGACAACCTGCGCGTAGATCGCCTTGTTGGAGCGGAAGACCGCGAGACGCGGCCGCTCGGCCACACCCGAGATCTTGCCGCGGACACGCCGCTTGCGCCGGGCGCGCGCCTCTCTCACGTTCACTGCACTCATCGTTGTCGCGATCCTCTCGTCCTCAACTTACTCATGCGCGCTTGCCGACCTTGCGCCGCACGTACTCACCGGCGTACCGGATACCCTTGCCCTTGTACGGCTCAGGCGGCCGCAGCGCCCGGATCTTGGCGGCGACCTCGCCGACCATCTGCTTGTCAATGCCCTTGACCAGCACCACAGTCGGCTGCGGAATCTCGAAGCTCACGTGCTCGGGCGGCTCGACCACCACTGGATGGCTGTAGCCGACGAGCAGCTCGATGGCCTCGCCCTTGAGCGTGGCGCGGTACCCCACCCCGACGATCTCCAGCCGCTTCTCGAAGCCGCTCGTGACGCCGTCGACCATGTTGGCGATCAGCGTGCGCGTGAGCCCGTGCAGCGAGCGGTGCCGGCACGACTCCGTCGGCCGGCTCACGGTGATGACTCCGTCCTTCTGCTCGACGATCATCTCACGCGGCACATGCTGGCACAGCTCGCCCTTGGGTCCCTTCACAGTGACCAGCGCCGCGTCGTACGTCACTTCGACGCCGGCGGGCACTGAGATCGGTGCTCTTCCTATCCTCGACATCAGCCGTCCTTACCAGATGAAACAGATGACTTCGCCGCCGACGCCGAGCTTCTTGGCCTCGACGCTCGTCACGAGCCCGCGGGACGTGCTGAGAATGGCAGTCCCGAGGCCGCCGAGCACTTTCGGCAGCGAGTCCTTGCGAGCGTAGATGCGCCGGCCGGGCTTGGAGACCCGCTTGATGCCGGAGATGACCCGCTCTCGGTTGCGGCCGTACTTGAGGTCGATCCCCAGCACGAGGCCGTGCTCGCCCTGCGTGGTCTCGTACCCCGCGACGTAGCCCTGCTCCGACATGATGCGAGCGATCTCCAACTTCATGCGCGACGACGGCATCTCTACGCGCGAGTGCCGCTGGGTGCTCGCGTTGCGCACGCGCGTCAGCATATCGGCGATAGGGTCAGTCATGGACATCGCGACCGCCTCCTCACCAGCTCGACTTGGTCAAACCCGGCACGACGCCCTGGTGGGCGAGTTCGCGCAGGCAGATGCGGCAGACGCCGAACTTACGGTAGTACGCCCTCGGTCGCCCGCAACGGGAACAACGATTGTACTCGCGCGTCCGGTAGCGCTGTCGGCGCGAGGCCTTCACCACTAGAGATGTCTTGGCCATGCTTCAGCTACTCCTAGTTCGCGCGGAACGGCATGCCGAGTTTGGCGAGGAGCGAACGCGCCTCCTCGTCGGTCTCCGCAGAGGTCGCGATGACGACATTGAGCCCTCGGGCCTGGTCGACCGAGTCGTAGTCGATCTCGGGGAAGATGGTCTGTTCGCGAACTCCCATGGCGAAGTTGCCGCGCCCGTCGAACTGGCCCGGATCGATGCCGCGGAAGTCGCGGATACGAGGAAGCGCGATCGAGACCAGCCGGTCGAGCATCTCGTACATGCGTTGGCCGCGCAGCGTCACGCGGCAGCCGATCGCCATGCCCTCGCGCAGCTTGAACCCCGCGATCGACCTGCGCGCACGGGTGATCGCCGGCCGCTGGCCGGCGATCAAGGCGAGCTCCTCGACCGCGTCGTCGAGCAGCTTCGCGTTCGTCTTCGCCTCGCCCACCCCCATGTTGAGGGTGATCTTGGTGACGCGCGGCGCCTGCATGACGTTGCTGTAGCCGAACTCCTCGATGAGCTCGGGTACGACCTCGTTCAGGTACTTGTCCTTCAGTCTCGCCATCATCACGCCCTGTCGATGTCCTTGCCGCAGGTGGCACGCCGGCAGGCGCGCACCTTGTCCCCGTCGTCGCGCACGTGGTAACCGACACGAGTCGGCTCTCCACAGGCAGGGCAGACCAGCATCACGTTCGAGATGTGGATCGGCGCCTCGCGCTCGATGATCCCTCCCTGAGGGTTCTTCTTGGGGTGCGGCTTCGTGTGCTTCTTCATCATGTTGAGCCGCTCGACGAACACCTTACCGTGCTCGCGGTCGACGCGGATCACCTTGCCGGACTTGCCGGTCTCCTTGCCGCTGATGACCTTGACCTGATCACCCTTCTTGATTTTAGCCTTGTCCATCTCGATGAACGCTCCCTCGCGCCGCGGCGCTAGAGCACCTCAGGCGCGAGCGAGACGATCTTCATGAAGTTCTTCTCGCGCAGCTCACGCGCCACGGGCCCGAAAATGCGGGTCCCTCGCGGGTTACCCTGGTTGTCGATCAGCACGGCCGCATTCTCGTCGAAAGCGATGTACGTGCCGTCCTTTCGGCCGAATTCCTTCTTGGTGCGTACTACGACGGCGCGGACCACTTCGCCCTTCTTCACTCCGCCGCCCGGTGTCGCCTGCTTCACGGTGCCGACGATGATGTCGCCGATCGTCGCGTAGCGGCGCCGGGAACCACCCCTGATGCGGATGCAGAGGATCTCACGGGCTCCCGTGTTGTCCGCCACCTTCAGTCTGGACTCTACCTGGATCATGTGCTGTCCCCGCCGGCGTTACCTGTGCTCACTTGGCCTTCTCGACGACATCGAGCAGCCGCCAGTGCTTGGTGGCGCTCAGAGGGCGCGTCTCCACGACGCGGACCAGATCGCCGACACCGGCCGTGTTGTGCTCGTCATGCACGTGCAGCTTGCTCGAGCGCCGCACGACCTTGCCGTAGCGCTCGTGCTTCCGCACCAAGTCGATACGCACCACGATGGTCTTGTCCATGGCATCGCTCACGACCACCCCGCGACGCTCCTTGCGACCCGGCACCCGCTCGGGCGCCGGCCTGGCCGCCTTCGCCTTGGCGCGGGCGGCCGACTGCTTCTTCGGCGCGGCGGCCTTGACCACGGCGGCCTTGGTCGCCGCGGCCTTCTTCGTCGTGGCGGCCTTCTTGGCCGCCGCGGTCTTCTTGGCCGCCGCGGTCTTCTTGGCCGCCGCCTTGGCCGCGGCCGCCTTCTTGGCCGCCGGCTTGCGCGCGGCGGACTGCTTGGGAGCGGGCTTGCCGCTCTCGGTCTTCTTCGTCACCATCAGGCCTCACCACCGGCCGCCGCACGCTCGCGCCGGCGCTCGTTCTGCAGTGTGAGCAGCCGCGCGATCTCGCGCCGCGTCGCGTTCAGTTTGTGCACGTCGTCGAGCTGCCCCGTCGCGTGCTGGAAGCGGAGGTTGAAGAGCTCCTTGCGCGTGTCACGGAGGCGCAAGACGAGTTCGTCGTCCGACAGCTCTCTGAGCTGCTTAGCCTTCAAAGAGACTCCCCTCCCTCATCACGAACTTGGTCTTCACGGGCAGCTTGTGCGACGCCAGCCGCATGGCCTCGCGGGCCACCGACTCACTGACCCCGGCCAGCTCGAACATGACCTTGCCGGGCTTGACCACGGCCACCCACGACTCGGGAGAACCCTTGCCCCCGCCCATGCGGGTCTCGGCCGCCTTGCGCGTCACCGGCTTGTGCGGGAACACGTTGATCCACACCTTGCCCCCGCGCTTGATGTGACGGGTCATGGCGACACGGGCGGCCTCGATCTGCCGGTTGGTGATCCACCCCGCCTCGAGCGTCTTCAGACCGTACTGCCCGAAAGTGACTTCGGTCCCGCCCTTGGCGGCGCCGGCCATGCGACCGCGCTGCTGCTTTCTGTGCTTGACTCGCTTTGGTAGGAGCATCCTCGTTCGCCTCTCGTGCCCGTCAGCTCTTCGTGGCCGGTGCGCCCTCGGCGGGCGCGCCGCCGGCCGGAGCGGACGGCTTGGGCTGGTCGGTCTTGGGCTGGTCCGGCTTGACCACCGGTCTGGGCTGCCTGCCGGCCGGGCGCTGCTGGCCCGAAGGCCGCTGCTGTCCACCCGGGCGCGATCCACCGGGACGACTTGGTCCGCCTTGGCGACCGCCAGGACCGCCGGGACGGCCTGAGCCGCCGGGACGACCTGAGCCGCCGGGACCGCCGGGACGGCCTGAGCCGCCGGGACGGCCGGGACCGCCGGGACGGCCTGCACCGCCGTCGCGACGCGGGCCGCGGCGGTCGCGGCCGCGGTCGTCGCGACTGCGCTCGTCGCGCTCCTGACGGGCCTTGGCCTCGTCCATGGGGAAGCCCTCGGGCAGGATCTCGCCCTTGTTTATCCAGACCTTCACGCCTATGCGGCCGAAGGTCGTACGCGCTTCTCTGAACCCGTAGTCGATGTCGGCGCGCAAGGTGTGCAGCGGTACGCGCCCCTCGCTGTAATGCTCGGAGCGCGCCATCTCGGCGCCCCCAAGGCGGCCTGCGCAGCGCACGCGCATGCCGGCGGCGCCCGAACGCATGGCGCTGGTCAGCGCACGCTTCATGGCGCGCCTGAAACTGACGCGGTTCTCGAGCTGCTCGGCGATCGACTGTGCAACGAGCACGGCGTCGAGCTCGGGGCGCTTGACCTCGAGGATGTTGACCTGCACGTTCTTGCGCGTCATCGCGTGGATCTCTTTGCGGAGCGCGTCGACCTCGGACCCGCTCTTGCCGATGACGATGCCCGGCCGCGCGGTGTGGATGTCGATCGTCACGTTGTTCTGGTCCTTGCGGATGATGATGCGCGAGAGGCCGGCGTGCGACAACTTGCGCAGGATGTGACCACGGATCCGCTCGTCCTCCGCGAGGAAGTGCTTGAACTCCTTCTCCGTATACCAGTGCGACTTCCAGTCGTGAATGACACCGACACGAAAACCGCCCGGATGCACCTTCTGGCCCACTAGGAACGGACCTCCCTCTGATCCACCGCGATAGTGATGTGGCTCGTGCGCTTACGGATCCGGTTCACGCGACCCATGGCGCGGAACTTCCAGCGCTTGAGTGTGGGACCCTCATCGACCCGGGCCTCCTTGACGAAGAGGTCGGCGGCAGCCAGGTCGTTGTTGTTCTCTGCGTTGGCCACGGCCGAGTCGAGCACCTTCTTGACCACCTGCGCCGCGCTGCGGTTGGCGAAGAAGAGGGTGCTGCGAGCCTCCGCGACCGACTTGCCGCGAATGAGGTCGACGACCTCGCGCGCCTTGCGCGGCGCGACCCTGACGTACTTCGCCTGTGCCTGGACTGCCATCGTTGCTCAGCTCACCTTCGGGCCGCGCGGTCGCCTCGCACGTGCCCGCGGAACGTGCGCGTGAGGGCGAACTCGCCAAGCTTGTGTCCGACCATCGATTCGGTGAGGAACACCGGCACGTGCTTGCGCCCGTCGTGTACCGCGATCGTATGGCCGACCATCTCCGGGAAGACCGTCGAGGCCCTCGACCAAGTCTTGATCATCTTCCTCTGGCCGCTGTCGTTCATCGCGACGATGCGCTGCATAAGGCGCTCGTCGACGAACGGGCCCTTCTTCGCTGACCTGCTCACCAGTCGCCTCCTGCCCTACCCACGCTTGCCGCGCTTGCGGCCGCGGATGATGAACTTGTCGGATTGTTTCTTGCCTGGCCGCGTGCGGTAGCCCAGCGTCGGGACGCCCCACGGTGTCACCGGGTGCCGGCCGGCGGTGGTCTTGCCTTCGCCGCCGCCGTGCGGGTGGTCGACCGGGTTCATCGCCGTGCCCCGCACCGTCGGACGAACGCCACGCCAGCGGGTCCGGCCGGCTTTGCCGCCGGAGATGTTGCCGTGATCGGCGTTGCCGACCTCACCGACGGTCGCGCGGCAGCGCAGGCTGATGCGTCGCAGCTCTCCCGACGGCAGGCGCACGACGCCGTAGCCCTTCTCTTTGGCCTGAAGCTGCGCGCTGGCGCCGGCGCTGCGCACCAGCTGCGCACCGCGACCGGGCTGCAGCTCGAGGTTGTGCACCGTGGTGCCGGTCGGCATGTTCTCGAGCGGCAGCGCATTGCCGGGCTTGATGTCGGCCTGCGGGCCGGACTCGACGACGTCACCCTGCTTGAGCCCTCGAGGACAGACGATGTAGCGCTTCTCGCCGTCCACGTAGTGCAGGAGCGCGATGCGGGCGGAGCGGTTCGGGTCGTACTCGATATGAGCGACCTTCGCCGGCACGCCGTCCTTGTCACGCTTGAAGTCGATGATCCGGTAGCGCCGCTTGTGACCGCCGCCCTTGTGACGCGTCGTGATGCGGCCGTAGGTGTTGCGACCGCCGCTCTTCTTGAGCGGCGCGACCAGCGAACGCTCGGGTTCGTCCCGCGTGATGTCCTCGAACGTCTCGACCGTCATGAAGCGACGGCCGGGCGAGGTCGGCCTGAATTTACGGATGCCCATTACCTGCCCTCGAAGAATTCGATCTTGTCGCCCTCGGCGAGCTGGACGACGGCTTTCTTCCAGCCCGGGGTGCGCCCGCGGCTCCAGCCGCGCCGCTTCGGCTTGCTCGGCACGTGCGAGGTCGCCACGTTGACGACGGTCACGTTGAAGAGCTGCGCGACCGCCTGCGCGATCATCGTCTTGTGCGCATCCGAGTGCACCTCGAAGGTGTACCGGTTGAAGTCGATCTGCGCATAGCTCTTCTCGGAGATGACCGGCCTGATGATGATCTTTTCAGCCTCTACCATCGGTCACGCCTCGTTCAGGGCGGCGAACGCCTTTTCGGTCAGCAGCAGCGAGCGGGTGCGGAGCACGCGCTCGGTCGACAGCCCCTGCACTTCGACGGTCTCCGCGTAGGTCAAATTGCGGACCGACTTCGTGACGACCGGCTCGTCGTGCGTGACGACGAGCACCGGGGCGGCGATGTCGAGTCCTACCAGAAGCTCGTTGATGCGCGCGGTACTCGGGCTGTCCAGCTCGAGACCCGCAGCCACAAAGAGGCGGCCGTTCTCCGCGCGGTTCGAGAGCGCCATCGCGAGCGCCTTCTTGACGACCTTGCGATTCACCTTGATGGCGAAGCTGCGCGGATGCGGGCCGAAGGTGACCCCGCCACCGGTGCGCAGCGGCGACTTGACGCTGCCCGCACGCGCGCGACCGGTGCCCTTCTGGCGGTAGAGCTTGGCGGTCGAGCCGCTCACCTCGCCGCGCGTCTTCGTCGAGGCCGTGCCTCGGCGCCGCGCGGCCTGTTCTCCGCGCACGACGAGGTGCAGCATGCCGACGTTGGCGGGCACCGCGAACAGTTCGGGGCGCAGGTCGCGCGTCTCGATCTCCTTGCCCTCCGTGTCGACGACGGTGGCGCGACCGACGGCGCCGCGGCGCGGTTCAGGTCGCGGCGGCCTTGCGGCCTTGGGCGGACGCTCGGCGCGCGTTCGCGCGACCGGTGCCGCCGCTTTGGCGCGCCGCCGCGGCTTGGCCGCCGGCGTCGCGCTCTCGGTCTCGGCGGTCTTCGCTTTGGTGGCAGGCTTGGGCTTGGCTTCGGCCTTGGGCTTCGCAGTGGCCTTCGGCTTGGCTTCGGCCTTCGGTTTCGCGGTGGCCTTCGGCTTGGCTTCGGCCTTCGGCTTCGCGGCGGCCTTGGGCTTGGCGGCGGCCTTGGGCTTGGCGGCGGCCTTGGGCTTCGCAGCGGCCTTGGGCTTCGCAGCGGCCTTGGGCTTGGCTGCGGCCTTCGGTTTCGCGGCGGCCTTGGGCTTGGCGGCAGGCTTCGGCTTGGCTGCGGCCTTGGGCTTGGCGGCGGCGGCCGTCTGAGCCGCGCCCTCCTCCGGCGTGGCGCCGGGGGTCGCGTTCTTCTTGATCTCGTCGGCGGTCACGATCCCCTGCCCTTGACGACAACGACGGAGTTCTTGGCGCCCGGCACGGCGCCCCTGATGAGCAACAGGTTGTTCTCGGGGTCGCGGCGGATCACGCGCAGCCCGCGCTGAGTGACTTGCTGAGCGCCCATGTGGCCGCTCATGCGCATGCCCTTGAAGACGCGGGCCGGGTAGGCGCTGGCGCCGATCGAACCGCCCTGGCGGACGTTGTGCGAGCCGTGTGTCACGGGGCCGCGCGAGAAGTTGTGTCGTTTGATCGTGCCCTGGAAGCCCTTGCCCTTGCAGACGCCCGAGACGCTCACGGTGTCGCCCTCCTCGAAGGCCTCGACCGTGACGGTATCGCCGATCTTGAGCTCGGTCGCGCCGCGGAACTCGACGAGGTGGCGCATGCCGTGCTTGAGCCCGGCCTTCTTGAGGTGTCCCAACTCCGGCTTGGTGATGTGCTTATCCTTGCACTCACCGAAGGCGAGCTGCACGGCGTCGTAGCCGTCCTTCTCAGTGGTGCGCACGAGGGTGACCGGACAAGGGCCGGCCTCGATGACCGTGACCGGCACGACGTTGCCCTCTTCGTCGAAGAGCTGGGTCATGCCGATCTTCTTGCCGATGATGCCGTTCATACTCGTCACAGCTTGATCTCGATGTGGACGCCGGCGGGAAGGTCGAGCCGCATGAGCTGGTCGACCGTCTTGGGCGTCGGTTGATGGATGTCGATCAGCCGCTTGTGAGTGCGGATCTCGAAGTGCTCGCGCGAGTCCTTATCCTTGAACGGGCTCTTGATGACGCAGTAGACGTTCTTTTCGGTGGGCAGGGGCACGGGGCCCGAGATCGTCGCACCGCTGCGCTGAGCCGTCTCCACGATGGACTGGGCGCTCCGCTCGATGAGCTCGTGGTCGTAACTCTTCAACCGTATGCGGATCTTCTGCTGAGCCACTCTCGTCTTCTCGCTCTCGCCGTGTCCGGCTTCGTTCCTCTTGTTCACGGGCCCGGGCGTGTCGGTCGTCACAACGTGGACGACACGCCCTTCCCGTCTCTTCGCGCGTCTATTCGATGATCTTCGAGATCGCCCCGGCGCCCACGGTGCGGCCGCCTTCGCGGATCGCGAAGCGCAGGCCCTCCTCCATGGCGATCGGGGTGATCAGATTGACTTCCATCTCGGTGTTGTCGCCCGGCATGACCATCTCCACGCCCTCGGGCAGGGTGATGATGCCGGTCACGTCGGTGGTGCGGAAGTAGAACTGCGGCCTGTAGCCGTTGAAGAACGGCGTGTGACGGCCGCCCTCGTCCTTGGACAGGACGTAGACCTGGGCCTTGTAGTGCGTGTGCGGGGTGATGCTGCCCGGCTTGGCGCAGACCATGCCGCGGTCGACCTCTTCGCGCTTGGTGCCGCGCAGGAGGACGCCGATGTTGTCGCCGGCCCGACCCTCGTCGAGCAGCTTGCGGAACATCTCGACGCCGGTCACCGTGGTCTTCATCGCCTTCTCGCGCATGCCGACGATCTCGATCTCTTCGCCGACCTTGACGATGCCGCGCTCGACGCGGCCCGTGGCGACGGTGCCGCGGCCGGTGATCGTGAACACGTCTTCGACGGGCATCAGGAACGGCTTGTCGATGTCGCGCTCAGGCTCAGGCAGATAGGTGTCGAGGGCGTCGGTGAGCTCGGTGATCGACTTGCACCACTCGCACTCCGGCTTGCCGCAGCCGCACTCGAGCGCCTTGAGGGCGGACCCCTTGATGACGGGCAGGTCGTCGCCCGGGAACTCATACTCGCTGAGGAGCTCGCGCACCTCCATCTCGACCAGCTCGATGAGCTCGGGGTCGTCGACGAGGTCGGTCTTGTTCATGTAGACGATGATGTGCGGGACGTTGACCTGGTGAGCGAGCAGGACGTGCTCGCGGGTCTGCGGCATGGGGCCGTCGTCGGCGCCCACGACGAGCACGGCGGCGTCCATCTGCGCGGCGCCCGTGATCATGTTCTTGATGTAGTCGGCGTGCCCGGGGCAGTCGACGTGCGCGTAATGTCGCTTCTCGGTCTCGTACTCGACGTGCGCGGTCGAGATCGTGATGCCGCGCTCGCGCTCCTCGGGGGCTTTGTCGATCTGATCGAACGCAGTGAACGTCGTGTTGCCGATGCCGCGATTGTGGAGGACGAGCGTGATCGCCGCCGTCAGGGTCGTCTTCCCATGGTCGACGTGCCCAATCGTGCCCACATTCATGTGAGGCTTGCTGCGGTCGAACTTCTGCTTCGCCATCTCTCCTACTCTCCTTTTGCCGACACCGTGAAGGTGGTGGTCACACAGTGATGGCGCGGCCGGCACCCAGCGCCCGCCGCACCAAAGGACGGCAGTATACAGCAGGCGTGCCCGCGAGGGCAAACAACGGTCGGCGAACCTCTGCGAGGCTCATCCCCGCACCTTCGCGACGATCTCGGTGGCGATCTGGGCGGGCACTTCGGCGTAGTGCTTGAACTGCGCAGTGTACGTGGCGCGGCCCTGGGTCGTCGAGCGCAGGTCGGTCGCGTAGCCGAACATCGACGACAGAGGCACGGTGGCCTCGATCACCTGAGCCGTGCCGCGCTGCTCCATGCCGTCGATGTGACCACGGCGCGCGCTGAGGTCGCCCATCGCGTCGCCCATGAACTCGGTGGGCGTAACCACCTCGACCGCCATCATGGGCTCGAGCAGCACCGGGTGTGCGCGCTGGGCGGCGTTCTTCAAGGCGAGCGAGCCGGCGATCTTGAAGGACATGTCGGACGAGTCGACCTCGTGGTAGCTGCCGTCGATGAGCGTGACCTTGATGTCGACCATGGGGTAGCCGGCGAGGACGCCGCCGTTCATGGCCTCCTGGATGCCCTCATCGACCGCCGGGACGTAGTCGCGAGGGATCGTGCCGCCCTGGATGCGGCTCTCGAAGACGTAGCCGCCTCCGGGCTCGTTGGGCGCGAGATCGATGACCACGTGACCGTACTGGCCGCGACCGCCGGTCTGGCGCACGAACCTGCCCTCGACCTTGTGGACCGCCTGGCGTACCGTCTCACGGTAGGAGACTTGGGGCTTGCCCACGTTCGCGCCGACACCGAACTCGCGGACCAGCCGGTCGACGATGATCTCGAGATGCAACTCGCCCATGCCCGAGATGATGGTCTGGGCGGTCTCCTCGTCGGTGCGCACCTGGAAGGTGGGATCCTCTTCGGCCAGGCGCTGCAGCGAGGTCGCGAGCTTCTCCTCGTCGGCCTTCGTCTTGGGCTCGATGGCGACGGCGATGACAGGCTCGGGGAACTCCATGGACTCGAGCACGATGGGCTTGGAGAGATCGGAGAGAGTGTCGCCGGTCCCGGTCGTCTTCAGGCCGATCGCGCCGGCGATGTCACCGGCGTAGAGCTCGTCGCGGTCCTCGCGGTGGTTGGCGTGCATCTGGAGGATGCGGCTGATGCGTTCGCGCTTGCCCTTGGTCGAGTTCAGGACGTACGAACCCGCCTTCAGGGTGCCCGAGTAGACGCGCAGGTAGGTCAGCCGGCCGACGTACGGGTCGGTCGCGACCTTGAAGGCGATCGCCGAGAACGGCGCCGTGTCGTCGGGCTTGCGGTGGGCCACTTCGCCGTTCGGCTTGACGCCCTCGATCGGGGGGACGTCCAGCGGTGACGGAAGGTAGTCGACGATCGCGTCCATGAGCGGCTGCACGCCCTTGTTCTTGAAGCTCGAGCCGCAGAGCACGGGCGTGATGCTGATGTCGAGGGTCGCCCGGCGGATCACCTCGCGAAGGTGGGCCGCGGTGACCTCCTTGCCCTCCAGGTAGCTCTCGAGGATCTGGTCGTCGTGGTCGGCGACCGCCTCGACGAGCTTCTGTCGATACTCGTCGGCGAGGGGCCGCAGCTCCTCGGGGATCTCGCCCGTCTCGAAGCTCGTACCGAGCTCGTCGAGATAGACGATGGCGTGCATCTCGACCAGGTCGATGATGCCGCGGAATTCGGCTTCGGCGCCGATCGGCAGCTGCAAGGCGACGGGGTTCGCGCCGAGACGGTCGACGAGCATCTGCAGGCCACGGAAGAAGTCGGCCCCGATGCGGTCCATCTTGTTGATGTAGGCGATACGGGGGATGCCGTACTTGTCGGCCTGGCGCCACACGGTCTCAGACTGCGGCTCGACGCCGCCGACGGAGCAGAACAGCGCGATCGCGCCGTCGAGCACGCGCAGGCTGCGCTCGACCTCCATGGTGAAGTCCACGTGCCCGGGTGTGTCGATGATGTTGACCTGCGTGTCGCGCCAGAACACGGTGGTCGCCGCGGAGGTGATGGTGATGCCGCGCTCCTGCTCCTGCTGCATCCAGTCCATGACGGCCGCGCCTTCGTGCACCTCACCGATCTTGTGGGTCTTGCCGGTGTAGTAGAGCACGCGTTCGGTCGTCGTCGTCTTGCCCGCGTCGATGTGGGCCATGATGCCGATGTTGCGCGTTCTTTCGAGCGGGTACTGACGCATGATTCCAGTCTGGGCCGCCACGCGGCCGGTCGCGGTCGTGACAAAAGGCCCCTGACCGGCCGGAAGCCGAGTCAGGGGCCTTTGAGGGTCACCAGCGGTAGTGTGCGAAGGCTTTGTTCGCCTGCGCCATGCGGAAGATGTCGTCCTTCTTCTTGAAGGCGCCACCCTGCCCTTGAAGGGCGTCGAGCATCTCGTTGGCCAGCCGCTCGGACATGACCTTCTCGCGGCGGTCGCGGGCGAAGCTCACGAGCCAGCGGATAGCCAAGGTGCGGGCGCGCCGACCGGGCACCTCGACGGGCACCTGGTACGTGGCACCACCGACGCGACGGCTGCGGACCTCGAGGTGCGGCGTGAGGGCCTGAATGGCATCCTGCAGCACCTCGACGGGGTCGCGACCAGTCTTCTGGCGCACCATCTCAAGGGCGCCGTACACCATCTGCTCAGCCGTCGACTTCTTGCCGTCGAGCAAGACCTTGTTGATGACCTGGGTCACCAGCTTGCTGTTGTACACGGGGTCGGGGAGAACCTCCCGCCGCGTGACTGTGCCTCTGCGCGGCATGGCTTACCTCGATCCCTTGGCGCCATAGCGGGAGCGCGCCTTCTTGCGATCGGACACGCCGGCCGTGTCGAGCGTGCCCCGGATGACCTTGTAGCGCACGCCCGGCAGATCCTTGACGCGGCCGCCGCGCACGAGCACGACGGAGTGCTCCTGCAGGTTGTGGCCTATGCCGGGGATGTAGGTCGTGACCTCCATGCCGTTCACCAGCCTGACGCGGGCGACCTTGCGCAGGGCGGAGTTGGGCTTCTTCGGCGTAGCCGTGTACACGCGCGTGCACACGCCGCGCTTCTGCGGCGAACCCTTGAGCGCGGGAGTCTTGGCCCGCTTCATCTTCTGCTCGCGCCCTTTGCGGACGAGCTGGCTGATCGTCGTCATCTACCCTCTCTGTCAGGCCGGCTTCGGACAGCGGCCACGTAGTCTAGCAACTGAGGGCGGCGGTCGCAACAGCGCGGTACGCGCGGGGGCGGCCGCCACCCCTGAGCTCGTGTCACTCGAGCGGGGCGCCCTCCCCGGACGGCTCCGCGTCATCGCTCGCGCCCGCGTCGGTCGCGGGACCTGCCGCGCTCGCGTCCACGGCCTCGTCCTCGACCGGGTGCCGCTCGACGCCGATGCGCCGCAGGGTCTCGAGATCGTCGTAGCCCGAGGCGCCGCCGGCCCACGTGTCGCCGCCCATGAGACGCGTCGCCTCGGCCATGGCTTCGCCGCGACCGGCAGGATAGATGTCGACCCCGCGGTAGCGACGCAGGCCGGTGCCGGCCGGAATGAGCTTGCCGATGATGACGTTCTCCTTCAGCCCCATGAGGTTGTCGACCTTGCCCTCGATCGCAGCGTCGGTCAGCACCTTGGTGGTCTCCTGGAAGGAAGCCGCCGACAGGAAGCTCTCGGTGGCCAGCGAGGCCTTCGTGATGCCGAGGATGATCTCCTCGGCCTCGGCCGGCTGACCGCCTTCAGCCACGATGCGCTCGTTCTCCTTGCGGAAGGCATAGTGATCGACCAGCTGGCCGGGCAGGAGCTGGGTGTCGCCCGGCGTCTCCACACGCACCTTCTTCATCATCTGGCGGACGATGAGTTCGATGTGCTTGTCGTTGATCTCGACGCCCTGCGAGCGGTAGACCTCCTGGACCTGGTCCACCAGGTAGCGCTCGGTCCTGTCGACACCGGCATGCAAGAGCAGGTCGGTCGGGAAGAGCGACCCCGGCGTGAGGGGCGTACCCTCCTCGACCCAGTCGCCGTCCTCGACCAGCATGTAGGTGCGCCGCGGGAACGTGTACTCCTTGGCGGCACCCTCTTCGGGGTGGAGGACCACCCGGTAGCCCCGGTCGGTCTCCTCTATGACAACGCGCCCGGAACACTCGGCGATGCGCGCCACGCCCTTCGGCTTGCGCGCCTCGAAGAGCTCGACGACGCGCGGCAGGCCGTGCGTGATGTCGGCGCCGGCGACACCGCCGGTGTGGAAGGTGCGCATGGTGAGCTGCGTTCCCGGCTCGCCGATCGACTGCGCCGCGATGTGGCCCACCGCGTCTCCGATCTCGGCGGCCGCGTTGTTGTGCAGCGCGTTCCCGTAGCAGTGCTGGCACACCCCGGACTCGGCGTCGCACTTGAGGACGCTGCGCACGGGCACCATCGGGTCGGCCTCCGAACTGCGCTGCAGCACGGCGAGGATCTCGGCGCGCGTGGCGACGTCGATCAGCGCGTCACGGTCGACCGCGATCTCGCCGGTGGACTCCTCTACGACAGGGGCGCCGAGATGACGGCCGAGCAGGTTCTCGTTCGACTCGTGGAGCCAGACGGGCTCCGGTTTGGCCGCGCTGCGGCCCTGCTTGACCTTGATCTTCGCATTCGGCATGTCGGCGAAGACCTCGCGCAGGAGGCCGAGCTCGGCCGGGCCGATCTTCGCGCCCTTCTTGATGACGGTGCGGTCGCTGCGCGGTCGTGCCACGTTCTCCGCCAGGGTGGCGCCCTCCAGCACGGGATTCTCGTCGCGACGCCGCGACCAGGGGGACATGGGCACCCATTCCTTCGTGCCGCAGTCCTCCTCGCTGACCGTCATGTCCTGACAGACGTCGACGAGACGCCGGGTGAGATACCCGGAGTCGGCAGTACGCAGAGCCGTGTCGGCAAGACCCTTGCGGGCACCGTGCGTCGAAGTGAAGAACTCGAGCACCGAAAGACCTTCGATGAAGCTCGACTTCACCGGCTCTTCCTGGATCTCGCCCTTCGGGTTGGACATCTGACCACGCCAGCCCGCAAGCTGGCGGATCTGCTTGATGTCGCCGCGGGCGCCGGAGGTCGCCATCATGTAGATCGGGTTGAGCGGCTTGAAGTTGGCCTTGGTCGCGGCCGTGATCTCCACGTCGGCCTCGCGCCAGATCTCCTCGACCTTGTTGCGGCGCTCCTCCTCGGTCAGGAAGCCTTCGCTGTACTGCACCTGGGCATCCGCGACCATGCCCTCGTGGCGGCCGAGGATCTCGGCCTTCTCCCGCTCGGGGATCACCACGTCGTTCTTGGACACGGTGACCGCGGCCCGGGTCGCGAAGTGGAAGCCGACCTCTTTGAAGACGTCGAGCACGCGCGCCACCTTGTTGGCGCCGTACTTGGCGACCAGAACGTTGATGAAGGAGGCCAGCGTCTTCTTGGTGATGGTGTAGTTGATATAGCTGTAGTCGGCCTCGGAGAAGTCATCGCCGAGGACCTCGGCGATGCCCTCCTGCACCTGCTGATTGAAGAGCACGCGCCCGACCGTGGTCACGATGCGTTCACCGTTCGGGCGGCGGACGACGATCGCACGGCGGATGAACTCGGCGATGCCCTCCACCCGCTGCGTGGGAACCTGGCGCTGGTCGAGGATCCTCTGCTCGTATGCGCGCAGGACCTCGTCGGCGCTGCCGAACACGGCGAGCGACTCGTCAAAGTCGGCCGGCGTGGCCTCGCTCAGGTCGTCCTTCAGGTGATACGTCAGGTAGTAGATGCCGATGACCATGTCCTGGCTCGGCACGGCGATCGGCTTGCCGTGCGCCGGCGACAGCACGTTGTTGGTCGAGAGCATGAGCACGCGCGCCTCGGCCTGCGCCTCCCACGAGAGCGGCAGGTGCACGGCCATCTGGTCGCCGTCGAAGTCGGCGTTGAAGGCGGCGCACACCAGGGGATGGATCTGGATGGCTTTGCCCTCGACCAGCAGCGGCTCGAAGGCCTGGATGCCGAGACGGTGCAGCGTCGGCGCGCGGTTGAGAAGCACCGGGTGCTCGGTGATGACCTCCTCGAGGATGTCCCAGACCTCGGGCACCATCGACTCGACCATCTTCTTGGCCGCCTTGATGTTCTGCACCATCTTGCGCGAGACCAGGCGGCTCATGATGAACGGTTTGAACAGCTCGAGCGCCATCATCTTGGGCAGGCCGCACTGGTGCATCTTCAGGTGCGGCCCGGCGACGATGACCGAGCGGCCGGAGTAGTCCACGCGCTTGCCGAGCAGGTTCTGGCGGAACCTGCCCTGCTTACCCTTGAGCATATCGGAGAGGCTCTTGAGCGGCCGGTTGCCCGGGCCGGTCACGGCCCGGCCCCTGCGGCCGTTGTCGAACAGCGCATCGACCGCTTCCTGCAGCATGCGCTTCTCGTTGTTCACGATGATGTCGGGCGCCTGCAGGTCGAGCAGCCGCTTGAGGCGGTTGTTGCGGTTGATGACGCGCCGGTAGAGGTCGTTGAGGTCGCTGGTCGCGAAGCGACCGCCGTCGAGCTGGACCATCGGCCGCAGCTCCGGCGGGATCACGGGGACCACGTCGAGGACCATCCACTCAGGATGGTTGCCGCTGCGCAGGAAGGCCGAGACCACCTTGAGACGCTTGACGGCGCGCGCCTGGCGCTGGCCCTTCGCGGTGCGGATCGTCTCGCGCAGGTCGATCCCTTCTTGGTCGAGGTCGACCCCCTTGAGCAGCTCGCGCACAGCCTCGGCGCCGGTGCCGCCCTCGAAGTACCGGCCGAAGCTCTCCGGCTCGTAGCCGGGCTCGCGACCGAACATGCGCTCCATCTGCTGGTAGAGCGTCTCGTCGCCGATCACCTGTCGGGGAGCGATCGTCTTGAACAGCTCCCACGCCTTCTCGACGTGCTCCTTGGCGTTCTCGACGGCCTTGAAGCCGCGGTCGATGTAGTCGTCGCGCAGCTTGTCCAGCTTGGCGCGCTGCGGCTTGAGCTCTTCCTTGGTCATCGCGGCCGCGTTCGCCGCGATGCGCCGGCACGACTCGAACACGTCGAAGTAGTTGAAGAAACCGAACTCGTCGTCGGGCTCCTCGGAGGTGTGGAAGTCGTCGGGCTCGCGAGCGCCGTCGAGGATCTCGACGACCTCGTCGTGCATCGCGCCGATGGCGCGCGCCCTGTCCTCGGCGTACACGTCGTAGCGACTCTTGATCTCGCCGACCTTCTCTTGCAGGTGGACGAGGTCGTTCTCGCGCCGCTCGGCGTCGACCGAGACGATCACGTAGCTGCCGCCGAAGTAGAGCACCTTCTCGAGCTCCTTCGGGGCGATGTCGAGCAGGTAGCCCATCCGCGAGGGCACTCCCTTGAAGAACCAGATGTGCGAGACCGGCGCGGCGAGCTTGATGTGACCCATGCGCTCACGCCGGACCTTCGCCCGTGTGACCTCGACACCGCAGCGCTCGCAGATGATGCCCTTGTAACGGACGCGCTTGTACTTGCCGCAGTAGCACTCCCAGTCCTTGGTCGGACCGAAAATGCGCTCGCAGAAGAGCCCGTCGCGCTCGGGCTTGAGCGTACGGTAGTTGATGGTCTCGGGCTTGGTGACCTCACCCTTCGACCACGCCTCGATCTGCTTCGGGGAAGCAAGGCCGATGCGGATGGAATCGAAGTTGTTGATGTCGATCACTGATCGCTCCCTCTTGCCGTCACGGCCTCAGTCCTCTTCCTTCTCGACCTCTTCGGGCTTTTCGGCTGCGGTCTCGCCGCCGACGCCCGCCAGACCGAGGCTCTCGAGCAGCCCTGCGGGCCCAGCCAACGCCTCTCCTTCAGCCTCGCCGATGACCGCGGCAAGGGCGCCGTCGGCCTCTTCATCGGTCGCGACCTCCTCGGCCTCGGTGCCGGCGCCGATGACGTCGGCCAAGGCGTCACCGTCGGCCTGCTCGTCGTCGTCGGCCACGTCGGCTTGCGGTTTGCGCACGCCGGTCAAGTCGATGCCCAGCTCCTCGGCGGCGCGCAGAAGGTCATCGTCCTCCTCGCGGACCTCGAGGACGGCGCCCTCCTCGCTCTGGACCGACATGTCCAGCCCGAGACTCTGGATCTCCTTCATGAGTACCTTGAAGGACTCCGGGATGTTGGGTCGGGCGATGTTCTCGCCCTTGACGATCGCCTCGTAGGCCTTGACGCGGCCCACCGTGTCATCGGACTTGATGGTGAGCATCTCCTGGAGCACGAAGGCGGCGCCGTAGGCCTCGAGCGCCCAGACCTCCATCTCGCCGAAGCGCTGTCCGCCGAACTGGGCCTTGCCGCCCAGAGGCTGCTGCGTGACCAGCGAGTAGGGGCCGGTGCTGCGTGCGTGGATCTTGTCGTCGACAAGGTGCAGCAGCTTCAGGATGTACATGTAGCCGACCGTCACCTTGTTGTCGAAACGCTCGCCGTTGCGGCCGTCGTAGAGCCATACCTTGCCTGAGCAGCGGCGCCCCGCGGGCTCGTTCTTGTTGACCTTGAACTGCACGGGGCTGTCCGGCCGCTCCTCGGTCGAGCGGATGAGCAAGTCGTCGATCTCTTCGAGAGTCGCGCCGTCGAAGACCGGAGAAGCCACACGCGTCGGGCGGTTGACGCACTCGCCGTCGGCCTGGTAGCCGAGGTGGGCGGCCCAGCCGAGATGAGTCTCGAGCACCTGGCCGATGTTCATGCGGCTCGGCACGCCAAGCGGGTTGAGGATGATCTCGACGGGCGTACCGTCTTCGAGGAACGGCATGTCCTCGTCGGGCACGATCTTGGCGATCACGCCCTTGTTGCCGTGGCGTCCGGCGAGCTTGTCGCCCTCCGCGATCTTGCGCTTCTTGGCGACGTAGACGCGCACGAGCTCGTTGACGCTCGGCGGCAGCTCGTCGTTGTTCTCACGGCTGAAGATCTTGACGTCGATGACCTTGCCGTCCTCGCCGTGCGGGACCTTGAGCGACGTGTCTCGCACCTCGCGCGCCTTCTCCTTGAAGATGGCGCGGATCAGCTTCTCTTCGGCGGTCAGCTCGGTCTCGCCCTTGGGAGTGACCTTGCCCACGAGCAGGTCACCGGATCTGACCTCCGCACCGATGCGCACGATCCCGCGCTCGTCGAGGTCCTTGAGCGACTCCTCGGAGCGGTTCGGGATGTCGCGCGTGATCTCCTCGTCGCCGAGCTTCGTCGTGCGGGCGTCGATCTCGTACTCCTCGATGTGGATCGAGGAGAGCATGTCCTCTTTGACCACCCGCTCCGAGATGATGATGGCATCCTCGAAGTTGAAGCCCTCCCAGCTCATGAAGGCCACGAGCAGGTTGCGGCCGAGCGCCAGCTCGCCGTGGTCGGTCGAGGAGCCGTCGGCGAGCACGTCGCCGGGCCTGATCTTGGCGCCGACGTCGACCAGCGGCTTCTGGTGGATCAGCGTGCCCTGGTTCGAGCGGGTGAACTTGGTGAGCTCGTAGGTATCAACGTCGCCGGCCGCCGCCTCCACCTCGATGCGCAGCGCGTCCACGGCGGCGACCTTGCCGCCGCGCGCGGCGAGGATCACGTCGCCGGTGTCGACCGCGGCGCGGAACTCGACGCCGGTACCCACGTACGGCGCGTCGGTCCTCAGGAGCGGCACGGCCTGGCGCTGCATGTTCGAGCCCATGAGGGCGCGGTTGGCGTCGTCGTGCTCGAGGAAGGGGATCAACGCAGTCGCCACCGAGACGATCTGCGTGGGGCTGACGTCCATGTAGTCGATCTGCTCAGGATGTGCGTTGACGACGTCGCTCTTCGGGTAGGCGCGCGACAGGATGCTGTCGCTCAGGAATTCGCCGGTCTTCGGATCGAACGGCGCGTTGGCCTGGGCGATGATCAGGTAGCGCTCCTCGCCGGTGGCCGCGTCGACGACCTTGGCCTCTTCTTCGGAGGCGTCGAGGTAGACGATCTCGTCGGTGACGCGCCCGGCGACGACCTTGCGGTACGGCGCCCGGATGAAGCCGAACTCGTCGACCGTGGCCATCGAGGCCAGCGAGCCGATGAGCCCGATGTTCGGGCCCTCGGGGGTCTCGATCGGACACATGCGCCCATAGTGGGTCGGGTGCACGTCCCGCACTTCGATGGGCGCGCGCTCGCGGGTGAGGCCGCCGGCGCCCAGAGCGCTCAGTCGGCGCCGGTGGGTGAGGCCGGAGAGCGAGTTGGTCTGGTCCATGAACTGCGAGAGCTGCGACGAACCGAAGAACTCCTTGAGGGCGGCCACCACCGGACGGATGTTGATGAGGGTGGCCGGGACGATGGTGTCCGGGTCCTCGGTGGTGAGTCGCTCCCGGATGACCCGCTCCATGCGTGCGAGGCCGATGCGGAAGGCATCCTGCACGAGCTCGCCGACCGTGCGCAGGCGGCGGTTGCCGAAGTGCTCGTACTCGTCGAGCTCGAGAGCGATCTCCTCGCGCCGCGAGAGCAGCAGGTTCTGCGCCTCGCTCGCGTAGTCCTTGACCTCGATCTCGTGGCCCTCGGCGTCGACACCGACACCGAGCTTGCCGGGGAGGGAGATGAGACGGCGGATGAGCTCGACGATGTCCTCGTTGACGAGGACCCGTACCTCACCGTCGGGGCGCTCCTTGGGCGGCAGGTTGCCGTGGAGACGCACGTTCAGCTTGTGGCGCCCCACACGCGACAGGTCGTAGCGCTTGGGGTCGAAGAACAGACCCTTCAGCATGTTCGTCGCGCCGTCGAGTGTCGGCGGCTCGCCGGGGCGCTGCTTGCGGAAGAGCTCGATCAGCGCCTCCTCCTGCGAACCGGCGGTATCGCGCTCGACCGTGTTCCTGATGTAGACCGAGTCCTCGAAGAGAGCGACGAGCTCCTCGTTGGAGCCGTAGCCCATAGCGCGCAACAGCACCGTGACGGGGAACTTGCGCTTGCGGTCGATGCGGACGTTGACGATGCCCTTCTTGTCGATCTCGAGTTCGAGCCAGGAACCCCGCTGCGGCATCAGGTTGGCGACCAGCACCTGCTTCTCGCGCTCGGCCTGCTTGGGCTCCATGATGTAGGCGCCCGGCGAGCGCACGAGCTGGGTGACGACGACGCGCTCGGTGCCGTGGATGATGAAGGTGCCGCGGTCGGTCATCATGGGGAAGTCGCCCATGAACACGCGCTGCTCGCGGATCTCGCCGGTCTCCTCGTTGATGAAGCGGACCTCCATCGTGAGCGGTGCCGAGAAGGTCATGTCCTTGTGACGGCACTCGGCGATGGGCTTGCTCGGCTCGCCGAAGGCGTATTCGCCGAACTCGACGAGCAGCTTCTCCGAGTAGTCCTTGATCGGGTTGATGTCGGCGATGGTCACCTTGAGACCGTCGCGCAGGAACCACTCCCAGGACTCCTTCTGGATGTCGATCAGGTAGGGCAGCGCCAAGGGCTGCTCGAGCTTCGCAAAGGACGTGCGCACGCGCGGGGGCCGGGGCTCGTTCAAGCGAGTCTCCTCTGATTGCGACGGAACAGATTAAAGAAGCTCACCACACCACGGGGTCTATGGCACGGTCGCAGACAAGGCACAGCAGAATAGACTAACACGCGAAAGTTTAGGTATGCAAGGCCGTGTCGCACGTCGGTCACGCACGTCGCGGCCTCCGCCGTTGCCCGGGCAGGCAACACCCGAGCGGGAGAGCGCCGGGAGGCCCGGACCGGCACATCGGTCCGGGCCTCCCGGCGCCGCTCTCACGGGCCTTCGCCCGAGCTACTTGAGATCGACGGTCGCGCCGGCGTCCTCGAGCTGCTTCTTGGCGTCCTCCGCCTCGTCCTTGGTGACGCCCTCTTTGATCGCCTTCGGCGCGCTCTCGACCACGTCCTTGGCCTCCTTGAGGCCCAGACCGGTCAGCGCGCGGACGACCTTGATGACCTGGATCTTCTGGTCGCCGAAAGCGGTGAGGACCACGTCGAACGCGGTCTGCTCTTCGACCTCGGCCTCGGCCGGAGCCGCGGGAGCGGCCGCCATGGCCATGGGGACCGCCGCGCTCACGCCAAGCGCCTCCTCGAGGGCCTTCACGAGCTCGGAGAGCTCGATCACGCTCTTGCCCTTGATGGCCTCGATGATCTCGTCGTTCGTCAGGGTCTTGCTTGCCATCGTCACTTCACCTCGCCGTTCTGACTTGTCGTCGTTATCGGGAAGACGCGGCCGAGTCTCAGGCCTCGCCGGCCGCCGCCTTCTGTTCGACCACTTGGTTCAAGGCCCGCACGAAGCCGCTCAGCGTGCCTTGCAGCACCGTGACGAGACCCGTCATCGGCGCCGCCAGAGTGCCGACGACCTGAGCGAGCAGGATCTCGCGCGGCGGCAGGCTGGCGAGCGAGCGCAGCTGCCCGGCGTCGAGCAGCGTGCCGGACATGAGGCCGCCGCGCACCTCGAGCTGCGGGTGGGTGCGTGCGTAGTCGGCGATCGCCTTGGCGGCCGCCACCGGGTCGTCGCCGCAGAAGGTCACGGCTGTGGGCCCGGCGAGCAGCTCCTTCAGGGTCTCCCGCCCCGCGCGCTCGGCAGCGATGGTCCCCAGGGTGTTCTTCACGATCTTGAAGCGCGCGCCGCTCTGGCGGAGCGTGCCGCGCAGCTCCGACAGTTGCGCCACCGTGAGCCCGCGGTAGTCGCTCACGAACACCGTCTCGGTGCCCTCGAACAGCTCCGCCACTTCGGCGATCACGGCCTCTTTCTCTCTTCTCAGCATCTCGACCTCACTGTCCAACAAAAAGCCCACTCCCGGAGACGGGAGCGGGCACTGCGCGGGTGCGGCACGCTCGTCGCCTCGGGTGGCGGGCCCTGCGGCCCATTGTGCTCCCTGCTGGGAGCGCCGACCGTCACCGGCTGCGGCGCCGTGGCGCCGCGACGGCGAAGTATAGAACGGCGAGGGCGGCGGCGGCAACCCTTCGGGGTGCCGCCGCCCTCGCCCGTCCCTCGGCTCGGTCGTCCGAGCTCAGTCCTCGGCCAGGTCGCGTGTCCGCGCGGGATCGAGCGTGATGCTCGGTCCCATCGTGGTGACGATGTTGATGCTCCTGATGTAGCGGCCCTTCGCCGCCGCCGGCTTGGCGCGCACGATCTCGTCGAGCACGGCACCGTAGTTCTCGAGGATCTGCTGCTCGGAGAACGACTTGCGACCGATCGCAAGATGGATGATGCCCGAGCGGTCGGTGCGGTACTCGACCTTGCCGCCCTTGGCGTCGCTCACGGCCTTGGCGACGTCGAAGGTCACGGTGCCGGACTTCGGGTTGGGCATGAGACCGCGGGGGCCGAGGATGCGGCCGAGCTTGCCGACCGTGCCCATCATGTCGGGCGTCGCGATCGCGACGTCGAATGCGAACTTGCCATCCTGGACCTGCTTGACCAAGTCGCCGGAGCCGACGAGGTCGGCGCCGGCCTCCTGGGCCTCGCGCGCCTTGTCGCCCTCGGCGAACACGGCGACCCGCATCTCCTTGCCGGTGCCGTGCGGCAGCACGGTGGTGCCGCGCACGATCTGGTCGGCGTGGCGCACGTCGACGCCGAGCCGGAAGTGCGCCTCGACGGTCTCGTCGAACTTGGCGCCTTCGAGTGACTTCAGCAGACGGATGCCTTCGAGGGGGCTGTACAGGCGCTCGCCGTCGATGGCGCGCCGGGCGGTGACGTACGTGCGGCCTCTGGCCATGGTGCGGTACCTCCTGTGGTCCGAGCGGCGACGGCTGTCGCCTCCCACTCCTCGCCGCGGTCTGACCCGCGGCCGTGACTACGCTGCGACGCTGCTCAGTCGGCGACCTCGACGCCCATGCTGCGCGCCGTGCCCTCGATGATCTTCATCGCCTGTTCGACGTCGTTGGCGTTGAGATCGGGCATCTTGAGCTCGGCGATCTCACGGACCTTGTCGCGGGACACCGTGCCGACCTTGTCCCGGTTCGGCTCGCCCGAGCCCTTCTGGATGCCGAGAGCCTCACGCAGCAGGACGGCCGCCGGCGGCGTCTTCGTGATGAATTTGAAGCTGCGGTCCTCGAAGACGGTGATCTCGACGGGGGTGATGGTGCCGTCCTGGGCCTGCGTCTGGGCGTTGAACGCCTTGCAGAACTCCATGATGTTGACCCCGTGCTGTCCGAGAGCCGGACCGACCGGCGGCGCAGGGTTGGCCTGCCCGGCGGGGATCTGCAGCTTGATGAGAGTCAGGACCTTCTTGGCCACTGGTTCCTCGCTTCGTCGCGCGTCGTCAAGACGTCTTCTTGACCTGGTCGAACCCGAGATCCACTGGGGTCTCGCGGCCGAAAATCGAGACCATCACCTTGAGGCGGCTGTGGTCGAGGTCGACCTCGACGGCCTCGCCGGAGAAGTCGGACAGCGGTCCCGACGTGACGCGCACCATCTCGCCCACGGAGAACTCGGCCTTCTGCTTGGGCCGCTCGACAGTGGCCGTGTGCAGGATCCGGTCGACCTCGGCACGGGACAGGGCCACGGGCTTGTTCTGCGCCCCGACGAAGCCCGTCACGCCCGGCGTGTTCTTGACGACCGACCAGGTGTCGTCGGTGAGCTCCATCTGCACCAGCACGTAGCCGGGGAAGACGCGACGCTCGGTCGTGACCTTCTGCCCGTCCTTCGTCTCGACGACCTGCTCGGTCGGCACGACGATCTGGACGATGCGGTCCTCCTGCTTCATCGACTGGCGCCGGTGCTCGAGATTGGCTCTCACCTTGTTCTCGTGACCGGAGTACGTGTTGACGACATACCAATGGAACATGCGCGGGCCTCAGGTGATCAGGTTGAGGATTTGATCGACGACCTCGGAGAAGACCGCATCGAGACCGGCGACGTACACGGCGGCGATGAGCACGGCGACGAGCACCACGAGGGTGGACTGCATGAGGTCGCTGCGGCTGGGCCAGTTGACCTTGCCCAGCTCGACGCGCACCTCGCGCATGAACTTGCGCAGGCTGCGCTTCTCGCGCCCCGACGATCGGGTCTGCGCGCGCGCCTGTGTGCGGGCCTTGGCCGCCTTCGAGATCTTGCCGTCGCTCGCGCGAGCGCGCTTGTCGGACGGCTTGACACCGCCCTTGGCGGACCGGCCCTTGCCTTGCTTGTTGCTGACAGCCTTCGCCACTCAACCGCTCCGATGATCATTGGCAGGGCTGGAGGGACTCGAACCCCCGACCCCCGGTTTTGGAGACCGGTGCTCTACCAATTGAGCTACAGCCCTAAAGGTGCAAGGAGGCGCTAGCGCGTCTCCTTGTGAACGGTGTGCGTCCCGCACCAGCGACAGTACTTCTTCAGCTCGATGCGATCCGGATCGTTCTTCTTGTTCTTATTGGTGTGGTAATTGCGACGCTTGCACTCCTGGCAAGCGAGCGTGACCATCTGGCGCACGTCTCACCCTTTCTGCGAGAGCACGTAAGGATACCCCGACCGCGAGAGACCGGTCAACGCGGCCCCGAGGCCCGCGACCGACGTCAGCCGGTGGCGCGCCAGTATAGCAGAGCCACGGCGCGGCGCGAACCGGCCGGTGCAGGCCGCGGCGCGGCGCCGGCCGTCGGCGCAGGCGCAGCGCCGCCATGAGGTATCGTGTTCAGAGCGTGCGATGAAGGATGACGGACTGGACACGACGAGGCACCGTGGCGCCGATGGGGCGGGCGCAGGCTCCGCGGGCGGCACACCGCCGCCCGCGCCTCCCGTGCCGCCCGCCCCGCCGACGCCGCCCGCGCCTCCGTGGGCCGCTCCAGCTGAAGGCGATGCGGCGACATCCCCGTTCCGCACGCCGCCGGGGCCTGATGCCCCCGTGCGCGGACGGCAGTGGCCTCCGCCCGCGACGGTTTCAGATGCGCACCCGGGCGCCGCGCCGCGCCGACCCGCCAGCTACCCGCCACCACCGCCACTGAAGTCTCTGCAGCCGCTGCCGCCCGCGGCCGGATCGCCCCCGACGGGCCGGCCCTGGGGCTGGCGGGAGGCGATGCTCGGCCTGCTCGTCGCCGCCGCCCCGCAAGTCCTGCTCTACCTCGCGGCGCTCTCCAGCGGCGCGCTCGACGGCGAGACGCCGCTCGAGGAGGTCACCCTCTGGACCGCGATCGTCGTGCTCGTCTCGAGCATCGTCTTCTACGGATGGGAGACGTTCGCCGCCTGGATCTTCTCGCTGCGCGTCGGCCGGCAGGGCTTCCGGGCCTGGGGCTTCGTGCGGCCTCGCGCCTCGTTCTTCTGGACCATCCCTGTGGCGCTGGCGGCGAGCTACGCGGTGACCTACGTACACGACCGGATCGTCGCCCCGCCCCCGCAAGACATCGTCGAGCAGTTCCCACGATCGGTCGCCGGCGGCATCCTGTTCTTCATCGTCGCCGTGCTTCTGGCGCCCCTCTTCGAAGAGCTCTTCTTCCGCGGCTTTCTCTATAAGGGGCTGCTGCACTCGTTGGGCTGGTGGCCGGCGGCGCTCGGCTCGGCCGTCATCTTCAGCCTCGCCCACCTGCAGATCACGGTCTTCGTGCCCATTTTCGCCCTCGGGCTCGGGCTCGCGTGGGTGTACGAACGCACAGGGTCGCTGTGGACGAGCATCACGATGCACGCCGTCTTCAACGGGTTCGCGGTGTTGGTGTGGTCCCTCGGGGTGTCGTAGGCCGGCGGAGCGAGGTCAGCGCAGAAGTGTCGGGCGCCGCAGGGTGCGACAGTGGCAGTCGTCGTCCTCAGGCAGGGCGCGCAGTGCCTCGAGGAGGACGCGCCCGACGAGCGGGGCGTCGTCCTTGAAGAGGCGCGCCAGCTCATCGTGCTCCCAGTCGTGCACGACGCCCTCGCCGTAGTTGACGACGACGTAGAGGCCCGCGTAGCAGGCGCCGATGTCGCGCGCCAGCCAGACTTCGGGCGAGAAGCTCTGCCCCACGATGTCGCCCATCGTCTGGAGGTGGCGCACCTCGGCCGGCGACTCGAAGCGCGGGCCCTCGGTCACGACGTAGACTCCCCGCGGAAAGAGGCGGCGACCGGGCGCGAGACCCCGGGCGGCGCCGAGCAGCGCCTCGCGCCCGGTCGCGCACACCGCGTCGCGCATGATCAGCAGGTGATCGCCGACGACCGGCCCCAGACGGTCCCGGTCCGTGGTCGTGTCGACGAAGTCGTCGGGCACGACGAGATCACCCGGGTCGAGCAGGTGGTTGAGGCTGCCGACGCCGGCGTCGGAGAGGATCCGGCGGACGCCGGCCCGATGCAGCACGCTGAAGACTTGGCGAGACGCGCGCCCGCGCGAGACACCACGCCGCCAGCCGTGCATGCGCACGTGCAGGACACGCCGACCGTCGAGCTCGAAGAGAATGAAGGGGGGGCTGTCGCCCCACGGCGTCTCCATCACGAGGTCGCGCTCGAGGACGCGGACGGGGACGTCGAGCCCATCCGGGATCGACGCGGCGTACGAACCCGATCCGCCGATCACCGCCCGCGTCGCTTGAGGGACGCCGGCGACCACCTCAGAACTCGCCGAGCTCGGAGGCCACGCGCAACACCATGAGCTGGGCGTGGTCGCCGTTGTCCGAGGTGAACTCGCGCAGCGCCTGCTCGAGCTCGCGCGCGAAGGCGCGGACCTCGCCGATCGGCGTCTCGCCCGCCACCACCTGCTCGCCAGGCTCGACGCGCACGTGGGTGACGTGTGTCAGCACGAGCATCAGCGTCGGATCGGCCGTGAGCCGGATGTCGATCTGCACGTCGGTGTGGCGACCCGACACCTCGTACTCCTTCACGGCGACCACGACGCCGTCGACCGGGCTGGTGATGCTGGAACCCGGGACGGCCCCGACCGAGAGCCCGGCCGTCTCGGCCGAAGCGTCGCCGCCGTTGCCGTCGATGAGGTAGTACTGCACGCCGCCGCCGCTCTTGAAGATGTCGGCCAGACGCCGTCCGATACCGCCACCGCTGACGCACTCGCCCTCCGGCGAGAAGGCGACGGCGTCGGGGCTGCCGACCGGGTGGTAGGCGATCGCGGTGGTGGCGTCGCCGGGCACCGGGAGCAGGACCGGGACGCCGTCCACGTGGGCGATCACGACCCGATCGGAGGCGGGGGTGGCGCCGAACGTCGGGTGCACCGCCGTCTCGGGCACCTTGGCCGGAGTCGCCGTCGGGAGGGCGGTCGCCGCCCAGACCGCGAGGGAGACGAAGGTCACCGCAAGGATCAGCGCCCCGAGACGCCGACGCCTGATCTGTGTGCGGCGAGCATCACGAGCTTGTCGCCGGTCATTCGTCAGGCTGCGCATACGCGGGGCAGCTTACAGCGGCCCCACATCAGGGGCAAACGCGAGGCTGCATCGGCCCCGCAGGCGACGCGTCCGCTCAGACTGCCTTATGACCCGCGGCCAAAGCGCCGATAGGGAGACTGAGAGGCGCCATCAGGCGCCGATGCCTGCGCCCGTCGCCCCCGAGGAGACTGGATGAGAGTCATCACACTGCGAGCAGCGCTCGTCATCGCTTCTGCCGCGCTGCTCGCCGCGCTGCTCCTCCCGCTGATCGCCTTCGCCACGCAGCACCAGCCATAAGGCGCCGCGAGCGAGCTTGAGGGGTCCCCATCCTTCGGTAGTATGGGTCCATGCCCCCGGCGACCGACGCGCTGCGCAGCCTGTTCGACCCCCGTCGCCACCAGCAGGTGGTCGCGGTCGCTCACGAGGCGGCCCGGCGATCACGCCACGCCGACCTGCCGGACGACCTGCACCCGGCGGTGCGCGCCACCCTCGAACGGTCCGGTGTCACGCGTCTTTACTCCCACCAGCGCGAGACGTGGGACCTTCTCGCGCGCGGCGCGCACGCCATCGTCGCCACGGGCACGGCCAGCGGCAAGTCGCTCGCCTTCACCCTGCCCACGCTGCAGGCGATCGCCGCCGACCCCGGGGCGCGCGCCCTCTACCTCTATCCCACCAAGGCGCTGGCACAGGACCAGGTGCGCAAGCTCGGCGCGCTGCACATGCCCGGCGTGTCGCCCGCCGTCTACGACGGCGACACGCCGGCCGATCAGCGCGGCGCGATCCGCCGCACGGCGAACATCCTCCTCACCAATCCCGACATGCTGCACGTCGGCATCCTGCCGTCGCACGAGCGCTGGTCCGAGTTCCTCCACCGCCTGCGCTACGTCGTGCTCGACGAGGCCCACGTCTACCGCGGCGTGTTCGGTTCGCACGTCGCCCAGGTCGTGCGGCGCCTGCGGCGCCTGTGTGACGCCTACGGCGCCGCGCCGCAGTTCGTGCTCGCCTCGGCGACGATCGCCGAGCCCAAGGCCTTCGCCGAACGGCTGGTCGGTCTCCCGTTCGTGGCCGTGGAAGACGACGGCGCCCCGCGCCACGAGCGCGCCGTCGTCTTCTGGAACCCGCCCCTCGAGGACACGGACCAAGGTACGCGGCGCAGCACGCTCGCGGAGGCCGCCTACGTGACGAGCGAGGCGGTCCTGGCCGGCGCGCGCGTGATCACCTTCGCGCCCACCCGCAAGGCCGCCGAGCTCGTCTTCGGCGCCGTGCGGCGGCGCCTCGGCGAGCGGAGCTCCGATGCCGTGGATCGCGTCCAGCCCTACCGCGCGGGATACACGCCGCAGCAGCGCCGCGAGATCGAGCGACGCCTCTTCGAGCACGACCTCGACGCTGTCGTCGCGACCAGCGCTCTCGAGCTCGGCATCGATGTCGGCGAGCTCGACGTCGCGCTCGTCACCGGATTCCCCGGGACGGTCACCAGCTTGCGGCAGCGATGGGGGCGCGCAGGGCGGCGGGGTCACGGCTGGGCGGTGCTCGTCGCCGGGTCCGACGCGCTCGATCAATACTTCATGCGCGAACCCGAGCGCTTGCTGGGGCGCACTGTCGAAGAGGCCGTCGTCGACCTGCACAACCCTCACATCAGCACGCCGCACCTCGAGGCGGCCGCCTACGAACGTCCGCTCACGGCCGCCGACGAGACCTACTTCGGCGAGCGGGGTCTGCTGCTTGCCGAGCGGCTCGCGCAAGGCGGACACCTGCGGCGGCGGGGCGACGGCCTGGCCTGGGCCAGGCCGCACTCGCCCGCCGCCGAGACCTCCCTGCGCAGCGCCTCTTCCACGCGCTTCATGATCGTCGAGTCGCGCGACGGCTCGATCCTCGGCACGCTCGAGAGCGAGCGCGTCTTCCGCTTCGCGCATCCCGGCGCCGTCTACCTGCACCTCGGTGAGAGCTACCTCGTGCGCCGGCTCGACCTCGACGAGCGGCTGGTGCTCGTCGAGGACTCCCCTGGGAGCTTCTACACGCAGGCCAAGGTCGACAAGCACGTGCTGCTCGCCGGACAGGGGCTGCCTCATGCCCTCTCCCCCGGCGCCACCCTCTTCTTCGGCGAGATCGAGGTGACCGAGCAGGTCGTCGCCTACCAGAAACGCGACATCACCGACGGCCGCGTGCTGGACACGACCAAGCTCGACCTCCCCGAACAGGTCTTCACCACCGAGGCTCTCTGGCTCACGCTGTCCCCGGATCTGCTGCAGGCGGCGCTCGCCGGCCTGTCGTCCGAAGCCGGCGGCACCGCCGCGCCGGACGCCGGTCCCCACGTGCCCGGCGCGCTGCACGCGGCGGAGCACGTCCTCATCGCCCTCCTGCCGCTCTACGCCATGTGCGACCGCTGGGACGTGGGCGGGCTCTCCACGCCCTGGCACTGGCAGACCGGCCAGGCCACCATCTTCGTGTACGACGGCTACCCGGGCGGGGTCGGCCTGTCGCGGCGCGCCCACGACGCGTTCCGCGAGCTCGCCGGCGACGCCCGCCGGCTGGTCGCGGAGTGCCCGTGCGAGAGCGGCTGCCCCTCGTGCGTCCAGAGCCCGAAGTGCGGTAATCTCAACGAGCCGCTCAGCAAGCAGGGAGCGGTGCGACTGCTGGACGCGACGCTCGGGGCCAGCACGGGACCGGCGGACCCGGGGCCTGTCTGACCAGGAGACGGCGCATGCCGGACGACATCACGATCTCGCACCTCGACCCCGGCGACATCGAGATCCTCGCGCCGCTGTGGAGGTCGCTGCTCGACCATGTCGCCGCGCTGCCGGGCGCGATCGTCCCGGTCCGCCCCTTCGAGCAGTCGTGGCCGATCGAGCGCGCCGAGATGGCGAAGGCGCTCACCGGCGACGCGTTCGTCCTCGTGGCGCGCCGTCGCGACGACGTCGTGGGCTACGCCTACGTCCTCATCGAAGGGCCGGACGCCGTCTGGTACACGGGCGACGGCCATGCCGTGCTGGCCCACCTGAGCGTCGCCGACGATGAGCGTGACGCGGGCGTCGGCACGGCGCTCATGGACGCGCTGGACGCCGAGCTCGCGCGCCGCGGCATCGAAGACGTCGAGATCGGCGTCGACGAGGCCAACCACGATGCCGTGCGCTTCTATGAGCGACGCGGCTACCGCCCCGACTTCCACATCTTCTACGGGTCACCGGGAGGGCGGCCGTGGGCCTGCCTCGCCCGCGAGAGGGCCGACCGCGAGGCCGGACGCGGGCGCTTCGCGCCGCCGCGGTAGCGCGCAACGGCCGGCGTACTGGACAAAAGTCCGTTCCGAGGGTCATGATAGACACTTCATCAACGAAGTGGGCGGGTCCGCGGGCGAGCGACCCGCCGTGAGGGGCCAGCACCAGGGGGCCAAGTCGAGGGGGTGATCTGCGACCGTGCGACCGCGCGGTCCATAAGTCATCACGTCAATGGGGGACCGTCCGCCGATGGGGCCGCCGGGGCACATGTCGTGTACCGGCACCGGCAGCCAGAGACTGCCGCCAAGCGCGGACGGCCATAAGGGGGATAACTGTGCATACCATCTCGCGATCGCGCGCGCTCGCGTGCGCACTGTTCATGCTGTTGGCTGCGACCCTCGTGGTCGCCGCACCGGCAGCAGCCGAGGAACCGACTGACTTGGGCAACAACCTCTCGGTCCCGGTGATCTTCTCGGAGGGCTACAACATCGTCGGCGGCGATGTGGATGTCGACTCGGGCTTCCGCTCGACGCCGCTGGTCGACAACTTCGCCTCGTACATGGCGACCAATCCTCTCTACTACATGCCGGGCACGGTCGACGCGGCCGGCGCCCCGCTCTACTCGAGCTGGTTCTACCCGCAGAAGACCGAGGCGACCTGGCAGGCCGAGTGGGCCGACTGGAGCACGAGCGGACCCGTCGCGGTCACGCGCCTCGACTGGGGTGACAGCCTGCTCGCCAAGACGTGGCCGGTGACGGCGAAGATCCGCCTCGAGGTGCGTCTCTACCGCGAGAACACCACCGGGATGCTGGGCTACGCCATGAACCACCTCGAGGGCACAGGTATCGACGAGGTCTGGGGCGCGGCCGACGCGGCGCCCGTCGCGAACGAGAGCGGGGCCACCGGCACGGCATACACCCTGCCGACGCCGTGGACCACGGTGTACTCGAACTGCGCGCGGCTGAGCCTGTACGCGCTGGACGACGCGGGCAACATCACCGGCCCCGAGCTCTTCGACGGGGACGGCATGGCGGTCGCCGACAAGTACGGCACGGACGGCACGCAGGTGTTCGGCGCCGAGGTCAACGTGGGCGGCTACGTCGTCTACGGCTACCTGCTCGACGGCAAGGCGATGAAGCTCAAGGCGGGCAAGTATCGTGTCATCTTCGGTCTCGATCCGGCGGCGTCCTGGGCTGACGGATCGGTCACCCGCAACGCGGTGATCACCGGCCTCGACCCGATCGACGCCGCCGAGGGCGAGTGGCCCTACCGCTCGCAGCTCGCGAGCGACGGCTTCAGCTCCTGGGTCGACTTCGAGCTCGCCCCCAAGACGACCGGCGGCGGAGGCGGCGGCACGCCGCACTGAAGCGGCGGCACCGTGGCGCGCTGAGACGAGACCGCCGGCGTCATCGCGGCGAGCGCGCGGAGCAAGGACGGACGGGGCGGGCGCTGCAGCGCCCGCCCCGTCCGTTTCGCTACAATCGGTTCGTCCGCGACCCGAAGGAGGAGGGCGGCCGTGTCCAAGACGTACGTCAGCGTGATCGGCGCGAGCCGTTGCGGCCCGGAACTCGCGGCCGAGGCCGAGGAGCTCGGACGGCTGCTCGCACGACGGGAGTGGGTCGTCGTCTGTGGCGGACGCTCGGGTGTCATGGAGGCCGTGGCTCGCGGTGTCGCCGCCGAGGGCGGCGTCTCGATCGGCATCCTGCCGGAGGCCGATCGCGAGCGCGCCGCCCCAGACCTGACCTTCTCGCTTCCCACGGCGATCGGCTGGGCGCGCAACCTCGCGGTGGTGGCCGGCGGCGACGTCGTGATCGCCCTCGGCGGCGCCTGGGGGACGCTCAGCGAGATCGCGCTGGCGCGCAACCTCGGCCGGACGGTCGTGCTGCTGGACAGCTGGGAGTTGCGCGCGCCTGACGCCTCCGGTCAGGGCGAGCTCGAGGGCGTGCGGCGGGCGAGCTCGCCCGCCGAGGCAGTCGAGCTCGCCCTCGCCGCGCTCGCCCACACCTGAGACGACGGAGGGCGGCGGCCGTCCCGACCGCCGCCCGGACTGCGGGTCGTCCCGGAGGAGGATCTGGCGGGGACTAGGGGAGTCACACCCCTCTGCACGGGTTTAGAGCCCGTGCTGATCCTTCCGATCGAGCCCCCGCGTCCTTCGATGATACCGCGACCCGGCCTCGTGCGCCCCCTTGTGCACGGGCCAACATTGCGGTGCCGGCCCACATCCGCGTAGAGTTGCGCATCGTTCCACGTACCCGCGCCGCTCGCGCGCCGCGGCGCCGTTGGGACTTGGGCGTCCACGATCCGAACGGGGGCTTTCATGGGTGGCAAGGGGTTCGGCTGGGTGCTGGCCGTCGTCGGAGTCGTCCTGGTGGCGGCCGGACTGGTCGTCATGCTGGTCGTCGTGCCGGGGATGAAGCAGTTGCCCGCCGACACCGACACCACGCGCACGTACGAGGGCACGATGGCGACGCTGCTCGATCCGGCGACGTTCCAGACGATGACCGATCTGCCAATCGAGCTCGAGCGCCACTTCTTCGTCGCCGCGACCACAGACGGGCTCGCCCTCGTCACGGAGGAGCGCGCGATGACGAGCGGCGGCCAGCCGCTACAGCAAGGCGTGAACAACTACTCCGTCGACCGGGTGACGATGGAATGGTCCGACGACCACCCGGCGGAGTGGGCCGAGAACGAGGGCTTCTGGCCGCGTGAGGGCTACGTGATCGGCTGGCCGATGGACACCGAGCAGAAGGACTACACCGGCTGGAGCGACGACTACCTCAGCACGGTGCCGCTCACGTTCGTCGAAGAGGCGACGCACGAGCGCAGCGGCATGACGCTGTACAAGTTCACGTCGGCCAGCGACCCGCAGCCCATCGCCGGCCAGATGGTCCAGGGGATGGGACTGCCCGCCGAGCTGCCCAAGTCCCAGCTCGCCCTCCTGCTCGGCGGGGTGGACCTCGGCCCGGCCGCCGAGACGCTGCTGCCGACGCTGCTCGAGCAGCTGCCTGACACGGTGCCGCTGGGCTACTACTACGACTACGAGGGCACCTACTGGGTCGACCCGACGACCGGCATCATCGTCGACACCGAGAAGCGCGAGACGCGTACGGTAGGCCTGAGCCCGGACGCGGTCGAGGGCACGGCCCTCGAACTGCTGCCGGTGGAACAGCTCGGCACCCTGCGGGTGCCCATCATGGACTACACGTACACCTCGACCGACGCGTCGGTCGAGGAGGCCAAGACCGACGCCGAGGATGCGGCCGGTACATTGCAGCTCTACGGCACGACGCTGCCGATCGTCGCGATCGTCGCGGGCGCCGTCCTGCTCCTGCTCGGCCTCGCGCTGGCCGTCCGCAAGTCGACGACCGCCTGACAGTGCAAGAGCGCCGCGAGGACGGCGTGACGGACGCGGGCGGGGCGGCCCGGCACAAGTGCCGGGCCGCCCCGCCCGCGTCCGTCACCACTCGCGATGAGCGCCCCGGCCCGGTCTCACCCTAGGCCAGCGCCCGCGCCGCCATGACGGCCACCCCGACGGCCAGAGGCTCGTGCATGTGACGCTCCCCGAGCGCCGCACGCGCCCCGGCGTCGAACGCCGACGGCACGCCGGGAACGGCGGCGATGGTGCCGGGGCGCAGGTCGCCGGCGCCGATGATGCCGGCGGCGGGCGTCGCGTCGAAGACGAGATCGCATCCGGCGAGCCCGTCCGCCAGGGCGACGCGCACGAAGGCGAGACCCTCGGCGGCAGCTCGCGCCACGGCGGCGGCGTCGGGCTCGACGACACGCAAGTCGGCGCCCAGCGCGGCCAAACGGCGGCCGGCGGCGCGGCCGACCGGCCCCAGACCCAGCAGCAGCACGGCCCTGCCGGACAGACCGCCGGCCGCCGCCGCGAGCGCCGTTGCGTACCCGTGCGCGGTGGCAGGGTCGTCGTCGACGCAGGCGCCCGTCCGGATGTTCAGCGCGATGAAGCGGGAATCGTCGGCGATGAAGACCAGCGGATCGCCGCCGTCGGCCGCCTCTTGCAGGCCCCGCACGTCGGGCAGCGTGGTGACACGTGCGTCGCAGCCGAGGTGGCGCAGGATCGCGACGACACACGCGGAGAAGCCCGGGATGACGCCCTCGCCGGTGCTCACCGGCACCGCCGCGACGCGGGCGCCATCGAACGCGACGGCGGCGGTGGCAGGCGGACTCGCGAACGCCGCAGCGGCCTCGAGCGGTCCCGACCTGCCGGCCAGTGCCCGATCGAGGTCGACCGTGCGCTGCGCCAACTCGCACAGGGTGAGACCGGACACGGCGACGAGCTCGTCCTCGAAGGCGACAAGCCGCGCGGGCAGGTCGTGCACGTCGTCCTCCGTCAGGCGCGTCATGGTGCCGGCGCTCCGCGACCGGTGCCCGCCCCCATCAGCCCTCACCCTCGAGTCTCAGTGCCAGGCGCTCTTCGGCGGATAGCGCGCGGACGGCTTGGTCGGCGAGCCTTCGCGCCTCCCCGACGTTCGCGCCCAGCGTGATCAGCGTCGCCGACCATGCGGCGCGCCCAGGTTCGTAGTCGGTCAGCGCCTCGTGGGCGCCGAAGAACCCCGGCACCACGGCGAGGGGGCGAGCGCCGCCCATCACGTGCTCGCCGATGACGGAGATGGCGCCGTCCTCGGCGTGGACGTGCTGGTACACGCAGGCCTGAGCAGGCCTCCGGTCGACCTCCGGCACGCGTCCCTCCGCGACCGTGCGATAGAGCAGCTCGACGACGTTGAGCCCGCTCGACCAGTACACCGCCGTCGGCGTCTGGCTCGGCAGGCGGGCGTCGATCTCCAGCACCTTGGGCTGCCCGTCGTGGACCATCACCTCGATGTCCATGAGCCCCTCGAGCCCAAGCTCCATCGCAAGCTGCACTGCCACCGCGTCGAAGGCCGCGAGCGCCTGCGGCGTCGCGGCCTCGCTCCAGGCCTCCTCCACCGGGGCGACGACCCGCTTGCAGTCGTAGCCCTCGTCGAACTCCAGTCCCGTGGCCTGCAGGGGCACGGCGTGCGCGTCGCGGCAGAGGACTTCCAGCGAGAGCGACGGCCCGGCCACGTACTCCTCGATCACGACCTCGTGACCCTCGGCCTCGAGCCGCGCCCGCGCGGCTCGCAACTCCGCCTCGTCGCTCGCCACCGTCACGCCCTCGCTGCCGCTGGCCGACGACGGCTTCACGACCACGGGCAGGGCGCAGTCGGGCCACGGTCTCGGTCGCGGCAGTCCGAGCTCGGCCATCAGCCGGTTCGAGGCGAGCTTCGACGAGGTCACACGGTAGGCGGCGACGTCGAACAGGAGCGGCACGCCCCAGCGCGGCACGTGCGTGTCGAGCCAAGCCAGCGTCGCCTCGTCCTCGCAGGCGGGCAGGACCGCGTCGCAGGCGCTGAGGACCGCCTTGCTCGCCGCCTCGTCCGCCGTGACGTCGAGCACGACGACCCTGTCGGCCAGACCCGACGCCGGCGACCTTTCACGGCGGTCCACGAGGACGGTCTCGTAGCCGGCCTTGCCTGCCAGGTAGACGGCTTCGGTCCCCTGCAGCTTGCCGCCGACGACCGCGAGCCTCATGTCGCCGCGCCTTCCGCCTCGGCCCGGCGACGCGCCTCGTCGAGCCACACGGCATACGCATCCCGACCGGTGTGCCGCAGCCCGAGCCGCGCGAGGTGCGGAAGGACGCCGGCGACCGTCCGGCGACCCTCTTCGATGTCGAGCTCCGACTGGGAGACGCCGGCCAGCCCGGTCGTCGGCGGCACGATCGAGGTGATCACGTTGGCGCCGGCCTGCAGGCGGCGCTCGAGCCCGCGTATCCCGTCGACGTCGAGCGAGGCGGGGATCAGGCGGTCGGGCATCGCGAGCCGCATGGCGGCGATGGTCCGCAGTTCGTCGCCGTCGTCCGGCGGCGGCGTCGCGGCCAGCGGCGTCCCCGGCTGCGGGACGAAGGTCATGACCCGCACCTGCTGCCAGCCGCCGGCGCGCATGGCCACGATCGAGCGGGCGCGGTCGATGACGACGTCGCCGATACCGGTCAGCAGGCCGTCCTCGACGAGCAGGCCAGCCGTTCGGGCGGCGCGCCGCGCAGCGACGCGCCGCCCGAACGGCTGGCCGATACGCAAGCGCTCGTACAGCGCCGGCGTGTGCGTCTCCTGGTAGAGGGCGTACCAGTCGGCGCCGCGGCGGCGGAGCTCGGCCAGCACATCGTCGGCGACGACACCCGGCGAGACCATGGCGGGCAGGCCGGTCGCCTCCCGCACGGCCCCGACCAGCTCGACGAGACGCGAGGCGCCGTCGTCGAGAAGAACGGGATCCTCCCCCATCGTCAGGTCGAGGAGGTCCACGCCGGACGCGGCAAGGTCTCGGCAGATGGCGACGACCTCCGCGGCGCTCTTGCGGTAGCGGGGACTCCCGGGATTGCCGACGCGGTAGTAGCAGAACGCGCACGCGTTGCGGCAGAACGTCGAGAAGTAGACGAAACCGTAGAGGAAGACGCCGTCACCGAACCGGCGCGCGCGCTGCTCGCGGGCGGCGGCATAGAGCTCCTCGGCGGCCTCGTCGTCGGCGGCAAGCAGTCGCGCCAGCTCGGCCTCGCCGAGGACGCCGTCGTCGAGCGCGTACGCGCACAACTCACGGATCTCGGCGGCTGGGGCGCTCACGGTTCTCCCTCGGTCAGCTGACGACCACCGTGTGAGGGTGGAGGCGCGGCTCTGGCCGCGGCTCGAGTGTACCGACGGCCGGCGCGGGCGCGCAAGACGACGCGCGGCGCCGGCCGTCCCCGTCAGCGAAACTCGAGGACGTCGTCGACGGGCCGGCGCGGTGAGTGGTGCGGCCGGCCGGCGGGGCGACCGATGGGGACCACCGCCGCCAGGTGAGCCGGAGCCTCGACACCGAGCAGCTCCTCGATGGCCGGCGCGGCGAGCACCGGAGCCGTCATCCAGCAGCTGCCGTAGCCCATCGCGTGCGCCGCCGTGCAGAGCAGCTGGACGGCGGCGCCGACACTCTGCAGGTCCGGCCGCTGCCGCAGCCGGTCGCGCCGCTCCCGCGGCGCACCCCGGAGCTCGAGCAACGCATCGGCGCGCGACTCGTACGGCAGCACGAAGACCGCGATCACGACGGGGGCGCCGGCGAAGAGCGTCGCGTAGGCGCGTATGGCCTTGATGTCGGCCTCGCGGCCCTCGCACTCGGGCCACGCGGCGACCTCGTCGACAGCCGCGTCCACAACCGCCGCCATGTCGCAGCGCACGGCCGCGTCCTCGACCGCCACGAAGCGCCACCCCTGCGCGTTGCCGGCGTTCGCGGCGTGAGTCGCGCACGCCACCATGGCGCGCACGTCCTCCCGCGGCAGCGGCTCCAGCAGGAAGCGTCGCACGCTCCACCGACCCTCGATCGCTGAGCTCAGGCTGACCTCGCCGAGCAGGCGCCGGCACGTCGTCTCGTCCATGCCGGCGATGCTACCAGAGTGGTCAACGGACGACGTCGGACGCTGCGGCCCCGCAAGCGCCGGCACGCGTAGTCGCCGCGGATCGCAAAGAGAAGGGGGCGGGCGGCCCTGCGGGCCGCCCGCCCCCTACGATCGTCTCGCGCCTTCGCTCAGCCGCCGGAGATCGGTGGGACCACCTTCATCGCGTCACCGTCATCGAGCGCCGTGTCGAGCCCCTCGCGGGCGTTGATGTTGCGCCCGTTCAGGAAGACGCCCGCCCAGACGCGCCCATCATCCCGGAAGATACGCGGCCGCAGCCGCGGCTCGACGGCGATCGCATGCTCGAGCGCCTCCCGGACCGTCACCGCGTCGCACTCCACGTCACGCCGACCGTCCTCGGTCGTCATCCCCACCGGCAGTTTCACGGAAACGGCGGCCATCCGGCTACGCCTGAAGCGCCTTGTCGGCCTTGTCGACCTTGAGATCGACGGCGAGCACGTGCGGGTTCTGGCAGAAGGCGATGCACTGGGGTTCGCCGTCGCAGAGGTCGCACTTGAAGGCGACCTCGCGCTCGGGGTGCTCGTGGATGACCCCGGTCGGGCAGACGTCGTAGCACTCGCCGCAGTTCGTGCACTTCTCCTCGTCGACGACGAGCACGTAGCCCTTGACGACGTCGCCGTTCTTCTTCTTGCCGGGGTAGTCGCCCTTGACCCGGACGGTGATCTCGCGGGTCACGATCGCGTCCTGGGGGCAGGCCTCCTGGCACTTCGCGCAGGCGGTCTGCAGGCAGGTGTGGCCCTTGATCTGCCCGGTCGTCGGGTTGACCTCCGAGAAGAGGCGCGCGACGGAGGGCCGGTAGGCGCCCTCATGGAGGGCCGAGCAGGCGAGCTCGCACATGTGGCAGCCGGTGCACTTCTTCGAGCTGATCATCACGTGAGGCATTCTTCTGTCCCTTCGTCTCTCTCGTGGACCGGCCGTCAGAGCCGCACGTCGATGCCGAGCTCGGTGAGCTTGGCCTCGGAGGGGACGCCCTGCTCGTCCCAGCCACGCTGCGTGTAGTACTCGGCCAACATGGCTGCGAACTTCTCTTCGCCGACCGCCTGACCCGCCGACGGACCGTCGGCGAAGGCACCGGACTTGGCGTAGAGCTTCTTCGGCAGGTCGTCCTTCTCGACGCCCTCGCGCAGGTTGAACAGGCGGCCGAGGTTCCAGATACGCTCGCCGATCTTGAGGACCTTGTCCTCGGCGACGTCGCGGCCCCAGAGCTCCCTGAAGAGGATCGCGATCTGCTCGGGCGTGATCGCCCAGAAGTCGCACCAGATGCCGCTGAACTTGATCGAGCTCATGTTCTGCCCGATGAAACCCTTGGAGGAGTCGCCGACGACGATCTGGGTCACCTTGGCGGCGTCGATCTCGTTCGCCGGGGAGGTGCCGGCAATGAGTTCGTCGCCCGTCGGGTAGGTGCGCATGTGGCAGCCGCCGCGGTCGCTCGTCGCGTAGCCGACGCTCATGCCGAACGACCCGCGGGGGTCGTATCCCGGGAGCTCCAGGCCTTTGACCTCCATCGCCAGCTCCGGGTGGCCGTACTTGGCGGCCAGGGCGCGCGTGCCGAGGGCGAGATCGGCGCCGGCGCCTTCGCGCGAGACGATCATCTCCGGCGCCTTGACGTAGCCGTCGACCTCGCCGAAGCGAAGACCGAAGTCCTTGATGCCCTTCTCCGTAAGATCCATCGCGAGACCGACGACGGCGCCACTCGAGATGGTGTCGAGACCGAGCTCGTCGCAGAGCTCGTTGAACTTCATCAGCGCGTCGATGTCGGCGATGCCGCAGTTGGCGCCGCAGAGAGCGATGGTCTCGTACTCGGGGCCCTCGCCGCGCACCTCTTCGCCGCCGAACGTGGTGGCGTGGAAGTTGCGGCAGCCGATGGCGCACTGGTAGCAGGCCCGCTTCTTGGTGCGGATCTTCTGGAAGGACTCGGAGTTGATCTTGTCGGTGCCCTCGAAGACGCCGGCCGACCAGTTACGGGTCGGGAACGCGCCGCCGCCGTTGATCACGTCGACCAGCACCGGTGTACCCTCTTCGTGCGCCCAGAGGTTGTCCTCGGTGAGGATGTACTCCGTGTGCATCCTGTACATCAGGTCGAGGAACGCCTTGGCGTCGCCCACCGGCACCGAGCCCGTGCCGCGCACGACCACGGCCTTGAGATTCTTGTCGCCCATGAGGGCGCCGTGGCCGCCACGGCCGGCCTTGTGGTACTGGTCGGTCGAGATGCAGGCCCAGGGGATCTTCTTCTCACCCGCGGGGCCGATGGAGAGCGTCTTGGCGTCGGGGTCGACGTCCTGGCGCATGGCCTCCTCGACCGCGGAGGTCTTCATGCCGACGTACTTGTCGGCCGGGCGGAACTCGATGACGTCGTCCTTGATGACGACGACGGTGGGCTTCGCGACTTTGCCCGTGATGATCACCGCATCGTAGCCCGCGAACTTGAGTTCAGGCGCGAACGACCCGCCGACGTAGCTGTCGGTCAGGATGCCGGTGGTCGGGCTCTTGCAGCCCACGACGAGCCGCGACGCCGTCGTCACGCCGGTACCGGCGAACGGTCCCGTCATGAGAATGATCGGGTTGTCGGGCGACCACGGGTCCACCTTCGGCGGGACCTCCTGCCACAGGTAGCGCAGCAGCAGACCCTTGCCGCCGATGTACTGCTCGGCCCACTCCATGTTGAGCGGCTCGACGGCGGTCGTGCCGGCACTCAGGTCGATCCTGAGCACGTTGCCCTTGTAGAAGTCCAAGGCATCCTCCCGGGAGACTCGCTGAATCGTGCCCCGTGGTAGTGCGTGCGCGACGGGGATAGGCGTGTGCCATTCTAGCCAGTGGTCGGGGGTCCGGCAACTGACGAGCTGTGCAAATCGCGTCGGACAGGTGTCCGAAAAGGCCAGCAAACGGCAGGGGCGGCGGCCCGCCTCCCGGCCCGCCGCCGCCGCTCCTCTACTCCTCGTAGATCGCCCAGAGCTTGCGCACGGGCTGCAGGCTGCGCCAGAAACCGCCGCTGCCCTTGGGCGTGTCGAGGATGTCGCCGGGTCCGGCGTGCAGCACGGTACCGTCGTCGAGTTCGATCTCCACCTCGCCCTCGAGGATGAGAGCGACCTCGTGATACGGGCGCACGAAGGGCCGGCGCTGCACGTCGCGCTGCCAGTAGCCGACGCTGAACTTGCCGTCGGGCGATGCGGCCGCCGTGGACTCGCCGCCCGGCGGGTCTGTCTCCTCCGGGTTCCGCGCCGATTCGCTCCACACCACGTCGGCCGGCTTGATGACCCGGATCTGCGGGGTCGTGTCGTCGCTCACGATGCACCTCCGTCGTCGTGCGGTCCCCCGGCGCTCGCGAGCGCCTTCCGGGCCGCCTTCTCGTTCCTCATCAGGGCTCGCGCGGCGCAGACGCGCCGTCCCAGTCGTCTCCGTCGCTCAGAGGACACCGAAACGCTCCGGTCTCAGCAGGGTCAGGTCCGCCGACCGAGCCGCGTCCAGCCTTGGACATTGACAGCTGGCCTCGATTTCGGCAATGCCCGATCCCGACCGCCAAGGTCCCGCGCGTTCGCCACAGCGTGGCACCGTGCCCTCACACACCCTGCAGCGTCGCGATCGCCACGCCGGAAAGCGTGACGCAAGCACCGATCGCGAGCTTCCAGCCGTACCGCTCGCCCAGAAATCTCATCCCTCCAAGGATGGCGAAGACCGGCGACGAGGCGATGATCAGCACCGTCAGCACCGAGCCGATCTGATCGATCAGAAGGTAGTAGGAGACGGCGAAGAACGTCTCGAGCACGCTCGTGATCAGAACGAGACGGACCACCAGACGCCGTTCGTGCTCGCTGAGGCGGCGCACGCTGACGCGGCGTCGCCGCCAGACGATCGGGACGAGCATGAGCAGACCCATTACCTGGCTCTGAAGCATCATGCTGGCGCTGGCAGCGCCCAGCGAGCGCGTGGCCAGCTCGATGAGCACCGGTCCGAGACCCCATCCCGCCGCCGCCGTGAGCGCAAGGGCGATCACCTCTAACCGCAGGCGAGCCGCCGATTTCCCGGCCGCAGGCGTTCCCGCCGTGGGTGGCGACGCCGTGAGCGGCGGGCCCAAAGATCCTGCGTCGGCCAGCGGCTCGAGTGGGGCTGCGAGCCGAGGTCGTTCTGGCCGTGCTTCCATCCAGCGGGAGATGAGGACGACACCGGCTGTGGAGACGAGAAGCCCGATGATCACGAGCGACCCCACGTGACTTCTCAGAAGCATGACAGCGAAGACGGCCGTGAACAGCGGATCCGTGGCCATGATGGGTGTCACGACGCCGAGAGCGCCGAGGCGCAGCACCAGGTAGTAGGCGTTGAATGCGATGAGCCATGTGACGACGGCGGAGAGCGTGATGTAGCCGAACGACCGCCACGTCACACCGAAGCCGAGATCCCATGCGCCCGTCAGCGTGAGGACGACGGTGACGACTGCGATCAGGACGATCGTCGGGACCCGCACGACGAGGTTGAGCGCGAACGGGTCCACGTACTGCAGCGTGCGTTTGTTGACGACGACCGTGAACCCCCAGGCCGCGGCCGCGCCGAAGGCCAACACGACCCAGATCCAGAAGGAGACTCCGCTCATCGAGATCGACGCACCTTCCCGCGTCTCACAGCCGCGCACGCCTTCGCAACGCATGACGAGGACCAAGCCGGTACATGCGGCAGCCTTTCGATACCGTGCGAGCTAGTGTACGTCGGGAGGCGTCTCCGGCAGGTTCTTGATGTTCTCGCGCCGTCGACCACTTGCGTAGTTGTCCTGATCGCGTCGAGCAGCTCCTTCATGAAGCGGGGCGACATGTTGACGCGCGCTCACGACGACGCCGTCGACCTTCTCGTCCTCCTCGCTCTCGTGGTCGAGACGCACGAAGGTGATCGAGAACTCGTAGTCGGAGTGGCTCACGTTGGCGAAGTTGGCGTAGACGCCGGCCATCATCTCCGGCGTGGCGTGGAGGTTGATGTGCTGTTCGTGTCGCTGCATGACGCCTCCCTTTCTCCGTGCGCTTGACGAGCGCAGACCCCGGGCGGGCGGCCCCGGGCGGCCGCGTCAGCCCTTGACGCGGCCGGCGATGGCCGCCGCCATCGCCTGCGTGCCGGCGCTGCCGCCGAGGTCGTAGGTGACGTCCTTGCCCTCGGCGATGACGGCGGCGATCGCGCGCCTCCATGCGCGTCGGCCGCCTCGGTCTCGCCGAGGTGCTCGAGCATGCAGCACGCCGCGAGAGGATCAGCGCCGTCGGGTTGACCTTGTTCTGGCCCGTGTACTTCGGCGCGCTGCCGTGGGTCGGCTCGAAGACGGCGGCCTCGTGCGCCGATGTTGGCGCCGGGGGCCACGCCCAGGCCGCCGACCAGCCCGGCGCACAGGTCGCTGAGGATGTCGCCGTAGAGGTTGGGCAGCACGAGCACGTCGTACAGCTCGGGCTTCTGCACCAGCTGCATGCACATGTTGTCGACGATGCGGTCCTCGAACTCGATGTCGGGGTACTCGCTCGGCGACCTCGCGGGCGACGCGCAGGAAGAGGCCGTCGGTGTACTTCATGATGTTGGCCTTGTGGACGGCCGTCACCTTGCGGCGGCCGTGGCTCGCGGGCGTACTCGAAGGCGAAGCGCACGATGCGCTCGCTGCCCGTGCGCGTGATGATCTTGATGCTCTCGGCGGCGTCCTCGCCGACCATGTGCTCGATGCCGGCGTAGAGGTCCTCGGTGTTCTCGCGCACGATGACCAGGTCGACGTCGTGCGTAGCGGCTGCGCACGCCCGCGAGCGACTGCGCCGGCCGCAGGCAGGCGTAGAGGTCGAGCTCCTTGCGCAGGGCCACGTTGACGCTGCGGAAGCCGGTGCCGACCGGCGTCGTGATCGGGCCCTTGATGGCGACCTTGTTGCGCCGCACCGAGTCGAGCACGTGCTCGGGCAGCGGCGTGCCGTACTTGTCCATGACGTCGAGGCCGGCGTCCTGCCGCGTCCCACTCGATGGGACGCCGGTCGCGTCGATCACGGTCTCGAGCGCCTGGGCGAGCTCGGGGCCGGTGCCGTCGCCGGGGATGAGGGTGACGGTGTGAGTCATGGTCTCCGGGTGGTCGCAGGGACAGGACCGGCGGCTTCGCGCTGCCGGGCGCTCACGCGCCCGGCAGCGCGAAGCCGCCGTGCTGCTTCACGTGCGCGACGAGGCCGCCGTCGTTCGAGGATCGTGAGCATGACCTCCGGCAGCGGCACGAAGGGCACGACGAGACCCTTCGTCACGTCGCGCACCTCTCCGGCCGCCAGGTCGACCTCGAGCTCGTCGCCCTTCTCTATTCCGCTGGTGTCGCACTGCAGCACCGGCAGACCGACGTTGATCGCGTTGCGGAAGAAGATGCGCGCGAACGACTCGGCGAGCACCGCCCCGACGCCGGCCAGCTTGATGATGCGGGGCGCGTGCTCGCGGCTCGAGCCGAGACCGAAGTTGCGCCCGCCGACGATGAAATCTCCGGGGCTCATGGCGCGCGGCGAAGCCGGGGTCGGCGTCCTCCATCACGTGCTTGGCCAGCTCGGGCAGGTCCGTGCGCAGGTGGAAGAGCCGGCCCGGAGCGATGTGGTCGGTCGAGATGTCGTCGCCGAAGGTCCAGGCGCGACCCCGCAAGGTGCTCGCCTCCACGTTCTCGCTCCCCATCGCGACCTCAGGCCTCGATCTCGACGATCGTCACGCTGGTCATCGCCACGCCGGGCTCGCGCGCCCGGCCGGGGTCGCGCTCCGGGATCGCCAGCACGACGTCCATGCCCTCGACCACTCTGCCGAAGACCGTGTGCCGGCCGTCGAGATGCGGGGTCGCCACGTGGGTGATGAAGAACTGCGAGCCGTTCGTGTCGGGGCCGGCGTTGGCCATCGAGAGGATGCCCGGACCGTCGTGCTCGCAGATCGGCGTGGAACTCGTCCGCGAACCGGTAGCCGGGGCCGCCGCGACCCGATGCCGGTCGGATCGCCGCCCTGGGTCATGAAGCCCTTGATCACGCGATGGAAGGTGACACCGTCGTAGAAGCCGTCGCGGGCGAGCGACGACGAAGTTGTTGACGGTGCTGCGGCGCCTTGTCGGCGAAGAGTTCGATGACGATGTCGCCGAGCGGCGTCGCGATGGTCGCGGTGTAGCGCTTCGCCGGATCGATCGCCATGGCCGGCGGGCTGTCGTAGGACTTGGTCATACTGGTCTCCTTCTCCGGCGGCCGAAGCCGCCTCAGAGCTGACGCGGGTCGACGATGTGACCGGCCACCGCGGTGGCGGCCGCCGTCGCCGGCGAGGCCAGGTAGATGCTGCCGGCGGGATTGCCCATGCGGCCCTTGAAGTTGCGGTTCGCGGTGCTCACGCAGACCTCGCCGTCGGCGAGGATGCCCTCGTGGATGCCGACGCAGGCGCCGCAGCCTGGGTTGGTCACCACGGCGCCGGCCGACAGGAAGACCTCGTGCAGGCCCTCGGCCACGGCCGCCCGGGCGACCTCCCGCGAGGCCGGCGTGACGATGAGACGAGTCGAGGGCGCGCGGCGGCGGCCGTCGAGGACGGCCGCCGCCGCGCGCAGGTCCTCCAGGCGGCCGTTCGTGCAGGTGCCGATCAGCACCTGATCGACGGGCACGTCGCCGACCTCCGCCGCCGGCGCCGTGTTGTCGACGGTGTGGGGCCGCGCGACGGTCGGCACGATCGCGCCGGCGTCGATCTCGACGACGCGCTCGTAGGTCGCACCGGAGTCGGGCGCGAGTGGACGCCAGTCGCCGTCGCGCCCGTTCGCCGCAAGGAACGCGCGCGTCGTCTCGTCGCTGGCGAAGAGCCCTGCCTTGGCGCCCGCCTCGACGGCCATGTTCGAGAGAGTGAGGCGGCCGTGCATCGGCAGGCGCGCCGCGCCCTCGCCCCCGAACTCGAGCGCCTTGTAGGTCGCCCCATCGGCGCCGAGACGGCCGATCAGCGTGAGAATGAGGTCCTTAGCCTCGACCCGGTCGCCGAGCTCGCCGGCGATCTCGACCCTGAAGGTCTCGGGCACGCGCAGCCACGTCTTGCCGGTCGCCATCCCGATAGCGACATCGGTCGAGCCCATCCCGGTGGCGAAGGCGCCGAGGGCGCCGGCGGTACACGTGTGTGAGTCCGCGCCGATGACGAGGTCACCCGGCTTTGCGTAGGACTCGGCCACGCGCTGGTGGCAGACGCCCAGCTCGACATCGGACAGTGTCGCGCCGGCGCGTGCGCAGAACTCGCGGATCGTGCGCTGCGCGTTGGCCAGCTCGCTGCGCGGTGCCGGCGCCGCGTGATCGATGAAGAAGACGCAGATCGGCGCCTGGACGCAGGCGGCGCCGAGCTCGTCGATCTGCTGGATCGCGAGCGGCCCGGTGCCGTCCTGGGCGATCGCGACGTCGACGTCGCAGACCACGATCTGGCCGGCCGCGACCTCGTCAAGGCCGGCGTGGGCGGCGAGGAGTCGCTCGGCGAGCGAGCGCGGCCTCACTCGGCGGCCTCGGCGGCCGGGCCGCGAGCGTCGCCGTTGCCGATCGGGACGGCCTCGCCGAGGCGCATGATGTAGTCCCGGTAGATGTACATGAGCTCCTTCTCGAAGAGCGCGCGCTTGAGCTCGACCGCCGTCTTGCGCACCATCTCGAGGATGGCGGCGCAGTCGTCCTTGCTCAACTCGAGCCCGAACTCCTGGAACTTGCGGTAGATGGTGCGCGACCCCGAGTGCTTGCCGACGACGATCTGGCGCTCGAGCCCGACGTCCTCGGGGGAGAAGGCTTCGTAGTTCAGCGGGTTCTTGATGACGCCGTCGGCGTGGATCCCCGACTCGTGGGCGAAGACGTTGGTGCCCACGATCGACTTCCACGCCGGGATGCTGCGCGCCGACGCCGCGGCCACGTACTCCGACAGCTCACGGAAGCGGTGCGTGTGGAGGCCGACGTCGACCTTGCCGATGTGTTTGAGCGCCATCGCGACCTCTTCGAGGGCGGCGTTACCGGCGCGCTCGCCGAGCCCGTTGACCGTGGTGTTGACGTAGGTGGCTCCGGCCTTGATGCCGGCCAGTGCGTTGGCGGTCGCCATCCCGAAGTCGTCGTGCGTGTGCATCTCGATCGTCTTGATGCCCTGCTTCCTGAGGAACGTGATGACGTTGTAGGTATCGAAAGGGTCGAGGATGCCGAGCGTGTCGCAGAAGCGCAGCCGGTCGGCGCCCTCGGCCTGGGCCGCGAGGCCGAAGCGCAGCAGGAAGTCGAGGTCGGCGCGCGAGGCGTCCTCGGCGTTGACCGAGACGTACAGGCCCTTCTCCTTGGCGAAGGCGACGCACTCGCGGATCTGGTCGAGCACCCACTGGCGCGACTTCTGCAGCTTGTGCTCGATGTGGATGTCGCTGGCCGACATCGAGATGGCGACCGCGTCGACGCCGCAGTCGATCGAGTGCTGCACGTCGGCGATGACGGCGCGGTTCCAGGCGAGGATCGAGGTGTCGAGGCCGAGCTCGACGATCTCCGTGATGACCGCCTTCTCGTCGCCGCCCATCGCCGGGATGCCGACCTCGATCTGATGCACGCCGACCTCGTCGAGCAGCTTGGCGATGCGCATCTTCTCGTGGTTCGAGAAGACGACGCCTGCCGTCTGCTCACCGTCGCGGAGGGTCGTGTCGTCGATGTAGACCGAGGGCTCGGCGGCCTGCCGCCGTTCGTTCGGGATGACGAAGCTGGAGAGATCGTCCATCGCAGTTCACCTGCCGTTTGCCTGGTCTCCGGGGGCTGGACCCGGAGACGGTGACGCCGCTGCCGTACGGGCGGAATGGGAAGGACGCCGCGCCGTACACGTGCTCTCCCGCGGCGCGGGCCGGACATCGATTGTTCCACAGGGCGCGAGAGATTGGCAACACCGCGAGCGTCCGGCCGCGGCGACGGCGCGGACTGACGCCGGTCAGTCGCCGCCCGCGATGCGCAGCGACTGCGCCGCCTCAGTCAGCGACGCCGCTCGGGCGCGTCACTCAGGCCGTGCGGGTCGACGTCGGGCTGCCGCACGGTCCTACTCGCCGAGCGCCCTGCGCAGCAGATCGCTGACCAGCTTCGGGTTGGCGCGGCCCTGCGTCGCCTTCATGACCTGGCCGACGAAGAAGCCGAGGAGCTGCTCCTTGCCCGCACGGAACTGCTCGGCCTGCGTGGCGTTGTCGGCGACGACGCGCGCCACGAGAGTCTCGAGCTCGGCCTCGTCGGAGATCTGGCCGAGGCCGTACTTCTCGATCACCTCGTCGGGCTCGGCCCGGTCCTCGACCATGTGCGCGAAGACCTCCTTGCCGGCGCTGGCCGAGATGGTGCCGCCCGCGACCAGCGCGACGAGCTTGGCGAGGCGCTCGGCGGTGACGTGCCCGTGGCCCGGCTCGAGGCCGGCGGCGTTCAGGTGCCCGAGATACTCGCCCATCGTCCAGTTGGCGGCCGGCTTCGCTTCGACGCCCTCGGCGACGACCTCCTCGTAGAAGCCGGCGAGCGGGCCTTGCGAGCCGAGCACGACCGCGTCCTGAGCGCGAGAGCCCGTACTGCTCGACGAAGCGCTCGATGCGCGCCGCGGGCAGCTCCGGCAGCGCGGCGCGGACCTCCTCGACCCACGCCGGGTCCATCTCGAGCGGCACGAGATCCGGCTCGGGGAAGTACCTGTAGTCGTGCGCCTCCTCCTTCGAGCGCAGCGGCGTCGTCGTCCCCGTCTCCGGATCGAAGTGGAGGGTCTCCTGCTCGATCCTGCCGCCCGCCTCGAGGACCTCGACTTGCCTCGGCATCTCGGCCTCGAGGGCCTGCTGCAAGAAGCGGAAGCTGTTCATGTTCTTGAGCTCGGTGCGCGTGCCGAGCTCGGTGCTGCCCGCCGGGCGGACGCTGATGTTCGCGTCCCAGCGGATCTGGCCCTCCTCCATGGTGCAGGCGCTCACGCCGAGCTCGATGACGAGGGCGCGGAGCTGCTGGAGGAACTCGCGGGCCGCCGCGCGGCGAGGGGATGTCGGGCTCGGTGACGATCTCGATCAGCGGCGTGCCGCCGCGGTTGAAGTCGACCATGGTGTACTCGGAGCCGGCGATGCGCCCCGCCTCGCCGCCGGCGTGGACCAGCTTGGCGGCGTCCTCCTCCATATGCACGCGGTTGATGCGGCAACGGAGTCTCTCGTCGCCGACCCAGTACTCGAACCAGCCGCTCGACGGCGAGCGGCTCGTCGAACTGGCTGATCTGGTACGCCTTGGGCAGGTCGGGATAGAAGTAGTTCTTGCGGTGGAAGACGTTGCGCGGCCGCACCGTGCAGTCGCAGGGCAAGGGCGATGCGCGTGGCGTACTCGACGGCGCGCTGGTTGACGACGGGCAGCGCGCCCGGGTGCGCCAGGCAGACCGGGCAGGTGTGCGTGTTCGGCGGGTCGCCCTTGGTCACGGCGCAGCCGCAGAACATCTTGGTCTGCGTGTCGAGCTCGACGTGCACCTCGAGGCCGATGACCGGCTCCCAGGCGCTCATGACGACACCTCTGCCAGCGACCGGCGTGGGCGGCGAGAGTCGCGCAACGAGGGCGCCGTGTCGAAGCCGATGGCGCCCTCGAGGGCGTGCGCGGCCTCGAGGATGAGGTTCTCGCAGAACGCCGGGCCGATGAGCTGGAAGCCCACCGGCAGCCCGTCGGCTCAGCCCGCACGGGATCGAGATCGCCGGCAGACCGGCGAGGTTGACCGGGATCGTGCAGATGTCGCTCATGTACATGGCGAGCGGGTCGTCGGTGCGCGAGCCGATGCGGGAAGGCCACCGTGGGCGAGGTCGGCGAGACGATCAGGTCGAACGCCCTCGAAGGCGTGCGCGAAGTCGCGACGCACGAGCGTGCGCACCTTCTGCGCGCTGCCCGTAGTAGGCGTCGTAGTAGCCGGCCGAGAGGGCATAGGTGCCGATCATGATGCGCCGCTTCACCTCGGCGCCGAAGCCCTCGCCGCGGGTGCGCTCGTACATCTCGATGAGGTCGTCGGCGCCCTCGGCGCGGTGGCCGTAGCGGACGCCGTCGAAGCGCGCCAGGTTGGCGCTCGCCTCGGCCGGGGCGATGATGTAGTAGGCGGGCAGGGCGTACTCGGTGTGCGGCAGGCTGATCTCGACGCAGCGCCCGCCGAGCTCCTCGACCAGCGCGACGGTCTCGTCGAAGCGGGCTCGCACGCCCGGCTCGACGACCGGTGGCAAGGTACTCGCGGGGGATCGCCGACGGTCTGGCCGTCGAGGCGGTCGCCCTCGGGCAGCTCGACCTCGAAGGGCAGCTCGACGCTGGTCGTGTCGCTGCGGGTCCTTGCCGACGATGTGGCGCAGGAGCAGAGCGCAGTCGTCGACCGAGCGCGTCAGGGGCCCGATCTGATCGAGCGAGCTGGCGAAGGCGATGAGGCCGTAGCGCGAGACGGCGCCGTAGGTCGGCTTCATGCCGACGATGCCGCAGAGGGCGGCCGGCTGGCGGATCGACCCGCCGGTGTCGGAGCCGAGCGCCCAGAGCGCCTCGCCGGCGGCGACCGCGGCGGCGGAGCCGCCGCTCGAGCCGCCGGGCACCGTCGCGAGGTCCCACGGATTGTGCGTCATCTGCACGCCGGAGTTCTCGGTCGACGATCCCATCGCGAACTCGTCCAGGTTGGTCTTGCCCAGCATCACGACATGGGCGTCCCAGAGCTTGCGCACGGCCGTGGCCGTGTAGACGGGCGAGTAGTTGTGAAGGATGCGTGACGCGCAGGTCGTGGTCACGCCCTCGGTGACCATGTTGTCCTTGACGGCCAGCGGCAGCCCGGCCAGTGGACCGCGCATCGCCTGCATCTCGCGGTCGATCTTGGTCGAGTACTTGGCGGCGTTGTCGCTCGTCACGCGGATGTAGGCGCGGACGCGGTCTTCGACGTTCGCGATCCGGTCCAGATACACCTTGGTCAGCTCGGCGGCCGATACCTCACCGTCGACCAGCAGTCGCTTGGCCACGCGCGCCGTGAGCCGCAGAGGGTCGAGCACGCCGGTCACCCCATCCTCGGCACGCGGAAGCAATCGTCGGCGACAGCCGGCGCGTTCTTCAGGGCGTCGTCGCGGTCGAGACTCGGCCGCGGCGTGTCGCGTCTCTGCACGTTGACGACATCGAGGACGTGGGCCGTGGGCGGTACGTCGGCGGTGTCGAGCTCGGACATCTTGTCGATGTGGCCGAGGATCTTGGCGAGCTCGCCGGTCATGCGCTCGGCCTCTCCGGGCTCGAGGCGCAGACGGGCGAGGCGGGCCACGTAGCGGACGTCGTCGTCGGTGATCATCGTCGGTCTCCCCTGCCGAAGCGGCCGAAAAGGGACGGCTATCCTACTCCAGCCTCCGGGGTGGGACAAGAAAGGGGCCCGTCGGCCTCTCGGCCGGCGGGCCCCCCGATCGCCGGGTGCGCACAAAAGCGCGGGCGTCGCTCAGGTCATTCGACGACCATGACGCGCGATGCCTGCAGCCCCTTGTCCCCCTCGGTGATCTCGAACTCAACACGCTGCCCCTGGGTCAGCGTCTTGTAGCCGTCCATGGCGATCTCCGAGAAGTGGACGAACAGGTCATCGCCGTCCTCTCGCTCGACGAACCCATAGCCCTTCTCGTTACTGAACCACTTCACGGTCCCCTGCGCCAACGAACTACCCTCCTCGTGCCGAACCACGTGTCGGCCGCGACGGCGGCCGCCGGCAGCCACTGCCCGGCGCCGGTTACACGGGGCGAAGCGTATACCTATGCGCGCGCGAATGTAAAATGCGCCGCG
>CAWBNR010000018.1:0-200859 GCA_963790185.1 uncultured Thermoleophilia bacterium | reverse complement strand
TGCGGTCCACTTGGCAGACCGCACGTCATCCGGTATTAGCAGCCCTTTCGAGCTGTTGTCCCGGTCTCTGGGGCAGGTTGCCCACGTGTTACTCACCCGTTCGCCGCTGTACTCACACCCGAAGGTGCTTTCTCGCTCGACTTGCATGTGTTAAGCACGCCGCCAGCGTTCGTCCTGAGCCAGGATCAAACTCTCCGAAAAGAACTTGGTGCTCGTGACCGAAGCCACGGGACAAGCCTAGGAGAGAGCTTGAGCTCTCAAGAAATCCGGAGCGGCGAACCGCTCCGTTGTCACACGATCACCACCCTGAGCCCGAAAGCTCACGGTGCAGCAAAGATCGCGGACGGGGTTCATTATTGACCTGTCGCACCCGAAGATGCGCAGGTTCACTGGCGTCCACCGATCGTCCAACGCCGGAATGGCGTCGACTCGATCGGCTTCCTGCACGCTGTTCAGTTTTCAAAGACCGCGTGCCCGTAGGCACTCTCTCGAACCGTCGCCGGCGTTTTGCGGGCGCAAAGACCCCGACGATCGAAGTCAGAGGACTAATTGCCCGAACACGCCTACCCGACAGGATCACGTAGCTTACACCGTGAAGTCGGAGTCGGTCAACGATCCGCGCTCCTGGTCATTACCGCGCATACAGCGCAGCCAGCGGACTCCTGAAGCGCTAGGGGAGTATACCCGGTGGAGTCCGGGTGTCAACCAGTGCGAGCACGGCCGTCTCGAGGCTGCCGCGAACGTGCGACCCGGCAGGCGTCACGCGCCTCGGACGACTCCCTGCACCTTTGCCGATTTGCCGGCCTTGAGGTGCTTGCCGACCAACTCGGTGGCGGGGACGGCGAGCGTCGTGGCAGGCTCGCCGTCGAGAGAGACCCCGCCCTGCTCGATGCGCCGTCGCCACTCGCTGCGTGACTGCCCGAACCAGCGCGCCAGGACGGCCGGCAGGAAGACGCGGTCGTCCTCGAGGTCGCCGGGCTCGAGGACCAGCTCGGCCAGGTCCTCCCCGGCCTCGCGGCGCCGAAAGACGCGGTCGAAGTGCTCCTCGCCCGCGGCGGCTTCCTCAGCGCCGCGCAGCCGCGTGATGATCTCGCGCGCGAGGCGCGCCTTGAGATCGCGAGGATCGGCGCGGCCGTTCGCGAGATCGCGCGCCAGCGCATCGAGCTCAGTGGCATGGTGCGTCGTGAGCAGCCTGAAGTAGGTCATCATCACGGTGTCGGGGATGCTCATCACCTTGCCGTATACGTCGCGCGGATCGTCGGTGACGCCGATGTAGTTCCCCGTCGACTTGCTCATGCGCTCGACGCCGTCGGTGCCGGGCAGGATATCGAGCGTCATGATGGCCTGCTGCTCCTGCCCGAAGTACGTCTGGAGGTCGCGACCCATGAAGAGGTTGAACTTCTGGTCGGTGCCGCCCAGCTCGATGTCGGCGCGGACGGCGACCGAGTCGTAGCCCTGGGCGATCGGGTACAGCATCTCGAGCAGGGAGATCGGCTGATGCGCCGCCCAGCGCTTGGCGAAGTCGTCGCGCTCGAGGATGCGCGCCACCGTCGTGGTCGCGGTGAGCTCGAAGAGCTGCTCGGTCGTGAGCGGCGCGAGCCACTCGCCGTTGTGACGCACGTCGAGCTTCGCGGGGTCGTCATCGAGGATCAGGAAGGCCTGCTCCTGGTAGGTCTTCGCGTTGGCGTCGATCGACGGCCGGGTCGAGTCGCGGACGGGTCTTCGAGCGTCCCGATGGGTCGCCGATGCGCGCCGTGTAGTCGCCGATGATGAGGACCGCGACGTGACCCGCGTCCTGGAACTGGCGCAGCTTGTTCAGGACGACGGTGTGCCCGAGATGGATGTCGGGCGCCGTCGGGTCGACGCCGAGCTTGACGCGCAGCGGACGGCTCTCGCGCTCGGCGAGCGCGAGCTTCTCCTCGAGGGCACCCTCGGGCAGCACCTCGACGGCGCCGACGAGGAGGTCGTCGATGAGGCGGCGGTCGGGCACACGGTCCTTTCGCTCGGTCGCTCGACGGCCGTTCGCGGCGGGCGGACGTGCCTCGAGGGCCGGCGGCGATGATACCACAGGGGACCGGCGGGCCCGGGCGGCGGAGCCGAGCGGTCTGCCGTCGGCGCCAGAGCTAGGCGACGCCGCGGAAGAGGTGCCCGGTCGTTGAGCGCGCCGGGCGCACGAACGGGGCGAGCGCCGGCAGACCGCCGCAGGCGAAGGCCCGGCGCTCCTCGCCGTTCATGTCACGCTGGATCACGAGGCAGGCCGAGACGCCCGCGGCCCGCAACTCGCCGAGATTGGACGCCAGGTTCGTGACACGCGCATTGAAGAGACGCGTGCCGCCGGCGTCGACCTCGGCGGGGAACCGGTACTCCTTGGCGTCCTCGAGGAGCAGGGCGACGTGTTCGCCGTGGCCGGGCGCCTCGTAGAGCCCTTCCGCCCGGCCCAACTGGTCGCGCGTCCTCAGGACCTGCTGGCGGCCGAAGACCAGCGCCTCGACCGCCGCAGGCGGGTCGAGGCGCTCGAGGCCGGCCGCCAGTCCCGAGACCTCGCCCAGCGACGCCTCGGGCGACGCGACCACGGCCGTCGGAGCGCGCCCGGCGAGCTCCGCGACGACGGCGGCCACGTCGCCGTTCAGACCCTGCAGCGGGTACTCGAGGATCGTATCGGCCCCTGCCGGCAGAGCGCCGATCAGGCCGAGATGCCGCACGTAGACGGCGGCCCATGGCGCCGCGGCGCCGGCGCCTGATCCGGACACGGCGCTCCACCAATCGGTCTCGCCGTCGAAGAGCACCTCGGGCGGCCGGCAACGGAGCGGAAGCCCAAGCGCGGTCAGCCTGCCGGCCGCAGCGGCGACCTCCCCCGGCGGGTCCGAGGTGAGGAGGTCGAGGCAAAGGGCGACGACGCCCGGCGCCGGCAGCGGCTCCTCGCCGGGCCGCACGACCAGCACCACCGGCGCCTCCGGCCATCCGTCGTCCGTGACGCGACGACGGGCGGAGACAGTCGGCCGTCCCACGACCTCCGCCGGGCGTGACCCGGCTGCGACGGCTGTCGCCCCCGAGGGCGGGCGCCGTCGCGCGGCGAGCCGCTGCCGGTCGAGAGCGGCGATCGCCTGCCGCCGCAATCCCTTGAGCGCGCCGACGGAGAGGAAGAGCCCGTCGCCCAGCGCCACGTCCGCCTCGCCGAGGCGGTACGGCGTCCCGCCCAGAGCGCCGAGAGCCTCTCGGACGCGAGCGTCGTCGAGAGTCACCGTGCGCGCCGGCGTGAGGGCCTCGTCCGACGCGACGGCGACCTCCGGCCCGCCGGGCTCGGCGCGGACTGTGAGGCGAGCCGGCTCGCCGGCTCGCCCTTCGAGTCGCGCCGTCAGCCACACGGGCCGGGCCAAGGCCCGGCCGGCGACAAGATCGCGCGCGAGCGCGTCGGCCTCGGCGGCGACGACGCGGAACACGCGGTCCTTGACCGCCGCCCGCTCGCCGAGCCGCAGCGTCAGACGATCGACCGCAGCCTCCTCGACCCTGACGGGCTCCGTCTGACCCCAAGGCGTGTAGAGCGAGAGCACGTCGCCGGCCACGACCGGCTTCGCCAGCCGCACGACGACCTCGCCTCGCTCCTCTCCGAGACGCTCCACGCGGCCCACCAGGACCCCGCGATGGCCTGCCTGTCCCCCGCTGCGGACCTCGTGGGAACGACCCTCCAGGTGGGCGCTCGTGAAGCCCCGCGAGAAGGCCTGCTCGAGGCGCTCGAGCCACACGGGGAGCACGCGATAGCCGGCGGGATCCCCAGCGGCCGCATCGAGCGCCTCCCGGTAGACGGACGTGGTGACGGCGACGTAGGCGGCGTCCTTCATGCGTCCCTCGATCTTGAACGAGGAGATGCCGGCCGCGAGCAGTCGCGGAAGCGCCCCGATCGCGCAGAGGTCGGCGGTCGACAGGAGCCGAGACGTCGAGGCGGCGTCGGACGCGGCCGGACCGAGGGCGCGCGGGCGGGCGGCGGCTCCCAGGTCGCCGTCCCGCGCCTCAGCCAGCGCCAGGCGGTAGCGCATGCGGCAGGACTGACTGCAGCGGCCGCGGTTGCCGCTGCGGCCGCCGACCATGCTCGAGAGCAGGCAGTCGCCGGAGTAGCCGTAGCAGAGCGCGCCGTGCACGAACGCCTCGAGACTCGAGGCCGTGTGGATCCAGCGCGGCGATCTCGTCGAGGCTCAGCTCGCGGGCCAGGATCGCCCGGCTGAAGCCGAGGCGGGCGATCATCGCGAGCTGGGCCGACGAGTGCGTGCCGAGTTGCGTACTGGCGTGGAGCGGCAGGCCGGGGTACTGCCGGCGCGCGCGGGCGGCGAAGGCGAGGTCCGCGACGATGAGCGCGTCGAGGCCGGCCGCGTACGGCGCCTCCAGCGCCGCCAGAGCCGGCTCGAGCTCGTCCTCCTTGAGCAGCGTGTTCACGGCGAGGTACGCCCGTGCGCCGTGGAGGTGCGCGAGCTCGACCGCCTCGACCGCCTGCTCGGGCGCGAAGTTGCCGGCGAAAGCGCGGGCGCTCCAGTGCTCGAGTCCGAAGTAGACGGCGTCCGCGCCCGCCCCGAGCGCAGCCCGCAGCGCGCTGCCGGTCGCCGGCCGGCGCGAGGAGTTCGGGAGTCCCGGCGCCTACTCGATCTCCTCGTGGAACTTGAACGACACCTTCAGCTTCGTGCGGAAAGCGGCGATCTTGTTGGCCTCCAGCTTCATGTCGAGCTGGACGACTTCGGCGACACGCAGGTCCTCGAGGTGCGAGGCGACCTTGTCGACCGCGGACTTCGCCGCGTCCTCCCACGACGTCTCGCTGGTGCCGACGATCTCGATGACCTTGTAGACGCTGTCCACCGTAGGACCCTCCCTCGTTCGCAGTGCCTTCACGGGCGCATCCTCTCACGAGACGGGCGTGACGGTCTCCGTTGAGGGCGAGCGGGAGAAGGACGACGGGGCGGGGCCGGCGGCAGTCGCCGCCGGCCCCGCCCCGTCGTCCGGTCCTCGGCGCGCTACGGCCTGGCCGGCAGCGCCCCGGGCTCCTCCTTGACGACCTTGCCGCTCTCGTCGCGATGCACGCGGATCAGGCCCGAGGTGGCGATCGTCCCCACCCCGCGCCGCTCGAGCTCGTCGAGGAAGAGGTTGATGCCCACCGAGTCGCTCGACATGTGACCGGCGATGACCACGTGCATGTTGCTGCTTGTCGGCCTCGTCGCGCAGTTCGGTGCTCATGTGCATGCCGACGATGGTGCCGACGCCGCTGTCCGCGAGCTTCTCGAGGATCTTCTTCGGGCCCTCGGTGCCGCCGGTCATGTCGACCCAGACCTTGCCGGCGCGCGCCGTGCCGCTGCTCTCGCCGATGTACGGCCCGGCGCCCTTCATCGCCGCGATGCGGTACTCGGGGATCTCGAGGAGCGCCTTCTGCACGTCCTCGATGAGCTTGCGGCTCGTGCTCGGCGAAGTACGTCGTCAGGTAGTCGACGACCAGGTTGTCGGTCGGCGTGTGCGCCGAGAAGAAGGGGATGTCGAGCAGACGCGCCACGTCGATCGCCTGGTCGTAGTTGAGCGGCATGAGCCGACGCTTGACCTCGTCCATGCGCTCGCCGATGAACTTCTCCCCCGCCTGGATCGGGACGCCGAACGTCGCCCAGATGTCGGCCTGGACGGCCATGACGTCGTCGAGCTTCGTGAGACCCCAGCCCTCGGGGTGGTGCGTGTAGACGGCGTCGATCGGCACGCCCTTCTCGCGCAGGCGATCGGCGAGGACGAGCTCGCCCGAGTTCATGTCGATGCCGCCGAGGATCGTCGTGACCTCGGCCTCGGGGTCGCCCCAGTAGATGCGGGTGTCGTTGAACGGGTTCTTCAGCTCCTCGGGGTCGGCCAGCGCCTTGAGATGGTCCGACAGCTGGTCGTGCTGGCGCCTGGCGCGCTCGAGGAAGTCCTCGACGCCTTCTTTGCCGCGGGGGTCGACCTCGATCCCCATGCGCACGGCGGTCTCGTAGATCTCGCGTAGCTTCACGCCGTCGTCCTTTCGTCACGCGCGGCGAGAGCCGCGCGGCACACCATCATCCGGGCCATTCTCTCCCATTCCTCTGGCGGGGACACCCCTTGCCGTGGGTCGAGGCCCTCGGCATCCCGGAGTGGCGTCGGCCGCGCGACGCGATTCAGCGCCGCTCACGCGGCGGCGGCCGCGAGAGGAAGCGGCTGTCGGCGTCGACGAAGCGCCAAGGCTTGGGGTCGCCGCCGACCCCGATGCGCGGCGTGGCGACGATGCGCGGAGCGGTCGCGGCGGCGGGCGGCGTGGCGACGCCGCGCGGCAGCACGACCAGCAGCTCGCCGTAGACCGGGAGCCCGTTCTCGGCGCGGCCGAGGGCGAGCGCCTGCGTCAGGCGGGCGGGGCCGCTGCAGAGCAGGCGCGGGTCGACGCGCCCGTCGCCGCGACATGCGACCGGGCCGCGGCGCTCGGCCATGCGCTCGAGCCCGTGCTCGGGCTCGAGCGCCCGCAGCAGCACCGCGGCCCCCTCGCCCTCACCCTGACAGACGATGTTGCTGCAGAAGTGCATCCCGTAGGTGAAGTAGACGTAGAGGTGACCGGGCGGCCCGAACATGACCGCGTTGCGGGCCGTCCTGCCGCGACAGGAGTGGCTGCACGGGTCGTCCTCGCGGTACGCCTCGGCCTCGACGATGCGCCCGCCGACCCCGTCGCAGAGGAAGATGCAGCCGATGAGATCGGCGGCGACCTCGAGGACCGGGCGGTCGTAGAAGCTGGGCGGCAGCGGCGTGGGGATCCCTGCGGGCATCGCGTCCAGTGTAGCCGAGCGTCTCGGCGTAGAGTGATCGCCGACGCGACCTGCCCGCCACTCGACCTGCTCAGCCGTGACCCACACTCTCTCCGACAGGCTCTCACGCCACGGATACGTCCTCGCCGTCGTCGCGGTGGCGCTGTCGACGCTCGTCTTCATCCCCGGGCGCGACTTCTTCGCCAAGGGGCAGTGGGCGAGCTGACCGTCGACATCGCCCGCCGTTCGGTCACCCTCGCCGGCGAAGCCGTGGCGCTCGCGGCGTCGGAGGCCGTGACCAGACCGCCGGAAGGCGGACCGAGCTCGGAGGGCCGACAGGACTCGGGGGCGGCCCGGAGGAGTGATGATGTCCGCCGGCGGCTCCGCGATCGCTCGAGGGGGTGAGGGACGCGGGGCAGCCGGAGGCGCGGTGTGCAGGCTCAGAAGCGGTCCACCACGCGCATCCCGGTCCTCACCACGACGACGAACGCGACCACGACGCCTCTGTTCAGCATGAGATGTTCCATCGTGCGTTCCTCAGGTACATGTGTGCCGCACCACTGAGCGTACGCGAGACCGTCGCAAGACCGCGTGAATTCGGAGCCGCCCCGCATCAAGAACGTGTCAAGACGCTCGCGCGCGGGCGGCGTCAGGCGCGCGCCGCGACCGCGGCGCGCGCCAGCTCGAGCTGCTCGCGGACGCGCTCGGGCGCGCGAGCCGCCGGCGCGAACGCTTGCGCGCGAGCGCGGCGGCGGGATCGTGCAGCCGGTAGTAGGTCTCGTCGAAGGCCGGCGACAGCGTCTGCAGCTCGCCGAGCGACATCTCGCTCAGGGTGACGCCGGCCTCGAGGCAGCGCCGCACGAGCGTGCCGGTCAGGTGATGCGCCTCGCGGAACGGGACGCCGCGCCCGACAAGGTAGTCGGCGACGTCGGTGGCCGCCAGGGCGGCGTCGCAGGCGGCGGCCATGCGCGCCGCGTCGAACTCGACGCCCTCGAGCAGACCCCGCGACGACCGGCAGCAGCTGGTCGAGGCAGTCGACGGCGTCGAAGAGGTAGCGCTTGTCCTCGCGCAGGTCGGTGTTGTAGGCGAGCGGCAGGCCGTGGAGCACGCCGAGCAGGCCGCCGAGGTCGGCGGCCAGCCGCGGCGCCGCCGGCCCGCATCAGCTCGGCGGCGTCCGGGTTGCGCTTCTGCGGCATGATGCTCGAGCCGCCGCTGAAGGCGTCGGGCAGGCGCACGAAGCCGAACTCGGCGCTCGACCAGAGGACGAGCTCGGCGCCGAGCCGGCTCAGGTGAGCGCCGAGCTGCGCCGCGGCGGCCAGGTAGTCGAGGACGAAGTCGCGGTCGGCGACCGCGTCGAGGGAGTTCGCGGCGACGCGGTCGAAGCCGAGCTCGGCAGCCACGGCGTCGCGGTCGAGCTCGTAGTTGAGACCGACCGCGGCGCCCGGCGCCGAGCGGCAGCTCGAGGCAGGCCGCGCGCGCTCGCCGCGAAGCGGCTCGCGGTCGCGGTCGAGCATCCAGAACGTAGGCCAGCAGGTGCTGCGCGAGCGAGGTCACCTGGGCGCGCTGCAGGTGCGTGTAGGCGGGCAGCACGCGTCTCCACGTGCTCGCTCGCCCGCCCGACGAGCACGCTCCTGCAGCGCGCGCCAGCGCCTCGTCCTGCCGCTCGATCACGCGGCGCAGGTGCAGGCGCACGTCGGTCACGACCTGGTCGTTGCGGCTGCGGCCGGTGTGCAGCTTGGCGCCGGCCTCGCCCACCAGTCTCGGTGAGCCGGCGCTCGATCGCCATGTGGACGTCCTCGTCGGCGTCGTCGGGCACGAAGGCGCCCGACTCGATCTCGGCGGCCGACGCGCGCCGAGCCCCTCTTCGATGGCCGCCGCTCTCGCCGCCGTCAGCACGCCGGCGCTTGCCAGCGCGTCGCGCGTGCGCGACGCTGCCCTCGATGTCCTCGCGCCACAGGCGCCAGTCGAGCGACAGCGACGAGTTGAGCGCGCACGAACGCGGGGTCGCGCTCGCCGGCGAAGCGGCCCGAGCGCGCGACGCTCACGTCACCCCCGTCCTCTCGTCCCTCAGACTTCGAGTGCAAGCTCACCCTCGTCTGACAGCTCGCGCATGAGTCCATGTTCCTTGCCGACCCGCGCCCAGACCTCGATGGGCAGACCCCAGAGCTGGATGAAGCCCGCCGCGGCCTCGTGCGAGAACTCGTCCTCGGTCGGTGTAGGTGGCGAGCTTGTAGCTGTAGAGCGTGTAGTCGCTGCGCCGTCCGTCGGCGGCGCAGGTGCCCTTGAAGAACTTGAGGCGCACGTCGCCGGTGACCCGCTCCTGACTCTGGAAGAGGAACGCCTTGCAGGCCTCGGTCAGCGGGTCGAACCACTGGCCTTCGTAGACCATGTCGGCGAGCTTGCTCTCGATGGTGCGCTTGAAGTGCAGCAGGTCGCGCGTGAGCACGAGGTCCTCGAGCTCGCGGTGGGCGGTGATGAGGGCGAGCGAGCCGGCGACCTCGTAGACCTCGCGACTCTTGATGCCGACGAGCCGGTTCTCGATCATGTCGACGCGGCCGAAGCCGTGCGCGTTGCCGATCGCGTCGATCGCCTCGATGAGCTCGACGAGGCCCATGGCCTGGCCGTCGAGCGCCACCGGCTTGCCCTTCTCGAAGGAGACGATCACGTGCTGCGCCTCGTCCGGCGCGTCCTTCGGGTCGATCACGAACTGGAAGGCGTCGTCCGGCGGCGCCACCCACGGGTCCTCGAGCACGCCGCACTCGTTGCTGCGTCCCCAGAGGTTCTCGTCGATCGAGTATGGGCTCTTCTTCGTGAGCGCGACGGGGATGCCGTGCGCGGCCACGTAGTCGAGCAGCTCCTCGCGGCTCGGCCAGTCGGCCGCGCGCGCCGGGGCGATGATGGTGAGCGACGGGTCCTGGCTGCGCACGCCGACGTCGATGCGCACCTGGTCGTTGCCCTTGCCGGTGCAGCCGTGGGCGACGGCGGTCGCGCCGAAGGCGTGGGCCGTCTGGACGAGCTTCTTCGCGATCAGCGGCCGCGAGAGCGACGACACGAGCGGGTACTTGTCCTCGTAGAGCGCGTTGGCCATCAGGGCCGGCAGGCAGTACTGCTCGGCGAACTCCTCCTTGGCGTCGATGGCGATGGCCTCGACGGCGCCCGACGCCTTGGCGCGGGCCATGATGGCGGGGATGTCCTTGACCCGGCCGGCGTCGACGAGGCAAGCGATGACCTCGTAGCCGTACTTCTCCTTGAGCCACGGGATGAGGGCCGAGGTGTCGAGGCCGCCCGAATAGGCCAGAACAACGGTTCCATTGTCCATGGTGCGGTGTCCTTTCTTGCCGGATCGCCGGCGCGGAAGAGGTAGAGGAAGCCTGGCCGGCACGGGCGCGAGCGGCCCGCCGGCCTTCAGGCTCCGAATGGCGTGCGCGCGGAGAAGGTGCCTGCGCGCTAGGCCTCTCGGAGACGATCGAGATAGCGCTTCATCTCGTGCGCGGTCTCGACGTCGGCGACGATCACCATGAAGGTGTCGTCCCCCGCGAGGGTCCCGATCACGTCCGTGTGGTTGATGTTGTCGATCTGGCGCGCGACCGTCGAGGCGGTGCCGATCTCGCAGCGGACGACGACTGTGTGCTGCGCGACGACCACCGAGCGGGCGAAGTCGCGCAGCACGTGCCGCGCGGCCAGCTCCGGGTCCTTCGGGCGCTCGCGCGACGACAGCACGTACTTGGCGCGGCCGAGGTGCGTGCGCACCTTCTGCAGGTCGAGCTCGCGGATGTCGCGCGAGACGGTGGCCTGGGTGATGTCGCAGCCGAGAGCGCTCAGGGAGTGCACGAGCTCCCGCTGGGTCGCGATGTCGCGCCGCTGCACGACGGTCTGGATGAGGCGCTGACGCTCGGTCTTGCTCATGGGCACGCGCTTGGCGGTGCGGACCACCAGGTCCTCCTTGGGCATCACCGGCGAGAAGACGCCGGCCGTCCCGTCATCGACTGCGAACACAGAATGCATAGAATACATCACTTCCCCAGACAATATGCAAGTCCCCTTGGTCAACGCGTCACTTTCGTGCCGCACCCCGCGTCGGTCAGGACCTCGAGCAGCACCGCGTGCTCCACGCGCCCGTCGATGATGTGGGCGCTGGTGACGCCGGCCTCGAGGGCGCGACGGGCGGCGGCCACCTTGGGAAGCATGCCGCCCGTGATGCGGCCGGCGGCCTGCAGCATCCCCAGCTTGCGAAGGTCGCACTCCGAGACCACCGTCTCCTCGGTGTCCTGGTGCTCGTAGAGACCCTCGACATCGGTGAGGAACACGAGCTTCTCGGCGTTGAGCGCCGCGGCGAGCTCGCCGGCGACCGTGTCGGCGTTGATGTTGTAGGCCTCGCCGTTCTCGCCGCCGCCGACGCTCGCCACGACCGGGATCGTCTCCTGGGCGAGCAGCCGCAGCACGTCGGTGTTGACCTCGACGACCTCGCCGACGTAGCCGAGGTCGACCTCGTTGCCGGCCGCGTCGAGGTGTTGCTTGGGGCGCGCCTGCAGGAGGCGCCCGTCCTCGCCCGAGAGGCCGACGGCCGTGCCGCCGTGCCTGTTGATGAGGCCGACGATGTCCTTGTTGACCTTGCCGACGAGCACCATCCTGGCGACCTCCATGCGTGGCCGCGTCGGTCACGCGGTGGCCGTCGACGAAGTTCACCTCCATGCCCAGCTCGCTTCATGTAGCGCGTGATCTCGGGGCCGCCGCCGTGGACGACGACCGGCTTCATGCCGACGAGACGGAGGAGGACCATGTCCTCCGCGAACTCCGCCTGCAGTCGTGGCGACGTCATCGCCGACGCCGCCGTACTTGACGACGACCGTGGTCCCCCAGAAGCGGCGGATGTAGGGCATCGCCTCGAGCAGGGTCTGGACCGTCTTCTGCTGGCGCACCGTCATGGGGCCTCCCGGGTCACGGCGGCGCGCACGCCGCAGGCGCTGCGCGCGCTCACGTCGTGTACTCCGCGTTCAAGGTCACGTAGTCGTGGGTCAGGTCGCTGAAGTACAGCGTCGAGGCCGCCGCGCCGCCGTTCAGCACGACGCGGACATCGATCTCGTGCTGGGCCATGATGTCGGCGAGACGCTCCTGGGCGCTCTCGGTCGAGCGGCACGGCCTCGCCGCCGCGCACGACCGCCACGTCCTCGTAGCGGATCTCGGCGGGGACGGCGGTGGCCGACGCGGCCGCGCTCGTCGCGGCGTCCGTCGGCGCATTGCCGAGCGCCTGCCCGACCGCCTGCACGATGCGACCCCAGTTGGCGTCGCGACCGTAGAAAGCAGTCTTCACGAGCGGCGAGGTGCCGACGGCGCGCGCGACGCGCTCCGCTTCGCCGGCGTCGCGCGCGCCGTCCACGCTGAGCCGCACCGCTTTGCTGGCCCCCTCCCCGTCGGCGACCATGGCGACCGCCAAGGAGAGGAGCAGGGCGTCGAGCGCCTCGGCGAGCCCGGCGAGCCCGGCGTCGCCGAGCCGCACCCCGACGCCCCGTTCGCCATGCCGAGGACGGTGTCGTTCGTCGACTCCTGGCCGTCCACCGTGATGCGGTTGAAGCTGCCCGCGACGGCGCCGCGGAGAAGGTCGTTCCACGCCTCGGCCGACACCTCGGCGTCGCAGGTCACGAAGGCGAGCATGGTGGCCATGCGCGGCGAGAGCATGCCGCAGCCCTTGGCGGCCGCCCCCAGACGCACTGTCCCGCCCTCGAGCTCGAGCTCGAGGGCGCCGCGCTTCGGCGACGTGTCCGTCGTGCGGATCGCCTGGCTGAAGTGCTCGCCGCCGCCCGGCTTGCGGGCGGCCGTCGCTTCACTGATGCCGCGCTCGATCTTGTCCATCTCGAGCGGCGTCCCGATGACCCCGGTGGACGCGACCGCGACCTGCTCGACCGGCAGCCGCAGGCCCTGGGCCGTCAGCAGCCGCATGCGCGCGGCGTCTCCCAGCCCGGCCTTGCCGGTGAACGCATTGGCGTTGCCTGCGTTGACAACGACGGCGCGCAGGTGCTCGCAGTCCCCGGTCTCCCTGGTCAGGCGCACGGGCGCCGCGGCGGCGGCGTTGCTCGTGAAGGTCGCCGCCGAGACGCACGGCCGCTCCGAGGCCAGCACTGCCAGGTCGAGCTTGCCGCGCTTCTTCACGCCGGTGGCCACCCCGGCGGCCACGAAGCCCTCCGGGAAAGTCACGCTGCGCTGCGCCTCGAGCGCGAACCCGGGAAGATCGACGAAACGGGTGACCGGCAGCATCAGATCAGCCCCTCGGTCTCGGGGAGCCCCAGCATCACGTTCATGTTCTGAACGGCCTGTCCGGAGGCGCCCTTCATGAGATTGTCGATGGCGCTGATGACGACGACGCGTCCGGCGCGCTCGTCGACGGTCACGTGGATGCGGCAGTCGTTGGTCCCGGTGACGTCCTTCAGCTGAGGCGGCGCGTCACAGACCTCGACGAACGGCTCGCCGTCGTAGAGCTCGCGGTACAGCGCCGTCAGCTGCGCGGCGCTCGGCGTCGGAAAGGTGCCGAGGCGCACGTACATGGTCGCCGTGATGCCGCGCTGTAGCGGCACCAGGTGAGGTACGAAGGTCAGCGACGGCCCGTCCATGGCGGCCGGCGCCGCGCCGAAGGCGCCGAGAGCGGCCGTATCCCCCGCCAGACCGGCGGCGATCTCGGGCTGGTGCCGGTGCGTGCCGACAGCGTAGGCCACGAGGTCGGAGTCGACGCTGCAGAAGTGCGTGCTCGCCTTGGGCGCCTTGCCGGCGCCGCTCACGCCGGACTTGGCGTCGACGACCACGTCGAGGAGGCCCAGCCGTTTGAGCGGCGTGAGCCCGAGCAGGGTCGCCGTGGGGTAGCAGCCCGGGTTCGCGACAAGGTCGGCGCCGGCGACCTCGTCCCGGTGCAGTTCGGTGAGCCCGTAGACGGCCGGCGTGAGCTCGGGGAAGGGATGCTCCCCGTACCACTCGCCGTACGTGCCCGCGTCGAGACGGAAGTCGGCGCTCAGGTCGATGACGCGGACGCCGGCGTCGAGCAGGCGCTTGACCACCGGCGCCGCCTGCCCGTGCGGCGTGCAGACGAAGACCACGTCGGCGGCGCCGAGATCGGCGGCGCGGCAGAACTCGAGAGCGGTGCGCAGCCGCGGCGCGTGGGCGCGCACCGGTGTGCCGGCGAGCGTCTCGGAGCTGATCGCGGCGAGCTCTGCGCGCGGGTGGCGCAGGAGCAGCTCGGCAAGCAGAGCGCCGGTGTAGCCGCTGCCGCCGACGATGGCGACCTTCATGGCTACGCCGGCGCCGGCCGCCGCCCCCGCACCATGGCGGCCGGCGGTGGACGTCGAGGCCGCCGCCCCCAGAGCAGAGGCGGCGGCCTCTAACGCGAAGTCGGCACTCTCGACCGCGTCGACCTCCGCCGCGACTGCGGCGGTGTCGGCGGCGAGAGTCCCTGCGCTGATGCTGGTGGTCTGATGCATGTCTGTCTCCGGGTACACGTCGTGTGGAACGCGGACTGTGCGAGAAGCCGCCGGCGTCGGGAGCGAAGGTCTGCCGCGAGAGCGGGAGACTGGCTCAGGCGAAGACGCCGGCGACGCACGGTCGCACACGTCGTGTGCGGCGACCCGGGAGCGGCAGCGGGCGACCGGCGCTGGGAGCGCCGATGGTGAGGACGACTTCGATATGGCCCGTGCCGTGCATCGTGCCGGGCACTGTAGCGGGAACGAGCGCAAAATGCAAGACACTGAGGAGCCAGCTGCAGCTTATGCACGCGTGATGCGCGAGCGGACGGGTGGACGGGTGGCGCGGGCCGCTGGGTCGCTCCGCGTTGTACCCCCCCCTGGGATAGGATTCAGGCCAGCGACGGAGGGAGTAGAGATGTCTCGCAGGTCGCTCGCCAGCGCCGCGCTCGTCGTCGCGATAGCGCTCATCGCGGCGACCGTCCTCGCGCGCGACTCCGAACCTCCGCCGCTGGAGCCTCAGGTGAAGCAGCGCGTGCGCGAGGTCATCGTCGCCTACGAACTCTCCAAGGAGCCGATCGTCCCTGAGAAGCTCTGGAGCAAGCGCCTTGGCTTGAGGGAGAGCATCGCGCTGCTTCGCGACCAGAAGGACCGACAGCAACGGGTCGCGATCGGCGAGGCCGCCCGCCGCCGGACGGCGAGATCTACCTCGGGTACCTGCGTCGGGAGATCGCGCGCCTCGAGCAGCGACGGGGCCCGGGCACGATGCCCGTCGCCTGCAGCGGTCAGGTCGCGTACTGGGAGCTGATCGAGAGCGACGGCGACCGTGTAGTGATACGTGCCGCCGTCGTCGAAACGACGACGACGGCACGCTGGGACGCGGAGCTCGGGCGCCTGGTGGACGAGGCAAAGAGCACCGGCGATTCGGCTCAGGCGCGCGAGTACACACTCCTGCGCACGGGCGACGGCTGGCGCGTCGAGCGGTCCCGCAGCTGGATGAACTTCGTGGACGGCGAGATCGTGCCGCTTCCCTGCAGCGCCTGAGCGGCGGAGCGGGTGCAGAAGCAGAGGGCGGCGAGGGGCGGGCGGCTCACGCCGCCCGCCCCTCGCCGCCCGGTGGCCGCCTAGCGAAGCGTCGCCGCGAACTCTCGCTCGAGCGCCTTGAGGATCTTGGCGCGCACGCCGGCGATGTCCTTCTCGCCCAGCGTGCGCTCCGGCGAGCGCATGACGACGCGCAGGGCGAGTGAACGCCTGTCGGGCGGGACCTGGTCGCCCTCGTAGACGTCGAAGACGCGGACGCTGCGGGTGAGCTTGCCGCCGGCGCGGCGCGCCACGGCGACGACGTCGGCCGCGGCCACGTCACGGCCGACCACGACCGCGAGGTCCTGCTCCGCCGGCGGGTACGCACCCAGGTCGCTGAAGCCGGCGCCGCGCAGCGCCACGGCATCGAGGCGCTCGAGCTCGAGGATGGCGACGAAGACCTCGAGGTCTTCGATGCCGAACGCCGCGGCGACGTCGGGGCGCAACAGGCCGAGGGCGCCGACCGCGCCGGCACCCTCCACAGCAAGAGTCGCCCCCTTGCCCGGGTGCAGATACGGATGCGGCGTGGCGTCCTCGCCGAGCGGCGCGCACACGCCGGTCAGGTGGAGCGCGCCGAGCAGCACGTCGACGGCGCCCTTCAGCGTGTAGAAGTCCGGCCGGCGGGCGCCGCCGGTCCAGTGTTCGTCCTGCAGGTGGCTGGCGAGGACGATCCCGAGCTCCTCGCGCTCGTGCGGCAGTACGGCGCCGGGCTCGCCGGCGTGCGCCGGCGCCTCGGTCACCTGCTCGCCCCACAGGTAGACGCGCCCGAGCTCGAACAGGTTGGGCGGGTCGTTGAGACGATCGACGTTATCGCGCACGGCGGCCAGCAGCCCCGGCAGCATCGTCGTGCGCATGACGGACTGCTCGACGCTCATCGGGTTGCTGAGCCGGACCGGGTCGAGGCGCACGTCGCCCTCGGGCAGGCCGAGCGCGACGACGGCGTCCGGCGCGATGAAGGCGTAGGTGATGGCCTCGTCGAGGCCGCAGCCGACGAGGGCGCGCCGCACGGCGCGCCTGACCTGCTGCGGCCCCGTCAGCCCCCCGGCCACGCGATGCCGCGGGAGGGTCTCCGGCGCACGGTCGTAGCCGGCGATGCGCCCGATCTCCTCGATGAGGTCGACCTCGCGCTCGAGGTCGGGGCGAAAACTCGGCGGCGCGACGGTCCACTCGGCAGTCTCGGCGGCGGCGTCTCCGCCGCCGTCGTCGATCGCGCACTCCAGCCGCCGCAGGATGCTCACCTGTTCCTTCGCCGGCACGGTGTAGCCGAGCAGACGATCGCACGCGGCCGGCCGGTAGCGCAGCCGCGGCACAGCCGGCCGCTCCTGGGCCACGTCGACCATTCCCGGCGCGACGGTGCCGCCGCAGAGCTCGGCGAAGAGCCGCGACGCGAAGTCGAGCCCTCCGGGCACGAGATTCGCGTCGAGCCCCTTCTCGAAGCGGTTGCTGGCCTCGCTGCGGATGCTCGTGTGCGACTCCGTCCTCAGGATGCTGGGCCCGCTGAAGTTGGCCGCCTCGAGCACCAGGTCGGTGGTGCCCGCGTCGACTTCGGCGTCGACGGCGCCGAAGACGCCGGCGATGACGAGGGGCCGCTCGACGTCGGCGATCACGAGCATCTCGCCGTCAAGGGTACGCTCGACCTCGTCGAGGGTGACGATCCTCTCCCCCTCCGTCGCCCGCCGGGCGATCAGGGTATCGCCGCGGATCTTGCCGGCGTCGAAGGCGTGCAGCGGCTGACCCCAGCCGAGCATCACGTAGTTGGTCACGTCGACGACGTTGCTGATCGGGCGCATGCCCGCATGCGTGAGACGCGCCTTGAGCCACGCCGGCGACTCGCCGACCGTGACCCCGCGGATCACGCGCGCCCCGTAGCGCGGACAGAGGTCCGGGTCGGCGACCTCGACGGCGATCGCGTGCTCGGCGGGGGCGCCGCCCTGCACCGCCGGTCCGGCGGTGGGCGGCGGCGCCAGCTTCGCCCCGGAGGCTGTCGCGACCTCGCGGGCGATGCCGTAGACGCTGAAGCAGTCGGGGCGGTTCGAGGTCAGCTCGAGCTCGAGGACCGCCTCGCTGACCGGCAGGTAGCTCTGCAGCGGCGCGCCGACCTCCCAGTCGGCGGGCAGGACGGCGATGCCGGGGCTCTTCTCCTCGTAGCCCAGCTCCTGCTCGCTCATCATCATGCCGTCGCTCTCGACGCCGCGCAGGTTGGCCTTCTTGAGCTTGAGGCCGTCCTCGAGGACGGCGCCGCTGAGAGACACGGCGACGATGTCACCGGCGGCGAAGTTGTCGGCGCCGCAGACGATCTGCCGCACACCGCCGCTGCGCTCACCGACGTCCACGGTGCACAAGCTGAGCTTGTCAGCGTTCGGGTGACGGTCGCGCGTGACGACCTTGCCGATGACGAAGCGGCTCAGGTTCTCGGGGTCGCGCGGGGCTCCGACCCAGTCGATGCCCTCGACCTCGGTGCCCGACATCGTGAGCAGCTCGGCGAGCTCCTCGACCGTGCCCTCCCAGGCGACGTACTCCTTGAGCCAGCTGAACGGTACTCTCATCGTCTCCGCCCCCTCTCAGAACTGCCGCAGGAAGCGGACGTCGTTGTCGTAGAAGAGACGCAGATCCGGGATGCCGTGCTTGAGCATCGCCATGCGCTCCACCCCCATGCCGAAGGCGAACCCGCTGACCGCCTCGGGGTCGTAGTCGACGAACCCGTACACGTTGGGATCGACCATCCCGGCGCCCATGATCTCGAGCCAGCCCGAGTGCTTGCACGAGCGGCAGCCCTTGCCGGCACAGAGCTCGCAGCTCACGTCGACCTCGATGCTGGGCTCCGTGAACGGGAAGAAGTGGGGCCGCACGCGGATCGCCCGGTCGCCGCCGAAGAACGTCTCGGCGAAGTAGTGGACGGTGCCCTTGAGATCGGCGAGCGTGATGCCATCGTCGACCACCAGCCCCTCGACCTGGTGGAACATCGGCGTATGGGTCGCGTCCGAGTCCCGGCGGTAGACCTTGCCCAGGCAGAGGATGTAGACCGGCGGCCGCTGCCGCTCCATGACGCGCACCTGGACGGGAGAGGTGTGGGTGCGCAGAAGCACGCCGCGGTCGGCGTCGACCACTGCCTCGGGCATCGTCTCGCGCTGCTCCTGCACCCAGAAGGTGTCGTGCGCCGAGCGCGCCGGATGGCTGGGCGGCGTGTTGAGCGCCGTGAAGTTGTAGTAGTCGAGCTCGACCTCGGGGCCCTCGGCGATGCGGTAGCCGAGGCCGACGAAGATGTCCTCGACCTCGCGCATCGTCTGGCTGATCAAGTGTTCGTGACCGGCCGGGAACGGTGCGCCAGGCAAGGTGATGTCGAGGCGTTCGCTGGCCAGGGACTCGGTCAGCGCCACGTGCTTGAGCTCGGCCTCACGCGCTTCGACCATGGCCTCGAGCTCGCGGCGCACCATGTTGCCGCCCTTCCCGAGCAGCGGCCGGTCCTCGGGCGCCGCCGTGGCGATCGAGCGCAGCACCTCGGTCAGCGGACTCTTGCGCCCGAGCGTGGCGACCCGCACCTGCTCGAGCGTCGCGATGTCGGGCGCCGCCGAGATCGCGTCGCGACCGGTGGTGAACAGAGCAGCCAGCGCCGGTGCGCGCTCCTCAAGGATCTGCAGCTGCTCGTCGTCCATGGTCATCCTTTCTCGGGCGCCGGGGCGCGCCGGGTGAACTCGTAGAGTGCGACGGCGCCGGCCACGCCGGCGTTCAGGCTCTCGACGGCGCCGGCGGCTGCCGGCGCCAGACGGATCGTCACGCGCTGCGTGACGGCGGCCAGCGTCTCGGGCGAGAGCCCCGCGCGCTCGGCGCCCACGCAGATCACGGCGGGCCGGCGCAGCTCGACGGCGGCGAGGTCGTCGCCGTCGTGGGCGACGAGCCCGTAGACGTCGGCGATGCCGGTGCGCGCGACGAGCTCGTCGAGGGCGATCTCCGGGTAGAGCGGCAGTCCGAACGCGGCGCCCATGCCGGCGCGCACGGTCTTGGGGCCGAAGAGGTCGACCGAACCCGGAGAGGCGGCGACGGCGGCGGCGCCGAAGGCGGCCGCCGCCCGCACAAGCGTCCCCATGTTGCCGGGGTCGGCCACCCGGTCGGCGTACACGACGAGGGCTCCGGGCGTCACGCCGCCCGTCAACTCGTCGAGCGGCGGGGCGACGGGCAGCGGGAACACGGCGAACACGTCGGGCGGCGCCTCGAGAGTCGAGATCTTCGCCGCGATGCGGTCGGTGACGATGTAGACGGCGACATCGGCCAGGCGGTCGTCGGCGGCCGCCGCCTCGTGAGCGGCGCTCGCGCGCCGCACGAACACGAGCTGCGGCCGCAGCCCGGCCGCCATCCCGGCCGTGACGAGATTCGCGCCCTCCACGAGGAAGGCGTGCTCGCGTTGACGGTTCTTGCGGACGCGCAGCGAGGACGCCCTCTTGACGAGAGCGTTCTGCGCGCTCGTTATCGGCTCAGCGTAAACCCCAAGCGACCGCCTCTTCGGATCAGGCGGCGTCGAGGGCCGCACGGGCCTGTTGCGCCAGAGAGGCGAAGTAGACCGGGTCGCTGACGGCGAGCTCGGCCAGCATCTTGCGGTCGATCTCGACGCTGGCGAGCTGCAGCCCGTGCATGAACTTGCTGTAGGTCAGGCCGTTCTCGCGGGCGCCCGCGTTGATGCGCACGATCCAGAGCCGGCGGAAATCGCGCTTGCGCGTGCGCCGGTCACGGTACGCGTACCTGAGGCTGCGCTGGACCTGCTCCTTGGCGCGGCGATAGCTCGCGTGTTTGCCGGCGCGGTAACCCTTGGCCTGCTCGAGCACCTTGCGGCGCTTCTTGCGCGCGCCGGTGCTGCGCTTGACTCGAGACATGTCGTTTCTCCTTGCCGCTCAGCCGGCCGGTCATCTTCGGGGCCGGCCGGCCGCCTATGATTCAGCGAAGCCCGAGCAGCCGCTTGATGTTGCGGCGGTCGCCCGCGGCGACAACGTCCTGCGCGCGGGCGTGCCGCTTGCGTTTGGCGGTCTTCTTCTCCAGGAGGTGACTCGTGAACGCATGGCGACGCGTGAGCTTGCCGCTCCCGGTCAGACGGAAGCGCTTCTTCGTCGCGCTGTGGGTCTTCATCTTCGGCATCCAGCACCTCCCCTCGTTCTACTTCGCGGTGGCCTCTTCGGCGACCGCATCGGTGGCCGCTTCGACAGCGTCGGAGGTCGTCTCCTCGGCCGCTTCGGTGGTCGTCTCCTCGGCCGTCTCGGTGGCCGTCTTCTCGGCCGTCTCGGTGGCCGTCTTCTCGACAGCTTCGGTGGCCGTCTCGGCGACCGTCTCCTTGACGGTCTCCTTCACCGGCGCCAGCATCATGATCATGTTGCGCCCGTCGAGATTGGGCGCCGACTCGATGACCGCGAACTCCTTCAGATCCTCGAACAGCCTCATCAGCAGGGCCTCGCCGCGCTCGGGATGCACCATCTCGCGGCCGCGGAACATGATCGTCACCTTGACCTTGTCGCGCGCCTTGAGGAAGCGCAGCACGTGACCCTTCTTGGTCTCGTAGTCGTGGATCCCCACCTTGGGCCGGAACTTGATCTCCTTGATGATGATCTGGCTCTGGTGCTTGCGCGCGGCCTTGGCCTTGAGCTCCTGCTCGTACCGGAACTTGCTGAAGTTCATGATGCGGCAGACCGGCGGCTCGGCCTGCGGCGCGACCTCGACCAAGTCGAGCCCACGCTCGTTGGCGTACTCCTGAGCGAAACGGGTCGGCTTGATGCCCAGCTGCTCACCGTTCTCGTCGACCAGCCGTACTTCTTTGACGCGGATGGCGTCGTTGATGCGCGTGCGCGGCTCGTTGTCGCGCCTGAATCTGTCTCTCGGCGAAAAAGGTCTACCCATACGAAAAGAGGGTCGCCGTAGCGAGCCCTCTCAATCTCCCTTCTCTATTCGGAGACGATATTGGTGGGACCCTGTCGACCACTGATGGCGCAGGGTGAGAAGCTCGCAGCTTCTGCTTATATAGCCGCGGGAGTATAACACCAGGGACCGAAGGCCGTCGACTGCGGGCGGTCAAACCGTCTCGGGCCGGCGGCGGCGCCACGCGACCAGGAGCAGCACGACCGAGGCCGCGATCGTGACGCTGAGCGTGACCCACGACGCCTCGGGCCCGAACGCGCCACCGGTGAGCCACTCCGGCCCAGAGACACGCGACACCAGGATGCCCGGGACCTCGTACCCGGACACCGTCGTCCCGAAGATCCCGCCCTCAGCGAGGTTCCACAGCGCGTGGACGCCGATCGCCAGCCATAAGCGCCGCGTGACGAGGTAGCAGGCGCCCAGCAGCGGGCCCGCGAACACGGCGATGGCGAGCGCCCCCCAGAGGCCGGCGTTCGGGTTATCCATGTGGAGGAGACCGAACCAGACCGAGGACAGGGCCAGCGCCAGCCAGGTGCCCAGCCGCTCCTCGGAGATGCGCAGGATGATGCCGCGGAAGACGATCTCCTCACGCACCGCGACGGCCGCCGCCGGAGCCGACCACTGCAGGACGCTCCAGCTCTGCGTGCCGACGACTTCGTAGGCGCCGGCCGCGGCGAGGATGGCGACGATGAGACCGAAGAGGCCGAAGCCGAGAGCGGCGCCGGCGATGAGCTCGGCGGCCCCCCTGAGAGGCCGCCGCCGAGCTCCGACGACCGGCGCCGCTCCGCGAGCAGCACGAAGGGCACGTAGAGGACGAGCGGGATGATGATGATGAGCAGCACGGCCTCGGGCAGCCGCGGGTACGGGAGCTGCGCGTAGGCGCCGCCGAAGAGGCCCGCGACCCAGTCGAAGACGTCGTAGAGCGGGCGGGTCAGGCGGCGCACGACCCTGCGCCCGACCCACAGCACGAGGACGTACGCGATAACGAACCGTACGAACGGGAACTCGAGCAGCGTGTCGAGCGCGTTCCGCGGCGACAGCGGCACGAACAGGTGCGGGGGGCGCGACCCGGTGGCTCGCGCCGGCTCGGCCTCGTCCGTCCCGGCCGTCACCGGCGGCGCCCCCGCCGCAACGGGCCCTTCGCCCCGTCGCCGCCCAGCAGGAAGGCGCGCCAGTCGTGCTCGGCGACTGTCGTCTGCCACCATGGCCACTCGTCGCCCACGAGGTCCGAGGTCACAAACCTCCGCGCGCGCAGCGCCGTCCTCATCTCCTTCTCGATGCCGAACGCCGCCGCATACACGAGGTAGCGGCCCCACAGGGGGTGGACCCCGGAGAGCGCCGCGCCCCCCTCGAGGAACGCGAGCAGGAAGCGGCGCACCTCCGCGCAGCGCTGCTGGTAGGTACGCGTCAGGGTGATCCGCCGGTACATGATCGCGGCGTGCACGAACATCAGCGCGGCGAGCGCACTGGCGCTCACCAGGTAGACGAACGTGTCGGCCCAGGCGACCGTGTAGACGCTGGCCCAGACCACGAGCACGGGGATCACGAAGCTCACCGGGATCGTGAAGCGGCCGAGCGGCTCGCCCTGGAGACCCATCGTCGACTCCGCGAAGGCGCGGCGGAAGTCGTCGAGGCCCCGCTCGTACTCGCGGCGCCGTTCACGGGCGAAACGGTCGAACTGACGCAGGGTGACGGCGTCGTGCTCGCCGGCGACCTCGAAGAGCAGGCGCAGGAGGGCGTCCTCGTGCGACCACACCTGACGCAGGCGTCCGGCATGCAGCGTGAGCAACCGGTCGTCGCGGTCGCCGGGCTGCGGGCTGACCTCGATCACGGCGCGGTCGACGAGGTCGAGGAGGGTGGCGGTGAAGTCCGCGTCGGCCTGCCGGCAGCCCCGCAGAAGGTAGCCACAGACGGCTGGGGCCACGCCGACCTGGTCCGGGTCACTCGCGGGCTGCGGCGGGCCCGCCGAGCGGAACGGGCGCGAAGGCCACAGCCAAGCGACTGCGTAGGCCACGGCGCCGGCCAGGAGAATGAGCATCGAGTAGATGTCTCCGCGGCTCACGGCGTGCGCCCTCCCGACGCCGGTCTCGCTCCGACTTCCCCTACCGTGCCCCGCCGGCACGGGCGCCACGCCTCGACGGGGGTGGTCGCGATCAGACCTCGGGCAACAGCACGTCGCCGCGCTCCTCGAACGACGCTCCGGGCATGCAGGCGATCTCCCACACGTTGCCCTCGGGGTCGGCGAAGTAGGCGCTGCGCACGCCCCACGGCGCGACGTCCGCCTCTTTCATCACCGTCGCGCCGGCCGCGCGCGCCAGCTCGAGACTCACGTCGACGTCCTGTTCGTACTCGACGCTGAGGGCGATCGTGAAGCCGCGGAACGCGCCGTCGGCCGAGCCGGCGGCGGCCGCGGCCGGCGTCGTGCGGCAGCAGTCGTCCGCATCGTCGCCGATCGGGAACAGCGTCAGCAGCGCTCCGCCGATCTCGAACGACGCCCAGCCCGACGCGCCGACCGGCGCCTCCTCCCAGCCCAGCCGGGCGTAGAAGGCGCGCAGGCCGTCAAGATCGTGCGCTCCCAGCGTGATGATGCTGGGTCCTGACGAGAGCGACATCAGCGGTCCTCGTGTTGTCGGTGGCGTCTGCATCCCGGCGCCGGCGCCGGCGGCGCGCGGGACACCAATGATACGTCGGCTGGGGGGCGGCGGTCAGCCCGTGGCCGAGGTGCCGCCGCCTGCTTCGCCCGGCGCAACTCCAACCAGCGCTCCGAGGTCGTCGAGAAAACGACGCTGCGACGGCACCATCGCGGCGCGCGCCGAAGCCAACCCGAACCACGCCGCGCGGTCGACCTCGGGCACCTCGATGACGGTCCCGGAGCGCGGCGGCCAGACGATCTCGAACGTGATGCTGACCAGCTCCCGGGGGTCGAAGTCGCCCTCGACCGCCCAGGCGTGCACGACCTTGTGATTCTTGTACTTGACCCCTCCGATCGGCGTGAAGGGCCCAGCCGGCTCGTAGCCCGTCTCCTCGCGGCACTCGCGACGGGCCGCGGCGAGCCGGTCCTCCCCGGGGTCGACCTGACCCTTCGGGATGCTCCAGACACCCAGCTCCTTCTTGGTGAAGTACGGACCTCCGGGATGCACGAGCAGGACCTCGAGCCGCTGGCCGCTGGGTCGGTCCCCGGCGCACGGGCCGGGCTCCGGCCTCCACCGGTAGACGAGCAGCCCCGCGCTCACGGTCTTCGACATCTCACCTCTCCCCCTCGGCCGCGGGTCGTACGGCAGAATGCGCCGCGCGCCCGTCGCCCGCGACGTGCGCGCCCCGCGTGAGTGACACGGCCGCGCCGACGAGGGCGAGCGCGGCCCCCGTCAGCATGGCATAACGGTAGCCACGAAGGTAGTCGTCGGCCACCTGCGCGGCCGACGCCGCCAGCTCGCCGGTGCGGGCCTGCGTGAAGAGCAGCCGGCCGCCGACACGGCCGAGCTGGCCGGCCGCGATGCCGCCCAGGACAGCGATGCTGAGCGCCTGGCCGGTCACCCTCATGGTGGCGAGGAAGGCGCTGGCGAGCCCCAGCTGGTGCGGCGCGACGCTGCCCATGATGGCGCTCGCGTTGGGCGCACTGAAGGCGGCCATGCCGACGCCGACGAGGGCGAGGGTCGCGAGGACGCGGGCCATGCCAGCCTGCTCGGAGAGGCCCGCCAGCAGCGCCATGCCGGCCGCCGTCAGCAGCATGCCGGTGGTGGTGAGCAGCCGCGACCCCACGCGGTCGCTCAGCCGCCCGCTCAGTGGGCTCAGCGAAGCCTGCATGAGCGGCTGCGCCAGCAGGATCCAGCCGGTCACCGCCGCCGAGCGGCCCTGGACGACCTGCAAGTAGACGACCGTGAGCACGCCGACCGCCGTCAGCGCCAGGTAGTTGAGCAGGGCGGCGCCGTTGGCCGCCGCGAACAGCCGGTTGCGGCGCAGCAGGTCAAGGTCGACGACCGGGTCGCGCACGCGCCGTTCGGTGGCGACGAAGGCGACGAAGGCGACCATCGAGACGGCAAGCAGCGCCAGGGTGCTCGGGGAGAGCCAGCCCCACTGGGCCGCGAAGGTGAGCGGCACGAGCAGGCCGATGAGGGCGACGGCGAGCAGCGCCGCGCCGGCGACGTCGGCGCGCGGCGCCCGCGCCGCCGCCCGCTCGACCTTCGGCAGCAGGCGCCAGCCCCACAGCACGACGATCAGCCCGATCGGCAGATTGACGAGGAAGATCCAGCGCCAGCCCAAGCCGTCGGCGAGGAAGCCGCCGAGCGGCGGCCCCACGCTCAGGCCGAGGTAGACGGCCGCCACGTTGATACCGAGCGCGCGGCCGCGCTCCTCGCGCGGGAAGACGGCGGTGACGATCGCGGCTGCGGTCGCGCTGAGGAGCGCGGCCCCCATGCCCTGCACGATGCGACTGCCGATCAGCCACGGCCCGTTCATGCTGAGCGCCGAGAGCAACGAACCCCCGGCGAAGATCACGGTCCCGAGCAGGTAGAAGCGCACACGCCCGTGGTGGTCGGCGAGCCGACCGAGCGGGATCAGGAGCACCGCCATGGCGAGCAGGTAGACGGCCTGGATCCAGAGCGAGACGCTGAAGCTCAGGCTGAGCTCAGCCCCCATCGTCGGCAGCGCGACGGCGACGATGGAACCGTCGAGGGGGCCCATGAAGGCGCCGACGCTGCTCAGGGCAAGGAGCTGCCAGCGTCGGCGCCTGAGGTCGTCGAACGTCTCGGGCCGGGGCGGGGTCACTGGGAGAGTCTAGCGCGTCCTCAGCCCATCAGCACCGGGAAGAACACCTGCCAAGCCAGCGCCGACTTCGCAGTCGCGCTGAGGATCACGTAGACCTTCTCCCCGAACAGGTAGTCGCGCCACGGCCCCACCTGCTTGTACTGCAGCAGCATGTTGAGCGCGAAGATGTTGAAGAAGAGGAAGAGGCTGATGATGATCCCGTACACGAAGCCGGGCGGCGAGACACCGCTGGCCGAGCCCGGCGCCCAGACGTAGAGCGCCACGCCGATCCACGGGATGATCCCCGCGAACGTGCCGAACAGGAACGGCAGCCAGTCGCCGCTGCCGGGCGACTCGTACTTCTCCTGCAGCAGTCCGAAGAGGATCATGCTCGCGTTGACCCCGAAGATGGCGATCAGAGCGACCATCTCGGTGATGCCGGTGAGCATGGCGATGAGGACGATCATGATCGAGGAGCTGAAGAAGTACTCGATCCAGCGCCCGTAATTGCGGCTCTGGAGCAGGTTGCGCGTGTACCAGCCAAAGGCCACCGTGCCCATGATGAGCAGGGCGGCCGCCGAGATGATCACGAAGGCCAGCACGCCCCAGCCGATCGGCAAGCCGAAGACCTCGACCAGTTCCTGCGGGCTGCCGGGCGGGCCGGTCATGTACGTCGCGACGACGTCGATGGAGAAGCCCTTCATGAGGAGGCCCATCACGACCGCCTGAGCGGCGAGGATGAGGCCGATGAGGATGTTGAACCAACGCAGAACGGTGAAGCGGCGCTCGAGGTCCGGCGTGGCGCTCGTGGGTTCCATGGATACGGCTCCTTGAGTCGCTGGGCTTTCGGCAGAGGTTGTACCCAGCGTCACAAGCCCGCATGCACGAGAGTGATCATGACGGGCGACGAGTCTCGGAGCGTCCGCGGCGCCACCCTCAGGTGGCGCCGCGGACGCTCGGTCAGTCCTCGTAGATCGCCCAGAGCTTGCGCACGGGCTTGAGGCTGCGCCAGAAACCGCCGCTGCCCTTGGGCGTGTCGAGGATGTCGCCGGGTCCGGCGTGCAGCACGGTACCGTCGTCGAGTTCGATCTCCACCTCGCCCTCGAGGATGAGAGCGACCTCGTGATACGGGCGCACGAAGGGCCGGCGCTGCACGTCGCGCTGCCAGTAGCCCACGCTGAACTTCCCGTCGGGCGATGCGGCCGCCGTGGACTCGCCGCCCGGCGGGTCTGTCTCCTCCGGGTTCCGCGCCGCTTCGCTCCACACCACGTCGGCCGGCTTGATGACCCGGATCTGCGGGGTCGTGTCGTCGCTCACGATGCACCTCCGTCGTCGTGCGGTCCCCCGGCGCTCGCGAGCGCCTTCCGGGCCGCCTTCTCTGCTCGTCCTTCCGTGACCGGGACGCCCTGCTCCGCCAAGGCGCACTCCAGGGCGCGCAGGCAGGCGAGCACGTTCTCCTCACGGCTCGCGTAGCCCATGAGGCCGACGCGCCACACCTTGCCGGCCAGCGCGCCCAGACCGGCGCCGATCTCGATGCCGAAGCCGTCGAGCAGGCGCGCCGCGCACGGCCGCCTCGTCCACGCCGTCGGGGACCACGACCATGTTGAGCTGCGGCAGGCGGTGCTCCTCGGGGACGAGGAGGGACAGGCCGAGGGCGTCGAGGCCGGCCGCCAGCGCCGCTGTGGTTGCGGCGATGGCGGGCCCAGGCCTGCTCGAGCCCTTCCTCGCGCAGCATGAGCAGCGCCTCGTGCAGACCGTAGAGAGCGTTGACCGGCGCCGTGTGGTGGTAGGTCCGCGAGCCCGACGACCAGTAGCCGAGCTGCAGATCGAGGTCCATGAACCAGCTCTGGCAGGGGGTCGTCCGCGCCTTCACCCTGGCGACGGCGCGCTCGCCGAAGCTCACCGGCGAGAGCCCGGGCGGGCACGACAGGCACTTCTGGCTGCCCGAGTACGATGGCGTCGATGTCCCACTCGTCGACCTTGACCGGGCACGCCGCCGAGGGCGGTCACCGTGTCGACGATGGCCAGGCAGTCGTGCTGCGTGGGCGAGCGCGACCAGCGGCGCCGGGTCGGTGTGCGCGCCGGTCGAGGTCTCCGCCTGGACGAAGGCGACCACGCGTCGCTTCGGGGTGCTCGCGCAGCGCGGCCTCGACCTTGTCGGCCGATACCGGCGCGCCCCACTCGTCGTCGACGACGACCGGCACGCCGCCGCAGCGGCGCACGTTCTCGAGCATGCGCCCGCCGAACACGCCGTTGCGACAGACGATCACCGTGTCGCCCGGCTCGACCAGGTTGACGAAGCAGGTCTCCATGCCGACCGAGCCGGGGCCCGACACGGGGAAGGTCACCTCGTTCGCGGTCTGGAAGGCGTAGCGCAGGAGCTCCTTGAGCTCGTCCATCATCGTCACGAAGGCGGGATCGAGGTGGCCGATGGTCGGCCGCGGCCAGGCCTCGAGCACGCGCGGGTGCACGTCGGATGGGCCCGGCCCCATGAGGATCCGTGGCGGCGGGTCGAACGAGCCGATCGCAGCCGTCGCCCCAGGCATGCCGCCGGAGGTCGATGATGCGCCTGTGATGCCGTTGCTCATCTGCACGCCTCCGGGTTCAGATCAAGCCGAAGCGGTCGGGCTTCAGGAGATCAAGGTCGACGGAAGGCCGGCGCCCGCCGACGACCTCGGCCACCAGCTTGCCGGTCACGGGCCCGTACATGATGCCGTTCATGTTGTGACCAGTCGCCACGACGAGGTTGTCGTAGGCGGCGGCTCGGCCGACCATCGGCAGTCCGTCGGGCGTCATCGGCCGAAGGCCGCGCCAGAGCGCGACCGGTGGCGCCGTCTCGACGCCGGCAAAGTAGCGTCCCGCCCCTCGCCGGATCGCGGCGACACGGTTGGTCAGCACGCGATCGTTCATGCCTGAGAGCTCGAGCGTGCCGGCGAAGCGCAGTCCGTCCCCGAACGGCGTCACGCAGGCGTGGCCCTCGGGAAGGTAGAGAGCGAGGTCGGCGGGCACGCCCTCGGGGCGCGGCACCGTGATGCTGTAGCCCTTGGCGGGCTCGACCGGCAGCGAGAGCCGCAGGCCGCGGGCGAGCCGTCGCGACCACACGCCCGCTGATAGGACCACGGTATCCGCCCGCATCAGCCCCCGGGTCGTCATCACGCCCGTGACCCGGCGGCCCTGGCGACTCAGACCGATCGCCTCCGTCGCGGTCAGCACGGTGGCACCCTTCTCCTCGGCCAGACGGGCCAGGCCGCGCGTGAGCTTGCAGGGGTCCACGTGGCCGTCCTCGGCGGTGAACACGCCACCCGCGACGCCGGCCAGCGCCGCCGGCACGCGCTCGTGAACGGCGGCGGCGTCCCACACGTCGGCCTCCACGCCGAACGACTCCTTCAGCGAAGCCGCGCCGGCGGCCGCGCCCTCCAGAGCCCCTTGCGTCAGATACAGGCTGAGGATGCCGGTGTGCTTGTAGCCCGCGTCGAGCGTGCCCGACGCGCAGATCTCATCGAAGGCTCTGAGGCCCTCCACGCCGAGGGCGCGCAGCACCGGCATGCCGCGCCGCATGGGGCCTTCACGGGAGGCCGCGGCGAAGCCCAGCAGCCAGCGCACGAGCGCCGGGCTGGGCCGCGGCTTGATGTAGAGGGGGCTCGAGCTGTCCAGGAGCCACTTCATCCCTTGGCCGAGGATCCCCGGCGAGGGCAGAGGGTAGGGGTCGCTGGGCATGACCAGGCCGGCATTGGCGTAGCTGCTGGCGCCGACCGGACAGATCGCGTCCTCGCGCTCGACGAGCGTGACGTCTCTGCCGTCCCGTGCGAGGTAGTAGGCGCAGGAGGCGCCGATGACGCCTCCGCCGATGACGAGGACGCTGCTTTCACTCCCGGACATGAACACCAGCTCCTTCACTAGGCAACTTGAGAGACCGAGACGCGGCCGGGCACCCAGCGGCGGCGATCCCGCTCCCCCACGGCATGCCGTTTTCGGCCCGCCGCGTCGACGGCTGTGCGCGATAGCCCGCAGCTTCGCCGGGGCCGTCGCTCCAGACTTCAGGCGTCGAGCGCCGCATCGGTCGAGACCGTGGAGGCGGCCCCCGCACGGGGTGCGAAGTCGGTCACGACCACGCTGTCGCCGATCGGCCAGGACACCGTCACCTCCGGGCCTACGACGTCGTCAACGCCCTCGGTCCCGGCCTGCACACGGACCACCGCCGTCGCGCCGCCTTCGACGTCGACGACGTACTTCCGGTCCGAGCCGAGGTAGATGAGCTCGCGAAGGCGCCCAGAAAGACTGGCCACCGACCCTCCGTCCGGCGTTCGCGCCTCCCCCGCGCCGCCCTGGCGGATGCTCATCCGCTCGGGCCTGATGACCACTGCCGCGGGTTGGCCCACGGAGAGTCCCACACGCGCGCCGGCGTCGATCGGAACCGGGACGGGCGGTGCCTCGACGCGGACGATGGACGGGTACGGCTCCGCCTGTAGCACGCCGGAGTAGATGTTCGACTCGCCGACGAAATCGGCGACGAACAGCGAGACGGGCCGTTCGTACAGGTCCTGGCCGCTGCCAATCTGTTCAATCCGGCCCTCGTTGTAGATGGCGATCCGGTCGCTCATCACCAGGGACTCTTCCTGGTCGTGCGTCACGTACACGACGGTGACGTCAAGCTGCCGGCTGATGCGCAGGACCTCGAGCTGCAGGGCCTCGCGTAGCTTCCTGTCAAGGGCCCCCAGCGGTTCGTCCATCAGGAGCAGCTGAGGGCTGAAGCTGAACGAGCGCGCCAGCGCGACACGCTGCTGCTGACCGCCCGAGAGCTGCTTCGGGTAACGGTCGCCGAGATGGCCGAGGTGCACCAGGGCCAGGGCTTCCAGAGCACGCTTCTTGATCTCGGCCTTGGGAATGCGTCGCATCGTCAGCGGGAACCCGACGTTCTCGGCCGCCGTCATGTGCGGGAAGAGGGCGTAGTTCTGAAAGACCATGCCGATGTCCCGCTTGTACGGCTGTACCTTGGTCAGGTCGCGGCCGTCGAGCGTGACGGTGCCCGCGTCGGGCAAAATGAAGCCGCCGATGATGCGCAGGGTCGTCGTCTTGCCCGACCCGGAAGGGCCGAGCAGCGTCACGAACTCTCCGGGCGCGACGTCGAGCGAGACGTCGTCGACCGCGTGCAGGTCGCCGTAGAGCTTGCTCACATGATCGAGGGTGAGAGCGCCCTTCACGGGGGTCGCAGCCTCCCGGTTCACCGTTTCCGCCACGTATCTCACTTCCCTCGCTTACCTAGGTTGCGCGCCAGAAGGGCGCCGGACAGAAGGACGATGGTCAGGGTCGTCAGCATCCCCGCCAAGGCGGCGATGGTCGGATCGATCTGGCTTCGGACGACCGTCCACATCACCACCGGAAGCGTCCGAACGAACGGACTCGACAGGAAGATCGAGACGACGACCTCGTCCCACGACTCGATGAACGCGAACAGTGCCCCCGCGACAACGCCGGGCATGATCAGGGGCAGCGTGATCCTGAAGAACGTCCGAAAGGGCCCGGCGCCGAGGCTCTGGGCCGCCATCTCCAGGTTGCGGTCAAGGGTCTGCAAACTGGCGACCACGTTGATCACCACCAGCGGGAACCCCAGGCACGCGTGCGCCACGACGAAGCCCGTGACCGTGCCCTGCAGGCGCCAATCCACAAAGACGATGTACGTCCCGATGGCGACGATGACGATCGGGACGATCATCGGGCTCAGGATCAACGCCGTCACGGCGCTCTTGAAAGGAAAGCGACCGCGGCTAAGGCCGAGGGCGGTGAGCGTCCCCAGCACCGTGGCGATCAGCGTCGCGAGGAGCGCAACGCGAGTGCTGGCCCACAACGCGTCGGTCCACTCGGGGCTCTCGAAGAAGTTGCGATACCAGCGAAGACTCAGATCAGGCGGCGGGAAGTGCAGCGAGCTGAGCGACGAGAACGACATGATGATGACCACGACCGTCGGCGCGATAAGGAACACGCCGATTGCCACCACCACGGCGACAAGCAGAGGGTGAGGCTTCCTGTTCATTGGCCGATCTCCACGCCGAGCACGTCACCCAGACGCACGACCCGCGTGCCGATCCACAGGAGCAGCAAGGTCACGACCAGCAGGACGACCGCCATGGCACTGCCCACCCCAAAGGCAAGCTGACGGCTCACCTTGTCGACCACGAGCACGCTGTACATGGTGTTCGACGGACTGCCGAGCAGGGCCGGCGTGATGTAGAAGCCGATGGAGAGGACGAACACCAGCAGGCTGCCCGCGAAGACCCCGGGGAGGCTGAGCGGCCAGAACACCCTGACAAAGGCGCGCCAAGGCCGCGCGCCAAGGCTCTCGGCGGCGGGCACGAGGTCGGGGTCAATGCGCATCATGACGGCGTAGATCGGAAACACCATGAAGGGCAGCAGTATGTGAGTCATGCCCAGGGTCACACCGAAATCGTTCCGCGTGAGGCTGAGGGCCTGGTCAATGAGGCCCAATCGCCTAAGGGCGGAGTTGATGACACCGGTGTCCTGCAGCAGGACCGTCCAAGCATACGTGCGGACGAGGATGCTCGACCAGAACGGCAGCAACACGAGCCCGCCCAGCGCCGCCGTCATCTTGAACCCCGAACGCAGCATGAGGTAGGCGTACGGATAGGCGAGCACGAGGGTGACGACAGTGACAATCGCCGACGTCCGCAACGTGGTCCACAGCACGCGCACGTACAGCTCGTTCTCGACGAAGATCTTGTAGTTCTCAGGGCCCGGGTCGGTGAAACTCCGGACGATCATCCCTCCGAGCGGGATCAGGAAGAAGGCGATGAGGAACGCCAGCCCGGGGACGATGGTCAGGGCCCAGCCGTTGAAGAGCCTAGGGTGGGTGGGGCGCACCAAGTGCGCCCCACCCACCGTGCTTTCGGCATTCACGGTCGTCTCGTGACCAGGCCGGTCTACTGCTGGATCCAATTCTGCCAGTCAGGATCGAGCTTGCTGTAGTTCTCGCCCCAGAAGGCGTCGTCCTGGGGGATGGCGCCTTCCAGATGGGCGGTCGGCACATCAGCCGCGTACTTCGGATCGGCCTTCGAGATGGCGTTCACGTTACCCGGCCCGGAGGCGACGTACTTCGACAGGTCCGCGGAGTGCTCCGCCGACGTGATCCACCCGATGAACTTCATCGCCTCATCGACGTTCTTGCTGCCCTTGGGGATCATCACGTAGTCGGCCATCATGAGGTGCTGGTCCCACATGATCTCGATGTCCGAGCCCTCTTCGCGGGCCGTCACGATGCGGTTGTTCCAGCTCATGCCCATAGACACCTCGCCGTCGGTGAGAAGCTGAACGGACTGGGCTCCCGTGTCCCACCACACGATCTTGTCCTTGATGGTGTCGATCTTCTTGAATGCGCGATCCATGTCCAGAGGATAGAGGTCCTCGACCGCGACACCGTCGGCGACGAGGGCCATCTCGAGCAGGCCCCCCATGACCCAGTTGTAACACCCGCGCTTGCCCGGGAAGTTCTCGAGGTCGAAGAAGTCTGCGTAGCTCGTGGGCGCCTTGCCGTCCAGCATGTCCGGCCGGTAGCCGACGACGGTCGAGTACACGTGGACCGGCGCGCGGTAGCCGTTGCTGAGCAGGGTCTCGGGCTGGAGCTCATCAAGCGGCACGATCTCCGGATCGAGCGGCTCGCACAACCTCTCCGACTCGCCAAGGCCGAAATCGTTGCCGATGTCCACGACGTCCCACGTCACGTTGCCGGACTCGACCATGGCCTGGATCTTTGCGTACTCGGTCGGCTCGTCCTGGACGATCTTCACGTTCGGGTTCTCGGCCATGTAAGGCTCGAGCCACGCCTTGGTCTCCGCTTCCTGGAACGTTCCGCCCCAGCTGACGAACGAAATCGTGACCTGCTCCTCGCCGGTGGCATCCCCCTCGTCGCCGCCGCAGGCAGCCATGAGGCCCATGATGCCGATCGCAAGCGCGATGACGGCCGCCACTGTCAGGACAATGCGCCAACTTCTCATGCCATTCCCTTTCCCTCAGACAGTCCGTGATTCTACTCTCCCTGCAGAATCCAAACCCGATGCGGATGAAACGGGCTCGGTCGTACATGTGCTCAGTCCCCGAGATTAATCCGGTGGCTGGTGATTGCGTCGATCGCCTCCCAGTCCAGGGCGACACCCAGGCCGTCACCGTCGGGGGCTCTGACCATCCCGGCGGCGTCTGGACGCACCGGGTTCACGACACCGTACTCGTACGGCTCGACCGGGTATGCCAGCTCGAAGTACTTGACATTGGGGAACGCCTGCATCACGTGCAGGGTCGCGATCGCGCCCAGCGAGTGGCCGTAGCTCACGGGCTCCAGGTCCATGTCGAACGCCTGTGCCAGCACCATCTGCTTGCAGAGCGCCGTGATGCCCAGCGTGGAGCTGATCTCCGCCCGACAGGTGCTCCACGGAGGGTCCCGAAGGGCCTCGGCCAGCTGGCGGAGGTCCCACATGGCGTAGCCGGCCGGCAGGATCGGCACGTCCAGCCTCCGGCGCAGGTCGCGGTAGCCCTCCAGATCGAAGTCGGGCAGCGGGGCTTCGAACCAGCGGCAGTCGAGGGCATCGAGCCCGCGACCCACCCGCAGCGCCTCGCTCCGGTCGTAGACCCCCTCGGCGTCGTGCATCAACACGAGGTCCGGGAACCTCTCACGCAACGTGGCGAACAGGGCGACGTCCCTGTCGGGTTCGCCCCACGCGTGCAGCTTGACGGCGCCGATCCCCTCATCGTGGGCCCTGCCCACGACCTCGATGTACTCCGCCTCCGTATCCATCGTCGACAGCGACGCGTACGCGGGCAGGCACTCCTGCGCACCGCCGAGCAGCTTCCACAGCGGCATCCGGCACCGGCGGGCGGCCAAGTCCCACAGAGCGACGTCGATGAGAGACAAGGGACCGGTCGAGAATGGGAACACGACGCCGACGCGCATATCCTCGACCAGCTGCTCGCGGCAGTCGATGGAGCGTCCCTGAAGCCATGGCCACATCGACCGCACAGACTCGAGGATGGACAGGTCGGACCGGCCGTACGCGTAGGAATCACAGCCGGCGAGACCCTCGACGTCATCGCTGTCGACGACGCGGACGATAGTCGTGGTAAGAGAGCAGGCGTTGGCGCGTTCCGTCCATCGGACAGCGTGCGCCGGGTCCACGACGATCACGTCGATTCGCCGGATGGTCACCATATCGACCTCCCCTGAGCATTCCCTTGCCGGAATCGGTACATCTCGATCGCGCAGCGGCCCCCAGCGGCAACCGACCCGCACTCGCCCGTTCGTGAGTTGACGGACTTGGCCATCAAGCTACACTGCCGTGAGCTCGCGTCAAGGTCGCCACGCTCTAATTACTACGGATTCCGTCATACCCCGTCCGTTTTGCTCCCCGCGCGCGATATTCGCGCACGAAACGTACTCGTCGAACGCACGCACGACGGCACCCTGCAGGACCCCACGGGAGCGGCCGCGCTCGCGGGCCCGGTCGCCGCTCTCGTTCGCCCACGCGACGACGCCGACCAGCGGCCAGCGGACCGGCTCCCCTGGTACGCGATTCATCGGCGGACCGACAACGGGTAAACGCGTCCACTCGTCGTCAGCGCGCAGGACCAGCGAGGCGAGGATCTTGCCGCCGACCTTCGTGCCCGTCAGACCGTGTCCCGAGAAGCCGAGGCCGGCGTGCAGATGACCGTCCACCGAGGACTCGAAGAACGGGACGCTTGCCGGAGTCATGTCCATGGGTCCGCTCCAAGCCGCGTCGATGCGGACGCCTCCCATGCCGGGGAACCAGCCAGGAGAGGCCTCGCGCGGCCACCTCGGCGAGGCGCGGCGAGGTGAGAGCGCGGCCTTCGAAACAGCCCCCGTAGGCGGCGCCGATAGCGCCACCGCCGATAGCGACACGATCATCCTCAGTGCGCCGCAGGTAGTAGGTGAGCTCGCGGCTGTCAGCGATGCCAGTGTGCGTGCGCCAGCCGATCTCCTCGAGCAGGTCGGGGATCGGCTCGGTCACGACCATGCAGTCGACGCAGACGGCGAAGGCCCGCCGGAAATGCGGCTGCCTCACAGCCCACGCACCCGTCGCGAGGACCACGTCGGCGGCGGCCACTGCCCCTTCCGGCGTCTGGACACGTAGCGGGGCGCCCGCGTCTACGCGGACCATCGGCGTGGTCTCGAAGACGCGCACGCCACGCTCGAGCAGCACACGGCGCAACTCCCGTGCCAGCTTAGCCGGCTGGATGGTCGCGAGATCCGGTGTCATTACACCTCCGACGAAGCGCGGCGAGTCGGCGACGCGTCGTGCTGTCGCGGCATCAACCTCGACGAGCCGATCCTGGAGGCCGTGCCGCGCCAGCATGCGGAAGGTCGCGTCGTCAGCGCACTCCTGCCACTCGCCCGCACGGGCGTGAAGAATGCCCTCGTGATGGAAGTCAATCTGCGCGGCGTATTGGGCGACCCACTCGCCGAGGTCGCCGATCTGGTCGGCGAGAGCGGTCGCCCAGCGCACACCGCCCTTCTCGCCGAACGTACGGCACAACTCGCCAAGAGACGTCCACGAAGAAGAGAAGAAGCCGCCGTTGGCGCCGCTGCCCCCTGCGCCGCAAACATCGGCCTCGAGCAGGACCACGCTCTTCGACGGCGCTCTCGTGGTGAGCTCGTAGGCGGTCCAGAGACCCGTGAATCCCCCGCCGACCACGCAGACATCGGCCGTCACCTCGGTCGCAAGCGGCGGGCAGGGTGCACCCGGGTCGGCGCGCAGCGCCTCCTCGAGCCACCAGCTGCGCGAACACACCGGCGGGACGTCCGTCACGGCTCCAACTCCTGACCGACGCCGAGTTCCGCGGCCTTGGCCAGGACTTCATGCGCGAACAGGATGTCGGCCATGGCGACCCCGAGAGGCATGGCGATGGTCAGGCCTGAGGGGCGCGTCTCACGGTTCAGGCCCCCGACGATGAAGTCGCCCAGTGCTCGCGCCTCATCCGGGTACCCCAAGAAGTCCACGCCGAAGCCCTTGTGGTAGATGTACTGCGACACGTCGTCCACGACGAAGAGGTCGGCGACCTGCACGGTGGCGCCAGGCACCAGTGTGCTCCAGTCAACGGCGACGATCACGACGTCCGGCTTCATCAGTTCAGGACGGATCTGGTTCTGGAAGTGAGCGTACGTTGTGCCCGCTGTGACGATGAGGTCGGCCGAAGCAATCGCTTCCGGGATGGTGTCGACGATGCGCACCGTGCGCACGCCTGCGTCGCCCTGCACCAGCGCGGCGAAAGCCTCCGCCACCTCGGGGTACACATCGCAGACGATGAGGTCGAACGGTGGGAAGAGATGGGTGAGGACGGGCACGTGCGTCCTCGCCTGCACGCCGGTACCGATGATTGCGACCTTGGCGACATCGACAGGGGCGAGGCGGCTCATGGCGACCCCGCTGATGGCGGCTGTCCGAAACCCGGTGATCTCCCGCGCGTCCATGATGCACAGCGGGCGGCCGGTCTCCGGGTCGTTCAGGACGATGAGGCCCATGATGTAGGGCAGCCCGTGTGCGCGGTTCTCCGGGTAGCCGCTGACCCACTTCAGTCCCACCTGGTCGCTTGGCCGGTGATACGCCGGCATGGCGTGCAGGAAGGCCTCGTCACGGGTATGCAGGGCCGTCTTGGGAGGGTTGTCGCCCTCTCCTCGCGCCAAGGCGAGGACGGCGTCTTCGGCCAACTCCAGCTGCCGCGGTATCGGCGGTAGGCAGCGCACGACGTCCTTCGCGGAGAGATAACGAATCGAGTACTTCCCGTCCGCCTGAGCCACCGGGTCCTTCATCGCACGCCACTCCCTCCCCGTCACGGTCTCCAGAGGCGCCCGGCGTCGCGGCGTGTCCGGAGAACAGGCGATGCGGCATCAGCTGCAGGAACTGCTGACGCCGTCATCTCGTTGACACTAGACCACCGATTATGTAAGAGTCAACGACATTCTATAGCGCTATTCGCTAACAGGGAGGGTCGAATCCGGCCCGTGAAGATTGACGACATCGACCGCACACTGATGCGGCTGCTCCGCGAGGACGGTCGGCGGCCCTACCGTACGCTCGCCGAGGCCGTCGGCCTCTCCGAGACGGCCGTGCGCCACCGCGTAGCGCGACTCACGCACGCACGCGTAATTAAGGCAACGATCAGGACCGACCCGGTGAAGCTCGGCATGCTCACCGCCCAGCTGCACATCCGGGTCGGCGGCCGCCCCGTCCGGGACGTAGCACGTGCCGTCGCCACGCTGCGCGAAACGGACGTGGTCGCCATCGCCACTGGCAGGTACTCGATCGCCGCCGACGTCATCTGCGACAACAACGACCATCTGGCGAGGGTGCTGAACGACGTCTCCGCGATCGACGGCGTGCTCGACGTCGACACGCACGTCTACCTCGAGACGATCAAGCAGACGCTCGAGTGGTGAGCGCCGGCCCGCATGCCCTGCGGCCACGGTGCGCGCCTAGACCCCGATGACCTCGAAGCCCAGATCCGCCGCGACACACCCTTGCTGCCGGTCGTGCGTCGCAAAGACCAGATCGTAGGTGCGGCGCTCCCGACAGCGCAGGGCGGTCGCGATGTGGATGGCATCGAGCGTCTTGACCGGCCGCGGCATCGGTTCGCCGGCTCGCTCGAGCACCGAACGGGACACCCCGACGCGGTCCATGCGCCGAAGCTGCCCGTACAGGACCAGCCGGCGCGCGCTGACCTCGTCGGCGTCGATCCCTTCCTCCATCCGCGCCCTGTCGATGGCGCGCAGGCACTCGAGCTGGGTCACCATCGACGTCAGACGGCGATCCGCCCGTTCCAGCTCCACGAGGCGATCGGGCTGCCGCAGGACGAACCTGGCGACCACCGACGAGTCGACGTACGCGTTCACGCGGGACCGCCCTCGTCGGATGGCGCGTCGTTGGCATGAGACCCCAAGTCGCGGTCGTCCCGGTCCTCCATGAGGTACTCGACGATGTCGCGACCGAGGCGAAGGGGCGGCAGGTCTACCTGCCCCCACGTCGCCGGGTCTTCGGTCGGCTCGATGATCTCCAGGTCGTCCGTCTCATCCGGCTCCCACGGCTCCAAGATGGCGACCGGGATGTCGCGGCTGGTCACGGTGAACGACTTGCCCGCGCGCACTTCGCGCAGGTAGTGACTGAGCCTGGCTTTCAGTTCGGCGACGCTCACGGTGTCCATGGTCCGATTATGACCAGAAGTGGTCAAGATGACAACGGTGCCCGCGCGTCGACGTTGACCGTGCGGCTGAGGTGACGATTCAGGTTCAGGCGTCGGCGCGGCGGCGTTCAGCGGCGGCGGCGGAAGAGCAGCTGCGACACGTCGCCGCGCTCGACCTCGCCCTCGAAGGCGTAGCCGAGCTTCTCGAGCACGTGGCGGGCTCCGTCGTTGCCGGGGCGCACGAGGGCGACGACGCTCTGGCGGTCGAGCGAGGTGAGCGCGAGACCCGTGAGCGCCCCGCAGATCTCGGTGGCGTAGCCGCGGCCCCGGGCATCAGGCGTGACGGCGAGATCGAGTTCGACGACGCGTTTCTCGGTGAGCGTCTCGGCGACGTCGGGCGCGGCGACGAGGAGGCCGGCGCGGCCGACGAAGGGCCGCGCCGCGCCGGCCTGCCCCGCCGCGCCGCTCTGTTCCGCCGCGCCGTCGGCAGCCGCCGCCGCGCCGGCGCGCGCGTGCTTCTCGTAGAGCGCGAAGAGTCCGTAGCCGTGCTCGTGCCAGTGCGGCGTGACCGACGAGGTCAGCCACTCATGCAGGCCGTCGCCGGTCGCGGGATCGTCGATCCACGCGGCGACGGCCGGGTCGGCGTGCAGCCGCTCGAGGTCGGCGAGGTGTCGCTCATCGATGCGCTGCGCGAGCAGACGCGCGGTGCGGAAGACCTCGGGAAGGGCGCGGATCACGCGGCCGTCCTCGGCATCTCAGTCGCCGCGCCGCTCATCCCTTCTCCTGCTCGCAGCACGCCGGGTCGCCCACGCACCCCTGGATCGGACTGGCCTGCTCGGGCAGCATGCGGGCGCGGACCTCGTCGGCGATGGCGCCGACGACGCAGTCGAGGGCGGCGTCGCCGCGGTCCTTGCCGCGCTGGCGCACGCTGACGGTGTGCTCCTCCTGCTCGCGGTCGCCGACGACGAGCACGTAGGGCACCTTCTGGAGCTGGGTCTCACGGATCCGCTTGCCGAGCGACTCGGAGCGGTCGTCGACCTCGACCCAGAGGTCGACCCCGGCCGAGCGGGCGGCGGCGATCGACGCGGCGCACACGGCGCGGGCGTAGGCCGCGTGCCGGTCGGAGATGGGCAGGACGAGCGACCTGCGTCGGCGCGAGCCAGGTCGGCAGGTTGCCGCCGTACTGCTCGAGCAGGATGCCCATGAAGCGCTCGATGCTGCCCAGCAGGGCGCGGTGGATCATGACGGGCCGATGCTCTTCGTTGTCGGCCCCCGTGTAGCTGATGTCGAGGCGCTCCGGCATGGCGAAGTCGACCTGGATCGTGCCGCACTGCCAGGTCCTCCCCATCACGTCGCGGATGTGGAAGTCGATCTTGGGGCCGTAGAAGGCGCCGTCGCCCGGGTTCAGCTGGTAGTCGGTCCTCTCGCTGCTCGAGCGACGCGCGCGAGCACGCCCTCGGCCCGCTCCCACATCTCGTCCGAGCCGATGCTCTTCTCGGGCCGCGTGCTGAGCTCGATCTTGACGTCGCTGAAGCCGAAGGCGGCGTAGATGTGCAGCATGAAGTGGAGCACGCCGCGGACCTCGTCCTCGAGCTGCTCGGGCGTGCAGTAGATGTGGGCGTCGTCCTGGGTGAAGTAGCGCACGCGGAAGAGGCCGTGAAGGACGCCGCTCATCTCGTGGCGATGGACCTGACCGAGCTCGGCGATGCGCATCGGCAGATCGCGATAGGAGCGCCGGCGGCTCTTGTAGACGAGCAGGCCGCCGGGGCAGTTCATGGGCTTCACCGCGTACGGGTTGCCGTCGATCTGCGGTGAAGTACATGTTGTCCTTGTAGTTCTCCCAGTGGCCGCTGCGCTCCCAGAGCTCGCGGCGCAGGATCTGCGGAGTGCGGACCTCATCGTAGCCGGCGTGGACGTGCTCGGCGCGCCAGTAGTCGATCATCGCGTTCCAGAGGCGCATGCCCTTGGGGTGGAAGAAGGGGAAGCCGGGGCCCTCCTCGTGGAAGCTGAAGAGGTCGAGGTCGCGGCCGAGGCGGCGGTGATCGCGCTGGCGGGCCAGCTCGAGGGCCGCGAGATGCGCTCGCAGCTCCTTCTTCGCTCGGGAAGGCGGTGCCGTAGACGCGCGTGAGCATCGGCGTTGCGCTCGTCGCCGCGCCAGTAGGCCCCGGCGACGCTGGTCAGCTTGAAGGTGTCCTTGCCGAGACGGCCGGTGGCGGGCAGGTGCGGCCCGCGGCAGAGGTCGACGAACTCGCCCTGCGTGTAGACGCTGATGGTGGGGACGTCGCGGCCTTCGGCTGCGGCCGCCGCGACGAGGTCCTCGATGAGCTCGACCTTGAAGGGCTGCGGACCGAGCCGGCGGAGGCTGCCGCCGCCGGCCCCGAAGAGCGCGAGCGCCTCGTCGGCCGGCAGCTCGGCGCGCACCGTCGCGTGGTCCTCGGCCACGATCTTCGCCATCTCGGCCTCGATGCGCGCAAGGTCGTCCTCGGCGATCGGCTCGGGCAGCTGGAAGTCGTAGTAGAAGCCGTTCTCGATGGCCGGGCCGATCGAGTACTTGGCGCCCGGCCACAGCCGCAGCACCGCCTGCGCCATCACGTGCGAGGCGGTGTGGCGCAGGACTTCGAGCGACTCGGGGTCGTCGGCTTTGAGCGTGACGATGGAGAGCGTGTCGCCGTCGTGCAGCGGCGCGCCGACGTCGACGAGGCGCGGTCCGGCTGCGGCGCCTGCGGCGCCTCCGCCCGCCACTGCGGCCGTCACGCGGCCCGCGACGGCCGCCTTCGCCAGCCGCGGGCCGATCGCCGTCGCCGCGTCGTACACGGTCGCGCCGTCGGCCAGCTCGAGGGGTGATCCGTCGGGGAGGGTGACGTGCAGGGTCATCTGGCCGTTCCTTTCGTAGGGCGCGCCCACATACGTGCGCGGGGGCTGGTGACCCGCAGAGTCTAGCAGACCGCCCAGAGGTCCCCAGCACGGAGGAGCTCGCCGCCCGATGGGACCGGCGGGACGGTGGTAGGGTCCTCTGAGTCACAGGAGGTGCCGCCATGACGTTGCCCAGATCTGCGCCGCCAAACGCGAGCGAAGGTCGGCCCGCCCCGCCGTTCTACAACGAGGTCGACACCCCGGCGCTGGTGCTCGACAAGGCGAAGCTCATGCGCAACATCCAGCGCATGGCCGACTTCGCGGCGGGCGGGCCGGCGAAGCTCCGTCCGCACGCCAAGACGCACAAGTGCGTCGAGATCGCGCGCCTGCAGCTCGACGCCGGCGCCGTCGGCATCACCTGCGCCAAGGTCGGCGAGGCGGAGGCCCTGGCCGACGGTGGCATCAGTGACATCCTGATCGCGAATCAGATCGTCGGGCCTCTGAAGATCGCCCGCCTGGTCAAGCTGGCCGGGCGCTGCAGCGTCACCGTCGCCGTGGACGACGCCGAGAACGTGCACCGGCTCTCGATGGCCGCCGTGACGGCCGGCGTCACGCTCCGCGTCTTCATCGAGGTCAACGTCGGCATGGACCGCTGCGGCGTGGAACCCGGCGAGCCGGCGCTGGCGCTGGCGCGACAGGTCGACGCGGCCGAGGGCCTGGTGTTCGCCGGTCTGCAGGCCTACGAGGGTCACCTGCAGGACCTGCGTGCCCTTCGAGGAGCGCGAGGCGCGCACGCGAGTCGACATGCACAGGGCGCTCGCGTCCAAGGAACTCATCGAGGCCGCTGGGATCGAGGTGGGCGCGGTCAGCGGCTGCGGCACGGGCACCCACACGATCACTGGGAGGCTGCCCTGGATGACCGAGCTGCAGTGTGGCTCCTACGCCACGATGGACGCCCAGTACGCAGCCGTCGGCGGCGCCGACTACGAGAACGCGCTCACGGTGCTGACGACCGTGATCAGCCGGCCGCGGCCCGACAAGGCGGTCGTCGACGCGGGCCTCAAGGCGGTCACACCCGAGTTCGGCGACCCGACGGTGCTCGTGCAGGGCGCCACCTGGTTCGACTTCTCGGAGGAGCACGGCGAGGTCACAGTCGACGGGCCGGCGCAGGACCTTCGCATCGGCGACAAGATCGAGCTGATACCCCGGCACGGGTGCACCACGGTCAACCTCTACGACTCGTACCACGTGATCGAGGACGGCGCCCTCACCGACGTCTGGCGGGTGGCGGCACGCGGCCGCTGCCAGTGACGAGCCACCGCCGGCCGGCAAGAGTCATCCGCGAGGGTCTCAGCAGCCGCGCCAGAAGGCGTCGAGGCGCGCCGCGACCCCGTCGTCGAGCACCGGCTCGCGGCGCTACAGCACCACGCTGCCGGCGGCGACCCTGGGCGCTCTTACAGGCCGAGCGCCACCACCGCGGTCCAGAGCATGACCGTGGCGAGGTAGATCCGCTGCAGGAGGCCGGCGTAGCGGCCGAGGCCGCGGCCCGGCGTGCGGGCGGCCGCGGCGAAGCCGGCGAACTGGGCGAACATGGCGACCGCCGCGACGAGCGCGATGGGCAACGCCCATCGCGCCACCCCGGCGGTCGCCTCCGCTCCCCTGAGGTCGAGCGACACGAGGAGCATCCCGACGGCGGCCGCCACGTAGGCGATCAGGGCGATCAGCGCGTGCGCCCGCCCGTGCGCCGTGGGTGCGTCGCCCGGCATGTCCGTGTCGTAGACCGCGAGCAGCGCCGAGCCTGCTCCCCACACCGCGAGCAGCACGAGGCCAGCGATTGACCGGGCGTCATCCGGCGCGCCCACGCAGACCGCGCCCACGAGCGCGAGCGCAGCCAGGCCGCGGACGATGAAGGCGATCCGCATGACCCAGCCGTGCCGCCCCGTCGCCAGACCGCTCATGCCCATCGAGAGCACACACTGGTCGGGCGTGAGCAGTTGCGCCGCGATCACGAGGACCACCCACGCGACCACGCCGGCGAGACTCAGAAGGGACAGGGTCGTCATGCCACCAGCCTATCGAAATCCGCGCCTCGTGGCACTCGCCGAAGGCGCCGGCGTCAACCCAGCGCCGCAAGCGTGTCGTCGTCACCGATGAGCCAGATCCGCGGGCCGGCGAGCACCGTCGACACGAAGTGGTCGCCATCTCGGCGCCTGGCAACGAGCTCGGCACGCGAGAGGATGACAGGGTTGAGCTCGCGCCCCAGGGTGTCGGCGCACGGGGCCAAGGCTCGCGCCAGAGCGCGCCGGGGGACCGACCCGACGACGAGCAGGTCGACATCGCTATCGTGTGCATCGTCGCCACGCGCGAACGACCCGTAGATGAACGCCGACTCCACGACGTCGCCAAGCCCCGACAAGGCCTCGCGCAGCACGTCGCCGAGCCCGAACGTCTTGACGACGAGAGCCCGCAGCTCGGGAAAGGCGGGGTGCGCGGTGACGGCCCGGTAGTACACGCGGTTGCCGTGATCACGTCGCTCGACGAACCCCGACTGCTCGAGCCGCGTGAGATCGCGCTGGAGCTGGCGCAAGTGCGCACCGGTCAGGCGCTGCAGCTCACGCTGGTAGAACTCGCGACTCGGCTGGAGGACGAAGACACGCAGCAGCAAGCCGACCGTCGCCGAGGCGAAGAGCGCCGTCGTCCCCATATGACTACGATTCGTTGTCATTTGACTACGTACTGTAGTCGACAACAGCCATGGAGCGCAAGTGCCCCTCAGCAGGGCGCGGCCGCTCCGGACCGTGCCGCACGGTGACGGAAGGACGAGGGCCATCGCGTACATGAGACCAGTGTGGCGAGCCGCCACCGTTGCGCCAAGGATGACGATGGCCGGACCGAGGCGACGTTCCGCGCGACGGCAGCCGTCGTAGAATCCTCTGAGCGCCCGAGCATCGGCCGCGCCGAAGCGGAGTGCCATGACCGACCGCACACACGAGCCCGCCGCAGACGTCGCCAGCGGGATGCCCGCTGCCGAAGTCGCCGCCCGGCTTCCCGCGACAGACGTCGTCGCCTGGCTGCTGGCCGGCGACGAACCGGCGGTGCGCTTCGCCACCCTGGCCGGACTCCTCGGCGAGCCGCCCGACGGGCCCGAGGCCGCGGCGGCACGGCGCGCCATCATGTCCGAAGGCGCCGTGCCGCAGATCCTCGCCGCCCAGAGCGACGACGGCCACTGGGAGGGCCGCGACCGCTTCTATACGGCCAAGTACCGGGGGACCGTGTGGCAGCTCATCGTCCTCGCCGAACTCGGCGCCGACGGCGCCGACGAGCGCGTGCGCCGCGGCTGCGAGGCGGTCCTCCGCGATTCCAGGACCTCACCTCGGGCGGCTTCTCGATCGAGCGCTCCAAGAAGGCCGGCGGCGGACGCCACGGCATCGTCATCCCCTGCCTCACCGGCAACATGGTCTTCAGTCTGATCCGCCTCGGCATGCTCGACGACCCGCGCGTGCAGGCGGGCGTCGACTGGCTCACGACCTACGCCCGCTTCGACGACGGCGACGGCGAAGCGCCGACGGGCTGGCCCTACGTGCCGGCCGAGCCGTGCTGGGGGCGCCACACCTGTCACATGGGAGTGGTCAAGACGCTGAAGGCGCTGGCCGAGATCCCGCCGGAGCGCCGCTCACCCGCGGTGCAGGGCACGCTCGATGAGGGCGTGGAGTTCATGCTCAGACATCACGTGCACAAGCGCAGCCACGACCTGACCAAAGACTCCAAGCCCGGCTGGAAGCGCCTAGGATTCCCGCGGATGTATCAGACCGACGTGCTCGAGATCCTCGGGATCCTCGCGAAGCTCGGGCGACTCGGCGACGAGCGGGCGCGCGAAGCGCTGGACCTCGTCGCCTCCAGGGCCAATACCCAGGGCCGCTGGAAGCTCCAGGACACGCTCAACGGCAAGTTCGTCGTCGACATCGAGACGAAGGGCGAGCCCAGCCGCTGGGTGACTCTCAAGGCACTGCAGGTGCTGCGGGCGGCGTCGGCACCGCAGCTTCCGGCCTGAGTCAGGCGCGCAGCGTCTGGTGCGGCAAGCCCATGAGGTGGGCCAGCAGCCGGCTGCCGATCCCCTCCCCCTGGCGCTCGGGCATCACGTACGCGTGCCGGATCAGCGTCACGTCGTCGACGTCCTGGATGCCCATCACGCCGCAGAGCGCCTCGGCATCGCGGCGCTCGTCGACCTCGAGCAACCCCCAGAAGCACACCCCGGCCGCGATCTCGCCGCGCAGTTCATCGGCCGGCATGTAGGGGACGTGGTAGCGATCGGCGGGGATGGCTCCGGCGTAGGCCGTGGCGGCGGCGTTGACGACCTCGTACGTGGCCTCGAAGTCGGCGTCGGAGCAGGGCCGGATGAGACAGGGCGCAGACGACATGCCGCAAGCATATACAGCGCAGCGGCGGCCTCAGCCCGGTCCCCGGCCTCGAGCTCCTCGGCGTGCAGCTCTGGGCAGCGCGGGTTGACGCAGATCCAGAGGCAGCCCTGCTTGTCGAGCGTGCTCACGTTGGGCAGCATGGGCTCGCCGCAGGCGTCGCGGATCATGGCGAGGAGTTCAGTCATGGCGCCTCCCGGAGTCGGCGGTGGACTCAGGGTAGTCGAAACAGAAGGGTGACAATGCTAGGCTCTTCTTGATCCCGTCGGGGCCGCATGAGCACCCGACTCGAGCCCCCCATAGGGGCGGAGTCGTGTGACTGATGAGCCAGAGCGCCGAGATGCCGAGGGAATAGCCGACGTGTCCGTGCCGCTGCCGAGCCCTCCTGCCTCCTCGCCTGCGATAAGACGGACGATGCAGGCGAACCGAAGCCGTGACACAGGGCCAGAGCTAGAGCTACGCCGTCTGCTGCGTGCTGCTGGCCACGCCGGCTATCGCCTCCACTGGAAGAAAGCGCCCGGTCGCCCCGACATCGCTTACGCAGGGCGGCGCATAGCCATCTTCGTCAACGGCTGCTTCTGGCACCGCTGCCCGCACTGCCAACCGCCGACGCCGAAGTCCAACTCCGAGTTCTGGCTGGCCAAGTTCAAGACGAACCAAGAGAGGGACGCTCGAAAGTCCAACGAACTGCAGGCGGCAGGATGGACGGTGCTTACCGTGTGGGAATGCGAGATCGCGAGCCGGCCTGAGGCAGTGATTGCGGCGATCGTGGGAGTCTTGGACGGTGCTCGCCGCGCGAGCGAGACCTACCCTCGGGTTCACGCACCCGTCTCGAGCCGTGCGGCGAGCAGACGAACACCGCCAGCGATGATCTCGACGGTTGCAGCCGACTCGTGAAACCCCTCCCAGATCAACACGTCGTTGACGCCCCGATTCGGTCGGCCGCCGGGAGTGCGAGTATCCAGCGAGCGAAAGTTGGCCAACTTGGAGGCGACCGACGACGGACTCCTGAAGTTGTCCGGGCGGATTCCCTCAGCCAATCCGATCAGCCGTAGCAGACGGCTCGCCTCAACGACCAGCGGATCGCTGCGTCGTAGGTCGCCGTGCTTGAGGTAGATGTCCAGAACGAACACCAGCTCGTGTGGCATCCAGACGTCGTCTCGCACCAGCCCTCCCTACTCGAGCGTGTTCAGAATGGACGTCTTCTTCTTTGCGGCCTTCAGAATCAGCAGGCCTTGCTTCGCTTGCCCGAGAGTGGGAGCCCTCTCCCAGTCGGCGGCGGCCTTCGTGGTCATGGTTTCGGCGAGCTTGATCTGGGCTGCAGTCAGCTCCCTGCTCTCCCTGCCCCACTCGGCAATCATGCGCCACGAATCCGTCGGAAGCTCCATGACCGCCGTGATCAGGCCCAAGTCTCTGAGCGAGGGGGCTGAAGCCTCTCTTGGCTCATCGGGTCCGCCACTGCCCACCTTCTCCGAAAGCTCACGCAACGCGGACGGCGTCTCCACCCTCAACTCCCTTACGCCCTGCCAGCACTGCCCCTTCTTCGCCCACTCCGTCACATTGCGCTGACCGGCGGAGTCCACGATCTGGTCGAAGACCCTGTGCGACCAGTCCCGCAGCAACTGCTCGAGTTCCGGGCTGATTCCTTGCATGGCCCACACGTACTGGAGGTTGAACCGTTCGTGGTAGTTGTGGGCCAACAACGCGACCGTGTAGGCGACGACGTTGGCTCGATATGCTGGAAAGCCCTCCTGTCTGGCGACGGTCGTCATGTCTTTGAACACGATCGCCTTCGCCACGAGCTCCTTGAAGAACTTCGCGTCCGGCTCCCATTTCTTGGGCATCCGCTGCCTCAGCACAGCCATGAACTCCACGAAGTTCTTCTGGCTGCCTAGACTCACCATGTGCGGCAGCTGGTCCCAAGACGCCATGTACTTCGCCATGTCCGTCTTCGTGAACACCTGCGATGGCGGGAGACGGAGCCCGAAGTCCTTCTTGCGGGCCGGGGTGGGTGCCAGCCGTGCCCGCATGACCTTGTAAGAGCCGCGAGCGCGCTCGTAGAACCACTGGCTCTGCTCGCCGGGGACCCAAGTCTCTCGCGCGAGCTTCTCGAGCTCCACATGGAACCGATCGTTCGCGCTGAAGTCCGCCAAGTTCACCTTGTTCTGTGAGTTGGAGAACTGGGATATCTTGCCCACCAGTTCGTCGAACTCGAGCTCGCGCTTGTTCATGACAACTGAGATCTTCGCCTGCACAAATACATCGTCTATGTTGGCTCCGTCGATCTTCCTGGCCCGATGAATGGAGGCCATCGTCTGACCTCCGTTCACGATCTGAATCCCTTGGATCGACTTGATCACTGGAATCCCTTCACTGTTCTGACCGAGCTCGAGCCTTTCCGCCGTGGCGGAGATGCCGTTGTTGTACGGCAGGAACATCGAGGGCTCGGTTCTCAGAGTCTCCCGCATCTTCGCGTTCACGCTCCTGCTGCCGCTCACTTGCAGGAATGAGCGGACGTTCAACTGCAGCAGGCGCTGACCGTACTCCTCGTACAGCTCGTGCAGCAGACCGCCGGGGAGCACAGCCAAGAAGCAGGCGTAGCTCTCATTGGCCTGCGGAGCGCGGATGCACGGAAGACCCCCTTCAACGTAATCGGTCAGGTCGACCGTGACGGGGTCTCGCTCGGCTCCTCGGCGCGCCAGCCGGAAGACCCTTGTCAGGTCCACGACCTCAAGCCTTCGCCCCAAGGCTGACGGGAACGTCTTCTGCTGACGCCGCAGCTGACTGGTGATCTGTTGCTGGAGCCTGTTCTGTGACTCAGCCGCTTTGTCGGTCAGGAAGAAGACCCTGAGGCGACGTATGGATGGCATCCGCTCGCGGATCGAATGCAGCATGTCGAAGGCCTCGGTGGAAGGCTCCAACGAGCTCAGGTCACCGTCCCGGGCGAAGAGCAGGAATCGCACTGACGAAGCCAGAGCATCTTCGACGTCCTTGCTGTGCAGGCCATGAACGGCTTCACCATCGCTGCCCGCGTAGTCCGTGACGAAGAGGTCCAATCGGTCCCCGTCTTCAGGGAGGTGGTAGCCATTGACCCTGAGTGAGTAGAACGGACGGTCCAAGGTCTTCTCGAAGTAGCAGACCTCTCCGCCATCAGCCGCCCCGGATTCGGTGAGATGGTCGATGAGCATCTGAGTGAAGACGTTCGCCTTGAAGTCGCCTTGGCGGTCGCCCACGCCCCCGGTGGCCGAGCTGACGACTTCCGCGTGGATCTCACGCGCGAACTCCAGTAGCTCCCTATCCCAGCCCACGAACCCACTCCGCCATTGCCTTCCTCAGGTCATCGCTTGGCACTTCAAACTCGCGCAGGGATGCCAAGGCGATGGAGTACTTCACATCGCCGACTCCGTCGGGCACATCGGCCTCAACCAGCCGGGGGAACCCTCGCGAGACGGCGAACACCCGGACGCCCCTCACTCCGTATCCGGTGTTGGCATACGCGGCAGCATCTTGGTCCAAGTAGCCGTACTCGACGAGCTGATCAGCTAGATCGAATACCAGATGTGGTGCTTGAGCCGAGACAGCAGCACGCGTCTCCTCCACGGCTTGGGGGAGCGTCCCATCAGCGTTCTGGTGGCGCTCGACCTCCACGACCACGAGGTGGAGTGACTTGAGAACCTCGTCGTCGAGCTGACGCAGGTTGCTGATCCGCACTTGGGTCAACGGGTTGCTCGCCGTCGTCTTCACTTCGAAACCGTGGCCACCAAACTCGAAGTCCTGGTTGGAGCCGCTGGGCCCCGTCCAAGCGCCTAGCGCGAGCTCCATCGAGACAGCCCGCGCAAGCTCTTTCCTAAGGAAGAGCAGTTCGCCGAGGAGTCCCTGTTGCTGCTGTTGCGAGAGGCCGTGGGAGCCGCGCGCTCGGAAGAAGCGCTGCCAGCGGTGGATGGCGGCGGCGAGCATCGCCACCGCCTGTCGCTCGGAGTCTGCGGCAGCGACCCTGCCCAGGACATCCTCAATCAACGCGACAAATACGGTCTCACCCGAGGGCTCCACGAGCTCCAGCTCGATTCGTATGCGACCGTGAGGGCCGGGCTCGATCGGCTCGAGAAGGACAGAGAATCCGGAGGCATCCGGCACTGCGAAATCTCGCGGCAGTGAGTGTGCAGATGTTTCGATGAGCAGCATGGGTGTGTTCTTCGGCTTCCGCACGGCGGCGAATAGGTCCACATGGGCGTCCCGCAGCACTCGACGCGACATGACTCCGGGCCCCTGACCGGGTGCGGCTTCCAGTGATTCTAGGACCTCGCCGATCATGCGGTCGCCTCGTCATCCTCGTCCCAGTCATTGGCGCCGTAGTACTGCTCCCAGTAGATGTGATTCACCCTGTAATCCACGGCCTCCGCGTTCTCGATCACAGGGAAGCTGATCGCGAATGCCATCACGGGAGTCTGCTTGTCTTCCAAGGTCTCATCCCGCCCGACTCTGGCGGGATCGAGAGGATAGAGCAGCAAGAGGCCACGCCTGGTGCTTCTGACATTGCGGATCGCCAAGCCGGACGCACGTGTGACCTCATCTCTCCGGTCCCTGAGCGCTTCCTTGGTCAGATCCAGCGCGCGAGCGCGCTCTTGGGCATTGAGGTCCACCGCTTCATCGATAGGGCTGACCAGCCTACGGATGGTGAGCCTGTCCTCGTGGGGGCCACTGGACGCTGTGCCACGCTTGGTGAGTCCGACACCGTACCCAGAGATGACTCGATGAGGCGCCTTGCTGTCTTCGTTCGAGACAAGGCAGACCGTCCACTCCACCAGATCCCCCCTGCTGTTCTGCTTCTCGATGAACTCCGCGAGGAGATCGCGATTGACACGCCATGCGAGCTCGTGGGTGGCGTAGCCGCGCAGGAAGCGGGTGACATCCTTGGCCTGCACCCCCGACCATAGGATTCGTTTCGAGTTAGCCTCGACGGAACCGGCCGGGTCGTCAGAGTCCCCAAGGCGCTCCGCAAGCGTCACGGTCGCTTGGTAGTTCGCCTCAATCGCACTGGGGGCCTTCGGGAATACGACTGTCTCGCTGATCTCACCGGCGAAGCTGAGTCTCAAAGGGATTCCGGCTCTCATCTTGACTTGTGATGTGATCAGCAGCGTCGGATGTGACTTCACTCTAAGGCCGTACTCCTTGGGGGTACCTCCCGTGATGGTCATGTAGTCGAGCTCGCGACGCAGCTCGTCGCTCGCTTCCGTGATGTGCTCGAACCACTCTTGGATGTCCCCCGGAAGATACAAGCGACACACGTCGATGTGACCTTGGCGATAGCCGAACCAGCGGCCCATCTGCATGAGGGTGTCGTACATCTTCGACGAGCGCAGGAAGTAGCTGGTGCTGAGTCCCTCCAGAGTCAACCCGCGGGAGAGCTTGTCGCCGCCAATTGCGATCACCCGGAGTTTGGTGTCTCCACTCTCCTCGTAATCGAGCGCGTCTGCGGATGTTCCGTTGACGACGTGGACGGTCACCTCCAGACGATGCGACTGATGTGCGGCCTGATCTCATCCCAAGTGACCGGCGTCAGCTCCACCATCTCCCTCGACCAGCAGATTGTCCACCCGAGACGTTGTTGGCACGAAGTCCGACTCCCAAAGGCTGTGGAACTCGTCCCATCAATTGCAGGGGCGCGGCACCCTGCCCGTAGACGAGCGCATTCTTCAGGGCGAGAAGATGCTCGCCCACTTGACGGGCCACATGACCTTGAACTGCCGTGAACCGTGTGACGTGCACTAGCATCGAGTGGTGCTGCCTGCCCAAGCCGCGGACTTCCTTGACCGCCCCAGCGAGCACGAACGAAAGCATCGCTTCGTGAAGCGAGTCCGGGATGTCCCACGCTCCCGCGCGCGAGGGCACCAGTTCCTTCCTGTGGCGGTCGGGAATCCAATCCCGTCCGTCATCGGCGGATCGGATCAATCCCAAGGGAGCTCGATCCGGGATTCCAGCATCGGTGTCACCCGTGAGTCCGAAGACGCGGGCTGGGCCCATGTAGTTAGAGGGCGTAGGGAGGCTGATGACGAAACTCCGCGGGAAACAGGTCCTGCCCGATGCTCTCGTCACGTACCTGATCGTGGATGAAGATGTTGGCGAATGGCGTCGCCGTGTAGCCGACGTATGCACTCTGCGCGAACGTGAACAGGAGCTGCCGTATGAGACTGTTGATGCGCGTAGGTTCCGCATCCAGCTGCTTGCTGTTGACCGATGCTTGGTCGGCCTCGTCGTCGATCACGAGGATCGGCACATCTTTGACGAACCTCCGACCCGTCTCGGCCTCGTGGTCGTTCGCAAATCCCTGCACCCAGTTGAGCAGGTAGCGAAGAACCCCGGCGTTCTTCTTGACCACGAAAAGCAGCGGCTGCTGACCCGGCGAGATGTTGAACTGCTTGGCGACCTTCCTGCTGAAGTCCCCCTTGTCCGTTCGGTCCGTGATGGCGTCGGCCTTCAGCGAGGGGTCGATGAGGCCAACCCCGATCGCCTGTTTCGCCTCACCTGCCAGAGTGGAGTATCCGAGGAAGCCCTCCTCCAGCCTGACCTGCGTCTGACTGCGCAGGTTGTTGTGCATGCCGGCGAGCACGACGATCAACCGGTAGCCTGCGTCCACGGCCTTACAGATCAGACCCGTGTAGTTCGCTGTCTTACCGGACTGCACATGGCCGACCACCAGACCGCGTCGGTCCCACTCGCCCGGACGATCCGGACTCTCCAAGCGACTCAAGATGTCGTCCGTCAGCTGCTCGGTGCTCTGAAGGATTGCGGGAGTAGCCCATTGCTGACCGAGATGCGTGCGGTATCTCTCCCAGAATCGCCACTGGATCGAGTCCCTTGCCCCACCGAGCCAGTGTTCGTGGCCTGTGTCATCCTCGAGGATCTTCGCGGTGCCGATCCAGACATTGAAGATGGTCTCCACCTCTTTGACGAGACACTCCTGCATGTCCTCGTCGAGCTCGATACCCTGAGAGGCCTTCACGAAGCCGACGGCGCTCTCGACTTGGGTGCGAATGGCTTCCACTGTCAGCGAACCGTCGGGGAAACGGCTCAGCATGCTCACGACAATATCTCTCGCAGCCAGGTATCCCGGGTTCACTGGACTTCCTTTCGAAGAGCTTCGACTGCCTCCGGACGGCGAGCGAATGGCTCCATCAGCGAGAGCCGCTCGAAAGCGTCTTCGGAGGAGCATCCAGTCACGTCGGTGAGGGCACGATATGTCTGCCGCGCAAGTGCGAGCACTTCAGCGTCACCGGATGCCTCGAACGGGGCCAGGTGGGCTTGGTCCTGCTCGGCGGCGTCAATCCAGATGCGCTCGATGGGCACGGTTTCCTCCAAGAGACGCAGCATCGACTCCACCGGCTCCTTGAACTGAGCTTCGGTGAGATCGCGAACCTGCCTGACAAACGGATGGGAGCGGTCGATGCGATACGCCGGCCGCTCCCCCACCTGCACCGCCCTCCAAGGACGTTCCGGATTCACGGCCTTCTTGTGCGGTGTGACGACGCCGCCGCGCGAGGCGAACACCGTCTTCGCCTTGCCGCGCACGACAAGTGCAAGCTCTTTGAGCCGCTGACGGATCGCCGCAGGAGGACGCGCATCTGACTTCTTCACATCCAAGTGCCAAGCGAGGTCGGTCGAGTTCGGGATGTCGACACGAATCCGCGCGAGCTTGTAGTGCTCCTCCCGCACCCACTGGCGATCCGCACCCAAGCCGAGCCAGCTGCCCGGTACCACAAGGCGCTCGTTGCGGTACACGTAGAAGCCCTGTCGCTGGTTCCATCCGTCGTAGCCACCAGCCGCCCGATGCTGCTCCGCTGTCATCTTGGACTTGTGTGGAAGGACGTAGCCCTTCACCCGCACCGCGGAGTCGCCGAACTCGATCACCTCTTCGGGAGTACAGAAGGTGGCGGGGTGATCCACAAGAAAGGGATCCCACGGCTTCACCGGCGTCGTCTCATCCCCGTGCTCGAAGAGGATGCGGAGACGCGGACTCCTCCCCGCCAAGAACCGGTGGAACACCATCCCCAGATGCGCGTCCACATCGCGGACGACGGAGAGGAAGTGCCTCTCGGCGCGCTGGTTGTCGGCCCGCACATTGCCAGCGACGTGATCGAGACACTCCCAGACGACGATCGTCCCATGCGCCATGCTGTCCAGCGCGTCAAACAGATGCTCTGAGCCCTCTTGAGGAGCCGTGAGCAGGCGCCACTGATCGACCTCCTGCACGTAGTCCAGATCCCATCGACGGAAGCTCTTGGTGCCGCCGTCACGTTTCGATGCCACCGTGAGCCGCCGACACTGGGAGAAGGACGCCGTCTTGAGCCCCAACCCGAATCGTCCGAGGTCCTCCGGTGCACGCTCCTCCAACGGCCCGATCGTCCCGGGCTTCATGGCCAAGGTCAGCTCATCGGGGTCCATGCCGTGGCCATCGTCCCTGACCGCCACGTAGGTGTCCCCACCATTCCACCAGAATTGCAGCCACACACTGTCCGCTCCGGCCGCAATGCTGTTGTCAATCAGGTCCGCGACGGCCGTCTGCGGGCTGTAGCCGACAGCGCGAAGCGACTCCACCATCGCTGACGCACGCGGCTCAGCGAGTACATAGTCTGGCTCGCCCAAGTGAAGGCTCCCTCCGTCTGAGACCCTTGGTAAGCTTTGGCTTGGTCGGAGTCCCAAGCAATAACGGTAGACGATCGCTCCGACAGAAGGATATCGGATGCTCAGGTGCCTAGGATGACCCCGCAGGACGAACTAATCCCAGTTATCGACCTCTTTGCAGGGCCCGGGGGGCTGGGCGAGGGCTTCGCGAGCCTCGGCGATCACTCCACCGGGCGCGCCTTTCGACTCGCCCTGTCCGTTGAGATGGACGAGCACGCGCACAAGACGCTAGAGCTGCGGGCCCTCTACCGTAGGTTCACTGATCTGAACAGGCCGCAGGACTACTACGACTACATCCGGAGGCCCAGCGCAGCCGCCCGCCATACATTGTTCGGGGCACATCCCGTGGAAGCTCAGGCGGCGCAGAACGAGGCTTGGCGTCATCGACTGAGCGAGGACACGGCAGCGCTGGCGACAGGCAAGGTGTGTCGGGCGCTTGGTGAAGCCTCTGATTGGGTGCTCATCGGAGGGCCACCTTGCCAGGCCTATTCATTGGTCGGTCGGTCGAGGCGCGCCAATGACAGAACCTTCGCGGGTGACGAGAAGCACACTCTCTACCGTCACTACCTGCGAATCATTGAGGATTTCCGCCCTCCGGTGTTCCTTATGGAGAATGTGAAGGGCATGCTCTCCGCACGGTTGGGTGAAGAGAGCGCCATCGACCGCGTCCTTCGCGATCTGCGCTCGGCAGGAGATGGCTACAGCATCTACTCCTTCACCAATCAGGTGATCGACCCTGACATGCTCGCGCCTGCAGACTACTTGATTCGCGCCGAGGAACACGGCATCCCACAGGCACGCCACAGAGTGATTCTGCTGGGCGTGCGCAAGGGTTGGCCCGTTCAGCCACGCCCACTGTCGAAGGCCTCTACCACACCGTGCGTGCAGGCGATCCTCGGCGATCTTCCGCCGTTGAGGAGTCGAATCTCTTCTCGAGGGGCTCAGATTCGCGACAGCGATGATGCGTGGGCTCAAGTGCTGACCGAGGCGCTGCAGTTCATTCGAGAGAGCGACGGCGCCACGCGAGCTGAGGCGAATCGACAGGTCTCCAAGGCCATCGAGCTGCTCGGGAGGCGAAATAGAGCGCCGCGCTCACGACTCCCAGTTGAGCTGCGGGGTTGGTTCCTGAGGGACAAGAAGTGCACACGCACACTCAACCACGAGCCACGTTCGCACATGCCCGATGACCTCACCAGGTACCTCTTCGCATCCTCATTCGCCGCAGCTCACGGGTATTCGCCCAAGCTGTCTGACTTCCCGACTCGAATTCTCCCTGCCCACAGAAACGTCAATGCGGGCGTTCAGGCATCCCATTTCTCGGATCGCTTCCGCGTGCAGCTTGCAGACCGCCCGTCCAGCACGATTACCTCGCACATCTCAAAGGATGGGCACTACTACATCCACTATGATCCGTCGCAGTGTCGGAGCCTCTCCGTCAGGGAGGCTGCACGTCTCCAGACATTCCCCGATGATTACTTCTTCGAGGGGAACAGGACCCAGCAGTACCATCAGGTGGGGAATGCGGTGCCCCCCCTCTTGGCCCGTCAGCTGGCAGGAGTCGTCATCGAGTTGTTCGGCGCAGTTGAGTCCCTTAGTGTGGTGTAGAAGCTCCGGGCCTGAGAGCTGAAGAAGCATCGGCCACCGGAAGCGTCCTAGAATCGTCGTTGTTCCGGCGAGAACAGTGACGAGAGGAGCACCACGATGGCCGACCCGAACAGCATGACCGTGAGCGAGGCCGCAGGCAAGATGCTGACCGGCGAGCACGCCGACGTCGTGCGCGAGGCGGTGCGGCTCGTGATCGCCGAGCTCATGGAGGTCGAGGTCGCAGAGCTCGCCGGCGCCGCCCGCTACGAACGCTCGCCCGAGCGCGCGACGCAGCGCAACGGCTACCGCCAGCGCCAGTGGGACACGCGCGTCGGCAGCCTCGAGCTGGCGATCCCGCGCCTGCGCAGCGGCAGCTACTTCCCGAGCTTCCTCGAGCCGCGGCGACGCAGCGAGCAGGCGCTCGTGGCCGTGGTCGCCGAGGCCTACGTGAACGGCGTCTCAACGCGCAAGGTCGAGCGCCTCGTCGCCCAGCTCGGCATCGAGAGCATGAGCCGCTCGACGGTGAGCCGCCTCTGCCGCACGCTCGACGAGCAGGTGCGCATCTTCCGCGAGCGCCCGCTTGAGGGCCGTTACCCCTACCTCTGGCTGGATGCCAAGGTGGAGCGCGTGCGCGAGGCCGGGAGCGTGCGCCACAAGGCGCTCGTGGTCGCCTACGGCGTGCACGAGAGCGGCTGCCGTGAGGTGATCGGCATCGACGTCGGCGAGGCCGAGACGGAGGCCTTCTGGCGCGAGTTCCTGCGCGGCCTCCTGGCCCGCGGCCTGGACGGCGTGCTGCTGGCCGTCTCCGACGCCCACGAGGGCCTGAAGAAGGCGATCGCGCAGGTACTCGGCTGCCCCTGGCAGAGGTGCACCGTGCACTTCCTCCGGGACATGCAGGGCCACGTGCACCGCAGCCAGCAGCAGATGGTCGCGGCGGCGATCCGCCAGGTGTTCGCCGCCGAGACGCTCGCCGAGGCCCGCGAACGCCTGGCAAGCGTGGTCGCCACCCTCGAGGCTGCGGCGCCCAAGGTGGCCCTTCTCCTCGAGGCCGCGGAGGAGGAGCTGCTTGCCTTCATGCGCTTCCCGCGGGAGCACTGGCCGAAGCTGCGCTCGACGAACCCGCTCGAGCGCCTCAACAAGGAGATCGCCCGCAGAAGTGACGTGGTCGGCATCTACCCGAACGACGCCAGCCTGATCCGCCTGGCCGGGGCGTTGCTGCTCGAACAGAACGATGAATGGCTCGTCGGGCGGCGCTACCTCTCGGCGGAGTCGCTCGCCGGGCTCTATGCCGCTGGGCGGGCTGACGAGCCAGAGCGCCTGGCGCCGTCGGCACGGGAGGTGGTGCTGCTCACCACCCGATGACCCTGACGACGATCAGGAACTACACCACGTCGGGGGACTTGACCTTCGGCGCCTGAGGAGCCTCCAAGCTGCCCATGGAGCCCCGCAACTTCCGCAGGAGCAGCAACTGGCATCCACGACTCCGCTGGTTGGCCTCAATCTCCGTCTCCGACGTGACGTCTCCTCACCCCCGTTGACAGAATGGGGACAGCGGCCGACACACTCCGGTCCCGTCACGGGCTTGAGAGAATGACCCGGACGAACGATGCCCGCCCATCGACCACGGAGGCCCCCCAGTGACGACCACACGACGTAGCGGCGCCCTCCCCGCCGAGGGCGCCTTCTCGCGCCTCACCGCGGGCCAATGCGAGCAGCTCCACGAGGCGACACTGCGCGTACTGAGCCGCACCGGGCTCGTCATGGAGGAGCCCGAGGCGCAGGCGCTGATGCGCAAGGCGGGCGCCGACGTTGACGGCGCCCGTGTCAGGATCGGCGCCGACCTGGTCGAGTGGGCCCTCTCGGTCGTACCCAAGTCCGTCACCCTGTACGACCGGGAGGGCCTCCCCGCCATGAAGCTCGAAGGCCGCAACACCTACTTCGGCCCGGGCTCGGACTGCATCTACTGCTGGGACCACCGCACGGCGTCGCGGCGGCGCGCCGTGCTGCAGGACGTCGTCGACACGGCGCGCCTCGTCGACGCCCTCCCCAACTACGACTTCGCGATGTCGCTCTTCACCCCGAGCGACGTCACCCCGCAGGCCATGGACCGCCACCAGATGGCGGCCATGCTCAACAACTGCGCCAAGCCGATCGTCTACGTGACGATGAACGACCCGCAGGCGCACCTCGACATCACGCGGATGGCCGAGGCGGTCGCCGGCGGAGCCGGCGCGCTCGAGGCCAAGCCGTTCCTCGCCTGCTACAAGAACACCCTCCTCCCCCTCCACCACAACAGCGAGGCCCTGCGCACCCTCATCGACCTCTCGCGCCGCGGCCTGCCCTGCATCTACAGCCCCGTCTCCACGGCCGGCACGATGACGCCGATGACCGTCCTCGGCTCGGTGGTCATCGTCCACGCCGGCGTGCTCGCCGGCCTCGTGCTCTCGCAGCTCGTCCGCGAGGCCGCCCCGTTCATCGCCATCGGCTGGTCCGGCGAGTCCCACGACATGCGCCACCTGCGCGACATGTTCGCGCAGCCCGACCACCGCGCGATCTACGCCTCGCTCCTCCACTGGTACGGCCTGCCGATGTGGACGCTGGGCGGCGTCACCGAGTCCAAGCTCCCCGACCAGCAGGCGGCGGCCGAGGCCGCGCTCACGATCATGGCCGACGCCGTCGCCGGCGGGCACATGATCCACGACATCGGCTTCATGGAGTCGTCCTTCACCGGCTCGCTCACACAGCTCGCCCTGTGCGACGACGTCATCGGCTGGGTGAAGAGCTTCCTCGCCCCGGTCGAGATCACGGAGGAGGAGCTGGCCCTCGACGTCATCGACGCGGTCGGCCCCAGCGGCACGTACCTGGCGCACAAGCACACGCGCCGGCACGCGCGCGACCGCTGGCAGCCGCGCGTCTTCGACCGCGCGTCGTGGGGCGCCTGGAACAAGGCGGGCTGCAAGGACGCGACCACGCGCGCCGCGGAGGTCGTGGACGAGATCCTCGCCGGCCCCATCGTCAACCCCCTGCCGCCCGACGTCGCCGCCGCCGTGCACGCCGTGGTCGAGGAGGCGGAGCGGAGGGTGACCTCAGGCGGCTGACCGCATCCAGCCGGGCAACGCCGAGGGAACGTCAACGCTTCCGAGCCTTCAGTTCACTTGACGTTTCGCCGATAAAGGGGTAGTTTGTTTACCTATTACTCGGCGAGAGGTCAAATGCGCACCGCAGAGTTCTTCGCTACGCACCCCGTGTTCTCGCTCGACGAGGCCACCGCCGCCCTCGCACCCCCGAGTGGTCGCCCCGGTACCGTGCGGCGCCTCAGGCACCATCTCGCCAGTGGTCGCGTCGCACGTGCAGCTCGTGGCGTCTACGCGGTCGTTCCTCTGGGCGCCACGGCCGCGCGCTTCGACCCCGATCCGATCCTGGTCGCCGCGGCCGCGCGACCGGACGCCGTTTTCGCGTATCACAGCGCCCTCGAACTGCTCGGCGTCGGTCATTCGACGTGGGCGCACGCAAGTGTCTTCACGGCTCGCCGTCGCGAGCCGATACTTCTCGACTCATCCCGGATCTCGTTCTACGGCGACCCCCCGGCGCTGGCGACGAGCCTGGGCCGCACCTTTGCCACGCGCAGGGTCGAGCGTCGCGGCAGACTGCTCGTCGTCACGGGCCCTGAGCGCACGGTCGTCGAGGGGCTTCGACGACCGCCACTCGTCGGCGGCGTCGAGGAGCTGCTCCTGTCGGCGGCCGCAGTGCCCACGCTCGACCTGGGTCTTCTGCATGAACTCCTGCAGCAGTACGACACGGCGAGACTGTGGGCAGCCACGGGCTGGCTGCTCGAGCGACTACAGCGCACCTGGTCGGTGCCCGACGCGTTCCTCGACCTTCTCGAGGCGCAGCGCCCGGTGGCGGCGCTCTACCTGCAGCGCGAGCAGCGCGGGGGCCGCCTTGAGCCGCGCTGGAACCTCGTCGTCCCCGAGGTCGCCTATCACATGAGCACGACCGATGAGCGTTAGCGCCGAGTACCTTCTTCGCTGCGCCGCCGAGACCGGGTTCCGAGCCGGCACGCTCGAGCGAGTGGTACGACTGGCGGAGCTGGCGGCCGAGATCACCCGCCACCCACGCCTTGGTGCAGCCCTCATACTCAAGGGCGGTACACCGCTCAATCTCGGCTTCGGCCCGCCGCGACGCCTCTCCGTCGATCTCGGCTACGACGTCCGAGCCTCGGCCGACGCGTTCGCGGGACGCAAGCTCACCCTGCGCTACCGCTCCGCGTTCGGACCGGCCGACCTGCTGCAGGTCGACATCAACTACCTGCACCGCCTGCCACTCGATGAGCCGATGCCGCTGCCCTTGTGACAGCCTGGGGAACTCGATCGACCGAGCGTCATGACCGTCGCTCCGAGGGAGCTGCTCGTCGGCAAGCTGCTGGCTTTTCTCGACCGCGGCTCCCCGCGCGATGTGTGGGACCTCGCGCACCTCCCCATCGCTCTCGTCGAGGCACACCGACAGCCGCGGCTCCGAAGGCTGTTCCTCACCATGGCGACCACCCTCGACAGGACACTGACGAGCTACACTCGCGGACGCCTTGATTCTCGCCTGACTGAGCGCGTCGTCGCCGAGCAGCTTCGGCCGATGCTGGCCGCCGGGGAACGACTCGATGCAGCATTGCTGGCCGAAGGAGCCTGGCGCATCGTGGCGCCGCTCGCGGACCTCAGCGCAGACGAGACTGCGTACTTCGCTGCGGTCGACGGCGGCGGCCTGCGACTCGACATCCTCTTCTCCGGCGAACCGGATGAAGCCGCGCGCCTCGCCGGACACCCCGCGCTACAGTGGAAGCTGGCCAACGTTCGCCAACGACGAACCAGCCGCTGACCTCGAGGGGTGGGCCACGACTCGGGTGAGACCGAGCGCCGGGCGGACACCGGTCAGAGCCACCGTGCTACGCTGCGCGCCGTGACCACCGCCCCCCACCTCCCCGAGCCGGCCGGCGACCTCATCGCCCGCCGCTACTCGTGCCGCACCTACCTCGAGCGGCCGATCTCAGACGACGACCAGCGGCGTCTGCTCGACTTCATGGCCACCAAGACCGTCGGCCCGCTGGGCTCGCAGGCCCGTTTCGGGCTCATCGCCGCGGCGCCGGATGACCGCCGGGCGCTCCGGCGCCTCGGCACCTACGGCTTCATCAAGGGCGCGACCGGCTTCATCGTCGGGGCGGTGCGGCACGCGCCCAAGGACCTCGAGGACTACGGCTACCTCCTCGAAGAGGTCATCCTCTACGCCACCACCCTCGGCCTCGGCACCTGCTGGCTGGGCGGCACCTTCACGCGGAGCACCTTCGTCAGGCGGTTCGGGGTCTCGAGCGCGACGAGACGATGCCGGCCGTCGTGTCCACCGGCTACCTCGGCGACGACGGCACCGAGCGCATCCGCGAGCGCGAGGAGGGCGACCGGCGGCTGCCCGCCGACGAGCTGTTCTTCGAGGGCCGCTGCGGGCGAGCCGCTGCCGGCCTCGAGCGCGGCGGCGGCGCGCGGCTACGCCGCCGCGCTCGAGGCCGTCCGCATGGCGCCGTCGGCGACCAACAAGCAGCCGTGGCGCATCGTCGCGCGACGGCGGCGACGCGCCCGGCCAGCGTCGCCGCCGCCGGCCGCGACTGGCACTTCTGCCTGCAGCGCACCAAGGGCTACGGCAAGGGCAGCCTCGCCTTCAGGGCGCTGCGCATCGCCGACCTGCAGCGCGTCGACCTCGGCATCGCCATGTGTCACTTCGAGCTCGTCGCCCGCGAAGCCGGACTCGACGGGCACTGGGTCGTGGACGACCCCGGCCTCGCCCTGCCCGCCGGGGTCGAGTACACGGCGACGTGGCGGGCGAGCAGCTGACGCACTGCGCCGCCCCGCCGCGGCCGTCACCCGTCCAAGTGCGCGATTGTCACTCTGCTCACTTCACGCGCAGCGGCCTACCATGGGCGGATGCAGACGCTCTTCCTCGACGAGTCCGGCGATCACAGCCTCACCGTCATCGACCCTCAGTACCCGGTGTTCGTGCTGGGCGGTGTCATCATCGACGACGACTACGAGAGAGGTGAGGCGAGCGCTCGTCTGGAGCGATTCAAGCTGGACGTCCTGGGCAGACGCGACATCGTCCTGCACACCGCGGACATCGTGCGCCAGGCCGGGCCGTTCAGCGTCCTCGCCGATCCGCCCACACGCAAGGCTTTCCGACAGGCTCTCAATGCGCTGATGCGCGAACTGGAGTTCACAGTCGTGGCCTGCGCGATCCGGAAGGACGCTCACCTTGCGTCCTACGGTGTGACGGCCTTGGACCCGTACATCCTCAGCCTGAACGTCCTCGTTGAGCGATTCTGCTTCGCGCTCGCTGATGTCAGGCAGACACAGCCGGGCGCGGTCATCGCCGAGCGCCGCGATCCCGTACTCGACGCCGCCCTCGTGGCAGCCTGGCGGCACATGAGGACTCGCGGCACCTCGTACCTCCGTCCGTCGACGATCCAGGAGCGAATCGCGCGACTCGACCTTCAAGGCAAGGGATCCGGCAGAGCCGGGCTCGAGTTGGCGGACCTGGTGGTGTCGCCGATCGGCCGGTTCGTGGCCGGCAAGCCACCTCGCGAGGACTGGGCGATCGTGGAGAGTAAGCTGCGGCGGCGAGGTGGCAGCTACCAAGGAAGCGGCTTGGTCGTGCTCCCCAAATGGTAAGGCCGGGACCCGCTACGCAGTTCCCGACCTCTGCTCGAAGTATCGGCGTCGCCCGCCCAGTAGTCAAGGTCCGCATTCAGACCCCGCCGCCTCCGCCGGCCTCAGAGCCCGCCGCGAACGCTCTCAAGCCAGAAGGCTCAGGATCCTGCGCTGCACGGAGCGCTCGGCGTCGCCCGCTTCGACCGCAAGGTTGACCTGCATGGTCGTCTCCGCCAGTTCGACGAGCTCGTCCGCCACGGGGTAGTCCTTCTCCTCGCGCAACCAGCGCAACACCTTGGCCAGACGCGCGCAGACTCGACGGCTTCCCTGAGGAGAGCGTCCTCCGCGAGCATGACCTCGGCTCGCACGGTGTACCATGGCGCAGCCGGACGTTCTTCGAGATCCGCCGGCACTCGCAGCGCGACGACCGTCGCCGCAGGGGGGGATGTGAACGAGCCAGCCGATCAGGCCTACCGCGTCTATCCGTACCGCTGGGTCGTCCTCGCCGCGACCATGGGCGTGAACCTCACGATCCAGATGCTCTGGATCAGCTACGCCCCGATCACCGACGCGGCCACGCGCTACTACGGCGTCTCCACGCTCGCGATCGGCCTTCTCTCCATGCTCTTCATGATCGCCTTCATCCCGATCTCGCTGCCGGCTTCGTGGCTCATCGACCGACACGGCTTCCGCGTGGCGATCGGCTTCGGGTCGGTGCTCATGGGCACGTTCGGGATCGTCCGCGGGCTCGCCGGCGACGACTACACGCTGGCGCTGCTCAGCACCATCGCCATCGCCTGCGCCCAGCCCTTCCTCATGAACGCCTGGACGACGGTGCCGGCCAAGTGGTTCCCCGAGTCAGAGCGCGCCACGGCAGTCGGGCTGGTGACGCTCGCGAGCCTCGTCGGCACCGGCATCGGCATGGCGCTCACCCCGGTCCTCGCGAAGAGCCTGTCGATCGCCTCGATCCAGCTCCTGTACGGCGCGCTCGCGGCCGGGTCGGCGGCGGCGTTCCTGCTGCTCGCCCGCGAGCAGCCGGCCACGCCGCCGTGCCCTCCCGGCATGGTCGCGCGCGCGCTCATGCTCGACGGGCTCAAGCACGCCCTGTCCGTGCGCCCGTTCCTCGTCTACCTGGCGGTGGTGTTCGTCGGCATGGGCATCTTCAACGGCGTCACCACATGGGTGGAGGAGATCGTCCGGCCGCGCGGCTTCTCCTCGACCGACGCCGGCACGATCGGCGCCCTGTTGCTGCTGGGCGGCGTCATCGGCGCGGTGACGATGTCGGCCGTCTCCGACCGCCAGGGCAAACGCGTCCGCTACGTGGCTCTCGGGTTGGCGCTCGCCATCCCGGGCGTTCTCGGGCTGGCCTTCGCGGGGAGCGCCTGGCTGCTCTTCGGGTCTGCGTTCGTCCTCGGCTTCTTCCTCGTGAGCACCAGCCCCATAGGGATGCAGTTCGCGGCGGAAGTGGCGTACCCCACCCCCGAGGGGACCTCCAACGGGCTCGTCCAGCTGGTCGGGCAGGCGGCGGTGGTGTTCGTCTACGCCATGGAGGCGCTGCGCACGAGCAGCGGCTCGTTCGCCCCCTCGCTGCTGCTCGCCGCCGTCATGCTGGGGTTCGGCGCGCTGGGGATGTCGCGGCTGCGCGACGCGACCCGGGTGATCGCGGCGGAGTCCGGCAAACAGAGCGCATAGGCGCGCGCCACGCCGGCCGGGTCTTCTACTTGCCGCTCGCGTTCAGCCGGTGGTACAGCCCCTTGAGCTTGCCGAAGAGCTTGCGGTACTCGGCGTACGCCGCGGCGTAGACGCCGGCGTCTGTCGGACGGCGCGAAGACGCCGCGGCACGGGCACGAGCGCCGGCACGTCCTCGAGCGTGAGCTCGCCGAGGCAGATCCGCGCCCACAGGGCGACGCCGCGCAGCTGCGCGTTGCGCGGGTCGGCGACCTGCTCGACCGGGCGCCCGAGCACGTCGGCGTAGATCTGGCACCACAGGTCGCTCTGCGCGCCGCCGCCGAGGATGCGCACGCTGGGGACGGGCCGCTTGAGGAACTTCTCGTAGGCGTCGAACAGCCAGCGCGAGTTGTAGGCGACGCCCTCGAGCACCGAGCGCACGAGCATCGCGCGGTCGGTGCGCAGCGAGAGGTTGAGCCAGCCGCCGCGCACGAGCTTGTCCTCGACCGGGCTGCGCTCGCCGTTGAGCCACGGCATGAACAGCAGGCCCTCGCAGCCGGCCGGCGCGCTGCGCCGCGAGCCGCAGCAGGTCCTCGAACGACGGCGAGAGCGCCTCGGCCGCCGCGCCGCTCGCGCCGATGCCGCTGCCGCCGCCGAGCAGGCCGTCGTGCGGCGCGACGATCTGCTCGCGCAGCCAGTGCAGCGCCGCCCCGCCGGTCTCCTGGTTGTTGGCCACGAGCGGGTGCGCCGGGTCGAGCCCGGGCACGGTCGCGATCTGGTGCAGGATGTCGGTGCGCTTGAACGGCACGCGCGCGCTGATCCACGACGTGGTCGAGATCGCGATGTGGCGTCTCGTACGGCGCGACCGCGCCCGAGCCCGACGACCGCGGCGTGCAGGTCGGGGATGCCGCAGACCACGGGCGCGCCCGGGCGCGACGCCGAGCTCGGCGGCGACCTCGGGCAGCAGCGGGCCGAGCACCGAGCCCGTCGGGAGGAGCTCGGGCAGCCGTCGCGCGGTCGCGCCGCGTGCGCTTGACGAGCGCGTCGACGTAGCCGAGCGGCGCGCCGGGGCGGTTGTCGGTGAGCCAGGAGGCGATCATCGAGGCCGGCGTCGCGGCCGCGCGGCCGGTGAAGCGCAGGCCGAGGTAGTCGACCGGCTCGAGGATCACCGCGGTCTTCGGCGTAGACCTCGGGCAGCCGCGCGCTGCAGCAGCAGCGAGTGGCCGGTGGGGTCGGCGCCGCTCGGCGTCGGCGCGCCGCCGGTGATGCGCACGAACGGCAGCACCTTCTGCGGCGCGAAGCCCGCCGATGCTGACCGGCCCGCCGATGACCTCGCGCACGAGGTCGCGGGCGCGGGTGTCGGCCCAGAGCAGCACGTCGCCGGCGGGCTCGCCGTCGGCGCCGACCGGCACCGACGAGGCCCACTGCCCGGTGATCGCGACGGCGTGCAGCGCGTCGCGGTCGGCGCCGGCGCCGGCGATCGCCTCGCGCGCCGCCTCGAGCAGCTCGTCCCACCACTCGACGGCGTCCTGCGTCGCCGCGCCGTCGAGCCCGACGTGCACGTGCACGGGGCGCAACGCCGTGCGGCAGCACCTCGCCGTCGAGCGAGCACGACGGCGACCTTGGGGCCGCCGTTGCCGAGGTCGACGGCGAGGATCCAGCGGTCGCCCACGTCAGGACGCCAGGACGCCGGTCGGGCGCGACCTCGTGCATCGCGTCGAGCACGCGGACCATGACCGTCTTGACCATGCGCGTTGCCCTGCGGCGTGCCGCCGAAGCCGTACATCGCGCCGGACCTGCGCCGGCTCGCCCTTGTGCTCCGTGGCGTAGTCGACGGCCGCCGCGCAGCGCCTCGAGGAACGCCTCGGCGACGCCCGGCGCCGTGTTGGGCCGCGTGACGCAGAAGTGCAGCGCCGGCGGCAGCTGCAGCGGCGTTCATGCGCCAGCCCTGCGCCATGAGCGAGTCGTTGACGAGGTAGATGTCGAGGTCGTCCGGCCGCCTTGAAGGCGACGAGGAACATCGGGTCGCCGATGACCTCGAGCTCGGGGATGCCGTCGCGGATGCCGTCGCGGATGGCCGTGGCCGTGCGCATGATGCCGTCGGCGGCGGCGAGGTAGCCGGACTCCCCCGTGGCCAGCAGCGCCGCCCACGTCGAGGCGAGGATGCCGCCGCTGCGCGAGCCGGCGAAGCCCGGCGAGACGTACAGGCCGCCGGGCCAGTCCGGGTAGGTGAAGTACTGGTGCTTGCGCAGGTCCTTGTCGCGGTAGAGCAGCACGCTCGAGCCCTTGAGCGCGTAGCCGTACTTGTGCGTGTCGGCGGAGATCGAGGTGACGCCCGGCACGCGGAAGTCCCAGAGCGGCACGTCGTAGCCGAGCCGCTCGACCCACGGCAGCAGCCAGCCGCCGAGGCAGCCGTCGACGTGCATGCCGATGCCGTGCGACTGCGCGAGCGCGGCGATCTCCTCGATCGGGTCGATGAGGCCGTGCGCGTAGTTGCCGGCGCTGCCGACGAGGGCGATGGTCTGGTCGTCGACGAGCTCGGCCATCGCCGTCGACGTCGGCGACGTAGTCGTCGGTGAGCGGCGCGTGGCGCATCTCGATGTCCATCCAGTGCGCGCCCTTGTCGAGGGCGACGTGCGCCGTGACCGGCATGACGACGTTGGGCCGCGTGACGCCGCGCGTCGCGCGCGCCTGCTCGCGGTAGGAGTACAGCGCGGTGATGAGGCTCTCCGAGCCGCCGCTCGTGACGACGCCGACGCCCGTGCCGTGCAGCAGGTCCGAGGTCATGGCGATGATCTCGCCCTCGAACTTGGTGGCGCTCGGGTACATGTCGCGCTGCAGCACGTTGGCGTGCGAGTACAGGTCGAAGACCTCGCCGAGGAAGTGGTAGTGGTCGTGGTCGCCGCAGTAGAGGCTGCCCGAGACGGTGCCCTTGTCGCCGCGCTCGTCCTCGGCGTGCGCCATGCCGGCGATCTCGGCCAGGATGGCCGCGCGGTCGACCGGCTCGGCCGGCACCGTGCGGTACGTCGTCGTCGTCTCGCCGTACGGGTAGAGATCGCCGATGATCTGCGCGAGACCGTCGTCAGCCACTTGTCTCACCTCGCTCGTCGAATGGACCGGGAGGCGCCGGCGATCCGGCCCCCCGAGCCGACACGTGGGATCCGGGCCCAGCCTACGGCCGCTCGAGGTGGGGCGTCAATGAGCGCGGAGCGGGCGGTGCGCCGCCGGCGCACCGCCCGCTCCGCATGTCGCACCGCCCGCTCCGCATGTCGCACCGCCCGCTCCGTATGTCGCTGGTGTAGGCTTTTCGCTCACCGACCCCGACTCCGCGTCGAGTCGCAGCGTGAGGAGGCGAGATGGCCGTAGACAGCGTGACAGGCAGCGCCGCAGGCAGCGCAAACGGACCGGTCGAGGACCAGACCTGGTCACCGAGGGTGAGCCCGGCCACGTTCGCGCGCTTGGCGGCGCGCGCCGCCGTGGCCGAGCCCCACGAGACGATCCCGGTCGAAGCGCCGTTCACCGGCGCGACGATCGGCGAGGTGCCGAAGGGGCGGCCCAGCGACGTCGCGGCCGCCGTCACCGCCGCTCGCGCGGCGCAGCAGGCGTGGTCGTGCCTGCCCGCCGCCGACCGCGCGGCCGTCCTCCTCCGCTTCCACGATCTGCTCATCGCCAACGCCCACGAGATCCTCGACGTCATCCAGCTCGAGTCGGGCAAGACCCGCCACCACGCCTATGAAGAGGTCCTCGACGCCGCCATCCAGGCGCGCTACTACGCGCACACGGCCGAGCGCCTGCTCAAGCCGCAGCGCCGCCAGGGCGCCCTCCCCATCCTCACGAAGACCTGGGAGCTGCACCAGCCGCGCGGCGTGATCGGCATCATCACCCCGTGGAACTACCCGTTCACGCTGGCCGCCGGCGACGCCATCCCGGCGCTCGCCGCCGGCAACGGCGTCGTCCTCAAGCCCGACAGCCAGACACCCTTCTCGGCGCTCTGGGCCGCGGCCCTCCTGGTCGAGGCCGGCCTCCCGCGCGACCTCCTGCAGATCGTGACCGGGACGCGGCGCCGAGCTCGGCGAGCCGCTCATCGACGCGGCCGACTATCTGATGTTCACGGGCTCGACCGCGACCGGCCGGATCGTCGCCGCCCAAGCCGCGTCGCGGCTCAAGGACTGCTCGATGGAGCTCGGCGGCAAGAACCCCCTGCTGGTGCTGCCCGACGCGCGCCTCGGCGCGACCGTGCGCGGGGCGGTGCGCGGCATCTGCTCGAACAGCGGACAGCTGTGCATCAGCATGGAGCGCCTGTACGTGCACGAGAGCGTGTACGACGACTTCGTCCCCCGGCTGGCCGAGGCGCTGCGCGGCGTACGGCTCGGCGCCGGCATGGACTTCAGCGCCGACATGGGCTCGCTGATCGGCGCCGACCAGCTCGCCAAGGTCACGACCCACGTCCAGGACGCGATCGCGAAGGGGGCCGAGGTGCTGGCGGGCGGGAGCGCCCGCCCCGACCTCGGCCCGTACTTCCACGAGCCGACACTGCTCTCCGGCGTGACCGAGGACATGCTCGTGTGCCGTGCGGAGACCTTCGGCCCCGTCGCGGCCGTCTACCGCTGCGCCTCCGTCGACGAGATGGTGACCCGCGCCAACGACACCGAGTACGGCCTCAACGCCAGCGTCTGGACGCGCAGCGCTCGGACCGGCCGCGAGATCGCCGAGCGCCTGCGGACCGGCACCGTCAACATCAACGAGGCCTACGCCGCGACGTGGGCGTCGGCCAGTCCGATGGGCGGCTTCAAGGCCTCGGGTCTGGGGCGCCGCCACGGCGCCGTCGGCCTCCTCAAGTTCACGGAGCCGCAGACGGTCGCGACGCAGCGGCTGCTCGCCATCGACACCCCGCCGCACGTGAGCCACGCGCAGTACGCCACGGTCATGAGCCTGGCGATGCGCGTGCTCAAGCACGTGCCGGGCATCGACTGAGGAGGATGCCGTGACGACGATCGCCGGCAAGCACGTCCTGATCACCGGCGGCGCCTCGGGCATCGGGCACGGCCTGGCGCTGCGCTGCGCCGCGATGGGCGCCGACGTGAGCATCCTCGACCTCGACGAGGCCGGCGCCGAAGCCGCGGCCGCGGACGCGGCCGAGCACGGCGCCGGCCACGCCCGCGGCTACGCCTGCGATGTCGGCGACCGCGGCCAGGTGGCCGCGGTCGCCGCACGCGTCCTCGCGACCGGCGGCCCCGTCGACATCGTCGTCAACAACGCCGGCGTCGTCAGCGGCAAGCCCCTGCTCGAGCTGAGCGAGGAGCAGATCGAGGCCACCTTCCGCGTCAACACCCTGGCCGCGTTCTGGGTGACACGCGCCTTCCTCCCCGCCATGGTCGAGCAGGGCAGCGGTCACATCGTGACCGTCGCCTCGGCCGCGGGACTCATCGGCTCGCCGCGCCAGACCGACTACGCCGCCAGCAAGCACGCCGCCGTGGGCTTCACCGAGGCGCTGCGCTTCGAGCTCAAGCGGAGCACTCCCGGTGTGCGCGTCACCGTCGTCTGCCCCTTCTACACCGACACCGGCATGTTCGAGGGCGTCAAGACGCGCTTCCCGCTCCTGCTCCCCATCCTGCGCACCGACGACGTCGTCAAGGCCATCGTCAACGCCATCGAGATGAACAAGCCGAAGGTCCTCATGCCGTTCATGGTGCGCACCGTGCCGGCCATGCGCCTGCTGCCGCTCCCCGTCTTCGACCGCGTCGCCGAGTTCTTCGGTGTCACCGGGGCGATGGACGAGTTCACCGGGCGCCACAAGAGCTAGCGACCCGCCCCCGCCCGCGGTCACGACCCGCGGGCGCCCCCGGCAACGAACGGAGTCTCGCCATGCAGACCATCACCGCCGACCAGTTCCCCGTGGCCGACAACCCGCACGGCGTCGACGTGCGCCACATCCACGCCAACCCGCACGTCGTCGTCTCGCAGATCACCCTCGAGCCCGGTGAGGTGGTGAAACCGCACAAGGCCCCGGTCGACGCGTTCTTCTACATCCTCGAGGGCACGCCCGTCGTCGAGATCGAGGGCGAGACCGTGACGGCCGCGGCCGACACGCTGATCCCCAGCGCCCCGGGGCGCCTGCACAGCATCCGCAACGAGAGTGCGGCGCGCGTGCGTTTCCTCGTCGTCAAGACGCCGAACCCGAAGGGCTGAGCGACCCGGCGCCGGCCGGTAGCCCAGACCGGCGCCGGGCGGCCGGCCCTTGACAGATCCGCCGCGCTGCCCTACCTTGGCCGGACCACTTGCCGGATCGGCGAGGGACGACATCGGGCTCGATGCACACCGTGGGAGGTGCGACATGTTTGGCCCGTGGCCCAGAACATATGCGTCATACCGCAGCTAGCCGAGGCACGACGCCTCGCGCTGGCTCATAACGTCGTCCCCGTAACCCACTCCTTCGTCTCGGATCTCGAGACCCCCGTCTCCGCCTTCCTCAAGCTCGGTGCGCCGCGACGCGGCTTCCTGCTGGAGAGCGCCGAGCAGGGCCAGCACCTGGGCCGCTACTCGTTCCTCGGCGTCGGCGCGCGCGCCGTGGTGCAGTTACCGCGACGGGCGCCTGACCGTCCGACGAGAACGGCGACCGCCTCGAGGTCGACAGCGACGACCCGTTCGCCGCCGTGGCCGACCTGCGTGAAGAGCTACCGGCCGCCGGCCGATCGGCGGCCTGCCGCCGCTGGCCGGCGGCCTCGTCGGCTACTTCGGCTACGACCTCGTGCGCCACCTCGAGCGCCTGCCGCGGCGCCGCCCGACGACCTCGGCCTGCCGGAGATGGCCTTCCTGCTGGCCGACACCGTGCTCGTCTTCGACCACCTGCAGCACACCATCACGGTGGTCGCCAACGCCTTCGTCGAGGGGCGCGACATCGACGGGCCCTACGAGCGCGCGCTCGAGCGCATCGCCGACGTGCGGCGCGCGCTCGACGGCGCCGGTGCCGCGGGACGCCGGCCGGCGGGCCCTTCGCGGGCGCCGCCGCGACCCGCCGCGCCCCCGCCCCGTCACCTCGAGCATGTCGCGCGAGACCTACGAGGCGGGCGTCGAGCGCATCCGCGACTACATCTACGCCGGCGACGCCTTCCAGGTCGTCCTCAGCCAGCGCTTCAGCACGCCCATCGACGTCTCGCCGTTCGCCGTCTACCGCGGCCTGCGCGCCGTCAACCCGTCGCCCTACATGTACTTCATCGCCTTCGACGACTTCGCCCTGTGCGGCTCCGTCGCCCGAGCCGCTCGTCACCGTGCGCGAGGGCGACAGTGTGACCACGCGGCCCATCGCCGGCACGCGGCGCGCGGGGCGCCGACGACGCCGAGGATCGGCGCCTCATGGACGACCTGCGCGCCGACGAGAAGGAGTGCGCCGAGCACGTCATGCTCGTCGACCTGGGGCGCAACGACCTGGGCCGCGTCTGCGTGCCGGGCACGGTGCAGGTCGACGAGCTGATGGGCATCGAGCTCTACTCGCACGTCATGCACATGGTCTCGTCGGTGAGCGGCACCCTGGCGCCCGGACGCAGACGCCATCGACGCGCTCAAGGCGGCCTTCCCGGCCGGCACCGTGAGCGGCGCCCCCAAGGTGCGCGCCATGCAGATCATCGACGAGCTCGAGACGGTGCGCCGCGGCCCGTACGCCGGCGCCATCGGCTACCTGTCGCTACGGCGGCGACCTCGACACCTGCATCTGCATCCGCACGGTCGATCGTCAAGGACGGCGTCGCCCACGTGCAGGCGGGCGCCGGCATCGTCGCCGACTCCGTCCCGGCGCGCGAGTTCGAAGAGACGGAGAACAAGGCGGCCGCGCTGCTGCGCGCGATCGAGCTGGCCCACGAGGAGTTCGCGGACGCTCCGAGGTCGGCCGAGAGCTCCGGGAGCGAGCATGAGCCGCCCGATCGAACGCGGCGAGACGCCGCCGGTCTTCGTCATCGACAACTACGACTCGTTCACCTACAACCTGGTCCAGCTCCTGGGCGAGCTCGGCGCCGAGGTCGACGGTGCGCCGCAACGACCAGATGACGCTGGCCGAGATCGAGGCGGCCGCGGCCCACCCACCTCGTGATCTCGCCCGGCCCGTGCACGCCCGACGAGGCCGGCATCTCGATGGCGGCGATCCGCCACTTCGGCGAGCGCGGCGTGCCGGTGCTGGGCGTCTGCCTCGGCCACCAGTGCATCGGCGCAGGCCTTCGGCGGCGCGGTGCGCCGCGCCGCGGCGCCGGTGCACGGCAAGACCGACGCCATCCGCCACGACGGGCGCGGCCTCTTCGCCGGCCTGCCCGACCCCTTCACGGCCACGCGCTACCACTCGCTGGTCGTCGACGCAGGCGCTGCCCGCCGAGCTCGAGCTGACCGCCTGGAACGACGAGGGCGATCGTGATGGGCGTGCGCCACCGCGACGCTGCCGGTCGACGGCGTGCAGTTCCACCCCGAGAGCGTGCTCACCGAGCGCGGCGCGACTGCTCGCAACTTCCTGCGGAACTGCCGTCCTGGCCGAGTCGGCACCAGCTCAACGGAGCGGCCAGACGATGCCCAACGAGGTGATCAGCGCCGCGCTGGCGAAGCTGGCCGCCGGCGAGCGACCTGAGCGAAGACGAGGCGCGCGAGCGTGCTGCTCGAGATCATGGGCGGCCGCGTGGGCGACGCCCAGACGGCCGCCTTCCTCAGCGCGCTGCGCGTGAAGGGCGAGACGGCCGAGGAGATCGTCGGCATGGCGCGCGCCATGACCGAGCTCGCCGAGAAGGTCGAGGTCGACGCCGACGTGATCCTCGACACCTGCGGCACCGGCGGCGACGGCGCCCAGACCTTCAACATCTCGACGGCCGCCGCGCTGGTCGCCGCCGGCGCCGGCGTCACGGTGGCCAAGCACGGCAACCGCTCGGCGACCAGCCGCTGCGGCAGCGCCGACGTGCTCGAGGCGCTGGGCGTGGCCATCGACCTCGCGCCCGCGCAGGTGAGCCGCTGCATCGCCGAGGTCGGCATCGGCTTCATGTTCGCGCCGCGCCACCACCTGGCCATGAGGCACGTGGCGCCGGTGCGCCGCGAGCTGGGCATGGCGACCACCTTCAACCTCATCGGCCCGCTGACCAACCCGGCCGGCGCGAGGCACCAGCTCATCGGCGTCGCCGACGCGCGCTACGTCGACCGCCTGGCGCAGGCCGTGCGCCTGATGGGCACGGCGCGCAACCTGATCGTCCACAGCGAGGACGGCCTCGACGAGATCTCGACGACCTGCCCGACCGTCGTCGTCGAGGTGTTCGCCGACAAGGGTTCGGACATGCGCTACAAGGTGGCGCCGGAGCAGTTCGGGCTCGCACGGACGCGTCTCGAGGAGCTGCGCGGCGGCGACGCGGAGCACAACGCCGCCCTCGTCCGCGAGGTGCTCGACGGGGTGGCCGGCCCGAGACTCGACATCGTCTTGCTGAACGCCGGCGCCGCCCTCTACATCGCCGAGCTCGCCCCGAGCATCGGAGAGGGCGTCGAGATGGCGCGGGCGGCGGTCGCCGGCGGCGCCGCCCGCGAGAAGCTCGACGCCCTCGTGACCACCTCGCGGAGACTCAGAGCGGAGGAGCCTGCGTGAACCGCAAGCGGGAATCCGACGACCTCGCTGCCGGGGAGACGGCGTGACGCCGCGACCGACAGACGACGTGGCGCCGCGGACAGACGACGTGACGCCGCGGCTTGGAGACGGCGTCACGCCGCCGCCGGACGACTTCCTTGCCGGGATGATCGCGGCCGCGCACGAACGCGTCGCGCGGGCCCGCGAGACAGTGAGACCGGAGCAGCCGGCCGGCGCCTCGGGCGAGACGCAGGCGGCTGGCGCCTCAGGCGACACGCCGGCCGCGGACACGCCGGCCTCGCCCAGACCGGGCAGGCTTCGCAGCGCTCTCCTCGCGGCCGCCGGCGGCGAGCGCCTGGGTCTGATCGCCGAGGTCAAGCGCCGCTCCCCGAGCAAGGGCGACATCGCCCCGGATCTCGACGCCGCCTCCCAGGCGCTGGCCTACGAGGCGGCGGGAGCCGACGCCGTGTCGGTCCTCACGGAGCCGACGCGCTTCGGCGGCTCACTCGAGGATCTCGCGGCCGTGGCCGCCGCCGTGCGGCTGCCGGTGCTGCGCAAGGACTTCATCGTCGACGCCTTCCAGGTGCGCGAGGCGGCCGCCGCGGGCGCCGCCGCCGTTCTTCTGATCGTGGCGGCGCTCGACGACCCGGCTCTTGCCGAGCTGCTCGACGCGAGTCGTGCCTGCGGGCTCGATGCGCTCGTCGAGGTGCACGATCGCGCCGAGCTTCTCCGCGCCGTCGGCGCCGGTGCGAAACTGATCGGCGTGAACAACCGCGACCTGCGAACCCTCACCGTCGACTTGAACGTGACAGTTGGCCTCGCTGAGGTCGTCCGCGCGCTTCCCGCGCCAGCGGCCGCCGGACCGGACGCCGGACCGGCCGCTGCACAGCCGGCCGGCGTGCTGCTCGTCAGCGAGAGCGGCATTTCAACGCCTGCCGATGCACGACGGGTGGCGGCGGCGGGGGCACACGCGGTGCTGGTCGGGGAGGCGCTCGTGCGCTGCGCGCACGAGCGCCTCCCCGACCTCGTCACGGCCCTGCGCGCCGCCGGGAGGCCGCGATGACGCGCGTGAAGATCTGCGGGCTCACGCTGGAGCGTGACGTCCGTCTGGCCGTCCGTTCGGGCGCCTGGGCCTGCGGGTTCGTACTGAGCCCCAGCCCGCGGCAGGTGACGCCGGCGGCCGTGCGTGAGCTGACGCCGGCAGCGACCGGCGCCCTCACCGTCGCCGTCGTCACGACCGAGCCGGCGTCGGCCATCGCCGAGGCGCTCGACGAGGCCGGCTGCGAGGCGCTCCAGCTCTCGGCGGGGGCGGACGGCCCCGGCGTCGACGAGATCCGGGCGGCGGCGCTGGCTCGCGGCCTGCGGCCGCTCGTGATCGCCGCCGCCGACACCCGCGGCGCGGACGGCGCCGATCTGCTCCTCGTCGATAGCCGGCGCCCGGGGCAGTACGGGGGCACCGGTGTCAGGGCCGACTGGGCCGCTGCCGCGGCACTGGCCACCGAGCGGCGCCTCGTGCTCGCCGGCGGCCTCGACACAGCCACGGCCGCGGCGGCGGTCGCCGCGGTGCGGCCGTTCGCGCTCGACGTCTCGAGCGGTGTCGAGGCCTCGCCCGGCGTCAAGGACGAGGTGCGGCTGCGCGCTTTCTTCGCGGCGGTCGCCGCCGCTGACGCGACGGCCGCCCAGGAGGCAGGCCACGACGCCGCCGCCGATCAAGCCGACGATACGGAAGGAGCACCGCGATGAGCATCGAGAGCCGCTTCGGACCCTACGGCGGGCGCTACGTCCCCGAGACTCTCGTGCCGGCGCTGGACGAGCTCACCGCGGCCTACGAGGAGGCGCGCGCCGACGCGGCCTTCCAGGCCGAGCTCGCGCGCCTCCTCGCCGACTACGCCGGCCGCCCCACTCCCCTGTACCACGCCGCGCGGCTCAGCGAGCGCTGCGGCGCGACCGTCCTTCTCAAGCGCGAGGACCTCTGCCACACCGGCGCCCACAAGATCAACAACGTCCTCGGGCAGGCGCTGCTCGCCGGCCGCATGGGCAAGGGCCGCGTGATCGCCGAGACGGGCGCCGGCCAGCACGGCGTGGCCACCGCCACGGCCGCCGCCCTGCTCGGCCTGGAGTGCACGGTGTTCATGGGCTCCGAGGACGTGCGCCGCCAGGAGCTCAACGTGGTGCGCATGCGCCTGCTCGGCGCCGAGGTCGTCGCCGTGGAGAGCGGCACGCGCACCCTCAAGGACGCGATGAACGAGGCGCTGCGCGAGTGGGTCACGCGGGTGCGCGACACCTTCTACGTGATCGGCTCCGTCGCGGGCCCGGCGCCGTACCCGGCGATGGTCCGGGACTTCCAGGCGGTGATCGGCGACGAGACCCTCGCGCAACTGCGCGAGCGCTTCGGGCGCCTCCCCGACGAGCTCGTCGCCTGCGTGGGCGGCGGCTCCAACGCGATGGGGCTCTTCCACGCCTTCCGCGACACGTCCGCGCGCCTCACCGGCGTCGAGGCCGCCGGCGAAGGACTGGACGCACGCCACGGCGCTTCGCTCACCAAAGGCTCGCCCGGCGTCCTGCACGGCTCGTTCAGCTACCTTCTCCAGGACGCCTGGGGACAGGTCGCCGAGGCGCACTCGGTGTCGGCCGGGCTCGACTACCCCGGGGTCGGGCCCGAGCACGCGCACCTCAAGGACTCGGGGCGCGCCGTCTACGCCGCCGTGACCGACACGGAGGCGCTCGCCGCGTTCCGCACGCTGGCGGAGCTCGAAGGCATCATCCCGGCGCTCGAGAGCGCCCACGCCGTCGCCTACGTGTTGCGCGGCCCGGCCCCGGCGCACGCGGCCGGCGCGCAGGACCATGCCGCCGTCGCGCCCGACGCGGCAGGAGCCTTCGACCCTCTTGGCACGCGGTTCGCCGCGGGCGACCTCGTCGTCGTGAACCTGTCGGGGCGCGGCGACAAGGACGTGCACGAAGCCGCACGGCTCCTCGGGGAGGACCGGTGAGCGTCGCGCCGCGGCTCGCGGCCGCGTTCGCCGCGCCGCGCGCACGGCGCGCGGCGCTCATCCCCTACTTCACGGGCGGGTGGCCGGATCTCGCGACAAGCCACCGCCTGGTGGCCGAGGTGATCGCCGCCGGCGCCGACATCGTCGAGCTGGGAGTACCCTTCAGCGACCCGGTAGCCGACGGCCCGGTCGTGCAGCGCTCGGCGCACGAGGCGCTGCAGGCCGGCGTCACGCCCGACGACGTGTTCGACGTGGCGGCCGCGCACAGCGCCGACGTCCCGTTCGTGCTGCTCACCTACGTGAACACGGTGCTCGCCTACGGCCCGGAGCGGTTCTTCACCCGCGCGTCCGGGTGCGGGATCGAGGCCGTCGTCATGCCGGACCTCCCCGTGGACGAGATGACCGCACGCCTCGGCGACGATCCGGCCCTGCTCGACGTCGCGCTGGCGCAAAGAGTGGCCCTGGTCCCGCTCGCCGCCCCGACGAGTACCGACGAGCGGCTCGACCTGGTGGCGACGGCCGCCGACGCCTTCATCTACTGCGTGGCGATCACGGGAGTGACCGGCGCGCGCGCCGAGCTCGGCGCCGAGCTGCCCGCGCTCATCGAGCGGCTGCGCGCGCGCACGACCGCGCCGCTCGCCGCCGGCTTCGGCATCTCGACGGCGGAGCAGGCGGGCCAGGTGGCCGGGATCGCCGACGGCGTGATCATCGGCAGCGCTCTCATCGCGGCCGCGGCGAACAGCGAGGGCGCCGACGACGCCTGCGGCGCCGTCGGCGCCCTCATCCGCGCCGCGGCCGGCGCCATCGCAGGATGAGCGTCACGAATCCCAAGCCGTGTTGTACCCTTGCCGCATGCCGTCGGGCCCGTGGACCCGACCCTGCACCACGCGCGAGGTGGACATGGAGACCAAGCACCCGGCCGCGATGAGCGGCGGCGAGCGCGCCGGCGCCCAGCCGCCGCGGCCGCGCCGCCTTGGCCTCGTTCGGATCCTGCTCGCGCTGCTGGCGCTGCAGGGCGCCGGCGGGATCTTCGGGGGCGGCGCCCTCGTCCTCTCCCCCAGCGGCGACCTGCTCCGGATGCCGACCTCGTACCTCGAGGGGACGCCCTTCTCCGACTACCTCATCCCGGGCCTCTTGCTGCTCACGGCGCTCGGCGTCTTCCCGCTGGTCGTCGCCGTCGGCCTCTGGCGCCGCCGCCCGTGGGCCTGGTTCGGCGCCTTCGCCGTCGGCTGCGGCCTCGTCATCTTCGAGATCGTCGAGTACGCGATGATCGGCTCCGACGCCCAGCAAGCCGTCTGGGGCTCCATCGGCGCGCTGATCGCCATCTGCTGTATCGCGCCGTCGGTCCAGCGCGACAGCGGCGTCTGGTGGGGACGCCGGACCTGACCGTGCGGGTCGCGGCCGAGACCGATGGAGGACCGTGAACGAACCGACTCCTGAGCGCAGGATCCTCGCCGCCCAGAACGTCAGCCGCATGTGCCTCGTGTGCGGGATCGAGAACGCGCTCGGCCTGCACGCCCGGTTCTACGAGCTCGACGACGGCGAGCTTCTCGGCGTCTTCACGCCGCGCGACGAGCACCAGAGCTACCCCGGCCGGCTGCACGGCGGCGTCGCCTCGGCGATGCTGGACAAGACAGTGGGCCGCGCGATCCTCGTGCGCCAGCCCGGCGCCTGGGGCGTGACCGCGGAGCTCACGCTGCGCTTCCGCAGACCCGTGCCGCTCGAGGGCGAGCTGCGCTGCGTCGCGCGCATCACACGCGACACGCGCCGTCTCTTCGAGGGCAGCGGCGAGCTGCTGCTCGCCGACGGCACGGTCGCCGTCGAGGCGCGCGGCAAGTACCTCAAGATGTCGCTCGAGGACATCGCCGCCGAAGGCATGGACAAGAGCGAGTGGTTCGCCGACCCGCGCGAGCGGCCGGACGGCGTCGGTCTCTGAGGGCGGACGAGCGAAGGGGGCGCCTCACGGCGCCCCCTTCGCTCGTCCGCCCTCCGTGAGTCCGACCCTCACTTCACGACGAACTTCACGTACGCGCTGTTGGACGCGGCGTACTCCGTCGTCGCAATGAACTCGGTCCGCACGCGCCACGTGCCCTTCTTGGTCGGCGTGTACTTGCGCGTGGCCCAGCTGTACGTCCCGTCGTAGAAGTCGTCCAGCAGGACGGTGCCCGTGGTGGTCACCGTCTTCCAGACTCCGTCCACGTAGCGCTGGAACCGCCATTTGACCTTGCCGCCGGTCTTCGCCGGCTTGACCTTGCCCGAGACGTAGACCGACTTGCCGAGCAAGAAGCTCGTCGGGGTGAGAGTCGTCGTCACCGTCGGCGCGACCTTGACGAGCACCGTGCCGAGCACCGGCTTCAGCACCCTGTCGCCGTCGATCTTGCCCTTGGTGAACGCGCCGTAGGTGGTGTTCTTTACCGGGGTCACGGGATCGGAGGTGAACTTGCCGTAGGTGTTCGTCGTCGCCGTCTGCAGCTTGATCCAGTCCAGCGTCAGAACGGGCCTGCCGAGCAGCGTGATCAGCGCCCCGCTGACCGGGGTCGTGCCGTCGACAAGTCCACCCGTCAGCACCGTCGTTCCGCCGTACTTCACGGTCAGCGCCAGCGCGCTGAGCGACAGCGTCCGCTCGACGATGGTGTCCGGATCGGGGTGGGTGACGTCATAGCCGAGGTGACACGAGTAACAGAAGGGCCCCCCGCTCACGACGTCGAGTGGGGCCGTGAACGGCTCGTGGACCTTCTCGAGCGCCTTGCCGCCGTCGTGGCAGTCAAAGCAGCTCGGCAGTCCGTCGTCGTGGTGGGCGCTGCCGTTCGGGTAGCTCTGCGAGGCCGTCCTGTGACACCCGTCGACACACCCCTTGGTGTTCGCGCCGTAGTGCGGCAGGTTGGTGGCGGCATCGACCACGTGGCAGATCCCCTCCGCGGCACAGCCGTCCGACGTCTGCACGTCGTCCTGATTCTCGCCCGGATAGTGGCAGCTCCAGCAGGTGCCGAAGTCGCTCTCGACCGGGCGGTTCTTGTAGCCGCCTAAGTGACACATCAGGCATTTCGTGGTGTCGACCGGATCGATGGGCTCGACAGGGGCGTCGACCCCGTGACAGGAGTAGCACGTCATGGGCACAGACCCCGTCTCGCCGTGCATCGTGTTGTTCCCGTTGTCGCAGACGACGTCGATCGGATCGAAGGCCAGCGCCGTGGGGGCGGTCACGACCAGCGCGCCCACGACCGCCAGCATCAGCACAATCAGGCGCGCCCATCGGCGACGTCCGTGCGCATGAACGGTACCCCCCATGCGACCTCCCCCGGTCATAGTGCCTCTCATTTCTGTGTTCACAGTCTAACTAATCCCTGCCTGCGCGCAAGCGCCGCCCCTCCACTACTTCACCGCGAAGTAGAGGTACGAGGTCTTGTAGCCGATCAGGGTGGTCGTGGCCGGCGCCGCCGTGCGCACCCGCCAACTCCCGCGCCTGCCCGGCTTGTACGTGTAGCTGTACGTGCTGTAGTCGGCCGTGGACGCGACCGCGCGGCTCTTGATGAGGGCGGTCCTCCAGACACCATCGACCTTGCGCTGGAAGGTGAGCTTGACGATGCCGCCGGGGCGCGCCGGCGTGAGCTTGCCCTTGACGGTGATCGTGCCGCCGAGGAGGAGCCTCGTCCTGCTCAGGCAGATGCTCAGCCTCGGGCGCACGTTGACCAGCACCGCGGCGAGCCCCGGCTTGACGACGGCCCCCTCGACGCAAGTGCCCGGGGTGATCGTGCGGTACGACGTGATCGCGGTCGGGACAAACGGATCGAAGCCGTAGTCGCCGGCGGCGCCGGTCAGCGTCGTGCCGAGGTCCGCATGCGCGAGCGCGAGCGCCGGCTTTCCCTGAAGCGTGATCGGCGCGCCCTGGAAGGGCGTCATGCCATAGAAGAGCGACCCGAACAGCCCGAGCGGGTCGCCCCAGCGCACGGTCGTGGTGGTGGGTATCAGCGTCATGTCGCGGGCGCTGATCGACGCCGGGTCCGGGTGCTGGTCGTCGTACCCGACATGACAGTCGAAGCAGACGAGATCGGCGACGAACGGCTCGTGCACGATGTGGCACGAATCACAGGTCTCCCGCGTGGGCGCCGTGCGTTCGTCGTTCGTGTGGTGCGCGCTGCCGTTCGGAGCCGCGGGCGACGCGGTGGTGTGGCACGAGGTCGTGCACCCCTCTGTGTTCGAGCCGTAGTGAGGCTCGGTCAGGTGGCAGTTCGACGTCGCGCAGCCGTCCGGTGTCTGGACCGCGGATAGGTCTTGCCCGGGCGTGTGGCAGCTCGTGCACGTGTTCTCGCCGCGCGCGACGAAGCCGAGGTGGCACGAGCTCGTGCACGCCGTGTCGTCAGGGAGCTCGCCGCCCTGATCGGGCGTGGGCCCCTGGTGACACATGCCGCACGACGTGGCGATGCCGTGCAGATACGTCTCCTGCGCCGCCGCCGGCGACGGTGCGAGCACGCCCAGCACGCCCGCGACGAGCAGCATCAGCACTCCGAAGACGAGCGGCGGCGAGCCCCTGCCGCCGCTCGCGGACTCGGTACGCCCCATGTACCCCCCTGGCCCGCGATACTGTTTTCGAGTATGCCTCGGTACTTTACGGCGAGACCGTACGACCGTCAACAGCGACCTGTCGGCAGCGCTGACGACGGCAGAGGAAGAGCGGCTGGTGGTGTCGAAATCCGGCTGACAGCGGTCTTGGTATTGGGCCTTGAGTCCGGTCACGATCGCGCCGATACACCGATACATGGCCTGAGATGAGCCGGGGAGCAGCGCATGGCGTCACGCTGGTATCGCGAGGAGCAGACGAGGGTCTACTTCGCCTTCGCTCCGGCCGACCTCACCGTCGTCACCTCTGTGGTCGACGACCTCAAGCAGCTGCGACCCGGGATCACCGTCGACTACGCGCCGACGAGCGAGCCCTTCGCCGTCGAGCGCTCTGACTACATCCGCGCCAGCCTGGCGTTGCGCATCAGGCACGCTGCGACCTTGGTCTGCCTCTTCCGTACAGGCGTGCTGCGCGACGACTGGGTGCTCTGGAGCCTCGAGGTCGCCCACCGGCTGGGGATCCCGCTCGTCGGCACGCCGCTCGGTAGCGCGCCGGCGCCGGCGGCCGTCGACCTGCTCTCGTCGGCCGGGGTCGACATCGTCCCCTGCGAGGCTCAGGCCCTGAGCGCCCAGCTCACCGTCTCGCTGGCCCGCCCCCGCGTGGCGCCCCCCGTCGAAGACGCACTGACCCAGCCGCTGAGCTTCATGGCGCACCGGATGCGCTGACGCCGTCCGAGCCCCAGGGAGGACCGCCGTGCCGAGGGTCTTCATCGTCGACAACTACGATTCGTTCACCTACAACCTGGTCCAGCTCATCGGCGAGATCGGGGCCGACATCGAGGTCGGCCGCAACGACCGGGTGAACTGCGACGACATCGAGCGCTCGGCGCCGACGCACCTCGTCGTCTCCCCCGGGCCGTGCACGCCCAACGAGGCGGGGATCTCGATGGAGGCGATCCGGCGCTTCGCCGGCGTCGTCCCCGTGCTCGGCGTCTGCCTCGGCCATCAGAGCATCGGGCAGGCCTTCGGCGGCGCCGTGCGGCGCGCCGGCTATCCCGTGCACGGCAAGACCGACGAGATCGGCCATGACGGGCGCACGCTCTACGCCGGTCTGCCGCAAGGCTTCGTGGCCACGCGCTACCACTCGCTGGTCGTCGACGAGCACCTGCCCGATGCCCTCGAGCTGAGCGCCTGGAACGGCGAGGGCATCGTCATGGGTGTACGCCATCGGGACCTGCCGGTCGAGGGCGTGCAGTTCCACCCCGAGAGCGTGCTCACCGACCTCGGCGAGGCGCTGATGCGCAACTTCCTCGCCATGCGGGTGGAGTGAGGCGGGCGCGACAAGACGCGGGCGACACACGTGGCGGGCGACACAAGTCGCAGGCGACACGCATGGCGGGCGACACAAGTCGCGGACGATGCAGCGGGCGGGACGCGCGAGAGGCGCAGACACAGGACGTGGTGGGCGACGTTGGAATTGAACCAACGACCTCCAGCTTGTCGAGCTGGCGCTCTCCCAACTGAGCTAGTCGCCCACGCGAGTACGGAAGTATACCAAACGGCCGCCGGCCTTCCAGCCGGCGGCCATCTGTCGACTTTGAGGCCTCAGGACCCGGTGCGGCAGCGCCTCAGCGCTTGCGCGGGCGAGCCCTGAAACCGCGCTGTGCGGAGCGCAGCGCGCCCCCGTTCCACACGAGCTTGCCACGCTTCATGGGAACCAGCTTGTCGGAGGCGGGGATGGCCCGCTTCTCGTAGTTGAAACCGGGCAGGTCTTGCCGCTCGATCGTCATGCCGATCAGGCGCTCGATGGCGGCCAGATCGTAGACGTCCTCCTCGGTGACCAGCGTCACGGCGGAGCCGCTCGCACCGGCGCGAGCCGTACGACCGATGCGGTGCACGTAGTCTTCGGGGTTGTTCGGCACGTCGTAGTTCACCACGTGGGTGATGCCGTCGACGTCGATGCCGCGGGCCACGATGTCGGTCGCGACCAGCACCTTGACGCGGCCCTTCTTGAAGCCGTCGAGCGCCTGCTGGCGCTGTCCCTGAGTGCGATCGCCGTGGATCGCGGCGCAGGTGACGCCCTTGCGGTTGAGCGTGCGGGCCAGGCGGTCGGCGCGGTGGCGCGTGCGCGTGAAGATCAGCGTCGAGCCGGGCTCGTGATGGCGGAAGTACTCGACCAGCAGGTCGAGCTTCTGGTCACGCGTCACGGGCAAGGCGCGCTGCTCGATGCTCTCGACCGGGGTCGCGCGACCACCGAGCTCGATGAAGACCGGGTGGTCGAGGGTGTCCCCGATGACGTTGAGGACGGCCTTGGAGACGGTCGCCGAGAAGAACAGGTTCTGGCGCTTCTCGGGGAGCTTGCGGAGGATGCGCCGCACATCGGGCCAGAAGCCCATGTCGAGCATGCGGTCGGCCTCGTCGAGGACGAGGGTCGTGACCTCGCCGAGGCGCACGTCGCCCTGCTGCACCATGTCGAGCAGGCGGCCGGGGGTCGCGGCCAGCACGTCGGCGCCGGCGCGCGCGCGCTTGGACTGCGGACCGTAGGGCACGCCGCCGTAGACGGCGACGACGCGATGCTTGGTGGCGGCGGACAGCGCGATGCCGACCTCTTCGATCTGCGCGGCCAGCTCGCGAGTCGGGGTGACGATGAGCGCGCTGGGCGTCGCCGGCCCCTTCTCGCCGGAGTGACGCTTTCCGTTGCCGTTGCCGTTGCGCCGCTCGAGAAGCTCGATGATCGGCAGCATGAAGGCGGCGGTCTTGCCGGTGCCCGTCTGGGCGCAGCCGACGACGTCGCGGCCCTGGAGGACGGGCGGTACGGCGTGCTCCTGGATCGGAGTGGGCCGCTCGTACCCGGCGGCGGTCACGCCGGCGAGCACGCGCTTGCTGAGGCCGAGGGCCGCGAACGGCCCGCCTTCGTGGAGCATGACCGCCGGCGCGAAGTCGGCGGCGAGCGCCGGCACGGCCTCGTCCACGGACTCCTCAGGAGTCATCTCGTCGACGTCGCGCACGCGCAGCGGCTGGTCAGGGGTGAACACGGGTTCCATACAAACTCTCTTCCTGGTGGGCGCGCATCGACGTGCGCGGCACTCACCATGGGGATGGCCGCAACCGCGGCCAAAAGTGGATAGGGCAGCTCGTCCTTTCGTTCAGAACGCTGCCCGGTCATGCAGGGGTCTGAGTCTTCGTTGGAGAGGCGACCCACTCTCTGGGACGCCCAAACCGGCTCCTTCTACGATTCGTATCGTGACAGGGTGGTTCCCCAAACGCAAGCGACCTGCACTCCCCGGCCTCCTGGCCCCGGCCCACCGCCGCTCAGACTGAGGCTCCTCCCCAGTCGTACACGTCGCCGATCCGCCGCAAACGCACCTTCGTCGCCTCGTCGCAGAAGACGCCGGCGAGAGCGTGCTCGTACATGCCCCGCGGCGTGTGGCCGAGGGCGACCGCGACGGCGCAGTTCTCCGTGAGATCGGTGCCCATGAGCACGGGATCGTCGCTGGAGATCGAGCAGCGCACGCCCGCCGCGAGCATCGCCGGCAGGGGGTGCTCCTCGAGCGCCGCGATGGCCCCCGTGCGCACGTTGCTGACCGGCGTCACGTCGCAGACGACGCCGCGCTCCGCCAGCTCTGCGAGCAGCGCGGGATCGTCGACGGCCCTGATGCCGTGCCGGATGCGGTCCGCCTTCAGGAGGTCCAGCGCGCCGCGGATCGAAGCGGCGCCGGCCTTGCCGCCGGAGAACTCGCCGGCGTGCGGCGCCGCTCTCAGGCCGCCCTCGCGGGCGACCTCGAAGGTGCGCCTGAACTTCTCGGGGCCGACACGGCGCTCGGATCCGCCGAGACTGAGCGCCACCACTCCCCGCTCCCGGTACTTGACCGCCCACCGTGCCTGCCGGCGACCGACGAGCACCGGCAGGTCCCGCGTCACGTCCGGCGTGAAGCGCACCTCCACCCCGTGCGCCTCGGCGGCCTCAGCGGCGCCGTCGCAGTAGCCTTCGAAGACCTCCTGCCACGCGCTGCCCCGGAGCGCCGGCTCGGACGGCGAGAACAGCGCCTCGATGTAGACGCACCCCTGCGCCGCGGCACGCCCGGCGTAGTCGACGACCACCTCGCGGAAGTCGTCGTAGCGGCGCAGCGCCGAGCTGGTCCTGATCCAGCGCTGGATGAACTCCTCGAAGGTGCGGCAGCGGTAGAAGTCGCGCAGGCCCTCCTCCGTCGACGCCGGCAGCGCCACCTCGTTGCGCCGCGCGATCGCCAGCAGCAGCTCAGGTCGCACCGTCGCCTCGAGGTGGACGTGCAGCTCGATCTTCGGATACGGGGCCGACGTCGCTCCCATGCTCTCCCGCGGTCTCCTTGCGTCGGGTCCACACGCGCCGGAGCCTACCAGACACACGAGGCCGCAGCGGTCGCCGACAAGGGCACACCCTCGCCGGGTCACACGACGCGGCGACGGCGAGCCCATCGGTCCGTTCGCGTCTGCGCGCCGTTTCCTGGTCTATGCTTTGACAACGGCGACATCATCCATTGCGCACGAAGTAAGGAGGTCACCGCGTGGAGTCCGCACATGGCTGCCCCGGGCGTGATCGCAGCTCTTGGACGCTGGACGACATCTTCGAGGTAGCCTGCGAGCGCTGCGGCTCCGCAGTCGAGTTCTTCAAGGACGACGCATGCCGGCGCTGCCCGTCGTGCGGCGCCCCCGCGGCCAACCCGAAACGCGAGCCGGCCTGCACAGACTGGTGCACGGCCGCCGACAAGTGCTCGCTCGGGCGCGACATCCTCGGCCCCGACGATTGACGGACGGGGGCGAGGCGGCGGCGCCTCGCGCCGCCGCCTCGCCCTCAGACCGCCCGCCGAGCTCAGATGCGCAGGTACGAGTCCGCGTAGAGCACGTCGTTGTTCAGCATCCGGCACGTCTTGAGGATGTCGAGCTGCTCCGGGTCGTCGACGTCGACAAGCGCCGGGTCGAGCTGCTCCATCGCCGCCGACGCATCGTAGAGAGCGACGAAGAGCCGGCCCACGGGCGCTGCTCTCGTCGCGCTCCTCGACGATCCGGATCGTCTCCTTCAGCTGCGTGTCGAACGGGTCGGCGATCGCGCTGTCGAGCCCTGCCCCCATCAGCATCACCATGTAGGTGCGGTTGATCAGGCTGCGGACCTCGTCGGGGCAGCCGTTGCTCACGTTCGAGAGCCCCACCGTGGTCATCGGCGGCGGGTCGCTGAGCATCTTGAACATGCGGATGGCGTCGACGGCGACGCCGGCCACGTCCTGATTGCAGGTGACGGTAAGCACCAGGGGGTCGAGGAGAACGGCGTCGGGCGAGAGCCCCGCGGCCTCGGCCGCGGGCAGAAGGTTCTCCATCGCGATGCCGGCGCGCCCGTCGGTCGTGGTCGGGATGCCGTGGACACCCATCGTGAGGGCGATGACCCGGGCGTCGTAGCGCGCCGCGAGCTGCATGACGCTGTCGAGGCGGTCCGGGTCGGCCGAAGCCGAGTTGAGGGTGGCGCGCCTGCGACAGACCTTGAGCCCGGCCTCCATGGCGGCGAGGTTCGTGGTGTCCAGCGAGAGCGGGACGTCGGTCACCTCCTGCACCGCCTCGACGATCCAGGGCATGACCTCGGCGCCGTGCTTCTTCTGCGGCCCGATGTTGAGATCGATGACACCCGCCCCCGCCTCGACCTCACGCAGGGCCAGCCGCTGGATGGCGGCCGCGTCGCGGCTCTCGATCGCCTCCTTCACGACAGGTGAGACGATCTGGATATTCTCGCCGATGATCAGCACCGGGGCCCTCCTTGTAACTGGGTGAGTTGCGGGACAAGCTGGTCGAGAAGGTCGCGCACGCGGGCGACCGTGGGGTCGTCGGCGGGGAGTTCGATGAAGGGTCGGCCGGTCGCGTCGTACTCGCCGATCAGCGGATCGACCGGGATCGTCGCGGCCATCTCCAGCCCGGTGGCCGCGATCGCCTCGGCCAGCCCGCCCGGCAGGTCCCCTGCGACGCGGTTGACGATGAGGCGGGCGGCGACGACGCGCGTGCCCAGCTCGGCGACGAGCTCGGCGACGCGTCCGGCCGCCGTCACGCCGCGCATCGTCGGGTCGGTGATCACGAGCAGAAGGTCGACGTCGCCGGTCGTGCGCCGCGAGATGTGCTCCAGCCCGGCCTCCGTGTCCATCACGACCCACGTGTAGCCCGACGCGATGCGGTCGACGATCGTGCGCAGCATGGTGTTCGCGGCGCAGTAGCAGTGCGGGCCCCTCGGGCCGGCCCATCGCCAGGAGGTCGACACCGGTGCCCTCCTCGAGGCAAGCGTTGATCTCGTAGTCGAGCAGGTCGGCCTTGGCGACACCCGCTTCGAGCTGACCGGCTTTGGCCTGCGCGACCGTGTCCTCACGGATGTCGCCCACCGTGCGTTCGAGACCCATGCCGAGCACCGCGTTGAGGTTGCTCGAGGGGTCGGCGTCGATGGCGAGCACCGGGCCCGCGTCGCGCTCGATCAGGCAGCGGACGATCAAGCCGGCAAGGGTGGTCTTGCCGGTCCCTCCCTTGCCGGCGACGGCGATGGTCGTCGTCATGCGTCCTCCTTGGCCGGGCCGTCGCTCTCGGCGCCCCGGACGTCGCGCTCCGCGACAGGGCCGCCGCTCGCTCGACTCGTTCTCGGCGAGCAGGGCGGTGACCGTCGGAAAGGCCTCGATGTCGGTGTGGGGCAGAAAGAGTGCGGACGTGTACTCCTCCATGAACGAGTTGTCGGCGCTAGAGCTCCAGGTAGGTCATGCGCCCGGCGATCTCGACCACCTCGCGGCGCATCTCGGTGCACAACAGTGCGGTGTACGCTCCGAGAGCGCTGGTGTTGCCGAGGTACGTGAAGCGCTCCCATGGCTGGTCGGGGAGCAGCCCGACCTCGATGGCCTTCTCGACGTTGATGTACTGGCCAAACGCGCCGCTGATGAAGATCCGCTCGACGTCGTCAAGCCGAACGCCGACGCTGCGGCACAGGACCGAGAAGCCGGCATAGATCGCGGCCTTGGCGCGGACCAGGCTGCTGATGTCGCTCTCGCTGACGGCGACCGTGGCGACCTCGTGGCTCCTGCCCGCCCAGGCGACGACGTATTCGACGCCGCCGAGTCCCTCGCGGATGCGCGGCGTCGCGAGGTCGCGGCGGATACGTCCGCCCTTGTCGATCACGCCGGTCACGAACAGCTCCGCGACGAGGTCGATCAACCCGCTGCCGCAGATGCCGCGCGGCGGCGCGTCGTCGACCGTGCGGTAGCTCGGCTCCAGGGTGTGTGCGTCGATCCACACGTCTTCGATGGCTCCGGCCGTGGCGCGCATGCCGTTGCGGACGCCGCCGCCCTCGAAGGCAGGGCCGGCCGAGCAGGCGCAGGAGACGAGCCACTCCTTGTTGCCGAGGACGATCTCGCCGTTGGTACCGATGTCGATGAACAGCGTGAGCTGTTCGCTGAGAAAGAGCCCGGACGACAGCACGCCGGCGGTGATGTCGCCGCCCACGTAGCTGCCCACCGACGGCATGCAGTACACGCTGGCGTGCGGGTTGATGTTGAGCCCGAGCTTGCCGGCGCTCACGCGCGGCGGCACCGAGACCGTCGGGATGTACGGCTCCTCGCGGATGTACCGCGGGTCGAGCCCGAGGAAGAGGTGGGTCATGGTCGTGTTGCCGGCCACGGTGACCTCGTTGATCTCGGTGAGCTCGAGCCTGTTGCGGCCGGCGATCTCGTGGAGCAGATCGTTGATGGTGCCGATGGCGAGTTGCTGAAGGCGCGCGAGCCCGCCGGCCCGCTGTGAGTAGATGATCCGCGAGATGACGTCGTCACCGCACGAGATCTGGGCATTGTAGGCGCTCGCCGTGTCGGCGACGCGCCCGTCGGTGAAGTCGACCAGGTAGACGACCACGCCGGTCGTACCGATATCGACGGCGAGGCCGAAGTTGCGGCTCGTACGCTCGCCGGGCTCGACGGCGAGCAGTCGCGGCGGCACGGTCGCGTCGAGCACCCAGTTGCGCATGTCGAGAGTGACCGTCACGTCCCAGTCGGCGTCGCGCAGGGCCCCGGCGAGCGTTCGCAGGGCGCCGATGCCGACGACGACGTTCTTGATGCCGTGCTGTCGAGCGAGTTCGCGGCGCAGCCTGTCGAGGTCGTTGGTGTTGTCCTCCAGCGACGGCGGGTCGATGCTCAGGCGGAACTTGCGGATCGCCGGCTTGTGGCGCCAGTCGCAACTGAACGGCAGGGCGATCTTCTCGGCCGACGTCTCCGACCTGGGCTGTTGCCCGGTCTCATCCCGGGCAGGGACGACGACCGACGCGGCTCCCTCGACGACCGTCTGACAGGCGAGGGCGAAGCCCTCGCTCTCTTCGGCGGGCGTGAGCTTGGCGTTCGCCCGCCGCCCCACCGTCCCCGACTCGACCAGCACCTTGCAGCGGCCACAGCGACCCTGGCCGCCGCAAGGTGCGTCGATGTCGGCTCCGGCGGCCACGGCCACGTCGAGCAAAGTGGCGCCGATCTCGGCCTTGGCCGTCACGCCCTGTGGGCTGAAGACGACCTCGGCCGTGCTCTCTGGCTTGGTGGCCGCCACGGTCCGCCCGCTACGCCGTCCAGACGTTCTTGAGGTAGGCCGGGATATCGACCGCCTCGCGCGGTCCGACCAGTATCTGCCAGCCGGGGAGCTCCTCCTCGACCTCGCCGGAGAGACCGGCAACGTGCCCGGGGATCACGAGCTTCTTGTGGCTGAGAAGGTCGCCGATGCCCGACGCCTGGACCGTCTTCGCGATCTTCTCGGCGTCGAACTTGCCGGCCGCCCAGCTCGTGAGCACCGACTGGCCGTCGGCGTCGGCGACCAGCAGGTACGACGGCATCGCCGCAGCCTTCGACCTCGCCCGACACGGTGAAGTAGGTGAGCGAGAAGTTGGTCGTGATGAGCAGCGGGCTGTCGGGGCCCACGGCGCCGATCTCGTACAGCTTCGGCTCGACCTGGATCGGCTTCTGCGGGTCGGTGTAGACGTTCTGCCGCAGCGTCAGCAGCGGGTACACGAGGCCCGGATCGTCGTGGTCCAGCACGACGACGCCGGCGTACTTCGCGATCGCCTGGGAGGCGAGCACGGCCTCCTCCTCGACGGTCTCCGCGCCGGTGAACGCGATCAGCGGGAAGCCCACGCTGCGCTGGCCCTTCTTGATCGCCAGCCGGCGCAGTTGGGTGGCGAGCGCCAAGGCGCCGGCCGGAGACGTGGCGCCGGGGTCGAGCACGAGGTCCTCGACCCCGGCGCCCTTCGCCCGTTCGATCACGGCGGCCACCGAGTCGAGGTCGCCGTCGCCGCGCACGAGGAGCGGACAGCCGTGCTCCTTGGCCGTCGCCGCCATGGCGTCGACGGTCGCCGATGTGGCCACCCCGAGCAGCGGACGCCGTTCGGCGACCGCCGCGGCGGCGGCGGCGAGGGCCGCGGGATCGTCGGCGAGCAGCGCGAGCGGGGCGTCGCCGGCGCCCGCGACCGTGGTCGCGGCGGCGGCGAAAGCCGCCCCGTCGCCCGCGGCCTGCTCGAGAGCGACGCCGTCGAGCTGCAGAGTGAGTCCGACTCTCTCGACGGCGTAGTCCTGCACCGCCTTGGCCTTGGCGGCCAAGTCGGGGTCGTCGCTGCGCAGCCGCACCATCAGGCCCGGCTGGTGGTAGAAGGTCTTCTCGTGACGGAAGAGCACGACCTCGTTGCCGATCTCGAAGGCGCGCTCTCCGCTGCCGATGGTGACGAGACGGATGGGCGGAGCCGCGGCGGCGTCGAGCGACGCCCGCGTCTCGTCGGTCACGTACGGGCACTTCGACAGCTCGGTGCCCTTCTGCGCAAGCTTCATGGCGAAGGCCAGGCAGGTGGGAAAACCGCACTCCTTGCAGTTCGTCTGGGGCAGCAGCTTGTAGATCGCGAGTCCGCTCAGCGCCACGACGTCACACTCCTTCCATCAGCGCGTCGATGGCGGCGCGCACGACGCCGATCGACCTCGGGTGCCGCAGGACGACCACGTCGGCGCCGCTGTGCAGCAGGGCCGTCGCCGTCGTCACCTCCCACGTGAGGCCGCGTGTCGCGAGCTCGCCCCAAGCGGCAGGCACACCATCGGCCGCCCGCGCCTCCTTCTGGCGCCAGGATTCCTCCCCGACCGTGCAGATCATGGGCTGTTGCGTCATCGTGTCGCCCATCAGGGCCGCGAGCCGCAACCGCTCCATGACCGAGTAGGTGTACTCGACGCCGTAGCCGAGCGCCCCGGTGTTCGGGTCCATGAGCACGCGGTCGAGAGGCAGGCCCATGTCGCTGATGAGGATGTTGAGCTGCTTGGCGAGGTTCACGTCGATAGGGGTCTGCCCGACGACGACGTGGCCGTTGCCCAAGGCGGCGGCGACGATGGTGCGGTAGTTCTTCTCCTCACAGTTGGCGAGGGCCAGGCGCTCGCCCTTGGCGGCCTCGGCCACCGCGATGAGGACCTCGTTGTCCTTCTCGGCCGCCCCCGGGCCGTACACGATGAGGGGCACGCCGACAGCAGCCAGCACGGCCTTGACCGTCGCCACACAGGCGTCGGCGTCGGCATCGCCGCGTTCCGGGTGCGCGCTGCGCAACTTCACGGCGATCAGATCGGCGCCGGCGTCGACGGCCGCGGCGGCCCAGGCCGCCGGGTCGCGCGCGAGATCGCCCAAAGTCTCCAGGAGGACCGGCGACCAGTCCTCCTGACAGACGTCCGTGACCTCGGCGGCGACGATCGGGCGGTGCGGCATCGCGCCCTCGAATTGCAGGAACGGGAGCGTCGTTTCGCCGCCGACGGTCACCGTCGACGTACGCGTTCCGCCGTCGCCGGTCGCCCCCAGGGTGACCTCGCGAACGGCGCCCTGCCATCTCTCGACCGGTACCTCGACTACTGTCATCGTACCTTCCTCCTAGAGGTCTTGGTGGGCGTGGATGTGGTGGCCAGACGGCCCCGCATCAGAAGAGCGGGTCCATCGTGAGCGCGGGGTGCTGCTTCTCATCGAGGAAGGGCAGAAGCCCCTCGACGTCAGTGCAGACCGTCTCGTCGGCGATCCTGTCGAGCAGGTCCGGCGCGCCTGCGGCTTCGGCCATCTGCGTCAGGACCGGGCCCATCTGCTGCTTGAGCAGGCTGCTCATCCAGACGATGCGCTTGAGGCCACCGTCGGCGGAGATGAACTTAGGGCTCGTCAGGTAGTACTTGCCGAAACCCATCATGCCGGGGGTCTGCATGCCGCCGCCGGCGGTGCCCGCGAGCGTCGAGAAGGTCATGCCGCACGGGGTCATGCTCGGGTCCTCACGGCTGACGATCATGAAGCCGTTGGCCTCGGGCACGATGACCATGATGCACTCGAAGCAGCCACACGAGGTCATCGGCGCGTCCATGATGGAGTAGAACGTGACGCGATCGACGCTCTGGTTGGAGTGCGTGTAGATGTACTCGTTGGGCCCCGTGAACTCGCCTCTGACCGGGTCGAGGCACGTGCCCTTGGCCACCGGCTGGTTCGGACCGGTCGGGTTGATCTCGAACGACGCCTTGCAGTCGAGCCAGTTGTAGGCTCCGCAGAGACCCACGCGCTGCGGGTTGACCACGCAGACGTGGTTCGGGGCGAAGCTCTGGCAGAGCAGGCACGAGTAGAAGGTGTCGACCGACTCGTCGGTGAGGCTGGCGATGCGCTCGTTGCGCTCCTTGTACGCGTCGCGTGCCTCGACGAGCATGGGCTCCAGTGCGGCCTCGTCGGTGAGCAAGGTCACCTGCACCTTGTCGACGATGTTGCCGAAGACCTCGTGGATGCGTGCGTGCAGGAGCTTGCCGATGTGCTCGAGGCGCAAGCCCTTGTCGAACGAGCTCTTGCTGACGCGGATCCAGGTGATGTCGCGCTGGCCGTTGTGCTGGATGCCTTCGGCGCCGTTGGTGAAGTAGTGGAACTGGCGCTCGATGATCGGCTCGAAGTCCTTCTGCATCTTGCGGCCGGCGACTTCGGCGACGATGCCGAGCGACATCGCGGCGCCGACCTCAGCCGTGTCGAGGTCGGGGCCGACGACCGTGACGCGGCCGTCCTCGACCTGATCCGAGGGCTTGGTGCGCAGGTACTCGAAGGCGTGCGCCTTCTTGCCCCCGAACTCCATGCGCATCTGCTCCTTGCGCACGCGTTCGCCCTCGAAGGCCGAACCGTAGGCGACAGGGATCGGCACCTTGGAGATCTTGACCTTGACACCGCGCACGTCGATGCAGCGCTGGATCAGCTTCTCAGCGCGCTCCATGTCGTCGGCGCCGGGGATCTCGTCGAAGGGCATCGAGACGACGTGCTCGTAGGTGGTCACACCAGTCGGCAGGATCTGCGGGATGCGTGTATCGGCGATCACCGGGAAGCCGTACGAGATCGCCCCGGCGGCCGTCGCGTACTTGAGGTCGTCGACTTCGCCCAAGGCGAGCACGAAGGCGAACACGCGGTACTTGTTGTAGAGCATGATCTTGCGCGCCTGACCGGCATCCATGCCGCCGAAGGTGAGCGCGGAGCGAGCCGCGAAGCCGAGGGCGTACACGGCCGAGATCGTGTCGATGCCGAACGGCACCGTGAAGGTGTCGTAGCCGAGCTGGATGCCCTCTTCGGCGAGTTGGTGGATGATACTGCGCCCGTTCACGTTGCCGCTGAGGAAGATGAGGATGCCGCGGGACTGCAACTCGCGGACGATCTTGACCGCGACCTCGTTGGACTTGGCGCAGCCGACGATGGCGCAGAACCCTGGCATGCGACCGTCGACGAGCTGGATGCCCCAGGCGCGCAGCTGGATGTCGTCGATCGGCCCGTTGAGGCGCAGGACATCGCCATGGACGTAGGTCGACGAGGTCGAGACGCGCTCGTCGTCGGAGGCCTTGTTCGAGAGCTGGAGCACCTGCGGCTCGAGGCCCTGCGCGAAGCGCACTCCCTCGAGCGCCTCCTCGGCAAAGAGCGTGGCGATGCCCGAGTCGAGCGTCTCGCCCAGATACGGCAGCCACATCGAGTCGTTGGGCACGGGGTGCAGCAGGCCCTTGGCGCGCTCGATCACGGGGACGAGGTCGCCCAGCGTCTCGACCTTGGCGCCGGTGAAGGCGTAGATGACCGGCAGGAAGTAGGCGGTGTTGGTGAAGGCGACCGGCGTCTCAGGCCCGTGCTCGGCGAGCGCGGCCTGCAGAGCCTGGTCGGCCTCGGCGACGATGCGACGTGCGCCGCGGATCGCGCGGGTCGCGATGTAGCGCGACATCAGGCTTCCTCTCCGTCAGCGTGGTCGGCCGTCGGCGTGTGGCCGTGGGCGTGGAGCTGGCCGGGATCGTCGCCGTGCCCGTGGGCGTCGCCATAGCCGTGGGCGTCGCCGTGATCGTGCGAATGGCCCTCGGCCAGCGGGTAGACCACCGCGTCGACCGTCTCGACTCCACGCGCGGCTTCGTCCGCCTTCTCTGCGAGGTAGGCCTTGATGGCGGTGAAGTAGGGGCTGTCGCCGCTGTCGCCGAACTGTGCCGGGTCGTAAGGCTTGAGCTTGAGCGCCGCGCGCTTCGCGTCGATCAACTCGAGCGACCGGGCCAGCATCTCGTCCCAGTCGGGGATGAACTCCAGATCGCCGCCGACCATCTCCTCCCATCCTTCTGTCATGAGCCGAGTGGCGACGCTGGAGGCCGCAACGGGGCTGCTCACTCCGAAGATCACATGCGCGCCGGACGCGGCGAAGTACGTGCCGATGGCGATCGCCTTCTCGCACATCCACTCAGGGCAGAGACCGACGGCCGGCAGGTCGTCGATGTCGTTGCCGAGGCCGCCTTCGGTGGCGACCTGAGTGAGGACCGTCAGGATGCGCGAGTTGTCGACGCAGCTGCCCAGGTGCAGGACCGGCGGGATGCCGATGGCCTCCATCACCTCGCGGAGTCCGGGGCCGGCCGCGTCGAGGATCTCTGGGCTCAGGTAGCCGGCCTTCGCTCCGGCGGTCGCGGCGCAGCCCGTGACGACGACCATGACGTCGCGAGCGATGAACTCCTTGATCATCGTGACGATGCCCTCGTCCTGGGTGACGCGGGCGTTGTTGCAGCCCACGACGCCGGCCAGGCCGCGGATCCGTCCGGCGATGATGGCGTCGTTCAGCGGCCGGAACGAGCCGCGATGGACACCGCCCTGCATGTAGTTGAGGTACTCGTGCGAGAACCCGGCGACGAGCGGCTCGTGGTAGTCGGGGATGTGGATCGGGCCGCGGTTCGCGTAGTTGTCAATCGCGAGGCGCACGATCTCGCGCGCGGTCTCGGGGGCGCGATGCTCGTCGAATTCGATATGCATCGCGCCGGGGATCTTGGCCTTCGGCGAGGTCGTGATGAGCTTGGTGTGGAAGCGCTGCGCGAGCGGGCCGAGCGCTTGCATGATGCACTGCACGTCGACGATCATCGCCTCGACCGCCCCCGTCAGCATGGCGAGCTCCTGGTGCAGGAAGTTGCCCGCCGGCGGGATGCCGTAGCGCATCAGGATCTCGTTGCTCGTGCAGCAGATGCCGGCCAGGTTGATGCCCTCCGCGCCCTTGGCCTTCGCCTCTGCGATGAGCTCGGGGTCGCGGGAGGCCTCGACCAGCATCGCCGAGAGCGTCGGCTCGTGGCCGTGGACGACGACGTTGACCTGGTCGGCCTTGAGCACGCCGAGGTTGACCTCAGCGGACACAGGGGACGGCGTGCCGAAGAGGATGTCACTCATGTCGGTCGAGAGCATGGACCCGCCCCAGCCGTCGGCCAGGGCGCAGCGCAGCGACGCCTTGAGGATGTGCTCGGCGTCGAGATCGACACCCTCGTGCGTGCGGTGGAGGATCTCGACGATCTCACGGTCGACGGCGCGTGGCGTGAGGCGGAGCTTCTTCCACAACGCCTGCCGCTTGGGTGTGGCGCGGCGCGTGTAGACGATCTCGCCGAGCGGCTGACCGAACTGCGCCAAGGCGACGTCGGCCACGTCGAGGGCGATCTCATTGACGTCGCGGCCGGCGGTGGGCACGCCCATGAAGGCGGCCACGGCCATGAGCTTCTGCTCGTCCTTGACCTTGTAGCCGTGCGCCTCGCCGGTGGCGACGGCGCGCAGCGTCATCGCCATGTCGCGGCCGTGGTCGGAGTGCGCCGCGGAGCCGCCGGCGACCTGGCGGGCGAAGTGCCGCGCCGCGATCGTCGGCAGGTCGGCGCCACAGAGGCCGGTCTTCTCTTCAGCGTCCTTACCGACGAGCCGACACGGGCCCATGCTGCAGATGCGGCAGCAGGCGCCCGACTCGCCGATGGGGCAAGGTTTCATCGCGTCCGCCCGCGAGAAGACCGTCTCCACGCCGCACTCGTCGGCGTAGCGCAGCATCTCGAGGGCGGCCGGATCGATGCTCTTCGCGTCTCCCATTCTCATCTCTCCCACGCGTCTCGAAGGGATCAGTACTTGCGGTAGTCGCCGGACATGGCGAGGTCGGTCGCGTTCGTGCCGGTGACCCGGGGCCCTGCCGACCAAGCGGGCTTATCCTTGCGCGCTTCGTCCGCAACGGGCTCGCCTGCCTCGTAGCCGGCGGCGGCGAGCGCCGCCACGATGGCGTCGGCCGAGGTCTCGGCAGGCTCGTAGGAGACGAGCACCTGCTGGTCCTTGGCGCTCGCCACGACGGCGGCGACGCCGGGCGCTCTGGCGAGGGCCTTCCTGACCCTCAACACGTGGTGGTCGGCCCAAAGCGCGGGCAGCCTGACGACGACCTCGTCCATCACTTCCTCCCCCCGATGTAATGGCCACGGCCCGCACGGAAAGGCATCGCTTCTCGGGTGAGACCCTACCGGGACCAACTGCGACCTTAGTGTCTGCACCCCAGATTGTGTACCAGATGGATAGACAACGCCACCACCGCGTGCCACAACACACAGCGACCGGCGACGGCGAGGATCTCGGCGAGCTCGTTCTCTGCCCGGGTCACGCGGTCGGCCTCGCCGGCGAGGCCCGAGCCTAGGCCCGCGCTGCGCTCCCGGCGGCGCGCCAGACGAGGTACGAGTGGACGAAGCCGTCGAGATCGCCGTCGAGCACGCCCGGCGCGTTACCGACCTCATGGCCGGTGCGCAGGTCCTTGACCATCTGGTACGGATGCAGCACGTAGTTGCGGATCTGTGATCCGAAGTCGACGGCCATCTGCTCGCCACGCTCCTTCGCAAGCTCCTGGGCGCGCCTCTGCTCTTCGCGCTCCACCAGCTTCGACCTCAGCATCTTCATGGCCACCGTCTTGTTCTGCAGCTGCGAGCGCTCGTTCTGACAGCTCACGACGATGCCGCTCGGGAAGTGCGTGAGGCGCACGGCGGAGCTGGTCTTGTTGACATGCTGCCCCCCGGCGCCGCTCGAGCGATAGGTGTCGACGCGAAGGTCATCGTCGTCGATCTCGATCTCCACGTCATCGCTGACCAACGGCGAGACCTCGACGGAGACGAAACTGGTATGACGACGGTTGGCCGAGTCGAAGGGGCTGAGGCGAACGAGACGGTGCACGCCCTTCTCCGACTGCAGCAGACCGTAGACGTTCTCGCCGTCGACCGTGACCGTCGCGCTCTTGAGGCCCGCCTCGTCGCCTTCTTGCGCCTCGTTGATCTCGACCTTGAAGCCGCGGCGCTCGAACCAGCGCAGGTACATGCGCAGCAGCATCTCGGCCCAGTCCTGCGACTCGGTGCCGCCGGCGCCGGGGTGAATGCTGAGGATCGCCCCGCCATCATCGAAGCGACCGCTGAAGAAGCGCTGCTCCTCGCCGCGTTCGAGCTCCTGCTCGAGCTCGGCCACGCCCCGTACGAGCTCACCGAGCAGATCCTCGTCGACGACTTCGTCGGCGAGGCTCTCGCGTGCGAGCTCCTCGGTGGTGTCGAGGTCGTCGAAACGACCCTGCAGAGCGGCGAAGTCGTCGAGGCGCCGCTTGACACGGCTGTACTCGGCCGAGGTGCGGGTCGCCGCCTCCTGGTCATCCCAGAAGTCGGACGCCTGCATGCGCGCCTCGAGGGCGGCGATCTCGGCTGTCAGCTTAGGGGGGTCAAAGATAGCTCCGCAGCCACTCGAGGCGCCCGTGGGCGTCTCTGAGTCGCTCGCGGAGCGAATCTAGCTGAAGGAGTGCGTCTGGAGCGGAGGTCGTCATGACCGCGAGAGTATATCCGAGCGCGAAGGCCTGTGCCTCCCGAGTGCGGAGGCCGACCGGCCCACGATCGCAGCGGCTCTGGGACGATCGCCCGACGAAGGGAGCGTCCGCGGTCGGATGGTCTGCCTGACTGTCTATGCGACTCAACTCGGGGTTCCAAACGGTCGATACTGCGACGGAGAGACCCAGTGCAGGCGACGGCACTACCCACCTTGAGGACGTGGCTGCTCGCCTTGCCGACCCAGGAGGAGCGATGGCGTCTGACGACCCGAGGGCATCGGGTATCGAGGCAGCCGCGCGTCTCGCTGTCTGGCCGGTCCCGGATCGGGTCGTCGCCCCGCCACGAGAACAGAGCGCTATCCTCGAGAGTCCGCGCGTGCTGCGGACGCTCGTCGAGAACCTGCCCGGAATGGCCTATCGCTGCGCCGGCGATGCCGCTTGGACCATGCACTTCGTCAGCGACGGCTTCCTCGAGCTCACGGGCTACGACCCGCGCGACCTCATCGGCAACAACCGAATCGCCTACGCCGACCTCATCCACAAGGACGATATCGAGATGGTCCGCCGCAAGACTGAGGTCGCTATCGCCTGCGGCGAAAGGTGGACGATCGAGTACCGCATCCGCACTCGCGACGGATCGCAGAAGTGGGTCTGGGAGCGCGGCGTCGGCGTGTTCGGCGCCGACGGCACCCTTCAAGCGCGGGAAGGCCTCATCACCGACGTGTCCCAGCGCCACGAAGCGCACGAGGCCCTCAGCCGGAGCGAGATCGAGCTGCGTCATGCCAATACGGAACTCGAGCTCCGCACCGAGATCGCACACATCCTCCTCACGCGCAGCGACGCGGCGATGTTCGCCGACGTGCTCGACGCGGTGCGCCGGGCGACCAACAGCGGCTGGGGCTTCGTCGGATACGTCGACGAAGGCGGAGCCCTCGTCGTGCCGTCGATGCCCCGCGACATCCGCAAGGCCTTCCGGATGCCCGACGACGAACTGCGGCTGCCGCCCGAGACGTGGGGAGACAGCATATGGGCTCGCACGCTGCGCGAGGGGACGACCCGGCTCAGCAACCAGCCCGGGCACGTTCCCGCCGACCACCTGTCGATCGACTGCGCTCTCTGCGTCCCGCTGACGTGCGGCGACGAGACGATCGGCGTCATCACGGTGGCCAACCGCGAGGGCGGCTACGGGCCCTCCGAGCGGCACACCCTCGAGACGGTGGCCGAGTGCACCGCCATGGTCATGCACGAGTGGATCGCGAAGACGACCGAGGAGCGTGCGCGCAGACGGGCGGAGGACGCGCTGCGAGAGTCGGAGCACATGTACCGCACCTTGTTCGACGAATCCCCCGTGGGTGTCGTCGCCTACGACACCACCCTCCGGGTCGTCGACTGCAACGAGTGCTTGTGCGAGATGCTCGGCCGGCGGCGAGCGGATCTTCTCGGTCTGCCCGCCTCCGACCTCGCCGACCAGGCCGTCGCGGCGGCGCTGCACGCCGCGCTGGAGGGACGGGCGGAGTCCCACGAGGGATGGTGCCGCGACGTCGCCATCGGCCGCGACCTGTGGCTGCTCACCAAGACCGCTCCACGCCGGAACGCGGACGGTCTGGTCTTCGGAGCGACCGCCGCGGTCGTCGACCGTACCGAGCAGAAGCTCGCCGAGCTGCAGACGCTGCATCTCCGACTGCACGACCCTCTCACCGATCTGCCCAATCGCGACTTGTTCGCGGACCGCCTCGAGGAGGCCACCGCGCACGCGCGGCGGCGCCGGCTGTCATTCGCCGTCGTCGTGCTCGAGATCGATCGTTTCGACACGCTGGCCGAGACGCTCGGCGCGACTGCGCTCGACGAGGTCGTGGCAGGCGTCGCGCAGCGCATCACGGCCACCGTCCGCGAAGAAGACACCGTGGCGCGCATCGGCGGCCGCCAGTTCGCCCTGATCCTCCCGGGCGTCCGCGGTCCCGCAGAGATGGCCATCGTGGTGGACAGCCTGCAAGGCAGCCTGAGCGAGCCTCTCGTCATCGGCGAACACAGTCTGTTCGTGGCATGCAGCATCGGAGTCGCCGTCTACCCGGCGGACGGCGCGGAGCTCCTGCAGTCCGCCCAGGTCGCCGCCCACCGTGCCGTGGCGATGGGCGGACACCACTGGCAGTTCTTCCACTCCAGCATGAACGTCGAGCGCGACGAGCGCCTCGCCCTCGAGGCCGACCTGCACCGGGCGCTGGAGCGTGAGCAGTTCGTCCTCCACTATCAGCCTCAAGTCGACTCTCGCACCGGCGACCTCGAGGGCGTGGAGGCCCTGCTGCGCTGGCGACACCCCGAGCGTGGCCTCGTCGCTCCGCTGGACTTCATCCCGCTGGCGGAGGAGACCGGGCTCATGGTGCCGATCGGCGCCTGGGTGCTGCGTGAGGCTTGCGCACAGGCTGCTGCCTGGAACAGGCAGTACCGCCGCGACCTGCTCGTCGGCGTCAACCTGTCCCTGCGCCAGATGCACAGTCCCGACGTGGTCGACCTGGTCGCCGGGGCTCTGCGCGATTCCGGTCTCCGCCCGCCGCTGCTCGAGCTCGAGATCACGGAGTCGCTCGCGATGACCGATCCCGAGATCACCGCCCGCGTCCTGGCCGCCTTCGGCGAGCTGGGCGCGCGCGTGGCGCTCGACGACTTCGGCACCGGCTACTCGTCGCTGAGTCACGTGCTGCAGCTTCCCGTGGATACGGTGAAGATCGATCGCTCGTTCGTGAGCGACGTGACCAGCGTGCCGCGGCACGCCGCAGTGACGAACGCAGTGATCACCCTCGGCCACAGCCTGGGGCTCACGGTCGTCGCCGAAGGAGTGGAGACGGTCGAGGAGCACGTCTACTTGCGCAAGCAGGGCTGCGACCTCATCCAGGGCTTCTACTTCAGCAAGCCCGTGCCGGCCGAGGAATGCGAGCGCCTGATCAGACTGGGGACGCTGCTGCCCTGAGCGCCCGAGGACCCGCCTCGCCGAAACGGCTCAGGCCCCGTGACACTTCTTGTACTTCTTGCCGCTCCCGCAGGGGCACGGGTCGTTGCGGCCGACCTTCTCCTCGACCACGCGCTGCTGGACCGCGACGGGCGCGGCCTGGCGGCCGTCGGCCGCGACCGCCGGCGGCGGCTGGTCGGCGAAGCGGGCGTCGGCCGACGCCGGCTCGGCGTATCCGCCGCCCGCCACCGCCGCTCCCGCGAACGAGGTCGCGTTGGCGAGGTCGGCGCCGCTCGTGTAGTTGAAGGCCTGCACCGCCTGATCGAGGGTCATCGCGGTGAAGATCGCGAGGTCTTCGGGCCTATTCTTCATGAGTGTCGTCACGGTGCTCGACTTGATCGTCTCGAGCATGTCCTGAAAGAGCACGAAGCCCTCGTTCTTGTACTCGACGAGCGGGTCGCGCTGGCCGAGGGCGCGCAGGTGGATGCCCTCCTGCAGGTAGTCCATGTCCTGCAGGTGCTCTTTCCACTTGCCGTCGATGACCTGCAGCAGCACCGCGCGCTCGACGTCCCGCATCTGCTGGGCGCCGATGAGCTCCTCGCGCTGGTCATACTGTGCCAGCGCGTCGTCGACCACGAGGTCGACCACGTCCTGGACCTGGGCCGAGTCGAGATCGACGTCCTTGGGCCGGACCACCGGGTCGTAGGCCATCTTGAGGGCGACGACGAGCGCGTCGAGATCCCAGTCCTCCGCGTACGCGCTCTCGTCCAGCTGGCCGCGCACGGTACCCTCGAGCACCTCGGCCACCATGTCGCGCACCTGGTCTCCGAAGTCCTCGCCGTGCAGGATCCGCCCGCGCTGCTCGTAGACGATGCGCCGCTGCTCGTTCATGACCTCGTCGTACTTGAGCACGTTCTTGCGGCGCAGGAAGTTGAGCTCTTCGACCTTCTTCTGCGCCTTCTCGACGACGCTGGTCAGCATCTTGTGCTCGATGGCCTCGCCCTCGTTCGGCCCGACGCGATCGAGGATCCGGTACATGCGGTCGCCCGCGAAGAGCCGGATCAGGTCGTCCTCGGCCGCGAGGTAGAAGCGGCTCTCCCCGGGTCGCCCTGGCGGCCGGAACGGCCGCGAAGCTGGTTGTCGATCCGCCGGCTCTCGTGGCGCTCGGTGCCGAGCACGTAGAGGCCGCCGGCCTCCAGGACGCCCTCGCCGAGCTTGATGTCGACGCCGCGGCCGGCCATGTTGGTGGCGATCGTGACGGTGCCCTTCTGGCCGGCGTTCATGATGATCTCGGCCTCGCGGGCGTGGTTCTTCGCGTTCAGCACGTCGTGCGGCACGCCGCGCCGCTCGAGGAGCCGCGACAGGAGCTCGCTGACCTCGACCGAGACCGTGCCCACGAGCACCGGCTGACCGCGCTCGTGTCGCCCGACGAGGTCGTCGACGACGGCTTCGTACTTCTCCTTCCGCGTCTTGAAGATGAAGTCGTTGTGGTCCCCCCGCACCATCTCCGCGTTCGTCGGGATGGTGATCACCTCGAGACCGTAGATCTGACGGAACTCGTCCTCCTCGGTCTTGGCGGTGCCCGTCATGCCGGCGAGATGCTCGTACATGCGGAAGTAGTTCTGCAGCGTGATCGTCGCGAGCGTCTGGTTCTCCTCGCGGATCGGCACGCGCTCCTTGGCCTCGATCGCCTGGTGGAGACCCTCGGACCAGCGGCGGCCCTCCATCATGCGGCCCGTGAACTCGTCGACGATCTTGACCTCGCCGTCCTGGATCACGTAGTCGACGTCGTTCTTGTAGAGGGCCTGCGCGCGCAGTGCCTGGATCAGGTGATTGACGAGGCTGCCGTCCTTGTACAGGTTCTCGATGTCGAGAGCCTGCTCGATTTTGGCGACGCCGCTCTCCGTGATCGCCACGGTCTTGTGCTTCTCGTCGACCTCGTAGTCCTCTTCGGGGCGCAGACGGGGGACGACGCGCGCGAACTGCCGGTACGTGTCGGCGGCGGTCTCCGGCGCACCGCTGATGATGAGCGGGGTGCGCGCCTCGTCGATGAGGATCGAGTCGACCTCGTCGACGATGCAGTAGTAGTGGCCGCGCTGCACCTGATGGTCGCGGCGCATCGTCATGTTGTCGCGCAGGTAGTCGAAGCCGAACTCGCTGTTGGTCCCGTAGGTCACGTCGGCGTTGTAGGCCAGACGACGCGCCGCCGGGTCCATCATCGCCTGGACGACGCCGACCCCGAGCCCGAGGGCCCGGTAGACCCGGCCCATCCACTCGGCGTCGCGGCGCGCCAGGTAGTCGTTGACGGTCACGAGGTGAGCCCCGCGACCGGCCAGGGCGCGCAGGTACATCGGCATGGTCGCGACGAGCGTCTTGCCCTCGCCGGTCTTCATCTCGGCGATATCGCCGTCGAAGAGCGCGATCGCGCCCATCACCTGGACGTCGAACGGGCGCATGTCGACGGCGCGGCGCGCACCCTCGCGGGCGACGGCGAAGGCCTCGTTCATGAGGTCTTCGAGTGGCTCGCCATTGTCGGCGCGCTGGCGGAAGACGGGCGTGAGCGCGGCGAGCTCCTCGTCGCTCAGGGCCTGCATCTGAGGCTCGAGTGTGCCGACGGCCCTCACCTGCTCCTCGAGGACCTTGAGACGCCTGCCTTCGCCGGCGTGCATCAGCTTATCGACGATCTTGATCACTTGGACTCCTGGACCGGGACGCACGCAGGTGCGGCCGCCAGCCGCACCCTCCCCCCTATTGTCGCATAGGTCGCGGCGAGCGTCGCTCCCGCGGCGCACGGTGGCGGAGGACGATGGGTCGGCGGCGGGCGCGGGCCGTCGGCCCGCGCCCGCCGCCGACCCCCTAGAGCTCGGCCGGCTCGATCAGGCCGTAGTGGCCGTCTCGCCGCCGGTAGATGACGTTGGTGCGGCTGGTCTCGGCGTTCTGGAAGACGAAGAAGTCGTGGCCGACGAGTTCCAGCTGCAAGCTCGCCTCGTCCACCGACATAGGCTTCAGGGCGAACTGCTTGACCTTGACCACGCGACCGTTATCGCCGCCGGGCTCCTCGGCGGCGAGCTCCGTCTCACTCGGGAGCGTCGCCTCGGCGCCCATCACGAGCTTCTCGTGGCCCTTGCGGGTCTTGCCGTGGACCTTGTCGTGGTACTTCTTGACCCGGCGCATGAGCTTGTCGGTCACCAGATCAATGGCCGCATACATGTCGTCGGAGCGCTCGCGGGCGCGGATCACCGGCCCGCGGGTAAAGATCGTCGCCTCGGCGATGCTCGACTCGGGGATGCTGGGGTTCTTCTCCACCCTGAGTTCGAGCTCTACGCGCGTCACCTCGTCGATCTTGCGTTCCTGGAGGAGCTTGTGGACGCGGGCGACCTTGTCCTCGGCATACTCCTGCAGTGCGGCGGTCACGGTGACGTTCCGGCCCTTGATCTGTGTTCTCATCGACTACGCTCCTTTGCATAGAAGGGTGCCTCGCGATGAGCTGAGGACGCTGAGATGGACGTGCGCGCAGACGAGCGACGGACGGCGCGCGCGAAGCTAAACGCTCGGGGGTCGAGCCCAGCTTCTGCCAGCACGCTCGCGCAGTGGTTCAACGTTTCACCTGTGGTGTATACGTCGTCAACGATCACCACTCGCTTGAGTCCAGATAATACCCTGTCAGCCCCCTGCCGCAACTGGAAAGCGTCACTCACGTTGGCGGCACGCTCGGCTCCGTGAAGGCCGCTCTGGCGGGCCGTCTCACGGGCCCGCCGCAGCAGGCACGCGGCCGGCAGCGAAGCCAGGTCGGCGAGCTCCCGCGCGAGCAGTTCGGCTTGGTCGAAGCCGCGCTCGATCATGCGCGTGCGATGGGCGGGCACCCAGGTGACGGCGAGGGCCGGGCCGGCGGTCTCGCCGCCGCAGGCGGCGACGAAGGCCGGCCCGGCCAGTCGTGCCATCTCGCGGGCGAGAGAGCGGTAGGAGCGGAACTTGCAGGCCGTGACGAGCGCCCGCGCCGGACCCTCGTAGACGAAGGCGGCCGCGGCCGAGCCGAAGGCGAGCTCGCGGCCGCCGCACTCGGGGCAGGCCCGGCGCCCGTCACCGGCCCCTCCCGGCCAAGCCCAGCGACCAGGCGCGCCGCAGCGGGGGCAGCGCCCGGCGGGCAGGGGCGTGAGCTGCGCAGTGCAAGCGGCGCAGAGCCATGCCCCCACGCGCCGGCACTGCACGCAGCGGCGCGGGAAGACCAGATCGAGGAGCTCGTCGAGAAGCTCGCGGGCGCCCACTCCGCGGCCAGATCAGTCCGGCTCGCAGAACTCGCCCGAGAGCTCGGTACGCGGTCCGCAGCGGGCGCCGGGCGGCACGAGGGCCTTCGGCGCCACCACGCAGCGATCGCCGATCACGGAGTCTTCGTGGACCACCGCCTCGTGGTGGACGACCACATTGCGTCCCAGGATACTGCCCGCGAGCCGCGCGCCGCGACCGGCGCGCACACCGTCCCAGTTGATCATGCCTTCGAGCACGGCGCCGCGCTCGATGACGCAGCCGTCGCCGACGATCAGAGGACCGATGAGCTCGGCCTCGGGCTCGACGAGGCAGCCCGCGCCCAGCAGGATCGGGGGCTCGAGATGCACGCCCGTGGCGACCTCCGTACCCTCGCCGATCCACACACCGGGACGGATCTGCCGCCCGGGGACGTCGAGCTTCACGCGCCCGAGCAGCGCGTCGAAGTTGCTCATCCGGTACTGCTCGATGTTGCCGACGTCGTTCCAGTACGTCTCGAGCGGCCAGACGCAGACGGGTACGTCGCCCTGGAGCAGGGCCGGGAAGACGTCCTTGGCCCAGTCGACGAAGGCGCCCTCGGGCACGTAGTCGAAGACCTCGGGCTCGAACACGTAGATGCCGCAGTTGCAGAGATCGGAGCGCTCCTCCCCGGCCGCCGGCTTCTCCTGGAAACCGGTGACCCTGCCGTCGTCGTCGTGGACGACGACGCCGTAGAGAGACGGGTCCTCGACCTGCTTCACCGCCATGGTGGCCATGCCTCCGCAAGCGCGGTGGGCGGCGACGAAGGCCGTCAGGTCTATGTCGGTGAGGCCGTCGCCGCTGACCACGACGAAGGCGCCGTCGCTCAGGAAGGAGCGGAAGGCGCCGACGCCGCCCGCCGTCCCCAGCAGCTCACGCTCGACGTTGTAGCGGAGACTGAGGCCGAACTCGCCACCGTCACCGAAGTAGGTGCGGATCTTGTCGGGGTGGTAGTGCAGGTTGGCGGCCACCTCGCGCACGCCGTGCCGACGGAGCAGGCGCAGCATGTGCTCCATGACCGGGCGATTGAGGATCGGCACCATCGGCTTGGCCGTGCGGCCGGTCAGAGGGTGCAGGCGAGTGCCCAGACCGGCCGCCATGATCATGGCCTTGAAGGCGCCGGCCGGCGCGGCGGGGCTGGCGCCGGACGCACTGCGCTCACTCATCCAGTCGCCCCTCTCACCCGTGTCCTCGGCCCTGGCCGTGTGTGCACGCCGCCTCCAGCGCCCGCCCGAACGGCGGTCGTAGCACCCCGGCCTCGGTGATGATGGCCGTGATGCCGGCGGCGGGCGTGACGTCGAAGGCGGGGTGCCGGGCCCGCGCGCCTGCCGGCGCGACCCGCCGGCCGGCGAACGACGTCACCTCGCTCTCGGCGCGCTCCTCGATCGGGATGCCGGCGCCGCTCTCGACCGTGAGATCGACGGTCGAGAGCGGCGCCGCCACGTAGAACGGCACGCCGTGCTCCTTGGCGAGCACCGAGACGGTGTAGGTGCCGATCTTGTTGGCCGTGTCGCCGTTGGCGGCGATGCGGTCGGCGCCGACCACGACGCCGTCGATCTCGTCGCAACTGAAGAAGTGACCCGCCATGTTGTCGCAGATGACCCGGTACGGGATCGCCTCGACCTCGAGCTCCCAGGCGGTCAGACGGGCGCCCTGGAGCCAGGGCCGCGTCTCGTCGACCCAGACCGAGATGTCGCCGTGGCGGGCGAAGACCGAACGGATGACGCCGAGCGCCGTGCCGTAACCGGCCGTCGCCAGCGCACCGGCGTTGCAGTGCGTGAGGATCCGGGCGCCGGCTCCGAAGAGCGCGGCTCCGTGCTCGCCGATGGCGCGGCAGCGGGCGATGTCGTCGTCGTGGATCGCCTGAGCCCGGGCGAGCAGCCTGATCGCGCACGCCGCCGGCGGCTCGTCGCAGGCGAGCCACGCGGTGCGCATCTCGTCGAGCGCCCAGCGCAGGTTCACGGCCGTCGGTCGCGTGGCCAGCAGCCCGGCGGCCGCCTCGTCGAGCGCGGCGCGGAAGGCGGCGAGGTCGTCGCCGAAGCACCCGGCGGCTTCGCACGCCGCGAGGGCCACGCCCCCCGCCGCCGTGACGCCGATCGCGGGCGCCCCCCGCACCGTCATGTCGCGGATGCGGTCGGCGACCTCGCGCCAGGTGGTGCAGGTGACATAGCGTTCGGCGTGCGGCAGCGCGGTCTGGTCGATCAGGACGACCGCGTCAGGCCGGATATCGACGGTGCGCAAGCGCAAGCGCGACCCGTTCGGGCCGGCGTCAGCCTCGGATGACCGCGTCTCGGCCATTAGCACCCGTCGGACATCGCGCCCGGAAGGGTCAGGTCCCTTGGTCCCACGACGCCAGGTACGCGGCCTGTTCGTCGGTCAGGGTGTCGCACTCGACCCGCATGGTCTCCAGCTTCAAGCGGGCGATCTCGGCGTCGATGTCGGCGGGCACCACGTAGACGCTGTTCTCGAGCTCGTCGTGGTGCCGCACCAGGTACTCCGCGGAGAGCGACTGGTTGGCGAAGCTCATGTCCATGACCGAGGCCGGGTGGCCCTCGGCCGCCGACAGGTTGACCAGCCGGCCCTCGGCGAGCAGGTAGATGCGCCGGCCGTCGGCCATCGTGTACTCCTCGACGAACTCCCGCACCGTACGCCGCTTTGTGGAGAGCTTCTCGAGCGCCGGGATGTCGATCTCGACGTTGAAGTGACCGGTGTTGGCGACGATGGCGCCGTCCTGCATGGCCTCGAAGTGCTCGCCGCGAAGGACGTGGATGTCGCCAGTCGCCGTCACGAACAGGCGGGCGACCTTGGCGGCCTCCGCCACCGGCATGACGCGGAAGCCGTCCATCACGGCCTCGAGCGCCCGCAGGGGGTCGACCTCGAGGACGATCACGTCGGCGCCGTGACCCTTGAGACGCATGGCGAGGCCGCGGCCGCACCAACCGTAGCCGGCAACACAGACGGTGGTGCCGGCGATCAGAATGTTGGTGGCGCGCAGGATGCCGTCGAGCGTGCTCTGCCCGGTGCCGTAGCGATTGTCGAACATGTGCTTCGTGTTCGCCTCGTTGACGGCCATCACGGGGAACATGAGACGGCCTTCGCCCTCGAGCGCCTTGAGGCGGATCACCCCGGTCGTGGTCTCTTCGGTGCCGCCGATGATGTCGCTGGCCATATCGGGCCGCTCACCGTGGAGCACGCCGATGACGTCGGCACCGTCGTCCATCGTGATGTGCGGACGATGGTCGACGCAGGCGTTGATGTGCCGGTAGTAGGTCTCGTCGTCCTCGGCCTTGATGGCGTAGACGCGCACCCCGTAGTCGTTGACCAGCGCGGCCGCCACCGGGTCTTGCGTGCTCAGCGGGTTGGAGGCGCAGAGCACGACGTCGGCGCCCCCGGCGACCAGCGTACGCATGAGGTTGGCGGTCTCGGTGGTGACGTGCAGGCACGCGCCCACGCGCACGCCCTCGAGCGGCCGCTCCTTGGCGAAGCGCTCGCGGATCGAGGCCAGCACGGGCATCTGCATGTCGGCCCACTCGATGCGCAGCACGCCCTCGGGCGCGAGACCGATGTCCTTGATTTCGTAGTCGGGGCTCACGGGCTCCTCACTCCTCGTCGATAGGTGGCGCCTGCACGACCCCGCAGGCGGCCAGCGTGTGACCGTAGTACGCGGCGACCACGGCTGGGCATACGAGCAGATCGGCGACCGCGGAGCAGCTCGCTCGCCGCAACTCGCGGCGCTCGAACGGCGTGAGTCGCGCGAGGTCGCCGACCCCAGCCACGACGCCGCCAGAGTATACACGCGCACTCGCGACCGACCGTACCACGGCGGGTTGATAACGAGCGGTCATGGAAGGGAAGCTGCGCGGCAGATCTGCCGGCCAGGCGCCGGTCAGCGGGCCGCGCAGCTCAAGGTTGACGTGGTCCTCGACCGCGAGCAGACCCGGAGCCGCGTCCGTCGACGCAGCGTGCCGCGACAACGCGGCCGACGGCTGTGTCGGCGCGCCGCCGGACCGGCCGGCGGCGGCAAGACGGACCGGTACGACGAGCCCGACGCACGTGCCGGCCGGGAGCGCCGCGAGGATCTCGAAGAGCCGGCCTTCGAACGGCAGCGCCGGCCGCAGCTCGTCGGGCTCGAGAGTCACCGCCGCCGCGCACACAAAGAGCTCCGCCGCGGCGCCCACCGTCGCGGGCGCGGCGAGCACGACGGGGACGTCCGGCACGCTCACCCGCCGGCGGCCAGCCGCCGCTTGAAACGCTCGATGGCGGCGACCGGCGTCGGGTCACGGCCGTAGAGCAGCGCGAGATAGTACGAGACCCAGTCGCCGAGCCCGACGAGCGAACAGGCGCGGGCGAGCGGTGCCACCCCCCGCGCCGTGAGCCGCTCGACGGCGACGCCTTGGGCGCCGAGCTCGGCGGCGGTGAGCTGCGCGCGACGCCCGAGCGCCGCGGCCCACTCCGGATCCTCGAGAAGGACGACCTGTGTATCCGCGGTGAGCGCCGGGACGCTCGCCCATCCCTCGATCTCGTTGTGGTCGAGCTCCGGCAGCTCGGACCAGAAGGCCATCGCGTTCGCGTTCTCATTGAGCTGCGTCTTCCAGCGGCGCGCGGCGGGCGTCGTCACGCCCCCGCCGTAGACGAGCACGAGACGTCCCGTCAGCCGTCGGGCCAGCGTCTTCGCGCCGTTGGCCTCTTCGGGTACCTCCGGCGCCAGGTCGGAGGCCAGCTCGTCGAGGACCGTGCCCGCCGCTGCCACGTCGGCCGCGAGGTCGCCGCAGAGGCCCGCCTGCACGAGTGCCGCCGCGACCGGCGTCGCGAGGACGCCGAGGGCGGCCCGCGGCTGCAGACCGGCCGGTACCGCGACGTGCGCGAGGCCGCGCTCGGCGGCGAGCGCCGCCAGCCGGCCGCCCGAGGCGACACAGAGTGGACGGCAGCCCCGCGCGAGCGCCCCCTCGACGCAGGCGAGCGTCTCCTCGGTCTCGCCCGAGTAGCTGACCGCGACGACGAGCGTCTCGGCGCTCACCCAGGCGGGCAGCTCGTCGCCGCGCACCACCGTCGAGGGGACGGCGAGCGCAGGGACCGCCGCCAGCATCAGCTCGCCACCGATGGCGGAGCCGCCCATGCCGCAGACGGCGACGCCGTCCGGGCGCGCCGGCGTCGCCGGCGCGCCACTCGCGGTGTCGCCGGCCAGTGCCCGCCGTGCGGCGTCGTAGCCCTCGGTGAACTGCCGGCCGAGCCCGGCGATCGCGCCGCGCATGTCGGTGCGATCGAGCTCCGCGACCGTCGCCGGGCCGAGATCGCCGGCCGCGGCCGTGCGCTGCTCCTCGCCGGTCTGCGTCATCCTGGGCCCGGAGGCGCGCTCCCCGTCGCCGTTCATCTCAGACCCTGATCGCGGAGAGCACGAGGTCGCGCTTCTCCTCCAGGAGGCCCGACTCATCGGCGCCGACGTTCAGGCGCACGAGCGGCTCGGTGTTCGAGGGTCGCACGTTGAAGTGCCAGTGCTCGTAGTCGACGGAGACGCCGTCGAGCTTCGTGACCTCGCCGTCTCTGAAGCGCTCCTCGATGCGGGCCAGCGCCGCGCCGACGTCGTCCACTGTCGAGTTGATCTCGCCGGAGATGAAGTACCTGCTGCGAAGCGGCTCCAGCAACTCGGCCATCGTGGCCCGCTTCTGGGAGAGCAGCTCGAGGATCAGCAGAGCCGGGATGAAGCCCGAGTCGGCGTTGAAGTTGTCCCTGAAGTAGTAGTGCCCGGAGACCTCGCCGCCGAAGAGCACGGGCTCGCGCCGCATGCGCTGCTTGAAGAAGGCGTGGCCCACCCGGTTCATCAGGGGGATGCCGCCGTTGGCCCTGATCGTGTCGGGGACCGCGCGGCTCGCTCGCAGGTCGTAGAGGATGGCCGCGCCGGGGGCCTTGCGCAACAGGGCCTCGGCGAGAAGAGCTGTGACGAAGTCGCCCGGCACGAACTCCCCGGCCTCGTCGATGAAGAAGCAGCGGTCGGCGTCGCCGTCCCAGGCGATGCCGAGGTCGGCCTTCTCGGTCAGCACGCGGGCGGTGAGCTCGCGCCGGTTCTCCTCGAGCAGCGGGTTGGGTGCGTGGTTGGGGAAGGTGCCGTCGATCTCGAAGAACAGCTCGACGGCGCGGATCGGAGTAGTGGCGAAGACCAGCGGCGCGAGAGCGCCGGCGATGCCGTTGGCGGCATCCATCACGACGCGGTGCGGCGCGAGCCCGGTGACGTCGACGAAGCTGTGCAGGTGTCGCACGTAGGTCTCATACAGGTCGACGTGCTCGCGCCCCGCCGCGCCGCTGACTGGCGGCAGCTCGTCCAGGGCCTGCACGCGCCGCAGCAGCTCGGGCATCCCCTGCTCGCCGGAGAGCGGGAGCGCGCCCTCGCCGACGAGCTTGAGCCCGTTGTACTCCGGCGGGTTGTGCGACGCCGTCACCATGGCGCCGCCGCCCAGCGCGCGACTGGCGACCCCGTAGTAGAGCATCTCGGTGGCGACCGCGCCGAACTCGGCGACCGACGCACCCGCGCGGGCCGCACCGGTGATGAACGCCTCGACGATATCCGGCGACGAGGGCCGCGGGTCCATGCCGACGCCGAGACTCGTGGCCCCGAGCTGCTGCGTGAGCGCGAAGCCGATGCGCTCGGCCGCCGCCTCGTCGAGCTCGGACGGATACAGACCCCGGATGTCGTACGCCTTGAAGATGCTCGCTGGGACCGACCTTGTCATGCGTCCTCCCCACCGCGCAGCTGCTCGCGGAAGTCGATGGCGTTGTCTGGGAGCGTCGTACCCGGTGACAGGCAGATGCCCGCCGTCAGCCGGTTGCCGGCACCCACGTCGCAGGCCTCACCGATGACCGCCCCGGAGAGCTGGCTGCCGGCGCCGATACGTGAGTCACGCACGAGGATGCTGTGCTCGACCTGCGCGTGATCGGCGATCTCGACGCCGGACTGCGCGACGGACTCGGTGAGGACGGCGCCCACGCCGAGGCGGGCGCCCGCACCCAGGACCGCGAGCGGTCCCACTCGGGCGCCCGCCTCGACCTGGGCGCCGTCGCCGATAAAGCAGGGCGGCACGACGCGGGCGTCGGGCGACACCTCGGCCGTCGGGGCCACGTATCGGTAGCTCTCGCCGAGTGCGTCACCGGCAGCCGTTCGTACGACACGCTCGAGCACGTCGATGTGTGCCTGCAGGTAGCTCTCGGGCGTACCGATGTCCCGCCAGTACCCCTCGCCCACGTAGCCGTAGAGTGAGCCGGCCTGCGCCAGACGCGGGAACACACCGCGCTCGATCGAGAAGAGCCGTCCCCTCGGGATCAGATCGAAGACCTCGGGCTCCAGCACGTAGACACCCGCGTTGATGAGCGCGCGACCCGTATGGTCGCCGGGCTTCTCCAGGAACTGCGCGACGCGCCCGTCCTCGGCGAGCTCAACGAGCCCGTACCGCCTCGGGTCGTCGACGGCGGTCAGGTAGATGGTCGCCATGCCTCCCCGGTCGGCATGCAGGCGACCGAGCGCCGTCAGGTCGACGTCGGTCAGCACGTCGCCGTTGAACACGAAGAGAGGGCCCTCGTCGAGCGTCTCGGCACAGTTGGCGATGGCGCCCGCCGTGCCCAGCGGCTCCTCCTCGACCACATAGTCGACCTGGAGCCCGTAGGCGCGACCGTCGCCGATCTCGGCCCGGACGACCTCGGCGAGGTGGCCGCTGGAGAAGACCACGCGGGCGACGCCGTGTCGCGCAAGGTTCTCGAGGATGTAGGCGACGAACGGCCGCTCCACCAGCGGCGCGACAGGCTTGGGGACGCGCGACGTGACGGGACGGAGCCGGGTACCCTCCCCCCCGACGAGGATGACCGCCTGCGTGGGGATCATGCCCGCGTGGCTCACGCCTGGCCGACTAGTCGAGGCCGGACAGTCCGTCGCCGAGACCGATGCCCTCGTACTCGAGACCGGCCTCGAGGATCACGGCGGGGTCGACGAAGTTGCGCCCGTCGACGAGCAGCGGGCGGCGCATGCTCGCGGCCGCCTTGGCCCAGTCGAGGCGGCCGAACTCGGGCCACTCAGTCACCAGCACCGCGGCGTCGGCGGCGTCGATCGCGGACGGCACGTCGGCACAGATCGTCACACCCGGGAAGAGAGGGTGGTCGCCGAGCTCGATCATCGGGTCGTAGGCCCGCACCTCCGCCCCCTCGTCGCGCAGTCGCCCGGCGAGGACGATCGAGGCGGCCTCGCGCAGGTCGTCGGTGTTCGGCTTGAAGGTCAGCCCGAGCAGGGCGATACGCCTGCCGCGCAGATTCCCCAAGCGCCGCTTGAGTTTGCCCACCACACGCCGCTTCTGCAGCGCATTGACCTCGATGACGGCGTTGAGCAGCTGGAAGTGATAGCCGCTGTTGCCGGCCAGCTGCTTGAGAGCCTGGACGTCCTTGGGGAAGCAGGAGCCCCCGTAGCCGATCCCGGCCTGCAGGAAGTGTGGGCCGATACGGTGGTCGAGACCCATGCCGTGGGCGACGACGCGCACGTCGGCTCCCACCTGCTCGCAGACGTTGGCGATCTCGTTGATGAACGAGATCTTGGTCGCGAGGAACGCGTTCGAAGCGTACTTGATCATCTCCGCGCTCGGCACCGTCGTGTGGACGACGTCGGCGTCGATGCCGCGGTAGAGATCGGCGACCGCCTCACCGTCCTCCCGGTCGAAGGCTCCGACCACGACGCGGTCGGGCTCGAGGAAGTCCTGGATGGCGGCGCCCTCGCGCAGGAACTCGGGGTTGGAGGCATAGCGCACGCCCTCGGCGCCGAGAGCCCGCAGGTCCGCGACCACGCGGTGCCCGGTGCCGACCGGCACGGTGCTCTTCATGACGACCAGGCGCTCGCCGCCGCGCGCCGCGATCTCGCGCACGACGCTGTGCACGCTCGACAGGTCGGCGTCGCCCGAGAATGACGGCGGGGTGTCGACGGCCACGAAGAGGATGCGGCAAGGCGCAAGGTCGTCGTGAGACGTCGTGAAGGTGAGCCTCGAGGCGTTGTCGTCCATGAGCTTCTCGAGGCCGGGCTCGTAGATGGGGGCTCGTCCCTCGTTGAGCGTGGCGATCTTGGCCTCGTCCACGTCCATGGAGATCACGTGGTGTCCGAGGTGAGCGAAGCAGACCGCCGACACGAGCCCCACGTACCCCGTACCGACGACGCCTATCGGCGCCTCAGCGTGCATGCCGACGAACACCTCCCCATAGCCAGGACGACGCGGCCCGAAGACCGGGCGTCAGTCTACCACGGGCCCGAAGGACGACCGTCGCAGCCAGCGTGCCGGCCAAGCGTCAGCCGGCCTCGCGGAGCGCCGCCTGCAGGGCGGCCCCGAGCTGGTACTCAGCGCCGTCATGCAGGGGGTCGAGCTCGAGAGCACGTCTGAACTCGCCGGCCGCCTGCGAGTACCGGCCCAGCGCAAGCAGGAGCACGAGGCCCCGCTGATAGTGCACGTCCGCGTTCTGCGGCTGCAGCGCCACGGCCTTGTCGAGCGTCGCCAGGGCGGCGCGCCCCTGACCCCGCTGCTGCTCCACGAGAGCGAGCGTGATGAGGGGCCGGACGGCGAGCGGGTTCCAGGAGCTTGCCGTCTCGGCCTCGCTCGCGGCGAGCGACAGCTTGCCCGCGCCGGCCGCCGAGACGGCGCGTACGGCGGCCCGCTCGCCGAGGTACGGCGGCAGCCAGCTCAGCGCCGCCAGCAGCGCCAGACCACTGAGCGCGACGCGCACCGGTAAGGGCACACCGGACGCCGGCTCGCGGCCAAGCGCCGGAGGCTCGGCGGGCCTGCGGCCGATCGCGCCGAGCCACGGCATGACGGCCTCGACACCGGCCGCCGCCACGGTCTCGTCGCGCGCCGCCGCTTCATCGGCGTCGCGGCTCGACGCACGCACCGCGTCCGCAAGGTCGTTGCGCCTCGTCGTCAGGAAGGAGGAGGCGGCGGCGGCGAACAGGAAGAAGACCGACCCGGCGACCGCCATGTCCCAGTCCCAGTCCCACGAGATGTGGACGAGGAACGCGACGACACCGCCCTGCAGCGCGGCCAACAGGGGTCGCTCCGAGTCTCCCCGATCGCGGAAGAGCCGGCGGAACGCGGCCAGCGTGAAGAGGCCCATCGAACCGGCGAACAGGACCAGACCGACCCAGCCGAGCTCGCTGAGCACGTTGAGCCACTGGCTGTGCGCGTGCTTCACCACGCCGCCTTTCAGCCTGAAGCGCTCGTGGGTGAAGACGAACGTGCCGGCCCCCGTCCCCCGGGCCGGCGTCACCCCGTATTGCTCGACCGCCTCGCGCCACAACGGCGGCCGGCCGGTGTTCAGCGAGAAGACCCTGCCGGCCGAACCGCCGGGCGAGCCCTCGCCGCCGTCGGTCACCAGCAGCCGGTACTGCTGCCGCAGCCACGTGGCCCCGCCTTGATCACGCACGAAGAGCCAGCCGCCGCCGACGCTGCCCGCCAGGACGACGGCGAGCACCGCCGCCCCGGCGGCGATGCGCGACCAGCGGGGCCACGGGAAGCCGCGGTGCAGAAGGGCGGCGGCGACCTGCGATCCGGCGGTGACGACCAGAGCCGCCAGCGACCAACGCAAGAGAGTGGCACCCTCGGCGGCCCGCAGGGCCTCGTCGCTGGTGGCGGCGAACAGAGTATCGAGACCGCGCACGCGCCAGAGCGCGAAGGCGGCGGGCGCAGCGATCGTGACGAGCGTGACCACGCTGGCCAGTCGAGTCGTGGTGAGCGCGAAGTAGACGAGGAGACAGGCGACGAGCGCAACGTAGCCGCCCCTCGAGAAGGCGAAGAAGAAAGCGAAGGCCATCGGCACGGCCGCGGCCGCCACCAGCGCCCGCAGCGCGACCGACGAGCGCGGGCGTGAGGCGAGCGCGACGGCCACGACCACCCCCATGGCCATGAGGAGCGCCAAGACGTTCCAGTAGCCGACGGGGCTGTCGAGGCGCGCGTAGGCGTGGGCGTGGGTGACGAAGTCGGGCAGCGTCTTGCCCGCGAACGCGTACAGCCCCACAGCCGCGCACAGGGCGACGAATCCCAGCGTCAGGACGCGGATCTGAAGGCGGCGGGCGGGCGTCAGGCCGATCGCGGCGGCCAGCACGAGGTAGAGAAGACACACGTTGAAGGCGTTCCACGACAGGTCGGGCCCGATGGACCACGCCACCGAGGCGCCCGCCCACAGGGCGAAGGCCGCGAACGCCGCGAGGGCGGCCACGAACAGCGTCGAGGGGCGTTGCGGCCGCACGAGCCAGACCCATGTCGCCGCCAGGACAAGGAGCGCGACGGCGATCGGCGTCGCACGCTGAAGGATGTAGCCGCCGGAGAGGAACGCGAAGCCGGTCGCACCAGCGAGGACCGCGACGATCGGTGGGAGCTCGCGCCGGCGGCTGCGTCGCGGTCTCAGGCACGGCTGCTCATGCGACTCGAGCTCGATGTTCGCCTCCAGCGGCATTCTCGGCATTATAGCCACATGACTCGCGGGCGGAGCCGCCTTGACACGAGCGTCGGGCGGAGGCGGAACGGCTCTGTGCCTAGACGGTCCTAGTGGTCAACGAAGCGAGCACGTGGTATAAGCACAATATGGGCCGAGAGAGACTATACCCGTCGAGTGAACTAGGACGGGAAGGGGTGAACTTATGACGAAGCTGATCATCATCGCCTTGGTGGCCGTGCTCATGCTGGCACTCGCCACCGTGGCCTACGCCGTGTCGCAGTCAGTCATCGATGCCATCATCGACGACGCGCGCGACGGCACGATCGACGGCGACTGGACCGCGGTTGAGATCGAGGCTGCGCTCGCGTATCTGCGCGACAACCCGCTCTACGAGCAGTACGCGGATTACGAAGGGATTCTCGAGGACTACCTCGCCGGCCTGCGTGATCCGGGCATCGCTTCCGATCCGGGTGAACTCGCCTTCACCGGCACAGAACTCCTGCTGCTCCTCGGAGCAGGGGCAGGTCTCGTCGGCGGCGGTACAGTGCTGCGCAGACGTCGCGCGTAGATCGACCACAACGTGTCACACGAAAAAGGCGTTGCCCAATCGGGCGACGCCTTTTTCGTGCGCCGACGGCAATGTTCACGGGACGACCGCGGGCCGTGACGTTCACGGAATGACGGTGACGGGCGCCGGCGCCGTCTCATCGACCACCACCTGCGACGGCGGCGCGACGAGATCGCCGGCCACGGCGAGAGCGAGGCGCCGCCATCCGCGCTGGTACGCGACGCGCACCAGCGCGGATGGCGGCGCCCAGTCGCTCGCCGCGAGGACGGGCACGTACCCGCAGGCCAGCAACCATCCCCGAGTCCCGGGCGCCCCGTCGCCGGCCGCGATCGACAGGTCCACGGTGCGCCGCTCCGCGTAGGAGACCCCGAGGCGCGTACCGGCGAGATCGGGCGCGAGGACCTCCGGCCAGCAGGCGCGGACCGCGGCGCCGGCGGCGGCCCGGCCGGCGGCGGCCCAGGCCGCCGCCTCGACGCCCGCCGCCGGCGCCGCGTCGGGCGCGGGGCTCGCGGCCGGCATGGTCACAGGCACGAGCGGCAGCCCCGTCTCCTCGAGAGCGTCCGGCGCCGCCACCTGCCCACCATCCTCCGCGGCGCGGACGGGAGCGACGAACACGGCCGGCTGGTAAAGACGCCGCAGACGATGGGCACACTCCACGATCTCGTCGTACTCGTCACCCACGTCGGTCGCCACGAGCACGACGGCGAGGGGCCCGCGTGCCGTGACGGCTTCCGCGACATGCGCGTCGGCGCCACCGGGACTGCAACGCAGCGCGGTCACTTCGATCGTCTCGCCGGCGCTCTCGGCGACCGCCGTCGTCAGACCGTCCTCGAAAGCCTCGGCGGCGGCGGCGTCCATGGCTGACGGCAACACGAGGAGGACTCCGCCGGGCCGCACGGCGTGGGTGATCGCCTCTGTCGACTCGGGCGGCCGAAGACCCAGGCGCAGGGACTGGGTCAGGCGGTCCGTGGCGTCCCAACGGGGTCGCCAGAAGACACCCTCTCCACGCGTCTCCCGGATGACGGGAAGAGACCGCACCGCCACATCCTGCGGCAGGACCTCGCGCGCGCCCGCAGCGAGCGCGGTCGCCTGTTGAAGGTCGAGGTCGCTCTCGGCGAGATCCGATCCCAGCGCGTAGTTTGCGACGGCGACGACGCTGAGCGTCTCCAGCGGCACACCCGGCAGCGCAGCGGCAAGCAGCCTCGTCTGGCGCCGGAGGACGGCTTGAGCGGATCCACGACCGGCCCAGGCGTCGACCGCGGCCTTGCGCTGCCGGCGCTCGCGTCGCGTGCCGCCGGCAGGGAACATGCTCGGCACCGCCGCCTTCAGGCCCGCCCCGCTCAGGGACACCCAGCCCGACAGAGGGACGTCCAGAGCCTCGGCGAGGGCGGCGGTGGCGACCGCGGGATCGAAGACATCGACGACGCGACAGACCTGCTCGAAGCCGGCCCCGGGTACGGCGACCCGGAGCTTCACCGGCACGACCACCGCCGTGAGCGCAGGCCGCTCGCGCTCGACGTGCAGCCACACGACACCCGTGCACTCGTCGCCCTCCGAGTCGCCCCGCACGAACACCACGACGTCACGGGGCGGCTCCCCCGGCGAGACGACCGGCGACGAACCGACGACCTCGCGCCACGGACCGGGCGTCGCGAGCAGGATGATGACCGCAAGGACGACGAGGACGCCGACGATCAGCGCACCCCAGGCGTCGAGGACCCGCGCGGCCGGGCGCAGCAGGCGCACGGCGTCAGGGCGTGATGTACGTGCAGGAGGTGGCGAGCGCCAGCATGACCTTCTCTGGGATCTCGTTCTCGATCGTGTTGACCACCCAGTACACCGTCCCTGTGCGCCGCCATGCCACCATCCGCAGCGCCTCGCCCTCGTAGAAGAGCAGATACTTGCGCCCGCCGATCACCTTCGTGCTGCTGGGGTTGGCGATCGCCGGCGGGTCGGCCCAGCGCATCGCCTGGATGCCCCAGTAGCCGCCCTTGGACGTCGTCCCGACGACGATGGCCGCGGCCTTCTTCTTGCCCTCGGTGGTCTCGATCGCGTAGGCGTGGAACTCGTCGTAGCCGAGCCCCGGGTACCACGACGTAGGCGCCTCGAGCTTGAGCGGCGACTCGGCGTCGAGCGCCTGCCACTCCGTCCAGAGATAGCGCTGGTCCTCAAGGATCTCCGGCTCGGGCTCTGTCTGCTCCACCGGTACGTCGAGGAGGCCGTCGAACGACGTGCCGATGAACACGTGCACGTCGGCGTCCGTCCCGGCGGAGCGTGGCACCGTGCGGACCTGTGCCGGCGCCAGCAGACGGGCCAGAGCCTCGGCGGCGGTCTCCAGGTACTCGGGCGCGTAGATCACCGTGGTCTCGATCAGCGTGTCGGCGTCGCCGACGGCGGTGGCCCGGTGCCCCAGCGCCTTGAGCTGGGACGCCGTCGAGCCGGCCACGCCGGCGTACCCGCTGGCGTTGAAGACCCGCACCCTGTACGAGCGCTTCGGGACCTGCCGCGCAACCTTGGTTGGCTTGTACAGCGGGTTCTTGAACGCGGCGACCTTGGCGGCGATCTCCTCCTCGGAGGCGATCACGTACGACACGCCGTCGATCATCGGGGTGTCGCCTTCGACGTGCACCGTGGAGATGCGCGACGTGTCGAGCGTGAGGGCAAGATTCGCGAGCGGCAGCAGTCGCTTGAGGGAGTCGAGGTCGGAGGTCGTCTCGGCGGCGACTGCTTTGAGGAGCTTCACGACCTTCTTCCAGTCGGTGTTCCAGCGACCCGACTGGCGCTGCAGTTCGCGCAGGAAGAGCTGCTGACGCTGCATGCGCGTGAAGTCGCCCTTCTGATCGTGCCGGAAGCGCACGAAGTCGAGCGACTGGCGGCTCATGAGCTTCTGGTAGCCAGGCTCGATGTTGATGGACTTCCAGCTCGAGGACGGGGGATTGTAGTAGCGACGGTCGACCGGGATGTAGACGCCGTCGAGGATATCGATCGAGCGCCAGAACCCGGAGAAGTCGACCCTGATGAAGTGGTTGATCGGAAGACCGGTGACCGCGGTGAACGTCTTCACCGTCAGGGCCGGACCTCCGTAGCTGTAGGCCTCGTTGATCTTGGCGAGGCCGTACCCTGGGATCTCGACCCGCAGGTCGCGAGGTAGGGACAGCATCGAGATGCTCTTCGTGTCCGGGTCGAGACGCACGAGTATCTGGGTGTCGGAGCGGCCGGGATCCTCCTCCGACTGCTGGTCGCTCCCGATGAGCAGGATGTTGACGGGCTTGCCGGGAAGCGGCGGCTCCATCTCCTTGGCGGTCTCGGTGACCTCCGTCTCGACTTCCTCGCTGCGGTCGCCGACCGTGGTCACGACGCCGTTCGTCCACCCGAGGGCGAAGCCGGGCGCGGCGAGAGCAGCCACGACGACCGCCAGCCCCACGACCTTGAGACTGAGATGGCGACCGAAGGCCAGGTAGGCGGTGACGCCGATCACGACGAGGACCCCGAGAACCGGCACGCCATAGAGGATCCAGCCCGCGATGCGGCCGCTCTGCTCGGCAAGATCGAACACGCCGACGGCGTTGCCGAGCGCCTCGCGGCCGCAGTACCACGACAGCGCGAGACCGCCGCCGACGGCGACGACGAAGAGCAGCGTCAGCAGCAGCGTGCGGCGCCCACCCCTCGTCGGCTCGGCGGACCGCTCACGCCGGCGGAGCGGCGGAGCGGCCACAGACGTCGCCGGCGCCCTGCGCACGGGCGCCTCTTCGCCGACTTTGTAGACACGATACTTACCCATACTCCGCCAAGCTCGGGGACTCGCTAGATGGTACCATCGCTCGTCGTAGCCGAGTGCACGCCGGTCGTCTCCTGCGACCCAGACGAGCCCGCGTCCAGGTCACTGGCGACGTCGGCGCCCAACCCGCGCAACTTGCCCTCGAGGCTCTCATAGCCGCGGAAGATATGGCCGGCGGCGCGCACCTCGGTCACGTCGTCGGCCACCAGACCGGCGGTCACCAGCGCGGCGCCGCCGCGCAGGTCCGGCGCCTCGACGACGGCGCCGCGCAGACGCCGGGGACCGGCCACGACGGCGTGATGGCCGCTGGTGACGATCCCGGCGCCGAGCCGATTGAGCTCGTCGACGACGACGAAGCGGTTCTCGAAGACGTTCTCCGTGACGATCGACGTACCGTCGGCCAGCGACAGCAGCACCATCATCTGGGCCTGCAGATCGGTCGCGAACCCGGGGTGCGGAAGCGTGGACACGTCGACCGGGGAGAGCGGTCCCTCGCGCCGCACGCGGATGCGCAGCTCGCTCTCCTCGACGATGACGCCGGCGGCACGCAGCTTGGCGAGAAACAGCTCCAGGTGCGCCGGGTCGAGGCCGCGGACCGTGACGTCCCCGGCGGTGGCCGCACCCATGATGAGGTACGTACCGGCCTCGATGCGGTCGGCGATCACGGTGTGCTCGGCGCCGTGAAGCGAGTGCCCGCCCTCGATCTGCAGCGTACTCGTCCCCGCACCGTCGATGACCGCGCCCATGGCGCGGAGGAAGGCGACGAGGTCCGCGATCTCGGGTTCGCGGGCGGCATTCTCGATGACGGTGACACCGTCGGCGGCAGTCGCGGCCATCAACAGATTCTCCGTCGCACCGACGCTCGGGTAGTCGAGGGCCACGACAGCGCCTTTGAGACCGCTGGTGTGCACCTTGATGAAGCCGTGGTCGATATCGATCCGGGCGCCGAGCTTCTCCAGACCCCGGATGTGGAAGTCGATGCGCCGCGGGCCGATGTTGCAGCCTCCGGGCATGGCGATCGTCGCCTCGCCGAGGCGTGCGACGAGCGGTCCCATCACGATGATGCTGGCGCGCATCTGGCGCACCAGCTCGTACGGCGCGCACCCCTCGAGGTGCTCGCCCGGGTCGATCGTCATCATCGTGCCGTCGCTCTCCACGCGAGCGCCGAGCGCGCGCAGCATCTCGACCATCAGCGCGACGTCCGTGATGTCGGGCACCCGGTGGATGACGGAGGACTCCGGCGCCAGCAGGCTGGCGGCGAGCAGCTTGAGCGCCGAGTTCTTGGCGCCGGCGAGAACGACCTCGCCCTCGAGGCGGGTCCCGCCCCTGACGAACAGGCGCTCGGCGTGCCGCGACGCCGTGCTCGCTGCCTCACCCATCATCACGGCCCCGCCGACCGCGCGTCAGCCGCGCCGCTGCGCCACGTGCAGGCGGTTCTCGGCGCGACGCAGCGCCTGCTCGGCGCGGAACAGGTCGACCTCGGCGCGCGCCTCCGGATCGTCGCGTAGCTGCAGCCGGTCGAACGCGCGGCGGCGGGCCTCCTCGGCGCGCTCGAGATCGATGCGGCCCGCCTCCTCGGCGTGATCTACGACAATGAGGACCCGGTCGAAGAGCACCTCGGCGAAGCCGATCCCGGTGGCCACGTAGTCGTACGTCCCATCGAGCTTCTGGATCCGGGTCTCGCCGACCGCGAGCAGGCTCACGAGCGGCTGGTGACCGGCCATGATGCCGAGCTCGCCCTCGACTCCGGTCAGCACGACGAGGGTCGCGGCGTCCTTGTACACCTCGCCCTCGGGCGTGACGAGCTCGACCTGGATCGGGGGGTGCTCCGCCATGCCGGGCTCAGCCTCCTTCGGTGCGGCCGCTCAGCTGCTTCGCCTGGTCGATGGCCTCCTCGATGCCGCCGACCATGTAGAAGGCCTGCTCGGGCAGCTCGTCGCAGCGCCCCTCGAGGAGCTCCTTGAAGCCGCGCACCGTCTCGGCGAGCGGCACGTACTTGCCCGGCCGCCCGGTGAACTGCTCGGCGACGTTGAACGGCTGACTCAGGAAGCGCTCGATCCGGCGCGCCCGCTGCACGACCACCTTGTCCTCGTCGGAGAGCTCGTCCATGCCCAGGATGGCGATGATGTCCTGGAGGTCCTTGTAGCGCTGCAGTACCTCCTGCACCTGCGTCGCGACCTCGTAGTGCTGGTCGCCGACGGCGTCGCGGCTGAGAATGCGCGACGTGCTGTCCAGCGGGTCCACGGCCGGGTAGATGCCCTTCTCGGAGACCGCGCGCGAGAGCACCGTCTTGGCGTCGAGGTGCGTGAAGGTGGCCGCCGGCGCCGGGTCGGTGAGGTCGTCGGCCGGCACGTAGATGGCCTGCACCGAGGTGATGGAGCCACGCTTGGTCGCAGGTGATGCGCTCCTGCAGCTCGCCCATCTCGCTGGCGAGCGTGGGCTGGTAGCCCACGGCGCTCGGCATGCGCCCCAGGAGCGCCGAGACCTCCGAGCCCGCCTGCACGAAGCGGAAGATGTTGTCGATGAAGAGCAGCACGTCCTGGCCGCCCTCGTCGCGGAAGTACTCGGCCACGGTGAGACCGGCCAGACCGACGCGCAGACGGGCGCCCGGCGGCTCGTTCATCTGCCCGAAGATGAGCGCCGTCTTGTCGATGACGCCCGATTCCTTCATCTCGATCCACAGGTCGTTGCCCTCGCGCGTGCGCTCGCCCACGCCGCAGAACACCGAGAGCCCGCCGTGTTCGGCGGCGATGTTGTGGATGAGCTCCTGGACGATGACCGTCTTGCCGACGCCGGCGCCGCCGAAGAGGCCGATCTTGCCGCCCTTGACGTAGGGGGCGAGCAGGTCGACGACCTTGATGCCGGTCTCGAAGATCTCGTCGGTGGGGTCGAGCGACTCGAAGTCGGGCGCCGGGCGATGGATGGGCCAGCGGTCAGCGCCTTCGATGTCGTCGAGCATGTCGATGGTCTGGCCCATCACGTTGATGATCCGGCCGAGGGTCTGCTCGCCGACGGGCACGGTGATGGGCTGGCCGGTGTCGGCGGCGGCGGCGCCGCGAGCGAGACCGTCCGTGGAGTCCATCGCCACGGCCCGCACCTTGTGGTCGCCGAGGTGCTGTTGGACCTCGCACACCAAGTCCAACGCCTGGCCGTCCGCGCGCTCCAAGGGGATGGTGAGGGCGTTGTGGATGGCCGGCAACCCTTCGGGGAAGTGCACGTCGACCACGGGGCCGATCACCTGCACCACTGTACCTCTGTTCATCTGCTCAACTCCGCTCGTCACCGTTGTCGTCGGCGCGCGCCGTCGCGGCGCGGCGCCCTGCCCCGTTAGCCGAGGGCGTCGGCGCCCGCCACGACCTCGAGGATCTCCTGCGTGATCGCGGCCTGGCGGGCGCGGTTGAGGGCCAGCGTGAGGCCATCGAGCATCTCCTCGGCGCTGTCGCTCGCATTGCGCATGGCGGTCATACGTGCGCCCTGTTCGCTGGCGCTCGACTCGAGGAGGGCGCGATACACGGCGATCTCCACGTAGGCCGGCAGCAGGCGCTCGAAGATCGTCGCCGGGTCGGGCTCGTACAGATACGACACCGGCCGAGCCTTGCGGCTGTCGTCGGTGACCCGCTCGCGGGGTACCGGGATGATGGGCTCGTCCACGAGCGTCTGCTCCATGGGCGAGTCGAAATGATTGTAGATCACGCGCACGCGGTCGACCTCGCCGCTCCGGTAAAGGCCGATCAGGTGCTCGGCGATCTGCTTGGCGTCGCTGTACTCGGGGCGGTCGCTGAGCCCCTGCCAGCTGCGCTCGACGGTGCAGCGACGAAAGCGCAGCGTGCCGATGCCCTTCTTGCCCACCGCGAGGACGCGGGTCTCCCGGCCCTCGTCGCGCAGCGTACGCTCGACCTCGAACGAACGGCGCAGCACGTTGGCGTTGAAGGCCCCCGCCAGGCCGCGGTCGCCGGTCATCACGAGAACAGCGACGACGCGCTCGGGGTCGCGCTCCTGGAGGAGCGGGTAGTCGCGCGTCTCGCCCGAGTACGTCGCCAGGTCCATCATCATCTCGATCATGTCGGCGGCGTACGGACGGAGGGCCTCGATGCGACCCTGGGCGCGGCGCAGTTTGGCCGCCGCGACCATCTCCATGGCCTTCGTGATCTTGCGCGTGTTCTGGACCGACGTGATGCGCCGGCGGATGTCGCGCAGGGCGGCCATGTCAGGCGTCGCCCTCCGCGGACACCGGCTCGGCCGGCGCCGAAGCGGCGACCGCGCCGCCGAACTCGGCCGCCGCGGCCACCGGCGCGAACGAAGTATGGAACTGGGCGACGGCGCGGCTCAGCTCGGCCTCGGTCTCGGGCGTGAGTTCCTTCTGCTCGCGGATGGTCCGCAGCAGATCGGCGTGCTGGGCGCGCATGGCCACCCGCAGCTCCTCGCGGAACGCCGCGACCCGGTCGACCGGCACGTCGTCGAGGTAGCCTTGGGTGCCGGCGAAGATGACCGCCACCTGCTCCTCGACCGGCTGGGGATCGAAGCGGTCCTGGTTGAGCAGCTCGATCATGCGCTTGCCTCGGGCGAGCGTGTTCTGCGTGGACTCGTCCAGATCGCTGCCGAACTGCGCGAAAGCCTCGAGGTCGCGGAACTGCGCCAGGTCGAGCTTGAGGCGCCCGGCGACCTGCTTCATGGCCTTGATCTGCGCGTAGCCACCCACACGGCTCACCGAGATGCCCACGTTGATGGCCGGCCGCACGCCCGAGTAGAACAGGTCGCTCTGCAGGAAGATCTGGCCGTCGGTGATGCTGATCACGTTGGTGGGGATGTAGGCCGAGACGTCGCCGGCCTGGGTCTCGATGACCGGGATGGCTGTGAGCGACCCGCCGCCGAGCTCGTCGCTGAGCTTGACGGCGCGCTCGAGCAGCCGCGAGTGCAGGTAGAACACATCACCGGGGAAGGCCTCGCGGCCCGGCGGGCGGCGCAGAAGGAGGCTCATCTGCCGGTAGGCGTCGGCGTGCTTGCTGAGGTCGTCGTAGAAGCACACGGCGTGCCGGCCGCCGTAGAGGAAGTGCTCGCCCATGGCGGCGCCGCAGTATGGGGCCAAGAACTTGAGCGGCGCCGAAAACGAGGCGGTGGCCACGACCACGATGGTGTAGTCGAGGGCGCCGTACTCCTCCAGCTTCTGCACCATCTGCATCACGGTGCTGGCCTTCTGCCCGATGGCCACGTAGACGCAGGTGATGTCCTGGCCCTTCTGATTGATGATGGCGTCGACGATGAGCGAAGTCTTGCCCGTCTGCCGGTCGCCGATGATGAGCTCACGCTGACCGCGCCCGATGGGGATCATGGCGTCGATGGCCTTCCAGCCGGTCTGCAGCGGCTCGCGCACTGGCTGCCGCTGCACCACGCCGGGCGCCTTGAACTCGACCGGGCGGAACTCGTCGGTCTCGACGGCACCCTTGTCGTCGAGCGGCTCGCCGAGGGGGTTGACCACGCGTCCGATGAGCGCATCGCCCACCGGCACCTGCAGGATGCGACCGGTGCGCTTCACCAGGTCGCCCTCCTTGATGAGCGTATCCTCGCCCAGCAGGACGGCGCCGACATTGTCCTCTTCGAGATTGAGCACCAGCCCGGTGACACCGTGCGGCAGGTCCAGCATCTCGCCGGCCATCGCGTTGCGCAGCCCGTAGATGCGGGCGATGCCGTCACCCACTTCGAGCACGGTGCCGACCTCTTCGACCTCCACCTCGGCCTGGTAGCCCTCGATCTGGGCCTTGAGGACCGCGGCGATCTCTTCGGGGCGCAGCTTCACTGTCGTGTCACCTCACACTTCTGCTGTCTGCAGCCGCCGCCGCAGCTGATTGATACGTGCGCGCACGCTGCCGTCGACGATCAGGTCGTCCACGCGCAGCACGACGCCGCCGATCACCGCCGGGTCGACGCGCTCCGCGAGCTCCACGTGGCGGGCCGTGGCGGCCCGCACCTGTTCGGCGAGACGCTCGCGAGCGGCCGTCGGCAGCTCCACTGCCGTGGTGACCTCCACGGTCACCGTGTCGGCCTCTCTCGCGGCCAGCCGCCGGAATTGCTCCCCGAGACCGGGGATGGCCGCCGCGCGGCCCTTCTGCAACATCAGCTGCAGCGTGTTCGCCAGCAACGGCTGCGCATCGTGGGTGAGCTCACCCACGACCCGGAGCTTGGCGGCGGCGGCGATCTGCGGGTCGCGCAGCGCATGGCGCAGGGACGCCGAGGCCATGAGGGCGGCGACGAAGTCGCCCAGCTCGCGGCCGACGCGCTCGACCGCGCTCGCCTCGCGCGCGGCATCGAACAGCGCCCGGGCGTAGACGCGTGTGACGGCTGCTTCGCTCATCGGCCCGGACCCGCCTCCAGTCCGTCGAGATCGAGCTCATGCAGGGCGTCGTCGACGAGGCGCAGGTGGTCCTCCTTGCTCAGGCTACGCATGGTGACCTTCTCGGTGGCCAGCGCGGTGAGCTCGGCGACCTCGGCGCGCAAGGCGCGCAGCGCGCTGCGCGTGTCGCGCTCGACCTGCTCGTGCGCCTTCTCGAGAATGCGCCCGGACTGGCGCCGTGCCTCGTCGACCAGTTCGGCCTTCGCCGTGTCGCCGGCGAGCCGCGCCCGCTCGACGATGCCCTCCGCCTCGCCGCGCACCTGGGCCAACGTGGCCTTGTACTCCTCGAGCAGGGTCTGCGCCTCGACGCGCGTCTCCTCAGCGGCGTCCATGCTCTCCTGGATGCGGGCGCGCCGCTCGTCGATCGCGCGCTGCAGCGGCCCGAAGGCGTACTTCCACAGCACGAACACCGATAGGCCGAACGTGAGCAGCGTCCACGGTATGAGACCCCAGTTAGGATCCAGCATGCCTCTCTCCGATCCTCCGAACCCGGTCCGCGAGCGGCCTCAGGCCACGAAGACGAGGATCAGCGCGACGACGAAGGCGTACAACGCGACCGCCTCGGTCACGCCGATGCCGATGAACATGTTGACGCGGATCTCCGCGGAGACCTCGGGCTGACGGGCGATGCTCTCGTATGCCTTGCCGAGCAACATGCCCAGGCCGATGCCGGGGCCGAGGGCTCCGACGCCCATGGCGATACCGGCGCCGAGAAGCTTTGCGGCTTCAGCTTCCATTCAGTGTCCTCCTTGACGGTTCTCAGACCTCATGAACGAACGGTCAGTGCTCCTGGTCCAGCGCGCCCCCGATATACACACCCGAGAGGATCGCGAAGATGAACGCCTGGATGAAGGCGACGAACAACTCGAACAGGTAGATCAGGACCGAGCCACCCTGCAGCAGGGCCGCTGCCGCATAGTTCTGGAAGAGCAGCGCCATGCCGAAGAAGACCGCGAGGATGGCGTGGCCGGCCAGCATGTTGGCGAAGAGCCGCACCGAGAGCGAGACGACGCGGAAGATCTCGCTCACGGCATGGATGACCCAGATGAGCTGCCGCAGCACCGGAGGCGCGGATGCCGGCGCCCAGTTGCGCACGTAGCGCACGATCCCGTTCTTGCGGATGCCGGCATAGTGGGTGAACACGAACGTGCACAGGGCCAGCGAGAGCGTGACGTAGAGGTTCGCCGTCGCCGTGTAGAAGCCCAGGCTGCCGTGCCCGGCGAACGGCAGCGGCACGAGCCCGATCAGGTTGTTGAGAAGGACGAAGAAGAACACCCCCGCCACGTACGGGAACCACGCCGTGCGGCCGCTCTTCATGACGCTGCCGACGATGCTCCCGCGAGCCAGCTCGTAGAGCGTCTCCATCGCGAACTGGAAGCGCCCCGGAGCAGACCTGATGCTGCGGTTGATGAGCCATGCGAGCGCGCAGATGACGCCGAATGAGATCCACAGGTAGACGACGGCCTTGTTGATCGAGAGATCGACCGGGCCGATCGAGGGAAGGTGGACGATCGGGTGCAGCGCGAACTCCTCGGCGACATCGAACTCAGCGCTCTTGCCCCCGGGCAGCAGGAAGAGCGCCACGACGCCGAGCGCGCCGAGGAGAAGTATGAGGAGGGGGCGCCCGCGTCTCACGAACCCTTCGCCTCCCCGACGCCGAGCGCGCCCGACAGCAGCAGCAGCCTGAAGGCCAGGTACACGGTGAAGCCCGCGAGGAAGCTCACAGCGGCGGTGGCGAAGGCCGGACGCGCCAGCAGTGCGACGACGACGAGTCCGCCGAGGACCGCCGCCAGGCGAAGGACCATGCCGCCGAGCGCCACGACCACGGCGCCGGCGAAGTCACCGCGCGCGCCGCGTCGCCAAGCGAGCTCTTCGAGCGCCCAGTAGACGGCGACGAGAGCGGCGCCGACGGCGGCGGCCCAAGCAGGGCGGTCGAGCGCCGTCGCCACTCCCACGCAGAGCGCAGCGAGCACGCCGAGAAGGATGGGTGCGAGCGCCCAGCGTGGAATCGGTCTGCCTCCTGCCGTCGTCACTTCGTCTCCAGATACACCGCGTACAGGGCGACGGCGAAGCCGACGAACACCCCGATGGCCGTGGCCAGCGGGAACGTGCCGAGAGCGTAGTCGATGCCCCCTCCCACAGCGATCCCCGTCACCACTCCGCCGAGCAGGAGAAAGGCGACGGCTTCGGCGGACGCCGAAGATCCGGGCTTCTCGCCTCGCCGCTCACGCTCGTCCTTGCGCGGAGATGTCACACTCTACCTGTCGCGTCGCGCTGTCGCAACGGAGCCGCTACGGACCGACATCACTGTGGGCATCTCCCCCGCCAGCCTCATCGTGACGCACCAGCCGCCCGCCGTCGTCGCGCCTCACCGAGCGGTACCGCGAGAGCAGGCGCGCCATGTAGGCGGTGGCCAGAGCGGAGCCGACACCCAGGATCAGTGTGGCCGCCGTCGACTGCCGTTGCATGGCGATGGCGAGCCCGTTGAGCAGGAGGCACCAGACGTAGAGGACAAGGACGCTCTTACGCTGCGAGAAGCCGTGCACGAGCACGAGGTCGTGGTGGACGTGGTCTTGGCCGGCCGCATAGAACGGGACGCCCCGGCGCCAGCGGCGCCACACGATGAGGAAGAGGTCGGTGAAGGGTACGGCCAGCACGAGCAGCGGGAGCAGCAGGGCGACCGCCGCCGTGCTCTTCATCAGGCTCTGCACGCTGATCGCGCCCAGCGTGAAGCCGAGCAGCATCGAGCCGGCGTCGCCCATGAAGATGCTCGCCGGGTAGAAGTTGAAGCGCAGGAACGCGAAGGTGGCGCCCGCCAGCACGGCGGCGACGATCCCCATCGTCGGGAAACCGGTGGAGAGCGAGATCACGCTGAAGGTCAAGGCCGAGATCGCGCAGACGCCGGCGGCGAGCCCGTCGAGCCCGTCGATGAAGTTGACCATGTTGATGATCGCGGCCATCCAGACGGTGGTGAACAACACCGAGAGTATCGTCGGGAAGTGGATGAAGATGTCCGTGAACGGAATGCCGACCCGCGTGATGCGCACGTCGAAGTACACGGCCACCCCGATGGCGAGCAGCTGGCCGATGAACTTGATGATCGGCTCGAGCTCGAAGAGGTCGTCGAAGAGCCCGACGGAGACCACGATCGTCACGCCGCCCACGATGCCCCAGACCGGCCGCGTGATGTCGACCAGCAGGAGTGTGGAGACGAGCCACGCCAGGTAGATCCCGAGGCCTCCCAGCAGGGGCACGGCGGCCATGTGCATGCGACGCTCGTCGGTGGGCTGGTCCACGACGCCCGCGCGCTGGGCGAGACGAGCCATGAGCGGCGTCAGCAGGTAGACGAGCACCGCCGCCAGCACGAAGCCGAGCACCGCGGTGCGCACCGAGGTCGAAAGGCTGAGCAGCCCGCCTATGAGAGCTTCTCCTTGTGGAGCGCGACGCCGGCCTCGTCGAGCATCGCGCGCGACAGCTCGTCAGGATAGCCCTCCAGGTAGTGGATCTCCTTCACGCCGCAGTTGATGAGCATCTTCGCGCAGAGGATGCAGGGATGGAGGGTGGTGTAGAGCGTCGCGCCCTCGATGGCCACGCCGTGAAGAGCGGCTTGGATGATCGCGTTCTGCTCGGCGTGGATCGCGCGGCAGAGCTCGTGGCGTTCTCCCGAGGGGATGTCGAGCTCATCGCGCAGGCAGCCCACGTCGAGGCAGTGCTCCACGCCGCGCGGCGCGCCGTTGTAGCCCGTCGCCAGGATGCGCTTGTCGCGCGCGAGGATCGCGCCGACCTGCCGCCGAAGGCAGGTCGAGCGCGTGGCCGCCTGACGGGCGAGCTGGAGGAAGTACTCGTCCCAGCTCGGCCGCGCACGGCGGCCGGACACGGGTTCCCGGGCCTGCGACGCGCCCTCCATCAGAGGAACTCGTACAGAGGAAAGCGGTCGAGGCGTTCGATGACCTCGCCGCGGATGACCTTGAGCGCCCCTGAGTCGCGACGGTGTTCGATGGCGCGCAACACAAGCTCGCCGGTGGCCCGCATGTCGGCCTCGTCGAACCCCCTCGTGGTGACGGCCGGAGAACCCACGCGCAGCCCGCTGGTCGCGTTGAACGCCGCGTCGTCGAAGGGGATGACGTTACGGTTGGCCGTGATGTTGACGGAATCGAGGAGCTCCTCGCACTCGCGACCGGTCATGCCGACGCTGCGCAGGTCGAGCAGCGCCAGATGCACGTCGGTGCCGCCGGAGACGAGGCGCAGCCCCCCCTCGGCGAGCGCTTCGGCGAGGGCGGCGGCGTTGGTCACGATCTGACGCTGCAGGCGGTGGAACTCCTCGCTCGAGGCGATCCTGAAGCAGACGGCCTTGGCGGCGACCACGTGCATCAGAGGCCCGCCCTGCATGCCGGGGAAGACGGCCTTGTCGATGGCCGGGCCGTACTCGCGGCGACACATGATGATGCCGGCGCGCGGCCCCGTCAGGGTCTTGTGCGTCGTGCTCGTGACCACATCGCAATGAGGCACGGGATTCGGGTGGATGCTCGCCGCCACGAGGCCGGCGACGTGGGCGATGTCGGCCATGAGCAGGGCGCCGACCTCGTCGGCGATCTGGCGAAAGGCGGCGAAATCGATGGTCCGCGGATAGGAGCTGTAGCCGCAGATGATGAGCCGCGGCCGGTGCTCGAGCGCCAGGGCGCGGACCTCGTCGTAATCGATGGTCTCGGTGTCGCGGCGGACGTGGTACGGCACCACGTTGTACGTGCGCCCCGAGTAGTTGAGCTCGAGCCCGTGGGTGAGGTGACCGCCGTGTGCGAGCTCCATGGCCATGATCGTGTCGCCCGGCTCCAGCAGGGCGAAGTAGACCGCGAGGTTGGCCGAGGAGCCGGAGTGCGGCTGCACGTTGACGTGTTCGGCGCCGAAGATGGCCTTGCAGCGGTCGATGGCCAGCTGCTCCACCTCGTCGACGACCTCGCAGCCGCCGTAGTAGCGGGCGCCGGGGTAGCCCTCGGCGTACTTGTTGGTGAGCACCGAGCCCGTCGCCTCGAGGACGGCACGGCTGGCGAAGTTCTCGGAGGCGATGAGCTCGAGCGTCTCCTGTTGGCGCACGAGCTCGGCCCGCAACAGCTGGTTGAGCACCGGGTCGAGCTCGTAGATCGGCTGTCGCCGCCACTCGCGCCCAACGACGCGATGCGGCGTCACTCGTCCCGGCCCGGGTCGTCGATGCGGGCGACGCGACGGGCGTGGCGGCCGCCCTCGAACGGCGTGCTCATCCACACCTCGGTGATCGCCCAAGCCTCCTCTTCGGAGAGGATGCGGCCGCCCAGGCAGAGGACGTTGGCGTCGTTGTGCCGGCGCGACATCTCGGCGAGGTGCGGCGTCGCGCAGACGGCCCCCCGGACGCCCTCATGGCGGTTCGCCGCCATACACATCCCCAGCCCGGTCCCGCAGACGAGCAGGCCGCGCTCGACCTCGCCGCCCGCCACCATGGTCGCGACCCGGTGGGCGTAGTCGGGGTAGTCCACCGAGGTCTCTCCGTCGGAAGCCCCGACGTCGACGACCACGTGACCCTGGGCGCGGAGACGGCGCACCACGGTCTCCTTCATGCCGAAACCTGCGTGATCGCTACCGGCGGCGAGCCTCAACGGACGCCTCCTCTCGAGAGCGTGATGGACGGCGGCCGGCGGCGCGCAGCGCCGCGCCGGCCGCTCAAGAGACTCCGATTCTACCAGCGGCGGCGCCGAGCGACAGCCGCAGCCGCTCCACGGGGCCTACAGCGTCAGTTCGCCCCAGAGGACGGGCCGCACGCCCCCGCCGACCAGGACGTCGTCGGCGTGGCCGGCGCTCCCCGTCAGAGAGACGAACAGGCGACTGGGCCGACCGACGTAGGCGCCCTGCAGGACGACGCGCGTCTGGCCGAACGGCAGCACCCCGGCCCGCGCGAAGTACGCGGCCAGCGGGCCGGCGGCGCTCCCGGTCGCGGGGTCTTCGGAAATACCGCACAGCGGGAACAGGCCGCGAGCTTCGACCCAGACGTCGCGGTCGTCGTCGTCGTCGAGGGCGCACGGATACACCTCGGCGTGGGCCGCCTCGAACGCCGGCAGCCGCGTGACGTCGAGGGCGATCCGCCCCAGAGCAGCGCGCTCGCGCAGCGGGATCACCGTGTAGTCCAGGCCCGTGCCGACGACCGCGGGCCCGTGGGCCGGGTGCAGGTCGCCCTCGGTCAGGCCGAGCACGGCGGCCGCTTCCGCGCGCGGCACGGCGTGCCCGAAGCGCGGCGCTCCCTGATGGACGGTCGCCCCCAGCGGCTCGCCGCCGCGGACCTCGACGTCGACCACGGTCGGGCCCACGCCGAGCTCCAGCACCACGTGCGTGATGGGCTCGACGGCCGTCACGGCCCCGAGGCGCACGAGCTCGCAGGCCGTGCCGACGCTCGGGTGTCCGGCGAACGGCAGCTCGACCTCGGGCGTGAAGATCCGCACGCGCGCGTTGCCGCCCTGCTCCGGAGCCGATACGAAGGTGGTCTCCGACAAGTTCATCTCGCGGGCGATGGCCTGCATCTCGCCGGTGCTCAGCCCGTCGGCCCCGACGAACACGGCCAGCGGGTTGCCGGCGAACGGCGTGTCCGTGAACACGTCGACCTGGTAGAAGGTCAGGGTCCTCATGGCGTGGGCAGGTCCTCCCTCTTCTTCGTGAGCATCTCGGCGATCGTCGCCTCGCCCCATGGCCCTTCGCGCAGCAGGCGCCAGCGGCCGTCCTCTTCGTAGCCGCTGAGGTCGACGACGCTCGAGGCGAGTCCGGGGACGGGACCGGCGTCGAGCAGCAGGTCGCAGGCCTCGAGAACGGCCGGGTCGACGTCGTCCGGCGAGGTCGCCGGGCGCTGCCCGCTGCGGTTGGCGCTCGAGGCGACCAAGGGAAAGGGGAGCGTCCCGAGCAGGCGAGCCTCGCCCGGCCAGTGCGGCACGCGCACGCCCAATGTCCGCACCGACGTGGACTCCGCCCGCCCGATCAGGCGACGGCGCTCGTGCCGCACCTGCCCGGGTGGGGGCACACACCAGTCATCCGGATACGGAAGGAGCAGTGTCACGGGGCCCGGCAGGAGGCGCCGGCAGGCGTCGCGCAGCCGCCGCCCGAGCGGCACGGTGGCGAGCAGCAACTCGCGGGACGGGAAGACGACCTGGAGCGGCTTGGCCGGGTCCCGCCGCTTCACCGCCATGATCGCGGCGGCGACCTCGGGCGAGAGCGCGCCGCCCACGCCGTACACGGTATCGGTCGGGAAGCAGGCGAGCCTCGCGGCAGCCAGCGTGGGCGCGAGCTCGAGCGCGTCCGTGGCGCCGATGGCGGCGAGGTCGATGCGGCGCATCCCGCTCAGCGTTCGCTCCCGACCGGACGCACGGGGATGCCGCGCTCCCCAAGGAAGCGCCGCGCCTCGGCGATCGAGTAGGTCCCGTAGTGGAAGATCGACGCGACCAGGGCGGCGTCGGCCTCGCCCGTCGTGAGTCCCTCGGCCAGGTGCTCGAGCGTGCCCGCGCCGCCCGACGCGATGACCGGGATGTCCACGGCGCGCGCCACGGCGCGGGTCAGGTCGAGATCGTAGCCGTCGAGGGTACCGTCCCTGTCCATGCTGGTCAGCATGAACTCGCCGGCGCCGAGTTCGGCGGCCCGGACCGCCCACTCCAGGGCGTCGATACCGGTGGGAGTGCGGCCACCATGGACGTAGACCTCCCAGCGGCCGGCTCGCGGCCGGGCACGCGCTTGGCGTCGATCGCCACCACGATGCACTGGGCGCCGAAACGTTCGGAGCAGCGTCGGATGAGGCCCGGCTCCTCGACGGCGGCCGTGTTCACGGTGATCTTGTCGGCGCCGGCGGCGAGGATCGTGCGAATGTCCTCCTCGCTCCCCAGCCCGCCGCCGATGGTGAAGGGGATGAAGACCTGCTCGGCGCAACGCGCGGCCAGCTCCACGATGATCTCGCGACGTTCGTGCGACGCCGTGATGTCGAGGAAGATCAGCTCATCGGCCCCTTCGGCGTCGTAGCGCGCCGCGAGCCCGACCGGGTCGCCGGCGTCACGCAGACCGACGAAGTTGACGCCCTTGACGACGCGACCGTCGCGGACGTCGAGACAAGGGATGATGCGCTTCGCCAGCACGCGACGTGCGCGAGTCAGGCGCGGGCGGCGGCCATCGCCGCGCTCAGCGTGAACGCCTTCTCGTAGAGCGCCCGGCCCACGATGACGCCGACGACGTTCGGCGCCTGCAGCCGCTGGAGGCGCCGCAGATCGTCGAGGAGGGCGACACCCCCAGACATGACGATCTCGAGCGCGGTAGCCTCGGCGAGGTCGCGCAGCCCGATCAGGTTGGGCCCGCCCATCATGCCGTCGCGGGCGACGTCGGTGTAGACCGCGCGCCGCACCCCGTACTGCTCGAGCAGCTTGACGAAGTGGATGGCGCTCATCTGCGTGCGCTCCTGCCAACCATGGGTCGCGAGCATACCGTCGGTGCAGTCGAGGCCGACGACCAGCCGGTCCTCGAGCCAGTTGACGGCGTCCTGGAGCAGGTCGAGTGCCGTGATCGCAGCCGTGCCCATGACCACCCAGCGCACGCCGATGCCGGCCACCAGGGCGAGACTCTTGGGACTGCGGATCCCGCCGCCGTACTGCACCGGCAGGGTCACACTGCGGACGATGCGCTCCACCATCTCGAAGTTGACGAGCTCGCCCGTGCGCGCGGCGTCGAGATCGACGACGTGGAGCGCCTCCGCTCCCTGCTCCTGCCATTGCTGCGCGAGCGCGACCGGATCCTCGGAGAAGATGGTGGCCTGGTCGAAGTCGCCGCGGCGCAGGCGCACCGCCTTGCCGTTCTGGATGTCGATCGCCGGGAACACGATCATGGGCGCTCACCCTCTCCTGTCGACGGCGCTCACGAAGTTGCCGAGCAGTCGCAGCCCGACCGCCGAACTCTTCTCCGGGTGGAACTGTACCGCCCACACGTTGTCGCGCGCCACTGCGGCGACGTGTGGACCACCGTAGTCGGTGACCGCGGCGACCACGCCGTCGTGCTCGGGGACGGCCGCGTAGGAGTGGACGAAGTACACGGCTGCCGGCTCCGGCAGACCGGCGGCCATGCCGGCGCCGGGAGTCCGCCACTCGAGCGTGTTCCAGCCGATGTGCGGCACCTTCAGCGCGGTGTCGAGGCGCTCGACGCTGCCGCGCAGGATCCCGAGGCCGGGCAAACGCCCGCCCTCGGCGCTGCTCTCGAAGAGGAGTTGCAGGCCGAGGCACACGCCGAGGAAGGGAACGCCGGCGGCGATCCGCTCACGAACCGCAGCGCCCAGCCCAGACTCGTCGAGACGGGTCATGGCGTCGCGGAAGGCGCCGACGCCCGGCAGGACGACCGCGCCGGCCCGCCTGACGGCGGCCGGCGCATCGCTCACCGCCACCTCGGCGCCGGCGCGCTCGAGCGCCTTCGCCACGCTGGCGAGGTTGCCCATGCCGTAGTCGACGACGATGATGCGCGGCGCAGTCACAGGCGGACCCGGCCTCAGAGGACGCCTTTGGTGGACGGCACGGCGTCGCCGCGCTCGCCGCGGCTGCAGGCCTCGGCGAGCGCCCGCGCCGTGCTCTTGAAGACGGCCTCGACGATGTGATGCGGGTCGCTGCCGGCCAACAGCCGCAGGTGCAGCGTCGCGCCTGCCTGCGTGGCCAGCGAACGCAGGAAGTGCGCCGTGAGGTCGGCATCGAAGTCACCGATCCGGAGGCCGGCCAGCTCGAGGTCGTGGACGAAGAACGGGCGCCCGGAGAGGTCGACCACGACCATGGCGAGCGCCTCGTCCATCGGCAGCAGCGACGAGCCGTAGCGGCGGATCCCCGCCTTGTCGCCCACGGCCTCGCGCAACGCCTGGCCGAGCGTCAGACCGATGTCCTCGACCGTGTGGTGCCCGTCGACCTCGAGGTCGCCCTCGGCGCGCACCGTGAGGTCGAAGCCGCCGTGGTGGGCGAAGAGCTCCAGCATGTGATCGAGAAACCCTATCCCCGTGGCGATCTCGGTGACCCCCGAGCCGTCGAGTCCGAGGGTGAGTGCGATGTCGGTCTCTTTCGTGGTGCGGCGGACCTCTGCTCGGCGCGACGTCATGGCTGCTCCTCGGGGCGGACGGCACGGAGGGAGGCGGAGCGCGCGTGGGCGCGCAGGCCCTCCTCGTCGGCGATGGTGGCGACCGCGCCGGCGAGGGCGGCGGCCGCGGCCTCGTCAAGTTCTACCACAGCCACCCGCTTCTGGAAATGCGCGACGGAGAGGCCCTGCCCAAAGCGAGCCGCGCCGCCGGTGGGCAGCACGTGGTTGGTGCCGGCGGCGTAGTCGGCGAACGCTGTCGCTGCGCATGGACCCACGAAGACGGCGCCGGCGTTGCGGACGCGCGGCACGAGCGCAGCCGCGTCGTCGAGGTGCAGCTCGAGATGCTCCGGCGCGAAAGCGTTGCTCAGGTCGAGGGCCGTGGTGATGTCGGGGCAGGTCACGACGACGATCTGCTCGTGCCCAATGCCCAGCTCGTCGCCGAGCCGTCCGACGGCGGCCGTCACCGCCTTCTCGAGCGTCCCCCCCACGTCGACGAGACAGCCCATCGCACCGGCGCCGTGCTCGGCCTGCGCCAGCAGGTCGGCGGCGAGCCACTCCGGGTCGGCGCCCGCGGCGGCGACGATGAGCACCTCGCTGGGCCCGGCGAGCCCGTCGATCCCGACCTCGCCGACCAGCCGCCGCTTCGCCTCCGTCACGTAGGCGTTGCCCGGCCCCGCGATGACATCGCAGCGCGGAACGACGCCGGTGCCGAGCGCCATCGCAGCCACGGCCTGGGCGCCGCCGACCGGGTAGACGCGATCGATGCCGAGCAGCGCGCAGGCGGCGGCCACGCCGGAGGCCACCCCGCCCTGCGAGCGCGGCGGCGAGCACACGACGAGGCGTTCGACGCCGGCGACCAACGCCGGCAGCGCCGTCATCAGGAGCGAGGACGGGTAGTCGGCGAGGCCGCCGGGCACGTAGAGACCGGCGGCCGAGACCGGCACCACCTCCTGACCCACGACCTGGCCTTGGGACAGCGTCGCCCGCCAGGGTCGCGGTACCTCGCGCTCGTGGTAGGCGCGGACGTTCGCGGCCGCCAGCTCCAGAGCGGCCCGCAGCTCGGGCGCCATCGCGGCGAGAGCGGCGTCGAGGTCGGCGCACGGCACCGCGAACTCCGCGCCGAGTTCGACGCCGTCCAGGCGCCAAGTCCAGTCGCGGACCGCGGCGTCGCCGCGGGCGCGCACGTCGCTGACGATGTCTTCGACGGCCTCGCGGACCGCCGCGGGCCACGGCGCCAGCGCGCGCAGTTCGGCGACGACGCTCTCCGCGTCGCCCGGCCACGCGATCGTCCTCACGACTGGACCACCTCCCTGAACCGCCGGGTCAGGACGGCGACTTCGGCACCGCGCAGCGCGTGCGCGGCGAGCCCCGCAACGAGCCGCAGGTTGCCCGCCAGGACCTGCTCGCGCTCGACGAGCGGGGCGGGCAGCTCCTCACCCTCGTCGAGCAGGCCGACCACCAGGTCGACCGCGAGGAGACGGCCCGCGATCCACGGATCGCTCGCGAACTCGATGAGCCGGGGCTGTCGCCCCCGCGCCCCGAAGTGCCGCCGCGTGAGGCGAGGGTGGGCGGTGGCGACGAGCGGCCCCTGCAGCGACTCGTCGCGCTCGTCGCCGACACCGGCGACGACCAGTCTGGCGACGCCCTGCCCGAGGTCGACCAACTCCACGACCTCGAAGCCTCCCTCGAGGACGACCTCCTTGCCCACGACGGCGACGTCAAGCGCGTCGAGCCCACAGAGCGTGAGGAGGTCGCCCGGGTGAGCGAGTATGACGGTCTGGCCGTCTTCCTCGACCAGAGCCGGTCGCGAGAGACCTTGCAGAGACTCGGCGGGCGCGCCCGCGCGCACCGCCAGCTTGATCGCCGCCGCCGTGCGCGCCGGGGGGCCGAGCGCGATCCCGAGCCTCACCTGAGCCCCAGAGCCCGCAACACGTCGCGCCAGGAGCCGCTCACGGCCTCGCCCTCGAAAGGTTCGAGCTCATAACGGCCGTGCTCGCCGCGGAGACGCGGTCTCGCGGGCGGCTCCGCGTCGGCGGGCAGCGCGGCGACGGCCAGGCCGCCGCGTCGCAACTCGCTCGCCTGCTCCGGCTGCTCGAGGCCGCCCACGAACTGCAGCGGCGGCGCGGGTGCGGGCGGCGCGACGCCCGCCTCCTCGAGGGCGAGGCGCAGACGGTCGACGGACAGCGCGAATCCGACCCCCGGGACGTCCCAGTCGAAGTGCGCGCCGAGACCGTCGTAGCGTCCGCCCGTGGCGATCGGCAAGCCGACGCCGGGGGCGTACGCCTCGAAGACGATGCCGCTGTAGTAGTTGAGGTCCTGGAAGAGACCGAGGTCGAAGACGAGCACGTCGTCGTGCCCGGCGTCGGCGACCAGGTCGCGCACGGTCTCGAGGCGGCCCACCGCCTCTCTCATCGGTCCGGTCCTCGCGAGGCGCCGCGCCTGGGCGAGGACCTCCCGAGTGCCGCTCACCTCGATGGTCTGCTGCAGAGCGCGCCGCGCCTCGTCGTCGATATCGAGGTTGCCGAGAATGCTCTCGAGCAGCGGGTAGTCGCGATCGTGCAGCGCGTCGAGCAACGCGCGCCCGTCCTCGCCGCCGATGCCGAACGACTCCACGAGGGCAGCGCTGAAGGCCAGCGTCCCGAGCACGACGCGGTGGCCGCGCAGACCGAGGGCGGCGAGCACGTCGCACAGCAAGATCACCGACTCCGCGTCGGCCGCCGCCGAGTCCGCGCCGAGCAACTCGGCGCCGGCCTGCGCGAACTCGCCGTCCTGGCTGCGCTGCGGCGCCCACGGCCGGCAAGCGGAGGCAAGATACGAGAAGCGCAGCGGCAGCGGCTTCTCCCGATACCTGCTGGCCGCCATGCGGACGATGCCGACTGTCAGATCGGTGCGCACCATCAGCTGACGCCCGTGCTCACCGAACACACGGTAGCCGGCCTCGAGCGTGTCGTCGTCGAGCAGCTCGAACGTCTCGGCGAACTCGAGGACCGGGACGCTCACCTCGCCGTAGCCGTACGCGGCAAAACGCTCGCGCACGCCGCGCTCGATGGCCTGCAGCTCCGCCATCTCGGGGGGCAGGATGTCTTGCATACCTTCGGGAATCACGAGCTCACCACCTCGTTGCAGGGCAGGCCACCGAACTCGATGCAGCTCTCGCCGAGCAGCGCCTTGAGTTCGGCATAGAGGCCGGAGGCGGGCGACACGCGCAGCGCGTCGCCGACCCGTAGCCGCGCGCTCTCCCGACCGCGCACCATGTTGAGCACGACCGGCACGTCTCCAGGGAAGTCGGCGAGCACCTGTCTGATCTCCTCCAGGGTCCCGAAGGGCACGCGCCCGGCGTCGATCGTGACGGTGAGCGGATGGTACGCGCTCACGCCGCCGAAGGGCTGCACCTCGAACACCGCGAGTCTGACCTCGTCCTCGGCCTTGCGGTCGACCTTGACTCTGATCTTGACGATGGCGTCCTCGACGAGGAGATCGCGGAACTGCTCGTAGGAGTTCGCCCAGCACATGCACTCGCAACCGCCATCCACGTCCTCGAGCCTGAAGGTGAGCCAGACGGCGCCCTGCCGGTTGACCTTCTTCTGGGTGCTCGTGATGACGCCGCCGGTCCAGAGGAAGACCCCGTCGGCGGCGTCGTCCAGCACCGAGACCGGCACGTCGATCTCGTCGCGCAGCTGCTGCCGCAAACCCTGGAGCGGATGCGCCGACACGTAGAGCCCGAGCGCCTCCTTCTCGAGACGCAGCAGCGTCGCCTGGTCGTACTCGCGCGACGGCACCTGCGGCGCCTGCGCCGCGCTCTCGTCGGGCGTCATCATGTCGAAGAGTCCGCCCTGCCCCTGGTCGCGGTCCTTGCGGCGGCGCTCGCCGTCGGCCATCGCCCCGGGCAGGGCATCGAGCATGCCGCGCCGCGGGTCGCCGGTCGAGTCGAACGCGCCCGCCTTGATGAGCGCTTCGAGGGTGCGCTTGTTCACGTGCTGCGAATCGACGCGCGCGCAGAAGTCGTGCAGGGAGGTGAACGGCTCGTCTTGCCGAGCGCAGGCGACCGCATCGATGGCGCCGACCCCCACGCCCTTCACGGCGTTGAGCCCGAAGCGGATCTTGCCTTCGACGACGGTGAAGCCGACGGCGCTCTCGTTGACGTCCGGGGGCAGCACCTCGATGCCCATCTCGCGGCACTGGTGCACGTAGAAGGGCACCTTGTCCTTGGTGTTCATCACGCTCGAGACGAGGGCCGCCATGTACTCGACGGGGTAGTTCGCCTTGAGCCAGGCGGTGCGGTAGCTGATCAGCGCGTAGCAGGCGGCATGGCTCTTGTTGAACGAGTAGTCGCCGGTGGCCTCGAAGTTGGCCCAGAGCCGCTGGCTCACGGCCGGCGGCACGCCGCCCGCAGTGAGGCCCTGCATGAGAGGTTCCTTGAGGGTGGCCATCAGCTTCTTGTCCTTCTTGCCGATGGCCTTGCGCAGGTCGTCTGCCTGGGCGGGGCTGAACCCGGCGAGACGGCGTGCGATCGCCATGTACTGCTCCTGGTAGATCGTCACCCCGTGGGTCGCCTCAAGGATGGGACGCAGGGCCTCGTGGTCGTAGACGACCGAGGCCGGATCCCTCTTGTTGCGGGCATACGCGGGGATGTACTGCATCGGCCCCGGCCGGTAGAGGGAGACGATCGCGATGAGGTCCTCGAAGGTCGTGGGACCGACCTCGCGCAGGGCGTCGCGCATCCCGGCCGACTCGAATTGGAAGACGCCGGTCGAGTCGCCGCGGGCGAGCATCCGGTACGTCTTCTCGTCGTCGAGCGGCAGGGTCGCGATGTCGACGCACACGCCGTCCGTCGCCTCGATGAGCGCGAGGGCGGCCTCGATGACGTCGAGGTTGCGCAGGCCGAGGAAGTCCATCTTGAGAAGGCCGAGCCGGGCGACGTCGTCCATGCCGAACTGGGTGACCACCTCGGCGTCACCCTTCTGCTGCAGCGGCACGTACTCGGTGAGCGGCCTGTCGCTGATGACGACGCCGGCGGCGTGGATGGAGTCGTTGCGGATCAGGCCCTCGAGCGACATCGCCAGGTCGATGACCTCCTTGACCTGCGGGTCTGAGTCGTAGGCCTGGCGCAGCTCGCCGCCCGGTGTCATGGCCTCCTTGAAGGTGGCCGGCGGCGCCTGCTCGGGGATCATCTTGGCGATGCGGTCGCCGACCACGTACGGGAGTCCCTTGACGCGGGCGGCGTCGCGGGCGGCGGCGCGCGCCGCCATCGTACCGAAGGTGATGATCTGCGCGACGCGGTCGCGGCCGTACTTCTGGGCGACGTAGTCGATGACCTCCTCGCGACGCGCCACCGAGAAATCCATGTCGATGTCGGGCATCGACTTGCGGCCGGGGTTGAGGAAGCGCTCGAAGAGGAGGTCGTACTTGAGCGGGTCGATGTCGGTGATGCCCAGCGCGTACGAGACGATGCTGCCGGCCGCCGAGCCACGGCCGGGGCCGACCGCGATGCCCGAGCGCTTGGCGAAGTCGACGTAGTCCCACACGATGAGGAAGTAGGCGTCGAAGCCCATGTCCGAGATGACGCCCAGCTCGTAGTCGAGACGGTCGCCGATCTCGGGCAGGGCGTCCGGCCCGTAGCGGCGTCGCAGCCCCGCGTCGCAGAGTTCGCGCAGGTAAGACGTCTCGTTGTGGCCCTCGGGCACGGGGTACGTCGGCAGCCGGTACGTGCCGAACTCGAGGTCCACGTTGCAGCGCTCGGCGATCTCGACGGTGACGGCGAGCGCCTCCGGGTACTCCTTGAAGCGCTCGGCCATCTCCTCCGGCGACTTCAGGTAGAACTCGTCGGTCGACAGCCGCATACGGTTCTCGTCGGAGAGGCTGCTCTGCGTCTGGATGCAGAGCAGCGCATCGTGGGCGTAGGCGTCCTCGTGGCGCAAGTAGTGGACGTCGTTGGTGGCGACCGTGCGGAGGCCGGCCTGCCGGGCCAGCGCCGCCAGCTGCGGCAGCAGCTCGCGCTGCTCGGGCAGGCCGGCGTCCTGGAGCTCGACGAAGACGTTGTCGTGACCGAAGAGGTCGACGAGACGCGCGAGCTCCGCTCGCGCGTCCTCCTCCCTCCCCTCCCGCAAGGCGACCGGGATGCGACCACTCATGCAGCCGGTCAGGCAGATGAGGCCGGCATGGTGCCGCTCGAGCAGCTCCCAGTCGGCCCGCGGCTTGTAGTAGTAGCCCTCGAGATACGCGAGGGTCGAGAGATCGACCAGGTTGCGATAGCCCTCGTTGTCGGCGGCCAGCAGCGTGAGGTGGTGGTAGCGCTCCTTCACGCCGCTGCGCGCGCGCCGATCGTTCACCACGTAGAGCTCGAGACCGATGATCGGTTTGACGCCGTCATCGCCTTCGGTCGCGGCCCGGTAGAACTTCACGACGCCGCCGAGCGTGCCATGGTCGGTCAGCGCGACCGCGCCCATGCCGAGCTCGCGAGTGCGCTGGATCAGGGCCGGGATGCGACAGGCCCCGTCGAGCAGCGAGTACTCGCTATGAACGTGGAGATGAACGAAAGGGGCCATCGACGGTGTCAGATTCTAGCACCTCGGCGGGGCCTGCGGCGGTATCGCGCCGTCACGCCGGCGAACGGCGGCGGACCGGGTTGGTCAGCCGGCCCACGCCGCCGACCTCGACCGTGACCGTCTGCCCGGCGCGGAGCGGGCCGACGCCCGGCGGCGTGCCAGTGAGCACGACATCGCCGGGCTCCAGCGTCATGACGGCGCTCACGAAAGCGACCAGCTCGAGGGGAGCGACGAGCATGTCCCCCACGCTGCCCGTCTGTGCCACGCGGCCGTCGAGCAGCGCGGCGACCCGCGCTCTGGACGGCGGCTGCTCGGGCACGATCCACGGCCCCAGGGGGCAGAAGGTGTCGAAGCTCTTCGCCCTCGTCCACTGACCGTCGAGCGCCTGCAGGTCGCGCGCCGTGACATCGTTGGCGCAGGTGTAGCCGGCGACGGCATCGGCCGCCGCTGCCGGACCGACGGCCCGGCAGCGGCGGCCGATCACGACGGCGAGCTCGGCTTCGTAGTCGACACGCGTCGAGCGGGCCGGGAGGAAGATGGGCTCGCCCGGCCCGATCACGGCCGTCGGCGGCTTCAGGAAGAGGACGGGCTCGGCGCTCGTCTCGAGATCGAACTCGGCCGCGTGGGCGGCGTAGTTGAGGCCGACGGCGACCACCTTGCCGGGCGCGACGGGCGCCAGCAGCCGGACGCGGTCGAGGGCGGCTTCGCCGGTCTCGACCGCGTCCGGCTCCCACGCCGGCCGGTCGAGCAGCACGGCGACCCCGTGAGCGAAGCGGCAGTCGCGCGGCGCGCCGTCGACGGCGACACGGCCGAAGGAGCCGGCGGGAGGCTCGAGCGGGACGCCGGTGTCGGCGCCTGCCGCGGCGGCGTCCTCCGCCCCGCCGCCGTCCCTCACGTGTCCTTCTGGGTGCGCAGCATGCCGTACTCGATCGAGTCGACGAGCGCCTCCCAGCTGGCCTCGATGATGTTCTCGGAGACGCCGATACTGCCCCAGCTCGTCTCGCCGTCACTGGCGTCGAGGAGCACCCGGGTGACCGCCCCCGTGCCCTTGTCCTCGTCGAGGATGCGCACCTTGTAGTTGACGAGCTTGATGTCCGCGAGGTGCGGGTACTTGGCGACGATCACGCTCCGCAGCGCCGTGTCGAGCGCGTTCACCGGGCCGTTGCCCTCGGCCGTGCTGATCACGCGCTCGCCGCCGACATGCACCTTGATGGTCGCCTCGACGACGGCGCGCCCGTCCTCGCGCTTCTCGACGATGACGCGGAAGCTCTCGAGTCTGAAGAGCGGCTCCTGCGGAGCGAGCGCCGTGCGCACGAGCAGCTCGAGCGACGCGTCGGCAGCCTCGTAGTGGTAGCCGCGGTGCTCGCGGTCCTTGAGGCTGCGGAGCACCTCGGCGACGCGCTCGTCGCCCTCCTCCAGAGGGAGGCCCATGTCCTGCACCTTGCGCAGGATCGCGCTCTTGCCGGAGAGCTCGGACAGCAGGACGCGCGGCTCGTTGCCGATGCAGGCAGGCTCGACGTGCTCGAAGGTCCGCGGCGTGTCGCGGATCGCGGCGACGTGCAGACCACCCTTGTGCGCGAAGGCCGCCCGCCCCACGTACGGCGCGTGGGCCGAGACCGTCATGTTGCAGATGTCGGCCACGAAGTGGGCGGTCTCGGTGAGCCGCTCGAGTTGGGCGGCATCGAGGACCCGATGGCCCATCTTCATCTGCAGGGCCGGGATGATCGAGACGAGGTCCGCGTTGCCGCAGCGCTCGCCGTAGCCGTTGATCGTGCCCTGCACCTGGCGCGCGCCGGCCTCGACGGCGACCAGGCTGTTGGCGACGGCGCAGCCACTGTCGTTGTGGATGTGCACGCCGACCGTCGCGCCGAGAGCGCCGGTCACCGCGGCGACGGCGCCGGCCACGAACGACGGCAGGGCAGCGCCATTGGTGTCGCAGAGGCAGAGGATCTCGGCGCCGGCCTCCTCCGCGGCGCGCAGGGTGTCGAGCGCGTATCCGGGGTCGTCGACGTAGGCGTCGAAGAAGTGCTCCGCGTCGTAGATGACGCGCTTGCCATGGCGCACGAGGAAGGCGACGCTCTCGGCGACCATGCGCAGGTTCTCGTCGCGGCTGACGTGCAGGACCCGGGTCAGGTGGAGCCCCCAGGTCTTGCCGACGATGGCGACCGTCTCGGGGGCGGCGTCGGCGAGCACGCGCAGGTTCTCGTCGGCGTCGGCTGCGGTGCCCTTGCGACGCGTCATCCCGAAGGCGACGAGCCGCGCGTGCGTCAGCCGTTCGCGCTCCATGCGCGCGAAGAACTCGGCCTCCTTCGGGTTCGAGGCCGGAAACCCACCCTCTATGTAGTGGATGCCGATCTCGTCGAGCCGCAGGGCGATACGCACCTTCTCGTCGACCGAGACGGACATGCCCTCCTGCTGCATGCCGTCGCGCAGAGTGGTGTCGTAGAGCTGAACCGGCTGGTCGCCCATCGTCGCCTCCGTCATCGAGCCGTCCGCTCGCGTCCCGTCAGCCCTCGACGTAGTCGAGGAAGTGCCCGAAGGCCTCGTCCCGGCCCTCGACGAGCTCCCGGTAGCGGTGCTGCATGCGGCGCGTGACCGGGCCGGGGTCACCGATGACGTGGTCGTCGACCTCGCGGATCGGCACGATCTCGGCCGCCGTGCCCGTCAGGAAGAGCTCGTCGGCGACGACGAGGTCGCTGCGCACGAGCGTGCGCTCGCGCGCCTCGATGCCCTCGTCGGCGGCCAGCCGCAGCACGGTGTCCCGGGTGATGCCCTCGAGGACGCCGTCGGCCGGGAAGGGTGTGTACAGCACGCCGTCACGGACGAGGAAGAGGTTCTCGCCCGAGCCCTCGCAGACGTGACCGGCGGCATCGAGCATGATCGCCTCGTCGTACCCGGCGTTCGTGACCTCGATCTTGGCGAGGATGCTGTTCAAGTACTGGCCGGTCGCCTTGGCGGCGCGGGCGAGCTGCGTGTGGCCGAGCGCCTGGATGCTCGACACTTTCGCGCGGATGCCGTGCCGCACGCCTTCGTCGCCGAGGTAGGCGCCCCAGGGCCAGACCGCGATGGCCGTCTCGACCGGAGCGTGGAGCGGATAGAGGCCCATCTCGCCGTAGCCGCGGTAGGCGATCGGGCGGATGTAGCAGGCCTCGAGTCCGTTGGCCTTGATCACGTCCTTCGTCGCCTGAGCGAGCTCGGTCGTCGTGTACGGCAGCTCCATGTAGTACAGCTTGGCGGAGCGGCGCAAGCGCTCGAGGTGCTCGGTCAGGCGGAAGACGGCGGGGCCGCGCTCGGTGGAGTAGGCGCGGATGCCCTCGAAGACGCCGGAGCCGTAGTGCAGCGCGTGCGTGAGGACGTGGATCTTCGCCTCGTCCCAAGGGACGAGCTTGCCGTTCATCCAGATCTTGTCGACTTCGGGGATGGGCATCGGTCCTCCTGACCTTCACGGGCGCTCCGCGCGGCGCCTTCAGTCGCTATTCAATGGGTAGCTTGGCCTTCTGTACCGTCATACGCGCTCGGCCACGAGGTCGCCGACCTCGGACGTCGAGTAGCCCATCTGGCCGGATGCCATCGCCTTCATCTTCGTGCCGGTGACCTCGGCCACGGCGCTCTCGACGTCCTGCGCCGCCTGGCTCTCGCCCAGGGTGTCGAGCATCATCGCGCCGGCCACGATGGCGGCGATGGGGTTGATCACACCCAGGCCCGTGTACTTGGGCGCCGAACCGCCGATGGGCTCGAACATGCTGACACCCTCGGGGTTGATGTTGCCGCCGGCCGCGACGCCCATCCCGCCCTGGGTGATGGCGCCCAGGTCCGTGATGATGTCGCCGAACATGTTGCCGGTCACCAGGACGTCGAACCACTCCGGGCTCTTGACCATCCACATGCAGGTGGCGTCCACGTGGTAGTACTCGCGCTTGACGTCCGGGTACTCCTCTTCGCCGATCTCGTTGAAACGACGGAACCAGAGGTCGTAGACGTACGTCAGCACGTTGGTCTTGCCCACCAGGCCGAGGGTGTTGTCCGGGCCGATGCCGCGCGCCTTCCTGCCGTGCTTGCGTGCGTACTCGAACGCCCAGCGCAGACAGCGGTCGACCTGGGCGCAGCTGTACAGCATGTTCTGGACGGCGACTTCATGCGGCGTGCCCTTGCATCATGACGCCGCCGCCGCCGGCGTACACGTCGCCGGAGTTCTCGCGGACCACGGTGTAGTCGATCTCCTTCGGGCCTTTGTCCTTCAGCGGAGTCTCGACTCCGGGGTAGAGACGCACGGGACGCAGGTTGATGTACTGGTCCAGCTCGAAGCGGAGACGGAGGAGAAGGCCCTTCTCCAGGATGCCGGGCTCGACGTCCGGGTGCCCCACGGCGCCGAGGTAGATCGAGTCGAATCCCTTCAGCTCTTCGACGGCCGAGGCCGGCAGGATCTCGCCGGTGCGCAGATAGCGTTCGCCGCCGAAGTCGTAGTGCGTCAGGTCGAGCGCGAACTGGTGCTTGGCGGCGGCGGCCTCCAGGACCTTCAATCCTTCAGCGACCACCTCGGGCCCCGTGCCATCGCCCGGCAGCACCGCGATCCTGTACGTCCTCCCCATGGTTCCTCTCTCCGATGACGAATGGGCTTTCAATGTCTCCGTGTTCCTTCGGTGCCCCGCTCGATGGCCTGCCTTCGGCGGCTATTCACGCGGGTCCCTCTTCGCTCAGGCGCCGTCGCACGTAGGGCAGCAGACCGCCGCTCTCGACGAGCTGCGCGCATGAACGGCGGGTAGGCGTCGGCCGCGTACGTCGCGCCCTTGGTCAGGTTGTCGACGCGGCCGGCGACCACGTCGACGCGCAGGCGGTCGCCGGCCTCCGCCTCACGAGCGGCCTCGGGGCACACCACGATCGGCAGGCCGGTGTTGAAGGCGTTGCGGTAGAAGATGCGCGCGAAGGAGGCCGCGACGACGCAGCTCACGCCGGCGGCCTTGATCGCCACGCGGCGCGTGCTCGCGCGAGCTGCCGCAGCCGAAGTTCTCGCCGGCGACGATGATGTCGCCCGGCTGCACGCGGTCGACGAACGCGGCGTCGATGTCCTCCATGCAGTGAGCGGCAAGCTCGGCCGGATCGCTCGTGTTCAGGTAGCGGGCCGGGATGATGACGTCGGTGTCGACGTCGCGGCCGTACTCGTGGACAGTGCCCTCGAAGATCATCGCTCAGCCCCCTGCCGTCGCGGTTGCGACCATGTCGGGCGTCGCGACGTGGCCGGCGATCGCCGAGGCGGCCGCCACGTACGGGTTGGCGAGGTAGACCTCGCTCTCGGGGTGCCCCATGCGCCCGACGAAGTTGCGGTTCGTCGTGGCGACGGCGCGCTCGCCGGCGGCCAGCACGCCCATGTGCCCGCCGAGACAGGCGCCGCAGGTCGGCGTCGAGAAGGCGGCGCCGGCCTCGACCAGCGCCTGCATCGTGCCGTCGCGGCTCGCGGCCAGGAAGACCTCCTGCGAGCCAGGCAGGATGATGAGGCGCACGTCGGGGTGGACCGCGCGTCCGCGCAGCACCTCGGCGGCCTGCCGCAGGTCGGCGAGGCGGCCGTTCGTGCAGGAGCCGACGATCACCTGGTCGATGCGCACGTCGGCGAGATCCTCGGCGGCGGCCGTGTTCGACGGCAGGTGCGGCTTGGAGACGGTCGGCGGCACGGCGGCCGCGTCGATCTCGACGACCTCCGCGTAAGCGGCGTCCGCGTCGCTCGCGAAGACCTCGCCGGCCGTCCCCGCGCGGCTGCCCTCGGGGCGGCTCTCGAGGTAGCCCCGCGTCGCCGCGTCGAACCCGACGACGCCGCTCTTGCCGCCGGCCTCGATCGCCATGTTGCACATCGTGAAGCGACCGTCCATCGAGAGCGTCTCGATGGCCTCGCCGGCGAACTCCATCGCCTTGGTAGAGCGCCCCGTCGACGCCGATCAGGCCGATCGTGTGGAGGATCAGGTCCTTGCCCCCGACGTGCCGTCCCGGCCTGCCGTGGTAGACGAACCTGACGGTCTCGGGCACGCGCAGCCACACCTTGCCCCAGGCCATGGCGGCGGCGAAGTCGGTCGAGCCGACGCCGGTCGAGAAGGCGGCCACGGCGCCGTAGGTGCAGGTGTGCGAGTCGGCGCCGATCACGACGTCGCCCGGCGCGACCAGGCCCATGTCGGGCAGGATCACGTGCTCGATGCCGACGCGGCCGGTCTCGAAGAAGTGACCGATGCCGTGACTGGCGGGCGAACTCGCGCATGCGCTTCACCTGGCCCGCCGTCTTGATGTCCTTGTTGGGCGTGAAGTGATCGGGCACGAGGGCGATGCGGGCCGGGTCGAAGACCTTCGTCGAACCCGGCCTTCTCGAACTCGTCCATGGCCAACGGCGCCGTGATGTCGTTCGCCAGGGCGAGGTCGACCCGCGCCTCGACGATCTCGCCGGCCGCGACCTCATCCCGGCCGGCCGCCCGGGCCAGGATCTTCTCGGTGATCGTGTGTCCCATCAGTGCCCTTTCGCCGTCGTCGCCGCGCGCGCCTGCAGGCGCTCCCGCCCCTGGGCGCCGGCGGCGTTGTTCATCGCCCTCACGTAGGCCTTGGCCGAGGCCTCCATCACGTCGAAGCTCACCGCCTGCCCGTTGTACGTCTCATCGTCGACGGTCACAGCCACGCGCACCTCGGCGAGCGCGTCCTTGCCCTCGGAGATGGCGCGCACCTGGTAGTCGGCGAGGCTGCCCTTCATGCCGACGGCGTTGTCGATCGCCTTGAAGACCGACTCGACGGTGCCGTTGGAGAAGCTCTTGCCGCGGCGCACCCGGCCGCGCACCTCGACCTCGACCTGCGAGGTCGGGATGATGGCTCGACCCGGACTGGCTGACGAAGCTGCGCAGAGTGAAGAGGTCCTGGCGCTCGCGGATCTCTTCGCCGACGAGGGCCTCCAGATCGAGGAGCGTGACCTCCTTCTTCTTGTCGGCCACTTCCTTGAAGCGGCGGAAGGCCTCGTCGAGCTCGGCGTCGGAGAGCTCGTAGCCGAGATCGGCCAGCTTGGCGCGCAGGGCGTGCCGGCCGCTGTGCTTGCCGAGCACGAGGTCGCTCTCGGCGAGCCCCACGTCGGCGGCGCGCATGATCTCGAAGGTCGAGGCCTCCTTGAGGATGCCGTCCTGATGGATACCGGACTCGTGGGCGAAGGCGTTGCGCCCGACGATCGCCTTGTTGGGCTGCACGACGTAGCCGGTGACGTTGGAGACGAGCCGGCTCGTGCGCGCGATCTCCTCCGTCTTCACGCCGGTCTCGGCGGCGAAGTACTCGCCGCGGGTGCGGATCGCCATGACGACCTCTTCGAGCGAGGCGTTGCCGGCGCGCTCGCCGATGCCGTTCACGGCGCACTCGACCTGGGTCGCGCCGGCGCGCACGGCGGCGAGCGAGTTGGCGACCGCGAGACCGAGGTCGTCGTGGCAGTGACAGCTCACGGTGACGTCGCGTAGCGCCGGACAGAGGCGATAGAGCTCGCGGATGAAGTCGGCGAACTCGAGCGGCTGCGCGTAGCCGACGGTGTCGGGGATATTGATCGTCGTCGCCCCAGCCTCGACGGCGATGCCGAGGACCTCGGCGAGGAACTCCGGCTCGGAGCGGCTCGCGTCCATGGCGCTGAACTCGACGTCGGCCTCCGGGCGCTGCCCGGCCAGCTCGACGGCAAGGGCGACCATGGCGCGCGTGTCGGCCTTGACCTCGTCGGGCGTCTTGCGGATCTGGTACTTCATGTGGACCGGGCTCGTGCTGATGAACGTGTGGATGCGCGGCGCCTCGGCGTGCCGCACCGCATCCCAGCACACGCGGATGTCCTTCTCGATGGCGCGCGCCAGGCCGCAGACGCGCGCGCCCTCGACCTCCCCGGCGATCGCCTGGACCGCGTCGAAGTCGTCGGGCGAGGCGACCGGGAACCCGGCCTCGATGACGTCGACGCGCAGCTTGGCGAGCTGGCGCGCGACCTCGAGCTTCTCGGCCCGGTTCATGCTCGCGCCGGGCGCCTGTTCGCCGTCGCGCAGCGTGGTGTCGAAGATCCTGATGTAGCGGGTGGTGCTCACGAGAGCCTCACTTCCCCCGAGACGTCGCGTGACGACGCCGCGAAGATCGGTGCGTCGGTACCGGATGGAAAGGTGGCCGCAGTGGCCGGCAGGTGTCTACGCATCCCCCCGGGGGGGGAGCAGGAGCAGGCCGCCGAGGAGTGAGAGGACGCGGGCGCGTACCTCAATGTGGTCCTCCCGGCTGGACTCGCTTGTCACACCGCGACACATGGTCGGGCGATTGTATGCCGAGGCCGCGCACGGTGCAAGGAAGCCGATGGAGGGGCGGCGGGGGCGGCGGGTTCCGCCGCCCCCGCCGCCCCCGCCTGATTGACGACGCCCGAGGCGCTGATAGCCTTGCTGCCGAACGTTCAGCAGCGCCGGAGGTGTACGTGATGGCAGTCGAGCCGAGAGCGGCTTCGAGCCCGGCCCGCGCGGGTGTGTACTGGGCCGGGGGTGACGAACGCTGGCGGCCTCCGGCGGAGGTGATGCCTCTGACCGAGTCCATCCAGGCGGAGGTGTGCGTCGTCGGGGGGGCTTCACCGGCCTATGGACGGCGCTGTACGTCAAGCGCCTCGCGCCCGCGACCGACGTCGTCCTCCTCGAGCAGTTCGTCTGCGGGCTCGGCGCCTCGGGGCGCAACGGCGGCTGGGTCAACGGCTGGCAGGACGCGCTCCCATCGCTCGTCGGGTTGTTCGGCGCCGAGCGCGCCCGCTGGCTCCTCGAGCAGTCGGTGGAGAGCGTGAACGAGATCGCGCGCACCGTCACCGAGGGCGGCATCGACTGCGACCTCACACTGGACGGCGGTGTCACAGTCGCACTCTCCGAGGCCCAGATGGCGCGCTTCGAAGAGGAGAACGCCGAGCGCGAGCGGTACGGCGCTTCGGGGTACGTCGAGCTCCTCGACGCCGCGGCCGCGCGGGCGGCGTGCGGCTCGCCGCGGGCGCTCGGCGGCGTCGTTCTCAAGACCGCCGGCGGCGTGCAGCCGGCGCTGCTTGCACAGGGACTGCGGCGACTCGCCGTCGCCGCCGGCGTGCGCGTCTTCGAGGCCAGCCCCATGACCCGGCTGCGCCGTACGGCGCCCGCCGTCGTCGAGACCCCCGCCGGCTCAGTGACGGCCGACAAGGTCGTCCTCGCCGGCGGCGCGTGGATGGCGCAGGTCTCCGAGCTGCGCCGCACCGTCTTCGTCATCCCTTCGCACGTGGTGGCGACGGCGCCCTCCCCCGCCGTCCTCGACGAGATGGGCTGGCGGCGCGGCCGTCCCTTCTCCGACGGACGCACGGCCGTCCACTACGGGCAGCGCACCGCCAACGACCGGCTCGTCTTCGGTCGGGGCGGCGGCCAGCTGGGCTTCGCCGGCCGCGTGATCCCGAGCCACTTCCACGACAGGGCCAACGTGGAGAGCATTGTCGCCGACCTGCACCAGCTCTTCCCGGCCACCTGCGAGCTTGCGATCGAGTGGCGCTGGGGCGGGCCGGTCGAGCGCTCCCAGCACGGCTTTCCCTGGGTCGGCACGCTGGGCAGGGGGCGCAACGTCCACTACGGCATCGGCTACGGCGGCAACGGCGTCGCGCCGAGCAACCTCATCGGGCGCACGCTGGCCTCGGTCACCCTCGAGCTCGACGACGACTACGCGCGCTCGCCGCTCGTGTCGGAGCCGCCGAGCTACCTGCCGCCGGAGCCCTTCCGCTTCGTCGCCGCGCGCGCCATGCGATCGGCGATCGAGCGCTACGAGGTGCTCGAGGACGAGGGCCGCAAGCCCGATCCGGTGTCGAATCTCCTGCGCCGCGGCCTCGGCCTGACCGTGCCGAAGGGCGTCGAGGTGAGTCGGATACTGCGCCGCGACGACCGCTGAGGCATGGGGCGGGGAGCGCGGTCACGCGCTCCCCGCCCCATCCCGCTACAGTCTCGTTCGCCTGCCGTCGTGCAGACCGCAGGCGCCGATGAGCTCCCGGAGCTGGTCGGCCGTGACCGGCTGATCGAGAGTCAGGCTCATGACCGCCCGGTGCTCGGCCACGTTGCGGCCCACCGACATCTGGCCGATGTTGACGTCCCACTTGCCGAGCTTCGTGCCGATACGGCCGATCATGCCGGGCACGTCCTCGTACCGCAGGAAGAGCATGTGCCGCGTAGGCTCGATGTCCACGTCCTGGCCGTACACCCTGACGAGGCGGGGTCGATTCTTGGGCCCGAGAGTGGTCCCGGCCAAGGACAGCTTGCCTTGAACGTCGTGCGTCGTCACGGTGATGAGGTTCAGGAAGTCGGCGACCGCGGGCTCCCGGGTCTCGCGCACCGTCAAGCCGCGCTCGTCGGCGATGTCGGAGACGTTGACGAAGTTCACGGGACCTTCGACCCTGTCGGCCAGAAGACCCTGCATGACCCCCAACGTCAGGATGCGGGTGTCGTAGCGCGCGATCGCTCCCTCGTAGGCCACCTCGAAGCTGTCGACGACCCCGTCGGCGAGCTGCACGATGAGCTTGCCGAGGTCGGTGCACAGCGAGAGGAACGGCATGAGCTCGTCGGCCTCCTCGCCCGGCGCCAGCGGCACGTTGACGGCGTTGCTCGCGAACTCGCCCTTGAGCACGGCCGCGACCTGCTCGGCGATGATGGTGCCGGCGCGGAGCTGGGCCTCCTTCGTGGAGGCGCCCAGGTGCGGGGTGCAGATGACGCTGTCGTACTTGAAGAGCGGGCTCTCGGTGGTCGGCTCGGTCGGGTACACGTCGACCGCCGAAGCCGCCACCTTGCCGCTCTCGACGGCGCGCGCCCAGGCCGCCTCGTCGATGATGCCGCCGCGCGCGACGTTCACGACGCGCACGCCGTCCTTCATCGCGGCGAAGGCGTCGTCGCCGATGAACCCCAGCGTCTCGGCGTTCTTCGGCAGGTGCACGGTGATGAAGTCGGCCTCGCGGTAGACGTGCTCGGGCGTGTCGGCGCGCTCGAGCCCGAGCTCATGGAAGCGCTCGGCCGGCACGAACGGGTCGTAGGCCAGCACCCGCATCTTGAGGCCGCGAGCGCGCTCCGCCACGAGAAATCCGATGCGCCCGAGACCGATGATCCCGAGCACCTTGTCCTGGAGCTCGACGCCGCCCTTGCCCCACTTCGATTTCTCCCAGCGACCGGCCTTGAGGTCACAGTGGGCCTGCGGGATCGAGCGGGCGCAGGCCATGATGAGCGCGATCGTGTGTTCGGCCGCCGTGAGCACGTTGCTCTGCGGAGCGTTGACCACGATGACGCCGCGCTTGGTCGCTTCCTTGACGTCGACGTTGTCGACGCCCACGCCGGCGCGGCCCACGACTTCGAGCCTCGCGGCGGCCTGGATGACCTCGGCGGTCACCTTCGTCGCCGAGCGGATGATCAGGCCGTGGTACTCAGGGATGCGCGCCAGCAGCTCGCCGGCGTCCCACTCCGTGCCGACATCGACGGCGAACCCCTGCTCCTCAAGGTATGCGATACCCTCGGGGGCGAGCTTCTCCTTGACGAGGACCCTCTTCTGCTCCGCCATCGCCGTCTCCCCTCAGACCTGGACCGGACTCTTCATGAGCACCTGCTCGGCGGCCCCGACGCCGGCCCCGAAAGCGACGTCGTAGCCGAGTTCCGCGAGGACCATCTCGAGGACGCCGAGACCAACGAGGATGTCGCTCGCGCCGAAGTAGCCGCAGTGCCCGAAGCGGAAGATCTGACCCTTGAGCTTGCCCTGCCCGCCGGCGAGCCAGACGCCGTACTTGTCGCGCGCGAGCTTCGTGATCCCGCCGCCGTCGACGCCGGCGGGCACCTTGCAGGCCGTGACCGAGTTGGCCTCGGGATCGTCGGGGCCGAAGAGCTCGATGCCGAGAGCCTTGACGCCCTCCTTGCAGGCGCGGCCGAGCACGCGGTGCCGCGCGAAGACGTTCTCAAGCCCCTCCTCGCGGATGAGCCGGATGGCCGCGTTCTGCGCCACCATGAGCGAGACCGCCGGCGTGTACGGCGTCTGGGCGGAGCCGCCGGTCATCTTCTTGCGGGCCGCGACCCAGTCGAGGTAGAAGCGGGGCTGGGTCGCGGCGTCCACCACGGTCCACGCCTTCTCGGACACGGCCACGTAGGCGAGGCCGGGCGGGACCATCAGTGCCTTCTGCGAGCCGGCGACGCAGACGTCGACGCCCCAGGCGTCGGTCTTGAGGTCGGTGGCGCCGAGACCCGATATGGCGTCGACCACGAGGATCGCCGGCGTCTTCGACACGAGTTCACCCATCGCGCGGATGTCGTTGACGACGCCGGTCGAGGTCTCCGAGAACTGGACGTACACGGCCTTGGCGTCGGGGTGCTCGGCGAGCGCCCGCGCGAGGTCGGCCGGATCGGCCTTCGTGCCCCACTCGTACTCGAGGGACACGACCTCGGCTCCCCACTGGCGAGTGAGCTTCAGCCAGCGCTCGCCGAAGTTGCCGACCGAGATGACGATGACGGTGTCGCCGGGGTTCACGACGTTGACGACGGCCGACTCCATGGCGCCGGTCCCGGACGAGGCGAAGACGAGCACGTCGTTCTCCGTCTGGTACACGTGTTTGAGACCGGCCACGACCTCTTCGAGGATCTCGGTGAACCGAGGGGCGCGGTGGTGGATGACGGGCTCGCTGAGAGCCGAGAGCACCTCGGGCGGCACGGGGGTCGGCCCCGGGGTAAGGAGGAAGCGCTTCAGCATGGCGTCGTCCTTTCTTCGGTCCTTGAGGCCGCGCCCGGTGAGGGCGACGGGCCAGATGCTCGGAGGTACAGAGGCGCCATTCTAGGTACATGTGACGCATTGCACAAACACTGAACAGTCGTTCGTGTGACTGCCGGATGCCCACTCCGGAGGAGGCGCGATCGCGCCACCGTCAGACGAGGCTGCAGACGGGCTTGGCGCAGGCGCGTGTCGGGATCGAAGAGGACTGCGAACAAGCGGCGTGCAGACCTGAAGAGAGCCGCGAGCAGGCAGGGCGCAGGCTCAGAGCGGGACGAGGGCGACGCCGCAAGCGACGGGCTCTCGGGAGCGGTCGCGCGCAGGGGCGGTCGTCGGCTGGAGCAGGGGGAGGGCGGAGCCGGCTGGTGCGGGCGGGCCGGCTGTGCCGGCCCGCCCGCACCAGCCGTCACGACGGGCGATGCTGAAGGCTCCGCATGGCCCGAAGGGTAGACGAGCGCCCCGGCGCCGTCCAGCCCTCAGCCGGCCCCCGGACCGCGCGGGCTGCTGAGAGCGGCGCTGCGCGGCGGCGCTCGCCGCGCGCGCCACGGGCGTGGCACCGCACTGCGCCGGGAAGAGATCAGGAGTCGAACGAAAGGGGTGAAGCACTGGCCCTCAAGGATTCAACGATCGTACCGGTCCTCGCCGTCGATGACCTCGCCCCCGCCGCCGGCTTCTACCGTGACAAGCTCGGGCTCGAGGCGCACCGCCTTGAAAAGGACCCGACGACCGCGGCGTGCGGTTCGAGGAGTACGACCTGCCCGGCCTCAAGACCGAGCACGGCATCGCCACGTTCGAGAGCTTCAAGACGGTCTGGTTCAAGGACAGCGAGGGCAACATCATCGCCGTCTCACAGGAGCAGGAGGCGCTCATGCGGCGCGCCGCCTGACGCAGATGGACGCTCTGCGTCGGCCGCACACGGTGCGTGAGGCGTGCCGCCTGACGACGGACGGTCGAGCGGCGCGCCCGCGGCGACGCCGAAAGCGGCGGGGGCCGCGGGGGGCGTCTGAGACGCCCCCCGCGGCCCCCGCCGCACACCCTCGGGCGGGCTACTCGTCGATGTCGAGCCCGCCCTCGTCGATCCAGCTCATCATGCCGCGGAGCTCCTTGCCGACCTGTCTCGACGAGGTGATCCTTGCCGCGCCGCTGAAGCGCGTTGAAGACCGGGCGGTTGGCCTGGTTCTCGAGGATCCACTCGCGCGCGAACTCGCCGCTCTGGATCTCGGCGAGCAGCTCGCGCATGGTCTCGCGCACGTTCTCGTCGATGATGCGCGGGCCGCGCGTCAGGTCGCCGTACTCGGCCGTGTCGCTGATCGAGTAGCGCATGCCGGCGATGCCCTTCTCCCACATCAGGTCGACGATGAGCTTGAGCTCGTGGAGGCACTCGAAGTAGGCGATCTCCGGCTGGTAGCCCGCCTCGACGAGCGTGTCGAAGCCGGCCGTGACCAGCTCGGTGACAGCCGCCGCAGAGCACGGCCTGCTCGCCGAAGAGGTCGGTCTCGGTCTCCTCGGAGAACGTCGTCTCGAGGACGCCGGCGCGCAGGCCGCCGATGCCCTTGGCGTAGGCGAGCGCGAGGTCGTGCGCCTTGCCGGTCGCGTCCTGATGGACGGCGATCAGCACCGGCACGCCCTTGCCCTCCTCGAACTGGCGGCGCACCAGGTGGCCGGGGCCCTTGGGCGCGACCATGCGTGACGTCGACCGTCTTGGGCGGCACGATCTGGCCGAAGTGGATGTTGAAGCCGTGCGCGAACATCAGCATCGCGCCGTCCCTGAGGTTCGGCGCGACGTCGTTCTTGTAGACGACCGCCTGTGTCTGGTCGGGGACCAGCATCATGACGGCGTCGGCGCGCTTCGTCGCCTCGGCGGCCGAGAGCACCTCGAAGCCGGCCTTCTCGGCCCGCTCCGCGTTCGGCGTGCCCGGCACGTCGCTGACGACCACGGTGACGCCGCGAGTCGCGCAGGTTCTGCGCGTGGGCGTGACCCTGGCTGCCGAAGCCGATGACGGCGACGGTCTTGCCGGCGAGCAGGCTGAGATCGGCGTCCTTGTCGTAGTACATGCGATGTCCCTCCTCTGGACGGCCCTTCGGGCCGGGTGCACTCAGGAAGGGTGAACTCTACTGTCTCGGCGGGGATGCGGCAACGTGGGGCCGCGCCCTACTCCTCATCCGCCATCCGCGAAGAGCGGCGCGCAGGCCGCGGCGACATGCTCGAGATGACGCTGGTCGGTGCCGCAGCAGCCGCCGAACACGTTGAGTCGCGGCAGCGTCCGCTTGAGCCGCGCGTACCGACGGCCGAGCTCCTCGGGGTCGCCGGGGTCGGGCGCCGGCAGGGCGTCGAGCTCCGCGTGGCTCAGGCGCGAGGCGTTCGCCCGCAGGCCTCTGATCCTCTCGACCCACGGCCCGCCGTCGGTCGAGCACGGCCTCGAAGTGGCTCGGGTGCGCGCAGTTGATCATGTAGTAGCCGGCATACGCCGAGGTGGCCTCGTCGACCTGCTCGACGGCCGCCTTCAGAGACTGGCCGGTCGCGAGCCTGCCGTCGGTCTCGACGGTGAACGAGATCGCGACCGGCATCCTCGCTCCTTCGGCCGCTCGGACGATGCCCACCGCCTCCTCGGCGCTGTCGATGGTCAGGGCGCCGATCATGTCGGCGGCGGCGCCCGCGAAGGTCTCGATCTGCTCACGGTGATAGGCCTCGGCCTCCTTCTCGGACATCGCCGAGGCCGGGTCGTAGCCGCCGCCGCGAGGACCCAGGCACCCGCTGATCACGACCTGGGTCCTCATCGCTCTCGTACTCGTCGCGTACCTCCTCAAGGAGCCGGATCGCCTTCAGGTTCACGTCCTTCAGCATCTCGCGCCCGAAGCCGAGCCTCGCCCCCCAGTCCGCGCTGGCCCGCCACGTCGCGCTCTCGAGGACAAGCCCGGCGCCGGCTCGCCGCGCGATCTCGGCGTACCCGCGGAAGTACCTGCGCAGCGCCGCCTCACCCTCCGGCGTCGCGAGCAACGGGAAGACGGCGAACTCCGGCAGGTCCAGCCCCTCGTGGGCGATCATGCTGGTCTCGATGCCGCCATCGGTCAGGAACAGGCCTCCGCCCATCTGCGGCAGCACGTGCCGGTATCTCGACACGACCGCCCTCCCTTCCGTGTTCACGCTCGTGCCTGCTTCGGGGATCCGTCACTCCCGACGCTCCCGACGCTCCCGACGAAGGCGTACGAAGCCTTGCCCTGCGGCTGGGAGCGTCCGTCGATGCCGACGCTCCGCATGAGATCCTCGAGAGCACGCGGCTCGAGGAAGCCCCCCGGCTCGCCCACGAGACGCTCCACGGCGGCGATCACGCGGACGACCCGCCGCCGCGGATCGGGCTCGAGGATCAGGACACCTCCCCCCGAACGCACGACGCGCGCCATCTCGCGCGCCGCCGCCTGCGCACCCGTGAAGTGATGGAAGGCGTCGCAGACCAGCACGGCGTCGAAGCGCGCGTCCGGAAACGGCATCGCCCCGGCGTCGCCCCTCACGGGCGTCACGCCCTGGAGACCCTCGGCGTGGCGCAGCATGTGGGGGCTCGCGTCCAGGACGGTCACCGAGCAGGCCATCCTCGCCGCCAGCAGCGACGCGAGGGCGCCGGTACCCCCGCCGAGATCGAGCAGGCGGCCCTCGGGCGGCACATACGGCTCAAGCCATGCGGCCAACGCGTCGGCGTCGCCGGCGCCCCAGCGAGACCCCGCTCGCGCGAACAGCGGCGCGGTCCACCTGAACATCGCTCCCGGCATCGTCCTCCTCGCGCGTCGCTCCGGGTCAGGACTTGCCCTGCTCCACCATCCGGGTCGTGTTCTCCGCGATGCGGAAGAACACCATGATCAGCTCACACCATATCCGACTCCAGAGCACGCCCAGAAGGAAGGCGAGCGGCGACAGGATCAGCAGAAGGATGCCGACCGCGGTGCCCTGGCTGAACCCGGCGACGATGAACCCCAGTGCGTAGATCCCGGAGAGCACGATGCCGATGACGTAGACGACCTTGATCACTCGCGTCGTCACGAACTCCGAGAACGACAGATCGAACAGCATCCCGACAAAACCTTTGGCTTCCATCGCATACCCCCTTGCTCGTCACCTCTGCGGCCTCTGCCTCTATGCGGCACTCTTCTCGGCCGGCTGGTCATCACCTGCGGGTACCGCCGGCGTCGATTCACAACCCGCGGCGCTCGTCCGCATACTCGCCGGCGGGTCGCGCCGGGTGCGCGGGGGCCAAGCGAGACGGAGCGAAAGTCGTGCGCTTCGACCCCGAGACCCACAAGATCGCGTCGCTCGAGGCGATGCGCTACCGGGACTCGAAGAGCAGCGAGAAGATCCTCTCGATCGCCGCCCACGAGGGCGAGAGGACCATCGGCGCCGCCGGCTCACCGGCGGTGGGCACGGCGACCTGGCTCGACCAGGGCAAGCCGTGGGCGTACTTCGAGGCCGAGGACATCCGCTACAACGTCGACGTCGACGAGTACGTGAGGGCGCGCGGGCTCTGACGAGGGCCCGCCGCGCCGCGCTCAGCCGTCCGCGGCGTCGTCCCCGATCCCCCAGTGCTCGATGACGTAGTCGAGGTCCTTGTCGCCGCGGCCGCTCAGGTTGACGAGGATCGTGCCGGTCTTCATCTCGCGCGCCTTGACCAAGGCATGGGCGACCGCATGCGCACTCTCGAGCGCCGGGATCAGGCCCTCGAGCCGGCTCAGCTTGAAGAAGGCGTCGCGGGCCCCGTCGTCGGAGCAGGTCACGTACTCGACGCGGCCGCTGTCCTTGAGATGGCTGTGCTCGGGACCTACGCCCGGGTAGTCCAGACCGCTGGCGCAGGAGTAGACGGGCGCCGGCGAGCCGTCCTCGTTCTGCAGCAGGTAGCACTTGAAGCCGTGGATGATGCCCTCGCGGCCGTACGTCATGGTCGCGGCGTGGTCGCCGACGGCCTCGCCGCGCCCCAGCGGCTCGACGCCGATGAGCTCGACGGGGTCGTCCATGAAGGCCGAGAAGAGACCGATCGCGTTGGACCCGCCGCCGACGCAGGCCTCGATGACGTCGGGCAGGCCGCCGGTCATCTCGGCGAACTGCTCGCGCGCCTCGATGCCCACGACACGCTGGAAATCGCGGACCATGAGCGGGAAGGGATGCGGGCCGACGACCGAGCCGATGCAGTAGATCGAGTCCTCGTAGTCCGCGAGATAGGCATCGAAGGCCGAGTCGACGGCCTCCTTCAGCGTCCTGAGACCGCGCGACACGGGAACCACCGTGGCGCCCAGCAGCTTCATGCGGCTGACGTTGGGCGCCTGCTTCTCGATGTCGACCTCGCCCATGTGGATCTCGCACTCGAGGCCGAAGTGGGCGGCCGCGGTGGCGAGAGCGACGCCGTGCTGGCCGGCGCCCGTCTCGGCGATGAGGCGCTTCTTGCCCATGTACTTCGCAAGAAGCCCCTCCCCCATGCAGTGGTTCAGCTTGTGGGCGCCGGTGTGGTTCAGGTCTTCGCGCTTGAGGTAGATGTGCGCGCCGCCGTTGGCGAGCGAGAGGGTCCGCGCGTGATAGACCGGCGTCGGCCGGCCCTGGAAGTGCTTGCGCAGGTAGCGCAGCTCGGCGATGAAGGCCGCGTCGTTCTCGATCTCGTGGTACGCCTTCACGATCTCGGCGAACGGCGCCTCGAGCTGGGGCGGCAGGTACTGCCCGCCGTACTCTCCGAAGAACCCCTTCTCGTCGGGCATTGCCTGCCGCCCGCTCGCCTGCCGCTGCGTGGCGTGCTCAGTCATTCGTCACCTCGTGGACGTCGTCACTCGGGCCGTCACGGTCGTGGGCGCTCGTGCCGCCGTCGACCGGCCGCAAGTCTACGAGATGTGCGGCGTTCGTGCGCGTGGCGGCGGGTTGTCCCTGCTGCCTCGCGCCGATACGCCCACGGCGCCTACGGCGCAGACGGCGCCACGAGCCGGTGGATCGTGGATACCCGCTGAAGGCGCGTCCTGGCCGGCGCGCGACCTGAACCCCTCGAGATAGCCGTCAAAGCCCATCCCGAACGCCTCACGGAACACGGCGTCGTGGTCGCCGTCCTCCATCAGCGCCTTCACGTACCCGAAGAAGACCTCGCGGCCGTACCGGGCGACGAGGTCTTCCACGATGCAGGCGAACTCGCAGTACATGAAGGTCATGCGATCCTCCGTGGCGAGCTCCACGTCGTCTTCGCCCGCCGTGCCGAAGAGCCCGGGCGGCATCCAGCTGCCGGCGCCGATCAGCGCGAGCGTCTCCTCCCTGCTCGGGTAAACGAAGGTGCCCATCTGGCCGGCGCTCCAGGTCGCCACGCCCTCGAGCAGCCAGCGAGGGTAGCGCCGGGCCGCGAGCAGGCCCATGTTCTGGTACAGCAGGGCATGCGACAGTTCGTGTCGCAGGTACACCTCGAGCGACAGCACTCCCTCCGCATCCTCACGCTGGACCCACGGCGAGACCACGATGGAACCGTTGTAGTAGGTACAGAGGCGCGCCCTGGTCGTCGTGCGGCGCGCGTACGCCTCGGAGTCGGCGAAGAAGAGAAGTCTCGGCTTCGACTTGAACCTTAGGGTATGCGTCGTCTCGACCTCCGTGACCAGCCTGTCGACCCCGTCGAAGTCGCGCGGCGCGGCGGCCGGCCCGAAGCCATCCTCAGCACCGTGTACGGCGCCGTCCCCGGCGACTTTCTCGAGGTAGACCACGACGTGCGGCAGCTCAGTCCTGTCGAAGCCGGTGACGATCGGGGAGTACGGGAAGAGCTTGCCCCAGAGGAGCACGTAGACGAAGACGGCGCAGACGGCGGCGCCCAGCAAAGCGCCGCCGAGAGCGAGACGTCGCCGCGACCGCCGGCTCATCGACGCACCGCTCCCCGTCGCACTAGCCGTCCTTCCTCGCCGTGACCGTCGGCGGCAGCGGCACCAGCACGGGGGTGCGCGCCTTGTAGACCTCGTAGTCCTCCTGGCCGCCCCACTTCTCGTCGGCCCGCTTCTCGAGCAGGGGCACTCCGCTGACGCGGGTCAGCAGCAGGGCGACGAACAGCGGCGACACGAGCGTCGCCCACTGCCAGCCCCGCAGGACCGGCACGGCGACGATCGCCACCCCGACCCACAGCGTGATCTCGCCGAAGTAGTTGGGGTGGCGCGACCATGCCCACAGCCCGCTGCTGATGAAGCGGCCCCGGTTCGCCGGCTCCGCCCTGAAGCGACTCTTCTGGTGGTCGGCCGCCGCCTCGATGCCGAGCCCGGCGGCCCAGACCACGGCCCCGACGAGCGCGACGACACCGAGATCCTTGCGCACGGTGGTGGTGACGGCGGCGAGCGCGGCGGCCAGGGTCAGGCTGACCCACAGTCCCTGCAGAGTCCAGGCGTTGAGGAAGCGGATGAACGACGGCTTGATCCGATCGAAGCGCTCGTCCTTGCCCGCCCTGCGGATGCGGCGGAACAGGTAGAAGCCGAGCCGAGCCGCCCAGATCACGACCAGGACGAACAGCAGGATCGAGCGCCCGTCGACCTCCGACGAGAGCGCGACCGCGAGAAGCGTCACCGAGATGTACGTGAGACTGCCGGTGAGGTCGTAGAAGCCCTCATCCTGCAGCAGGTAGGCGGGGATGAAGGCCAGCCACTGGATCGTGAAGGCCAACCCCACTCCAAGCGCGAAGACGGGTACGCCACCGACCGAGGCGCCGCCCCGGCTCCCGGCCACGGCAACCGCGGCCCCGACCAGCACGACTATCGGGAAGACGGCGAGCGCGTTGCGGTCTGACTTCTTCATGATTGCCTCCCTTCTGCCCCGGCGATGGCGCTACGAACCGGGCGTCTCGCGCTCGGCCTCGAACCTCTCGCCGGCCGCGACGACCGCCGCGGCGATCTCGTCGTCCGTCGGCGCGCGCCCGGTCTGGCCGAGCGCGTCTTCGCGCTCGAGAAAGACGTCGTGGACCTTGACCGCCAGAACGGCCACGTGCGCCGGGTTGTCGGCCTGCGCTCCACCGCGGAAGCACTCCTCGTGCCGCCGCAGGAACGTCGCGGCGGTCCGCACCGCGGAGCGTCGCTCGCGATCGGCCTTCGTGCGAAGGTCGAACGCCCAGTGTCGGGCACGTTCGGTGATGAGCGGCCTGTCCGCGTCGATCCCCGCCGCGGCGAACACCCGGCAGTCGTAGGTGCGGCAGGTGAGCGGGCGATCCTCGTAGATCGAGCAGCGGCCGGCGCGCAGCATCGGACAGCGGCCGTGCTCGTCGTACCCCAGCACGACGTGGCCGGCGGGCATGCCGGGGGCCGCGACGAGGAGCTCGCCGGGGATCCGGCCGAGGGTCAGGGTCTCGTCGGGTCTGATGTGGATGAAGTAGGAGGACGTACAGCAAGCGGTGCATTCGTCGCACGGCACGTCGACACCCGTGTCCTCGAGGTGCGCGACCCGCGTGCGACGAAGCCAAGCCGAGAAGTCGCCGGCGGGCGACTTCGGCGCTTCGGTCATGCCCTCGTCCCCGTATCGCCTGACGGATGCGTGTGTATGGCCGGCGCCCCCGTCTCACCCAGCCTACGTCGCAGGCCAGTCGCCATGATGCCTCCTCCGCGCTCGCTCGACAAGCGCCCACAGCAGTGTGCCGAGCAAGACCGGGACGAAGACCAGGCAGGCGACAACGGCCGTCAGCGCCGGGAGATGACCCGGCACGGGTTGCCGGCCGCAGTCACACCGGGCTCGAGCGAACTCGTCACCACACTGCCCGCCCCGACTATGACGTCGGGGCCTATCTCCACCCCCGGGAGTACGATGACGCCTCCCCCGAGCCAGGCCCTCGCACCGATGGTGATAGGGGCCGCCGACTCGAGGCCGGAAGCTCGCTCGCGCGCGTCACGGGGGTGATCGGAGGTCAGCAGCTGCACGCAGGGTCCGAGTTGCACATCGTCTGCGAGCGTGATCGGGGCCGCGTCGAGGAACGTGCACCCGGCGTTGACGAACACCCGGGCGCCCAGACGGATCTGCGCTCCGTAGTCGCAGTGCAGCGGAGCGACCACGGTCGAGCCGACCCCGATCGCACCGAACAGGTCTTGGAGCAGCCGGCGCTGACCGTCGCTGTCTGCCGGGTCGAGATCGCCGAGACGCCGGATCGACCGTCGCGCCTCGGCTCGAGCGCTCACAAGCTCAGGGTCGAACGGGTCGTAGGGTCGGCCGCAGAGCATCTTGTCGCGCTCGTTCATGCCTCCCCCGCGCCCGGCCACGTCGCCTGCAGGATGCTCCCGCGCCCCTCTGCCTTGCCTCTGAACATGAGGACATCCGCCTGACGCACAGCGTAGTCGGCGGTCTCCGGCGGCTCGCCGAAGGTCACGGCGCCGATCGTCGCCCCTACTCCCCAGTGACTCCCCGCGTCCGCGCTGATCGCGGCGCCGATGCGCTCCAGCGGCACTCGGCCTTGCTCGGCATTCGTGTCGGGCATGAGGACGCCGAACTCGTCTCCGCCCAGGCGTGCCACCACGTCGGTCGCGCGCGCCGCGTCCCGGATCAGAGCCGAGACCGTTCGCAGCACTCGATCGCCCTCGGCGTGACCGTGCTCGTCGTTGACGGCCTTGAACCGGTCCAGGTCGATGTAGGCGACGGTGAAAGCGCGCGCGTTGCGGCGGCTCTGGACGATGGCCCGGTCGACGTGCTCCTCGAAGACGCGCGCGTTCGCGATCCCCGTGAGCGCATCTGTTCGGGCCAGCTCGCGCTCGCGGATGTGTGCGCGTCGGAGACGGCCCATGAGTTCGCTGATGATCAGGAAGAACGCGAACCGGACCGCGCCGTTGTAGTACGGGATCCAGGCTGCCGAGTAGCCGCGTCCCGTCGTGATCTCGAAGTACGTCCAGAGGACGGCGCCGGCGACGGCCAGCGCAGCGCCCGCCCGGCGCGACACGAGCGCGCCCGCAAACGCCACGGGCGCGACGTAGAAGACCGAGCAGCTGAGCTCCGAGCCGGTCACGTAGTCAACGACGGCTGTGAGGCCCAGGAGCACGAGCGAGAGCGTGACTCGCACAGACACGGGGCTCAAGGCCAGTCTGGTGCCCCATTCAGAGAACGACTCGTCGCGCCGATCGGCGCCAGACCTGCTCACCAGTGGCCCTTCCCTGTCTCCGCTCACGGCATCGACGGGCAACGGACCCGCGATCGATCCCGCCCGCTGCACTCCGAAGACCATCATACCTTCGGGGCCGGTCCGCGGCCGAAGTCCTCGGAAGCGCGGCGCGGTCGACCGGGTCGCGGTCCTACTTGGACCTCGGCTTCTTGGGCTTGGGCGTCGGGAGCTCCCGTGCAGTCAGCTGGATGAGGCTGCTCAGCCACTCCCGATCGTCGATCCCATCCTCGATCAGGAAGTGAGGCTTCGCACCTGAGTAGGGAGGCGACTCGACGACCTCGCCGATGAAAGCCCTCCCGCCAGGCGTCGGCTTCACGAACAGCCGGTCGTCGCAGACGAGCGCGACCACCTTGTCGTCGCAGTAGATGGCGAACTCGCCGAACATCTTCCGGGACCTGACTCGGCTGGCGTCGCGCATCTGATCACAGACGTACTCGACGAACTCCAGATCCGAGGACATTCCCTCACCCCATCAGACGGGACAGCACCGTTGCGGCAACGAGCGGTGTGCGTCGCACATGTCGCACATGAGCTGCGGTTGAGCGACTCTCAGGTCAGTCTACCTCGTGGCCGTCGGCTCTCGGCGCCCCGCCTGCGCCCGCACAGCCCCCCCCGCCTCCAGGACCCTGCGGCACGCGTCAGGCCCCGTTGCGAGGTATGCGAGCATACCGGTCTCGCGGGCGGCCTCGACGCAGGCCGGCGAGTCGTCGAAGTAGTACACGTCGCCCGGTTCGACCGCGAGTCGGGCGAGCACCGTCTCGAAGACGTCGCGGTCGGGCTTGATGCGGCCGAGAAGGTGCGACGAGAACGCCACGTCGAAGTGCTCGGCGAAGCCGCCGAACTTGGCCCAGTGGAGTTCGTTGCAGTTGCTGAGGCAGGCGACCAGGTGGTGCGCGCGCAACTCGGCGATCAGATCGAGCGACTCCGGCCAGAGAGCGCGCGGCCAGGTGACGAACTCTTCGAGGAGCTCTGCCGGAGCGAGCGCGACGCCCCACTCGGCGACGAAGTCGGTCGCGAAGGTGGCCGGATCGCTGCGCCCGAGCTCGAAGGCGCGGACCGATTCAGAGGCGAGCCACCGCTCGCGGACGGCCTCGGCGTCCGTCGCCTCGGGGAGGAGCGCGCCGAGGGCGCTCAGGGTGACGTTCTCGACGAGCACGCCGCCCAGGTCGAAGATGATCGTCGGCGGTCGCTTCACTCGCCGTGCTCGGTGTCCCCGCGATGCACCAAGGCGTAGACAAACCGGTCGATGAGCTCACCATCCTTCAGCACGCTGGCCTGGGAGACGCCCTCCCGGACGAAGCCGCAGTGCTCCAGCACGCGCATGGAGGCGGGGTTCCAGGCGAAGACGGCGGCCTCGAGCCGGCACAGGTCGAAGTGACTCATGGCGTAGGGGATCACCGCCCGCGCCGCCTGCGTCATGATGCCGCGGCCCCAGTAGGGCTCGCCCAGCCAGTAGCCGAAGTCGGCCGAGCGCGAGAAGACACCCTCGTCGACAATGACGCCGATACCGCCGGCGGCATGACCTTCGACCTCGATCGCCCAGTACGTCGGCTCGCGCATGTCGGCGAGGCAGGCGAACCAGGCGTCCGCGTCGGCGTCGGTGTAGGGATTGGGGAACATGTGCGTGAGGTTGCGCCAGATGGAGCAGTTGTCGGCGAAGCGCACGAGAGCGTCTTTGTCGCTCGGCGTCCAATCACGCACGACGCAGGCAGGGCACTCGAGTCTCATCTCGTCCCCCTTCCCTGTGCGGCTTGCGTGTTGCGGCATGCGCGACGGCCATGCGCTTCCATCATTGTAGCGCTCGCCCTGTCTGCTCGACGCCAGGGCCGGCGCCCAGTCGGTCGACGGACGCGGTGGCTGCCCACAGGCGGTGATACCGTTCCGGCATGGCCGACTACGCCGTGACATTCCTGTCGATCGCGGTCCTTGCCGGCGCCATGCTCCTCGTGTGGCGGGGGACAGCCGGGCGGCCGCGCTCGGCGAGCGGCGCAATCGCCCGAGTCGTCGTCGCCGTGTCGGTCGGATTGCTGGTCGTCGCATTCGGGACCTATCACCTGAGCAGATCCCGTTCGTTTCAGAGTGCGGGGCAACTCGTGCGACGCGTGGAGACCTCGCAGAAGGTCGTCGCTCTCACCTTCGACGATGGTCCGACCCCCGGATACACCGACGAAGTCCTGGAGGTCCTGCACGCACACGATGCCTCCGCGACCTTCTACCTGACCGGCGGGGAATGCGATGAACACCCTGAGCTCCTGCAGCGGATCGTCGACGCGGGCCACGAACTCGGGAACCACACCTACACGCACAAGCGCTTGTACTTCGTGTCGGGGGGGACGGTGGCCGCTGAGATCGAGCGCACCGACGCCGTGTTCCGTGCCGCTGGATATGGCGGCCCCATCACCTTCCGGCCGCCCGGCTGCAAGCGCCTGTTCACGACCCCGCTCTACCTCTCGGCTCACGAGCGCGTGACCGTCACCTGGAATCTCGAGCCCGACTCGATCGCGGGCCTCGCCGACGATCCCGACGCGCTCGTCGGCTACGTGGTGGACGGCGTCCGCCCCGGGTCGATCGTGCTCCTGCATGTCATGTACGAGAGCCGCGAGGCGACCCGCGAAGCGCTGCCGCGGATCCTCGAGCAGCTGCAGGCCCGCGGGTACCGCTTCGTCACGGTCTCCGAGCTGCTCGCCCTTCGCTAGCGGCGCGGCCGCAATGTGCCCCCCCGTCGCCGTCGGGTCGAAGCCATTGTCGGGCGCACGCTCACGACCGCCGACCGCCGATCCTCTCGACGATGCGCCATGCGAGCAACGTGACCCAGCGCGACGGTTCGCGCTTCTGCCCGAACTCCCAGTCCTTCCAGGGCATCCACACGGACTCCGGACGTGAAGCGCCCCCGATCGTCCGCCTTGTCGACGAGGACGCCGAGCATGTCCCGCAGCCGCGGATCGTCCGAGAGCCACGGGAACCGTGAGAGCACGTCGAGCACGTGCAGGAGGTCGTACCAGATGAAGGGCGCCTTGAGCTTCCTGAAGTCGGTGCCCATGTAGAACAGGTACGGGTGACGCTCCCGGCTCTCGCCCCACAGCGTGAGGAGCGTCTCGGCGCCCGCGTGGCACGCGGGCCCGTCTCGCAGCTCCTCGAACTCAGCGAGCGCCTTCAGCATCGCGAGGCTCGCGAACGGGCAGGGGTCGTCCTTGCGCCCAGGCCCGCGGAACGTCCCAAGCTCCTTGGAGACCGCGCACGGCCAGCCGTTCTCGCGCACCAGGCCGTTCAGGTGATCGATGGCGGCCCGCACGGACCGATGCTCGGCCAGGCCCATCTTCGCGAGCGCGTACACGACGAGAGGAGCGTCGCAGAGCGCCCACGCCCATGTCTCGACTCCGGTGCCGCCGTAGCGCTGCGCGACCTTCGTGGTGATCTGAAACGGACCCTCGTCCGATCGATGCTCCACTATCGCCGCGACGATCTTGTCGACGCCGTCGTCGGCCGCGCGCAGACCGAGGTCCGCGATGAAGGTGAGCTTGTGGAACGATTGGCTCGCGCTCTTGTGGCTGGCTATGGCCGCCCCGGGCCACGCCGTCAGGTCGCCGACGAGGCCGACCACCCGAGGATCCGCCAGCATGGACTCGCGGGCGGCAGCGCACGAGAGCGTCTTCGCCGGACTGCCCGAGCAGATCCAGCCTCGTTCGGTACTCGACGAATGGCTCGCCATCGAGCAGCCAGTCGACAGGCGTCTCCATCACTACCTCCGCTTCTGCGCCGACACCACGAGGTCGCGGATCGCCTCCGGCAGGCGCTCCCTCTGCCACCGACCTTCACGCTCGCCTGCCGCGAGCGCCTCAAACGAAGGGGACGCCAGCTTCACGGCCTTGACCGCGTAGCCTGCCGCTCCCAGCGAGTGGTCCGCCATGTGCGGCGTGGAGACGGCATGGCCCGCGGCACGCGCAGCCGCGATCGCCTCATCTTCGGGCGCGTCTCTCGCCGCGGCGTGCGCCCGGAACGCAGCCTCACGCGCCGCGCCCACCGCGATCTCACCGCGGGACCACGCGCGGGTCGCCTCGATCGCGAGTCGGGGGCGCTCGTCATCAGGATGCCCGCGGGCGAACAGGGGCAGGACGTGCTCCGCGCAGTCTGCGGCCCAACTCGCCAGCAGGCGATGTCGCGTCAGGTCAAGCGGGCCGCCGCGATGGACGGCCACGAAGCGTCGATCTCTCACCATGGCGGATCTCCGTATCGTGCCGACGGATCGGGCTCGGCGGCGCGCTCACCCGCACGTGGAGTCTACTACCGACTCTGGACGCACCCGCTGGGGTCGCATGCCGCGTGACCAGCAGGAGGGGGGTCACGCGCGACGACCAGACGGTAGCCGAGGTCGAGCTCCTCCACGGCACTCAGGTGACCAAACCGCTGGTCCCATGCGCCGCTCTCGAGATCGCGGCGCAGCCTGTCCATCGCGCCGGCGGTCTCAGCCGGCCTCATTCTCGCGAAGCCGGAGATGCCGGCGCGAACCTGCGGGTCGAGGTAGGCTTCCGGTCGCCGCCACCAGGCCCCGAGAAAGCCGTCGGTGCAGTCGTGTGGGATCGGCACCGCCGTGACCTCGATCTCGCCAAGAGCGCCAGCCAGCTGTGCCAACGAGGGGAACGCCATCCGGTCGCGCTCTCTGATCCGCGGCAGGTAGTGCACGGTGAGCCAGAGCGCGTCGCTGAACTCGGGATCCCACGTGAGCAGCACGACGCGCCGCCGTGTGACGCGTCGCATCTCCGACAGACCGGCGGTGACGTCACTCCAGTGGTGCATGGTGAGCACGGCCATGGCGGCGTCGAAGCTACGGTCGGAGAACGGGAGCGACTCGGCGCAGGCCTCGACGGCGGGAGCGGCCTCTGGCGGGCGGGCAGCGATCATCGCCGCCGAGGGCTCGACCGCCACGACCTCGCGCCCCGCCGGCTCGTAGGCTCCCGTGCCGGCGCCGACGTTCACGATCGAGACGACATCACCGAGAGCGGCGTCGATGCGACGGGCGATGCGCGGGTCGGGCACCCGTGTGCGGCGGTAGGCGTGGCCGAGCTTGTCGTAGTCCATGTCCGCCGCGGTCAGTGGCGTCACGGCGAGCTCACCTCCCGCTAAGCGATCGTTCAGTCACTTCAGGGCCGGCGCTCCGCGGCCAGCCTCACACCGAGCCCCAGAAGGACCGCCGCGCTCGACCGATTCAGCCAGACCAGGACTCGCGGGCGCGCCCGAAGCCAGCCCGACAAGAGCCCTCCGAGCAGACCGACGGGGCCCTTGACCAGGAAGGTGAGCCCAGCGAAGAGCAGGCCCAGCACGAAGATGCTGAGCGCAGGATGCGTGGCGCCGGGCTCTACGAACTGCGGCATGAAGGCGAAGTAGAAGACCGCGACCTTCGGGTTGGAGATGTTCGAGAACGCCCCGTCAACGAACAACCGCCCATGTGATCGAACGGATGCGCCCCCAGGCGCAAACTTGGCGCTCCCGGCTCGCAGCAGAGCAACGGCCAGGTAGATGAGGTAGGCCGCACCGACCAACTTGAACCCGAGGAACAGCCACTCCGAAGCGCGCAGGATGGCGCCCAGCCCGAGTGTCGCAAGGATAGTGTGGCCGACCAGCCCCGTACTCACGCCGCCCGCGGTGACGACGCCTGCCGCAGGACCTTGGGAGATCGACCTCGACATGACGAGCAGCATGTCCTGGCCCGGCGTGGCGATGAGCACCAAGGCGGCGGCGACAAACAGAAGCCATGAGACCTCAAGCATGGCTACCTCCAAGTACGCCGCGCACGTCTCGCGCCCGACGCGCCTGCGGGCGCGCCGGTCACTCGCGAGTCCAGACGACCTCCACGCCGTCGGAGTCGCCGACCGCCTCTGTCAGGACCCGGACGAGATCGGCGCCGGCTCCCGTCTCCATCAGCATGTCGATCGTGCCCGCGGACACGTAGTAGTCGGTGTCCTCGGAGTCCTCTTCCTCAAGCTGGCCGATGAGCAGCTGGAGGTCCTCCTCACTGATCGTCCCGAAGACCGCCCCGCCGTCCTTCGCCGAAAGTGTGATCATCGATCCTGCTCCTCTTCCTCGCCCTCGTGTCCTGCGTCTCTCGCGCATTCATCTTCCGTCTGCGACCAGTTGGTCACCTCGAGCTCAGCGATGATGGTGGAGCGGCCACGGCACGCCTCCCCGGCCACGCCCGACGCGTGGCGTGCGCAGCCGGTTCGGCGCGGGGGCGACGTCAGCCGCCCCGCCCGCGCCCGATCGCGATCAGAGCCGGTGCGCACGACCTCGAGGACCCCGAGCGGCTTGAGCAGCTCGAGCAGCGCCTTGAGCTTGTCGGCCGTGCCGACCACGCGCAAGCGCCACGACGCGCCGGTCGACGTCGACGATCTTGGCGTGGAAGATCTCGGCGATCTGCAGCACCTCGGTGCGCTTGTCGCCTTCGGCGCTCACCTTCACGAAAAGCAGCTCACCGGCGACCATACCCGTGGGCTCGAGGTCGCGGATCTTCACCACGTTGATGAGCTTGTGGAGCTGCTTGGTGACCTGGTCGATCGAGTGCTCGGCGCCGTCGATGGTGATCGTCATCCGCGACAGAGTCGGGTCTTCGCTCTGCCCCACCGCCAAGCTGTCGATGTTGAAGCCGCGGCGGGCGAAGAGGCCGGCGACACGCGTCAGCACACCGGGCTTGTTCTCGACGAGCACGCTCAGCGTGTGCTTCACGACGTCCTCCTGCCCTTGCCCTTGGCCTGCCCGCCGATCATCTCGGTGATCTCTTGACCGGCCGGCACCATCGGGAACACATTCGCCTCGGCCGAGGTCCTGAAGTCGATCACGGCCGGTCGATCGCAGGCGATCGCTTCGCGCAGGGCCGGCTCGATCTCGTCCTTCTCCGTCACCAGCATGCCCACGGCGCCGAACGCCTCGGCGAGCAGCTTGAAGTCGGGCTGTGACTCGATGCAGGTGAAGGAGTAGCGCTTGTTCCAGAAGAGGTCCTGCCACTGGCGCACCATGCCGAGGTAGCCGTTGTTGAGGATGCAGACCACGACCGGCACGCCGTAGCTCACCGCCGTGGCGAGCTCCTGCACGGTCATCTGGAAGCCGCCGTCGCCGCTGATGTCGATGACCGTCTTGTCCGGCCGCCCGATCTTGGCGCCGATGCTCGCCGGCAGCCCGAACCCCATGGTCCCGAGGCCACCGGAGCTGATGAACTGGCGCGGAGACGTGTGGGTGTAGTACTGCGTCGCCCACATCTGATGCTGGCCCACGTCGGTGCAGATGAGAGCGTCGTGGCCGGTGACCCGATCGATCTCCTCGACCACGAGCTGCGGCGCGAGCTTGCCGTCCTTCGGGTCCTCGTAATGGAGGGGGAACTCCTCTTTGCGGGCGGCGATGCGCGCCAGCCACTCGGCGGTGCGCTCGGCCGGCCACTCCATGCCTTCGAGCTCCTTGACGAGCCCGGCGGCGACGTGCTTGGCGTCACCGACGATCGGGATGAGCGGCGTCACGTTCTTGCCGATCTCGGCCGGGTCCACGTCGACGTGGATGACACGGGCGTGGGGCGCGAAGGCCTTGAGTTTGCCGGTCACCCGGTCGTCGAAGCGCGCGCCCAGGTTGATGAGCAGGTCGCACTCGTGGACCGCGTAGTTGGCGGTGACCGTGCCGTGCATGCCGAGCATGCCCACGGAGAGCTCGTGCGTCTCGGGGAAGGCGCCGATGCCCATGAGCGTGGTCGCGACCGGCAGCCGGCGCAGCTCGGCGAGCCGCAGGATCTCGGCGGCGGCGTCGGAGGTGATCGCTCCGCCGCCCAGGTACAGCACCGGTCGCTGGGCCTCGTTGATGGCCTTGGCGGCGGCGCGGATCTGCTTGATGTGACCCCTGACCGTGGGCCGGTAGCCCGGCAGGTCGAGCGCGTCGGCGTCGTGGTAGGCGAGCTCGCCCAGAGCGACGTCGACGGGGATGTCGATGAGCACCGGGCCGGGACGGCCGGTGGAGGCGATGTGGAAGGCCTCGTGCACGACCCGCGGCAACTCGGCCGTGCTCTTGACGAGGTACGAGTGCTTGACGATCGGCAGCGTGATGCCGGTGATGTCGGCCTCCTGGAAGGCGTCGGTGCCGATCAGGTCGCTGCGCACCTGCCAGGTGATCGCCACGAGCGGCGACGAGTCGAGGTAGGCGGTGGCGATGCCGGTGACCAGGTTGGTGGCGCCGGGGCCGCTCGTCGACACGCAGACGCCGACCTTGCCGGTGGCGCGAGCGTAGCCGTCGGCGGCGTGCGCGGCGCCCTGCTCGTGCCGCACCAGCACGTGGCGGAGCTTCTTGGCGTCGTAGAGGGCGTCGTAGAACGGGATCGCGACGCCGCCGGGAAAGCCGAACATGACCTCGCAGCCCTCGTGCTCGAGGGCGGCCACGAGGGCTTCGGAACCCTTCATCTTCTTGTCTGGACTCATTGGAGGACAGCTCCCTTCTCCGCACCGGAGACGAGTTTGACGTAGCGGGCCAGATACCCGGATACGCCGGGGCGCGGCGTGAAGGGCGGCTGTGCCGCCCGGCGCCGCGCCATCTCCTCCTCGGAGACCTCAAGGCTGAGTGTGCGAGCGGGGATGTCGATGGCGATGACGTCGCCGTCCCGGACGAGGCCGATCGCACCGCCGGCCTGGGCCTCGGGCGCGACGTGGCCGATGGCTGCGCCGCGCGTCGCGCCGCTGAAGCGGCCGTCGGTGATCAGGGCCACGTCCTTGTCGAGGCCGCGGCCGGCGAGCGCCGAGGTCGGGGTCAGCATCTCGGGCATGCCGGGCGCGCCCTTGGGCCCGCAGTTGCGGATCACGACCACGCCGCCGCCGCGGATCTCGTCGGCGGCGATCGCGGCGACCGCTTCGGCCTCGCTCTCGAAGACCTGGGCGGGGCCGCGGTGGCGCAGCATCTCCTCCGCCACCGCGCCCTCCTTGACGACCGCGCCGTTGGGAGCGAGGTCGCCGAAGAGCACGGCGAGCCCGCCGGTCGCGTGGTGGGGCCGGTCGAGCGGGCGGATGACCTCGTCGTCGAGCACGGTCGCGCGCGCGACCGCTTCGGCCTGGGTCGAGGCGGCGACCGTCTTGCACGAGCCGTCCATGAGGCCGGCGTCGATGAGGCGCTTCATCAGCGCCTGGATGCCGCCGGCCTGGTAGAGGTCCTCGACGTGCACGTCGCTCGCCGGAGCCAGCATGCAGACGTGCGGCACGCGGGCGGCGATCTCGTTGATGCGCTCGAGAGGGAACTCGAGGCCCGCCTCGGTCGCGATCGCCGCCAGGTGCAGCACGGTGTTGGTGCTGCAGCCCAAGCTTGCGTCGAGCGCCAAGGCGTTGCCCATGACGGCGTCGGTCAGGATCTGCCGCGGCGTCAGCCCTTGGGCGAACACGTCCATCACCCGCATGCCGGCCTGCTTCGCGAGCCGGATCCGCTCGGAGTAGACGGCGGGGATCGTGCCGTTGCCGGGCAGCGCCAGCCCGAGCACCTCGGCGAGGCAGTTCATCGAGTTGGCGGTGAACATGCCGGAGCACGAACCGCAGGTCGGGCAGGCGGCGCACTCGATGGCGGCGAGCCCCTCGTCGTCGAGCGTGCCGGCCATGTGGCGGCCGACGCCCTCGAAGACGGTGTTGAGATCGACCGGCCGGCCGTCGCGGCGGCCGGCCAGCATCGGACCGCCGCCGACCATGACGGTCGGGATGTCGAGCCGCGCGGCCGCCATCAGCATGCCGGGGACGATCTTGTCGCAGCACGGCACGAGCACCAGAGCGTCGAACGCGTGCGCGACGGTCATCGCCTCGACGGAGTCGGCGACGAGCTCGCGGCTCGGCAGCGAGTAGAGCATGCCCTCGTGGTTCATGGCGATGCCGTCGCAGATGCCGATCGTGCCGAACTCGAAGGGCGTGCCGCCGGCCATGCGCACGCCGGCCTTGACCGCATCGACGACCTGGCGCAGGTGCAGATGCCCGGGTACCACTTCGCTGAACGCGTTGGCGACGCCCACGAACGGGCGCTCCATCTCGGCGTCGGTCACACCCAGGGCACGCAGCAGGGAGCGATGCGGCGCACGCTCGACTCCGTGCTTGATCTGTCGCTCCTCACGGTGGCCACACCTCTCTCGATCCTCGCCGGCAGCCTGCACCGGCCGGTCGCCGGCGTCGCCGCCGCCTCACGGCCGTGAACCACGCATGATATCGGAAAGCGCCGGGATATCGGGAGTGCTCGGTCGGCGACGACGGCGTCGCCGGCGGAGGAGCGCCGCCGTCGAGAGCACGCCGCGTCGCGACCGCGACGGGATTGGCCCGGGCGGCCGCAGGGCAAGTAACAAGTCAGGCGCGGGGCCGGTCTCGCCCGGTTTCACCGATACCCCCTTGGGTATATCTTCCTCGGCCTCGTCGCGGACCATGGAGGGAGCCCATGCAACCAGCAGACTATGGCGTAGGACGCAACGTGCCGGAGCGGTTCGACGTCGTGCTGCCCCGCGTGCGCGAGGCACTCAAGGCCGAGGGCTTCGGCGTGCTGGCTGAGATCGACGTTCAGGCCGCGTTGAAGGAGAAGCTCGGCGTCGAGCACGGCAAGTACGTGATCCTCGGCGCCTGCAACCCGCCGCTGGCGCACAAGGCGCTCACTGCCGAGCCTGACCTCGGCGTGCTGCTGCCCTGCAACGTCGTCGTGTACGAGAGCGAAGCGGCCACGAGAGTCGTCGCGGTCAACGCCGGCGCGATGCTCGGTGTCGTCGGCAACCCGGCGCTCGACGAGATCGCCGGCGAGGTCCAGACGCGCCTGACGCGCGTCATGGAGAGCCTCTGAACCGATGCATGTGAACGGACGAGGCGGCCGCCACATTGGGCCGCCCGACAGCCAAGGAGGACGTAGTGTCCGAAGTCAAGACCCTGACCGATGAGACCTTCGACAAAGAGATCACCGACGCCGCGACGCCGCTGATCGTCGATTTCTGGGCGCCGTGGTGCGGCCCGTGCCGCATCGTCGGACCCGTGATCGAGGAGATCGCCGGCGACCATGACGGCAAGGTCGCCGTCGGCAAGCTCAACGTCGACGAGAACCCGGCGACGGCGAGCAAGTTCGGCATCATGAGCATCCCGACCATCATCCTCTTCAAGGACGGCCAGCCGGCGAAGAAGGTGATCGGCGCCCGCTCCAAGGCCGACTTCGAGCGCGAGTTCGATCTCGCCTGACACGACGCCGCCGCCGCAGCCGACAAGGCGGCGGGCGGCGGAGTGACCATGAGAAGGGGGCGGGCGGCCCGTTCGGGCCGCCCGCCCCTCTTCGTGTCTCACGCGGACGCAGGTGCGCGCCGCGCGCTCCTACTTGATCGCGTCGCGACTGCGCTCGCCGGTGCGCGTGCGGATCGCATCGTCGATCGGCGCGACGAAGATCTTGCCCTCGCCGATCTGACCGCTCTTCAGCGACTCCCCGATGTGCTCGACGATGTGCTCGACGTCCTCCTCGAGCACGACCATCTCGACCTTCATCTTGGGGTGGAACACGTACTGGCCCGGCGCCACGTCCTCGCCGCGCGTGAAGCCGCGCTGCACGCCGAAACCCTTGCACTCGGTGACCGTCATGCCCACGCACGCCTTTGACCGCCAGCGCCTGCGCCACGGCGTCCAGGCTGTACGGCTGGATGTAGACCTCGATCTTCTTCATCGCAAGTGCTCCTTTCAGGCCCTCACACGGGTCCTGTCACCACGAGTCCTGTGCCTTCTCCGATCGTCCGGGTCATACCCGAGCGCGAGGCCGGTGAACCTATCGCCGGCGAGCGCGACGACCGGGGCGGTACCGGCGGGGCCGGGCGCGCAGCGCCCGGCCCCGCCGTCCGTGCCGTCGCTCAGACGACGCCCTGGGCCATCATCGCGTTGGCGACCTTGAGGAAGCCCGCGATGTTGGCGCCGGCGACGTAGTTGCCTTCGACGCCGTACGCCGCCGCGGCGTCGACGCACTGCTTGTGGATGCTCTTCATGATGCCGTGCAAGCGCGCGTCCACTTCTTCACGCGTCCAGCTCAGCCGCAGGCTGTTCTGCGACTGCTCGAGACCCGAGGTCGCGACGCCGCCGGCGTTGGCGGCCTTGCCGGGACCGTAGAGGAGTTTCTTCTCGACGAAGAGGTTGACGCCCTCGGGGACGGTCGGCATGTTGGCGCCTTCGGAGACCAGGTACACGCCGTTGTCAACGAGGGTCTTCGCGTCCTTGGCGTTGATCTCGTTCTGCGTCGCGCAGGGGAAGGCGCAGTCGGCCTTGTGAGCCCAGAGCGGGTTGAAGTCCTTAGCCGCATCGACCGGGGTGTAGACAGCGCTCGAGTACTTGTCGGCGTACTCGCTGATGCGGCCGCGCTTCACGTTCTTCAGCTCGAGCAGGAACGCGTGCTTCTCGCGGTCGATGCCGGCCTCGTCGTAGATGTAGCCGCCCGAGTCGCTGCAGGTGACCGGCTTGCCGCCGAGGTCGAGGATCTTCTCGATCGCGTACTGAGCCACGTTGCCGGAGCCGCTGACCAGACAGGTCTTGCCCTCGAGGGTCTCGTTGCGCGTGGTCAGCATCTCGGCGGCGAAGTAGACCGCGCCGTAGCCGGTCGCCTCGGGACGGATCAGCGAGCCGCCGAACTCGATGCCCTTGCCGGTGAGCACGCCGACGAACTCGTTGCGGATGCGCTTGTACTGGCCGAACATGAAGCCGATCTCGCGGCCGCCCACGCCGATGTCGCCGGCGGGGATGTCGGTGCGGTCGCCGATGTGGCGGCAGAGCTCAGTCATGAAGCTCTGGCAGAAGACCATGACCTCGCGGTCGCTCTTGCCCTTGGGGTCGAAGTTGGAGCCGCCCTTGCTGCCGCCCATCGGAAGCGTCGTCAGCGAGTTCTTCAACACCTGCTCGAAGGCGAGGAACTTGAGGAGGCCGAGGTACACGCTGGGGTGGAGGCGCAGGCCGCCCTTGTAGGGGCCGATGGCGCTGTTCATCTGCACGCGATAGCCCTTGTTGATCTGGATCTCGCCTTTGTCGTCGACCCACGGCACGCGGAACATGATCACGCGCTCGGGCTCGGACATGCGCTCGAGGATCTTCGCCTGACGGTATTTCGGGTTCTTCTCGAGGACGACCTCGAGAGACTCGGCGACCTCCTCGACGGCCTGATGGAACTCCGGCTCGCCGGGGTTGTCGGCCCTGATCTTGGCCATGAACTCGTCTACGAATGCGCTCATCGATTGCCCTCCACTCGGGTCCTGGACGGTGTCGTCGGGGTTCTGGTAGCGCGGGCGTCGTCGTCGGGTGACGAGGACTGAATTGGGCTCCCTGTACCACTTCCTTCCCTCGCGCGGGCGCGAGACTGCCCGTGCTCACATCGACGTTTGGTGAGGCGGGGTGGGCCGGAGAATGACCCACGGTCGCCCGCAGTATATGTGGGGCGCCGACGGCTCGTATACTCCACAACGGCCCAAGTTGGTGCGCCGGACCGCGCCAATCGGTACAGAGCGGACAGGCCGCAGGAGAACGTGACCGGCGACGGGAGGGGCCGGCCCCCGCGCGACAGCGCCGCCGGCCCCTCCCGTCGCCGCACGCTTCAGCCTCATCCCACGCTCAGGTCAACCCGAGGAGAGACGCCGCGTCTTGGACATCATGTCCAAACAACCACCGCCTGATTGCCATCGAGTTAGTTAGAATTGACGAACGCCACTCGGCTTCCTATAGTTCTTCTGGAGAGGGCGTCAGCCCCTTTCGTGGACCTTCCGCCCCCTCCGCACCGCGTCAACCGCGCGCGCTCCCGTCTCAACGCGCGCCCGCGTCCCGTAGGCCAGTGCAGCGCCCGCCCCAGAAGGCGCAGGGAAGGAGTGGCATGTCGCTCAAGACGCCCGAGGAGTTCGTCCAGAGCATCGCCGACCTGGACCTCACGATCTACCTCTTCGGCGAGAAGGTCGACGACTACGTCCACCATCCCGTCATCCGCCCGAGCATCAACTGCATCGCGATGACGTACGAGCTGGCCCGCCATCCCGAGTACGAAGACCTCATGCTGGCGACCAGTCACCTGACCGGCGCGAAGGTCAACCGCTTCACCCACATCCACCAGTCGACCGAGGACCTCGTCAAGAAGGTCAAGATGCAGCGCCTGCTCGGGCAGAAGACCGGCTCCTGCTTCCAGCGCTGCGTCGGCATGGACGCGATCAACGCCCTCTACTCGGTCACCTACGAGACCGACCAGGCCAAGGGCACCGAGTACCACGAGCGCTTCAAGAAGTACGTCCAGTACCTGCAGGAGAACGACCTCGTCGCCGACGGCGCCATGACCGATCCCAAGGGCGACCGCAGCCTGCCGCCGCACCAGCAGCCCGACCCCGACATGTACGTGCACATCGTCGAGCGGCGCGACGACGGCATCGTCGTGCGCGGCGCCAAGGCGCACCAGACGGGCGCCTGCAACTCGCACGAGATCATCGTCATGCCGACGGTCGCGATGCGCGAGGGCGACGAGGACTTCACCGTCAGCTTCAGCTGCCCGGCCAACACCGAGGGCGTCTTCTACATCTACGGGCGCCAGAGCTGCGACACCCGCAAGCTCGAGGGCAACGAGCTCGACGTGGGCAACGCGCAGTTCGGCGGCCAAGAGGCACTCATGGTCTTCGAAGACGTCTTCGTGCCATGGGAGCGCGTCTACCTGTGCGGCGAGATCGAGTTCTCGGGCGCCCTCGTCGAGCGCTTCGCCGGGTTCCACCGGCAGAGCTACGGCGGCTGCAAGGTCGGTGTCGGCGACGTCCTGATCGGCGCCGCCGCCGTGGCCGCCGAGATGAACGGCGTGCAGAAGGCGAGCCACATCAAGGACAAGCTGATCGAGATGACGCACCTGAACGAGACCCTCTTCTCGTGCGGCATCGCCTGCTCGGCCGAGGGCTCCCGGATGCCGGCCGGCAACTACCAGATCGACATGCTGCTCGCCAACGTCTGCAAGCAGAACGTCACCCGCTTCCCGTACGAGATCGCGCGCCTCGCCGAGGACGTGGCCGGCGGCCTCATGGTCACGATGCCGTCGGCACAGGATCTCGCCGACGAGAAGATCGGCCCCATCATCGAGAAGTACCTCGTCGGCCAGTGCGACACGCCGACCATCGACCGCATGCGGGTGCTGCGCCTCGTCGAGAACCTCACCCTCGGCACGGCCGCCGTCGGCTACCGCACCGAGTCGATGCACGGCGCAGGCTCGCCGCAGGCCCAGCGGATCATGATCGCGCGGCAGAGCAACATGGACCACAAGAAGGCGCTCGCCAGGGCGCTCGCAGGCGTCGGCAAGCCGTGGGACAAGACCGCGGTCAAGAAGCCGACCGCGACGGCAGGCGCGTGACTGGTGACGAGCACACATCCGGCGCGCAGCCGCGCGTGGTCTTCTGCGGGGGCTGCAACCCGCACATCGACCGCGGCGCCGTCGCCGCCGAGCTCACTGGCGACGAAGACGGCTCAGACCCGGGGACGACCGTCTATCTGAGCGGCTGTCCCCGCGCCTGCGCCTCCGGCCACCGGCTGACCGGCGACGAGCCGGGCCACGTAGTGGTCGCCGGCGAGACCGTCGAGGGACGGCCCACCCGGCAACAGGAGATCGCCACGACCGTCATACGGAAGCTCAAGGAGTGATGGGATGGACTGGACCTCGGACTACGCGAAGAAGGTCGTCACGGCCGCGGATGCGGTGAAGGTCGTCAAGCCGGGCGACCGCGTCGTGTTCGCCCACGCCTGCGGCGAGCCGCTCGAGCTCGTCGACGGGCTCGTCGCCCGCGCCGCTGAGCTGCGCCACGTGGAGATCGTCCACATGGTCGCGATGGGCAAGGGGGAGTACGCGAAGCCCGAGTTCGCCGAGAGCTTCTTCCACAACTCGGTGTTCGTCGGCGCCAGCACGCGCGAGGCGGTCTACGAGGGCCGCGGCGACTACACCCCGACCTTCTTCAGCGAGATCCCCGACCTGTTCCTCAAGGGCTACCTGCCCGTCGACGTCGCGCTCGTCCACCTCTCCCCTCCCGACAAGCACGGCTTCTGTTCGTTCGGCATCTCGGTCGACTACACCAAGCCGGCCGCCTCGGTGGCGAAGACGGTCATCGCCCAGGTCAATCCCAACATGCCGCGCACGCACGGCGACTCGTTCATCCACGTCTCCGACATCGACCACATCGTCGAGAGCGAGCAGCCGATCATCGAGCTGGCGCCGCCCAGGATCGGCCCCGTCGAGGAGGCCATCGGCAAGCACATCGCCGACCTCATCGACGACGGCGCCTGCCTGCAGCTCGGCATCGGCGCCATCCCCGACGCAGTCCTCAGCTTCCTCCACGACAAGAACGACCTCGGCATCCACACCGAGATGTTCAGCGAGGGCGTCGTCGACCTCTACAACGAGGGCGTCGTCACCAACCGCCGCAAGAACCTGCACCGCGACAAGATGACGGCGACCTTCCTCATGGGGACGCGACGCCTCTACGACTTCGTCGACGACAACCCGATGGTCAACATGTTCCCGGTGAGCTACGCGAACGACCCCTACGTGATCGGCCAGAACGACAACGTCGTGTCGATCAACTCCGCCATCCAGGTCGACCTCATGGGACAGGTCGTCGCCGACACCATGGGCCCGATGCAGTTCACCGGCATCGGCGGACAGGTCGACTTCGTGCGCGGCGCCGCCCGCAGCAAGGGCGGCAAGGCGATCATCGCCCTGCCCTCCACCGCCAAGAAGGGCACCGTGAGCCGCATCGTCGCCACCGTGACCGAGGGCGCCGCCGTCACGACCATGCGCGCCGACGTCGACTACGTGGTCACCGAGCACGGCATCGCCCACCTCAAGGGCAAGCGGCCTGCGCGACCGCGCGGCGATGCTGCATCGACATCGCCGACCCCAAGTTCCGCGACCAGATCAGAGACGACGTGAAGCGGCTGCACTGCGAGAGCTGGCTGCCGCGCTGAGACACGAGGACAACCACCCTCCAGGAGGAGCCATGGATCACGTTCACAACGAGCCGGAGCCGCGCATCTTCTCGTCCGCCATGGGCGGGCAGCAGGTCGAGAGTCGCAGGGTCGAACGCAAGATGCGCATCCATCGCCAGCCCAAGACGCTGATCACCGGCATCGGCGCCGTCGACCAGCTGGGCGGCGAGGCCAAGAAGCTCAACGGCACCAAAGTGCTGGTCATCACCGACGAGGGCGTCAGTTCCTGCGGCATGTGCGACGAGGTCGAGCGACCGCTGCGCGAGGCGGGCCTCGAGGTCGGCTTCTACGACAAGACCGTCCCCGAACCGCCGATGGGTACCATCGAGGAGATCGTGCGCATCGTCGAGGAGGGCGGCTACGACCTCATCGTCGGCTTCGGCGGCGGGTCGCCGATCGACGTCGCCAAGGCCGCCGCCGTGCTGCCGCACACCGGCGACACGGTCTACGACTACGTCGGTATCGACAAGGTGCCGCGCAAGGGTCTGCCCATCATCGCCATGCCGACCACGGCCGGCACCGGCTCGGAGTGCACCGCGATCGCCATCTTCGCCAACGAGAAGCTCAACGTGAAGCAGGGCCTCGTGAGCCCGTTCCTCATGCCGAACGTGGCCCTCGTCGACCCCATGCTCACCGCGAGCTGCCCGCCCGGCGTCACGGCCGCCTCGGGCATGGACGCCCTCATCCACAACATCGAGGCCTACATCTCGGTGAACGCGACGATGCACACCGACTCGCTGGCCTACGAGGGCATCAAGCTGATCAGCCAGAGCATCCGCACGCGCCGTGTACGACGGCACCAACATGTGGGCCCGCGACAACATGGCGATGGGCTCGATGATGGGCGGCATCGCCTTCGGCAACGCCGGCGTCGGCGCCGTGCACGCGCTCTCGTATCCCATCGGCGGCATGTTCCACGTGCCGCACGGCGTCGCCAACACGATGATCCTGCCGTGGGTCGATGGAGCTACAACATGCTCGCCTGCCTGCGCTGGTTCAAGCAGATCGGCCAGGCCATGGGCGAGAACATGATCGGCCTCTCCGACCGCGAGGCGGCCGAGAAGACCGTCGCCGCCCTGCGCCTGCTGGCTGACGACCTCAACGTGCCGCAGTACCTCTCCGACGTCGACATCCCCGAGTCGGCGATCCCCGACCTGGTCGAAGGCGCCATGACGCAGACGCGCCTCTGGGCCAACAACCCGCGCAAGTTCACGCCGCGAGGACATGGAGCAGGTCTACCGCAACATGGCCGTGCGTCCCGGCAGCAAGCCGGTCAAGGAGAAGAAGCCGGCGGCGAAGAAGTAGGGCGGTCGCGCGCGGCGCTCCGCGGCCGAAGGCGAAGGGCGGCGAAAGGCGAAGGGCGGGGGGCGCCGTGCGGTCGCCCCCGCCCTTCGCGCGTCGGTCGGGCGTCGCCCGGCCGCGGCGCGCTCGCGCGGGCGTCAGCCCGCCGCGCGGCGCCCTCGAGCACCCGCGCGACGACGACCGCGGCCTCCTCGATGTCGGCGTCGTCGACGTCGAGGTGGGTCACGAAGCGCACCTGCCACGGCGCCCTCGTCGAGGGCCAGCACGCCCCGCCTCGGAGAGCAGCCGCACGACCTCGCGCGGCCGGCAGCCCGGTCCCGCGCGTGCCGGCGTACACCATGTTGGTCTGCACCTTCTCGAGATCGACCGCGAGGCCGGGCGCCGGCGCGAGCCGCTCGGCCAGCGCGCGGGCGCGGCGGTGGTCGTCGACCACGCGCTCGACGTGGTGCTCGAGCGCGTACAGACCGGCGGCCGCGATGATGCCCGCCTGGCGCATGCCGCCGCCGAAGAGCTTGCGCGCGCGCAGCGCGCGCTGCACGAAGGCGCGCGTCGCCGAGCGAGCAGCGAGCCGACCGGCGCGCCGAGACCCTTCGACAGGCACACGCTCACCGTGTCGCAGGGCGACGCGATCTCGGACGGCGACACGCCGCCGGCCGCGGCCGCGTTCCAGATGCGGGCCCCGTCGAGGTGCAGCAGCAGGCCGTGCCGGTCGCAGAAGGCGCGCACCTCGCGGACCTTCTCGAGCGGGTAGACGACGACCGCCGCAGTGGTTGTGCGTGTCCTCGAGTGCAGACGATCGCGCGTCGGCGCGAAGTGCACGTCGTCGTCGTGGTGGACGTACTCCTCCATCGCCTCGGGGTCGAGCGTCCCGTCGGCGGAGTCGAAGGTCAGCGCAGCTGCAGCTGGAGAGCACGGCCGCGCCGCCCTGCTCGTAGAAGACGATGTGCGCCTGCGCGTGCAGGAAGACCTCGTCGCCGCGGCGCGTCTGGGCGTGCAGCGCCACCTGGTTCGTCATCGTGCCCGACGGCACGTAGAGCGCCGCCTCCTTGCCGAGCAGCTCCGCCGCGCGCTCCTGCAGGCGCGATGACCGTCGGGTCGTCGCCGAAGACGTCGTCGCCGACCTCGGCCTCGGCCATCGCCCGGCGCATCTCGGGACCGGCGGCGGCGTCACCGTGTCGCTGCGCAGATCGATCGCTCGCGTCGCGTTCATACCATCCACTCCCCGTCGTCGAGCAGGAGCCGCCCGTCGACCTCGACGGTCGGCCGCAGGATCATCATGTCCCAGTGCAGGGTCGAATCGTTGACCCCGCCGAGCATCGTGTTGTCGCCCAGCGCCAGGTGCACGGTGCCGAGGATCTTCTCATCGGTCAGCGTGTAGCCGCACGGCGCACCGACCGCCGGGTTGAGACCGATCCCGAGCTCGCCGATGATGTGGGCGCCGGCGTCGGAGGCGTCGAGGACGCCGGTGAAGTACTCGAACTCGCAGGCGGCGCGGATGGGCCTCGCACGACCCCGCGCTCGAACCGCACCTCGAGGTCCTCGATGCGGCGTCCGTCCCAGAAGGCGAGATCGAAGACGACCGTGCCGTCGGCCTGGTCTTCGAGCGGCGCCAGGCAGATCTCGCCGGCCGGCAGGTTCGACAGGTCGGTCTCGCGACCGACGAGACCGACGTCCTTGTCGAGGGCCGGCCAGCGACGCCGAGCGTCACGTCGGTCCCCTTGGGCGAGCGGATGCGGACCTGCCGCGCGCCCTCGAACAGGCGCGCCGCAGCGTCCGCCTTCTCCTGCAGCTCGCCGTAGTCCACGTCGAGGCTCCGCCAGAACATCTCGCTGAAGGCGTCCCACTCGAGGTTGAACGCGGCCGCCTGGGCCGGCGTCGGGAAGTCGGTGCCGATCCAGCGCTTGCCGCCGCCGAAGATCGCGTCGATGATCGGCTTGCGCCCGCGGCTCTGGGCCGCCCGCTGCCCCGGCGACACGTCGGCGAAGAGCCGCGGGTCGCCGTCCTCCATGCGCACCACGAACACGACGTCGGCGGCCTTCACCGCCTCGAGCTCACAGCGTGATGTGGCCGCCAGCTGCCCCTCGGCCAGTTCGGTGAGCCGGCGGTGCATGCGCTCGTCACTGCGGGCGACGACGAGCGCCGTCGCGCCGGCCAGCTCGCACTCGTGCGCGAGCTGCTCGAGGTAGGCGGCCGAGTCGAGGCGACCGTCGATGTAGACGTGCTCGCCGGGCCGTACCGCAGCGCACTCGGTCACGATCCTGCGCGCCACGGCGCGGATGCGCGCGTCAAGAGAGGTCATGAGGGCTCCACGGTCGCCGGCGGGACACGGCCGTGAGGCTACACCTGAGGGCCGTCGGCAGCCACCCGCGACGGACCCGTCTCGAGGGCGTTGGTCGCCGGATCCGGAGCGACGTCGTCGTCGCACGAGCCCCCACGGGGATCAGCAGCAGGCCCGCCGTAAGAAGGACCCGGCGTGCCCACGGCATCGGGTCCCAGTACATCCTCACCTGACTCCTCAGCTCCCGGCGCAGGCTGAAGTCCTCGGGCAGGCGCAGACGCAAGCCGTCCTCGCCGCGCTCCGCCAGCACGAGCGCGTCGTTCTCGTTGGCGCTCGGCTCCTTGCCGGCGTAGTCGACCCAGATGTGGTCGATCGAGATGCGGAGCTCGTACGGGATGCCCTTGGCGGCCAGCACGCTCGCCAGTACCAGGGCGCGCGTCTCGCAGTCGCCACGCCCCTCGCTCACGGCCTCGGCGGCGCTGGGGAAGCGCCAGGGGACGCCTTGACCCTCCCAGTCGGTCGCGTACGGAACACGGCGCAGCACCTCCGCCTCGATCAGTCTCGGATCGTCGGGGAGCTGCCGTGAGAGCGCCGCCGCCGCGACGGGATCGGCCTCGGGGCGGAGCAGGTTGCGCACGCTCGTCGTCAGCACCGACGGGTCCGGGTAGAGCACGACGAAAGTCCAAGCGAGGACCAGGAAGACGACGGCGCCGCGCGACAGTCTCATGCCTCGATTGTAGCGGCCCGGAACGCTCAGGGCGTCTCGGCCGCGGCGCTCGCGGCTGAGACGTAGCCCGCCGTCCCGTAGGCGACCCCGGTGGCGAGGTCGCTCACGCCGACCCGCCAGGTCACGAACGCGAGCGAGGCGCCGGGCGCGAGCGGCAACCTGAGCTGCGGGCTGCGGTCGACCGTCGCCAGCGGGACCGCCAAGGGGGGCAGCGACACGCGGGCGCGCCCTTGGACGAGCGCGAGCGGCAGATCTCGACGGCCGCCGCCGCCCCACGCCGTCGCCACGATCGAGCCCAGCGGGGGCATCGTCCACGTTGCGTACTGCGCGGCGGCCCACTCGATCAGCGCCCCGGCGTCCTCGCCGCGCTGCTCCTCCGAGGTCTCACCGAGCAGCGCCGCGACGATGCGCGTGCCGTCGGGCGCGCCGCTCGCGACCAGGCAGAAGCGCGCCTGCTGCGTCTCCCCGGTCTTGACGCCGTCGGCCTAGTCGAAGTCGCTGACGAACGTGTTGTGGGAGCGCAGAGTGACCTTCTTACCGGTGCCGGCGAAAATGAACGGCCGGGTGCGATGGCGCACGTACCGCGCGAAGCGCGGGTCGGCCATCGCGAGCCGGCCGAGCTCGCAGAGGTCGCGCGCCGTCGAGTAGTGCCCCTCCTGGTCGAGACCGTGCGGGTTGCGGAAGCGCGTCCCCTCGAGCCCGAGGCGCCGCGCCTCCGCGTTCATGAGCTCAATGAACGCCGCCTGCGTGCCGGCGACGTTGACGGCGAGCGTCACCGCCGCGTCGTTCGCGCTCTCGACCAGCAGCGCCCACAGGAGCTGGTCGCAGGTGTAGCGGCTGCCCGTGACGAGGCCCATGCGGCCGAGTGCGATCCGCTTCACCGAGCGCGGTACGGTCATGACCGTGTCCAGGTCGCGCACCTCACGGAGCACGACGAGAGCCGTCATGATCTTCGTGGTCGAGGCCGTCGCCGGCGACGGCCGCGCCGCCCCCGCCACGAGTGCGAGCAGGAGCAGAAGGCCGAGCGCGAGCGTACGGCCGAGGGGCGGGGTGCGACGCGCCGGCTTCGCCACGCGTCCCACCCCGCCCCTCTCCATGTCCGGTCGCCTCACCACTCGACGTATATACTCGGCGCCATGCATGATACATGGCCGACGCTGCTGCCACGCGTCAGGGCGATCCTGCGTGCCAAGCAGTACGTCGTGTTCTTCGCGATCGCCCTGTACGCTCTCGACTTCGCCGCCCCGCTGGTCTCCGCTTGGCTGCGTCACGGCGGGTCGCTGGCGGGCGTGCTCGACAACGCCGGCTCGCCGTTCGTCGATGCCGGCGCGGCGCGGAGTCTCACGATCGGTGCGCTGGCGCTGACGGTCACCGCCGTCGCCGCCTTCTTCCGCGCCGGCTACATCCGTTCGATCGTCGGGCGCTTCCACCCCGGCCCTCGCGACGCCCGCCAGTTCTGGCGGCTACTCGGGTTGTGGCTCGTCATCGAGGCCGTTGTCGTGGGCCCCGTGCTCTTCGGCGAGCGCCTTCCGGACCACCCGGCGGCGCTCGGCAGCGCGGAGACGCTGTCACTCGCCGCCGCGACCCTGCTGTTCACCTTCGTCTCGCTGGTGATCGCCTACGCGGATTACGCCATCGTGATCACTGGGATGAGCCCGTGGCGCGCGATCGCCCGCTCGTGGCGCGTCTTCCGGCTCAACCCCCTCGTGACCGTGTTCGTCTTCTTCGTCGTCACCGCGCTCGGCGCCGCCGGCGCCTCGGCCGCGCGCGGGCTCATGACCGGCCTTGCACAGGCGCTGCCGGTCATGGTGATCCAGGTCTTCCTCTTCGGGCTCGTGCTGTTCGCCGCCGATGTCGTCCTCATCGTCGTCTATCTCGAGACCATCGAACGCGGCCGCCTCAAGGAGTCTCAGCGTGAATGATGAGCACCCGGGCCTGCCCGCGGTCCCCGGCGAGCGACGCGTCGCCGTCCAGGTGGGGGACCTCTTCGGGATAGACCTGCGGCCGAGCAGGAGCTTCGTCTGGCTCGGCCGCCGCGTCGAAGGCGAGGAGCTCGTGCTCTCGCTCGACCGGCCGCCGAAGGTCGTCTCCGACCCGACGCCGGTGCGCACCAAGCGCATCGCCGGCGCGGAGATCACCTACGTCGGCAGTCCCGCGGTGACCGTGCCGGAGTCGCTCGTCAGGACGGTGCGCTACCTCTGGAGACGGCGGCGGGCGGCAGGCGACCGGTAGGCGCCAGAGCGCGGCAGGCAGCGCGAGGCGGCGCCGCGGTCGTCGCTCAGCCGCTCACTCCCACTCGATCGTGCTGGGCGGCTTGCTCGAGACGTCGTAGACGACGCGATTGACCTCGGGCACCTCGTTGATGATGCGGCTCGAGACCCGCTCGAGCAACTCGTAGGGCAGCCGCGCCCAGTCGGCGGTCATGGCGTCGTCGCTCTTCACGGCGCGGATCGCGATCGGGTAGGCGTAGGTGCGCTCGTCGCCCTGCACGCCGACGCTGCGGATCACCGGCAGGATCGCGAAGCACTGCCAGAGCTCGCGGTAGAGCCCCGCCTTCTTGACCTCGTCCTGCAGGATCGCGTCGGCGCGCTGCAGGATGTCGACGCGCTCCGCCGTGATCTCGCCGATGATGCGGATGCCGAGCCCGGGGCCGGGGAACGGCTGGCGCCACACGATGCGCTCCGGCAGACCGAGCTCCTCGCCGACCGCGCGGACCTCGTCCTTGAACAGCAGGCGCAGCGGCTCGACCAGCTCGAAGCCCATCTTCTCGGGCAGGCCGCCCACGTTGTGATGGCTCTTGATCTTGGCGGCCTGCCGCGTGCCGCTCTCGATGACGTCGGAGTAGAGCGTGCCCTGCACGAGGAACTTGGCGTCGGTCAGCTTGCGCGGCCTCCTCCTCGAAGCAGCGGATGAACTCCTCGCCGATGATCTTGCGCTTGCGCTCGGGGTCGGTGACGCCGACCAGCTTGTCGAGGAAGCGCTTCCTGGCGTCGACCGCGATCAGCGGGATGCCGAGGTGCTCGGTGAACATCTCGACCACGTGCTCGGCCTCGTTCCAGCGCATCATGCCCTGGTCGATGAAGACGCAGGTGAGCCGGTCGCCGATGGCCTTGTGCACGAGCACGGCGGCGACCGAGGAGTCGACGCCGCCGGACAGGCCGAGGACCGCCTTGTCGGTCGGGCCCGACCTGCTCGCGGATGCGCTTGACCTGCTCCTCGATGATCGAGGCCGGCGTCCAGGTCGGCGTGCAGTCGCAGGCCTCGTAGAGGAAGTTCTTGAGCACGTCCATGCCGCGCGGCGTGTGGACGACCTCGGGGTGGAACTGGACGGCGTAGAAGCCGCGCTCGCGGTCCTCCATGGCGGCGACCGGCGCCCGGTCGGTCGTCGCCAGCGTGGCGAACCCCTCGGGCGCGGCCGCGATGCCGTCGCCGTGGCTCATCCAGCACTGCTCCTCGTCGGCGAGACCGTCGAGGAGCAGCCCGTTCTCGACGACGCGCAGCTGAGTCTTGCCGAACTCGCGCACGCCCGGTCTTGGCCACCGTGCCGCCGAGCTGCAGCGCCATGAGCTGGGCGCCGTAGCAGATGCCGAGGATCGGGGATGCCGAGCTCGTAGAGGCGCGGGTCGGGGCGCGGAGCCCCGTCGACGTAGACGCTCATGGGGCCGCCCGAGAAGATGAGGCCTTTGGGGGCGCGGGCCTTGATCTCGTCGACGGAGATGTCGTGAGGGACGAGCTGCGAGTACACGCGGCACTCGCGCACGCGGCGCGCGATGAGCTGCCCGTACTGCGCCCCGAAGTCGAGCACGAGGACGGTGTCGAAGCCCGCGCCCGCCTCGTCGACGTGCGGGGCGGTCGCGCTCGGCTTGTGCTCCCCTGCCGCGATGTCGCTCACGCCGTCCTCACCCTCCTGCCGTCAGCCCATCCCGACGTCTTGCTCCTTCTGCAGCTTCTTGCCCTCGGTCATGAGCGCCGGGGCGACCATGACCTCGGCCTTCTGGAAGGACGGCGATGTCGTCGTAGCCGCAGGTCGCCATGCTGGTGCGCAGCGCGCCGAACAGGTTGAGCGTGCCGTCGTTCTCGTGCGCGGGGCCGAGCAGGATCTCCTCGAGCGTGCCCTTCACGCCCGCCTTGACGCGCGTGCCGCGCGGCAGCTCGGGGTGGAAGGTCGCCATGCCCCAGTGGTAGCCGCGGCCGGGCGCCTCGGCGGCGCAGGCCAGCGGCGAGCCGACCATGACGGCGTCGGCGCCCAGGGCGATCGCCTTGGCGACGTCGCCGCCGGTGCGCATGCCGCCGTCGGCGATCGACGTTGCAGTACTGGCCGGTCTCGAGCAGGTGCTGGACGCGCGCCGCGGCGGCGTCGGCGATGGCGGTCGCCTGCGGCACGCCGATGCCGAGCACGCCGCGCGTCGTGCAGGCGTGGCCGGGCCGACGCCGACGAGCACGCCGACGGCGCCGGTGCGCATGAGGTGCAGCGTCGTCGCGTACGAGGCGACGCCGCCGACGATCACCGGCACCGGGCAGTCGGCGATGAACTTCTTGAGGTCGAGCGGCTCGACCCTGGTCGAGACGTGCTCGGCCGAGACGACCGTGCCCTGGATGACGAGCACGTCGAGCCCGGCCTCGAGCGCGATCTGGTAGTAGCTGCTCGACCCGCTGCGGCGTGAGCGAGGCGGCCGCGAGCACGCCGCCGTCCTTGATCTGCTTGACGCGCCGCGCGAAGAGCTCGGGCTTGATCGGCTCCTGGTAGATCTCCTGCATCGTCGCGGGTCGCGGTCTCCTTGGGCAGCGCGGCGATGCGGTCGAGCTGCGCGTCGGCGTTCGTCGTAGCGTGTCCAGAGACCCTCGAGATTGAGGACGGCGAGCCCGCCCAGGCGGCCCATCTCGACAGCGAAGGCCGGGCTGACCACGCCGTCCATCGCCGAGGCGAGGCACGGCAAGTCGAGCGTGTGCGGTCCGAGCTTCCACGTGATGTCGACGTCGTCGACGTCGCGGGTACGCCGGCTGGGCACGATGGCGATGTCGTCGAACCCGTATGCGCGGCGACCCTTCTTGCCGCGTCCGATCTCTACTTCCATGCCGTCCTCCTGTAGGACAGAGTCACCCTGGATAAGCGAAAGACCCGGGCACGGACGTACCGGGGTCTGCGGGTCGGGATGGCGCTTATGCGTACCGTCGCGTTCGGCACCGTGGACCGACTCTACCAGCGCCTCCGGGGGCGGTCAACGCAGCGAGAGCGCGCGCGCCTGACAGTCCGACGCGACCGGCGCCGGACTCGTCGCCCGCGGGCGCGACACAGGCTTTCCCCTTGCCCTGACGAACCCTTGCCAAAGGTAGTACAACTCCCGCGCACAGCAGTGGGCGCCGATCCGGACAGCATGGCCGTCGTACGAGGAAGATGACTGAGATCCTGCTCATGACAGCCACCATCGCGCTCCTGGCGTGGGCGACTGGCTTGGTCGCACTCACGTTCGCGCTCAAGGTGGCGAGCCGTCGTGCCGAGCGCCGCCGCGCGGCGACCGAGCGTCGCTGGCGCGGGCCGCTGGAGGAACTGGTGCTCGGTGGACGCACGCCGCGTGCGCCGATCGGCGCCGAGCGCCCCGTCGTCCGCGACATGCTCCTCAAGTACTTGAGCGTCCTGCGCGGCGGTGAGGCCGCCGCGATCGGCGACTACCTCGAGACCTCCGGCTTCGTCGACGAAGCCATCGAGCGCCTCGGGAGCCGGCGCGGCTGGGATCGCGCCGAGGCCGCCGACCTGCTGGGGCGCGTCCGCTCGCCGAAGGGCGTGGACGCCCTTGTGGCGACGCTCGACGACGCCAACGAGGACGTGCGGACCGTCGCCGCGCGCAGCCTCGCCGCGATCCACGACCCGGCGACTGTAGGGGCACTCGCATCGACCCTGGGACGCCCGTCGCGCTGGACCGTGTCCATGGTCTCCGAGGATCTCGTGGAGATGGGGGCGGAGGCGGTCCCAGCTCTGCTGGACATGCTCCGAGCGGACGAGCACGCCACCGTGACGGCGGCCGTGAAGATCCTGGGCGAGATCCGCGACCCGCGCGCCACACTCGCCGTCACGCAGCTGCTGCGGGGCTCGACGGACCTCAACGTGCGGGCCCAGGCGGCTGCCGCCCTAGGCAAGCTCGGCGGCGCCGAGGCGAGGAGCGCACTCGAGATGGCGCTCAGGGACCCTGCCTGGCAGGTGCGCAGCCAGGCCGCGAAGGCACTCGGGCACGCAGGCGGGCCGGGGACCGCCGCCCGGCTCGCGCACGCGATCTTCGACGACAACTGGTGGGTGCGCGTCAACTGTGCCGAGGCTCTGGCGCGACTCGGCGACCAGGGACGCGACGAACTGCTGCGCCTGCTGGACGCGCCGGACCGTTTCGTGCGCGAGCAGTGCTTGGGCGTCGCACAGGAGCACGGTCTCGTGATCCCCGCACGTGCAGCCGCCCCTCCCGTATCGAGCGAGTCCGGCCCGGCATGAGCATCGTCCTGTGGGTCCTCAACGCGGGCATCCTCGTCTACTTCCTCACGCTCGACGTGGTGTACGGGGCGCTGCTCCTCATGTCGTTCTGGGAGTCCGGCAAACACATGAAGCGCGTCGGTTTCGGCGGCTACGACCGCATCTTCCGCTCTCCGATCACGCTGCCGATCTCGATCATCGTGCCGGCCTACAACGAGGAGGCGACGATCGTCGAGACCGTGAACGCGATGCGTTTGCTCGAGTACGGCGAGTTCGAGATCGTCGTGGTAGATGACGGGTCGCGGGACGCGACTCTCGCGCGACTCGTCGAGCGCTTCGCCCTCGAGCCCGTCGACCGTCCCCTGCACCTGGTCATCCCCTGTCAGCCCATCAAGGACGTGTACGTCTCGCACGGCGTCACCAACCTCCTCGTCATCACGAAGGAGAACGGCGGCAAGGCGGACGCCCTCAACGCCGGCATCAACGCGGCGCGCTACCCGCTGTTCTGCGCCGTCGACGCCGACGCCATCCTCGAGAGCGACGCGTTGCTGCGCGTCGTGAAGCCGTTCATGGAGCGCCCTCAGGAGACCGTCGCGGCCGCCGGCATCGTTCGCGTGGTGAACGGCTGCAAGGTCAGCGAAGGTCGGATCGTGAGCGTGGGCGCGCCACGGAGCAGCCTCGCGGTCCTCCAGGCGGTGGAGTACCTGCGCTCGTTCCTCGCCAACCGTACCGCGTGGAGCCGGCTGGGCGCGCTCTTCATCATCTCGGGCGCCTTCGGCCTGTTCAAGAAGACCGCGGTCGTGGAAGCCGGAGGATACCGGACGGACACGGTCGGCGAGGACCTCGACCTGGTGTTGAGCCTGCACCGTCTCATGCGCAAGCGCCGCAGGCGCTACCGCATCGTCTTCATCCCGGACCCGGTGGTCTGGACCGAGGTGCCCGAGTCCCTGCGACTGCTGCACAGACAACGCAACCGCTGGCAGCGCGGTCTGCTCGAGGGTCTCATGTTCAACCGGGACATGATCGGCCGCCCGCGTTACGGCACGCTCGGCCTGTTCGCGCTGCCCTATAACCTGGTGTTCGAGGCGATCGGACCGCTGATCGAATGCAGCGGCTACCTGGCGATCATCGTCACGGCGGCGCTCGGCCTGCTCAGCGTCCAGCACTTCGTGCTGTTCACGCTGCTCGCCTTCGCGTACGGCATCTTCCTCTCGGTCTCGGCGGTGTTCCTCGAAGAGCTGCGCATGAAGCGCTACCCGGGTGTGGGTGACATCGCCCGGCTGCTGCTGTTCACCGTGCTCGAGAACTTCGGCTACCGTCAGCTCCTCGCCCTTTGGCGCGTGCAGGCGACGTTCGACTACCTGCGCAAGAAGTCAGGCTGGGGCGAGATGCAGCGCAAGGGGTACGAGACGGTTTGAGTGTGCCGCGATGCTGGAGGCGGCTGGATCTGCCGCGCCTCTCACCTCTCGACAGGTTCGCGGCGGCTCAGCATGGCGCGGACCCGGGCACACAGCTCCCGCAGCATGAACGGCTTGGTGACGTAGTCGTCGATGCCGAGCTCGAACCCCGCGACGACGTCTTGTTCGCCCACGCGCGCGCTGAGGATCAGGACCGGCACGTCGGGATCACGGTCGCCCGTGCGCTGCAGCTCGCGCAGCACCTCGTACCCGGAGAGCCGGGGCATCGTCAGATCGAGGATCACAAGGTCGGGCTTGACGTCGCGGTAGGAGTCGAGCGCCTCCTGGCCGTCGCACGCCTCGCACACGGAGTAGCCCTCCGTCTCGAGCGCGTGGCGCACCAGGCTGCGGACGTCGCTGTCGTCCTCGGCAAGCAGGATGACGAATTGCAGCGTCACCCCTCCGCACCATCCCGGAGCTCGACCGCCTCGGCCGTGTCGAGCAGACGCTTCACGTCAGCCGGATCGAGCACGCCCGCCCCGTAGCGCAGCGTGTTGGCGGAGCCCGTGGCGAGGGCCAGACGGAGGGCGTCCGGCAGCTCCTGCTTCTCGAAACGCGCGCTCAGGAACCCGGCGAGGAAGGCGTCGCCCGAGCCGACCGTGCTGAGGATGCGCTCGAGCGGCTCGATGGTCGCGCGGTAAACGCGCGCCCGGCGGCCGCGCGTGAAGCGCGCGACGCAGCCGTGCGGCGTCTTGATGATGACGTTGCGCGCGCCCATCTCGACGATCATCGCGGTCGCGTCGACCATGTCCTGCTCGTCGTGGAACTCGTGGCCGACGAGATCCTCGGCCTCGCGCACGTTGGGGGTCACCAGGTGCGGCCGACCGCGGATCCCGAGTCGCAAGGGCTCGCCGGCGCTGTCGAGCACGACGTAGCAGCGCTGCGGGCGCAGGCGCCCCAGCATCGTGGCGTAGTAGTCCTCGGGCACCTTGCGCGGCAGCGAGCCGGCCAGCACGACGGCGTTGGCGCCTTTGGCGAGGAAGTCGACCTTGTCGAGCAGCGCCTCGAGCTCGGACGCGCTGACGACTGGGCCATACTCGATGATCTCGGTCTGGGTCATCGTCGTCGGGTCGATGACCGCGGTGGAGGTACGTGACTCGGCCCCGATGCGCACGAAGTCGCTCAGGACGTTCTCGCGCGCGAGCCCCCCGACGATCTGCTGGCCGGCGCGCCCGCCGATGAGCCCTGTCGCGACGACCGGCTGCTCCAGGCATTTGAGCGCGCGCGCGATGTTCACGCCCTTGCCCCCCGGCAGCGTGAGGCTCTCGCTCGCACGGTGACGAAAGCCGCACTGGAAGTTGGGAACGGTCAGCGTCTTGTCGACGGCGGCGTTCGCTGTGACCGTGATGATCGTGGCGCTGCCCCCCGGAGAGCTCCCGCATGGAATCCGGCGTACTTGTGTCGCACCAGCGCTGAGAGCCGTGCGAGTATACCCCCTGGGCCGCCAGCGTGACCACCGCGGGGCGGGAGGCTCCCTTGACTCATCCAGACCGCCGGGGTACGTTTCGCTGGCGTCACACCAGGCGCAATCCTCGTTAGGTGAGGCTCCGGCACACATAGAGGCCGTTGCCCGGAAACGTCGAGAGACGCCAACGGGTAGAACAGGCACTACCGGCTCAAGGTCTTGCCTAAGACGGCTGAGGTCCAGACCTCTACGGTGTGCTGTGCTAAAGCTCGTGGACGAGTGAGGATCGCCCATCCTGCTTGCGCGTGCGGAGCCTCGCCCCGAGGAGGTTCTCAGTCGCCGTAGACCGGCGATCGGCGGGAGGAGGTGAGACCATGTTCTTCGTGAGCAAGCTGCTCGGTGGCCCCGTCCGTGACCGCGAGAACAAGCCGGCGGGCACGCTGCAGGACCTGGTCGTCACCACCCGCTCGAACTACCCGCGCGTGACCGCGCTGCTGATCAAGCGCCGCGGGCGGCTCGTCACCGCCGACTGGAGCGCGGTCGAGTCCTTCGAAGAGACCGCGACCATGCTCAAGGTGCGAGCCTCCGAGCTCGACGAGCGCGAGCTCGTGACCGACGAGCTGCGTCTGGCCGAGGGCTTCCTCGACAAGCAGCTCGTCGATACCGAAGGGCGCAAGGTGATCCGCGTCAACGACATCCAGCTGGTGCGGACCGGGCCCTTCGTGCACGCGGTCGCGGTCGACATCTCGAGCGGCGCGATCCTGCGCCGCGTCGGTCTCGGCCGCGTCAGCGACCGCCTCACGAAGGGCCGTCAGAAGCCCAAGCCGCACCTCATCGACTGGCGCGTGCTCGACCTCGGCGAGACCGACGACAGCGGCGTACGTCTCGCCGTGCCGCGCACCAAGCTCGAGTTGCTGCACCCCGCCGACATCGCCGACATCGTGCACGAGCTCTCGCCCGAGGAGCGCGCCGCCGTGATCGACGCGCTCAAGGACGAGATCGCCGCCGATACTCTCGAGGAGCTGCACCCCTCCTATCAGGCCTCGCTGCTCATCGACATGCCCGACGACAGGGCCAGCGAGCTGCTGGCCAGCATGTCCCCGGACGACGCCGCCGACCTGCTCGCCGACCTTCCCGACGAACGCCGGGCCCACCTCCTCGCGATGATGGAGAAGGATGACGCCGAGGACATGCGGGAGCTCCTCAGCTACCCGGAGGACTCGGCGGGCGGCATCATGACGCCCGACTTCGCGTGGGTGCGCCTCGACGACACAGCCGCTGAAGCGACCGTGAGCCTGCGCACGCAGGCCGGCCACGTCGAGACCGTCTACTACATCTACGTGCTGGACCGCGGCGAGCACCTGCGCGGCGTCTTCAGCCTGCGCGACCTGCTGACGACCGCCCCGGAGCGCAAGGTGCGCGACTTCATGACCGAGAACCCGGTCTCGGTGCATATGCTCGCGAGCGAGAAGGACGTCACGCAGGCGATCGCCAAGTACAACCTTCTCGCGCTGCCCGTGGTCGACGACCACAACGTGCTCCACGGCATCATCACAGTCGACGACGCCATCGACCTCGTCCTGCCCCTGGCCTGGAAGAAGCGGCTGCCGCGCCTCTTCCGGTGAGATGATGACGAGAGGTCGTGAGAAGCTCCGGCGTCGCGCCTTCGGCCGGATCGGCCGTACCCGGCTGCTCATCTTCCTGAGCGTCGTCGGCCCGGGGTTCATCGCCGCCAACGCCGGCAACGACGCGGGCGGCATCACCACGTGGTCGGTGCTCGGCTCGCGCTACGGCTACAGCCTCATCTGGCTGCTCGTGCTCATGACACCGGTCCTCGCCGTCGTCCAGGAGATGAACGCCCGCGTCGGCGTCGTCACCGGACGCGGGCTGGCCGCCCTGATCCGCGAGAACTTCACGATCAAGATCACGGCGCTGGCCATCGCCGCGGTGGTGGTCGCCAACTTCGGCACCACGGTCGCCGAGTTCTCCGGCATCGCCGCGGCCGGCGGCCTCTTCGGGGTGCCGCCCTACCTCGGCGTCCCCGTGCTGTCGGTAGCGATCTGGCTGCTCGTGACGCGCGGCTCCTACCGCAAGACCGAGCGCGTGCTGCTCGCCCTCGGCTTCGTGATCGTCACCTACTA
>CAWBNR010000017.1:0-18174 GCA_963790185.1 uncultured Thermoleophilia bacterium | reverse complement strand
GCCAATTGCTGAACGGAGGCACACGCATGAGCGGCCGCGTCCTCGGCTGGCTCTGCTGTGCGACCCCCCCACGCAGTCGCTCACACAGATCGCCGACGGACTGGCCGTGAGCAAGGCGGCGGTGAGCGGCGCCGCCCGCGAGCTGGTTTGCCTGGGTGTGGCGGAACGCGCGAGCGCACCCGGGCGGCGCGGCGACTCCTACCGCGTCTGTCGCGGGAAGATGGACGGCATGCTCCACCTCGAGCAGGTGCGACTCGCCCGTCGCGTCCTCCAGCGTGCTATCGCGGCGGTGGCCGACGGCGACCAGACGCAGTTCAACTACACGCTGCTGCGCGACCTCCACGACCTGGCCGAGTTCCTCGAGGAGGAGCTCCCCGGACTCCTCGCCCGGTGGGAGGAACGCAGCGCCCGCAACGCCGCGCCGAGCGGCGGCGACTCTTCGAACCCGAACCATGAACCCCTGACGACCACCGGAGGCCCCACGTGAGCTGGCTGACCAGGATCGCACTGCGCAACCGATCGATCGTCGGCCTCGCCGTCGTGGCCGTCGTCCTCGCGGCGTGCTTCGCCGTCACCTCGCTCAAAGAGGAGCTGATCCCCGACCTCACGTTCCCCTACCTCACCGTGTTCACCGTCGCCCCGGGCTGCTCGGCCAGCGACGTCGAGCGCGAGGTCACGACCCCGATCGAACAGGCCGTCAAGACCACGAGCGGCGTCAAGGAGTACGACTCCTACTCGAACGAGGGCGTGAGCATCCTCACCGATCGAGTACGAGTTCGGCGCCGACATGTCGGAGAAGGAGACGGAGGTCCAGCAAGCCGTCACCGGCGTGCAGGCCATGCCCCGCCCAACGCGGCCCCGCCCAGCGTCGCCGCCCTCAACTTCGACACCCTGCCCGTGGTGCAGCTCGCCGTGACCTCCCCCATGGCGTCCGACGAGCTCGCCGCCCTGCTCGGCACGAGCGTCGTGCCCCGCCTGCAGGCCATCGACGGCGTTCAGGCGGTCACCGTGTCCGGCGTCAGGGAGCACCAGCTGGAGATCCAGCTGCGACCCGCGGCGGTGCTGCGCCTCGGCGTCACGCCCGAGCAGATCATGACCGCGGTGCAGCAGGCGAACGTGACGACCGGCGCCGGCAATGTCACCGCCGGCAGCCTCGACTACCCCGTCACCGTCAACGCCGCGCGCCGAGACGATCGCCGACCTCGAGCGCGTCGTCGTCGCTCCGACCGCGCCCACCGGACCCGTCACTCTCGGCGACATCGCCGAGGTGCGTATCGTGCCGAAGCCCCTCACCGCCGATCACGCGCACCAACGGCGAGCCGTCGATCGGCATCTCGGTGAGCAAGTCGGCCGAGCGGCAACACGGTCGACATCGCCGACGGCGTGATCGCCGCGCTGCCCGGCATCAGCAGAGGACCTGGGCGGCCAGGCCACGGTCACGACCGTCGCTCGACCAGTCGATCTTCATCAAGGACAGCATCACCTCGCTGTGGCGCGAGGGTCTCCTGGGCGCCGTCTTCGCCGTCCTCGTCATCTTCGTCTTCCTGCGCAGCTGGCGCTCGACGCTCATCGCGGGCCTCTCGATCCCGCTCAGCGTGCTCGGCGCGCTCATCCTGCTCTGGTGGCGCGGCGAGTCGCTGAACATGCTCACGCTCGGCGGCCTCACGATCGCCATCGGCCGCGTCATCGACGACTCGATCGTCGTCATCGAGAACGTCCACCGTCACCTGCAGGAGGGCGACGACGTGCGCAGCGCCGCCTTCGGCGCGACGCGCGAGGTGGCCGGCGCGATCACCGCGAGCACGCTGACGACGGTCGCCGTCTTCCTGCCCCTCGGGCTTCGTCCACGGCCTCGCCTCGGAGTTCTTCCGGCCGTTCGCGCTCACGGTCACGTTCGCCCTGCTCGCCAGCCTCCTGGTCGCCCTCACGGTGGTCCCGGTGGTGGCCACCGTGGTGCTCTCCAAGCGACAGGTCGGGCACCGCGAAGCCGACGAGAAGACGCGGCCTCCAGCGCGCGTACCTGCCCATCCTCAAGCGCGCCCTCGACCACAAGACGGTCACGGTGATCGCGGCGGTCGCCATCTTCGTCGCCACGATGTCGATGACCCCGCTGCTCAAGACCAACCTCTTCGACAGCTCGGCCGAGAACAGCATGACGGTGACCCAGCTGATGCCCGCGGGCAGCAGCCTCGACGCACGACGGCGGCGGCGGCCAGACATGTCGAGGAAGTCCTCGCCGACCTTCCGGGCGTCGAGACCTACCAGGTGACGATGGGCAGCACCGGCAGCCTGTTCGGCGCCGGCGGCGGCACCAGCGCCTCGTCCAGCCAGGCCGTCTTCACAGTGCTCACCGACCCCGACATGGACAAGCTGACGATCGTCGACGGCGCGCGCGACAGAGTTCGCCGACCTCGACGGTCTCGGCATCGTGACCGTCACCGGCGAGGACAGCAGCATGGGCACCTCCGGCCTCGAGGTGCAGGTGTCGGCCGAGGACGAGCAGGTGCTGAAGGACGCCAGCGAGGCGGTGCTGACGCGGATGCTGGCCATCGAGGGCCTGGCCGACGTCACCTCGAACCTCTCCGAGGGCCGGCCCTCGGTCGTCATCGAGGTCGATCAACGCAAGGCGGCGCTCGCCGGCGTGAGCCCGACGACGCTCAGCCAGTACACGACGCTGCTCCTCGACGGCTACCCGCTCGGCACCGTCCCGACCGAGAAGGGCCCGCTCTCCGCGCAGCTCGTCGTCGAGGAATTCGCGCTGCCGCCGCTGCCGGGCGTCGCCGTCGTGCTCGCCAACGTGCCCGTCCCGGCGGCGAGCGGGATGGTCCCCCTCGGCGACATCGCGGACGGTCGTCGAGGTCCGCACGCCCGTGCAGGTCACGCACGTCGACGGCGCGCGCACAGCGACGATCTCCGCGGCGGTCGTCAACAACAACATCGGCGCCGCCTCGACCGCCGTCGAGGACGCGCTCGCCGAGCGTCCAGCCTGCCCGCCGGCGCCAGCTGGAGGCTGGCCGGCGCCACCGCGATGACCAACGACGTCTTCCGCACGCTCGGCATCGCCATGGCCATCGCCATCCTGCTGGTCTACATCATCATGGTGGGGACCTTCCGCAGCCTCCTGAACCCGCTGATCCTGCTCGTGAGCATCCCCTTCGCCGCCGTCGGCGCCGTCATCCTCCTCGTCGTCACGGGGACCAGCCTCGGCATGCCGAGCATGATCGGCCTGCTCATGCTGATCGGCATCGTCGTCACGAACGCCATCGTGCTCCTCGATCTCGTGGAGCAGTTCAGGCGCCGGGGGATGACGCGCCCGCGAGGCGGTCATCGAGGGCAGCCGGCGGCGCCTGCGGCCGATCCTGATGACGGCGGTCGCCACGATCCTCGCCCTGCTGCCCATGTCGCTCGGGCTCGGGAGGGCGCCTTCCTCTCGACGCCGCTGTCCGTGGTCGTGATCGGCGGGCTCTTCACCTCGACCGCGCTGACGCTGGTCCTGGTGCCCGTGCTCTACCTTGCGCTCGATCGGCTGCGCACGGTCACGCGGCCGGCACCGGAGCCCGACGGCCTGGCGTAGGAGCGCCCGACAGGCGCCCTCTCCCCCTCAGGCGCGATGTCGCGTAGTGTCTCCTCTACACACAAGGCGGCGCCGGAGGGCATGATGCGGACGCGCACGACGTGGCTGTCACAGGCCGAGACGGAGCAGATCGTCGACGAGGCCTACGGCCTGCTCGAACGCATGGGGATGCGCTTCGGGCCGTGCGCGACGCTCGATGTGCTCGAGGCCGCCGGGGCCGTCGTCGTGATCGGCGGGCTGTTCACCTCGACGCTCCTCACGCTCGTCCTTGCGCCCGTGCTCTACTGCGCCCTCGATCGCCGGTGTGGCGACCCCGCCGCCGCCGGCCCCACCCGCTCACGCCGGCTGGTACGCCCGCGCCTGCACCTCGTACATGCGCGCGTAGACGCCGTCGAGCGCCATGAGCTCCTCGTGCGTGCCGCTCTCGACGATGCGCCCCTCGTCGAGGATGTGGATGCGGTCGGCGCTGCGCACGGTCGAGAAGCGGTGGCTGATGAGGACCACGGCGCGCCCCTGGGCGAGCTCGCGGATGTGCTCGAACACGCTGCCACTCGGACAACGGGGTCGAGCGCGCTCGTCGGCTCGTCGAACACGAGGACGTCGGCGTCGCGCACGAAGGCGCGCGCCAGCGCGACCTTCTGCCACTCGCCGATGCTGAGCTCCTCGCCCTCCTCGAACCACTTGCCGAGCATCGTGTCGTACCCGTGCCGCAGGCCTGCGATCACCTCGTGGGCGCCGGCCTCGCGAGCGGCGCGCTCCACCGCCGCGTCGCTGCCGGTCCAGGGCGATGTTGCCCGACCCAGATGTTCTCGCGCGCCGTCAGCTGGTACTGGGCGAAGTCCTGGAAGATCACGCTCGATCGCGCGGCGCAGGTCGACGACGTCACAGGTCGCGCAGGTCGACGCCGTCGAAGGTGATGCGCCCCTGCTGCGGGTCGTAGAGCCGGCAGAGCAGCTTGACGAGCGTCGTCTTGCCGGAGCCGTTGGGGCCGACCAGCGCGGCGACCTCGCCGGGGCGGATCGCGCAGGTCGATGTCCGCGAGCGCCGTGCGCTCGGTGTCGGGGTAGCGGAAGTCGACGCCCTTCGAAGACGATGCCCTCGCCGCATCGGCCGCGGCACGGCCGCCGGCCGCGCGGCGTCGGCCACCTTGCGGCTCCAGCGCCATGAACTCGTGGTAGTAGGTGAGGAAGAGGTTGTCCTCGTAGAGGCCGGCCACGGCCGCCGAGCAGCGCTCTGCAGGGCGCTGAGGCCCGGTCTGGAAGGCCTGGTAGTACATGACCATGGAGCCCAGCGTGATGGCGCCCCAGATCGTCTGCCAGGCGATGTAGGCGAAGGTGCCGAAGACGGCGAGGGTCGCGACGACCTGGCTGCCGAAGTCGGCCAGCGAGCGGCGCCTGGCGATGCGCGAGCCGCTCGCCGCGCAGGCGCCGCCGCAGGTCGCGGTACCAGCCGCGGAAGCGTCTCGCCGAGCTCGAAGAGGCGGACCTCCTTCGCGCTGGGTGCCGTCGGTGAGCAGCCAGTGCAGGTACCAGGACTGGCGCTCGGTCGACGGTGCGTCGCCGCTGCCACGCGTACAGCTTGCTCGAGTAGCGCAGGCGGACCTACGCGCTGGGCAGCGCCGCGGCCACGACGATGAGGCCGACGCTCCAGTGGAGCGTGAACAGCAGGCCGGCCACGCCGACCAGCGTGACCAGGCTCTGTCCGGCGATCATCAGGTCGTTGACGATGCGCGTCGGCCGGTACGGAGCCTCCTGCTGGGCCCGGTGCAGCACGTCGTAGTAGCGCGAGTTCTCGTAGTACTCGAGGTCGACGGCGATCGACTTCGCGTGGATGAGGTCGGACATGTGGTCGGTCACGACCTAGCGCCTGAGCCTCGCTCACGAGCAGCGCGGCCGAGCGCGCCAGCGCCGTGGCCAGACCGACCGCGCCGGCGGCCACGATCCACCAGACGACCGTCTCGAAGGCGGCGCCCTTGTCGGGCGCCGCCGATCCCGGCGGTGACCGCGTTGACGATCTCGCGCAGCAGGAGGAGGCCGAGGAGCGGGAGCACCCCCTGGACGACCGCGAGGACCATCGTCGCCAGCGTCCACCCCGGCGCGATGCTCCAGACGAGGCGCAGCGTGCGGCCGAGGTGGAGGACGCTCCTGACGCTGATCTCTGGTGACGTGTCGCTCAGGGACGATCACCGTGCGCGCTCGGTTGCCGCCTCGGAGACACGCGACCGTGCGTGTCCGCCGGCCAGGCGGAGGGGCCGCCAGAGATACTACAGGGTGGAGTCACCGAGGCGAGAGGCCGCCGGTCCGTAGCGAGAGGCGCGAGGCCGCGACGCGTCACAGCTCGCCGGCGAGCGCCCGACAGGCGCCGCTCTCCCCCTCAGGCGCGATGTCGCGTAGTGTCTCCTCTACACACAAGGCGGCGCCGGAGGGCATGATGCGGACGCGCACGACGTGGTTGTCACAGGCCGAGACGGAGCTGATCGTCGACGAGGCCTACGGCCTGCTCGAACGCATGGGGATGCGCTTCGGGCCGTGCGCGACGCTCGATGTGCTCGAGGCCGCCGGGGCCGTCGTCGACCGTGCCGCCGGCACGGCGCGCCTGCCGCGCGCGCTCGTCGAGGGCGCGCTCGCGTCGTGCCCCCGCGCGGTCGTCCTCGGCGGCGCGACCCCCGAAGACGACTGTGTCCTCGACGGCTCCGACATCCACTTCCTCCCGTCGGGCTCGCCGACCCACGTGCTCGACCACGAGACCGGAGAGTACCGCGCCAGCACCAGCGACGACCTCTCCAAGGCCACCCTCGTCTGCGACGCCATGCCGGCGGTCGACATCATGTGGCCGGCGGTGACCGGGACCGAGGTGGCCGACCATCAGCGTCTCTTCGTCGACCTGATCACCGTCCTCTCGGCGACCACGAAGCACGTGCAGCACGAGGTACTCGAGACGCGTCAGGTGGCGCCGATGCTCGACCTGCTCGCGGCGCTCGGCCAGGGCGACGCGGAGCTCCGCGAGCGGCCGCGGGTCAGCCTCGTCTGCTGTACGGCCTCGCCGCTGAAGGTCGAGGGCCACTATGCTCGACGCCTCACGTCGAGATGGCCCGCCACCACGTCCCCGTCCTCGTCTACCCCATGCCGATCGCCGGCGCGACCGCGCCGGTCACGGTCGCCGGCGCGGTCACGCTCAACATCGCCGAGTTCCTCGCGGTCGCGACGGCGATCGCAGCTCGCCGCCCCGGGAGCGCCGCTCATGATGGGCGCCGGCGCCAGCCTGCTCGACATGCGCGCCGCCACGTTCTCGTTCGGCGCGCTCGAGACCGCACTCATGTGCGTCGCCATCGCGGAGATCTCGCACCACCTCGGCTTCCCCGTGCTCTGCCCCGGCCTCGCGACCGACGCCAAGGGTCACGGCGTCCAGGCCGGCTACGAGAAGGCCCTCAAGGGGCTGTTCATCGCCGAGGCCGGCGCCGACCTCATCACCGGGGGCATCGGGCTGCTCGGCGGCGCCGGCATCCTCAGCCTGCCGCAGATCGTGGTCGACGCCGAGATCGCGACGATGATCAAGCGCATGCTCGGCGACGTCGAGGTCTCCCGGGAGACGGCCGCGGCCGCGGCCGTCGAGCGCGCCGGCTACGACGGGCACTTCCTCCGCGACCCGGAGACGAAGCGGCGCCTGCGCGCCGGTGAGCTCTTCATGCCCACGATCTCGACGCGCCTGAGCCACGAGATGTGGGTGACGCAGGGCCGCGACGAGTACGACGTCGCGGCCGACCGCGTGCGCGAGATCCTCGCGGCCGCCGAGGCGCGCGGGCCGCTGCTCGATGACGATCAGCTCGTCGCCATGCACGCGATCGTCGCGGGGCTGCCGGCCGACTGACGCCGCGCTGCTCGACCCGCACCGTCGCCTCAGCCGGCGTCGTCCCTATCGGTCCGACGAAGCCGCGGGCCTCACGGGCGCGATCGCGACCTCCGCGGGCGCCACGGCGCTCGCGACCACCGGCGGCGCCGCTCCCGGCCCGACGCCCGGCACACCCATACCGGTGCGCGCCAGCAACACGAACAGCACGGCGCCGAGCAGGCCGATGCCGAGCAGGGTCCCGAACGCCTCCCGGCCACCGAAGGTGTCCATCGCCCAGCCACCGTAGAGGGGCCCGAGCGCGGCGCCGCCGTTCCAGACCATCGTCCACACGCCCATGTAGCGTCCGCGCACCGCCTCTGGAGCCAGGTCCGACACCTCAGCCGCGGCCACGGGAGAGAGGAACACCTCCCCGACGCTCATGACGGTGATGAGGACCACCAGCGAGACCAGCCCGGCGGCCAGCGCCGAGCCGCCCAGACCGACGGCCAGAAGGGCGCTCGCGATGGCGAGCAGCAGCATGCGGTTACGACGGCGCGTGGCGCGGATCAGCGGGAACTGCAGAAGCGCGACGATCCCGGCGTTGTACGCGAGCAGGACCCCCCACGTGCGCGCGCTCACATCCAGGACGCTCACGATATAGACGGAGAAGATCGAGCCGAAGTTGCCGAAGCAGAAGACCGGCAACACGGCGACCGCGCAGAACAGCAAGAAGCGGCGGTCGGCCTGCACGACCCCGTACCCCACGTTCCCTCGCGCGTCCTTGCGAGGCGGCTCCAAGGCGCTGGCCGGTCGGCTCTCGCGGATCCACAGCAGCATGGCGATCGTGATCGCGAGGATGCCGGCGGCGGCGGCGAGGAACAGCTGGCGGTACGAGGCCCCGAAGCCGAGAGCGAGGAAGGCCACGGCGGGGCCCAGCACGACACCGGTGTTCATGGCGACGCGGGAGATGCTGTAGGCCTCCTGGCGCCGCGCGACCGGCATGAGGTCGGCGATCATCGCGTTGCTGGCGGTCTGGAAGAGCGGCCATCCGAAAGCGCTCTCGATGGCGACGACGATGGCCACCTGCCAGGCGGAGCTCGCGTAAGCGAAGCCGGCGAACCAGAGGACGCCCATCAACAGGGAGAGGATGAGCATCGGCCGGCGACCCAGGCGATCCGTGAGGTGACCTCCCAGGAACTGCAGGGGCATGACCAGGAGCACCACGCCGCCGAAGAGCAGTCCGACCACGCTCATGGACACGCCCAGCTCGTCGTGCAGGTAGATGCCCTCGAAGGGGAAGGCGAGGGCCGCGGCCGCCACGTACACGAAAATGCCCAGCACCAGCACCCAGAACTGGCGCGGATACTCGTGCAGGTAGCGCTGCAGTTGTGAGCGTCGCGAAGGCAGGGGGTCCCTCCTCGGAGTGGTCGTGCCGCCGTTCCATGCTATCCGAGCGTGCGGGCGGCGGCGAGCGGACGGCAGCGGAGCGGTGGCCTCGGGGGCCCCACGAAACCTGCGACACCGTCTCTTCAAGCCAAGCGACGCCCTCAGGCGGAAAACGCCCCTTTCCAGCGCCTTTTCCTCATCGAACTTGTACGGCAGCCGAGCACGAACCTCCTGGAACTTGACGGCACCCGAGCGCTGCACTACGGTCCGGCCATGTTCCTCAGCGTGCAGCAGGCCGCCCGTCGGCTCGGCGTGTCGCCGGTCACCATACGCCGCTGGACGGGCACCGGCTTCCTGCCCTGCACGCGGACCGCCGGCGGCCACCGGCGCATCGACGAACGCGACATCGATGACCTGGCGCGCGCCATCGGCAACAGCAATCACCTGGCGGCGCAGACGGCGCGCGAGCGCGAGCTCGACGTCCTCGTGAACACGTCGATCGCCCTCGCGAGCCGGCTCGACCTGACCGAGCTGCTGGCCGAGATCGCCAAGCGCATGACGAGCCTGCTGGACTGCCACTTCTGCGCCATCTCGACCTACGACCCGAAGAGCGACTCGGTGAGCACCCTGGCCGAGTACGACCACTTCGGCCAGCGCCTGCCCGACCACGGACCGTACAAGCTCGCCGACTTCCCGCTGACGCGTCAGGTCCTGGCCAAGCAGACCACCGAGGTCGTCAACGTGGACGACCCCGCGGCCGACCCGGCCGAGGTCGCGATGATGCGGCGCGACGGCGACCGCAGCCTGCTGATGGCGCCGCTCGTCTACCAGGGCGATCCGATCGGGCTCGTCGAGGTCGTCGACCAGAAGCGCTCGCGCCACTACTCCCGGCAGGAACTGCGTCTCTGCGGCGCCATCACCGGACAGGCGGCGGCGGCCCTGCACAATGCAACCGTCTTCGCCGAGCGCCGGCGCAGCGACCACGACATCACCCTCCTCCGCGACGCCCTCGTCGGCCTGACCGAGCGGATCCCCGCGATCGCCGCCGCCGAGGGCGTGGAGCCTGCGCTCCATGCGATCGCGTCCGCCGTCTGCGTCGGTCTCGGCGCGATCTCGTGCGTCGCGAGCCTCGACGGCGTCACGGCCGGCGCCTTCGGCACGCGGCAGGCCGTGAGCGTCGGGCCGGGCGACACCAGCAGCCCGGCGAGCCTCGTGGTCGCGCGCGACCCGGACGGCGGCACCGACATGACACTCGCCGTGACCCTCGCCGAGCCGCCGGGCGACGGCCAAACCGAGCTGCTCACCATGGTGGCCGCGGCCGCCGCGGCGCTCGCAGGCCGACGCCGGCCCCGAGACGCCGAAGGGCCCGCGACGTAGCTCTCGAGCCGCGGGCCCTTCGTATCGCCAGACAGTTCCCGAGGTCTGCCTCCGGCGATGGAGGGGGGTCCGGGAAAACGCAGCGTGACGCGTTCTTCTCGGACCCCTCATATCATCGCCCTTGAGCAGCGGTTTCGACCAGCCACGATGCTTCCGCAAACTTCGCCCACGCCGTTTCGCAAACTTGCTCGTTGTTGACTCATACCCAGCCGCCGGTTAGGTTGCGACCCATGCATCTGAGTGTACAACTGGCCGCTCGCCGCCTCGGCGTGTCGCCCCACACCATCCGGCGCTGGACGGCCTCCGGCTTCCTGCCGTGCACGCGGACGGCGGGCGGTCACCGGCGCATCAAGCAGGAGGACATCGACGAGCTGAACCATCTGATCGGCGGTCGCAACCATCTCGCCGCTCGCCTGGCCCGCGAGCGCGAGCTCGAGACGCTCGTCGCCACCGCGATCGCGCTCACGAGCCAGCTCGAGCTCCCCCAGCTCCTGCGTGAGATCGCCCGACAGATGACCAGTCTCCTCGACTGCCACTTCTGCGCGATCTCCGACTTCGACCCGGAGACCCGCAAGGTGAGGGTACTGGCCGACTACGACGACCTCGGCAACCGCGTGCCCGACTCGATGACCTACATCGTCCACCAGTTCCCGATGGCGAAGCGCGCCCTCGAGGACCACGAACCCATCACCGTCAACGTCAGCGACCCGCAGGCTGACCCCGCCGAGCTGGCGATCATGCGCCGCGACGGCGACAAGTGCCTGCTGATCCTGCCCATGGTGTACCAGGATTGCGCCATCGGGCTGATCGAGGTGCTCGACCACCAGCGTGAGCGTCGTTTCGGCCGGCAGGAGATGCGGCTCGCGCGCGCCATCGCGGGCCAGGCCGCCGTCGCCCTCCACAACGCCAGCGTGTTCGCCCAGCTCCGCGAGAGCGACGACCAGGCTCTCACCTTGCGCACGGCAGTCGAGCGTGTCGCGGCGGCGCACGCCGACCTCGTAGGTCAGACGAGCGTACCCGAGTTGCTGCACAGCGCGGCGGCGATCGGCGCGCATGCCCTCGGCGGCCTGTCCTGCGTGGCCAGCTGCCGGGGCGTCAGCGCCGGAGCTTCCGCCGTGCCGGGCGACGCCGACGCTCGCGGCCGCACGACGCAGACCGAGAACGCGCACGTGGCCGTCGCCTCCTCCCCGTGCGGCGACGACCAGCTCGTCCTGACGCTCACGCTCGCCGACGATGCGAGCGAAGGGCAGGCCGAGCTGCTCGGCCTCGTCGCGGCCGTCGCGGCCGACGCCCTGCACAGGCTCGCTGCCTGCTGAGGGCGGGGCCGTGACGGGGTCGGCGGCCCGGGACGACCGGCCGCCCCTGGACCTCGCCGTCCACCGCTCGACCTGACAGCGTCACCCGCAGACGCCCGACGCTGACGGCGGGGTCTGCTATCCTCAGCGGCGATGCCCCGCTCCGCCCCAGAGGTCGTCGTCCTCGACACCGAGACCACTGGTCTGGACCCCTTCCGAGACCGCGTGATCGACATCGGCGCCGTGCGTCTCGACGCCGAGCTCACCATCGTCGACCGATTCTCGACGCTGGTCGCGCCCGGGATACCGGTGCCGCTCTTCGTCCAGCGCCTGACGGGCTTGAGTGACGCCGACCTCGGCCAGGCGCCGTCGTTCGCCGAGGCCTACGGCGGCCTGCGCGAGTTCATCGGCGACGCGGTCGTCGCCGGGCACAACGTCGGCTTCGACCGAGCGCATCTCGAAGAGGGTGCGCGCCGCATCGGGTCGGCCGCCTTCGACTGCGACTGGTTCGACACTCTCGAGGCGGCGCTCCTCCTCTTCCCCGAGCTCGACCGGCACGCGCTCGGCATCCTTGCGGAGGAGCTCGGCTTGCCCGAGCCCGCGCACCGGGCCATGGCCGACGCCGAGTCGGCGGCCGCGCTTCTGGTTCACCTCTGCCGCAGGGCCGCCGGGCTCGCGACCCACGAGCGCTCCCTCCTGACCGCCGCCCGCTGGGCGCCGCTGCGCCTGCTCGACGCGTTCGCGGTCGAGCCCGACGAGCCGCCCGCGCCCCTCGTCGCCGAGCCGTCGCCCTCCGGCGGCGAGCGACTGCCGGTGCTGCCGTGCGAGGCGGGCGCCTGGGTCACCGAGTTCGAGGGCGGTCCGCCGACGGGCGAGACCGACGGGCAGGAGGGCCCCCTCGACGGCCGGGAGGGCCCCCTCGACGACACGGCGGGCCGCCCCGCCGGGCTGGCCGAGCGCCTCCCCGGATTCCGGCGGCGGCCCGGTCAGCTCCTGCTCGCCGAGGCCGTCGCCGGCGTGTTCGAGAGGGGCGGCATCGCCCTCTACGAGGCCGGCACGGGCATGGGCAAGAGCCTCGCCTACCTTGTGCCGGCCGCCTTCCACAGCGCGGCCACAGGCGAGCGCGTCGTCGTCAGCACCAAGACCAAGGCGTTGCAGCGCCAGCTCGCCGCGCACGAGTTGCCCCTGGTCGCGGCGGGACTGCCGCCGGGCTGGCGCTGGACGACCCTCATGGGCCGCGAGAACTACGTCTGCCGGAGGCGGCTCGACGAGGCCTTGCGCGCCGCGAGCGGCGCGCTCCCCGACCCCGACCGCCTGCACGCCCTCGCCTACCTCGTCGGGCGGACGCGCCGCGGCGAGGTCGACCTCTCCGCCCTGCCCTACCGCGCCAGCCGTGAGCTGCCCGCACTCCCCTCACTGGCGCACGAGCTGCGCTCATCGCGCGCGACCTGCCTGGGCCGCCGCTGCCCTACACGACGCCACTGCCACTGGCGGGTGGCGCGCAGCCAAGCGGAGGCGGCTCACCTCGTCTGCATCAACCACGCCCTCCTGTTGACCGGCCCCGACACCCTCCCGCCCTTCGCCGACCTCGTGATCGACGAGGCGCACCTGCTCCACGGCGAAGCCATCTCCGCGTACGGGTCCGTCGTCGACGCCGCCACCCTCGACGGCCTCGCCGTTGAGCTGCGCGGCCGCGGGCGTCAGAGACCCTTGGCGGCCCGACTGCGTGCGGCCGCCCGCCACGCCGGGCCGGACGAGGGTCGCATCCTCGCAGCCACCGCCAAGATCGTCGAAGGCGCGCTCGACCGCTTACCGCCGCTCAGCGCCGACTTGGGCCTCGCCCTCGTCGCCCTCGCCGCCGTCGTGGGCGACGATGCACCGGGGCCGCAGCAAGTCCGGCGTCGCAGCTACGCGCCCACCATATGGCTCACCCCAGGTCTTCGAGAGCAGCCCGCCTGGGACGCCTTCGCCGCCGCCGCCGAGGAGCTGGCGGGTGCGCTCGGCGAGATGGCCGCGGCCTTGCGCGCGGCCGCCGGGACACTCGATCCCGAGCACCCAGAGGCGACCTCGGTCGTCGCCGCGCTCGACGCGGCGGCCACGGCCGCCGACCTGGTCGCCGCCGCGAGCGACGTCGACGACGCCGAGCAGGTCGTCTGGGCACAGCTCGAGGAGCAGTCGCCGCGCGGCCGCCGTGGCCGGCCCGCCTGGACCATCACCCGCACGCCGCTCGACCCCGCCGACCGGCTGCGCTCAGAGCTCTGGGAGCGGGTCCGCGGCGCCGTGCTGACCAGTGCGACGCTCACCGTGGCCGAGTCGTTCTCCTACCTCCGCGATGTCCTGGGTCTCGAAGGTGAGAGTGAGGTCGAAGGGCGCATCTTCGCCTCGCCGTTCGACTACGAGCGTCAAGCCGTGCTCGTGCTCGAGCACGACGCCGGCCGCTACGACCGCGACGAGGTGCCCGCGCGGCAGGCGGACAGACTCAGCCGGCTGGCCGCCGTCACCGGCGGCCGTACGCTCGCCCTCTTCACGAACCGGCGGGAGATGGAGCGCGTCGCCGCCGAGGTCGGTCCCTACGTCGAAGACGACGGGGTGCTGGTGCTGGCTCAGGGGCTGCACGGCAGCGCCAGCGCGCTCGCCGACGAGTTCCGCGCGCACCCGGGCACTGTCCTGCTCGGTCTCGACACCCTCTGGACAGGTCAGGACTTTCCCGGGGAGACACTGGTCTGCCTGGTGATCGCGAAGCTCCCCTTCCCCAGGCAGGACCCGCTCTTCCAGGCTCGTCGCCGGCACTACGAGACCACCGGCCGCGACTGGTTCCGCGGCTTCTACCTGCCCGAGGCGGTCCTCAGGTTCAGGCAGGGCTTCGGCCGGCTCATCCGCACCGAGAGCGATGTCGGGGTCGTCGTGGTCCTCGACCCCAGGGTCGCGGACATGCCCTACGGCCGCGACTTCCTCGCCAGCCTGCCGCCGGCGCGCGTGGTGCGCGCCGCGCCCGCCGAGGTCGCCGCCGTCACCGAGCACGAGCTCGCCCGGCTCGGGATCACCGTCGCCGCGAGCCCCTGAGCGGCCCTGCGCCGAGCGGTACGGCCAGCGTGAAGAGTCGGACTTCGGCGTCGTCCCGCAGCAGTCGGGCCGTCCGAAGGCCGACTACGCCCCGAAGAAGGCTACTTGCGCCGACCGCGGCGCTCGCCGAGGAGTTCGCCGCCGCCCTTCATGTCGCCTCTCGTGACCACCCGCGCCTTGCCACGCGCATGGCAGTGAGGACAGGTGAGCGTCTTGTAGCTGTAGAACGTGCCGTCGGGCTTCTTGCCCACCGCTGACGGAGCGACGAAGTTGACCACCGTCGGCGGCCGGAACAGGCGCTTGCAGCTCTCGCAGCGGTACGCGTTCTGGCGCAGGAAGAGGGTCGTCATGATCCAGCTGCCCCCGACGACGAAGAGGACCGCCCAGATGGGTCCGCGGCGCGGCTCGATGATGAAGATGGCGAAGTAGATGACCGTCCCGAAGAGGACGAGTTGAAGCAACGTGCGTTTCCAGTCGGTGTACAGCCGCTCCCTGTAGCGCGCCACGCGCGCACCTCCCCGTCGCCGTTCGTCGCCGCAGTCGCGCGGCGGCGAGCTCGTCTCTCGTCTGCCCGTCGGCCGGACGGGCCCACGCTGGGACGGACCTCCGGCTCGATGCCGAGGGCGGCCGTCCCGGTCACGACCGGGACGGCCGCCTCGTCGTACTGATTGTACGCGTTCGCGCGCCCCGCGCTACTCCCAGCGGAAGAAGCGCACGCCGACGACCGGGAAGACCGCCGTCGTCGCGAGCAGCAGCACGATGTCGGTGCGGACGGCCCACAGGCCGGCGCCGTCGACGATGATCTCGCGCATGGCGTCGGCCAGGTAGGTCAGCGGCATGACCTTGACGACAGGCTGGATCCAGGACGGTGCGTTGTCCATCGGGAAGAAGATGCCGGAGAGGAACATCATCGGCATCTGCACCACCTGCATGATCGCCTGCGCGGACTCGGTGTCGGCGGCGACCCCGGCGATCGCGAACCCGAGGCTGACGAAAGCCCCGGCGCCGATCACGGCGACGACCGTCACCGCCAGCAGCGAGCCGTTGATGGTGACGTCGAAGAGCAGCGCGCCGATGAGGAGGATGAGCGCCATCTGGACGATCCCGGTCAGCACGCGCACGCTCACGTTGGCGGCCATGAAGCTGCGCAACGGCAGCGGAGTGGCCTTGAGGCGGCGCAGGATCCCCTTCTCCTTGTAGGTGCTCATGATGCCGGCCATCCCGAAGATGCCGGTCTGCATGATGGCGAGGGCGACGATCCCCGGCACGAGGAAGTCGAGGTAGTCGAACCCCGCCGTCTTCACGCCGAGCGGCTCTATCGTCAGAGGCAGAGAGACCTGGGCGACGCCGGCGCCGACGTTCTCCACGATCGCCTGGGTGACGCCGATGGTCTGACCGGCGGCGATCAGGTTCGAGTTGTCGTAGTAGAACTCGAGCGCGATCGTCCCGCCGTCGGCGAAACGCTGCTGCAGGCCCTCGGGCAAGACCAGCACGCCCTGCACCGCGTCGTCCTCGAGCTCTCGCCGCGCCGCGGCCACGTCGTCGTACATGACCACCTGCACCTCGTCGGCCTGCTCGAAGGCGCCGACCAAAGCCGTCGCGACCGCACCACGGTCCTGCTGCACGATGGCCAGTCTCGAGGCGACGTCGTAGCCCCTGCCGAAGACGACGCCCAGCAGCAGCATCAGGAGGACCGGGAAGAAGAACGTCCAGAAGAGCGCCTGCCGGTTGCGCACAAGCATCTGCAGGAACGCCCTGAAGAAGTCGAAGTAGCCGGCCATCAGCGGGCGCCCCTCCGCAGGAAGGCGCGGCGCCGCTTCGCCGGCCGCGCCTGCTCCCCGCTCGCTCCCGTCTCGTCGTCCCCTTCCTCGAGCTTGCGGCCCGTCATCGCGAGGAAGACGTCCTCCAGGTTCGCGCCCTTGACGTCGAGGTTGGTGACCTCGATGCCGCCCTCGGCGGCGAAGTCGAGCAGGGCGACGACCGCACGCTGGGCATCGGCGGCGACGAGCGTGTAGCCCTCGTCATCCTCTGCGGAGCATGAGGCGACACCGTCGAGCCCGCAGAGCCGACCGAGCTCGACCCGGTCGCTCAGCGCGAACATCACGTGCGCCTCGCCGCCGAGACGGTTGATCAGCGCCCGCGGCGTATCGAGCGCCATGATGCGACCGCGGTCCATCACGGCCACGCGGTCGCAGAGGCGCTCGGCCTCCTCCATGTAGTGCGTCGTCAGCACGACCGTGGTGCCGCGCCGATTGATGTCGCGGATCACGTCCCAGAGAGCGCGGCGAGCGCGCGGGTCGAGACCGGTCGTCGGTTCGTCGAGGAAGGTCACGACCGGCTCGTTGACCAGGCGAGCGCGATGGAGAGCCGCTGGGCCTGGCCGCCCGAGAGCTGGTTCACGTAGCTCCTCGCCTTCTCGGCCAAGCCGACGTCCTCGAGCAGCGCGGCCACCTCCGCCGGGCTGCGCCGGATGCCGTAGCAGGCGCCGAAGAGCCTGATGATCTCGCCGAGGCGCTGGTACTCGAAGAGGGCCGTCGCCTGGAGCTGGACGCCGATCCGCGCCTTGACGGGCCGGGGATCGGGCCAGACCGGCAGACCGTCGACCACCACCTCGCCCCCGTCCGGTTTGCGCAGACCCTCGATCATCTCGAGGGTCGTCGTCTTGCCGGCGCCGTTCGGACCCAGGATGCCGAAGACCTCGCCGCGGCGCACCGAGAAGACGACGTCGTCAACGGCGACGAGGTCGCCGTAGACGCTTGGGAGAGCGCCGACCTCGATGACCGCGCCGGGCGCGACGCCCGGGGCGGCGGCGAACGCAGCGGCCATCACCCGCCGACGGGACCGGCGAAGTAGTGGATGAGCAGGAAGACCCCTGCAAGGCCGACGATGACGACGGCCACGAAGAGCAGCGTCGTCAGGAAGCCGCCGAAGAACGTTCTGACTGTGTCCGGGATGCGTGACATGGCGTGGCGCTAGTATCGCGCATCGCGCGACGCGACGAAAGTGCGCACGCCGGCCGCGGCGGCCCGCCCCGGCGCCCTAGCCGTGCAGGCGCTCGAGCGCCCAAGCCATATGACGCCCGAGGGCGCGCATCGTCTCGAGGCCCTCGGCGTCGTTCTCCACGTCCCCCGGCTCGCGGCCGATCCCGATGTTCCAGTAGCTCGAACCGACGACCAGCATCTCGTTGATCTGGAACCAGTGGTTGATCGAGTCGAAGGCGTGGATCGCACCGGCCCTCCGCATGGCGACCACGGCGGCGCCGAGCTTGCGCGCCAGCGGGTTGCCGCTCTTGCGCGTGGCGTAGCCGGCGCGCTCCATCAGAGCCTGGGTCGTGGCCGTGCAGTTCGCGTAATAGGTGGGCGAGCCGATCAGGATGCCCTGTGCCTCGAGCATCAGCTCGATGCACGCGTTGAGACCGTCGTCCTTGACGCCCGAGCAGCGGTCGTCCTTCGTCTCCGCGCACTTGAGGCACGCCGTGCAGCCGACGAAGCGCTTGCCGGCGAGCTGCACGAGCTCCGTGTCGATGCCGGCCGCGGCGATCTCGCCGAGGACGGTGCGCAGCAGGATCGCGGTGTTGCCGTCGGCGCGGGCGCTGCCGTTGAACGCGACTACCTTCATGGGGTCCTCCTCGCGGACGTGTGCTTCAGCTCC
>CAWBNR010000016.1:0-130358 GCA_963790185.1 uncultured Thermoleophilia bacterium | reverse complement strand
GTCCAATCTAAAACTCGTATCCCTTCAAGCGGTAGCATTATTTTAATAGCAATATCCTTTGATTTTGTTTAATTGAAATAGCATTGGGGAATGTATTACAAATCTTTATGATCCGCATAATTTAAATTAAAATAGAATATGCTCAGAATTCAGCATACTCATGAGGTATTTGTATTATCGATTTTAACCTTGACCAATTAAGCATAATTACTTATTTGTTGCCCATTTTATTTTATATTTGTCCTTTACCTGAGGGTTAAGAAAACTTCTGGGGCTTGGCCATTCTCCCTGCAATACACGAGCAACTTCTTCAAGCGGTTCTCGCCATAATTGCAGTAGCGCTTGGTTAGAAAATGCTGCTGAGTGTGGTGTAACTAAGACACTATCTAATGTCAGCAATGGACTATCTAAGTTAAGAGGCTCTGGCTCAGTAGCATCAAGAGCTGCAAATGTAATATAATGATTAGTAAGTGCTTCATATAACGCTTTGTGGTCAACGAGTCCACCGCGTGCAGTATTGATAAAACATGCATTTGGTTTCATCATTTTGAATTCTTCAATTCCAATCATATGACGAGTCTCTTTGTAAGAGCTGCATGCATTGAGATAAAATCTGCTTCAGATATAACTTTATTTAATGTCACCAACTCCACGTCGTGTTTCATTGCTATATCAAGTGAAACATATGGATCGTAAGCAATAACCTTGAGCCCAAATACTTTTGCCTTGGCAGCAACCATGCGGGATATATTACCCAGACCTACTAGTCCTAAAATTTGCCCCCGTAATCTATTGATGTCACGTGTGATATTTGCTATTGCAGCGCTCCGATGAATATCCCATTTACCGTTCTTTACAGCTTGAGATAATTGTAATATCCTTTTAGAACAAGCGAGTAGTAATGCAATAGTATGGTCAGAAACTTCATCGAGGCAATAGTCAGGTGTATACGTGACACAAACACCTTGCTCTGTAGCTGCATTGACATCTATGTTCTCATAACCGACCCGACTAGCGACAATTCTGCATTTCAATAGCCTAACTAGTGTACTCCGAGGGAGTGGTAAGTCAGTTGTGAGAATTACTACTGCATCAGCATCATGAGCTAAGTCCAGAAGTTCACCCACATTGTGGCATAACTTTTTAACAAAGTTTGCCCCAATTCCGGTGATAATATTTTCATCCACTGCTACGTCAGGGAAAAAATGAGTAATGACTACTTTATACTTCACAGATCTTATTTATACGCTCGTCTTCATTCCGGCTCTAAAGGCACTTTGGTTGACTTGGAGTAGCCTTGTGTTAGCGTGATATCTCTCCGCTATCACCTCCTCAAGAGTGTAGCGTCTACTATATTAGTACTTCCAATATATGCTCCAAGAAACAAAATTTGCAGCCAGTGGATCACCTGCTACTATAGCTATTTCTACTGCTGGAATTTTAATTATATCTATATCTTTCCGCGTATTTGTGAATTCCAAACCTGCAGTTTCTATAAAAAGTTTCCCACCGTTTTTTACCCTGGATACGAACTTATTTATTTGAGATGACTCTACAATAATGATCGTATCGGCATAGGTTATTATGGGAGAATCAATTTCATTCTGGGAAAATATAACAGTACATTCACAAGCATCCCCTCGCATGTTGCCACCATAGGAGGGGAAATAGCTAACATAATCATATTGAGGCAGTACAGCAGTAGACAGCACCTGACCAATAGTAAGTACGCCCTTACCACCCAAACCGGCCATTATTATTTCATTTATTTTAGATTCCTGTGATCCCATTTTTAATAACCTATCTAGTCGATTCTATCTAAATTCTTAAACTCTCCCAACGGGAACTCTGCTATCACTTCCTCATCGATCCTCTCTAACGCATCTAATGGAGAAAGGTGCCAGTTAGGAGGACAAGAAGATAGTATTTCTAAGAAGCTGAATCCTATATCGTCTATCTGTTTTTGAAAAGCACTCCTAAGATAACTTTTGGTTCGTTGATAATTAGCAGGTGTAGTTAAAGCGGAACGTGCAGAAAATGCAACTCCTTTTATTGATGCTATTCCGAGCTTGCGGTATGAATAGGATATCCTGCTCCTTTTCCTCTACCAGTAGATGTCGTTGTTGTTACTTGCCCTACTAAAGTTGTGGGCGCCATTTGGCCACCAGTTGTTCCATAACACCCGTTGTTCACCATAATGACTGTAATTGGTTCTCCCCGTGAAGCGGCTGCTACCAGAGATTCAGTCCCTATCGCAATGGTATCCCCATCACCTTGTATTGTAAAAACGAGTGACCTCCCACTATGAACTCTCTTAATACCTGTTGCCACATCAGGTGCACGGCCGTGGGCACAATCACAACCATCGATTGCTAATGCATGATAGAACAACCATGAGCAACCTACACCTGAGATAGCAATAGCATTGCCGGCAATTTCAAGTTCATCTAAAAGCTCACATATTATTCTCTGCACTACAGGATAGTGACAACCTGGACAAAAATATGTTCCAGATGCTGGAAATGAAGGAGAATGCCGAAGCCATAGTCGGGGTATGCCGACTGTCATTTCTTTCTTCATCATACTCATCTTTTCACACAGATATCATTTCGTTAATCTTGCTTTGAATGGTCTCTGCTAAAATATAGCCAGTATCAGTTGGCAAATGCCGAGATGAAACACCTAGATGTATGACTTCAGTTTGATCTGCTGCTCCCATTCTGACATTTTCAATCATCTGTCCTAAATTATCTTCAACAACTAAAAACTTGACCTTTTTAACAGCTAATTGTTTGATTCTCTCATATGGAAAAGGCCAAACGCTTATCGGACGAAATAGGCCAACTCTGACGCCTTTAGACCAGTGAACATCGATGGCTAACGAAGAAAGATTGATGTATCCAAAGGCTATGAGGATTAATTCCGCGTCCTCTGTTTTATAGCTTTCATACAGCAATTCTGATTTCGCCATCTCTTTATACTTGTTATCTAGATGTTGCATAAAAGAAACATAATTTGGGTAGTTTAATCCCATCATTCCTTGTGCACTCCCAATACGTCTAAACTTTCCATCTTTATGATTATCCGTTCCTAGAAGAGCCCATTCATTTGGAGAAAGGCTCTCAGATGATATATTCTTTATTTGCAAAGATTCAACCATATGACCCAGAATACCATCCATTAATACAATGACCGGGTTTCTATACTTATCAGCCAACTGGAAAGCTCTTGCTACTAGATCATGCACTTCCTGAATGGAAGCAGGAGTTAGAACAATATTTTTATATCCTCCATGACCACCACCACAGGTTGCTGACGTAAAATCCATTTGGGAATGTTGAGTCGTGCCCATGCCAGGCCCACCTCTTGAAACAAGCACTACTACACATGGTATCTCAGCATTACCACAATGTGACATTGTCTCGAGCATTAAGCTCCATCCAGGGCTTGATGTAGACGTCATCGCCCTCACACCGGCAGACGCGGCTCCAAAAAGCATATTCATAGATGCTGTTTCAGATTGCGACTGTACAAATATCTTCCCTCTCTTTGGAAACTCCCTCGAAAACCATTCAGTAATTTCATTTTGAGGTGTTATGGGGTAACCAAAAAAAGCTTCACAACCTCCGCTTAATGCACCCCATGCTGCAGCCTCATTTCCACTTACTAAAATTTTTTCCATTTCTTCTATTCAGTTACTACGTATTTATAGACTTCGATAGCTAGAGCAGGGCATAACCAACCACAAACACCGCAACCATTACATTTTGTTGGGTCTGAAAAAATAGGCAACAAATACCCCATATTATTTACTTTATTATCAGACATAACTAGGCAGTGTCTAGAACAAAAATTCGTACAATAGCCACAACCTTTGCAGTACTTCTCATCAATAACTATCTCGCCCTTCTGCACCATATATTCCTTTCAATCAGCGAAAATATAAAATGCTACTTTAAAATGGTCAATATATAAATAGTTATATTTATGGTAGTTGATATAGTTAATCACACAAGTCTATATAATTGCTGTTATTGTAACATTGTGCTTATAAATAGTCAATACTTAGATAGTTATGCTTATAGCTATTGACATAGTTAATCATAATAGTATAATAGGCTTATAATATTGATCATCTTATTGGGAGGTTGGATAGACTATGAGCTGATTAATTAAATATAAATGAGTTAAAAATTTATTAAACGGGAGGATATAAAAATGAAGAGTAAGTTTTTATTAGCTATCGTGATTATAACTTTACTGGTAGCTACCATGTTAATTGGCTGTGCTACGCCTACGCCTACGCCTACGCCTACGCCTACACCTACACCTAAAACTATATATAAATTGAAGTTGGCTACACACATGATACCTGCACAGAAGATGTATAGTCAGTATCTGAAAATAGATTATGTCGACGCAATAAAATCAGCAACGAATGGTCAAGTCGAAATTACACCATATGATGGAACAACGCTATCTATACCTTTTACGGAGCTTCTAAAGCTTTGTGGCAGTGGAACATTTGACATGATATATTCTGTAGCAGGTTTCGGTACAGGCCTCGTTCCAGTTTGTGCACTTATGGATAGCCTTCCTTTAACGTGGAGAAACTATGGCGATCTATACGAATGTTTAGAGAAAAGAGGTTTAGCAGATGCTCTGAACGTTCAATTCGCTAAGCAAAATACATATCTTCTCACGGTTGTGGGCTCTTATTGATATGTAGTGATTTCTAAAAAACCACTAAAAAATGCCTCTGATTGGAAGGGAGTAAAAATTAGATTCTGGGGGGGTACATGGAGTAAGTTCTTTGAGAAGCTCGGGGCTAGTCCAGTCCAAGTATCACTTGCCGAATTATACCAAGGTATGTCTACAGGAGTCGTGGATGCCGCCTTTTCAGGACTCACTCCATTTATGGATATAAAAGTTGACCGGCCGGCCGCCCTTCATCGGTGGAAACATCTACGAAGTCCTGAACGACCACGTCACCGAACGCGTACCGGATCCGCGACGCTACAACAAGGCCATCAGTCCCGAAACCGCGTCGCTGGTCCTCTGGATGACGATGCGGGAACGGGAACAGCGGCCCTCGACCATGGATCGCGTGGTCATCGAACTGGGCCGGCAACTGGGCCTGCCCTCCGCCAAGGCACAGCGCGAAGACAAGCCGCTGCCGTTCCGCCTGACGGGCATGCCCGCCGCCGCCAAACAGAAGACCACCCAGGCGATGTACGCCAAGATTCGGCAGCAGCTCAGTTGTCCCCGCTGCAAGACGCAGTTCCACGGCGACCCCGTGCTGCTGATGAAAGACCAGCGCATCCACTGCGACGCCTGCGGCCTGGTCTTCCCCTGCCCCATCGATCCGCCCCAGCCCGTCCTGCCCGACGAGATCCAGGTCGAGGAGGCCGAAGAGGCAAAGGTCCACCAGGACAGCAGCCACGTCAACCCGCCGTCCGTCCCAGCGGCACCAACATCGCCCCCGGCGCACCCGAACCGGAACCCGTGGACGAAGTCGTCCAGGACCTGGAAGACAGCGGGGCCAGCAAGCCGACCGTGCAACCGCCCCCGCACCGCCGCCTCCGCCGCGGACGCGCCGCTCGGCAGCAGCACGGTGGCGAGGAACCAGCGGGCCGTCGCCCCCGCGGTCGCGACGTCGTTCGCGTTGACCCGCACCGCGTAGCGGCCGAGATCCTCACCCGTCAGCGTGATGGGGTCGCCGTGGACGACCAGCACCTCGTCGCCGGCGACGTTGATGGCCGCAACGTCCTCGCCCACGCCGGCGCTCACGAGGAGCGCCGGATCGTCGACCGGCAGACTGTCCAGATGCCACGCCAGCAGCGTGTTGGGCAGCTTGCCCTCGGGAAGCGCGCGGCCGAGACCCACGATACCGGCCGTCTCCTCGAGGCGATGGATGGTGAAATCGTGCCCGGGTGCATCCGGCTGCCGGCTCTCGTCGACGTCCGAAGGGTCGGGACCGAGCCCATTGGTGAGGAAGGCCGTGACCGTACCCGCCCGCCGCCCGGCTTCGGCGTCCAGCACGTAGTCGCCGACGAGCAGTGTGCGCTCGGGCGCGACGCCCATGCGCTCGCAGGCCAGCAGCACGCCGTCCGGCGCCGGCTTCGGCGCAACCGGGTCGTCGCGCGTGACGATCGCCGCGAAGTCGCGGGCGCGCACCGTCTCGAAGTTCTCGAGCGCGCGGTCGACCGCCCGGAGCCCATTGCGCGTGAGCACCCCCAGCGGCAGGCCCTGCGCGAGCAGGGTGCGCACAAGCGCCTCCGCCCCTTCGTTCGGGCGGGAGCGCTCTGCGCCCTCGAGCTCGAAGCGCTCGAGAGCGGCGAGGGCGCGCTCCCGCCCCGCCTCGCTCTCGAGTTCGAGAGCCCACTCGAGCACGTAGCGGTCGGGCGGACAGCCGATCTCGTGCTTGAGGGCGGCGAAATCGAGCCGCCCCGGCGCCGTCAAGGTGCCGTCGAAGTCGAAGAGGACGGCCTCGAGGCGGAAGGGCCGCGGCGGCCGCGGCAGGGCCGGGGACGTATCGATACGGGGTGAGTCGGACATCGCTGGCAAGGATATCGCGCCGGGGCGTTCGCCGCCGGGCGTCAGCCCAACCCGAGTTCTTCGAGGTCGTCCTCGTCGATGCCGACGTAGTGCGCGGTCTCGTGGGCGACGGTGATGCGGATCTCGTCGGCGAGGTCGTCGAGGTCGCGCGTCTCGCGTTCGAGGTTGCGCTGGAAGAGGACGATGGTGCCGGTATGCGGCGGGCCGCCGAGCGAGGACTGGTCGGTCAGGGCGACGCCGCTGAAGAGCCCGAGGAGCCGCGGGTCGACGCCGTCGAGCACCATCTCCTCATTCGGCCGGTCGCGGACGAGGATCGGCACGTTGGCGAGGGCGTGGCGCAGGTCGTCCGGCAGGTCTGAGAGCGCCTCGCCGGCGATGCGCTCGAACTGCTCGGGCGCCATGCGCGGCCGGCGCGGCTCACTGAGCGCGTCGAGGCGCAGCACGGCGAGCCATTCGCGCACCATCCCCTTGCGGTCGCTGCGCTCCTCGAGGGCCGTGCCGAGGAGGTGGCGCGCGTCGGCCTCTTCGACGATGTCGAGCTCGTAGTCGGCCAGGACTTCGCGGAGCATGCGGGCGGCGCGCTTGGTGTCGTCCAGCAGCTCGAGGTGGACCTCCGCGGCGCGGATCACAGGCAGGGGGTCGTCTGGGTCGAGGTCGGACCAACGCTCGTAGGCCGCCAAAGCGGCGAGGCCGTTGTCTTCGCTCAGGGCGAGCTCGGCCTCGAGTTCGAGGACGCCGGCGTCGTCGGGCGCCGCCTCTCGCGCCTGCGCGAGCTTCTCCTCGGCTCCTTCGAGGTCGTCGTCCTCGATCAGGTCCCAAGCCTCCTCGAGGATGTGTTCGATATCGTCGCCACGGCTGCTCATGGGGCTGACTCTAGCGGGAAGCGGGGTCCCGGCCAACCGCGCCCGAGCCTCTTGGACCCCGCGCTCGAAGAGGGTACAGTGGTGGCCGTTGAACGTTCAGTCAATCGTCGCGGCCGGCGCCGGGGCGAGGTCGCCGAGGGGGCCATGAGAAGAGCCGACAGATCGCAGCTGCGCCGCCGCGAGATGCTTGCCGCGTACTACGAGACGCTCGTCTCCGAGGGTCTGCAGGGCGCGTCGATCGCCAAGATCGCGAAGCGCCTCGATGCACCCCCGAGCCTCCTGATCCACTACTTCGGCACCAAGGAACAGATGACCATCGAGCTCGTCGACTACCTTCTCGAGGAGTACCGCGAGGGGTATGGGGACCGTCTGGCGGCGATCCCGGACCCGCTCGACCGGCTGCGTGCCATCGTCGTGACCTTCTTCAGCCCGCGCTATCACGAGCTGCTCGACGACAGCGTGTTCTACGCGTGCTTCTACCTCAGTCTGCGTCACCCCAGCGTGCGGCAGAGCTACCACACCCTGTACGAGGCGACACTGCAGCTCATCGAGACCGCCGTCGCGGACTGCATGGACGCCGGTCTCATCGAGCGCGACGACGCTCACGAGATCGCGCTCGTCGTCAAAGCCCTGGAGGAGGGCTACGCGTTTCTCATCGGCGGCGAGGCCGAAGACGCGGCCAAGCTGGAGATGGGCCTCGTGCTGCAGCGGCGCGTCTTCGCCGTACTCGGCCTGCCGGCGGGGGACGCCTGAGCCCGGCGGCCCTGCCGCCCGACGTCCCCGGAGCGGCGAGGCCGACGTCGGTCCCGGCCGGGATGGGCTCCGCAGAGCGATCGGCGCCACCGCACGACGGCCGGGCGACACCGCCGGGTCTGCCGTTTGATAGCGTTGAGCGCATGACGCGACACGCTGGGGGCAGGCAGGACGAGGACATCGAGCAGCGCCTCGTCATCGGCGTCGACCTCGGCAAGGTCACGACCTCGCTGGCGTGGGGCCGAGTCGCGCCGGGGGGCGCGGCGGACGTCGTCGGCGCCAGCGCCCAGCGGCATCACGGCGATCCTCTCGAACCCTTCTTCGCGCTCTACCACGAACTCGGGCGCGACCGCATCGCGGCGGTGGCCACGACCGGCGTCTTCGCGGACCGGCTGGTCGCCCCCGTGCTCGCCGGGATCCCTGAAGAGGTGGCCCAGCAGGAGGCGCTCGAGACGCTCATGCCGACGGGCGCCGTCACCGTCGTGCGCATCGGCGGCGGGGGCTACTCCGTCTTGGCTCGCGACGGGGCCGGGCGACTCACCTACGAACCCAACGAACGTTGCTCGGCGGGCACGGGACAGACCATCGAGGGGCTCTGCTCGCGCCTGGGACGCTCGCTTGAGGAGGCCGTCGCGCTCGCGGAGGCGGCGGGCGACAGTCTCACGGTCACCAGTCGCTGCGCGGTCTTCGCGAAGAGCGAACTGACCCACTACGCGAACCAGGGCGAGTCTCACGAACGCCTTTTCAGGGGCGTGTTCGAAGGCATCGCGCGCAACGTCTACGCGCTGTACGACCGCGCGAGGGCGGCCGGCCCCGTGCTCCTGATCGGCCACGGGGCCACGATCGCGCCGATCGCCCGCGAGTTCGCGCGCCTCGCCGGACCTGACGTGCGTGTCGAAGTTCCCGAAGAAGCCGGCGTCTTCGAGGCGCTCGGCGCCCTGCGGTACGCCGCGCGGACGGCGGGCGCGACGGCCGTGGAGTGGCCCGCACGACCGCAGGAGCTGGCGCGGTCCGGCGGCGGCCGGTTGCGGACGCTGCCGCCGGCCGCCGCCGGACCCGGCGCCGTGCTCCGGCTCGAGGCAACGCAGCCGGCCTCACGTCCCGATGCCCCGGCGGTGCTCGGCCTCGACCTCGGCTCGACGGGCTCGAAGGCAGCGCTTCTCGACCTCGAGACCGGGGCCCTGCTTACCGACGTCTACCGTCGCACCGACGGCAACCCCGTCGAGGCCGCTCAGCGCCTGGTCGCGGCGATCCTCGACGCGTCCGACGCCCCGGTGGTGGGCATCGGGCTGACGGGGTCAGGGCGAGACGCCGCCGCGGCCGTCTTCCGCGCCGCCTACCCCGGCGCCGACCGGCGCCTCACCGTGCTGAACGAGATCGTCGCCCACGCCACGGCCGCCGTCCGTGACGACCCCGACGGCGGTCGCAGTCTGTCGATCGTCGAGATCGGCGGGCAGGATGCGAAGTACATCAACGTGCGCGAGGGCCGTGTGGTCGACAGCGACATGAACCGCGTCTGCAGCGCCGGCACGGGGTCGTTCCTCGAGGAGCAGGCGGAGGCCTTCGGACTCGACGACGTCGGCCTCCTCGGTGACCTTGCCGCCCGGTCCGCGGGCGCGCCCGATCTCGGTCAGACCTGCACCGTCTTCGTCGCCGATGTGGCCGCGGAGGCTCTCGCCCAGGGCTTCACTCGCAACGACATCTTCGCCGGCCTGCAGCACTCCGTGATCCGCAACTACTGCGGTCGCGTGAAGGGCGACCGTCGTCTCCTCGAGACCGTCTTCTTCCAGGGCAAACCGGCGACGAGCCCGTCGCTGGCACGCACACTGGCCGCGGTGACGGGCCGCACGGTCGTGGTGCCCGCCGATCCCGGGGCCATGGGCGCGATCGGCGTCGCGCTCCTGGCCGCGGAGCGCTTGGGCGACGGGGCCCGCGAGGCGTTCGATCTCGGGGTCGTGCTCGGCGCCGCCGTCGTCGAGCGCCACGAGCGGCGCTGCGCCGAGTCGTCTTGTCGCAACCTCTGTCGGATCGAGGTGGCCGAGGTCGACGTAGCCGGCGAGCGGCGCCGCATCGTGAGCGGCGGCAGTTGCCCCAAGTACGATCAGCTCGGTGCGGTGAGCCAGAAGCTGCCGCGCGAGGCGCCGCGCCCCTTCCGCGAGCGCCGGGAGCTTCTGGCCCGGCTGGCCGAGGGTGCTCCGGTCAGGCCCGACGGCCCACTGGCCGGTCTGCGGGTGGGACTGCCGGCTGCGCACTATCTGCTCGACCTGCTGCCGTTCTTCGCGGCGTTCTTCGCCGATCTCGGCGCCGAGCCGGTCGTGCTGTGGGCTACGGCGGCGACGCTGGCCGAGGGCGACCGGTCCTGTGCGGCGCCGGGCGTGTGCGCCCCTGCCAAGCTGTTGCACGGCTTGGCCGCGGGCGCGGATGTCGATCTCTTCTTCGCGCCCAAGCTCATCAATCTGCGTCCCCCCAACGGCGGCTCCGGCACGAGCACCTGTCCGGTGGTGCAGGGTGCGCCGGACATGGTGGCCGACGCGCTCGTCGCGGCGGGCTCTCCCCTGCGGGTGTCGAGGCCAGCGCTCTGCCGCAACGCCGACACGACACTCGATTCGCTGGTCTTCTGGCGCGAGCTCGTCGATCTTGTGCGCGGTATCGATCCGTCGCCGCCCGTGGCCGCACCGCAGGCGGCCGCGGGTGCGATGCGTCTCGCGCGCAGCGTGTGGACGGCCTGGCGCGCCGGTCTTGCGGGCCAGAGGCGCTTCGAGGAGGGCCTTGCGGTCCTCGGGCGAGATGCCGTCAGGTACGCCGCCGAGACCGGGCATCCCGTGGTCGTCGTCTGCGGCGAGACGCACGTGATCCACGAGCCGCTGCTCGACTGCGACGTCGGCGAGATCGCGGCAGCCAATGGGGCGCTCGCGGTGCCCGTCGACTGTTTTCCGGTGCCTGCCGACGTGCCCGCGCTCGTGCGCGTGCACTGGGCGAGCGCGGGCCAGACCCTGCGCGGCGTGGTCGCCGCCCGCGCCGCGAGCGCGGTCTACCCGCTGCTCGTCGGCGCCTACGGCTGCGGTCCCAACTCGTTCGTGGAGCACGTGTTCAACGATCTCTGCGAGGGACGTCCCTATGCGCTTCTCGAGAGCGATGGGCATGGCGGGACCGCTGGGTACGTGACCCGCATCCAGGCGTATCTCCATGCCATCGAGCAGACTCGCGCGGCAGGCGTCGTCGCTCCTCCGCCGCCGCTCCGGACGGGTGGCACCGGGCCGGTCGCTCAGTCCGAACCCCGCTCCCAGACGGTCGGCTCCGATCCGGGTGGGAGGTTGCCGCTTCCCCACGACGCGGGGTTCGCGGCGCGGCTCGCCCGCTACGACGTGCCGCTGCTCGCCACACTCGACGACGACCCGGCCCGCACCATCCTCTTCGGTCACATCGGCGGTACCCTCGGTCGCCAGCTCGCGGCCGCCCTCCGCGGACAGGGGCACAGGGCGGAGTTCGCCGGCCCATCCGACGCCGCCGCTCTCGAGTGCGGGCGCCGGGTCTGCTCCGGCAAGGAGTGTCTGCCCTACCAGCTCATCTGGGGCGCCCTGGCGCGCCACCTCGAGACGCGATCGGGGGAGGATGACGGCCGCCTGCTCTTCGTGAGCGTCGGGCAGGGGCTGCGCTCGTGCCGCGCCCATCTCTTCCCGCTCACCGAGCAGGTGGCGCTGGAGCGCCTCGGGCACGCCGGTGTCGAGATCGCCGACTTGAGCCTCGTCTTCGGCGACCTCACCGTCGTGCCCACCGCCTGGGCCGCGGTCGTCGCCCACGATTTGCTCAACGCGCTGCGCTTCGAGGCGTACTCGGCCGAGCGGACGCGCGGGGACGCGGACGCCCTGTTCGAGGAGTGGTCGTCGATCTTCGCGCGCGAGCTGGAGCGCCGGCGGCCGCGTTCCCGCGCGGCCGCGAACGCGCGCGCCGCACGCGACACCGTCGCCCGCCTGCGAGAGGCGCTCGGCGGCGCTGCCGCGGCGTACGCGGCGCTGCCGCGCGACCGCGACCGCGCCGCCGAACTGCGCACTGTGCACGTCTGCGGCGATCTCTTCCTTCGGGTCGACGAATGGGGCAACGACGAGCTCCAGCGGCGCCTCAGCGATCTCGGCCTGCGCGTGCTCTTCGAGCCGTTCGGCGCCTTCTTCGAGCTCCTTGCCCTGTGCGACATGCAAGCCGTGCAGCAGTTCAGCCGCCGCGCGCTGAAGCGGCGCGCGACCCTCGTCGTCATGCGCGCCGTCGTCGACCACCTGCTCTCGGCGGTGCAGCCGCTGCACCCGTGGCTCGTTTGGCCTGACATCGACGGCGTCGTAGCGGAGAGCCAGCGCGTGTTCGACGGCTACCCGATGGGGGAGACGGTGAGCACAGTGGGCAGCGCGCTCCACTCCTGGCGGACCCGGCCGGTGGACGGCGTCGTGGTCGTCTCGCCGCGCGGGTGCGGCCCCGCGCTGCTCGCCGAAGCACTGTTGCGCCGCCACGCAGGACCCCCGCTGCTCTTCGTCTACAACGACGGGGACCCCGTCGACGGCGATCGCCTGCGGGGCTTCGCGTGGCGGCTGCACGCGACGGGGGCTCGGTCGCGAGAGGGATAGGCTCGAGCCGGCAAACGGCGGGCGGCGGAGCGACCCATCTGCTCCGCCGCCCACGGTGCGCATCGCTCCTTCGGCGGCCGTCGGCCCTCTCGCGGAGACTCAGCTGCGCGCGGAGCGGCGTACCGAGAGCGCGTCTTGGTCGATGCCGGCGCTCTCGTGCCGGCGCGCATGCGACCGGCGCAGCTCGTCTTCGTGCTGAGCCAGTGCGGTCTCGTGGGTGGCGCGGTCACGGCGATAATCGCCGCTCTCGATGTAGTCCCAGAACAGCACGAGGTCGCGGGCGATCTTGCCGTCGACCAGTTCCCGCTCCGCCCGCAGGCGGTCCTCGTCGTACAGATCGTCAGGCAGGGCCACCCTGAAGCCGACGCGTGTCCCGCTCGAGCCGGCTTCTTCGAAGCTGACGTAGCCGGCGTCGACCGCGTTCACGCACGCGAGCTCGTCGCAGCCCATGCGCCGGCGACCGGTCAGCACGCCGTCCAGGAAGCGTTGCCATGCCTCCTCGACCTCATGGAGCGGCGCCGGGACATCGACGCTGCGTCGAACGTCGGTCATGTCCTCCTCCTTCATCGTGGCGTCCGCACGCGGCATGGTACCCGCCTCCTGCTGCCCCAAACGACGGGACCCCGGCTCGCGCGGTATCCCGCAGCGCCGTGTTGCCCGCGCCTGCCGGGCGTGGGTCCGGCGCCCGGCGTTTGCGCCAAGTGCCCAGGGGAACGCTCCGACCAGGCCGCGCACGAAAGGAGGCGCTCGTGGAGCATGAGACCAGATGTGTTCGCGACGTGGTCGAGCCGCACACCACGCTGGAGGGCGCCGGCGTGCGGCTGCGACGGACGATCGGCGCGCTTCCTGCTGGTCTCGGGCCGCCCGCTCGACGAGCCCATCTCCCGCCACGGGCCGTTCGTCATGACGACGCACGCGCAGATCAGTCAGGCGCTCCACGATCTGCGGTCGGAGAGCTTCGTCTGGCGGGAGGACCCGGACTGGGCGCGGCGACGGCAGACGCCCGCGGCCTGACGGCCGAGCGCATGACGTGTGCGTGAGAGGGAGATGGGATTGCAGGGGCGGCGCACCCCCGCGCAGGCTCGAGCGCGAGGAGCGGACACTCATCGTGATGGTCGCCATGTACTGCCGCGACCGCCACGGAGGTGGCGAGGATCTGTGTGCGGAGTGCGGCGAACTCCTCGCCTACGCGCGACGCCGCCTCGGCGCCTGTCCTTTGGGCGCCGACAAACCGACCTGCGCCAAGTGCCCGGTCCACTGCTACGCTCCGGCGGCGAGGGAGCGGGTCCGCGAGGTCATGCGCCACAGCGGCCCGCGCATGCTGACCCGCCATCCGATGCTCGGCGTCGCTCACCTCGTCGACGGGCGGCGCGGGCCATGCACGCGTCGGCCTGCGGAGAGCGTGTGTCGCGGGCGCGACGACGAGGACGGCGCCGAAGAAGAGTAGGACGTGGGACGCGCGTCGCTCGAAGCGGCGCGCGAGATGGGTTGCCCGGCGACCGAACGCCGCCCATCATTGAGAGGATCATGATCGCGTACTCCATCCACATCGACGCTTTCGACCCCGCGAAGCGGCCGCTCATGTTTCTCTTCGTCGGGCTGCTCGTCGCCTTCATCCTGATCCGGGTCAATACCAGGCTGATCCGCTCCGGCGCGACGTGGTGGTTCGGCAACTTCCGTCCCAACGGGCTCCACATCCACCACAGTGTCTTCGGCATCCTCGCCATGGCCGTGGCCGGCATCCTCCAGTTCGCCTGGCAGCCAACGGGGTGGTGGCTCAATCTGACGGCGCTCGTCTTCGGCGGCGGGCTCGCGCTCACGCTCGACGAATTCGCCCTCATCCTGCACGTCGAGGACGTCTACTGGGCCGAACAAGGCCGGCAATCGATCGACGCCGTGATCCTCGGCATCGCATTCGTGGCGCTGCTGCTGACCGGCCTGGTGCCGCTGGCCGTGCCCGACACGACCAGTCCCGAAGTGACGTCACGGTGGATCGCTGTCGCACTCATAGGGGCGAACGTGGTCTTCGTCGTGATCACCTTCCTGAAGGGCAAGCTCTGGCTCGGCACGCTCGGCTTGTTCGTCCCCTTCCTCGCCGTGATCCCGGCGCTGCGCCTGGCCAAACCCAGCTCGCCTTGGGCGCACACCTACTACGCGGACAGGCCGGCCAAGCTCGCGCGCGCCCGCCGGCGTGACGAGGGCTGGCATCAGGGCCTGGCGCGTCGCAAACATCGGCTCTGGGACTTCATCGGTGGCAGGCCGTATCTGCCGCACCGGCACGAGCAGGGTGTGGACGGGACGCCTCTGTTGTCGGAGGAGCCTGCCGCGCGGCTGTGGGGCGATCATGCCGCCGCGCCGATCACCGGGGACGAACTGGCATCGCGGCACGTGGGTCCGACGCGTCAGCACCGTGACCGTCGGGTGGGCTGACCCCTTCGTGCGCTGCGGCGGGACGACAGTCTGAGGGCGGGGCGGCGCCGCGCGCGCGGCGCCGCCCCGCCCTCAGACTCGCGCTAGTCCTGCAGTGACCGTTCGGTCAGCGTGCTGGTCTTGAGGCAGCTCGCCGTGGACTCCGCGGTCCCGTCGACGGCTGTCGAGCTGTCGCCGGTCGACGTCGCACCATCGGGCGTGGCGTCAGAGGGCTCGACGGCGCCGGCCTGCTGTTCGGTGGCCCCGTCGGCCTCCTCGCCGGCTACGGCGCCGGCGTCCCTGACGCGCACGGCGCTGCCGGCCGTGTCTGACGTGGGGCCGGCATGCGACGAGGAACCGTCGGCCGTGGCACCCGACATCGGCTGCTGTGCGTGTTGCGGCACGTACTCCGGCCACTCGGACCGGGACGACTTGGCGTTGTCGTCGCCAGACCGGGTCGTGGCCGGCTGCACGATCCCGGCGGTGTGGTGGCCGCCGAAGATGGGCGAACCCTGGTCGACGACATCCTGGACGGTCAGCCCCGACGCGAGCGCGAGGAACCCCGCCGCCACGAGCGCGACCTTGGTGCCGAGCACGCCGCCCACGTTTGCCAGGCCGATCAGAGGAGCCGCCACCGGCATCGCCGCCGGCGCCGCGCAGAGCGGCGCCGCGAGCGGCGCGACGGTGGCCGGTGCACCGAACAGCGGCGGCGTCTGCAACGCGCTCGGCACCGGCAGAGCAGGCAGGAGGGCGAGTCCCGCGACGCCGCCGCCGGCAGGCAACAGCGCCGTGAGGCGCTTCTTGAAGGCTGCGCGCGCACGGAACAGCAGAACGCCGGCCGTCCCCCTGGTGACGCCCATCGCCTGTGACAGTTCGTGACGGTCGAGCCCCTGCACATCGTGGAGGATGAGGGCCGCACGGTACCGCGGGCTCATGTCGCGCAGCGCCGTCTCGACGGCCGCCGCCATCGCGGACTGGTCGTACCCGTTTCTGGGATCGACCAGCGAGGTAACCTCGTCGAGCGGCGCGTCGGCGCGCCTGGCGCGTATCCGAAGTCTGTCGTAGCAGGCGTTCATGGCGACACGGAAGAGCCAAGGTTCGACGCGCAATGCGCCACGCTGTTTGGGAAGGTCGCGATACGCGGCGATGAAGACGTCCTGAGTGACGTCCTTGGCCTCCTCGGGGTCGTCAAGAAGGCGCGCCGCGAAACCGTAGATGCTGGGGTGAAGCGCGGCGTACAGCTCTTCGAAGGCACCTTGGTCACCGCGGCGCAGGGCCCTGGCAAGCGCCTCCTGCTCGACCGCGCTGAGATTGAGTGTTCCCACGCACCACCTCGCTGCAGGATCACGGAGTTAGCCTTGCCAGTGTAGCGCGCCTTCGCACTTAATGCACGGTCAGCGCGCGAACGGGCGGCCTCATCGTGAGGACCGCCCGTTTCGCCGGCAGAGGAGGACAAAGCGCTGGAAGCGCTAGACGTGTCAGTTGCAGCTGCCATCGCGGTCGGGGATACCATCACCATCGCAGACACCATCACCAAGGCTGCTGCCGCCGGCTGTGGGGGCGACTGGCGCTGCTCCCTCGGTGCACGTCTGAGTCCGCGTCGCCTCGTCGTCTTCGGTCCAACTCGTGCGATCGCGGATCTTCAGCTGGTCGCAGTCGGACTCGGCGGCGTTCTCGTCCCACGCGGTGCGGGTGCGCGTGTGTGTGCGGACCTGCTCGCCGTCACCCTCGTTGGTGCGCACGCAGGTCTCGTTGCAGAAACGCCCGTCGGTCTCCTCGAGGGCCGTGGCGTCGTCGTCCGTCTGCGAGCCGCCGATCACCTGGTCGGCGGCGAAAGCGACGGCACCGCTGAGAAGGACCAGCGCGGCAGCGACGCCCAAGATCTTCAGTGTCTTCAACATGTCTCCTTCGTTGGGTTCATCCACTCCAAGTCTTCCAACGCTGGGAGGCCCTGGGAGTTAACCTCGCGCGATCGTTGTGGTGGCGACGGTCGCGGATCGCGGGACACAGGCGCGGTCGTGGTATGGTGCCGTCGGGCGGCGCCTGGCCGCCTCACGATGCTCATGGATTACCGCCTCCCCGACGATGACGATGTGCTGCTCGCCGAGTGCGAGGTCGAGACCTTCCGCAGCGGCGGCCCCGGTGGCCAGCACCAGAACGTGACCGACAGCGGCGTGCGTCTCCGTCACGGGCCGACCGGCGTGGTGGCCGTCTGTCGCGACGAGCGCAGCCAGCTCACCAACAAGCGCATCTGTCTGCGCCGTTTGCGCGAGCGTCTGGAGAGGCTGCTGGCGCCGCCTCCTCCTCCGCGGCGGCCCACGAGACCGGACCGGGGCGCGGTGCAGCGCCGCCTCGACGAGAAGACGCGCCGCAGTCGCACGAAGCGCCTGCGCCGCCCGCCCGAGGGGAGCGAGTGACCGCGACCGACGGGATCCGTCGATGACGCTGGTCGCGATCTTCCTCGTCGCCAGTCACGATGCGATCCCCGCGGCGTTCCTCGTGTCGAGGTCCCTGGGGGTCCTGCTGGGACAGGAGTAGGGCACGCGTCGCGGAGTGCCCGGCCTCAGGGCAGGACCGCGCTGGGCGCGACGCGCTGCCAGCAGGAGGCCAGTCTCTCGAGCTCGGACGGGTCGAAACGGTTGAGGAAGAGGCGGCGCACACCGGCGAGGTGCGTGTGTCGCGCCTCTCGCAGGCGCCGGTATCCCTCGTCGGTGAGGACGGCGTCGAGCCCGCGGCCGTCGTCGGTGCAGCGCTGCCGGTGGACCAGGCCGTCGGCCTCGAGGCGGTCGACCAACCGGCTGACACCGCTGGGACTGAGCAGCACCGAGCGCGAGAGGTCACCCATTCGCAGGCGTCTCTCCGGCTCGGACTCGAGTACGACCAACACCTCGTAGGCCCGCAGGGAGAGCCGGTGGGCTGCCTCCAGCTCCGTGTCGAGTGCGCGAAAGAGCGTGCTGTGCACACGCAGCATGCCTCGCCAGGCTGCGAGTTCGGCAGGCGTGAGGCGCTCGTCGGGGTGTCGCGCGGTCATGAAGGCCAAGTCCTTGCGTCGTCAAGAGTAGTATACGCTGACGTTCGGCTTGGCCGCACGTGGCCGCGGGATGAGGCTGCCCGGCGGCTCACGCGGCGTCGCCGTGGCGACGCCGGCTCAGGGGGACATGGTCGTGGCGTGAGGGACGGCGTAGGCGCACACCGTGTCCCTGCCGGCAGCCTTCGCTTGGTAGAGTGCCTGGTCGGCGAACTCGAGCAGTTCGTCGATCCCCGTCGCGTCGCCGGGGCAGGTGGCGATGCCGATGCTGATCGTGACGTGCGCGTCGACGGGCAGCCCGAGTCCTGTGTAGCGCGTCTGGCCGAGGGTGTCGCGGATGCGCTGGGCGGCGAGCATGGCGCCCTCGCTCGCCGTGTGGGGGAGCAGCACCGCGAACTCCTCACCTCCGTACCGCGCGCACACGTCGTCGCCGCGCAGCGCTTCCTTCAGGATGCCGGCGACGGCTTGGAGCACGCGATCGCCGGTCGCGTGCCCGAAGGTGTCGTTGACGTGCTTGAAGTGGTCGATGTCGGCCATCAGCATGCTCAGAGGCGCCCGGTGGCGCAGCGCCCGCTGGACCTCCTCGTCCGCGCGCTTCGCGAAGATAGCGGCGGTTGTAAAGGCCGGTGAGATGGTCGGTCACGACTTGGCGCCGGATCGCATCGTACTTGTGTGCGTTCGTGAGGGCGCTCTGCAGGTGACCCTGAAGCGCGTCGAGTGCCTCCTCGCCGAAGGGCGCGAAGTGGTCGCCGTGCGTCGCGGAGACGAGGAGCGCCATGTCGCCCACGTTCTCGACGGTGAAGCTGATGGCGAGTTGACTGGCCATCGTCGGCGGGATGAGGCTGCAGGAGTGGTCGTTGCGGCGCTGGATCGTGCCTTTGTGGATGGCGGTCCGCACCGGGCAGTCTGCCGTGAATGCGCAGCAGTCCGGGTGGAGCGTCTCCCTGCCGACTCCCTGATGCCCCTCCACCCGGAATGCGCGTGATTCGCCGTCCAGCAGCAGGAGCGCCGCGAAATCGGCGCGCAGGAGCGTTCGCGCATGCGTGAGTACGAGGTTCACGGTCTCGCGGTAGGGCAGGGCTGTGTTCATCGCCTTGCCGGCATCGCCGACCTCGACCAGCTGGCGGTTGAGCGATTGCGCCCGGACGAGGTCGTCCTTGATGCTCTGCGAGACCCACTCCTTGTCCTCGGATGCGGTGAACACTGCGACCAGAGTCCCGACGAGGTACTCGAGCTCCCGGAGTTCGTCGCGGTAGCCCGGGTCGGTGCGCTGATAGGCGTCGCCGAGACGGTCCGCCGCGCGACGAAGCAGGCGTCGGATCGGGAGGTACACGGTGATGTCGAGGACGATGACGACGCTCGCGAGCGCCAGGAGAAGCAGCACGCCCGTCGGGAAGGGCGCGGCGCCGACCGCCAGCCAGAGGGTGAGGAAGACGGCGGCAAGCGCGACGGCGACGAGCGTCGCCGTCTTGAGCTCGCGGGTCAGTCCGGTCGAGCGACTGGGTCCTGAGTGTGCTGCGGGCTGTGTGCTGCCCGTGACGTCCGCCTCTCCGAGTTCGCGGTCACTCCGGTTATCGGCAGAAGCGCGGCGACCATGACCCGATCGGGCCGGGTCTCAGAGGCGGTTGAACACCCGCCGTTCGGTCGTGCGGCGGTGCGTCGAGCGACGTTCGCCCGAACGGCGATCACGTGTGTAGAGGGAGCAGAGCGAGCAATGGGTCGAGCAGGCGAGTCTGGTGTCTACGTCGGCGACGCAGATCATGGGCGGTTGGAGGGCAGTGGATGCGTTCTCGGCCATCGCGACCATGTACGGCGCCGGCGCTGCGACTCCTGCCTGTCGCGGGGCCGGGCAGGCGGCGGTCTTCAGGTGAGACGCGGATACGGGCCGCCCCATGTGCAGGACGCCCCGTGCGTCAGGCGTCCTGCAGGTAGCCGTCGATCACGGCCAGCACCTGTGCGATGCGGAAGGGTTTCGTGATGTAGCCGTCGATGCCGACGTCGGTGGCCCTCTCCATGTCCGTCGACATCGCCTTCGCCGAGAGGCCCACGACGGGGATGTCGCGCGTGGTCTCGTCGGCCTTCAATTCGCCCACGGCCTCGTAGCCGCTCAACACGGGCATCATCATGTCCATGAGCACCAGGTCGGGCCGGTTGGCCCGCGCGAGGTCCACGGCTTCACGTCCGTTGGTGGCCTTGTAGACCAGGTAACCCTGCGCCTCGAGCGACATGGCGACGATGCTCAGGATGTCCGGGTCGTCGTCGGCGACGAGGATCGCCTTTGCCACGACGCTCACCTCCTAGCTGATCTTGCCCGCAGCCAGCGGGTCGGTCGGCTGTCCTGATATCGGCACGGTGAAGATGAAGCTGGAGCCCTTGCCGAGTTTGCTCTGCACGCGCATGGTGCCGCCGTGCAGTTCGACGAGCTCGCGCGCGATGGCGAGTCCGAGGCCGGTGCCGCCCTGGCGGCGGGTCGCCGAAGAATCGATCTGGGTGAAGCGCTGAAAGACGCGATCCAGGTCCTCGGATGCGATGCCGATCCCGGTGTCGTTCACCCAGATCTCGACCATGCCTTCGGTCAGGCGGGCCTCCACGCTGACGCTGCCGTTCTCGTGCGTGTACTTGATCCCGTTGGTCAGGAGGTTGAGCAGGACCTGGTTCAGCTTCGCGGGGTCCGCCCACACCGGCGGCAGCTCTGTGGGGAGGAAGGTGGAGATGCGGATGCGCTTCTCCTGGGCACGCGGCTTGACCACGGGGAGCACATTGAGGAGGGACGCCCGCAGGTCGACCCCCTCGAAGTTGAGCTCCAGGCGGCCGGCCTCGATCTTTGTGAGGTCGAGCACGTCGTTGATCAGGTTCAGCAGTGTCTCCCCGCCGTTGAGGATGCTCTGGATGAAGCCCTGTTGCTTCTCGTTGAGTTCGCCCGTCATGCCGCTCAGCAGCATGTCGCTGTAGCCGATGATCGAGGTGAGCGGCGTGCGCAGCTCATGGCTCATGGTCGCCATGAAGTCGCTCTTGAGCTCGTCGAGGTGCGTCAGCTCGCGGTTCTTGCGGGCGAGTTCCTCGGTGTCCTGGATGTTGCGCAGGACCACGGCGACCAGGTTGCACTGGGCCTGCAGCATGCGCACGGCGTCGTCGTCGACCGGCTCGTCGCGCTTGAACATGAGGCAGAGGAGACCGAGCCGTTCGCCCTTGGCCTCCAAGGGCGAGAGCAGGAAGCCGTGGAAGCCGTCGTGCTCCAGATCCTTGAGCAGCCGCGCGCGGCGTGTGTCGTCCGCGCTGACGCAGAGGAGCGCCCCGTCCGCGACGAGCTCGAGGATGCCGTGCTCCTTGAGCCGCCGCACGAGCTCCACGCCGACTCCCGTGACGCCCTTCTCCTCGTCGTCGCCCTTGTGCGGACTGCGGACGAGTGCGAAACCGCTCGTGAGCCCGGAGGATCGCGTGGCCTGGTGGACGGCCTCGGTCATGAGGCCGTCCAAGGTGTGATGCCGGAGGAAGAGGCGGCTGCTCTCGCCGAGCACGTGGAGCCGTTCGTTGGCACGCTGCATCTTGTGCAGCTGAGTCTCCATGTCGACCTGGGCGGAGTCCAGCTCCCGGCGCCGTGCGCCCGAGGGCGACGGCGAGACGGCCGGCGAGCAGGGCCGTCAGGAGGAAGACTACGAGGTGCAGGCAGAGGGCGAGGAGCAACCAGTTCGAGGCGAGTCCCTCTTCGGGGAGCACGCCATCGAGGACGAGCACGGCGCGCTCCTGCAGCGTCCACAGCAGGAGGTAGACGCCGCCGCCCGCCGCGGCCGTCGCGTAGGGCCCCCAGCCGGGCAGGAACCCGCTGCTGAACACGATCGGCCACACGTAGAAGAGAGCGGCGCCGCCGACCACGCCTCCGCCGAAAACGACGGCTGCCGTCACGAGGACGACGTCGATGGCCACGGTCGCAGCGGCCACAACGCCGACCTCGAATCTGCGGTGCAGCGCGAGTATCGGCAGGTTGGCCACCAGCACGACAGCGGCGATCGCGACCAGCACGAGCGGCCGCGCCCCGCGGGCTTCGATCTGTACCCAGAGCACGGGTAGCGCGACCGCCAAGGTGAACGCCGCCCGCGCCAGGAGCACGTCTTGAAGTTGTTTGCGGAGGTCCATCGGTCCTGCTGCCTCCCCCTCGTGTTCGTATACTATTCTCGGCAGGGGCTTGAACTCCGCCCTCGTCGCAGTACGAGCCTGCTGTGACCCCCCGCGTCGCAGGCCCGAAAGGAGGCCCTCGAGCATGTCGGTCCCTCGGCTGATGCTCAGCGGGCTCGAGCCTGGACCGGCGGTCGCTCTGGCCGCCGGGGCTCTGACGAGCGCGTTGAGCCCCCGTTCGGTGCGCCCCGTCACACTCGGACTCGACCTTCCGCTCTGGCGCCTGCTCTACGCGGCCGCCGAGAAGGCGCCCAGGGTGCTCGACCCGGTCCTTCACGCGGGCTGCGCCACAGAACTCTACGACCGCTGGTCGGACGGTGTCGATCTCGTCTGCTTCGTGGCCGTCGCGCCCGCGCTCGACCCGTGGCAGGGGATGGCGGGGTCGCGCCCGGTCGAGGTGGCCGCGCGGTTCGACGCTCCCCTGATCCTGGTGCTGGACGCGCGCGAGCGCGGCCCCACGGCGGCGGCGGCGGCCTGCGGTGTAAAGACGCTCTCACGCTCCGCCGAGCCCGCCGGCGTCATCGTCGTCGGGGGTGACGATCCTGCCGGCGAGCTCGGCCGGCTGCTGCGGCGCGAAGCGGACCTGCCGGTGCTCGGCTGGCTGCCGCCGCAGCTCAGCGAGCAGTTCGTACGCCAGTACGCCGGGCCCGGGCCGATCCGCCAGCTCGGGGTGCGCCCGACGGCCGGCAGCGAAGTCCGCCTCTGCTCGGAGGCCGCTACGTTCCTCGACGTCGAGCAGATCGAGGCGGTCGCGGTCCGCCGCGGCTACCTGCCCAGCACGGGACGCAGCGTCTTCGCGCCGCTCGCCGCCGGCCGCGGTCTGCGTTTGGCCGTCGCGTGGGGACCCCCGCTGCAGCCGTTCTCGCTCGAGAACATCGACGTCCTGCAGGCGGCCGGCGTCGAGTTCGCGCCCGTGAACATCGCTCGCGACCGTGCGCTGCCCGAGGGCATCCACGGGCTACTGCTGGCGGGCCACCTTGACGAGGATGCACTCCCTGCCCTGAGCGCCAACCGTGAGCTGCTCGCTGAGATCGCCGCCGCAGTGGGCGAGGGTCTGCCGACCCTCGCCGTCGGCGGTGGCGCCCTCGTGCTGCTCAGACGGCTCGCCGACAGTCGCGGCCGCAGTCACGAGCTGGCGGGCGTGCTGCCTGCCGAGGCCGAGCTGCTCGAGTGGTACGACCGGCCGCGCTACGTGCGCGCCAGGGCGACCCGCGAGAACCCGTTCGATGAGGGGGACAATATCCTCTACGAGCTCTTCGATCTCGAGTTCCTGGTCCTCGAGCAGGACGCCTTCGCCTACGGGATCGGCGACGAGGGAGGGCCGGCGCAGGCTGAGGGATTCGCGCTGCGCACCTGCCTCGCCACGTCCCTCTACCCCTCGCTCCCACACTGTCCGGCTCTCGCGGCGCGCTTCGTCGACGCGATGCATGCCGCGTCTCCGTGGCCGTCAGGGTGACGCCGGCGCTCCCCGACGCGAAGGCCGGCGATCGGGGACGGCTGATCGCGCTCTGGGCGGGCGGCACGCTCGCGGTCGCGGTGACCAGCCTTGTGCTGTGGCTGACGGGTACGCCCGGCTGGGACCTCGCCGCGCATCTCTACAAGACCCACCTGCTGCGGGAGGGCTCTTCGGTCCTCTGGGACACCTTCTGGTACGGCGGCGGCTACGGTGCGATCACCTACGGTGTCGTCTACTACGTGCTGGCGGCGGTCGTGCCGTGGCCCGTCATCGTGATTTTCTCGGCCGGCGCGCTGCCGCCGCTGTTCCATCTTTATCATCGGGACGCGTGGGGTGTGGACGACATCTGGCCTTCGGCGATCCTGGCGGCCGTGATGTGCATGTACCTGTCGCACGGCCAGGACCCGTTTGTCTTCGCCCTCGCTCTCACGCTCGGGGGTATGGTGCTGACGGCGCGGGGGCATCCGGTCTGGGGCGCCCTGCTCGTCGCGGTCGGGGTGTTCACGAACCCCCTCGCCCTCGTGGTCGCGGCCGTCTTGCTCGCGACCGACTTCGTCGCCCGTCCGGCCCTGCGCCGTCGCCTGCTCGTCTTTGCGGCGGCGCTCGCGCCGTTCGTCGTCGCGCGCCTGTTGGTGGGTGTCGTGTTCGCCGAGCCGGGCTGGTACCTCGACCAGCTGCTGCAGTCCGTGCTGTACGTGAGCTTCGCAATCGTCGGTTTGATGCTTGCCCTCGTGAGCGACTCCCACGCGCGCCGGCCGTTCATGCTCCTCTTCCTCATGTACGGAGCGGCCGTCCTGGCGACCACCGTCGTGCCGGGCAGCCCTCTCGGGAGCAACGTCGGGCGCTTGTTCATGGTCTTCGGCGTCACCCTGCTCCTCTTCCTGCGTCGGGACCGCTTCAGGCGGCCGCTCGGCACCCGCTGGGCCTCCTGGGCTCTCCTGCCCATCCTCGGGTTCGCGGGGATCCAGATGAGCACGCCCGTCAGTCACTACTTCACCGCTCGCGACGAGCTGCCGGCGACCACCGCGGAGTTCTGGGAGCCGGCTCTCGAGGCCGCCGGTCGCTACGACGACCCGGACCACCGGCTGCACGTGGTCGCGACGCGCCGGCACTTCGAGGCGCTGTACCTCCCCGAGGCGGGCCATCCGATCACGCGCGGCTGGTACCGGCAGGCCGACGCGCTCCACAACCGCATCTTCTACACGGGCTATGGCGCCACTGAATACGTGGCGTGGCTGCGCTCGATGGGGGTGGAGTACGTGTTCTGCCCCGACGACCCTCTCGATCCCTGGAGCCGGCGCGAGCCCGGCATCCTCATGGACTCCCCGGCCTTCGAGGTCGTCGAAGAAACGGGCGCGTGGACCATCTACCGTCTCCGGGACGCCGAGGGTCTCGTGCGGCCGCTGGATGGCGGCGCCGGGCAGGTCGTCGAGTACGACCACCTTCACCTGCGGCTGCGCGTCGACAGGCCCGGCCGCTACCTTCTCAAGGTGACCTTCACGCCCTTCTGGCGGCTCGAGGGACTGCGTGGCAGTCTCTCGGCGGCGCGGGACCGCTTCGTCATCCTGCGCGCCGATGAGGCCGGCGAGGCGACCCTCCGCTTCGAGTTCGATTGGGGTATCGCCGCGCGGCAGATCCTCTGATCCCCGGCCGCGCGCCCGCAACCCGCGCGAACGTCGCGGCACAGCGCGGGACGCCGCGGCAGCGCGTGCCGCGGCGCCGAACGCTCGTGTAGACTGCGCGCATGGCGCGGTCACGCCTCTCCCCTGAAGTCTTCGCGCTGCCCGTCGAGCGCATCCGCGACGGGTACTACTCCGACGCGTACTTCAACTACACGAAGCAGGTGCTCGAGGTGCACGACCTGCACCCGCGCGTGCTGCTGCAGGTCTTCCAGAAGCGCGACGGCGTGATCGTCGGTGGCATCGACGAGGCCATCGCCGTGCTCAAGCTCTGCGCGGGTCGCCACGAGGGCGAGGGTGCCGCGCGGAGCTGGCGAGCGGGCTGGCACGACCTCGAGGTGCGGGCTCTTCGCGATGGCGACGAGGCGGGGGCGTGGCAGACGGTCATGACCATCGAGGGGGACTACTCCCTGTTCGCCCATCTCGAGACGGTCTACCTCGGGGTGCTGACGCGCCGCACGCTGATCTCCACGAACGTTCGGCGGGTGGTCGAGGCGGCCGGCGGGAAGCCGATCCTCTTCTTCCCAGCCCGCTTCGACCACTACAGGGTGCAGACGGGTGACGGCTACGCGGCGCACGTCGCGGGGGTGATCGGAGTGTCCACCGACGCGCAGGCCTCCTGGTGGGGCGGCAAGGGCATCGGGACCGTCCCGCACGGTCTCATCGCCGCCTGCGGTGGTGACACGGTCGAGGCGACGCGACGTTTCGCGGACGTCTACTACCCCGAGGTCAACGTCGTCGCCCTGGTCGACTTCCACAACGACAGCGTGACCACGGCGCTTGAGTGCGCGCGCGCCCTGGGCGAGCGCCTCTGGGGTGTCCGTCTCGATACCTCGGAGACGATGGTCGACCGCGCGCTCTGGGAGCGGATGGGGAGTTTCAGGCCGAACGGTGTCGCGCCCGAGCTGGTGAGGGCGGTGCGCGAGGCGCTGGACGCCGAGGGGTTCGCGGACATCAAGATCGTCGTGTCCGGCGGGTTCGACCCCGAGCGCATCGCCGCCTTCGAGGCGGCGGGCGTGCCGGCCGACGCGTACGGCGTCGGCAGCCGCCTGCTCCGCGGCAACACCGACTACACGGCCGACGTGGTCATGGTCGACGGTGCGCCGTGCGCGAAAGAGGGGACGCCAGTATCGGCCCGACGCTCGCCTGGCCGCCGTGGAGTGACGAAGCGTGCCGCCCGGTCAGACGTGCGCAGACCCTCGGTGCGCGAACGGTCCGGTGAGCCTTGAGTACTCGCGGCGCGCGGGGGGAAGGGACTTGGCATGAGCACGACGCCGGCGACACCACGCAAGACCATCATCGTGGTCGACATGCTGAACGGCTTCTGCCGCTGCGGGAACCTGGCGAGCCGGCGACTCGACAGCGTCACCGAGCGCATCCGCAGCCATCTCGAGCGCGAGATCGAGGGGGGCGTCGACCTCGTCTTCCTGGTCGACACGCACGCCCCGGACGACCCCGAGTTCGCGATGTTCCCACCGCACTGCGTCGAGGGGTCGGGCGAGGAGGAAGTCGTGTCCGAGCTGGCCGCGTTCGCGGAGCGTGGGCACGTCGTGCGCAAGCGGCGGTACTCGGGCTTCTTCGACACCGACCTCGACGAGGCGCTTCGACGGCTGCGTCCCGACGTCGTCGAGGTCGTCGGCGTGTGCACCGATGTCTGCGTCATGCATACGGTGGCCGGCCTGCGCGACCGGGACTACGCGGTCGTCGTCAGGGCCGACATGGTGGCCACCTACGACGCGCCTGGCCATGACGGCGACGAGATCGACCGGTTCGCGCTCGACCACATGCGGGACGTGCTGGGCGCTCACATCGAGGGAGAGGACGCCGCAGCGGACGGGCGCTAGATCCTGCGGTCCGTGCCGAGGAGCGACGCCTCCGGCGACGCGGCCGGTCTCAGGGCGCCGGTGACGCGTCGAGCTCGCCTTGGGTGAGGAGCGCGACGAACTGGGCGGCGGCGCGACCGAGCTGCGTGTCGGGGTCGATCTGGGCGGCCCGCTCCCACTCGCGCACGGCGAGGCGCAGGTCCTGATGGGCGAACGCCACGATCGCCAGCTGGTAGTGCGCTTCCTGCATCTCCGGCCAGCGCTCGACGGCGGACTGCAGCGCCTGAAGCGCCTGCTGTCGCCGCCCTTGCCGGTGGTGGATCAGTGCGAGGCGGACGTACGCCACCGGCCCGAGGGTCTCGTCGTCGAGGAGCTCCGCGTAGAGGCGGGCCGCTCTGCGGTAGCGCTCTCCCGCGACGCAGGCGTCGGCCAGCTCGATCTTGAGCTGCGGGTCGTCGGGATCGGCGGCGAGCTCGTGCTCGAGCGCGTCGGCGCGCAGGCGGGCGACGGCGACGTCGCCCATCGCCACGGGCGTGTCGTCACTCGTTCTGGTCACTCGCCGATGCGCCTGATCGTCTTCGACGTTCTCGCGACTGCCTGCCGCGATCGCGACGACGACGACAAGGACCGTGGTGATGATGGCGATGAGGCCGACGTGCTGTCTCACCTGGGCGTCCTCGGGGCAGGGGGTCAAGCGGGGCCGCAGTATACAGCACCGGCCGGCCGCGCCGTGCGCGTTGACGGTGCCGCCGACGAGCCGATACAGTCAACAGGACCGAGATAGTCCGGTCTCTCACCGAGGAGGATGACGTGGGTCTGCAGCTGACGCGGGGTGGTGAGTACGGACTGCGCGCGATGATGTACCTGGCGCGTGTGCCGGACGGTGAAGTCGCGTCGCTGCGAGAGATCGGCCGCGCGCAAGAGGTCCCCGAGAGCTTCCTCGCAAAGATCCTCCAGACACTGGTCCACGCGGGCCTCGCGAGTTCACAGCGCGGCGCACGCGGCGGGTTCTGCCTCGCCCGACCCAGTGACACCATCAGCGCGCGCGAGGTCATCGAAGCCATCGACGGTCCCGTCTCTCTCAACGGGTGCGTGCTCTGGCCCGAGGAGTGCAGTCGCAGCGAGCGCTGCCCGATGCACGGCGTGTGGGTGCGCGCGCAGGACGAGATGATGAGTGTGCTCGACGGCGTGCGGCTCTCGGGTCTCGCTCATGAGCACGTCGTCTGAAGGAGCGGCCGCCGCTCCGTCACTCCCCGCCGCTCCGTCCGTCGCTCCCGTAGCCTGTCGGGTGCCGTCGCAGCCATGCCCAAGCATCCTGGACCGCGTTGTCCAGTGTGCGCCGTGGGCGCCAGTCGAGACGTCGGGCGGCAAGGTCGTTCGAGGCGACGAGCGCCGGGGGGTCGCCGGCACGGCGCCCAGTCGCACGGCGCCGTACGGGGAGCCCTGTGGCCTTCCCGACTGCGGCGAGCACGTCGAGCACGCTGGCTCCGGCGCCCGTGCCCAGATTGCAGGCGCCGGTCACGACCGGCAGGCGCCCGAGTGCGGCGATATGCGCCTCGGCGAGATCGACGACGTGAACGTAGTCTCGGACGCAGGTGCCGTCAGGGGTGGGATAGTCGTCCCCGTAAACGAGCAGCTCAGCGTCGTCGCGTGCGGCGCGCAACGCGAGCGGCATGAGGTGCGACTCGGGATCGTGGTCCTCACCGTACGGTCCGTCGGCGCCGCAGGCGTTGAAGTACCGGAGCGCCATGTAGGCGAGATCCCCGCGCTCGGCGGCCGCCTCCAGCAGGCGCTCGGCGGCGAGCTTCGTCTCGCCGTAGGGGTTGGAGGGGCGCAGCGGCGCCGTCTCGACGATGGGTACCGCATCAGGGGTGCCGTAGACGGCGGCCGTCGAGGAGAAGACGATGCTGGAGATGCCCGCCGCGCGTGCGGCGGCGATGATGGCCGCCGTGCCCAGCTCGTTCACCTCGCGGTAGAGCTCGGGGAGGGTGACCGACTCGGCGACCTCGGCGAGGGCCGCCATGTGCACGATAGCGTCGCAGCGCTGCTCGACAAGCAGGTCGCGCATCAAGGTCTCGTCCCGCACGTCGCCTTCGACGAGAACGGCACCGGGCGCCACCGCAAGGCCGTGGCCCCGCGAGAGGTCGTCAAGGACCATCACCGCGTGCTCTCGAGCGAGCAGCCGGGCGACGATGACGCTCCCGATGTAGCCAGCGCCGCCGGTGACGAGGATGCGCATGGGAGGATGGTATCAGGAGGATGTCCGACTCAGGTCGACGCTTGGTGACCCGGCGATGCCGTGATCGTCGGGGTTCCTGAAGTCGGAGCACGGATCCGTCGCGTCGTCTCCGGGGCGACGTCGACGGCCAAGGCGGTCACCGGGGTCGACCTCTGATGCGCCGTGTGCGGCGAGGATCGACGGACTGAGGGTGGCTAGGACGGCGGCGATCGCAGGAGCTCGAAAAGCCGCGGCCCGGGAGCGTGAGCTCCCGGGCCGCGGTACGCAGGTGTTGCCATGATCGACTTGGCGGCGCGACCGCGCCGCTGGATCAGCCTCAGCCGAAGGGGCTGCCCGTGGGTGTGCCGCAGGAGCCGCTGAGGTTGCGCAGGAAGCTCGTGAACTTCTGCCGGACGTCCTTAGAGCCGCACTCGGGGCAGACTTTGTCATCGTCCTCGAGGAAGCTCTTGAGGTAGAGCTCGAACTGGTGTCCGCAGTGTTCGCAGAGAAGATCGTAGGTCGCCATGCTCCTCCAGAGGTCGCGCAGTAATACCCTGTGGGGTATTATACCTGAAGGGAGCCGCCGGGCAAACACCGAACTCTCGGTGAGGAGTCCCCGGGCGCACGTCGCGACAGGTCGGCGCTCGCAGACATGACAGGTCCGGCGCTCGCCCGCCGGCCGCGAGGAGGAGAATGGACGCGAAGCGCATCGTTGCCGTCATAGCCGTCGTCGCGATCGTGGTGGTCCTCGTGCTCATCTTGGCGCGCGGATGCGATGACGGGGACGGGAAGTCCGCCGCGGGCGGCGGAGGTCCCACGCTCGCCGGTGAGACGCTGGGCGGGGACACCTTCGACCTTGCCGACACTCGCGGCAAGGTGACCGTCGTCAATTTCTTCGCATCGTGGTGTGCGCCGTGCAACGAGGAGGCCCCCGAGCTCGTCGAGTTCGCGCAAGCGCACCCCGACGTCGCCTTCGTCGGCGTCGCCACCAACGACGGGCTGAACGAGGCAACCGTGTTCGTGCAGAAGTACGGTATCCGGTTCCCGGTGGTCTTCGACGGCGACGGCCGGCTGGGCGGACCTTGGGGCATCGAGTATCTCCCCACGACGCTCTTCCTCGACGCCGACGGCCGGGAGCAGGAGCGGATCGTCGGCGGCGCGACGCTCGAGAGGTTCGAGGAGGCGCTTGGGGCAGTGCGGTAGCGCGTGAGCGCCCTCGCCGTCACCGTCGAGTCGCTGTCTCTGATCTCCGTGGCAGTCGCTTTCGCCGCCGGAGTCGTCTCGTTTCTCTCGCCGTGCGTGCTGCCGTTGCTGCCGGTCTACCTGTCCTTCGTCTCCGGTGTCGGAGTGGACGGACTCGCGACCAGCCGCCGCCGCCTGCTCGGCGTGTCCCTGCTCTTCGTGGCCGGTTTCACGGCCGTCTTCGTGGTGCTGGGCGCCGGCGCCGGAGGCCTCGGCGCCCTCCTCGACGACTACCGGCGCGAGCTCGAGATCGTCGCCGGAGCGTTCGTCGCTCTGAGCGGTCTGGCGGTGGCCGGTCTGATCCGTCTCCCCGAGCGCGGCGTCGGCCTCTCGCCGCGCCTGCGCGGTCCGGCCGGCGCCGCCCTGACCGGCGCCGCGCTCGCGATCGTCTGGACGCCGTGCGTCGGCTACGTGCTGGGCGCGATCTTGAGCATGGCGGCGTCCAGCCAGAGCGCGGCGGCGGGATCCCTGCTCCTGTTCGTGTACTCGCTCGGCCTCGGTCTGCCGTTCGTGGCCGCGGCGCTCGCGTTCGGCTGGGTGAGTGCCCGCCTCAACTTCGTGAAACGGCACTACGGTGTCGTCAGGGTGGTCGCCGGCGCGATCATGGTGGTGGCCGGCGTGCTGATGACGCTCGGCCTCTTCGCACAGCTCAGCCGCTGGCTCCCGGCGTTCGACCTGGGCGGGCTCTGACCCGGACGCCGCCCGGGCCCCTATATGCTTGACGGGTGAGCGCGCGCCACCGCATCCCGGAGCTGTCGGAGGCTGCCCGCGGCGCAGCTGCCGCGCTGCGGCGGCTGGCTGCCGGCCACGTCGGCGACACCCCGCTGACGCGCTGGCTCTACGCGACCGACGCCTCGGGCTATCGCGTCGTCCCCGAGCTGGTGCTCGTCGCGGGCTCGACCGGCGACTTGGTCGCCGCGACCCTCGTCGCCGCCGAGCACGGTTTGCCGCTCACGGTGCGCGGCGCCGCGACGAGCCTCGCCGGTCAGGCGATCGGGCCAGGCATCGTGGTCGACTGCTTCAAGCTCTCGCGCATCCTGGAGATCGACGCGGAGAAGCGCACGGCCCGTGTGGAGCCCGGCGTGATCCAGGCGCAGCTCAACCGGGCGGCCGCCGAGCACGGCCTCGAGTTCGGCCCCGACACCTCGACCGTGGACCAGGCGACCATCGGCGGCATGGTCGCCAACAACTCATCGGGCTCCCGCTCGATCCGCTACGGGGAGACGCGCGACAAGACGCTGCGCGTCGCGGCCGTGCTGCCGGGCGGGGACGACCTCGTGCTCGGCCGTTCGTCGGCGCGGAGACCCCGCGGGCGGTCTGCGCGGCGCGGCCGCGCCGCGCATCGGCCGGGCGCTCGCGGAGATCGCCGCGCGCGTCGCCGCCGCCGGCGTCGCGCGCTACCCGCAGACGGCGCGCTGCACCAGCGGCTACGACCTGCGGACCCTGCTCGGGCCGGCGCCGGACCCGGCCCGCCTGATGGCGGGCTCGGAGGGCACGCTCGCGCTCTTCACCGAGATCGAGGTCGCGCTCGACCCGCGCCCGGCGACGCGTCTGGGCGCGGTCTTCGCCTTCGGCACGCTGCGCGACGCTCTCGAAGCCAACGTCGCGCTGCTCGGCACCGGGCCGTCCGCGGTCGAGCTGCTCGACCTTGGACCGCTGCGCGCCTCGCCGAATCTCGCAGCCTACCGGCGGCTCGCGTCGTTGCTGCAGGGCGACGAGGAAGCGATGCTGACCGTGGAGTACCAGGGAGAGCCCGACGAGGTCGCCGACGGGCTCGCGCGCTTGCGCGCGATGGTTCCCAGCCTCGGGGCGCGCCGGTCCATGGAGCTCGACGAACCGGAGGCCATGGCCGAAGCCGGCGCCCTGCGCCGGGCGGCGTTGCCGCTGCTCATGGGCGCGCCGGGCGCCGAACGGCCGGCTTCGTTCGTGGAGGACACCGCTGTCGCGCCGGGGCGACTCGCCGACTTCGTCGACGAGTTCCGCCGGCTCGTCGCCGCGCACGGCGCGCGCGCCTCGTTCACCGGGCACGCCTCAGCGGGCTGTCTCCACGTGCGGCCGCTGCTCGACCTCAAGACGGTCGCCGGAGTGGCGACGATGGCGACGCTCGCCGACGAGGTGGCGCGGCTCGTCGCCGGCTACCACGGCGCGCTCTCCGGCGAGCACGGCTGCGGCCGTTCGCGCTCGTCGTTCCTGCCGCGGTTCTACGGTCCCGAGCTGTACGCCGAGATGGTCGCCCTCAAGGACGCCTTCGATCCTGCCCGCCTGCTCGCCCCGGGCGTCCTGATCGAAGGCGGGCCCGTGACGGTCGACCTGCGGTTCGGGGCTGACTACCGCGCCGGCGGCGCGTGGCGGCCGCGCCTGTCGTTCGCGGCCGAAGGGGGCTTGGGCGCCGCGGTCGAGAAGTGCTTCGGCGCGGGGCTCTGCAAGAAGACGACCGGGTCGATGTGCCCGCCCGCGATGGTCGGTCGCGATGAGGCGCTGAGCACCAGGGCGCGGGCCAACGCTCTGCAGGGCGTCGTCTGCGGCGCCGTGTCGCTGGAGGACATCGGGGAGGACGAGTTCTGCGAGGTCCTCGGCACCTGCGTGGCCTGCAAGGCCTGCAAGACGGAGTGCCCCGCCGGGGTCGACATGGCGGCTCTCAAGGTGGAGTGGCTGGCCGAGCTACGGGCGCGACGGGGCGTGCCGCCCCTGGCGCGCGCCATCGGCGAGTTCCGGCGGCTGGCTGGGCTTGTCGCGCCGGTCGCACCGGCCGTGAACGCGCTGGCGCGGACGCGTCTTGCACGCGCGGTCGCGACGCGGGCCGGCGTCGCTGCCGAGCGCCCGCTGCCCTCGTTCGCGCGGAGGCCGCTCAGCCGGCGTCTCGGCGACGCGGCGGACGGCCCGTCGACCACCGCCGGACCCGTCGTCGGCCTCTTCGTCGACTGCTTCGTCGAGCACCAGGAGCCCGAGATCGGCGAGGCCTTCGCGCGCCTGATGGCGGCCGCCGGGCGCCGCGTGGCCTTGGTCGACGCCGGCTGCTGCGGCCGCACGGCGCTGTCGACCGGCCAGATCGAGCTGGCCCGTCGCCACGCGCGGACGTGTCTCGACGCACTGCACGCGCACGTGCGCGCTGGCCGGCGGCTCGCGGTGATCGAGCCGAGCTGCCTCTCGATGATCCACGACGACTGGCGACGGCTGCTGCCGGACGACGAGCGTGTCGCCGAGGTCGCTGCCGCGAGCCTGTCGGCGACCGAGTTCGTCGCCGATCTGGCCGGGGCCGGTCTGTTGCGCTTTCGCCCGGGGGGTGCCGCGGTGTTCCACGCCCACTGCCACGAGCGCGCGTTGTTCACGCCGGCGGCCAGCGAGCGGGCCCTCCGCGCGGTCGACGGAGTCGAGCTCGAGGTGCTCGATGCGGGCTGTTGCGGCATGTCGGGGGTGTTCGGCTACGAGAAGGAGCACTACGCGACGAGCGTGGCGATCGCGGAGCACGCTTTGCTGCCGGCGGTGCGGGCAGCAGGGCCCGACGCGGCGATCTTGGCGAGCGGCACGTCGTGCCGCACGCAGATCGCCGACCTTGCGGGCCGAACCGCCGTCCACCCGCTGGTCTTCCTCGCGGAGCGTCTCGAGGACTGAGCGGGCAGGGGTCAGGGTTGAGGAGATTCGCAGGTGCGCCTAAGCTAGAGAAGACGGCGCAGCGATGAGAGCCGTGACTGTGACGATCGAGTGGTGGTGAGCACGTCCATGGCCGAGCGCAGTGCGCCCGAAGCCAAGAGCGAGACGAAGGACGCGCGTCGTGCGCAGCACAAGGCTGTGGGCGTCCACATCGACCCCGAGCTCTGTAAGGTCTGCGGCATCTGTGTCGCGCTCTGCCCGAAGGACGTCTTCGACTCCGATGGTCGCAGCGTGCCTGTGGTGGCGCGTCTCGAAGCGTGCACGGCCTGCCGTTTCTGCGAGCTTCACTGCCCTGACTTCGCGATCGAGGTCGAGGCCGCGGCCGCGCCGTCGCCGCATCCCGGCGCCGCGGCGCCGGGCGACTCGGGGGACTGCTGATGCCCGCCAAGCGCCGTCTCCTGCAGGGCAACGAGGCCGTCGCCGAGGGCGCCATCGCCGCCGGCGCGCGCTTCTTCGCCGGCTACCCGATCACCCCGTCGACCGAGATCGCGGAGACGCTCTCACGGCGTATGCCCGAGGTCGGCGGCACGTTCATCCAGATGGAGGACGAGATCGCCTCGATCGCCGCCATCGTCGGCGCCTCGCTGGCGGGCATCAAGTCGCTGACCGCGACCTCCGGCCCCGGGTTCTCGCTGATGCAGGAGATGATCGGTTTCGCGGCGATGACCCAGGTGCCGTGCGTGATCGTCGACGTGATGCGCGGCGGGCCCTCGACGGGTCTGCCCACCGAGCCCAGTCAGGGCGACGTCATGCAGGCTCGCTGGGGTACGCACGGCGAGCACTCGGTGATCGTGCTCGTGCCGAGCTCGGTCGAGGAGTGCTTCACGCTGACCGTCGACGCTTTCAACTTGAGCGAGCAGTACCGCACGCCCGTGATCGTCCTGTCCGACGCGATGGTCGGGCACATGCGCGAGGCCGTGGCCCTGCCCCTCGTCGAGGAGCTGCGCATCGCCGAGCGCGGCGAGCCGGACGTCGACCCTGAGGACTACGACACGGTGCTGTCCACGCTGGACAACATCATGCCGCGCCCAGCGCTCGGCTCGCGCTTCGAGGTGCACGTCACCGGTCTCGTCTACAACCGGCGCAGCGGCGTGCCCGAGACCGGCAGTCACGACGTCGCGCAGGACCTCGGCCGCTATCTCCGCGAGAAGATCTACCACCACGGCGACGCCATCGTGCGCGTCGAGGAGTTCATGATGGAGGGTGCGGAGGTCGCGCTCTTCGCCTACGGCTCGGTGGCCCGGGCGGCGCGCGCCGTCGTCAGGTGGGCGCGCGCTCAGGGGGTGCCGGTCGGACTCGTCCGGCCGATCACGCTCTGGCCGTTCCCGACGACCGCCGTCGACCGCATGGCCGAGCAGGTGCGCACCGTGATCGTGCCCGAGATGAACCTCCGCCAGATCGCCTGGGAGGTCCAGGCGGCGGTCGCCGGCCGGGCGCGAGTCGTGGACTACGGTCGCGTCGACGGCGCCCTCATCACCCCCGAGCAGATCAAGGGCCTCGTGAAGAAGGAGTTTCACTATCACCGCTTTAGTTGACGAGCTGACGCTCGAGCGGCCCCCCTCCGACGGCCGCCTGCCGAAGGTCACCCGGCACTCGACGGCCGAGATCCGCGCGCGGCTGCGCAGCGCCAAGACGCTGTGGTGCCCGGGCTGCACCAACGGCATCGCAACGCGTGCCATGATCGACGCCCTGCTCTCGCTCGGCCTCGACGACGACAAGGTGGCGATCGTGGCCGGCATCGGCTGCGCCGGTCGGATCACCGCCTACCTGAGGTACTCGACGGTCCATGCGGCGCACGGGCGCGCGCTCGCCGTGGCGACCGGCGCCAAGCTGGCCGACCCGCGGCTGCACGTCGTCGTGGTCATGGGCGACGGCGACTGCGCGGCCATCGGCGGCAACCACCTGATCCACGCGGCGCGCCGCAACGTGGACATGACGGCGCTCGTCTTCAACAACTCGATCTACGGCATGACCGGCGGGCAGGGAGGCCCGACGACGCACGAAGGTGACCTCTCCAAGACGACCCCGTTTGGCAACCCCGAGCCGGCCTTCGACATCTGCGAGCTGGGACACGCCGCGGGAGCGACTTTCGTCGCCCGCGGCACGCCCTACGCCTACCTCAAACTGGTGCAGCTCATGGCCGGCGGCGTCCTGCACAAGGGTTTCTCGCTGGTCGAGGTCATGTCCGCCTGTCCGACCTACTACGGGCGCTTCAACCAGACGCCGGTACCCGCCGAGCTGCTCAAGCTGCAACAGAAGCAGGCCATCCCGGTCGAGAAGTACAAGGCCGGCGCGCCGATGACCGAGGAGCAGTACCCGGTGGGTGTGCTGCACCACGTCGAGCGGGCGGAGTACCTCGAGGCCTACGAGGAGGTGCGACGTCGTGCCACCGGCACCCGGGTCTGACTGGGCGGGGCCGCTCGAGTTCCGGCTCTCCGGCTCCGGTGGTCAGGGCATCATCCTGGCGGCCACGATCCTCGCCGAGGTCGCCTGCACCGCAGGCTACGAGGTCGTGCAGACGCAGACCTATGGGCCGGAGGCGCGCGGCGGCGCCAGCGCCGCCGAAGTCATCGTCTCACGCGATCCCATCGACTTCCCCGAGGTCGAACGACCAGACCTGACGCTCTGCCTGTCGCAGGAGGCGTTCGACAAGTACGCGACGTTCACGCGCGACGGCGGGTTCGCCGTGTACGACAGCGACCTCGTCGAACCTGTCGGCCTCGACGGCCGGGTCCGGCTGGTCGGCCTGCCTTTCACGGCGACCGCTCGGGAGTTGGCCGGGACGCCGCTGGCCGCCAACATGGTGGCCCTCGGCGCCCTCGAGGGCCTGCTCGAGCTGGTCGGGTACGCGGCGCTTGTCGACAGCGTGCACGCCCGTCTGCCGCGCAAGCTGCTCGAGGGCAACCTGAAGGCGCTGAACGCGGGCTACGAGGCGGCGCGGGCCGCCGTCGAGCCCGCCTGAGCGGCGGCGCCCGTGGACCTCGCCATCGCCATCGCCGGGGTGATCGGACTCGGGGTCGCGGTGTACGGCTTCGGCAGCCTCGTGTGGTCGTCAGTCGAGCGGCGACGGCCGTTCGGCGCCCTGCTCGCCGTCGCCGTCGCAGCCACCACCGTCTGGCTGCTCGTCGCCTTCGGCGACCGTCTGCTCCGCTAGGCAGGGCGACGGGGGAGGCGCGCCCCACCCGTCTCACCGTGCCGGGCGCAGCTAAGGTGCGCCTCGGATTCTGCCGATATCGACGACACAGCGCGTGTGACGTGCGCATCCGGTCTCTCCAGCACGTCCAGCGCCCCCGTCGTTGCTCAGGGAGTGTGCAGATGACCAAGCGCCGGATCCTCCTCGTCGACGACGAGCCGGACATCCGCCGGCTCGTCGCGGAGACGCTGGCTGCGCCGGCTACGACGTCGAGGTCGGCGGCCGACGGCGCCGAGGCGGTGCGCAACGGCAGTCGCTTCATCCCCGATCTCGTGCTGCTCGACATCATGATGCCGCGCCAGGACGGCTTCACCGTCTACGAGCGACTCCGTCAGAAGCCGTGCGGGCTGACCTGCCCGATCATCTTCCTCACGGCCAAGCGCGAGATCGACGACAAGCTGCACGGCTTCGAGCAAGGGCGCTGTCGACTACATCACCAAGCCCTTCCACATCAAGGAGCTGCTGGCGCGCGTCAAGGTGCATCTCGGCGAGCTGGGGCCGGCCAAGGGTGACGTCCCCAATCCGATGACCGATCGCGAGCTGCAGGTGCTGCGCATGCTGGCCAGCGGCAAGACCTACAAGCAGGTCGCGTGGGCCCTCGACCTCTCACAGAGCACGGTGCGCAATCACCTGCACAACGTCTACCACAAGCTGCACGTGGTCGACCGTGCGCAGGCCGTGATCGTCAGTCGCGAGAACGGCTGGATCTGAGGGTGCGGCCGGCCGTCGCGCCGGTGGGACCGCGAGCGCGGTCGGACCGGCTCAGGCGCCGGCGAACGGCATCTCGGCGAGCGACCAGGACTCCGTCGCCTGGCGACGGTCGCGGCGGCGGCGTTCCGCGAGCGGGCCTGGGCGGCAGAGTAGTGGCGGCGCCTGCGTTCGCCGACGCGGCGGTCGACGACGACCATCACGTCGGGGCGGCCGCCGTAGCGCCGCGCGCAGGCGCTCGTAGAAGAACCCCTCGAGCTGCGTCGGGGCACCACGATGATCTTGGGCTGAGCGCTCTCGTCGGCTACGGCCATCGGCCCTCCTTGACATCCTGTAGTCTACCACGGTCGCTGGCCTCAGTGATTCGTCGCAGGCAGGCCGTTCTCCTTGCCGGACGCGCGAGCCGGGCGTGTCGGCGTCGCCAATTCTGGCAACACCCTCGGGCGGCGGCGGGTCGTTTCCGGCGCAAGCGTCTCGGGCAGTCGTGAGATCGTCCGGACACGCTGCCCGCAACGACGGGCTTCAGGTACAATCGTGAGACTCCACGCACGACCGCCGAGTCCGCCGATGGACGCGACGAGAGACCGCCGAGAGGGAGCTGCGCGTGAACCTCACGATCGACGGGCGGCCGGTGGCCGCCGAGCCGGGCACGACCATCCTGCGAGCCGCGCGCGACGCGGGCATCGACATCCCGTCGCTGTGTCAGGACGACCGGCTCGAGCCGCTTCGCGGCCTGCCGGCTCTGTCTCGTCGAGGTCGAAGGCGCTCGGGCCCCGGTCGCGGCCTGCGCCACCGCCGTCGAGGACGGCATGGTCGTGACCACCGAGACCGACGAGCTCCCCGAGCAGCGTCGCGTGCTGCTCGACCTGCTGCTCTCGCGACCACCGCGACGACTGCATCGTCTGCGACCAGGCCGGCGCCTGCCGGCTGCAGGAGATGGCCTATCGCTACGGCGTCGCCGACGACCAGCTACGCGGGCGAGATGCGCGACTACCCGGCGCGCGAGGACACGCCGTTCATCGCCTACGACCCCGGCAAGTGCATCCTCTGCGGCCGCTGCGTCGGCATCTGCGAAGAGGTGCAGCAGTGCCACGTGCTCGACTTCGCCGAGCGCGGCTTCGACGTCGCTCATCACCACCTCGTTCGGCCGCTCGATGGTCGAGACCGAGTGCGAGATGTGCGGCAACTGCGTCTCGGCCTGCCCGACCGGCGCCCTGCAGGACAAGCTCAGCCGCTTCGAGTGCCGCACCTGGGACGCGACCGTCGGTCGACACCGTCTGCCCCTTCTGCGGCTGCGGCTGCAACGTCCAGCTGCACGTCAAGGACGGCCGCGTCGTCCAGGTGACGCTCGCCGGTCGGCAAGGGCCCGGGCGAGGGCAACCTGTGCGTCAAGGGCCGCTACGGCTTCCAGTTCATCGACCATCCCGACCGGCTCACCCAGCCGCTCGTGCGCCGCGACGGCGAGCTCGTGCCGGCCACGTGGGACGAGGCCCTCGACCTCGTGGCGCGGCGCTTCGCCGAGGTCACGCGACGACGCACGGCGCCGACGCGCTCGCCGGCTTCTCGTCGGCGCGCTGCACCAACGAGGAGAACTACCTCTTCCAGAAGTTCATGCGCGCCGTCGTCGGCACGCACAACGTCGACCACTGCGCGCGCCTCTGCCACGCCTCGCACCGTGACCGGCCTGCGCCAGTCGCTCGGCAGCGGCGCGATGACCAACTCCTTCGAGGACCTCGAGGAGGCCGACGTCGTCGCTCATCATCGGCTCCAACACGAGCGAGGCGCACCCGATCGCCGCGCTGCACATCAAGAAGGCGCTGCGCAACGGCGCGACGCTCATCGTCGTCGACCCGCGCGCGCATCGACATGGCGCGCCGCGCCGACATCCACCTGCAGCTGCGGCCGGGCACCAACGTCGCCGTGCTCAACGGCCTGATGCACGTGATCCTCGAGGAGGGTCTCGCCGACGAGGCGTTCATCGCCGAGCGCACCGAGGGCTTCGACGAGCTGCCGGCCGTGCTCGCCGCCTACACGCCGGAGCTGGTCGAGGAGATCACCGGCGTGCCCGCCGACGACGCTCCGCGAGGCGGCGCGCCTGTTCGCCACGGCCGAGCGCGCCGCCATCGTCTACTCGATGGGCATCACCCAGCACTCGCACGGCACCGAGCACGTGCTGGCGGTCTCGCAACCTCGCGCTGCTGACCGGCAACCTCGGCAGGCCCGGCACCGGCGTCAACCCGCTGCGCGGCCAGAACAACGTGCAGGGCGCCTGCGACATGGGCGCCCTGCCCAACGTGTACACCGGCTACCAGCCGGTCGGCGACCCCGACGCGCAGCGCCGGTTCGGCGAGGCGTGGGGCGTCGCCCTCGGCCGAGCAGCCCGGCCTCACCGTCACCGAGGCCTTCGACGCGATGGCGGACGGGCGCGTGCAAGCCGCTCTACGTCATGGGCGAGAACCCCATGCTCTCCGACCCCGACCAGACGCACGTCGAGGAGGCGCTCCGCGGCCTCGACTTCCTCGTCGTGCAGGACATCTTCCTCACCGAGACGGCGGCAGCTCGCCGACGTCGTGCTGCCGGCGGCGAGCTTCGCCGAGAAGGACGGCACCTTCACCAACACCGAGCGCAGGGTGCAGCTGCTGCACCGAGCCGTCGCGTCGCCCGGGCGAGGCGCGCGACGACTGGCGCGATCATCGCCGAGCTGGCCGGCCGCATGGGCGCCGAGACCGGCTGGAGCTACGCCCAGCTCCGCCGACATCATGGCGCGAGATCGCTGCGCTGACGCCGTCGTACGCCGGCATCAGCTACGACCGCCTCGAAGAGGGCGGCCTCTGCTGGCCGTGCCCGGACCCGGAGCACCCCGGCACGCCGATCCTGCACGTCGGGCGGTTCACGCGCGGCAGGGCAAGTTCTTCCCGGTCGACGTACCAGCCCCCGGCCGAGGAGGCCGACGACGAGTACCCGCTGACCCTGACGACGGGACGCATGCTCGAGCACTACCACACCGGCACGATGACGCGCCGCTCAGACGGCCTCAACGAACTGGTGCCGACCGGCTTCGCCGAGATCAATCCGGCCGACGCCGAGCGCTTGGGTGTCGGCGACGGCGCGGATGTGATCGTGGAGACGCGGCGCGGGACGCATCCGCATGCCGGCGAACGTGACGACGCGCGTGCGGTGTCGGCACGGTCTTCGTGCCCTTCCACTTCTGGGAGTCGCCGGCCAACCGTGCTCACCAACCCGGCGCGCGACCCGCAGGCCAAGATCCCCGAGTTCAAGGTCTGCGCCTGCCGCGTCACCGTCGCCTGACCGGCGCGGGCTCTCCGTGATCCCGCTGCGCGACGACAACCCGACGCGCCGGTTCCCGGTGGTCACGGTCGTGCTCATCGCGCTCAACGTCGCCGTCTTCGTCTTCCAGCTCTCGCTGCCGCGCTACGGCCTGACCCTCGATGGCTTCTTCCTGCGCGCCGGGCTCGTGCCCTACGAGGTCGTCAACCGTGTCGACGTGCCGCCAGACGGTCTCGTGCCGTGTGGGGGACCGTCTTCACGTCGATGTTCATCCACGGCGGCTGGCTGCACCTCATCTTCAACATGCTGTATCTGTGGATCTTCGGCAACAACGTCGAGGACCGTATGGGCAGGGCGCGGTTCGTGGCCTTCTACCTTCTGTGCGGCATCGCGGCGGCGGCCATACAGGTCGTCGTCGATGCCCGAGTCGCTCGTGCCGATGATCGGCGCGAGCGGCGCGATCGCCGGCGTCCTCGGCGCCTACATCCTGCTCTTCCCGCGGGCGCGCGTGCTCACGGTGATCCCGCTGATCCTCCTCTTCCCGGTCGTGATGCTGCCGGCCTGGGCGCTGCTGCTCGCGTGGTTCGCCCTCAGACCTGCTCCAGGCGATGGGCACGATCGGCGCCGAGGCGGGTGTCGCCTACTTCGCCCACGTCGGCGGCTTCGTCGCCGGCCTCATGCTGGTGTGGGTGTTCGCGCGCCGCCGGCCGCGGGTCGGGAGGCAGTCGGGATGGTAGGGCCGGCACGACCAGGGAGGCAGTCGCGATGGTGACGGCGGGGCGCCTCGTCGACCATCACGTCCACACCGTGTTTTCCGACGGTGCGGCGACGCCGGCCGAGGTCACGGCGCGCGCCGCGGAGCTCGGCCTGGCCGGGGTCGCGACGGTCGACCACTTGGCGATCGGGCCCTACAACGACGAGCCGGGCTACAGCATCGAGATCGCCCGGCTCGACGAGTACCTGACGACCGTGCGCGCCGCCGGCGAGGCCCACCCCGGGGTCCGCGTGCTCGCCGCCATCGAGGTCGACTACGGCCCGGACACGATCGACGAGGCGGCGGCGCTACTCGCGGCGCACGACTTCGACTTCGTGTACGGCTCGGTGCACTTCATCGACGGGCGCGTCGTCGACACGCGCGCGTCGCTGCAGGGCTCGCTGTGGGTGGACGTCGACGCCGTGTACGAGCGCTACTTCGAGGTCGTGGCCGAGGCCGCCGCGACGGGGCTCTTCGACGTGATCGCCCACCTCGACCTGCCGAAGAAGTTCGGCCACCGGCCGCGCGACGCGGCGCGGGTGGAGGCGGCGCTGGGGGCGGCGCTCGAGGCGATCGCCGCCGCCGGCGCCGCCATCGAGCTCAACACCTGCGGCTGGCGGGTGCCGGCTGGCGAGGCGTACCCCTCGCCGGCGATCCTCGCCGCCGCCGCGGCGCGCGGCATCCCGCTCGTCCTGGGTTCCGACGCGCACCGCGTCGACGAGGTCGGCGCCGACTTCGAGCGCGCGCTCGCCGTCGCCGCCGACGCGGGCTACGATGCCACCCTCAGACTCACCGACGGCGAGCTGGAGGCGATACGGTGAGCGCGGCGCGACGGCGCCTCATGGTCATCCACAACCCGACCTCGGGCGGGGGTGAGCGACGGCGTGATCTGCCCCTGATCCTCGAGGGGCTCGAGGGGCAGGGCTTCGCCGTCGACGTGCGCCCCACCACCGGCCCGGGCTCCGCGACGGTGCTTGCCGCCTCCGCCGTCCTGGACGGCTACGACCTCGTCTGCACCCTCGGGGGGGACGGCACGGTCAACGAAGCCATCAACGGGCTCGCCGGCGGCGACGTGCCCTTGGCCATCATCCCGACGGGGACGGTCAACGTGCTCGCCATGGAGCTCGGCATCCCGCTCGACCCGCCTGACGCGGTCCGCGTGGTGGGCGACGGCAACGAGACCTGGATCGACCTCGGCCTCGCCGGCGACCGCTACTTCGGGTTGATGGCGGGCATCGGCATGGACGCCGCCGTCATCGCCTCGCTCAACCCGATGATGAAGAAGGCGTTCAAGGAGGCGGCCTTCGCGATCCAGGGCCTCGCGACGTATCTCACGCACGAGGAGCCTCTCTTCCGCCTGACCAGCGAGGAGCGCGAGATCGAGGGCTACTTCGCGGTCTTCGGCAACGCCTCCAACTACGGCGGCGCCTTCGGGATCACACCGCTGGCCGACATGCGCGACGGGCTGCTCGACGTCTGCGTGCTCACCGACAAGTCGTTCTTGAGCCTCGCCTGGTACTGGACGACCGCCCTCCTCAACGCGCACATCGACCATCCGAAGGTGCAGTACTTCCGTACGCGTGAGGCGCGGATCGAGGCCGTCGACCCGGGTCAGGAGGTGCTGGTCCAGACCGACGGCGAGGTGGCGGGAGCTCTGCCCATCGACTGTCGCGTGGTCCCGAGGGCGCTGCGCGTGATGGTCCCATGAGGCTTGTCCCGGCGCCTCCGCCCGAGGCGGAGGTCGACGCTCTTCACGAAGCCAGCCTGCGGCTGCTCGCCGAGGTCGGCGTGCGCATCCCCAGCCGGCGGGCGCTGCACGTGCTGGACGAAGCCGGCGCCGAGGTCAACGCGGAGGCCGAGATCGTGCGCTTCCCCCGGCGGCTCGTCGAAGAGGCCGTGGCGCGGGCCCCGCGCGACGTGCTGCTGGCCGGTCGCGACCCGGCCGCCGACGTGCGCCTCGGCGAAGGCCGGCCCTGCCTGCTCACGCTCGACGGGACCGGCGCCGCCACGCTCGACCATCGCACCGGCGAGCGCCGGGCTTCGACGCTGCGCGACCTGTCCGAGGCGACCCTGGTGGCCGATCACGAGCCCGAGATCGGCATCGTCTGGAACATCGTCACGACCACCGACACGCCCGCCAACGTGCGCATCCTCGCCGAGATCGACGCCAGTCTCCGCCACACAGGGAAGCACCTGCAGGCCGAGGTCCAGCGCGTCGAGGAGGTGCCGTACGTCCTCGACCTGCTCGGCACCGTCGCCCCGGACGGCCGCTGGGACCCGGCCCGGCCGTTCTTCTCGATCGTCTACTGCCCCGTCGCGCCGCTCCAGCACGAGCCGGAGATGGTGGAGGCGGCGATGGCGCTGGCTTTGGAGGGTGTGCCCATGTGCCTCTACAGCATGGGGCTCGCCGGCGCGACGACTCCGGTGACGCTGGCCGGCTCGGTGATGCAGTCCAACGCCGAGATCCTCAGCGCCCTCGTCCTCTTCCAGGTGTTGAACCCCGGCCTGCCCTGCATCTACGTGGCCGACACGGGGCTCATGGACCTCCAGTCCGGTCTCTACCGGGCGGCGCCGCCCGAGGCGGTGCTCGTCACCCAGGCGATGGTCGCGCTGGGCCGCCGGTACGGCCTGCCGGTCATGGCCAGCGGTCTCACCAGCGACGCCCCCGATCTCGGCCACGCCAGCGGGGTCGAGGCCGCCCTGACCTGCCTCCCCTCGCTGCTCATGGAGCCCGACCTCTTCGTGGGGGCCGGCATGCTCGACAGCGCACAACTACTCTCCCTGCCCAAGATCCTGCTCGACGTCGAGCTCTTCCGCGCCTGCGGGCGTGTGCTCGAGGGGCTGACGGTGGACGAGCGGCACCTCATGGTCGATGTGGCCGCGGCCGTGGGCCCCGGCGGCCATTTCCTCGGCGCCCGTGAGACGCGTGCGTTCCTGCGAAGCGGCGAGATCTACCGGCCCCGGCGCCGTCTGCGCGAGCCCATCGGAGAGCGCGAGGGGGAGAGAGGCGACGAGGTCGCGCGCGCCGCGGAGGCCGTCGACGCCATCCTCGCCACGCATCGGGCCGCGCCGCTGCCGGCGGGCGCCGAGGCGCGGATCGACGAGATCCTGACGGCCGCGGCGGCCGAGTTGCCCGAGCGGTAGTCGCGGCCGGCGTCGGCCTCAGAGACTCATGCGCTGCGAGAGCGTGTGCAGGCGCTCGCGGTACTCCTTCTGCTCGCGCGGCTCGCGGGCGGCCAGCTCGTCGGGCGTCGCCACGGGCACGACCTTGAAGGCCGGGTTGTCGAAGACGCGCAGCTCCAGGCTGTCGCCGGGGCCGTGCGGCAGGTCGCGGAACAGCTTGCGCAGCAGGAAGCGCGAGGTCTGTTCGCCCACGGACAGGATCCAGTGCGGCGTCGTGATGGAGAGCTCACTCGATAGGTACTCGAAACAGTGCTCCTGCTCGTCGGCGCGGGGCTCGCGTACCGTGGCGCTGCTGCGGGGCACGCACTTCACGAGGCCGGTCACGTAGAGCTGCTCGCGAGCGGGGCCGGCGAGGGCCGGCATGAACTCGGTCAGCCGGTCGACCGTTGCGGCCCCGGCCGGCCCGTCGCCGGCCTCGTCCGCCTCGTCGGGACACCAGGTCACGACCATGACGTGCGCGTGCGGGTGGCCGCCGCCGGGGACGGCCCGCGTGCGGCACTCCACCAGATCCTGGCATCGGGTGCAGGCGCGGACGCGGGCCGCGAGAGTGTCGAGCTGTTCGAGGGCGTCTTCCATGTGTCGTCCTTTCGGGACGCCGGCTCAGGCCGGTGCGCGCCGGAGCCGGTAGTCGCAGGTCAGGGTCTCGGCGTTGCCGATCAGCGCCAGCAGGAGTTCGTCGCCGAACGGGGAGATCAGCACCGTTCTCTCGTCGAGCTCGACAAACACGTGTCGCGTCTGCTGTTGCCCGAGCTCGCGGGAGAGGCGCGCCCCGATGTCGAGGATGCCGCCCAGATGCGCGGCGACCGCCGCGATGTCGATGCCGTCGTCGGCGTCGGCGGCGACCACGAAGCCGTCCCGCGAGATCAGGAGGGCGGCGAGGACGCCGGGGTTCTCGCGGTAGGGCTGCAGGGTGGCGGCGAGGGAGTCGGACTGCTGCTCGGTCACGGTGCCTCCAAGGCGGTCTCGAGTTGGCGCCGCACGGCGGCCTCGAAGGCGGCGGCCGCGGCGGCGTCGGCGAACACGCGGGTGAACCCTTCGGCCGAGCCGGCGAGCTCGCTCAGGAACATGCTCGTGCGCGGGATCGGCGCCGCCTCGGCCTCGAGCACGGCGCCGTCGAACGGGAGCTGGACGAGGGTGTCGCCGCTGAGGAAGAGGCGGTTGAGCTCACGGCTGCTCAGTCGTAGCGACACGTGCACGGCGACGCCGGCCGCGAGGTCTTCACTGGTGAGGGCGATCTCCACAGGCTGAATACTAGGCGCCTGCCTTCGGCCGGCGCAACAGGCGGACCGTGGTGCGGTCTCCGGGGCGACCGGGCGCAGCCGCGGGCGCAGCCGGTGGTCGATCCGGGGAGAGGGTGACGTCGCGCCCGCGGATTCACTGCGCGGCCGCGAGCGCCCCGGTCAAGGCAGGCGCCTCGACGACGAGCTCGTGGCCGCTGCCGTCGGCTTCGGCCAACAGCTCGTCGACGGTGCGCACGGTGGGGAACGAGGCGGCGCCCGTCTCGAGGGTCTGCCGGCGGCCGGCGATGAGGGTGGCGCCGATCTCGTGAGCGACTGTTCCGGCGAGATCCCGCGCGTCGCTCAGTCCTGTCCCGGGCAGGCAGAGCACGAAGGTGTCGGCCGTGGTGCGGAAGGCAAGGTCGTCGGGCCCGAGTTGCCGAGCGATGCGCCGCGCCACGCCTCGGATCAGCTCCTCGCCGGCCTGCGGGCCGAGGAAGGCTTGGCTGTCGGCGAAGTGCTCGAGTCGCAGGCGGACGACGCTGAGGGGGAGGTGCTCGTCGAGGGCGCATCGCATGCCGGTCGTCAGCATGGGGCGTAGCCGCGCGGCTGCGTAGAAGCCCGTCGTCGGGTCGACGGTGACGACGCGGGGACGGCGCTGTCGCGGTCGTTGGAGCTGCCGGGCGGCGATCCCGCCGCCGGCCACGAGCACGAAGAGCTTGACGAGGCCGGCGGTCCGTCCGCCGCCGAGCGTCCCGTCGTCGATCGCCAGCACGATGACCAGCAGCAGGCTGCCGGTGAGCAGGTAGGGCCATTCGCTGCCCCGCGAGGGCGCCAGCTGCCCGGCGGTGAGCAGCGGCACGCACAGCAAGAGCCAGCTGTCGGCACCGCCGGAGGCAAGCGCCGCGCCGGCGAGCACCAGCCAGTCGGCGGCCGCGAACGAGAGGGCGTGGTCGTCACCTCGGCGCCGTGCCACCGCGATGGAGAGGACGCCCAACCCGGCACCGAGCGCGGCGGCGCCTGCCGCCGTGTATGCCTGCAGGGCCACGCAGAGGACGAGGACGAACGCGAAGAAGAGGGTCCGGAGACGGCCTCGCAGAAGGGCTGACTGCCTTCGTCTGCGAGGCGGGCGGCTCACCGGGATGGGGCCGCCGCGCCGGTGTTGCAGAGGGTATCGTCAAGCGACGCCATGCAGACGTATTCTGACCGGGACGACCGGTTCCTTCAAGCATGACTTGAGGGTTGGCGGCGGGCATGGCGGGGTCGCGGCCGTCGGCTATACTTGGCGCCCGTGGACCGCATCCTCTTCCTGTCCGGCAATGAGGCCATCGCCCACGGCGCGCTTCGCGCCGGGGCCCGTTTTGTGTGCGGGTATCCGGGCACGCCGTCCACCGAGATCGTGGAGACGGCGGCCACGCTCGACGGCCTCCACGCCGAATGGTGCGTCAACGAGAAGGTCGCTCTGGAGACGGCCGTGGGCGCCTCGCTCGCCGGGGTCCGCAGCATGGTCACGATGAAGCACGTCGGGCTGAACGTCGCCGCCGACCCTCTCATGACCCTGGCGCTCACGGGGGTCAACGCGGGTCTCGTCGTGGTCTCGGCCGACGACCCCGGCATGCACTCCTCGCAGAACGAACAGGACAATCGCGCCTTCGCGAAGTTCGCGAAGATACCGATGCTGGAGCCGTCCGACGGCCAGGAGGCCCACGATTTCGTGGCCGAGGCGTTCGCGCTCTCGGAGGAGTTCGACACTCCCGTGCTGCTGCGCTCGACGACGAGGCTCTCGCACGGTCGCAGCCGGGTCGTGCCGCGTGTGCCGATCGAGCTCGAAGAGCGCGACTACGAGCGGGACATGGCCAAGTACGTCATGGTCCCGCAGCACGCACGCGTCCGCAATCGCGTCGTGCTCGAGCGCCTCCAGGCGCTGCGCCGGCGCGCCGAGGTGACCCCGCTGAACATCCTCGAGGCCGGCACCGTCGACTTCGGGATCATCGCCTCGGGCGTCGCCTACACGTATGCCCGAGAGGCGTTCCCGAAGGCCTGGTTCCTCAAGCTCGGGCTGTCTCACCCGTTGCCGTACGGCAAGGTCGCGCGACTCTACGAGTCGGTGTCGCGCGTCGCCGTCGTCGAGGAGCTCGACCCCTTCTTCGAAGAGCAGGTGCGGGCCCTCGGGCTGCCGGTGGTCGGCAAGGAGGCCATCCCCGCCGACGGCGAGCTCGACCAGGAACTCGTCTTCAAGGCGCTCGAGCCTTATCTCTCGCGACGGCCGCCGCGGCGGCGGCGCCCGGTCGTGCCGCCGGCGCCGCGTGTGAGCGCGCCGCCGGTCCCCGCGCCGGGATTGCCGGTGCGGCCACCGGTCTTGTGCCCGGGTTGCACGCACCGGTCGGTCTACACCGCGCTGCGTCGCCGTGATCTGGCGCCCCTCGGCGATATCGGCTGCTACACGCTCGGCGCCCTGCCCCCGCTGCTGGCGCTGGACAGCTGTCTGTGCATGGGCGCCAGCATCGGGATGATGTCCGGCTTCAACGCCGCGCTCGGGCGCAAGGCAGCCGCGGCCGTCATCGGCGACTCGACCTTCTTCCACTCCGGCGTGACCGCCCTCATCGACGCGCACTACAACGAGAGCGAGGGGCTCGTGCTCGTGCTCGACAACCGCACGACCGCGATGACCGGGCACCAGGGACATCCGGGCACGGGCCTGCGTCCCGACCACAGTCAGGGTCCCGCGATCGACATCGCCGCCCTCTGCGAAGGCATCGGGGTGCGCTGCGCCACGGTCGATGCGAACGACTACCCGGCGCTCGACGCCGCCATCGGCGAGGAGGTCGGGCGGCCTGGTCTCGGCGTCGTCGTCGCGTTCGCGCCCTGCGTCCTCATGACGCGCCAGACTCCCGGCGAGATCGTCGTCGACAGCGACCGCTGCAACCTCTGCGGACTGTGTCTCGATCTCGGCTGCCCGGCGCTGGCGCCCGGCGAGGACGCGATGATCGTCACCGGGCAGTGCTCGGGGTGCGGGCTCTGCATCGAGGTGTGCCGCCGTGGCGCGGTCGTCCGCCGCGAGACCAAGGTCGAGACATGAACGGCACGACGACCGTGTCGATCGTCGGCGTGGGCGGCCAAGGCATCCTGCTGGCCGCGGCGGTCCTGGCCGAGACCGCGATGGCGGAGGGTCTCGACGTCAAGGCCAGCGAGGTCAAGGGCATGGCGCAGCGCGGCGGGAGCGTGCTGAGCACCGTGCGCTTCGGGCGGCGGGTGTGGTCGCCGGTGGCCCGCCACGTTGAGATCCTCATCGCGACCGAGCGGCTCGAGGGGCAGCGCGCGCTCGGCCTCGTGACGCCGCGTGGCGCACTCGTCTGCGCGACGACGCGCATCGCGCCCGGCGGCGTGCTGCGGCGCGAGGAGGCCTACCCCGACGACCTCGAGGCTCACGCGGCCGCACGCGGCGTCCGTCTCCTGCTCATCGACGCCGACGCACTGGCGCTCGAGGCCGGGACGGTCCGCGCCGCCAACGTCGTCCTGCTCGGCGCCGCCAGTCGCTTGCTGCCGTTCGCACCAGAATCGTGGGACCGTGGCCTGACCGCCGCCGTCCCCGCCAAGATCCGTGAGGTCAACGAGTGCGCGTTCGCGCTTGGTCGCGACGCCGCTCCCGCCCAGGAGGTCCAGGGACCGTGAAGGTCACGCAGCTCACCGTCTTCCTCGAGAACCGCAGCGGCCGCCTCGCCGAGGTCGCCGACCTGCTGGGCCGGGAGGGCATCAACATCCGGGGGTTCTCGACCACCGAGGCCGCCGAGTACGGCATCGTGCGCCTGATCGTCACCGACCCGGACAGGGCGAGGGAGGTGCTGCACGCCGCCGGCTTCACGACCAACTTCTCGCAGGTGATCTGCGTAAGGGTGCCCGACGAGCCCGGGGGGCTGGCGCGGGTCCTCGATGAGCTTGCCGCCTCCGACGTGTCGATCGACTACCTCTACAGCATCTCGTTCATGAACATCTGCTTCGCGGTGCGCGACATCGACAGGGCGATCGAACTGCTCAGGGACAAGGTCGCCCTCATGACCGACGAAGAGGTGCGAGCGCTGTGAGCGGGACGACGAGAGCGCCGGTCCCGCGCGACCCGGACGAGGCCGGCGGCTGGTACTGGGACCCCGACGTCGAGCGGATGTCCGTCGACGAGTTGCGCGAGGTGCAGATAGAGCGCCTGCGGGCGACGCTGCGGCGGGCGATGGAGCACGTGCCCTTCTACGGCGCGCGCTTCAAGGAGGCCGGCGTCAGCGCCGGCGACCTCGACTGCCCCGGGGCGATCGCCGATCTGCCGTTCACCGTCAAGACCGATCTGCGCGACAACTACCCGTTCGGCATGTTCGCCGTCCCGCGCGAGGAGGTCGTGCGCGTGCACGCCTCGTCCGGCACGACGGGCAACCCGACGGTGGTCGGGTACACGCGCGAGGACATCCGCACGTGGTCCGAGCTGATCGCGCGCACCCTGGCCGCCGGTGGGCTCGGCCCCGGCGACATGCTGCAGAACGCCTACGGATACGGCCTCTTCACCGGCGGCCTGGGTCTTCACTACGGCGCCGAACTGCTGGGTTGCACCGTCCTGCCGATCTCGGGCGGGCAGACCGAGCGTCAGATCAAGCTGATGCGCGACTTCAACGCCACCGGCCTCTCGTGCACGCCGTCCTACGCGCTCTTACCTTGCCGAGGCCGCCCGCGACCGTGGTCTCGAGCCCGGCGACCTGCCGGTGCGCGTCGGCTACCACGGCGCCGAGCCCTGGAGCAACGAGATGCGGACGCAGATCGAGGCAGGGCTCGGCATCGACGCTCTCGACATCTACGGGCTCTCCGAGATGGGCGGACCGGGCGTCTCCTACGAGTGTCTCTGCAAGGCCGGGATGCACGTGAACGAAGACCACTACCTCGTCGAGATCGTCGATCCGGAGACGCTCGCTCCGCTGCCCGAAGGCGCGGTCGGCGAGCTGGTCTTCACGACGCTCTCACGCCAGGCCCAGCCGCTGATCCGCTACCGCACCCGCGACCTGTGCAGCCTGATCTACGAGCCCTGCGCCTGCGGCCGCACCAGCGCGCGCATGACGAAGCCGGTGGGTCGCAGCGACGACATGCTCATCATCAGGGGCGTCAACGTCTTCCCGAGCCAGATCGAAGAAGTGCTGATGGCGCTCCCCGACATCGAGCCGCACTACCAGATCGTCGTCGACCGCAAGGGTCACCTCGACATCGTCGAGGTCTGGATCGAGGTGGGAGAAGACATCTTCCCCGAGACCATGGGCGCGCTCGAGCGCTTCGAACGCGGCGTCGCGAAGCGCATCTACGAGGTGCTCGGCATCCAGGTCAAGGTCAGTCTCAAGGAGCCCCGGACGATCCAGCGCTCCGAGGGCAAGGCCGTGCGCGTGATCGACAAGCGCAAGCTGAACTAGACGCGGGAGGGCCGGGGCCGGCGGGCGTGCCCGCCGGCCCCGGCCCTCCCGCTCCGACGCCGAGGGACTCATCGCATCGTGCCCATTTCGCTCCGCACCCAGCGTCTGGTCCTCCGCCGCCTGCGTGCGGCCGACCTCGATGCGCTCGGTGCGCTGTTCGGCGACCCCGAGGTCATGCGCCACGTGGGGTCGCGGAGGCAGCCCTGGACGCGCGAGGAGACGCGCGAGGCGCTCGAGCGTGCCGCCGCGCACTGGCACACACACGGGTTCGGTTCGCTGGCCGTCGTCGAGCGGACCGGCGGCGTCCTGGTCGGAGAGTGCGGTCTGCAGCTCCTCGAGGACGGCCCCGACATCGAGCTGACGTACACCTTGGCGCGGGCCTTCTGGGGCCGCGGCTACGCGACCGAGGCGGCCGCGGCGGCGCTCGAGTGGGGGTTTGGGACGCTGCGCCTCGCGCGCATCGTGGGGGTCGCGTACCCGGAGAACGCCGACTCGCAGCGCGTGCTCGAGAAGGTCGGGATGCATCGTGTCGGTGTGCGGCGCTGCTACGGTGCGGAGCTTGTCGAATTCGCCGCCGAGCGCCTCGCCGGACCGGGCGCGTCGGCCCCGGGGACCCCGCCCGCTATACTGACCGCATGACCATCGCGCCTCCGTCGTCGGGGCCGCTCCGCGGCCTGCGCGTCGACCTCTCCGCCGGCACGTCTCACGAAGAGGAGTTGCCCGCCGAGGTCCGCCACGCCGTGCTCGGCGGGCGCGGTCTGGGAGCCTGGCTCGCGCTACGCGAGCGGCTGTACGAAGTCGAGCCGCTCTCGCCTGACAACCTCCTCATCTTCGCGCCGGGTCCGCTCACCGGCACCGGCGCGCCGGCCAGCGGCCGCTACAGCGTGACGTCGCGCTCGCCGCTCACCGGCACGGTCTTCGACGGCAACTCCGGCGGCACCTGGGGCGTCGCCTTCCGCCGCCTCGGCTACGACTACCTCGTGATAGGCGGCGCCTGCGACGCGCCCACGTATCTGTTTGTCTCGGCCGTCGGCGTCGAGCTCCGCTCCGCGGACGGTCTCTGGGGCCTCGACGTGCCGTCCTCCCTGGCGCGCCTGCGCGAACTGCACGAGGGCTGCGAGGCGGGGGTCATCGGCCCCGCCGGCGAGCGCGGCGTCCTCTTCGCCTCGATCGTCAACAATCGCGGGCGCTCGCTCGGTCGCGGCGGCCTCGGCGCCGTCATGGGCGCGAAGCGCGTCAAGGCGATCGTCGTCGCCCGCGACGGCGAGATGACGCCCAGTGTCGCCGACCCCGAGCGTCTCTCCTTCGTCGCCTACGAGGCCGAGAAGCTGCTCAAGGCCAACCCCATCACCTCCCAGGCGCTGCCCGAGTTCGGCACGTCGGTACTGGTGAACGTGCTGAACCAGGCCGGCGCCATGCCGACGCGCAACTTCCGCGACTCGCAGTTCGAGGAGGCGCGCGCCATCTCCGGCGAGGCGCTGCGCGCCGGGTACGTGCAGCGGCGGGCGGCCTGCCGCGGCTGCAGCATCGGCTGCGCCCGCCGGACGACGGCCGGCGGCGAGAGCGGGGAGGGGCCCGAGTACGAGAGCATCTGGGCGCTCGGCGCCGACTGCGGCGTCGGCGACCTGACGGCCGTGGTGCAGGCCAACTACGCCTGCAACCGCGCGGGCATGGACACGATCACCATGGGCTCGACGATCGCCTGCGCGATGGAGCTCGCGGAGGATGGCCTGTTGCCCGGCGGACCGCGCTTCGGCGACGCCGCGGCGGTGATCCGGCTCGCCGAGGAGACGGCCGCCGGCGAAGGTCTCGGCCTCGAGCTCGGGCAGGGGTCCGCGCGCTTCGCGGCGCGCTACGGGCGGCCCGAGCTCTCCATGAGCGTCAAGAGCCTCGAGCTGCCCGCCTACGATCCCCGCGGCATGAAGGCGCAGGGCCTCGCCTTCGCCACCTCGAACCGGGGCGGCTGCCACCTGCGCGCCAACATGCTCGGGCCCGAGATCCTCGGCGTGCCGAAGATGGTCGACCGCTTCGCGACGCTCGGCAAGGCCGGCCTGCTGATCAACATCCAGAACCTCAACGCCGTGCTCGACTCGCTCTCGGTCTGCAAGTTCACCGCCTTCGCCATGAAGGAGGACTACTACGCCCGGCTGCTCTCCGCCGTGTGGGGCGAGCAGGTCGAGCCTCAGGAACTGCTGCGCGTCGGCGAGCGTATCTGGACGCTCGAGCGGCTCTTCAACCTGGCGGCCGGCTTCGGCAGGGCCGACGACACGCTTCCGCGGCGCCTGCTCGAGGAGTCCGTCAAGACCGGGCCGGCGGCCGGACACGTCGTGGACCTGCCGCCGATGCTCGACGAGTACTACGTCTCGCGGGGCTGGGACACCCAGGGCGTGCCGTCCGCGGCCAAGCTCGCGCGACTGGGGCTCGACGCGAGCGGCGCGCTTCTCGACGCCGGCCGCGTGAGCTCCGGCGCGCAGGGTCCCGATTCGTGAGCAACGCCGTCCTCGAGCAGTTCCAGCGCATCGGCCGGGACCTCTTCGTGGCCGGCCTCCTCAGCTCCCACGGCGGCAACATGAGCGTGCGCCAGGGCGACCGTATCCTGATCACGCGCCGGGGCTCGATGCTCGCTCGCCTCGAGGAGCGCGACGTGATCGAGATCGGGCTCGACCAGAACGACGCCAACGTGATCCTCGCCTCGACCGAGATCATCGTTCACCGCGCCATCTACCAGGAGACCTCGGCACTGGCGATCGTGCACACGCACCCGCCCTACGCGATCGCCCAGTCGCTCGTGAAGGACGAGATCGTCCCTGCCGACTCGGAGGGCTCGTACTTGCTCCACAAGGTGCCGGTCGTCGCCGCGCAGCTGACGGCCGGGTCGAAGGAGGTCGCGGAGCTGCTGCCGAGGTGGCTGAAGGAGTACGACCTCGTGATGCTGCGCGGCCACGGGCCGTTCGCCATCGGACACCTGCTCGAGGAGGCCTACCAGCTCACCAGCGTGCTCGAGATGGCGTGCCGGATCCTCACCGTCGTCGAGGGGATGGGCGCGGAGGTCAAGGAGTATCGCAAGGGGAGCGAGCGGTACGACTCGTGGTGAGGGGTCTCTAGAAGATCCCCGCGAAGAGGTCGCCCAGCCAGTCGAGGATCCCGTCGTAGGGCGGCGGCTCGGCTTCGCCGGCCGCCGCCGCCAGCACGATCGTCCCGCTGTCGGCTCCGATGGTCGGCGTAGGCGTGGGCTTTGTCGGCGTCGGCGTCGGCGTCGACTTGATCGTCTTGGTCTCCGTCGGCGTCGGTGTGGGCTTGATCGTCTTGGTCTCCGTAGGCGTCGGCTGACTCCGAGACGCTGGGCGACGGCGACATGGTCGCGTACTTGCCCTTCCACGGCTTGAAGACCATCGGGGTCTTGGGCAGAGGGAAGTCGGCCTTGCTGAGGTCGTCGGCGATCGCCTGCAGTGAACTTGCCCCACATCGGGGCGCAGTACGTGCCGCCGGCCACCCCCGGCATCGGATGCTTGTAGTCGCCCGCGTAGCCCATCCACACCGAGACGGCGACGGCCGGGGTGTAGCCGCAGTACCAGGCGTCGACGTAGTTGTCGGTGGTGCCGGTCTTGCCGGCCCGGGGGTACGGGTAGTACGAGCCGGTCACGGCCCCCGTGCCGGAGGTCGCCACGCCCTTCAGGACCTGGGTGATCGTGTAGGCTTCACCATCGCTCATCACGCGGTTGCCCTTGGTTCTCGGCTTCCAGTCGACCTTGCCGTTCGGGAGCACCACCTTGACGATCGCCTGCGGTGTGTGGTGGATGCCGCCGCTGGCCAGCGTCGCGTACGAGCCGGTCATCTCGAGAGGGTTGACTGCCTGCGCCCCGAGCGTGATCGACGGGTACGGATACAGCTTGCTCCGGATGCCCATCGCCTTCGCCAGTCGTACGACGTTCGCGGGGCCCGTGTCCATGACGAGCTGAGCGTAGACCGTGTTGTCCGAGATCCAGGTCGCCCTCTCCACTGTGATACGGCCGGCGGAGCTCTTCGAGTACGTGTTCACGACCCACGGCTCCTGGGCGCCGGGCAACGGGATGATGGTCGGGCTGTGCGAGATGTACTGGGTCTTCTTGGGGTCCATGCCCATCGTGACGGCGGTGGACAGGACGAAAGGTTTCATCGCCGAGCCGGCCTGGCGGCGCGCCTGCCAGGCGAGGTTGAACTTCTGCTTCTTGAAGTCCACGCCCCCGACCATCGCGCGGATGTAGCCTGTCTTCGGCTCGACCGCGACGAGGGCTCCGGCAGGCTTGAAGCCCCAGTCGAGGTCGCCGATCGAGCTCTCGATCGTACGCAGCGCGGCCTGCTGCCATTTCAGGTCGATGCTGGTGTGGACCTTGAGACCGCCCCCGAAGGTCACCGCCGTCCCATAGTGCTTGACGAGCTCGCGCGTGACGTAGTCGACGAAGTACGCGGCCGAGGACTGGTCGCGGGCGAGCGGCTCCTTGAACACGCCGAGCTTCTTCTCCTTGGTGCGCGCGGCGCGCGCGAAGCTGATGTAGCCCTGCTCCGCCATCGTATCGAGCACGATGTCGCGACGCTGTCGAGCCAGCTTCGGGTCGGAGACCGGTGAGTACTGCGAGGGCAGGCGCGGCAACGCGGCCAGCAGCGCCGCCTGGTTGAGGGTCAAGTCCTTGGCGTTCTTGTGGTAGTAGGTGCGCGCGGCGGCTTCGACTCCGTACGCGCCCGCCCCGTAGTAGACCGCGTTGAGGTACTCGGTGAGGATGCGGTCTTTGGACCACGTGTCCTCCAGCTGCCAGGCGAGAACGGCCTCGCGCAGCTTGCGCGTGTACGTCTGCTCGGTGTCGAGATAGGTGTTCTTGATGAGCTGCGCCGTGATCGTGGAGCCGCCCTGGACGATCCCGCCGGCGCGCACGTTCTGGACCAAGGCCCGCATCACGCCCGTGAAATCGACGCCGTGGTGCTCGTAGAAGCGCTGGTCCTCGACCGCTACGGTAGCGTCCTTCATGACCTGAGGGATCAGGTCGCTGGGCAGAGGGATGCGGTTCTCGGCGCCGTGCAGCTCGGCGATGAGCTTGCCGTTGCAGTCGTAGATGACTGTGTTGACCGCGTTCTGGCGGCGTTGCAGCTCGTCAAGTGCGGGCAGGTTGCGGGTGAACGCGTAGATCACGCCGCCGGCGCCCGCCAGCAGGATGATCGTCAACACGGCGCCGAGAAGGAGGAGCACGCGCGCGACGCGCCAGGCGCTGCTCTTCGCGGAGCGCCGCTTGGCGCGCCTGCGGCGCTGACGAGGGAGGTCGTCGGGGGTGTACTTGGCGTAGGTCACGATGGACTAGTGTAGCGTGTTCCCGTCAGTCGCTCTTTCGTTGCTCCTTGCGGCCGACACGCGCAGCGGTTGCGGGGACGGCGGGCGGGTCACCCGGAGGCGCCGCTCAGGCGGGCGCCGGAGGGGCCTTGCTCTCCGACTGTTCCGCGGCGCCTTCGTCTTCCCTCTTCGGCTGCACCAGTCGCGCGAGCCAGATCGAGATCTCGTAGAGGATCAACAGCGGGACGAACATGGCGAGCATCGAGAAGGCATCCGGGCTCGGGGTCAGCAGGGCCGCGGCGATCGCCCCGATGAGGATCGCGAAGCGTCGGTTCTTGCGCAGGAAGCGATCGTCGATCACGCCGACCTTGGCGAGCAGTACGAGGATCACCGGCAGCTCGAAGACGACGCCGAACGCCAGGAGGAACATGGCGACGAAAGTGAAGTAGTCGTTGGCTCGCAGCTCGACCTGGAATGCCTCGCTCGGGTTGATCCCGAGCAGCGCGCCCAGCGCCCTGGGCAGGATGAGCACGTAGCCGATCGCGATGCCGAGCAGGAAGAGGACGGCGCAGGAGACGACGACGGGGTAGAAGTGGCGCCGCTCGGTGCTGGTGAAGCCGGGGCCGACGAACGCCCAGAACTGGTAGATGAGGTACGGCGAGGCGAGGATCCCCCCGGCGACCGCGCAGATCTTCAGCGTCACCATGAACGGCTCGGCCGGGCTGAACGTCGTGATCTGGGCGGTGCCCGGCGGCAGCGGCCGCAGCAGCAGGTCGAAGACGACGCCGTTGAAGATGAAGGCGACGACGATGCCGACGACCAGCGCGGCGATGCTCAGCGTCAGGCGCTTGCGCAGCTCGTCGAGGTGTTCGACGAGCGAGAGTTGCTGGTCAGGCTGGATCGGCATCGTGCGGGGCGGACGGCGCGCCCGGCGCCGACGGAGGGGCCACAGGCGGCTCGTCGTCGACGACCTCACCCTGCAGCACCTCGTCCTCGCCGTCGCCCGAGGTCTCAGCCCCCGGCGCGTCCGCCTCGCCGGTCGCGACGGGGTCCGTCGCCGCCGCGCTCTCGGGCGCCGCGGTCTCGGCGGGTCTCGTGTCGGCGGCCTCGGCGGGCTTCGCCGGTGGCAGCGGCGTGTTCGGGTCGAGGTCCTTGACGTCCAAGCCGAGGTCCTTGGTCTCGAGCTTGATGGCGCCGGTCACCTCGTCACGGGCCTTCTTGAACTCACGCAGGCCTTGGCCGACGCTGCGGCCCAGGTCGGGTAGCCGTCGCGGTCCGAAGACCAGCAGGGCGATGACCAGAATGACGATCAGTTCGGTGGGGCCGAGGTTCGGCACAGCGGGTCGCTCCCTTGGGTCGCAGGGCTTCAATGGTAGGGCTGTGCGGCGGAGTGGTCAACGCGGCCTCACCGCGCGGCGCCGGGGCGAGGCGACCGGGCGCCGCGCGTCCGCCGCTGGTCCAAGCTGGCCGCGAGTTCCTGTCCTTGGCGGACGAGCATTGCGGAACTGCCTGCAAATCAGCGGTGACATCTCCCTCCGACCCCGAAATTCATGCTAGTTGCACCGAACGGAAACGCTCTGGTATATTCGCCGCGGTCGACTCTCGCCGCTCTCCAAGCGATCGGCGTGTGTCCAACCGCTGAAGCTATGACGAGCGCACATCTCACGAGTTGGCTCTATGTCTGGGCGTACCTGATCGCCGGGGCGGCGCTTGTCGTTGTCATCCTCCTGCTCTCCAAGCTGATCAACCCGCATCACCCGAGCCCCGAGAAGCTGCAGGCCTACGAGTGCGGGATCCCGATGGTCGGCAACCCGTGGGCCCCGTTCGCCGTCCGCTACTACCTGGTCGCTCTGCTCTTCCTCATCTTCGACGTCGAGGCCGTCTTTCTCTTCCCTTGGGCGCTCAGCTTCCGCGAGCTCGGCACCGCCGGCTTCATCGAGATGATGGTCTTCATCGGCGTGCTCGCATGGGGCTTGGTGTACGCGTGGCGCAAGGGGGCCCTGAGTTGGGCCTGAGCGACGACGTTCTCCGCATGGTGCCTGACCGCCTCAAGGTCTCGTACCCCAAGCTGAGTGATTTCTCCGAGCCCAACGTCATCACGACGACGGCCGACTTGGTGTTCGCTGGGCGCGCTCCCGCTCCGTCTTCCCCTTCACCTACGGCCTCGCCTGCTGCGCGATCGAGATGCTGACCTCCGGCTTCGCCCGTTTCGACATCGCGCGCTACGGCATGGAGGTCTTCCGGCCCACGCCCCGTCAGTGCGACCTGATGATCGTGGCCGGCACCGTCAACGAGAAGATGGCTCCGGTGCTCAAGCGCCTCTACGACCAGATGTCCGAGCCCAAGTGGGTCATCGCGATGGGCGCCTGCGCGACCAGCGGCGGCCCGTTCTACGACGGCTACAACGTCGTCAACGGCGTCGACAAGATCGTCCCGGTCGACGTCTACATCCCCGGCTGCCCGCCTCGTCCCGAGGCGCTCTTCCAGGGTCTCCTCGAGCTGCAGAAGGTGATCAGGCAGTACAAGTTCGTGCCCGAACTCCCCGAATCGGCCGAGCGGTCCTGAGGCGGGGGGCGTATGGCGCGTGAGATCGGGACGGTCGCGATCTCGATGGACGAGCTCGCCGAGCGGCTCGGCGCCGACTTCGGCGCCGAGCTCGGCGAGCTCCGAGTCCAGGAGCCCGACACGCTGGTCGCTCGGGTCGAACGGGCCAAGCTCCACGACGTCGCCGAGCGGCTCAAGGCCCACGAGCTCGGCTACGAGACACTCAACTTCATCGCCGCGGTCGACCACGTTCGTCATCTCGAGACCGTCTACCACATCTACTCGTGGCACACGAACACCTAGCTCGAGCTGCACGTCGAGGTGCCGCGCGGCAAGGCCGAGCTCGACACTGTGACCGACGTCTGGCCGAGCGCCGACTGGCACGAGCGCGAGGCCTGGGACATGATGGGCATCCGCTTCATCGGTCATCCAGACCTGCGCCGCATCCTGCTCAAGGACGACTTCATCGGTCATCCGCTGCGCAAGGACTACGTCGACCTCGCCGAGAACCATCCGCATGCCTGACCAGTTCGTGACAGCCGAGCCCGACGAGGCCATGAAGCTCGCGCTCCGGCGCGTCGAAGAGGCGACCGCCGCCGGCAAGGGCTCCGACCTCGAGGGCCTCGAGCTCAACCAGGTGATCGTCAACATGGGGCCGCAGCACCCGTCGACCCACGGCGTGCTGCGCCTCGTCGTCACCCTCGACGGCGAGCTCGTCAAAGACGTCATCCCGGTCATCGGCTACCTGCACCGCTCCAAGGAGAAGCTCGCCGAGAGGCGCACGTACTACCAGTACATCCCCATCGTCGACCGCACCGAGTACGTCGCCAGCATGAACTGCGAGTGGGCGTACGTGCTGGCGGTCGAGAAGCTCGCCGGCATCGTGCCGACGCGGCGCGCCGAGTTCATTCGCGTCATCACCGGCGAGCTCATGCGCATCGCCAGCCACCAGGTCGCGATCGGTACCTTCGTCGCCGACCTCTCGCCGCTCGGCACGGCGATGATCTTCTACATGTTCCACGACCGTGAGCGCATCCTCGATCTTCTCGAAGAGGCTCAGCGGCGCGCGCATGATGTTCAACTACTTCCGCTTCGGCGGCGTGCGCTACGACCTGCCCGCCGGCTGGGTCGACAAGTGCCGCGAGCTCATGAAGGCGATGCCGAAGCTCATCGACGAGTACGAGTCGCTCGTCAAGGACAACGCCATCTTCCTGCAGCGCACCATGGGCAAGGGCGTCATCACCCAGCAGGACGTGGTCGACTACGGCATCACCGGGCCCAACGCTCGCGCCTCGGGCGTCGCCCAGGACCTGCGCCGTACGCGCCCCTACTCGGTCTACCCCGAGCTCGACTTCGAGATCTGCACCGCCGAACACGGCGACGTGTTCGACCGCTACCAGGTGCGCATCGACGAGATGCGCGAGTCGGTGAGGATCGTCGAGCAGTGCCTCGACATGCTGCCGCACGGGCCCGTTCAGATCGGCTGCCTGCGCGCGCCGTACGTCATCGCGCCGCCGCCTGGCTCCTGCTACGTCGGGCAGGAGAACCCGCGCGGCGAGTACGGCACCTACATCGTCTGCGACGGGTCGCGCTACCCGTACCGGCTCAAGTACCGCGACCCGTGCTTCTGCAACCTGCAGCTCTTCCCCAAGCTGCTGCGCGGCAACAAGATCGCCGACGCGATCGCCATCTCGGGCAGCATCGACCTCGTGCTGGGAGGGATCGACCGCTAGATGGACTCGTACTGGGAGATCCTGCGCGCCGTCGTCGTGATCGTCATCGCCTACATGGTGGTGTTCGTCGCGGCGCTCGTGAACATCCTCTTCGAGCGCCGCGTCCTCGCCTTCATGCAGGACCGTCTCGGTCCCAACCGCACCGGGCCGCAGGGCGTGCTGCAGAGCGTCGCCGACGCCTTCAAGATGATGGGCAAGGAGGACTTCCGCCCGGCGCTGGCCGACCCGGTCCTGTTCACGCTGGCGCCGATCATGGTCATGATCGGCGCCGTCACCGTGCAGCTCGTGATGCCCTACACCAAGGGCTTCACGCCACGCGACCTGAACGTCGGGCTCATCTACATCGTCGCCGTCACCAGCTTCACGACCATCGCCATCCTGCTCGGCGGCTGGTCGTCGCGCAACAAGTACTCGCTGGTCGGCGCCCTGCGCTCGGCGGCGCAGATGATCTCCTACGAGATCCCCATGCTCCTGGCTCTGGTCGTCGTCGCCATGCTGCGCCGGTTCGCTCAGTCTCGACACCGTCGTCGACCTGCAGAGCGGCTACCGCTGGCTCGTCTTCTACGCGCCGTTCACCTTCATGATCTACGAGATCGCCACCATCGCCGAGCTCAACCGCGGCCCGTTCGACCTGCCCGAGTCCGAGTCCGAGCTCGTGGCGGGCTACGGCACCGAGTACTCGGGCATGCGCTTCGGCATGTTCTTCCTCAACGAGTACGCCGGCATGACGATCATGTCGATGGTCGCCGTCGACGCTCTTCTTCGGCGGCTGGCACGGCCCCGTTCGAGGACCTGCTCGACGATCGGCGGCATCGCCCTCGTGCCGTTCGTCTGGTTCCTCCTCAAGACGTACGTGCTGGTCTTCGCGCTGGTGTGGGTGCGTCTCTCGCTGCCGCGCCTGCAGGTCGACCAGCTCATGGGCTTCGCCTGGAAGATCCTCATCCCGGCCGGGCTGCTCAACATCGCCGTCGTCGGCCGCCGTCATCCTCTGGGTCGCCGCACTGGCGCTGGGGCATGGCCGCTCGTCAGCTGGGTCGCCCTCGTCGCGTTCGTCGGCCTCTTCGACCCGATCCTGCGTGGCAGCTGCGCAGAGCAGCGCGGTCGCGCGCCGGTGGTGACCCGTAATGCTCGGCATGTTCAAAGCGCTGCGCACGACGATCAGCCACCTCCCGCGCAAGAAGATCACCGTGCAGTACCCCGAGGAGCGCGAGCAGCTGCCCGAGCGCAGCCGCGGCCTCTTCCGCGTGGTCATCGACCCGGCGAGCGGCGAGCCGCGCTGCCGCGCCTGCACGCTCTGCGAGACGCAACTGTCCCGTGCAGGTCATCCGCGTCAACTATCGAGCAAGTACCAGCTGCCGGTGCCCAACGAGGCGCGCATCGCCGACGGCCGCATCGCCGCGCAGCCGGCCTGTCGACATCGACGCTGCTCGAGCCGGTGCTCGACGACTTCTACGAGCACGGGACCGGGCTCATCGCCATGCTGCAGAACGCGCAGGACGTGTACGGCTACCTGCCGCGCGCCGCGCTCGCACGAGATCTCGCGTGCAGACCGGCGTCTCGCTCTCGCAGATCTACGGCGTCGCGAGCTTCTACAACCAGTTCCGCCTCTCGCCGGTCGGCAAGCACCTCATCGGCGTCTGTCACGGCACCGCCTGCCACGTCGCCGGCGCGCCGCTGATCACCGAGGCCCTCGAGGAGGAGCTCGGCGTCGGCGACGGCAAGACGACCAAGGACATGATGTTCACGCTCGGCTCGGTCGCCTGCATGGGCGCCTGCTCGCAGGCGCCGGTCATGCGCATCGGCGAGCGAGACTACGGCAACCTCACCCCCGACAGGACGCGCAAGATCATTCGCGACCTGATGGCGAGGGTCGGCGCGTGAAGGGGTGACCGAGGCCATGAGCGACGAGCACACGACACACGAGAGCGACGCCCGCAACGTCAAGGTCGAGCAGGCCGGCGACGGCCGCTGCGGGTGACGCGTCTGCGCCGGCACGGCCTGCGTCTTCGCCGGCTCGATGGCCGTCCACGACGCCTTCGTCGAGGAGGTCGAGGCGGCCGGCCTCGAGCGACACGGTCGAGGTCTCGATCATCGGCTGTCACGGGCTCTGCTCGCAGAGCCCCGTGGCGGTCTGCTCGGACGACACCTTCTACGGCAGTCTCAAGCCCGCAGGACGTCAAGACCGTCGTCGCCGAGCACCTCGTCGGCGGCACGCCGGTCGAGAAGCACCTGTACAAGGACCCGGAGACCGGCGAGGTCGTGCGCGACTGGCACGAGATCGGCTTCTACAAGCAGCAGGATGCGCATCGCCCTGCGCGAACGTGGGCGTCATCAACCCCGAGAGCATCGACGAGTACACTCGCGCGCGGCGGCTACGAGGCCGCGCGCACGGCGCTCACCGACGATGACGCCCGAGGAGATCATCGACGAGGTCACGGCGTCGGGCATCCGCGGCCGTGGCGGGGCCGGCTTCCCGACCGGCACCAAGTGGAAGTTCGCGCGTCAGTCGCCGGGCGACGTGAAGTACCTCATCTGCAACGCCGACGAGGGCGACCCCGGCGCCTTCATGGACGCCTCCATCCTGGACGGCGACCCGCACGCCGTGCTCGAGGGCATGATCATCGGCAGCTACGCGATCGGCGCGCACGAGGGCTACATCTACGTGCGCGCCGAGTATCCGCTCGCCGTGAAGCGGCTTACCAAGGCGATCGCCGACGCCGAGGCACGAGGGTACCTCGGCGACGACGTCTTCGGCACGGGCTGGAGCTTCGACCTGCACCTGAAGCTCGGCGCCGGCGCCTTCGTCTGCGGCGAGGAGACGGCGCTGATCGCCTCGATCGAGGGCAAGCGCGGCATGCCGCGCACGCGCCCGCCCTACCCGGCGGTCTCCGGCCTCTGGGGCAAGCCGACCAACATCAACAACGTCGAGACGCTCGCCAACATCCCCTGGATCATCGCCAACGGCGCCGAGACGTACGCTGCCCTGGGCGTCGAGACGAGCCGCGGCACCAAGGCCTTCTCGCTCGCCGGCAAGCTCGTCAACGGCGGCCTCGTCGAGGTGCCGATGGGCTCGACCCTGCGCCACATCATCTTCGACGTCGGCGGCGGCATCAAGGACGGCCGCGAGTTCAAGGCCGTGCAGCTCGGCGGTCCCTCGGGCGGCTGCGTGCCGGCCAGACTGCTCGACACCCCGGTCGACTACGAGAGCCTCGCCGCCACCGGCGCCATCGTCGGCTCCGGCGGCATGGTCGTCGTCGACGACCAGACCTGCATGGTCGACCTGGCGCGCTTCTTCCTCGACTTCACCCAGAAGGAGAGCTGCGGCAAGTGCGTCCCCTGCCGGCTCGGCACCAAGCGCATGCTCGAGATCCTCGACCGCATCCGTCGAGGGCGACGGCCGCGAGGGCGACATCGAGACCCTCGAGGAGCTCTCGCACTACATCATCGACGGCACGCTGTGCGCCCTGGGCGGCACCGCGCCCAACCCGGTGCTCACGACGATCAAGTACTTCCGCGACGAGTACGAGGCGCACGTCAACGAGAAGCGCTGCCCGGCGGGCAAGTGCAAGGCGCTCATCACCTACTACATCGACGCCGAGGCCTGCACCGGCTGCACGCTGTGCGCCAAGAAGTGCCCGACCAACGTCATCACCGGCGAGAAGAAGCAGCCCCACGTCATCGACGTCGCCGGCTGCATCAAGTGCGACACCTGCCGCCAGGTCTGCAAGTTCGACGCCGTGAAGATGCGCTCGGGCATCGCCCAGGCCGCCACGGCAGGAGGTGTGACGGGTCATGGCGACGACGGTCGACGACATCGGGCACGCCAGGCCCGGCGCCCCGACCAGGTCACGCTGACGATCGACGACCAGCAGGTCGTCTGCGACCGCGGCGAGACCATCCTCGAGGCGGCGCAGCGGGTCGGCATCCACATCCCGACGCTGTGCCACGAGCCGCGCCTGCCGGCCACGGCCGCCTGCCGCGTCTGCGTGGTCGAGGTCGAGGGCGCGCGCAAGATGGTGCCGAGCTGCGCCACGGCGGCCGCCGACGGCATGGTCGTGCGCACCAACACCGAGAAGGTGCGCGCCATGCGCCACCTCTACCTCGAGCTGCTGCTCAGCGACCACAACTCGTTCTGCACGCCGCCCTGCCGCGACGCCTGCCCGACGCACATCAAGATCCCGCAGTTCCTCGACTACATCGCCCACCAGGACTACAAGAACGGCGTCCGCAAGCTGCGCGAGGACCTGCCCTTCCCGGCGCATCCTCGGCCGCGTCTGCCCGCGGCCCTGCGAGGGTCCGTGCCGCCGGCAGCTCGTCGAGCACCCGATCACCATCTGCTGGCTGCACCGCTTCATGGCCGACCAGTGCATCGACGACGAGCAGACCGGCGAGCTGCTGCTGCCGGTCGAGCCCAAGCCCGACACGGGCAAGCGCATCGCCATCGTCGGCGGCGGCCCGGCCGGTCTGGCCGGCGCCTTCTACGCCCGACTCGAGGGCCACGCCGTCAAGATCTTCGAGGCCCTGCCCAAGCCGGGCGGCATGCTGCGCTACGGCATCCCGAGCTACCGCCTGCCGCGCGACCTCATCGAGAAGGAGCTCAACGTGCTCTGGCGCCTGGGCGTCGAGCTGCAGTGCGACGCGCGCCTCGGCGTCGACTTCCAGCTCGAGGACCTCCTCGACGCAGGAGTTCGACGCCGTCTTCCTCGCCCTGGGCGCCTTCAACTCCAACGAGATGGGCATCCCCGGCGAGGACGCCGACGGCGTCGTCACCGCGATCGACTTCCTCGGCGAGCTCGAGCTCACCGGCGACGTGCACGTCGGCGAGAAGGTCACCGTCATCGGCGGCGGCTTCACCGCCATGGACGCCTGTCGCACCTCGGTGCGCAAGGGCGCCAAAGAGGTCACCTGCCTCTACCGCCGCTCGCGCAAGGAGATGCCCGCCCACCACACCGAGGTCGACGAGGCCGAGGAGGAGGGCGTCAAGCTCGAGCTGCTCGTGCGCCCCGGTGCGCGTCGTCACCGACGCCGCCAACAAGGTCACCGGCATCGAGATGCAGCGCATGGAGCTCGGCGAGCCCGACGCCTCCGGCCGTCGCCGGCCCGTGCCGATCGAGGGCAGCGAGTTCGTCGTCGAGTGCGACCAGGTGATCACCGCCATCGGCCAGTACCCCAAGCTCGACGGCACCAGCGAGGAGCAGGGCGTCAAGCGCACCAAGTGGCGGACCATCGCAGGTCGACGACTTCACCTTCCAGACCGACGACCCGCGCGTCTTCGCCGGCGGCGACGTGCGTGCTCGGCGCGCAGACCGTGATCCAGGCGGTCGCCCAGGGCAAGAAGGCGGCCTGGAGCATGGACGCCTTCCTGCGCGGCGACGACATGGCCGACGTTCGCGAGCAGCTTGCCGAGCTCAAGGCGACGCCGTTCTTCAACGCCCTCTCGGCGAAGACCGACCTCGACCCGCGCATCGCGCGCATGGCCGAGATCCCGCCGGTGTTCATCGACATGACCACCGACGTCAGCGCGTCCCGAGCCGCCGGCCGAGATGCCCAAGCTCGCGCCCGATGAGCGCAAGAGCGAACTTCAAGCAGATCGAGCTGGGCTTCAGCGAGGACGAGGCCGTGCGCGGCGCCGAGCTCTGCCTCGACTGCTACTGCCCGGCCAACGGCAAGTGCGACCTGCAGCGCTACGGCATCGAGTACGAGGTCTTCAAGAACCGCTTCCACGGCGGCGCGGCCCACAACTACCCGGCCGACTTCCGCCACGACTTCATCATGCGCGAGCCCAACCGCTGCATCAACTGCGGCCGCTGCGTGCGCATCTGCCGGCTCGAGGTCGGCTCGAGCTGCTACGACAACATGGGCCGCGGCTTCGACACGATCGTCTCGACCGCCGACAACATGCCGCTGCAGATGGTCGGCTGCGTCTCCTGCGGCAAGTGCGCCGAGACCTGCCCGACCGGCTCGATCGTGACCAACCCGCGCCTGCTGGTCAGCTACGACCTCGACGAGAGCCGCTGCATGTTCTGCGGCGAGTGCGTCGAGGTCTGCCCGTACGACGCGCTCGAGCAGACCGACTTCTTCGAGCTCGCCGGCTTCAGCCGCACGGCGCTGGCCGGCGAGTCGCTCTTCGTGCGCGAGCCGCGCCCGGTCGACCCGCTGCGCGAGACGCTCACCGACCTGGTGCCGCACGTGCGCGACTCGATCCTCGGCCGAGGCTGGGCCTGGGAGCCCGATCAAGGACGAGCCGGTCGACCTCGATCGCGACGAGGAGGAGGAGGCCTGATGCCGGGCGGCGACTTCCATCCCGTGCTGTTCGTCATCATCGCCGCCTGGATCCTGGTCTGCGGCATCGGCGTCGTCGCTCTTCAAGAACATCGTCCACTCGGCCGTCAGCATGGTCTTCTGCTTCCTCGGCGTGGCCGTCGCCTACGCGCTGCTGAACGCCGAGCCCTGGTGGCCATCATCCAGATCCTCATCTACGTCGGGCGCCATCTCGGTGGTGATCCTGTTCGCCATCATGCTCACCGAGGCCCAGCACGGCGACTTCCGCCTGTTCTTCAACCGGCAGACGCATCTTCGCCGCGCCGCTCGCGCGTGGCCGCGGCGGCCGTCGTCTGCCGCGTGCCTCGTCAGCGCCGGGCGTCGTCGACGGTCGGCGAGGTCTCGCTCAACCCCGGGCTGCACGCGATCTCGCGGCTGCTCTTCAACGCGCTACGTGCTGCCCTTCGAGCTCGTCTCGCTGGTGCTGCTGGCGGCCATGGTCGGCGCGATCCTGCTGGCGCGCAGGAGGAGGATGAGCGGCGATGACGCGCTCTCGACTGGTAGCTGCTGCTCGCCGCGCTGCTCTTCTGCATCGGCGCCTTCGGCGTGCTGGCGCGGCGCAACATCGATCCTCATCGTCATGAGCCTCGAGCTCATGCTCAACGCCGTCAACATCGCGCTCGTCGCGATCACCAACTTCCGCCCGGCGCTCCGGGCGCCGGCACGATCTTCGCGCTCTTCGTCATCACGCTCGCCGCCGCCGAGGTCACCATCGGCCTGGCGATCGTGATCGCCAACTACCGCAACCGGCGCACCGTGCAGGCCGACGAGCTTCGACGAGCTGAAGGGGTAACGTGCATCGACCACTGCAGGAGCAGCGCTCGTGAGCGCGATCGTCACCCTCATCCCGCTGCTGCCGCTCGCCGGCTTCGTCATCACGCTGCTCGCTCGGCAAGCGCCTCTTCGGCACGCACGCGCACGTGCTCGCGACGGCCCTCGTCACCGTGTCCTGCGTCCTCTCCGTCATCGTCTTCGCGCACGTCTTCGAGCACCCCGAGGAGCCGCTCGAGGTCAATCTCTTCACGTGGATCACCGCCGGCGAGTTCACGTCACGTGGGGCTACCACGTCGACTCGCTGACCGCCATCATGCTGCTGGTCGTGGGCACCATCGGCATGCTCGTGCACTACTACTCGATCGGCTACATGCACGGCGACGAGGGCTACTACCGCTTCTTCGCCTACCTCAACCTCTTCATGTTCGCCATGTTCGTGCTGATCCTGGCGGACAGCTACCTGCTCATGTTCCTGGCCTGGGAGGGCGTCGGTCTCTGCTCCTACCTGCTGATCGCCTTCTGGTTCCGCAAGAAGAGCGCGAGCCAGGCCGGCAAGAAGGCGTTCCTCGTCAACCGCGTCGGCGACTTCGGCTTCACGCTCGGGCATGTTCCTCATCTTCCTGACCACCGGCACGCTGCAGTTCACGGGCGTGTTCGGCAAGGCCGAGCAGCGATCGGCTCGGCGACGCTGACCTGGATCTGCCTGCTGCTCTTCACCGGCGCGATCGGCAAGAGCGCCCAGTTCCCGCTGCACGTGTGGCTGCCCGACGCCATGGAAGGCCCCACGCCGGTCAGCGCCCTGATCCACGCCGCCACCATGGTCAACGCCGGCGTCTACATGGTGGCGCGCTCGTACCCGCTCTTCATCCACTCGCACGCCGCCATGCTCGTGGTCATGGGCATCGGCGCCTTCACGGCCATCTACGCGGCGTACATCGCGCTCACCCAGAACGACATCAAGAAGGTGATCGCCTACTCGCACCATCTCGTCGCTGGGCTTCATGTTCATGGCGCTCGGCGCCGGCGCCTGGGCGGCGGGCATCTTCTACCTGTTCGCGCACGGCTTCTTCAAGGGCCTGCTGTTCCTCGGCTCCGGCTCGGTGATCCACGCCATGGGCGGCGAGCAGGACATGCGCAAGATGGGCGGCCTGCGCAAGCGCATGCCGGTCACGTTCTGGACGATGATGATCGGCGCCCTCGCCATCGTCGGCGTCTTCCCGCTCGCCGGCTTCTGGGCCAAGGACGAGATCCTCGGCGGCGCCTTCGACGGCGGCTACTACGTGCGTCTGGGTCGTCGGCATCGTCACCGCCTTCCTCACCGCGGTCTTCATGTTCCGCCTCATCTTCATGACCTTCTTCGGCGAGAGCCGCGCCTCCGAGGAGGTGCAGCACCACATCCACGAGTCGCCCAAGGTGATGACGCGTGCCGCTCGTGCTCCTGGCCGATCCCGGCGGCGCTGCTCGGCGTGCTCGTCGGGCTGGCCGCCGGAGGCGGGCTGGATCCACACGCTTCCTCGAGCCCGTGTTCTTCGACGTCGAGCCCGAGAAGTTCGCCTGGCTCGGCGACGGCGGCGCTGCTCATGCTCCTCTCGCTGGCCGTCGTCGCTCGCCGGCATCTACCTGGCCTACGTCATGTACATCGCGCCGCCGCGAGCTGCCCGCGCGGCTGGCGGCGCGGCTGCCGTGGGCCTACCAGGCCTCGCTCAACAAGTTCTACATGGACGAGTTCTACGAGGTGGCGCCGATCCGGCGCACCGTGAGCTTCGCCGGCTGGCTGTGGACGTTCTTCGACGACGCAGGTCATCGACGGCGCCGTCAACGGCATCGCCTGGCTGCTGGGCGCGGCTGGCGCGGCTCTTCGGCCGCTGCAGACGGGCCGCGCTGCAGAACTACGCCCTCGGCATCTTCGCCGGCATGCTCGTGCTCGTCGTCGTCGTTCGCTGGCTCTGGAGGGCAGGCGAGATGGGCTGGCAGCGAGCAGATCGGCTTCCCGATCCTCTCGGTCATCACCTACCTGCCGCTGCCGGCGGTCGCTCGTCATGCTGCTGGTCGGCAAGGGCCGGCCGACCGTCTACAAGATCGATCGCCCTGGTCGCGACGCTGGTCGCCTTCGTGCTCAGCGTCGTCATGCTGCTTCGCGTTCCACCGCGACCGGCCGGGCATGCAGTTCGTCGAGGACTTCGACCTGGATCAACCGCTTCAACATCCACTACGGCTTCGGCGATCGACGGCATCGCCGCCCTGCTGCTCTTCCTCACCACGCTGCTCGGCGTCATCGTCATCATCGCGCAGCTGGAACTACGTCAAGGACCGCGAGCGCGGCTTCTTCATCTCGCTGCTGCTGCTGCAGACCGGCATGACCGGCGTCTTCTGCGCCACCGACATCTTCCTCTTCTACGTGTTCTGGGAGGCCATGCTGGTGCCGATGTACTTCATCATCGGTATCTGGGGCGGCCCGCGGAAGATCTACGCGGCCATCAAGTTCTTCCTCTTCACGCTGGTCGGCAGCCTGCTCATGCTGGTCGCCATCATCGCCGTCGTGTACTACGTCAAGAACGCGCACCGGCGGCCCTCACCTTCAACATCCAGGAGCTCGAGCAGCCAGGTGCTACCCGTACGGCCTGCAGTTCTGGGCGTTCCTCGCCTTCTTCGTGGCGTTCGCCATCAAGGTGCCGATGTTCCCGGTGCACACCTGGCTGCCCGACGCCCACGTCGAGGCGCCGACCGCCGGCTCGGTGATCCTGGCCGGCGTGCTGCTGAAGATGGGCGGCTACGGCATCCTGCGCTTCTGCCTGCCGATCTTCCCCGACGCCGCCATCGACTTCGTGCCTTGCGTGCTCGTCGCTCTCGGTGATCGCCATCATCTACGGCGCGCTCGTCGTCGATGATGCAGAAGGACCTCAAGAAGCTCGTCGCCTACTCGAGCGTGAGCCACATGGGCTTCGTCACGGCCGGCATCTTCGCCGCCATCGCCATCGCTCGGCAACCCGCAGGGCATGGAGGGCGCCATCCTGGTGATGTTCAGCCACGGCATCCTCACGGGCGCCCTCTTCCTCCTGGTCGGCTTCCTCTACGAGCGCACGCACACGCGCGAGATCGCCGCCATGGGCACCCTGGCGAAGCCGCTGCCGATCCTGGCCGGCTTCTTCCTGTTCTTCACGCTCGGCTCGCTCGGCCTGCCCGGCCTCAACGGCTTCGTCGGCGAGTTCCTCAGCCTGCTCGGCGCTCTTCCACTACTCGCACTGCGCTGGCGGCGATCGGCCGCCATCGGCGTGATCCTCGCCGCCTGCTACCTGCTCTGGATGTACCAGCGCGTGCTCGTTCAACGACCGCGGCGACGTCGACGTGAGGCCGCGCGAGCCGCTGCGCGACTTCGGCTCTCCGCGAGATCGCCTCGCTGGTGCCGCTGCGTCGTCTTCGCGGTCTGGGTCGGCGTCTACCCGAACACCTTCCTCGACCTTCCTGCACGTGCCGGTGCAGGAGATCCTCGACCAGCGTGACGCCCGTCGCTGGCGAGGCGCGCACGGCGACGGCCTCGCCCAGCTCTTCGACGTCGCCAAGGGGCTGTTCTAGATGCGACAACTCGCGTCGATCCTCATCCTGCCCGGCCGTCGTCGTGGCCGCGGCCGCTGCTGGTGCTTCTGCTGGTCGACATGTTCGTCCGCGCCGCAAGGCGGTGCTCGCCTGGGTCGCGGCGGCCGGCCTCGTGGTCGCCGCCGCGCGTGGCCGTCGGGCAGTGGATCGCGCTTCGAGGACGGCGTCGCACTTCGACCGGCCGCGACCGCCAGGCCGGGCTTCAGCCAGCATGGTCGCCCTCGACAAGTACGCCCTCTTCTTCATGCTGCTCTTCTGCGTCATCGGCGTGCTCACCATCATGCTCTCGGACGCCTACCTGCAGGCCCGCGGCCGCGGCCAGGGCGAGTTCTACGGGCTGCTGCTGCTGATCATCACCGGCATGATCGGCATGGCCGTCTCGACCGACGTCATCGCCCTCTTCATCGCCTTCGAGCTCATGTCGCTGCCGACCTACGTGCTGGCCGGCTTCGCTGCGCGGCGACGCAGCGCTCCGGCGAGGCGGCGATCAAGTACTTCATCAACGGCGCCTTCGCCTCGGCGATCCTGGCTCTTCGGCCTGGCGCTGCTCTACGGCGCGACCGGCGCAGACCAACTACGCGAGCATCGCCGCCGAGCCTCGCCGACCTGGGCGGCGACGCCACGCGGCTCAGCTCGTGGCGCTCGTGCTGGTCATCGTCGGCTTCGGCTTCAAGATCTCGGCCGTGCCCTTCCACAGCTGGGCGCCCGACGTCTACGAGGGCGCCCCCACGCCGGTCACCGCCTTCATGTCGGTGGGCGTCAAGGCCGGCGCCTTCGCCGGCTTCCTCAAGCTGTTCGTGGTGGCGGCGGCGCCGCAGTGGCACGTCTGGACCGACGCGCTCGATCATCCTCGCCGTGCTCACGATGGTGGTCGGCAACGTGCTCGCCCTGCCGCAGCGCAACCTCAAGCGCATGCTCGCCTACTCGAGCATCGCCCACGCCGGCTACCTGCTGCTCGGGCCTCATCGCCGCCGGCGCGCTCGCGGCGAGCACGGCCGGGCGCGAGCGCCGTGCTCTTCTACCTCGGCGCCTACGCGTTCATGAACCTCGGCGCCTTCGGCATGCTCGTCTGCATCCGCAACCGGCGCGCCTTCGGCTACACGCTCGACGAGATCGCCGGCCTCGGGCGCAGCATGCCGTGGCGCGGCGCTCGCCATGACCGCTCTTCATGGTCTCGCTCACGGGCATCCCGCCGACGGTCGGCTTCTGGGGCAAGTTCTACCTGTTCACGGCGGTCGTCGACGCCGGCTACACGTGGCTCGCCATCGTCGCCGTCGTCATGAGCGCCGTCTCGGCCTTCTACTACCTGCGCGTCGTCTGGTACATGTACTTCCGCGAGCGCGCCGGACGGGCGACGGTGGAGCCCGAGCGCGCCGGACGCTCGCTCGGCGTCAGCGTCGCCGTTGGGCATCGCCGCAGCCGGCGTCCTTGCGATCGGCCTCTACCCGCCGCCGCTGCTGCGCGCCGCCGAGGGGGCCGTGCGCGTGGTCATCGGCGGCTGACGCCGCCGGCCGTGCGCCCGTTCGGGCAGCGGCGCCGTGGGCCGGCGCGTGAGGACCCCGTCGTGAACATCCTCTTCGTCGGCGACGTGTTCGGCCAGCCCGGCCGCGACGCTCTTCTGAGTTGGCTGCCCGGGTTCGTGGCAGAGCGCGCGGTCGACTTCGTCATCGCCAACGGCGAGAACGCGGCCAACGGCGCCGGCATCACCTCCAAGATCGCCCTCCGGCTGCTCGACGGCGGCGTCGACGTGATCACCACCGGCAACCACGTCTGGCGCCAGCGCGAGGTCTTCCCCTTCCTGGCGCGCGACGAGCGCATCGTGCGGCCGGCCAACTACCCGGCGGGAGCGCCGGGCCGGGGTCTCACCGTGCGGCCGGCCGCGCGGCGGCGGCCCGGTCGCCGTCATCAACCTTGCCGGCAGCCTCTTCATGGACACCGGCCTCTGCCCCTTCCGCATCGTCGACCGGCTGGTCGACGAGGCGGCGCGGAGCGGCCGAGACCATCGTCGTCGACCTGCACGCCGAGGCGACCAGCGAGAAGGTGGCCATGGGTCACTACCTCGACGGTCGCGTCACCGCGGTCGTCGGGCACGCACACGCACGTGCAGACCTCGGACGCGCGCGTGCTCCCGGGCGGGACCGCCTACATCACCGACGTCGGCATGACCGGCCCGTCCGAATCGGTGATCGGCGTGCGCACCGACATCATCCTGCGGCGCTTCCTCACCGAGATGCCGCAGCAGTTCGAGGTGGCCGGAGGGCCCGGTGCGCATCGACGCCGTGCTGGTCGCGGCCGAGGGCGGCCGTGCGCCGCTGCGATCGAGACGCTCGAGACGATCGTCTAGCCGCGCGGCGGGGGCAGGATGCCGGCGCACGCCGGGTCCGGAGCCGTCGGAGTTGCCCGTTGCCAGTCCTGTATACGAACTCTTATCATCATCGTCCGCGTTTGCGCCGATTCGAGGTTGCCTCTTTCGGGTAGTCGGGAGACGATAGAGAGGAGCGAGAGTCACTGCAGAGACTCTCGGGCGGGCCACCTACAGCAGGGGCGCTGTACTCATGAAAGCTGACGAGAGCACGACCGCGAGCGCTGTCGTCCTTGAGGGACGGAGCCGGTCGCTACAACTTGTGCCTGTCGCCGATGTTGCCGATACAGTCAACGTGGGCGAAAGCACGTGGCACAACGAACTGATCGCGAGGCGCGCAGCAGGAGCGAGGACGCGCGCCATGAGCCGACGTCGTCCGGCGTGGCTGCGTCAGGTGGCAACGCTCGGTGCCGACGTGGTCGGACTCGTCGTGAGCGCCTTCGTCGCGGTCTGGGCGGCCGGAACGCTCGGACGAGGTGCCGCTCGTCGGTCGCCTCGTGAACGCCTTCCCGGACGGGGCGGCGGCGAATCTCTGGCTTCTGCTGGCCCTCACGCCCGTCTGGATCTTCGCGTTGTACGTCTTCGGCCTCTATCGAGAGCCCGGACGCAGCATCGGCGGAGCGACCGCCCTCGAGGCGCTGAACGGCCTCTCCGCGCTGACGGCCGCGAGCTGGCTGGTCTTCATCGCCATGGTCTTCGTCAGCGGCGCGGCGGCGCCCGTGTCGGCGCTGATCGCCTTCTGGTTCGCCTCGGTGGTGCTCGTGCCGCTCGCGCGCTGGGTCTCGCGGGCGACCGTCTGGGCGCGGGAGGGGTTCGCCGAGCGGACCCTGATCGTGGGCGCCGGTGAGGTCGGTCACACGCTGGTCGACAAGATCGCGAAACACCCCGAGTACCGGTTGGAGGTCGTCGGCTTCCTCGACGACGGCGAGCCGCTGCGCAACGGCAATGGGCCCGAGGTGCCGGTCCTGGGCGACACTGGCCGACCTCGTGGAGATCATCGAGCGCGAGGGTCTCGACCGCGTGATCGTCGCCTTCTCGCAGGGCGCGCCACGGCGAGTTCCTGCGCCTCGTGCGCACCTGCGCCGACCACGGCGTCAGGGTCAACATCGTGCCGCGGCTCTTCGAGGTCGTGAGCTCGCGGGCGGGCGTCGACGACATCGAGGGCATCCCGCTGCTCGACGTCGGCGCACGTCGAGTTGAGCCGGCTGAACATGGCCGTGAAGCGCACCTTCGACCTGGTCGTCGGCGGCATCTTCTTCGTGCTGATCCTGCCGCTCCTCGTCGTGCTCGCGCTGCTCATCAAGCTGGACTCGCCCGGCCCCGTCTTCTTCCGCCAGGAGCGGATGGGCCGGGGCGGTCGCACTTTCGACATCTTCAAGTTCCGCTCGATGGAGACCGGCGCCGAGCAGCCTGCGCGACGAGCTCGCCGACCGCAACGAGTACTCGGGACCGATGTTCAAGATGAAGAGTGACCCGCGGGTGACGCGCGTCGGTTCCGCTGGCTGCGCCGCTGGAGCCTCGACGAGCTGCCGCAGATCCTCAACGTCCTGAGCGGCGACATGAGTCTCGTCGGGCCGCGGCCGCTCTGGATCGAAGAGGCGAAGCAGTGTCGGGGGTGGACGCAGAAGCGTCTGGACATCACGCCCGGCATCACCGGCCTCTGGCAGGTGCTGGGACGCAGCGACATCCCCTTCGACGAGATGGTGAAGCTCGACTACATGTACGTCACCGGCTGGAGCCTCAGCTGGGACATCAAGCTGCTCCTGCAGACCATCCCTGCCGTGCTCGAGAAGCGCGGCGCGTACTGAGCCTCGGGCCGGGGCCGTCTTCGGGCTTCGGTCGGGACCACGCTCGGGTATACTCGCGGCGCCGCCGGCATGCCGGCGGCGCCGCGTCGTGCGAACGGGAGAGGGAGACGCTGAGGGATCCGCGCCACATCCTCGTGCTCGTCGAGAACCTGTCGGTCCCGTTCGACCGTCGTGTATGGCACGAGTGCACGACGCTGGTCGCCGCCGGCTACGACGTGTCCGTCATCTGCCCGCAGGGCGGGCGCCACGACCGCGAGGCCTTCGAGGAGCGGGACGGCGTCCGCATCCACCGCTATCCGCTGGCGTACCGGGCTTCCGCTCTGAGGGGCTATCCCCGTGAGTACTCCACGATGTTGTGGCGCACGGCGACGCTCGCCCGGCGGATCTGGGCGGAGCGGCCGTTCGACGTCATCCACGCCTGCAACCCTCCGGACCTCTTCTTCCTCATCGGCCGGCTGTTCCGCCCGCGTGGCGTCGCGTTCGTCTTCGACCAGCACGACGCCAACCCCGAGATCATGATCGCCAAGAGGGGCGGCGAGGTGCGCGACGCGTTCCCGGAGCGAGTCGTCCGCTGGGTCGAGCGCAGGACGTACCGGCTGGCCGACGTCGTGATCTCGCCGAACGACTCCTACCGGCGCCTCGCGCTCGCCCGCGGCGGCAAGCGCGAGCAGGACGTCTTCGTCGTCCGCAGCGGACCTCGCCGCGACGAGTTCGCGCTTGCCTCCGAGGACTGCTTCGATCGCCGCGGGCATCGTCATCTCGTCGCCTACCTCGGCGTCATGGGCGCGCAGGACGGCGTGGACCTGCTCGTGCGCGCCGTCGCGCGGCTCGTGCGCGAGGGGCGCGACATCCTGCTGTACCTCGCCGGCGACGGCGAGAGCTACGAGAGCATCCGGCGGCTCGGTGAGGAGCTGGGGCTGGCCGGGTCCTTGCTGATGCCCGGCTACCAGACGGCGGAGGAGTTCAGCGCGGCTCTGCTCGACGCCGACGTGTGCGTCGCACCGGATCCGTCGAGTCCGTTCAACGACATCTCGACGATGAACAAGATCGTCGAGTACATGGCGCTGGCGCGCGCCTCCGTCGCCTTCCCGCTGCCGGAGAACATGGTGACGGGGGGAGATGCGGTCGTCTACGCGCAGGAGCCGTCGTGGGAAGGGCTCGCCGGAGCCATCGGCCGGCTGCTCGACGAGGACGAGGAGCGTCGGCGCCTGGGTGCGCGCGCCCGCGAACGCTTCGAGAGTGCACTGGCATGGGAGCGCCAAGCGCCGCATCTGCTGGCCGCGTACGATCGCCTCAGGGAGAAGCTGACCGGCCCCGGGGGCGGCGGGTGAGTCGCGGCGTCTTCCTCTCGTGGGCGCCGTTCTCGCGGCGTACGGAGACGCTGGCGCACGAGTTCGACCTCCAGCGCGTTTCATCAGGACGCCGTGGCCGAAGCGCCCGTGGACGGTGCCGCTGAAGTACCCGTGGCAGGCAGCCGTGACGGCGGCTGCGCTGGCGCCCGTCGCCGGCGAGTTCTGGGTCATGGCGCCACCGCCGCCGGCGGTCGGCATGGCCGCCGCCGCCGCCCGTCTGCGCGGGGCGCCCCTCGTCGTCGACATGCACACGGTCGCGTTCTACGCCCGCGAGTGGCGGCTGCTCCGCCCGCTCGAGCTGCCGCTGCTGCGCCGCGCCGCGGCGGTCGTCGTCACGAACGAGTCGCTCGCCGCGCAGGTGCGCGGCTGGGGCGCACGACCGTTCGTCCTGCCAGACCCGCTGCCGGCCGTGCCGGCGGAGGTCGGCGAGGTCGCCGTCCGGCCCGGCCTGGTCACGGTCGTCGCCACCTACTCCAAAGACGAGCCGATCGAGATCCTGCCGGCGGTGGCGCGTGCGCTGCCCGATGTGCGGATCGCCGTGACGGGGGCGCCGCGCGGCGATCTCGGCCCTTGGCCGCCCAATCTCACGCCCACCGGCTTTCTCGCGGATGCCGACTACTGGCGTCAGCTCGCGCGCTCCGAGGTGGTCGTCGTGCTCACGACCCGGCCGGAGACGCTCCTGTCGGGCGGATACGAGGCGCTCGTGCTCGGGCGGCCGCTGGTCACGTCCGACCACGCCGTCTTGCGGGACTACTTCGGCGACGCCGCTCTGTATGCGCGCGCCGATGCCGCCTCGCTCGCCGCTGTCCTTGGGGCGGCGCTTGAGGGCCGCGAGGAGTACGCCGCGCGCATGTCGTCGCTCGCTCGACGACGGCGCGTCGCGTGGGCCGCCGCCGCCGACGAGCTGCGGGCGCGGCTGGGGCGCGCGCCGTGAGCGGTCTCGTCGCCGTCTTCTCGCCCGACCCTGCCGCGCGAGCCCTGGGTCCTGTCGCGCTCGGCGACCTGGTTTCCATCGACGGCTACGTGACGCAGACGATCGAGACCGCGGAGGGATGGCTCGGCGTGGTCGGGTGGCCTGACGCGGTGTGCGTCCACGAGGGAGGCGGCGACGGGTCGCCGGGCGCCGTGGTCGCGTTCAGCGGAGACCTGCTCAACGCGCGCGTCCTCAAGCGCGAATTGGCGCTTCCCGAGACCGCGAGCGCCGCTCGAGTGGTCGCGGCGGGCTATGCGGCGTGGGGCGCCGAGGCGCTGTCGCGGTTCGAAGGAGCGTTCGCGTTCGTCCTCCGGGATGCGGTCGCGAGGCGGACCGTGGCCTCATCTGACCCTTGCTGCGTCCAGCCGCTGCACGCGATACGGCTGGGCGCCGACGTGCTCTTCGCGAGCGAGGCGAAGGCGTTCAGGCGGCATCCCCGCTTCGTGGCGCGGCTCGACCGCGAGGCGCTGGGTGAGCTGCTCGTCCTCGGGCACACCGTGAGCGGGCGTCCGTTGTTCGCCGATGTGCTCGGGCTCCCCCACGGCAGCCACTTCGAGGTCGACGACGGCGGTCTTCACACCGTCCGTCACTGGGACGTCGCGGCGTCGCCTCGAGGCCGGCTGCGCGGCGAGGCCTACGTGGAGCGACTGGCCGATGCCGCCGCCGAGCTTGCCGCTCTGGCGTACGGCGACGAGGGTGTCACGCTGCCCCTGACCGGCGGGCTCGACTCACGTCTCTTCGCCGCCCTTGCTCCTGTCGGAGTTGGCGTGATCGCCGTGACGTTCGGCGATCCCGCGGATGACGACGTGAGTCTCGCTGCGCGCGTCGCCCTGGCTCGCGGCCTGCCGCACCGCACGTCGCCGCTCGAGCCCGCGTACGTCGCGCGCTTCGGCGGCGAGACCGTCTGGACTCTCGAGGGGCGGCTCAGTCCTGTGGGCAACATCACCGGGAGTCTGATGCCCCGCCTGCTGCCCGCCCGCTTCTTCGTCAGCGGGGCGGGGGCCGCGGCGGGACGCCATTTCTTCCGCTCGGACATGCTGATCCCGAACTGGGCGTGGAACCACGCGAGCGACGAGGAGTTCGAGCGGGCATGGCCCTCGCGCCAGTGGCGGAGCGGGCTGCCGGACGAGCGCATCATGGAGTTGTTCGCCGACGGGGGAGAGCTGTCCCGGTGCGGCAACGCGAATCGCCTCAAGGCGCTTCGTGCCACCCGCGGTCTGCCGGCCGTCGATCGCCAGGACCTGATGTACGTGCTGGAGCGGGAGCGCATGGGTCAGGCGGGCCTCGTGATCGCCGACTCATGGGTCCGCGCGCGGGCTCCCCTGCTGACCCGGCGCTGGGTCGAGGCGATGCTCGACGGGGCGCCGGAGGAGCGGATCGACGACCGCGCGCGTCTGCGGCTCGTGGCGCGCCTCGACCGGGCCGTCGCCCGCGTGCCGTGGTCGCTGACGCATCTTCCCCTGCCGGCCAGCGTCCACGTGGTGACCGGGCTCCGCGTCGTCGGGGCCGCCACGCGGCGGCGACTACGGACGCCTGCGGCCGGCGGCGACGCGACGGCAGCGACGCGGGGTGCGGCGGGGGGCAGACGTCTCGTGTCCCTGGCACGCGCCGCGCGGGCACGCGTGCAGCACGTCGCCTACACTCATGTGGACGCCAGAGACGATTGGCTGCGAGGTCCTTCTCGAGCTTTCGTCGAAGACGTGCTGCTCTCGCCACGTGTCGCAGAGCACGGCGTGCTCGAGCCTGCCGCGACCGAGGCGCTCGTTCGCGAGCATATGGCGGGCGCCGCTCACGCGAACGCGCTGGGTCTGCTGATGACGATCGAGCTGTGGCAACGCTACTTCGAGGACGGAGAGCGCCCGGCGACGGGGGACGGATGACGTGCGACTGATCGTGCTCGGACACAATGACTGGTGGGTCTGGGAGCGGCAGGGCTTCTCGACGCGCAACGCGGCGCTCGTGCGCGAGCTGAGCAGGCGGCCCGAGGTGGAGGGCGTGGCCGTCGTCGACACGCCGCGCTTCGGCTCACGCTCGCACCGTCCGGCGGCTCGACGCCGGGAGGCGGTGAGCCCGGTGGCCGACGGCCTCCGGGCCGTGCGCTACGGAGCGCCGCTGCCGCTGCCTGCGAGGGTGCGCCCGGGCCGGCGCGTGAACGAACAGCTGGCGCGTCGCGCGCTCGCGCGACGGCTGCGCGACGCCCTCGCCGGGTGGGGAGGACCCACCATCGTCTGGGTGGCCGACCCCCGTCTCGTCGGCGTCGGTCTCGCCCTGCCGCGCGACCTTCTCGTCTTCGACGCGATCGACGACTGGCGGGCGCATGCCTGGGCGGGCCGCGCGTCCGTGGCGGAGGGGTACAGGCTCGCCGGTCTCCACGCCGACGTGGTGTTCGCGGTGCATCCGTCCCTGCTCACGTGGATCGCGCCACGCGGCCACGCGGAGTGGCTCGCGAACGCCGTCGACCCGGCGCTCTGGGCTGCCGCCGAGCCCGCCGCGGAGCTCGCCGCACTGCCGCGGCCGCTGGTGGGCTACGCGGGGATGATCCAGGGCCGGCTCGACGTCCCCCTTCTCGCCGCAGTCGCCCGCGAACTGACGGGCGTGACCTTCGCGCTCATCGGCCGGGTCGGCCGCGGCTTCGAGAGTGCGCTCGAGGCGCTCCCCCGGAACGTGCGGCTCCTGGGACCCGTCCGCCACGACGCCCTGCCGGCGATGATCGCCGCCTGCGACGCGTGCATGGTGCCCCACGTGCGCGACGCCCTCACCGCGAGCATGGACCCGCTCAAGCTGTATGAGTACCTGGCGGCGGGCCGCCCCGTCGTCTCGACCGTCGCGTCGCCGAACCCGGCTCTGGAGGGACAGGTCCGCAGCGCACAAGGGGCTGCCGGCTTCGCGGCCGCGCTTCGCGAGGAGATCGCGGGCGACGGACCGGACCGGCGCGAGGCGCGGCGACGGGCGGTCGCGGGCCACACGTGGACGGCGCGCGCCGACCGGGTGCTGGCCGTGCTCGCCGAAGCCCTCGGCGAGGGGTCCGGCAGACGGTCATGAACGTCTGGGTCGTGATCGCGCACTACGGTCGGCCTGAGCCCACGGTCGAGCTCGTGGGGGATCTGCGGTCGGCGACGGTGCCGCCGGCCCGCATCGTCCTCGTCGACAACGACGGCGGTCTCCCGCTCGAGGCGGACGAGTGCGTGCTGGTGCTGCGGCCCGGTCTCAACACCGGGTTCGGCGCGGCCGTCGCACGCGGATGCGAGGCGGCGCTCGCCGGCGGCGCCGACTGGGTGTGGCTGCTCAACAACGACGCGCGGCCGGCGGCGGACTGCCTCGAGCGACTGCTCGAGGCCGCCGCCGCCCCGGAGGCGGGGATCCTCAGCCCGCTGGTGCGCTATCGCTCCGGTGAAGAATGCTGGTACGCGGGAGGGACGGTGTCGTCGCGCACGCTCGACGTGCGCCATTTGCATGCGCCGTGCAGCCGGCGTCCCTACGAGACCGGCTTCGTCACCGGTTGCGCTGCCCTGCTCAGAGCGGCCGCACTCCGAGACCTGACGCCGTTGGACATCGGCCTCTTCATGTACTACGAGGACGTGGACTGGAGTCTCCGCGCCAAGGCCCGGGAGTGGCGCCTGCTGGTCGTGCCGGCCGCCGAGGTCGTCCACGACGTTCTGCGCGAGGGCGGTCGCCGCGTCTTTTCCGATGCGGCGATCTACTACATGACGCGCAACCGGCTGCTCGTCGCGCGGCCGTGCGGAGGCCTCGTGCTCCCCGCGCTCGCCGCCGTCCGCTGGGGTTGCCGCCAAGTGGTCAAGAGTCGCTCGTGGCCGGCGGCCCGCCGGCGCCTGTCGGCCTGCGCGCGTGGCCTGCGCGACGGGCTGGCCGGGCGCAGAGGCCCGGCCCCCTCGCCGATGTCGGGCGGGCCGACGTGAGAGAGGCGCTGGCCGATCCCAGGGGCTCCGCGCCGTGGTTCTTCGCCTCCGTTCTCGCCGCCGAGGGCCTGATCCTCGTCGTCGCCTTGCGCTCGCCGCTCCTTGGTGCGGTCCTGGCCGTGGCCGTCGGGGCGCTCGCCCTGGTGACGCTGTCGATCGGGACCGAGCGTGGCACGGTGGCGATAGGTCTCCTGCTCCTGGTCGTCACCGTGGTCTTGCCGGGCGACTTGGCTCTCGCCTGGCGGGTCCCTGTCGGCGGCGGCGGGATCTTCATGGTGGACCTGCTCCTCGCTCTCCTCTTGGCGAGCATGCTCGCCGCTGTGCTGGCGTCAGGCAGCCTGCCGATCGTCCGCTCGCCGGTGAACCTGCCGCTTCTGCTCTTCCTCCTCTGGGTCGTCGTCGCCGGGATCGTGGGTGTGCTCCGTGGCAACGAGCCGAAGCTGGTCCTGCAGGACGCGCGCGGACTCGCCTACTATTCGCTGTTCTTCTTCGTCGTGATGTTCGTGCGCAGCCGTGGCCAGGTGCTGACGGTCATGAGGGTGCTGGCCGCCTGCCTGGTCGCGGTCTTCTTCGAGGGTCTGGCCTACGCGGCCATGGGGCAGGGCATGGCGCTCGAGTTCGTCGAGCCCGGGGTGAGCAGGTTCCCGGCTCCGGACGAGGTCTTCCTGATCTCATCCGCCCTGCTGGCGACCGTCGTCGTGGTCTGGCCCGCGGCGCGCCGCCGCCCCGCGTGGCTCTGGCTCCTTCTGCTCCTCGCCCTGCTGGGTCTCGTGGTGTCGCTGGTGCGCGGCAACTACGTCGCTTTGGCCGTCAGCCTCGTGTACCTGCTCGTCGTCCTGCGCGCTCGCGAGCGGTTCCGCTTGGTCGCGGGCGGTCTCGTCGTCGCGGTCGTGCTCGGCCTGGGTCTCGCCATCGCGCGACCAGCCCTCTTCAGCTCCGTGATCACGCGGGCGCTGGCGATCACGGCCGTCCAGGACCGTAACGTGCAGTACCGCCTCATCGAGAACCAGACCGTCGGCGCCCAGATCGCGCAGCACCCGCTGGTCGGCAACGGCCTGGGCAAGGACTACCTGTTCGACTGGTCCCGCTACGGCGTCGCGCCGTACCGCAAGAGCTACATCCACAACAACTACTACTGGTTCGTGCACCGTCTGGGGTTCGTCGGCCTGCTCCTCTTCGGGTGGTACGCCGTCGCGGCGCTGCTGCCGTGGATGCGCGACCGAGAACGACTGAAGCGTGGCGACCCCTGGCTCGTGGGTGTGGTGTTCGGCTCCAGAACGATGCTCGTGGCCCTGCTCGTCGTCTCGATCACGTCGCCCCGGCTCAACAGCAAGCTGAGCATCGCGGTGGCCGCGACGGTCATCGGTCTCGCCGAGGTCTCGAGAGCCCTGCTGCTGCGCGCCGAAGAGGACTGACGCCGCCGTCCCGCCTCACTCCGCCGGCATGTGCGTCAGCGTCACCGGCCCGAGGAACTGCGGTTCGTAGTAGCCTGCTTCGTCGCCCCACATCACCACCTTGGTGAGTCGGGGGTCCCGCACCGCCTGCGCGGCCGGGACGAAGCGCGGCAGGCACGCGCGCAGGTCGACGTGATCGGCGGGGTTGGGCGAGGGGCGCGCGTCGTCGCCGAAGAAGCGGGCGAGATACAGCCAGGAAGTCCTGAGCATGGCCCGAGACGACCTGCCGAGCTCGGGAGCCACGCTCTCCGTGGCCTCACAGAGCAGCGTGGCGAGACGCGCGTTGTAGGTCATGTAGTCGACAGTGCCGCCCCTCTCTGGCCGGTAGGTCTTGAGGATCGCCACCTGAGGCGCCGGGCCGGCGCTCCTGCCGTCACCATCGTTGTCGGGGCGCAGCGCGTGACGGATCGCGCGATCCGCGCGCAGGAGGTTCGCGGGGTCCGCGAGGACCGCGTCGAGCGTCACATCGTCACCGGTCTCGATGGCGAGCGCGACGAGGGCGTTCTGGATGGCGAGGCTGAAGGTGCCCCCGATCACGCGGTCTTCGAAGCGGTAGGTGAGTGTCTCGCTCCACTCGTAGGGCCGGCGCCAGTCGGTGCCCACGGACGGGTCGTGCGCGAGTTCCTCCAGCGCCTCGCGCAGCGCGACGATGAAGCGCGCGAAGTAGTCGTCGATGAGCCTCTCGTCCGCCGCCGAATACAGTCCGCCGCCGCGCGTCAGGTCGTAGGCGTAGGCGAATGAGAAAGCGCCCCAGCTCTGCAGTTGGCCGGTGTCGAGGCTCCGGCAGTGCCGCGGCCTGGTCGGTTCCGCCTCCGCGGCCCACTCGACGAGGATGTCGCGTGCGCGCCTCCCGTAGTCCTCGCCGCCGCTGACGGCGTACGCGATCGCCAGGTCGCGTGCGTGACGGCTCGCGGTGTCGAGGGCGCGGAACGCGTCGTGGATCTCGCCGCGGCCTCTGTACGGGCCCGGCTCGACGGGAGCGGGGTCGCTGAGGGCGCGTGCGACGTAGTCGTCGCGGAAGTGCCGCCAAGCGGATGCCCAAGGTTCGTCGCCCTGCTCGAGTCGGGCGCGGATCGCGTCGATCTCGCCGGGGGTGAGAACGATGCGGGGCTGCCAGGCGCCGGCGAGCGCCGAAGTCGAAGGGGACGGCGAGGGCATCTCGGATGCTGCGGTCGGCGCGTGCGTCGCGTCACCGTCGCCGCAGCCGGCTGGGGAGAGCAGGAGGAGGCCGGCGGCGCCGATGACGAGCAGCCAGAGCCGCCGGCCGCGGCGGTGTAGATGGACGTACATGGAAGCAGTGTTACCGCGAGGCCGGTCGCCCTACCATCGGGCGACCGGCCTCGCGGTCATTCAGCCGCCGCGCGCCGGGTGCGTGTGCCGACGCGCGGCGGGTCCTACAGGGCGGTCGGCTGCGTCAGCGTCGTCGGCCCGAGGAACTGGGACTCGTAGAACTGCGAGCGGGGGTACTGGCCGCCCGAGACGTCCGCGAGGAGCGCGGCGTCGTTGTAGATGTGGAGACCGATCTGCATGCGGGAGAGGAAAAGATCCCAGTGCATGAGGTCGTTGGGTGCGACCGGCGCCTCGTAGTTCGGGCCGGCGAACTTCGACAGGTACGACCAGGAGGCGTTGAGCTCGCTGCGCATCGTCGAGGTCGCGCGCCCGAGGTTGGCCGTCATCTCGTAGACCATGGAGGCCAGCCGGGCGTTGTAGCTCATGTAGTCGAGGTTGCCGCCGCGCTCGGCGTTGTCGTAGTAGCCCTTGGACTTGATGAGCGCCTCCGGCACACGAGCCGTACCCCTGCCGTCCCCGTCGTTGCGCGGCGCCGACGAGCGGTGGAGACACTCGGGCACGTTCAGCTTGTAGGTGCTCGAGAAGAGGGTGGTGATCGAGGCGGAGTCATCGCTCACGATGGCGGCGGCGAGCCAGGCGGCCATGGGGGCGAGGGTGGCGTCCGAGCCCATGTACTGGTCGTAGCGGCTGTACTCGAGGCCGAGCGGGTTGACGGTCCACTCGTAGGGACGCCAGTCGCCGTCGGCCGCCTGCGAGAAGACCCAATCCGTGGCCCAGTTGTCCTGGTAGCCCTTCATGACGCTCGCCCAGGTGCGGAACCACGCCTTGATCGCGGTGTGGTCGGTCTCGCTGTAGACGCCCGCGTCGCGGGTCAGGTCGTAGGCGAAGGCGAAGCTGAAGGCGCCGTACGACTGGTGATAGCCGCCCTGGGTGTCGCCCGTGAAGGAGTAGGGAGCGGGCGTGTTGCCCTTGGCCCACGCCACGACGAACTGGGCGGCCTTCTCGGCGTAGTCGATCGCGCCGTTCGTCGCGTACGCGACCGCGAGGTTGCGGGCGTGCCGCGAGTCGGTGTCGAGCTTGGTGTACGTGAAGGCCACGGTGGGGCCTGGGTCCACGTTCGGGGCGGCGGCCATGGCCGCCGCCACCTTGCCGTCGCGGAAGTACGACCACGCGGCCGTCTCGGCGGTCCCCGGTGTCGCGACCAGGCTGCGGACCGTCGCGACGTCGTCCGCCGTCATGATGAGACGGTTCGACTGGGCGGTGATGGCCGGCGTCGCCGGCACTTCGGCGACGGCGGGGTCGCCGATGATGGAGCACTCGCGGATCCCCAGGTTGCCCTTCGTCGCCCGGAGCACGTCGATGCGAACGTACCGCACGACGGTATCGAGCTCGTCGATGGTGTAGCAAAAGCTGGGGGGACCGTTCCGGTCCGCGAGCGGCTGCCACTCGGTCCCGTCGACTGATCCTTCGATGACGTACGAGTAGACGTTGGCCGTGCCCGTTCTGATGCGCTTCCGTCTCCTGCTCCGGTGCAGCCACCTGGTCCTGACCTCGACGATGCGGTGCAACGCGCCGAGATCGGCCTGCCACCACTCTTGCTCGTCGCTGGAGGTCGCCGCCCAGCGCGTCATGCCCGATCCGTCGATGGCGTCGTCGGGCAGATGGGTGGCCAGCGCCGAGGAGGCGCTCGTGTCGCTGGCCAGCGAGAGCAGCACCATGGCTGTCTTCGTCCACCTGCTCCTCCGCTCGTGCAGGTGGTGCGAGCATGACGAGCGACGTGAGGAGTGCCGCCGACACAGCGACGAGAGTGGAGGCAACAGCTCCGAGGCGGGCAACGCGTCGTGAGGCCATGGAGACCCTTCCTGTCATCGGGTGAAACGCGGTGGGGACCGGCGGCGAGGCTGTGATTCAGGCGGTCCGGTCAGCCGATTGATGGCGCCGTGCGGCGCCTGATTCGCTCCGCATCTCCACTCTTGGTTCGCTTGTTGGCATCGGCACCAAGTGCGGCCGCATGAGGGCGCCGGGGGCGTACGTGTAGCCTGCAGCGACGACGTTCGGCGTGATCCACGCAGCTCGAAGTCCGACGGGGAGGCGGCTCTCTCGGCGGCCGACCGAGGGCGCCATCTCCGCGAGGTAGACTACGGACGCGGCAGACTGTCACCGAAGGGGGATGATGCGGGCGAAGATCGACGAGGTGCGTGCTGCCAGTGCCGAGGAGTGGGACGCGGCCTGGCGCTCCTGTCCGAGTGCGACCTACTTCCAGTCGCGCGATTGGGCCGAGACCTGGGCGGCGTACCAGCCGAAGGAACTGAGGCCGGACGCCCGCCTGGTCCGGTTCGCCGACGGTGACGAGGTCATCCTGCCGTTCACTCGCCAGCGCGTCCTGGGGGGGCTGGTGAGCCGCTGGTGGGGTAGCCCCATGACGACCTATGGAGGGTGGCTGAGCCGCCACCCCCTTGGGCAGGCGCAGATCGAGTCGCTGTGCGGTTACGTTCGGGAGCGCCTGGGGTGTGTCACGTGGCGCATGAACCCCTACGACTCCCGGCCCACCGAGATCGCCGATGGGTGGGAGTGCGAACCGGACGACACCTTGGCGCTCTCGCTTGGGTGTGGCTACGAGGCGCTATGGGAGGGGTGTGCGCACGGGCACCGCAGGGCGGCGCGCAAGGCCGAGCGCAACGGTGTCACGGTGCGGGCCACCGTCTCGCACGGGGACTGGACCGCGTACGCCGCAGCCTACGAGGACTCCGTCCGCCGCTGGGGGGCGGGCGGCGCGCTCGGCGCCGCGCTCTTCGAGGAGATGGAACGGCGCGCCGGCGAGTGGTCGACGCTCTGGGTGGCCGAGCTCGACGGTCGAGTGGTGGGTGGGCTTCTCTGCCTGTACGCCCCGCACCACGTGGCCTGCTGGCACTCCGCGGTGCTCGAAGAGGCGCTGCCCCTGAGCCCGATGCCGCTCCTGTTCTTCACCGCTATCGGGGACGCCTGCCGGCGCGGCATCGAGTGGTTCGACTTCAATCCGAGCAAAGGGCTTCCCGGTGTCGAGGAGTTCAAGCGCCGTTTCGGAGCACGGGCACTCGAGTGCCCGGTGCTGACCTGCGAGCGCGGCCCTGGTGTCCATGTCTGGCGACTGCTGCAGCAGGTCCGGGGCCGAGACTCGACCCTGACACACCGCGCGCCGCGCGCCGCGCGACGGTGACTTCGCTGCGACAGGAGGCCGCGCGAGGGGTCAAGTGGACCTCGCTCTCGACGCTGCTCGTCGTGGTGATCGGCGTCGCTCAGATCGCCGTCCTCACGCGCCTCCTGTCGAGGGCCGACTTCGGCCTCATGGCGATGGTCACGACGGTCACGGGGTTCGCGAACATCTACGCGGACATGGGCCTCAGCAACGCGATCATCCAGCGCAAGTCGCCCACGCGTGAGCAGCTGTCGACTCTCTACTGGACCAACATCGTCACCGGTGTGACGCTCTTCGTGGTCGTCGCCGGCCTCTCGCCGCTCGTCTCCGCGTTCTTCCGTGAGCCACGGCTGCGGGGGCTCGTCGTGTTGGGGGCGACCATCTTCCTGATCATCCCTCTCGGGCAGCAGTTCCAGATCCTGCTGCAGAAGGAGCTCGAGTTCGACAGGCTGGCGCGCGTCGAGGTGTCGAGCGCGGCGATCGGCTTCGCGGTCGCCGTGGGCGCCGCTGCGGCAGGTCTCGGCGTGTGGGCGCTCGTCATCGGCATCCTGGCGCAGTCGGCCGGGCGCATGCTGCAGCTGGTCGCGATCGGCTGGCGACGATGGCCGCCCGGGCTCCATTTCGCCCGCGCCGACCTCAAGGGATACATCAGCTTCGGGCTCTATCAGATCGGCGAGCGTACGATCTACTACTGGGCGGCCAACATCGACTACCTGCTGATCGGCCGCTACCTGGGGGCCGCCCCGCTCGGTCTGTACACGATCGCCTACCAGCTCGTCGTGGTGCCCGTGTCGAGGCTGAATCCGGTCCTCACCAAGGTCGCGTTCCCCGTGTTCTCGCGGCGCCAGGACGACCCCGCGGCGTTGCGCAGGGGCTTCGGGGAGCTGATCGAGCTGGTGGCCCTGGTCACCTTCCCGCTGCTCGTCGGCCTCGGGATCGTCGCGCCGGTCGCCGTGCCGGCGATCTTCGGACCCGACTGGCAGCCGGCCGTGGCGCTCGTGCAGATCATGTCGGTGATGGGCCTGCTCATGTGCCTCAGCAACCCTCTGGGCTCGGCCCTGCTCGCGAAGGGCCGGGCCGATGTCGGCTTCTGGCTCAACGTGGCGAACACCGCCGTCGTGGTACCCGTGCTGTGGCTGATGGTCAGGTGGGGCACCACCGGCGTCGCGTGGGGCCACACCTCGATCAGCTTGCTGCTCTTCGTCGTCGAGCTGTGGCTCATCGACAGGATCCTCGGGATGAAGTGGCCGAGCTACTTCGCCCGCGTCGCAAGGCCCGCCGCGGCGACCGCGGCGATGGCGGTGGCGGTCGCCGCGCTGTACCTGGTGCTGACGCGCACCGGCTTGGGGCCGGTGGCACAACTCGTGCCTCTGGTCGTCGTCGGCGCTCTCGTGTACGTCGTCGCGTGGTTGCTGATCGCGCGCTCCTACATGCGCGGTCTGTGGGATCTGCTGGCCACCCGTCAGCCGAGGACGAAGCCGAAGGGGACCTCGCCGTGAGGGCGCCGGCCGGCGGGGAGCGGCGCTGACATGCCCGGGATCGCCGGCTTCGTGGCGACGGGGCTCGACGCCGATCAGGCGCGCCGGGCGGCTGAGCGGCTCGGGGCGCTGGTCACGCGCGAGGGGTCGAACCGCTGCGAAGGGCCGATCCTCGAGGGTGTCGCCGCTCTCCAGGCCCACAACGGGCTGCTCGCCGGTCGCTATCCTGCGCGCGCGGGCTCGCGGTCGGTGTGGCTCGACGGTGAGCTCTTCGATCGGCGATCCGAGCGCACCGATGCCGAGGATCTGCTCGCCAGATGGTCGGAGGCCGGCGACGACTGGAGCTTCCTCGCCGGCCTCGACGGCGTCTACGCGGCGGTCCTGGTCGACGATGCGGCGGGCCGCGTCCATCTGGTGAGCGACCGGCTCGGCATGCGCATCCTCTTCTGGGGCGTGGTGGATGGTCGGCTCTGCTGGTCCTCGCAACTCGGAGGCTTCCTCGCGATGCCCGGCTTCGAGCCGGTCATCGAGCGCGACGGGATCCCCGAGTTCTTCACGTGCGGTCACCTTCTCGGCGAGCGCACGTGGTTCCGGGGCGTGCACCTGCTGTCACCCGGGACGGTGGTCACCTTCGATCTGCGGACCGGCGAGATCGAGCGGCGGCGCTACTGGTGGTGGGACGGCATCAAGCCGCAGGGTGGGCGTCTCGGCCTGCAGGAGGCGGCCCGTGAGACGGGCCGCCTCCTGCAGGCCTCCGTCGCCGCCCGCGCGCGTCCCGACGCCCGTGTCGGCGTCTCGTTGAGCGGCGGTCTCGACTCGCGCGCGCTCTTCGCCGCCGTCCCGGGCGACGGGCCGGTGCCGGCGCTCACGTTCGGCCGGCCGGGGTGCGTCGATCTGCGCGTCGCCGCCCGGGTCGCGGCGCTGCGGCCGAGCGAGCACGTGGTCGTCCCCATCAACGCCGAGAACTGGTTCGCCGGGCGGTCCGCGGCTGTCTGGTGGACGGACGGGCTCTTCAGCTTCATGCAGCTGCACGGCATCGAGTCAGCCGACATGTACCGCCGCCACTACGACATCAACCTCGACGGTTTCGGCGGCGACTTCATCCTCGGGGGGATGTATCTGAACGGGGCGACGCGCTTCGGGCGCTTCGATGCGGATCATGCGGCCAGCAAGCTCAGGTGCGAGCGAGACCTCCTCGGCGACACGGGCCCGTGGGAGGCGCTCGACAAGACCGACTACTTCCTCGTCGAGCAGCGCGCGCGACGGCTGAACAACGTCGGCACCCGCTACCTGCAGACCTACATGGAGGACCGCAAGCCGTTCCTCGCGCGAGATCTCATCGAGTTCGTGTACTCGCTGCCGGACGAGATGCGAGCGCACGGGCGTCTGTATCGGGCCACGCTGCTGGCCGCGTTCCCGCGCTACTACCGCGGTGTGGCCTGGGCGGGCACCGGCTTCCCGATTTCGTGGCCGTATGGCGCGCGGCGCGCGTGGCGCGAGCTGCGCTCGCTCGAGGCGCGCCTTCTCGGCCGCGTCGGCACCGTCGGTCTTCGCGGGCTCGACCTGCTCGACTACACCGACTACCCCGCGTGGCTGCGGCAGGAGCCGGCCCGGGGCTTCGTGACCGCCGTGCTCGAGGCGCGCGACGCGCTCTACCCGGAGTACACTTCGCGCGACGAGGTCGTCCGGCTGTGGCGCAAGCACCTCGGCGGCGTCGACCACGCCCGAGCCGTCGGGTACCGGCTCACCTTCGAGATCTGGCTGCAGCAGGTGTTCAACGGTCGTCTTCGGGAGGAGGACGTGACGCCATGAGCGAGACGCCCATCCGGCCGCGGGAGCGGTTCCTCGTGTTCGGCGCCCCGCTGATCGGCGAGGCCGAGATCGACGAGGTTGTCGCGTCGTTGCGCTCGGGATGGCTCGGCACCGGACCCAAGGTCGCCCGTTTCGAGAGCGACTTCGCCGCCTACACGGGCGCCCCGTATGCGGCGGCCGTGGGCTCCTGCACGGCAGCGCTTCATCTCTCGCTGCTCGCGCTCGAGCTCGAGCCGGGCGCCGAGGTGATCACCTCGGCGCTCACCTTCTGCGCCACGGTCAATGCCATCATCCACGCCGGCGCCACGCCGGTGCTCGCCGACGTCGACCCCGTGACGATGAATCTCGACCCGGCCGCCGTCGCCGCGGCGGTGACGCCGCGCACGCGCGCCGTGCTCCCGGTCCACTTCGCGGGACGTCCTTGCGACATGGACGCGCTCGGCGAGCTCTGCGGCCGCCGCGGGCTGGCGCTCGTCGAGGACTGCGCCCACGCGATCGAGACGACGTACCGCGGGCGCCACGCCGGGACCTTCGGTGACTTCGGCTGCTTCAGTTTCTACGTGACGAAGAACGTCGCCACCGGTGAGGGCGGGATGGTGGTGGCGCACGACGAAGGGCGCGCCGCGCGCATCAAGCGGCTCGCCCTCCACGGCATGACCGCCGACGCGTGGAAGCGCTTCTCCGACGAAGGCTACCGTCACTACCTCGTGCGCGAGGCGGGCTTCAAGTACAACATGATGGACCTGCAGGCGGCGCTCGGCCTGCACCAGCTGGCGCGGGTGGAGGAGAACTGGCGGCGCCGGGCGGCGGTCTGGCGCCGCTATCAGGAGGGGTTCGCCGACCTGCCGCTTGATCTGCCGGCCGAGCCGGAACCCGACACGCGGCACGGCCACCACCTGTACACGGTGCTCGTCGACGAGGCGCGCGCGGGCCTCGGGCGCGACGCTGTCCTCGAGGCGATGACGCGCGAGAACATCGGGGTCGGGGTCCACTACTTGGCGATCCCCGAGCACCCCTACTACCAGGAGGCGTACGGCTGGCGCCCGGAGGAGTGGCCCGAGGCCACCGCCATCGGGCGCCGCACCGTGAGCCTGCCGTTCTCGGCCAAGCTGACCGACGACGACGTCGAAGACGTCGTGGCGGCGCTGCGCAAGGTCACGGCGGGACGCGCGGACCAAGCTTGATGCTGGAGGTCGTCCACAGTTTCGATGTCTGGCTGCCGTTGACGATGACCTGGGCGTACAACCAGGTGCGCTTCGCTCACGGTGTCGCGGCGACGGTCATGACCGACGAGCTGCGCACGCCCGAGCTCTTCCCATGGGATCCGCTCCTCATTGCCTCGAGGGCCGACCGCCTTGTGGTCACGGCTGGCCGCCGGCTCGGTCGGCCTCTGCCGCCGCCGTCGCTGCTGAGGGCACTGCGCCGACGACGGCCGCAGGTCGTCCACTCGCACTTCGGTTACCGGGGGTGGCAGGATCTGCCGCTGGCGGCACGGCTCGGCACGCGACACGTCGTCACCTTCTACGGCCACGACGTGCAGAAGTTCCCCCGCACATGGCCGGTGTGGCGGCGGCGGTACGAGCGCCTGTTCGCCGCCGCCGACCTCTTCCTCTGCGAAGGCCCGCATATGGCGCGCACCCTGGTGAGCGAGGGCGCGCCGGAGGATCGGGTGCGCGTGCAGCCACTCGGCGTCGAGCTCGATCGTCTGCACTGCGCTCCGCGTACGGCGCCGACGGACGGCCGCGTCAAGGTGCTGATTTGCGGCGCCTTCCGCGAGAAGAAGGGCATCCCCGATGCTCTCGAGGCTGTCGCTCGCGTCCGCTCCGAGGGCCTCGACGTGACCGCGACCGTGATCGGCGACGCCGGCCCGGCCGAGGACGAGCAGCGCGAGCGGCGGCGCATCCTCGACACCATCGCTCGTCACGGCCTGGAGGATGCGGTGAGGCTGCTCGGCTTCCAGCCCTATGATCGGCTCCTCGCCGAGGCGCGCGAGCATCACCTCTGTCTCAGCCCGAGCCGCCACGCCGCCGACTGGGACAGCGAGGGCGGAGCCCCTGTCGTCCTGATCGAGCTGGCGGCGACCGGCATGCCGATCGTCAGCACGAGGCACTGCGACATCCCGGAGGTCGTCGAGGACGGCGTCACCGGCCTGCTCGCCGAGGAGGGCGACATCGACGGCATCGCCGCCCGGCTCGGGGAGCTCGCCGCCGACTCTGATCGGTGGGCCCCCATGGGCGTCGCAGCCCGCGCGCGCGTCGAGGAGCGCTTCGACGTGCGGGAGTGCGTCCGGCGGCTCGTCCGTCGCTACGAGGACCTGGCCGGCGACGGCGGGCGCCCGGAGTCGCCGGTCGCTGCGGGCGAAGGGTCGCGCGGTGGGGGCTGAGAAGGCGTCCGACGGCAGCCTTCGCATCAAGGAGGTGCGCCCGGCGTCCGCGACGGAGTGGGACCGGGCCTTCGACGGCTGCGCGTACGCGACACACTTCCACTCCCGCGAGTGGGCGGAGGCGTGGGCCGCTGCGGGCGCCGGCCGCTTGCGGCCGACGCCTACGGCGGCCCGCTTCAGCGACGGCGCGAGGGCCGTGCTCGTGCTGACGCGCGAGCGCCGCCGCGGCGGCCGCTGGCCGCGGGCGCTGTCGAATCCGGCCGGCACCTACGGCGGCTGGCTGGCGGGGCCCGAGGTCGGCGCCGAGCATGGGCGTCTGCTGGCCGGCCTCATGTGCGCGGCGGCGCCGGAGTCGTGGTGGAGGGTCAATCCCTTCGATCCCTTCGCGGGCGCGCTTGACCACGGCGTGCCCGGCGCGGCGACGGTGCAGGATGACGAGACCGATGTGCTCGACCTGCACGCCGGCTTCGAGGCCGTGCTCGCGAGCTTCTCACGGGGCCATCGCTCGGCCCTGGGCAAGGCGCGCCGCGCCGGCGTGGAGGTGCGCACTGCGCACGGCGAGCGGGACTGGGAGGCCTACCAGGCGGTGGTCTCGGACTCGATGCGGCGCTGGGGCGCTCGAGGAGGATCGGCCGATTACCCGCCCCGGCTGTTCGAGGAGATCAGCCGGGGCTCGCGAGCAAGGCTCTGGGTGGCCGAACACGACGGTCACGTGGTCGCGGGCGCTCTCTGCTTCTACGCGCCACACCACGCCGTGTACTGGCACGGCGCGACACTCGAGCGTGCCTTCGAGGTACGGCCGTCGACGCTGCTGCTCGCTCAGGTCATCGAGGACGCCTGCGCCCGCGGCTGCGAGTGGTTCGACTTCAACCCGAGCGGCGGTCTCGTCGGCGTCCGCGAGTTCAAACGCCGCTTCGGCACGCGACCGCTCGCCTGCCCGGTGGTCACGCACAGGAGCTCGAGGGTGCGTGTGACGGAGGGGATCATGCGGGCAGCGGGACGCCGGCGTCCGGCGCTGACGAAGCGCTCAGCGGGGGGAGCGTCCGCTCAGCCGTAGTACTGGTCGTAGCGGTAGTACTTGCTCTTGCTGGAGCGGGGCACGCCGGTCACGACGATGCCGAGAGTGCGGGCCGTGGTCCGCGAGAGGAACGTCTCGACCTCGCGCAGCGTGTCGTGGGTGGTCTGATCGAGTCGCAGGACCGCGACGACGCCGTCGATCTTGCTGGCCATGGCGGCGGCGTCGCCGACGGCGAACATCGGCGGCGCGTCGATGAGGACGTAGTCGTGGGTGGCCTTCAACTGCTCGAGCACTGCGGCCAGCTGCCGGGACGTGACGATCTCACCCGGGTTCGGGGGCAGCGGGCCGGACGGCAACACCGTCAGGTGGAGCTCGCTGCCGACTGAATCCGGGGAGTCCTGCTGCAGCGACGGGGCGGTGCGGTCGACACCGGACTTGACGGTGCGCGAGCGCTCGCTGAACGTGAGCACCTGGACCGCGTCCTCGAGAGTGCTGCTCCCGGTGACGACCGTGCTCACGCCACGCGTGTTGGGGATGTTGAAGAAGCGATGGAGCGCCGGCCGCCGCAGGTCGGCGCCGACGATGGCCACGCTCTTGCCCGAGCGGAGCAGCGCGAGCGAGAGGTTGACGATGGTCGTCGACTTGCCTTGCGAGGGCTCCGGGCTGGTGAGCATGACCGTCTTGACGTCTTGGTTGAAGTTGACGAACTCCAGGTTGGTGCGCAGGAAGCGGAATGCCTCGGCGACGGCACCCTTCGGATCGTCCAGGATCACGACGGAGTCGCCGGAGCGCTGCTCCTTCTCGAGTTGCGGGATCGCGCCGATGAGCGGGATGGTCGTGGACTCGGCGATCACATCGACCGATCGCAACTTGACGTCGAGCGCCTCGCGCACGAATGCTAGGCCGATGCCCAGCACGAGGCCCCCGGCCAGCGCCAGCACGCCGTTGCGCACGGGCTTCGGGCTGGCGGGGGTGCCCGACGGCTGCGCCGCTTCGCCGACCTGGACGTCGCCGGTCAGCAGCGCCTTGAGGACCTGCAGCTCGCTGCGCTGGTCGAGCAGCAGCTGCCGCCGGAGAGTGTTTTCCCCGGTGGTCTCGATCTCGGCGTCGATCGTCGCGCTGGCGTCGTCGAGGGAGGTCTGCTGGATCTCTCTGCGCCACGCCACGAACTGGTCGGCGAAGGCGTTCGCCACGGCCGCCGCCTCTGTCGGTTCGGCGGCCAAGGCCTTGATGAGGATGACGTCGGTGGCCGGGTCGGTCTCGGCGGTCACGTCCCCGAGGAGCGCATCGGCGTCGCCGGGACGCTTGAGCTGCTCGGCGGCGCGCGCCGCCATGTCGGGGGTGACCACGAAGCTCGCAAGCGTCATGAGCCCGCGCTCGTCGAGCGTCAGCGAGCCGACGTCGAGGGTTGTCGCGACGTTGAGGGCGGCGGACTGCTGCACGGCCATCACGCGCGCTGTGGACGCATATCGGGTGGGCTGCAGGAGACTCGCGCCGACGACGATCAGCGGCACGATCGCCACCGCCTGGAGGACGACCCACTTGCGTCGCCAGACCACGTCGACGTAGTGCCGCAGGCTCACCGTCGTCTGCACATCCTCAGTCAAGCCGCCTCCCGTGCGATCCCGTTCGTCTCCGGGTCCGATTATAGCTCCCCGTCCGCGGCGGCCAAACGAGGCGGCGGCTCGGCGTCGACAGGTCCTTCCGGCAGCCACCACACCCTCAGCATCGCGACGCCGAACAGGACGACGAGCGCCACGTTGCGCAGCGCCACCAGAAGCAGCGCCGCGGTCTCCTCACGGATGAGGTCGCCGTAGAGGCCGGGGAACTCGATCTGCGTCAGCAGCAGGACCAGGCCCCCAGCACGGCGACCAGACGGTCGCGCACGGCGACGAGCGCCGAGCGGCGGCAGCATCCAGATGACGTACTGCGGCGAGAGCACCTTGCCGAAGGTCATGAGCGCGAGGAGCAGGGCGAGGACGGCGAGGGGCTGCTCCTGCGGCGCCTCCCGGAGGGTCGTCGCGGCGCCGCCAGGAGCAGCCCGTACGTACCGAGCACGGCCAGCACGGTGAGAACGCCCGAGAGACGTGGCGGCGAGCGCCGCGCGCCGGTCGCGATGAGCTGGTGCGAGCCGTGGCTGTAGCCGATCTCGAGGGGCGCCCAGCCGAGCGCGCCGGCGACGAGCATCGGCGTGCCGAGCACGCTCTCGATCTGCAGCGGGCGCTCGAGGTGGTAGTGGAAGACGTACCACACGCCTCCCGGCGAGGTGAAGAGGTAGGGGACGAAGGGCGTCACCGCGGCGGCGCGAAGGCGAGCAGCGGCCAGGCCCAGCGCCGCGGGCGGCCGGCGAGCAGCAGCACCAGCGGCAGCAGGGCGAGCGGCGTGAGCTTGAGCGCGAAGCCGATGCCGAGCACGAAGGCGGCGGCCGTCAGCCAGCGGCGCGACGAGACAGAGCAGGAGCCGCGGCGATCAGCAGGGCCACCGCCGACGTCGTAGCGATTGACGATGATCGCGCCGGTGAAGGCCACGGCGACCGCGAAGAGGGCGGCGGCCGCGTAGGCGCGCCGCCCGCGCGGCCAGAAGCGGCAGCGCGGTCAGGGTCGACGAGGACGGCGCCGTGCGACAGCGTGAGGACGCCCATGGCGATGCTGAACCAGTGCGTGTAGGCGAGCGGGTCGAGGGCGTGGCCGCGGCAGCCGGAAGAGCGGCAGCGCGAGCGGCGGGTACTCGACGGCGAAGTCGCTTGTAGGGCTGGTAGCCCGTGCGGTCATGAGCGCGGCGTAGTCGTGGTAGATCGGGATGTCGCTGATGTCGTGCATCCCGTACCACAGGTTGGGGAACAGCAGCGTCGAGCACGAGAAGCTGCAGCGCGACGGCCAGCCCGATGGCCGCCGCCGCCCGGTGAGGCGTGCACGGCGGGACTCGTTCGCCGCCGCGGACCGTTCACCGCGCTCTGAAGCTCCACAGCTTGTTGGCGACGAAGTTGAACGGGCAGCACGCAGGCGATCGCGAGCAGCTGGCTCCAGAGCACGTGAAGCTCGGCGTAGCGGCGGAACGCGGTGAAGAAGAGCGCGTTGAGGCCGAGGCCGATCAGGCTCACGGTGAAGAACTTGCCGAACTCGAGGTGGATGGGCCCGCGGGAGCGGAACGTCCACCAGCGGTTGAGCAGGTAGTTGTTGCCGACGGCGACGCAGAAGGCGAGGGCGCTGGCGCCGAGTTCGACGGCGAAGGTCTGGCTCGACGGCAGCGCGCCCCAGAGCACGAGCGTGAGCTTCAGGACCAGCAGGTTCACGATGGTACCCGAGCCGCCGACGATCGCGAACTTGACGAACTGGCGGGTGTGCGGCCTCAGGCGCTCGCGCAGGGTCGGTGGCGTGGAGTGGCCGAGCGGCGCCCCGGCGGTGCGGACGGCGGCGCCGGCGGATCCACGCGCGGCGCCGGCGCTCACGCGAGGCTCCGCGCCGGGCGGGCGAGGCTGGCCAGTCCGGCGGCGGCCGCGACGAAGTCGAGCGGCCGTCGCTCGAGGCCGGCCTCCTCGGCCAGATCGGCAAGATGACCGCGCGCGAAGACGAGATCGGCCTCGCGCGCGGGGCAGAAGTCGCTCGTCGCCGTCGCCGAAGACCCAGACGACGTCGTCCGCTCGCCGGCGCGCGCGCAGGACGGCGGCCTTGCAGCTCGCCGGCCCGCAGCGCGGGCAGTCGCCGAGCAGCGGGCTGAAGCCGATGCTGTAGGGCGGGCCGCCGTCGTCGCCGTCCGCCCCGACGAGCTCGCTGGCGACGATCTCGACGGGCGGCAGCTCGTCGCGTCGCCAGACGGCCTCGATGGCCTCGCGGAAGCCGGCGCTGACGATGGCGACGCGGGCGCCGCCGGCGGTGGCCACGGTCGAAGAACTCGCGCGAGCCCCGGCGCCGGCTCGGCCTCCTCGACGAGCGGCCGAGGAACGCCGCGCGCGGCGCTGTCGACGAGGCCGACCTGGCGATCGAAGCACTCGGCGTGGCTGATCTCGCCGCGGTGCACCATCTCCTCGAGCGGCCGCCAGGCGTCGCCGACGAACTCCGTGCAGGACGATCTCGTTGCACTCGTGCGTGGTCACCGTGCCGTCGTAGTCGAGCAGCGATGAGCACGTGCCGCAGCGTGTCGGCGCAAGGCAGGGAGAAGGGTCGGCGTGCGGAGGGGACCATGCGGCCGAGTCTACCGTAAGTCTGCTAGAATCGCCTTCCCTGCCGTCGCCCGGCCGTCCGGCCTGCCGCTCGACGAAAGCGAGTCACGTGAGCGACGAGACGACCCAGTTCCGCGACGTCTCGCCGCGCGTCGATTTCCCCGCGCTCGACGCGCGCATCCTCGCGTTCTGGAAGGACGCACGGCATCTTCGAGAAGAGCCTCGCCGCTGCGCGCACGGACGCGCCGCTCTTCGTCTTCTACGAGGGCCCGCCGACGGCCAACGGCCGCCCCGGCGCTCACCACGTCATCTCGCGCATCTTCAAGGACCTCTTTCCGCGCTACAAGACGATGCGCGGCTACCGCGTGCCGCGCAAGGCGGGCTGGGACACGCACGGCCTGCCGGTCGAGCTCGAGGTCGAGCGCCAGCTCGGCATCGACGGCAAGAAGCAGATCGAGGACTACGGCATCGCCGAGTTCAACCGCCTCTGCCGCGAGAGCGTCCTCGCCTACCTCGAGGAGTGGGAGCGAGTTCACCGAGCGCATCGGCTTCTGGGTCGACCTCGGCGACGCCTACTACACGTTCACCAACGAGTACATCGAGACGGTCTGGTGGCTGCTGCGCCAGATCTGGGACAAGGGCCTGCTCTACCAGGGCTACAAGGTCGTCCCCTACTGCCCGCGCTGCGGCACGGCGATCTCGAGCCACGAGGTCGCGCAGGGCTACAAGGACGTCACCGAGGACTCGCTCTACGTGCGCTTCCCGCTCACGCGACGCGGCCGGCCGAGCGGCTGACCGGCGAGGCCGGGCGTACCCGTCTCGCTGGCCGTCTGGACGACGACGCCGTGGACGCTCATCTCCAACGTCGCCGCCGCGGTGCACCCCGACGTCGACCTACGCGCTCGTCGAGAGCCGCGGCGAGCGCTTCGTGCTGGCCCGCGAGCCTCGTCGAGAGCGTGCTCGGCGAGGAGGCGCGTCGTCGAGCGCGAGTTCCCGGGCGCGCGAGCTGCTCGGCCTCGGCTACGAGCCGCCGTACGACTTCATGACGCCGCGACGGGCCGGCGCACTTCGGTGATCGCCGGCGACTTCGTCACGACCGACCGACGGCACCGGCATCGTGCACATCGCGCCGGCCTTCGGCGAGGACGACATGCGCGTCGGCCGCGAGAACGACCTGCCGGTGCGTGAACGCGGTCGACGCCGAGGGCAGGTTCGTGCGCCGAGGTCGACGCCGTGGGCCGGGCGTCTTCGTCAAGGACGCCGACCCGGCGATCATCGCCGACCTCGAGGCGCGCGGGCTGCTCCTCGCCGACGGCGCCGTACACGCACAGCTACCCGTTCTGCTGGCGCTGCGACACGCCGCTGCTCTACTACGCCAAGGCGACCTGGTACATCCGCACGACGGCCATCAAGGACCAGCTCGCTCGCGGCCAACGAGGCCGTCGTCTGGCATCCCGAGCACATCAAGCGACGGGCGCTTCGGCGAGTGGCTCGACGAACAACGTCGACTGGGCGCTGTCGCGCGACCGCTACTGGGGCACGCCGCTGCCGGTCTGGCGCTGCGAGGCAGGGCCACACCCACTGCGTCGGCTGCATCGCCGAGCTGCGCGAGATGGCGGTCGAGGCCGGTGCCCGACGATCTCGAGCTGCACCGGCCGTACGTCGACGACGTCGCTCCTGCGCTGCCCCGAGTGCGGCGGCGAGATGCGCCGCGTGCGCGAGGTCATCGACGCCTGGTTCGACTCCGGCGCCATGCCGTTCGCGCAGTGGCACTACCCGTTCGAGAACGAGGACACTCTTCGCCGAGCGCTTCCCGGCCGACTTCATCGCCGAGGCGATCGACCAGACGCGCGGCTGGTTCTACAGCCTGCTCGCCGTGGCGACGCTGATCGAGGGGCGCAGCTCCTACAAGCGCGTGCTCTGCCTCGGGCACATCCTCGACGCCGAGGGCCAGAAGATGAGCAAGAGCCGCGGCAACGTGGTGCAGCCCGACGACATCCTCGACAAGCAGGGCGCCGACGCCTTCCGCTGGTACCTGTTCACGGGTCGAGCGCCGTGGTGCCCGCGGCGCTTCTCCGCCGAGATGGTCGACGAGGTGGTGCGCAAGTTCCTGCTCACGCTGTGGAACACCTACAGCTTCTTCACGGTCTACGCCAACATCGACCGCTTCGACCCGAGCGCCGAGGCCGTGCCGCTCGCCGAGCGGCCGCTGCTCGACCGCTGGCTCGTCGGCGAGCTCAACCGTCTCGTGCGCGACGGTGACCGACGGCCTCGAGGAGTACGACGCGACCAACTCCGGGCGCGCGATCCAGGAGTTCGTCGACGACCTCTCCAACTGGTACGTGCGCCGCAGCCGGCGGCGCTTCTGGAAGAGCGAGACACGACCGCGACAAGCTGGCCGCCTACCACACGCTCTACGAGGCGCTGGTCACGCTGGCCAAGCTGCTCGCGCCCTACACGCCGTTCGTCGCCGAGGAGCTCTACCAGAACCTCGTGCGCTCGGTCGACGAGGCGGCGCCCGAGAGCGTGCACCTGTGCGACTGGCCGGTGGCCGACGCGGCGGCTCGATCGACGAGGCCGTCGCGTTCGACATGGCGGCGGCGCGGCGCGTCGTCGAGATGGGTCGCGCGGCGCGCAACGCCGCCGCCGTCAAGACGCGGCAGCCGCTGCGCCGAGGTCGTCGTCGCGCTGCCGCGCGGCCGAGCGCGACGCGGTCGCTGGCGCCTGCGCGAGGTCGTGCTCGACGAGCTCAACGTCAAGGAGCTGCGCCTCGTCGAGCGACGGCGGCGAGCTCGTCGCCTACACCGTCAAGCCCAACCTGCCGGTGCTCGGCCCCAAGCTCGGCAAGCAGCTCGGCGCGGTGCAGGCCGGCGCTGCGCGCGTCGACGGCGCGGCCGTGGTCGCGGCGCTCGCGCGCCGACGGCGCCGTCGCCGCTCACGCTCGCCGACGGCGCGCAGCTCCGTCTCGACCGACGACGAGCTGCTCGTCGAGACGGGCCGCCCGAGGGCTACCAGGTCGAGCAGCGACGGCGGCCGCGCCGTCGCGCTCGCGCACCGAGGTCGACGACGCCCTGCGCGAGGAGGGCCTGGCGCGCGAGATCGTGCACGCCGTTCAGCTCGCGCGCAAGAACGCCGATCTGCGCATCGAAGACACGATCAGCCTGGCGCTGCGCGCTGCCCGACGAGCTGCGGCGCGTGGTCGAGCGCTTCGCGCCGTACGATCAAGGGCCGAGACGCTGGCCAGCGAGCTGCTGTTCGACGGCGGCCGACGCGCGACCACGTCGAGACGGCGCGCGTCGAGGGTCACGAGGTCGGCATCGGCCTCACCGCCACCGGCACGATCTTCACCCGGGGTCGCACTGACCGTACGGCTGACTCGAGCGCTCAAGTCGCGGCTCCTGTGGCCGACAACCGACGGTGACCGCATTCAGGAGGGCGATCGCACGTGACAGAGACTTCCGCGACCCGTCGGTCCAGGCGCTGCTCGACCTGGCCCGGCCGGGCACACGACGCCGTGCTCGACTACGCCTGCGGCGTCGGCATGACGGCGTTCGCCGTCGCTCCGGCGGTGGCCGTCAGTGCGTCGCCGTCGACGAGCTGGCCGGACGCGCTCGACGAGGGCCGCCGGCTGGTCGCCGAGCTCGGGCTGGACAACGTCGCCTTCAAGGCTCGTCGACCTCTACGCGCTGCCCTTCGCCGACGGCGACTTCAGCCTGGTCGTCTGCTCGCAGCGCGCTGCACCGCCTGCCCGAGCCGGTGGCGGCGCTGCACGAGATGCGCGCGTGTCGCCGGCGCGGGCGCCCGTATCGTCGTGGACGACGCCGTCGTCGACGACGTGACCGACGCCGCCTTCAACGACCTGGCGCGCCTGCGCGAGCCGGCCCACCGGCGCCACTTCCGCGCCGAGGAGCTCGAGGCTCTCGGCGATCGCCGCGGGTCTCCGCGTCGTCGAGCAGCTGCGTGTTGCGGCGCACCGTCGACCTCGACTACTGGATGCAGGCGGCGGCGGTCTCGCCCGAGAAGAGCGAGCTGATCCGCGCGCGCGTCCGAGCGCTGCCCGTCGGCGTGCAGCAGAGTCTCGACGTCGCCTTCGCCGACCGCCTCGTCTCGTTCAGCTACGACGTCGCTGGCGCTGCGCCTCGGAGGCGGTCTGACGCGCCTCTAGCTCAGGAAGCCGCCCAGCTCCTCGACAAGGCGCTGCCGGGCATCGCACCGACGATACGCTGCTTCACCTCGCCGCCCTCGAAGGCCAGGATCGTCGGGATGTTCATGACGTCGAAGCGCTGCGCCGACCTCGGGCGACTCGTCGACGTTGAGCTTCACGAACGTGACGTCGGGGTAGTCGCCCGCCATCTCCTCGAGCACCGGGCCGACCATGCGGCACGGGCCGCACCACTCGGCCCAGAAGTCGACGAGGACCTTGCCCGTGGCTTGCGTGACGACGGTGTCGAAATCCTCCTGTGAGACAGCGTCCAACTCTCCTCCAGTCAGTCTTGTCGCAGTTCAGTCTTGAGACGGTGGCGCCGCGCCGGGCGGCGCGCGGATCGGGCGCCGCCGCCCCGGCGGGCCCCGCCGACGGGCACTCGAGCTCGTCGAGGTAGCGCTCGCGCCTGGACGGCGGCGAGCGCGCCCTCGCCGACCGCCATGGCGATCTGCTTGAGCGGGTTGGCCCGTGCGTCGCCGCAGGCGAACACGCCGCAGAGCGACGTACGCATCAGCGTCGTCGGTCACGATGTAGCCGGCCTCGTCGAGCGCGACGGTGCCCTGCAAGAAGGCCGTGTTGCGGCACCTGTCCGATGTAGAAGAAGACGCCGTTCACGGGCAGGCTCCGGAGCTCGTTGGTCTTCACGTTCTGGACCTCGAGCGCCTCGACGAGCTGGTCGCCCTTGATGCGGCGCGGCACCGAGTCCCACACGAACTCCATCTTGCTGTTGGCGAAGGCGCGCTCCTGGGCGATCGCCGATGCCCGCAGCTCGTCGCGGCGATGGACGACGTAGACCTTGTCGGCGAACTTGGTGAGGAACAGGCCCTCCTCGACTGCCGAGTCGCCGCCGCCGACGACGGCCACCTGCCTGCCCTTGTAGAGGGCGCCGTCGCAGGTCGCGCACCACGAGACGCCGCGACCCGACGAACTCGGCCTCGCCGGGGATGCCCGAGCGCTTGGCCTCGACGCCGGGCGCGAGGATCAGCGTGCGCGCCCGGATGCGGCTCCTGGTCGGTCGTGATCGTGAACGAGGCCGTCGGCGTCGGGCGTGAGCGCGGCGACCGTGGTGATCTCGCGCAGTTCGGCGCCGAACTGGGCGGCCTGGCGCTTCATGCTGCTCGGAGAGGTCGAAGCCGGAGATGCCCTCGGGGAAGCCGGGGTAGTTCTCGACCAGCTCGGTGAGCGCGATCTGACCGCCGGCCATGTGGCGCTCGAGGACCACCGTCGTGCGGCGGCCGCGGGCGCAGTACAGGGCGGCGGTCAGGCCCGACGGGCCTCCGCCGACGATCGCCGACGTCGTAGGTCGCGGCCGACGGGTCCTCGGGCAGGTTGATGCGGATATCGAGACCCATAGTGCCGACAGTCTACCCTGCAGTCCGACGCGCTCAGAGCAGCTCGCGACGCACGAGCTCCTCGGCGATCTGCACGGCGTTGAGCGCGGCGCCCTTGCGCAGGTTGTCGCTCGACGCACCCAGAAGGCGAGGCCGTTGGCGACGGTCGTCGTCCTCGCGGATGCGCCCGACGTAGACGGGATCGCGCGCCCTCGGCGTCGAGCGGCATCGGGTAGCGCAGCGCCGCGGGGTCGTCGACGACCTCGACGCCCGGCGCCGCGGCAAAGAGCTCGCGCGCCTCGGCGGCGGTCAGCTTGCGGCGGCGTCTCGACGTTGACCGCCTCGCTGTGCGCGCCGAAGACCGGCACGCGCACGCACGTGGCCGTCACCCTGAGCTCGGGGTCGGCGAAGATCTTGACGGTCTCGTCGACCATCTTCTGCTCCTCCTTGGTGGAGCCGGAGGGCAGGAAGTCGTCGATGTGCGGCAGCAGGTTGAAGGCGATCTGGTGGGGATAGAACTGCGGCTCCACCGTGCGGCCGGCCGCCCACTGCCGGCGCCTGGGCGTCGAGCGCCGCGATGCCGCCCTGCCCGCTGCCCGAGACCGACTGGTAGGTCGCGACGACGACGCGGCGGATGCCGACGGCGTCGTAGATCGGCTTGAGGGCGACGACCATCTGGATGGTCGAGCAGTTCGGTGTGGCGATGAGGCCGTTGTGACCCTGCGAGGTGCTCGGGGTTGACCTCGGGCACGACGAGCGGCACGTCCGGGTCCGTCCGGAAGACGCTCGACTTGTCGATCACGGTCGCCCCGGCGGCGACGGCCTTGGGCGCGAACTCCCTGCTGACGGCGCCGCCGGCGGCGAAGAAGGCGAGGTCGACGCCGGCGAAGGCCGCCTCTTCGAGGCGCGCGCACCTCGAGCTCCTCGCCGTTGAACGCGCAGACGGCGTCCGGCCGAGCGCTCGCTGGCGAGCAGGCGCAGCTCGGCGACGGGGAAGTCGCGCTCCTCGAGGATCGCGCGCACCGTCGCCGCCGACGACGCCCGGTGGCGCCGGCGATGGCGACGGTGTAGGCGCGCCCGCCCATCAGGACGAGCCCTTCTCGACCGACTCGGGGTGGACGCAGTGCGTCGTCGAGCTCGAAGGCGTCGTGCAGCGCGCGTACCGCCTCCTCGACGCGGTCCTCTTGCGATCACGCAGGAGATCTTGATCGGCGAGGTCGAGATCATCTCGAGGTTGATGCCGAGGTCGGCGAGGGTGCGGAACATCTTCGCCGCGACGCCGGGGTTGGTGCGCATGCCGGCGCCGACGATGCTGATCTTGGCGATGCGCTCGTCGGTGTCGTAGCCGCGCGCCTGAGCTTCGTCGACGACGTCGCGCAGGGCGCGGTCGGCCGTGGCGGCCGTCCTCGGCGGCGATCGACGCAGGAGATGTCGCTGTGGCCCTTCTCGCTCGACGTTCTGGATGATCATGTCGACGTTGACGTGGGCGTCGGCCAGCGCGCGCGAACACGCTGCGCCGCGACGCCGGGCTGGTCGGGCACGCCGCGCACCGTGACCTTGGCCTCGTCGGTGGTGTAGGTGACGGCCCTGATGATCGGCTGCTCGAGCTCCATGGCCTCGTCGTCCTCTCTCACCCAGGTGCCCTCCGAGTCGCTGAAGCTCGAGCGCACGTGGATCGGGATGTCGTACTTGCGCGCGTACTCGACCGAGCGCAGGGCGAGGACCTGGGCGCCGGCGGCCGCCATCTCGAGCATCTCGTCGTAGGAGATGCGCGTCGATCTTGCAGCGCGCGGGCGACGACGCTCGGGTTGGCGGTGTAGACGCCGTCGACGTCGGTGTAGATCTCGCAGACCTCGGCGCCGAGCGCGTGGGCCAGAGCGACCGCGGTCGTGTCGGAGCCGCCGCGGCCGAGGGTCGTCACGTCCTTGTCGGTCGAGACGCCCTGGAAGCCGGCGACGAGCACGATCTGGCCGTTATCGAGCGCTTCCTGTACGCGGATGGCGCGGATGTCGAGGATGCGCGCCTTGGTGTGCACCGTGTCGGTGACGATGCCCGCCTGCGAGCCGGTGAAGCTGACCGCGCGGCCGCCGAGACGGTCGATCGCCATGGCGAGCAGGGCGCAGCTGATGCGCTCGCCCGTCGAGAGGAGCATGTCCATCTCGCGCTCGGGCGGGTTGCGGCGAGATCTCGTACGCGAGCTCGACGAGCTCGTCGGTCGTGTCGCCGCGCGCCGAGACGACGGCGCACACCTGGTGACCCTGCTCGGCGGTGGCGACGATGCGGCGCGCCACGTTCATGATGCGCACCGCGTCGGCGACCGAGGTGCCGCCGTACTTCTGGACGACGATCGACACGCTGCTGAGACCTCCTTGACGCCGGTCGCGAGGCTCCGCCACACGCGGGGGACTCCTCTCCCGGCCGGCGCAACAGTCTACCGTGTCCCGAAGACGCCCCCAAGCCGGAAGGGCGCGGTTGACGCGGGCGGGCGGCCTCGCGCCCTAGTCGTCGGCTGGCTTGGGCGCGATCTTGGGCAGGGCGCGCTTGTGCTCGCTCGCGGCGCCTCATGCGCTCGACGCGCTCGATGATCGCCGTCCTCGCCACCGCGGCCGAGCAGGTAGGCGTCGAGCGCGTCGTACGTCAACCCCATCTCGCCCTCGTCGGTCTGGCCCGCCCAGAGGCCCGCCGACGGCGGCTTGTCGATGATGGCTGCGGCACGCCCAGGTGCGCGGGCCAGGTCGCGCACCTCGCGTCTTGGTGAGGCTCGCCGAGCGGCAGCAGGTCGACGCCGCCGTCGCCGTACTTGGTGAAGTAGCCGATCGCCAGCTCGCTGCGGTTGCCGGTGCCGAGCACGCGGTAGCCGAGGCGGTTGGCGAAGGCGTAGAGCGTCGTCATGCGCAGCCGCGGCTTGAGGTTGGCTGCCGCCAGGCGGTCCTCGCGCCAGGTCCGGCTGCCCGGCGGCGAGCGTCTCGAGAAGGAGGTCGTACACAGGCCCGAGGTCGACGGTCGCGGTGGCGAGGCCGAAGCGTCGGGCGACGAGGCGCGCGTCGTCGGCGTCGCGCGGGTCGCTGTGGCACGGCATGAGCAGGCCCAGCGAGTGCTGCGGGAAGGCGCGCAGCGCGAGGGCGGCGACGACGGCGGAGTCGATACCGCCGGAGAGGCCGAAGACGGCGCCCTCGCCGCCGCCGGCCGTGATCTCGTCGCGCAGCCAGCCGCTGAGATGGGCGGCGAGGCGGGCGGCGGCAAGCCCGCCGCCCGCCTCGCCGCGCGTCTCTCGCCGCCCATCAGAGCACCGAGTAGTAGCGCTGGATCTCGAAGTCGGTCACCTGCTCGCGGTACTCGTACCACTCGTTGAGCTTGTTGGTGACGAAGCGCTCGAAGACGTGGTCGCCGAGCGTGCGCCGCACGAGATCGCTGCCCTCGGTCTCGGTGATCGCCTCGAAGAGGTTGTTGGGCAGTGACGTCAGGCCGATCGCCTCGCGCTCGTTCGGCGTGTCATCTTGTAGATGTTGGGCTCGACCGACGGCGGCAGCTCGTACTCCTGCTCGATGCCCTCGAGGCCGGCGGCCAGCATCACGGCGAAGGCCAGGTACGGGTTGGCCGCCGGGTCGGGGTTGCGCAGCTCGGCGCGCACCGTGCTCTCCTTGCCCTGGATGTAGAGCGGCACGCGGATCAGCGCCGTGCGGTTGCGGTGCGCCCACGAGATGTAGACCGGCGCCTCGAAGCCCGGCACCAGACGCTTGTAGCTGTTGACCCACTGGTTGAGCACCGAGCAGATCTCGCGCATGTGCTTGAGCTGCCCGGCGATGAAGCCCCTTGGCGATGTCGGAGAGGTGGTTCTCGTCGGTCGGTCGAGAAGAAGGCGTTCTCGTCGCCGCGGAAGAGCGACTGGTGGACGTGCATGCCGCTGCCGTTGACGCCGTGCAGCGGCTTGGGCATGAAGGTCGCGTAGACCCCGTTGTGGGCCGCTACCTCCTTGACGATGAGGCGGCAGATCATGACGCGGTCGGCCATGAGCATGGCCTCGTCGTAGTGCGGGTCGATCTCGTGCTGCGACGGGCGCGACCTCGTGGTGCGAGGCCTCCATCGGGATGCCCGAGCTTGTCGAGCGTGCGCATCGTCTGCTTGCGGAGGTCGTTGCCGAGGTCGGCCGGCAGCACGCTGAAGTAGCCGCCGTCGTCGGTCAGCTCGGGCGCCGCCGCGCTCTTGAAGTAGAAGTACTCGAGCTCGGGCCCGACGTAGAACTCGAGGCCCAAAGCGCGGGCGCGCTCGAGCTGGCGGCGCAGCACCCAGCGCGGGTCGCCCTCGAACGGCCGGTAGTTGCGGTCGAGGACGTCGCAGAAGACGAACGCGGTGCGCTCCTGGTTCTGCGACCAGGGCAGCACGCGTGAAGGTGGCCCAGTCGGGCATCGCCACGATGTCCGACTCCTCGACCTCGGCGTAGCCGGTGATGGAGGACCCGTCGAAGGGAGCGCCGCTCTCGAGAACGCTGTCCAGCTGGCGATCCGGGATCTCGACCATCTTGAGACTGCCGAGGATGTCGGTGAACCACAGCTGGACGTGCTTGACGTTCTCGTCGGCGACGAGCCTGCGGATCCTGGCCTGGAGCTCTTCGTTCATCGTCATCCTTTCAGCCAGGGGATGCTCAGCGGCATGGTCCCGCTGAGCAGGTTTTACCAGCGCGGCGGCGAACGGGCAACAGGAGACTGGCCGCGAGCCCCCTAGCCTCATTGCGTGCGTACCGTATACGCACTATACTGCCCGCGATATCACGGGGGCGGGCTACGGGGCTGTGGCCCCGAAAGGAGAGCACATGGCAACCGAGGCTTACTGCGTCAAGTGCCGCACCAAGAGGACGATGAAGGACGAGCAGCAGGTCACCATGAAGAACGGCAAGCCCGCGACGCAGGGCATCTGTCCGACGTGCGGCACGAAGATGTTCAAGATCGGCAAGAGCAAGTAAGCCGCACGCATCTCCACCTGTGACGGCCGGGGCCGGCGCTCCCTCACGGGAGCGCCGGCCCCGGCCGCATCTTCGGCTCTTTCGGGCCCGTTGCAGGCAAGTCTGGGCGCGCGCTGCCCTGTGGAACAGTCGAATGGAGCGCGCAGGCGACGCCGGCGTCTTGAGGCCCGGCCGCGCGGCCGGGACCTACCGCCCGACCATCCTGTCGACGATCACCGGGAGCTTGCCGCGCCACTGCTCCCAGGTGCGGTCGTCCGTCGCCAACTCGCACATGAAGTGGGCGACGTTCGCCATGCGCGTCTCGCGCGGGCGGAAGAGGCCAGTGACGAGGCCGTCGTGGACGTCGTACTCGGAGACGTCCCCTTCGCGGAGCGAGTCGGGGCGGACGGCGGTCCATTCAACGAAGCGGCCGTCCGCCCCGGCCACCTGGAGCAGGAAGTCGGCCGCGGACTGGTTGTCGCGCGCCGGCGGGATCAAGCCGCGCAGCAGCCCGAGCACTGCCCTGACGGCCGGCCCGCGGTGCGCGTCCTGACCGCCGGGCCGGAGCACGGAGACGCTGCTCATGAGGACGAACCTCAGGGGCCGGTCCGGTTCGACCTCCGTCGCCGCTGTGTACACCCGCCGGACGGCCTCGGTCACCAGGTCGCGCGGACGTCCGAACACGCCCTGCGCGTCCAGCGTGTGACCGAGGCACGAGACGGCCGCGTCGCAACCCTTGACCAGGCGTGCGAGCTCCTCGTCGCCCAGGGACAGCAGGTCGGCCTCGACCGCAGTCAGGTGATCGTCTTCTGCGACGCCGTCCGGGAGTCGCTCCGCCGAGCGGACGACGGCCCGTACGCTGACGCCGCGGGCCAGCAGCTGCTGCAGGACGCGGCCGCCGGTGCGACCGGTGCCGCCGAGCAGCAGGACGGCGCGCTCGGCTCGGCCAGGCTCAGCGTTCATCGTCCCTCCTCCGGATACCCGAACACGTCGTCGAGCGGCACGCCGAACACGCGCGCGATCTGGAACGCCATCTCCAGCGACGGCGAGTACTTGCCCTGCTCCACGGCGATGATGGTCTGCCTGGTCACGCCGAGCCTGTCGGCGAGCTCGGCCTGCGTCATCTCGCCCGCCGCGAAACGCAGCGCGCGTATCCGGTTGGTCACTCGCGTCGGCTTGCCCACGGTCAGAAGCCCCTGTGGTAGGTCACCAGCTTGACCGCCGACGAGATCGCCGTCGCGACGACGAACGAGAGGTACAGCGCGTTGGCGATCCAGAAGTGGTCTGCCTCGAGCATGGTGAGGATCAGCACGCCGACCATGCCGGCGGAGGACACGTAGAAGCCCACGAGGTCACCGTGGCGGCTGATGGTCTTGTCGCGTTCGTCCTTGCGGTCGATCTCGTCCTCCGGCTTGCGGCCGCGGATGGTCGCCGTGATGCCGGTACCGATGGACATGACGATCGACCCGACGATGGTGAGCACCACCGACGCCACGATGGCGACGATGAGCGGCCTTTGGAAGGGGATGTCGGCGGCCGGCGTGCTCTGCAGCCGGCCGATCATGGTGGCGACGTAGACGATCGGGACGATGATCGTTACCACCCCGCTCACCCAGGTCATCTTCTCTTCGAACGGCATGTGGGCCTCCTCGCGCGGACCCGCCGAAGCTGCTGCAGGCGGCCCCCGATGTCAGGTTTGTTTGACATCGCAGAGTGTAAAGCGGAGGCGACATCATGTCAAGTATCTTTTACGTATCGGTGGGGAGATCTTCAATATGTCGGGAGGACGGGCGTCGGCGGCAGTCATCTGTGGAGCCTCTGTCGTATGGCCGGCCGGCTGGGCTCGGCCACGCGGGTTGCCCGCACGTTTGGCGACCCATTCGCAGCCCGTGATATCCTTGGCGCGCCGCAGTGGAGGAAAACTCCCTGCAAATCGGCACAGTGCCCTCGTAGCTCAGTGGATAGAGCACAGGTTTCCTAAACCTGGTGTCGCTGGTTCGATTCCAGCCGGGGGCACCAGAACTGCCTGCACCTGGCGCTGCGCCTCCAGCCGCCCGGCTCGTGTCCTTCCGAATCGGCAAGACTGCCGACATTCTGCCGACGAGACTCGACATCACGAGACGTGACACTCGACTGCGCGGCATCACGGCGGCAGCGCGTCGATGCGGAGACAGGGTCTTCTGCAGACCACGAATGCCGCTCGTCTGAACCTGGTGGTAGGGTCATATGCAGAAGTAAGTAGATAGCTGCATCGGGCGCACAACGCAGACTGCAGAATTCTCGTTGGGCAGAAGGAGCGTCAGCGGTGTCGGGAGCAGGGTACGTTTCGCAGAACGGAAGGTAGTGAACCCGTACCCCGTCGCCCTGCTCGTCTTCACTCCCCTCATCCTCGTGTTGGGTGTGGTGAGCATGCTTCGCCTGCAGGCGAAGCCGCCCTCGATCGCGTGGGTACTCTCTGGCTACGCCGTTCTCGCGGTCCCCGTCGCTGAGCCGATCTACTTCATGTACCTCGTCATCTTCGGGCACGACCCCAACTGGGGCCGCCTGCTGGACCCTGACCTCCTGCCCTTCTGGATCGTGGCCCTCGTGTATCTCGCGGCGCTCGCCGGCACGGCCTACGCCATCGCGGCCCAGCGGTGGGGTCGTCGAGAGCACGAGGGCTTGCTGTTGGTCGGCTTCACGGTTGTGCTCCTCCTCTTCACGCTCTCCGTGGTCCTCCGGCTCGGTATGATGCACTAGGTGAATGCGGGGCCAGGGCACGCGGCCGACGGGCCTCTGCCCAACCAGTGCATCAACCTGACGCGCCCACGCGCCGAGATATCCTTCATGGGCAGCGCGCGCAGGTTATGCACACCACGTTATGACAAACAGAGGCGCATCCGACGCCCACCGTCCTTGGCCGTCTGAACTCCATTCTCGAACCTGTGCGAGGAGTTGAAGCATCTCCTCGATTCGACGTGACGGAGCGGTTAAGAATGCCCCCGTCGGGCTCATAGCAGTCGCGGACCCAAAGGTCCTGAACCTTCCTCGGCCTTGCTTGCTCCAGTCAGAAGAAGTCTACTGCTGAGTGACTGTCTCGTCGCTGACCGGCGCCCTCGATGTAATCATGCGCAACGACGTGGTCACCCCCGGCGGCATCCTTCGCCGGGATGAGTCGGAGTGACGGCGCGCGGATAGCGGCGCAGCGCCTAATTGCCGGCGGCCTGTGAGTCACAGGCGACGCAGCCGCAGCCGTGAGCAGCTACAGGCGAGCAGCGTTGATGGAGTCGTGGAACCAGAAGGCGACGACATCGTCCGTCCGCCTCATGAACACAAACGGCACCCAGCTTGAGCCTTTGGGGCCCGCGTCCAGGACCAGGTTCACGCGGAAGTACTTCTCGTCCTCCAAGGTCTCGTATGACCAGTTGCAGCCGTAGTATGGCTTGGTCAGGTCAGGTGTCCACCACACGCTCCCGTCCGGGTCCTTGAAGGGACCGCCGTTCGTGCAGGTCTTCTCCTCCACGGCCCGGCTGGCATCCGCGAGGAGTAGCTGCAGGCGCTCGTCCAGGTCATCCGGCTGCACGAAGGTGGGACGATCGCCCTGCTTCCAGTTGTCTACGGTATGCGCAAAGCGAGCGGCGATCTCGTCCGCCGTCGCCCCGGGAAGATCCCTGATCATGTCCGCCAGCATGTTCAAATCGTCGAGATTCGTCGGATCAAAGTGGTCACTCACGACCTGCCCCTTTCGCAAACGCGCTGCCTGCAGACTATGTCGTCCGCTCAGTCGAGCAGACGGAGGATGTGAACGGCACCGGTGGAGTCCCCGTACACAAACAACGAGGAGTCCGTAGGGACGGTGCAGCAGGCGGACACCTGAATACCCGGGTCCGCCACCCATTCGGCAATCTCCTCACCGGTGTGAACGTCCCACACGATTAGAGTGTCGTCAAGGGACGAGCAGCAGACGGCATACGCGCCATCGGGGGTGATCGCCGACATGCGCAGGCCCTCATACGTACGCTCCAGAGTGCCGCTACCGATATCCCAGAGTCGGACCGCGGTGCCCATGTGGCTCGAGACCACGTGAGCGCCGTCTGGTGTGACGGCCACGACGTCTGACGACGAGTTCAGGCTCTTGTCACCCATCTCCTGGTGCAGACGGCCCTCGAGGTCGAACACCCCGACTCCGCCCCACCAGGAGCCGAGCACGATGCGAGTGCCGTCTGGTGTCACGGCAATGGCCGGTCCCCATTGCTCGACACCCATGCGGTCGTCGTCGATGAAGCTGAGGAGATCGCCGTCCGCCGCACTGCGGATGTCGATCTTTCCGGGAGCGGTGGAGATCACGAGATCTCCCCTGCCCGCGACGGCCACCCCACGCACGGTGCGGCCGGTGCCCTCGAGCCTGTGCTCCGAGCGGCCGCTCGCGGAATCCCACACCCGCATGCTGCCGTCTTCGCTGCCCGAGACGATGCGAGCCCCGTCCGAGCTCACATCCACCCCGCACACCGGCGCGGCGTGGCCCCTCAGTGTCCGCTTCATCTTCTCGCTGGGAAGGTGCCAGATGCGCACCGTGTGATCCTTGCCACCGGACACCGCCCAGGACCCGTCCGGACTGACCTTCAGCGCCTCGACGGGTCCGTCGTGGCGCTGCGGCCGCTGTTCGGCACGGATATTGCGGATGTCCCAGACGCGCACCGTTCCATCGTCTGAGCCCGAGACAACCATGGCGCCGCCCGGCCCGGCGACAATCGACCGGATGGGACCTAGGTGCCCAACGAGACTGCCCTCGAGTTGCCCGCCGGCGAGGTCCCAGACGCGGACCTTGTTGTCGGCCTCCTGAGAACCGCCCCCGGAGAAGACGTGAACTCCATCGGTTGAGATGGCGACCGCGAAGACATCGGTGTAGTGGCCCTCGAGGGTGTGCTCCAGCTCACAGTCGGCGCCTCTCCACACCAGCACTCTCTGCGCGGTGCCCGCGACGATTCGCGAGCCGTCCGGACTGACTGCTACGGCGTGCGCCTTGCCGCCGCCGGTCTGCAGCGTGACGTTCGAGCGGGACTTGGACAGACTCGTCACTCTCACAGTCTCGTCCTCGCCTCCGGTGACAATCCTGTCTCCGTCCGGACTGACGGCTACGGCCAGTACCGCCCTGCTGTGACGAACCTTCAGCTCCCGTTCGAGCCGGCCGGATGCCAGGTCCCAGACCCTCACGCTTCCGTCATTGCCGCCCGACACGACGCTTCTGCCATCGGGCGTGAGCGCTAGGGCCGCGACGCCTCCTTGGCCGTCGTTCCATTCGCCGCTCAGGCGGCCCGACGTCACGTCCCATGTCTGGATGCGGCCCTGCCCGAACCGTCCGCACCAGCCCACCGCGAGGCGCCCGTCCGGCGTCAGTGCGAGTGTGGTCACGCCTCCTTCATCGCTCTTCCACTCGCGGAGCAATAGGCCTGTGGCCAGATCCCATATCCGCATGTGGCCGTCTTGACCGCCGGATACGATGCCGCGGCCGTCTGGCGTGACGGTCACCGCGCTCACCGGCTTGTCGTGGCCGGAGAGGATCTGCTGGAGTGCGCCGCCGGCTGAAGCGAGTGCGCGCCCGAGCGGACAGAGCCACGGGCGGGCGGCACGGCTGCGAACGTCGTCCAGGAAGTGGCCGACTCCCGGCTCTTCGGAGCCGGTCAGCCGCCCGGCCAGCTGACCCGCCAGCCGCGTGGGGTCTGCAACGAGCACCGGAGCGGAGAGTCTCAGCGCGCCGGCGATTGACTCGACCGCGCGCATCTGCTCGTGGCGGACGCTCATGTCGTCGTCCCCTTCAGCTCTCTCATTCGGAAACCTCGGCGCCTGAGACACCGGCGGGGAGGTGCGGCCAGACTGGCCCTCGCCAAGGCCGCGGCCATCTCCTCGTCATCGGCCTCCGGACACGCCGACCCTATGTTCTCACGAATGCTGGTCGAGACAATGCATGCATCCTGAGCGTCGAGTGAGACGCGGACACGCGCGTCGCACCGGGCGCGGTCCGGCTGCTTCACCGATAGCGGCCACACTGTCCCGGGCCACCCAAAAGGCGTACAGTCGGGCGAATATACGATGCTGGGAAGCCATGCCGCACGCGACGCGAACATTCCGGGTCTTCGTGAGCTCCACCTTCAGTGACCTGGGCTACGTCCGTCAAGGTGGTGTACGAAGGAGCCTGCTCCTCCTCGCCTGATTTTCAGCCGACGGCAGCTACGAGCGTCGGCATCACCTCCTCCGCGTCGTTGCTGGCTGCGAGCTCGGCCGCTGGCCTCGTCAACGTCGCCAGCGAGTCGGCGCTCATGTAGCGCCGCGCCACGGCCTATTCGTCGTGTTGTTCGGCCAAGACCATGCCCACCAGGCGCACGATCGCGCTGCGGTCGGGGAAGATGCCGACCACGTCGCTGCGCCGGCGGATCTCGCGGTTGAGACGCTCCTGCGGGTTGTTCGACCAGATCTGCCGCCAGTGGGCGACGGGGAAGCCCGCGAACGCGGTGATGTCGGGAGCGGCCCGCTCGAGGAGTTCGGCGGCGGCCGGGAAGCGGCGCGCGAGCTGCTCGTGCACGCGTGCGAGTTGGGCGGCGACCTCTTCGGGGCAGGGCTGCGCGAAGATCGTGCGCACGAGCGTGGCGACGAAGGGTTGCGCGCTCTTCGGGACGCGGCACAGCAGGTTGCGCATGAAGTGCGTTCTGCACCTCTGCCAGCTGGCCCCGGGCAGCAGGGCGTCGATCGCCCGCGTGAGGCCGCGGTGGTCGTCGCTGACGACCAGACGCACGCCCGCAAGGCCACGCTCGACCAGACCGCCGAGGAAGGTGCTCCAGGCGGCTTCGTCTTCGCTGGTGAAGACGTCGAGGCCGAGGATCTCACGCGCGCCGTCGCCGTTCAGCGCCGTCGCGACCACGATCGCGACGCGGCAGATGCGGCCCTCCTCACGGGTCTTCATGGCCAGGGCGTCGAGCCAGAGGTAGGGGTAGGGGCCCTCGTCCAGGGGACGTGAGCGGAAGGCGGCGACCTCACGGTCTCAGCTCTTGGCCATCTCCGAGACGGCGCTCTTTGAGATGCTCTCGATGCCGAGCGTCTTCACGAGGCCGTCGACGCGGCGCGTGGAGACACCCCTGACGTAGCACTCGGCGACGACGGCTACGAGAGCACGCTCTGCCCGGCGACGGCGTTCAAGCAGCCAGTCGGGGAAGTAGCTGCCGCTTCTGAGCTTGGGCACGGCCACGGCGATCGTGCCGGTACGCGTGTCGAAGGGCCGTGAGCGGTAGCCGTTTCTGCGGTTCACGCGCTCGCCGCTGCGTTCGCGAAAGGCGGCGCCGCAGAGGGCGTCGACCTCGGCGCCCATGAGCGTCTCGGCGAACGTGCGCACCATTTCGCGCAGCAGGTCCGGCTCGGCCTCGGCCAGCTGCTTGCGCAGCCAACCGAGAAGGTCCATGTTTGCCTCGACCACTGTCTCCTCCTCGATCTCTTTGGGTTTCTCACGCCCTCGAGGATGGAGCAGTGGTCACCTCTTCTTCAAGGTGACCACTCTGGACTTCTTCGTACACCACGTCCGTGGACACTAACCCCTGCCGAATAACCACACGCCATTCGAGGAGGGAGCGTCGGGCTCAAGACTCGAGTGACGAGCGACTCGCAACGGTGACGACAGGAGCCTCGACCTGGGCATGGTCTGGACGGCAAGCTCCTGCCGACATCTTGCCGACGAGACGCCTCGTCACCGCCCGTCACGGCTAGATGATTGATTCCACGCCCGCAGCCTCAGGCGCAGTAGTCGACGAGCGCGCGGCCCGGCCGTCCCAGCCGGTGGTTGAGGCTGATGCAGGCGGCGAGGCAGAGGAATCGCTGCAGGATGCGCTCGCGCAGTCCAGCCAGGGTGCGCGCCCCGTGACGCTCGAGCGTGAGCAGGTCCTTGCAGGTCCAGAAGATCGACTCGATGCGCTGGCGGATGGGGGCGAGGTGCGGCCCCTCGCCGGGCTCGTCGCGGCGCCGGGGACGTACGACGAGTACGCCGAGCTCGGCAGCGCCTGCCGCGAACTCCCGGCCGGCGTAGCCCTTGTCGCAGACCAGCAGCTCACCGCCGCGCGCGGCCCGTTCGAGCAGCTCGAGCGCGACCTCACGCTCGCCGCGTCGTGGGTCGGCGAGGGTGAACGCCCGCGGTGTGCCGTCTGGAGCAGCCAGCAGGTGCAGGCGAAAGCCCCAGAAGAGGCGCGAGTGGGCGGCGCAGTAGCCGTAGCCGGCGGCGTCTGCGAGCGCCGAGCGCTTGACCGTCTCACGGCTGGCGGCGCAGGGCACCGGGGTCGAGTCGATGAGCAGCAGGTCGTCGCTGAAGCCCGGGCTCTGGCATGTGAACACGCCCATGAGCCACTCGATCGCGCCTGCGAGCCGGCGCCGGCGCTTCCAGTAGGCGGGCTGGCTGGGCAGAACCGGGAAGAGATGGACGAGGCGCTTGCGTGCCACGGCGAGGAACCTGCGATCGGAGGGGATGCCCATGATCGCCTGGGCGACGCAGAGCGTGACCAGCTCAGCGTCGCTGATGCGGCGCCGGGCGTTTCTTCTTGCCTCTGGCAGAAGATCGTCGGCTGTGCAATAGATGACCGTGCAGAGAGTGTCGAGGTCGGCGTGCATCGTGGCCTCCGGGCAGACGGTGACTTAGGCACCGTCGGCTTCGGCCTCTCTGCGCTGCTTTCCTTGCCTGAGGCTGATCTCGTGGAATCAATCATCTAGTTCGCTGCGAACACCAGGCCCGCGATCAGCGTCGCCGCCTCCTCCTGCATCGCCGGGATGGCATGCGAGTAGGTGTCGAGGGTGATGGAGACAGTGGCGTGCCCGAGGCGCTCGCTGACCACCTTGGGGTGGATGCCGGGCTGGGATGCTCGTCTACGACACCTGCGCGCTCATCGGCATGCCGTCAGGGGTGGATTGCTAGCAAGTGGGCGGCTCAGCGCTTGATTGCCGTCAGCAGCCACTGGGATTGCCCTGCCACCTCGTGCACGCCGAAGTCCCGTAGCCCGGCTGCCTCGCACCAGCGACGGTAGTCCTTCTCTTCGTAGACGTCACCGCCGCTCGTCGCGACGAGCATGTTCACGGCGAAGAGCGACGAAGGCAGACCCCGGCCGCTCAGGAAGTCGAAGATGGCAAGGGCGCCGCCCTCTCCGAGAGCCTCGGCCGCGCCCGCGACGACTGTTGCGCATTCCTCATGGGACATTGAGTGAAAGAGGTTGCCGCAGTAGACGAGGTCGAAATCCTGTGCAGGGATGCCCTTCGTCGCGTCGCCCTTGATGGTGGCGATGCCGGCCCACGCGAGGTCTTCTGCCATGAGGTCGATGACCTCGGGGAAGTCGAGCACCGTCACCTGCCAGCCGCGTTCCTGGAAGGCACGCGCCTGCGTGCCCGGACCGCCGCCGATGTCGAGCACGGTCTTCGTCGCGGGGAAGAGCGCCGCGAGCCGCTCGACCAGCAACGGGGCGCGCTCGCGAGCCCCGACGCGCATGGAGCCGATGAACGCCCGCAGCGACTCCGGTGTGCGCTCGAATCGTGCGGGACCGCCGTCTCGCAGCACCTGCGGCAGCTGCACCCAACGGACGAGCAGATCGTGGAGATGTAGCAGCCGGTCGCCGACGAAGGCGGCGTCGGCCTGGTCCAGAAGCGGGCGGGCGTCTGGCGCCACGATCACGCCATCGCCCCGGCGTTCTAGGTAGCCGGCATCGACGAGGGCGCCGATCACGCGCAGCGTCGCACGCTCGTCGAGGGCGAGCTTCTCCGCCACCTCCGCCGGCGGCAGTGGCGTGTCGAGCAGCGCATCGATGAGGCCGACCTTGAGCGCCGCCATGAGAACGACCTGCGGTTGCCACTGGTCCGGGAAGAGGTCGGTGTGGGCCACGATGCCTCCCTGCTCAACTGCGTCCATGCCAGGAGCGATTCGAGCCAATCGCTAGGCGACGTCAGCTGCGACGTACCCGGCCGTGCCTCAGCAGAATCGTTGTGAGCTCAGTTGGCGCGAGGCGTCGGCACAGCGCCGGCGACGCTGCCATGTGCAGGAGCTTTCTAAGGACAGCACGCGAGACCTGTGCGAACCAGCTGTGCGGGTGGGGCCGTTCGTCAGGATATGCGTCATGACCCGCGTGGCCCGGCGCAATCGTCAGCCCTTCTCCGACGGCTCCTGTTCACTCTCCCCCGATGAGACGTGACCTGAGCTCCGCGCCGCGTTCCCGGCTTTCAGCTTCTCGATCAGCGCCTGCATCCTCCGCTTGGCCTCGCTCTCGCTCTCGTTCTCCGGTTCCGCCCAGGGCTGCATCGCTTGCCAGGTGATCTGACTGCTCAAGTGCGGCTCCGGATACGCGCCGGGATCAGAGAGCGAGTAGTCGCGGAACTCTACGGGAGCCTCCTGATAGCACGCCCAGATCGCCTGTCGCAGGACCGCCGGGTCTCCCTCGAACTGAAGGTCGACCAACGACACCTGCTGCCGGACGCGCTCGATCGCCTCCAGGGGCAGGTTGTGCAGGACCGCGTGCCACGCCTCGGTCCCGAGGATGCGCTTCCGAGTGTCAACACCGTGCTCGAAGAAGGCCTTCAAGGCATCTCCGGTGAGATGACCCTCCGACTCCGGCCCGCCCAGAATGAGATAGCGGATGTTCGAGTTGGCCACCAGGTTGCAGACCATCTTCTCGAGGCCGATGTTGGGCGTCTGGATGGTGCCCGAAAGTGCGGCTCCGCTCTCTACTCCGGTGCGCACCAATGCCTGGATGTCGGGCGGGATCTTGTCCTCGTCCTGGTTCAGGATGATGGCGACGGCGACCGGTGAGAAGTCGTTCCCGCGCAGATAGCGGCCTTCTTCGGGAGGATAGTCCTCCGGGGGTCTCACCTTGAGCATTGCGTCCCGGTCACCCCTTCAGTAGAGCGGCACGAGTGCGGAATCGTTCCGGCGAACGTAGTCTCTCTGCGAGTCTCATGGGACAGGGTACCATCGTGTCCCGAGCCGGCCACAAAGGAACACGCTGACAGTGGGTCAATATGTCATAGTGGTGCACGTCTATAAAGAGTTCAGAGCGGGGGGAGTGAGCGGACCTATGAGAGCACTCATGAGGGTGCGACACGTGCCGTTGCTGCTGGCACTGGTGCTGGTAGCCATGATGGCGGTACCAGCGCTGAGCATCGCAGCCCAACCAACAGTGAACCTCGGGACAGCCGCCTCGTACGCGATCTTGGCTGGCCAGACAATCACCAATACCGGATCGACCACGGTCACCGGGGATATCGGACTGTTTCCCGGGACTGAATTCACCGGGCAGGCGAGCGTCACCATCGACGGGGCCGTGAACATCAACAACGCCGCCGCAGAGCAGGCCCAGCTCGACCTCGTGACCGCCTACGACGACGCCGCCGGACGGACGCCCGTCACTTCCATCCCCACCGAGCTCGGTGGGACGACCTTGAAGCCCGGCGTCTACGCCTCGGCCGCCGGCACCTTCCTGATCACGGGGACGCTCACGCTCGACGCCGAGGGCGACCCCAACGCCGTCTTCATCTTCCAGATGGGATCCACGCTCACCACCATGTCAGACAGTCGCGTCAACCTCATCAATGGCGCGCGCTTCTGCCGTGTCTTCTGGCAGGTCGGCAGCTCCGCGACCTTGGGAACGAACTCCGAGTTCGTGGGACACATCTTCGCCTTGACGTCGATCGCCGCGCAGACCGGTGCGACGGTGCAGGGACAGCTGCTGGCACGCAATGGCGAGGTCACGCTGGACACCAACACGATCACGAACGGGGTCTGTGCGAACGTGACGTCCACACCGAGTCCTAGTCCGAGCGCCACGAGCACGAGCGTGCCGGGCCTGCCGACGACGGGGTACCCGCCCGGAGACGGCGGCTCGCCGTGGCTGCTGATGACCGGCGTGTTCGCGGCCGGTGCGACGCTGCTGTTCGCGGCCTGGAGACTCCGTGCCGCTTCGCGCCGGCGCGGATAAGGAAGCATCGCCGGAGACGTCTGCCCCCGGGGAGCCGAGGGCGGTAAGGCGGCGGCGACGAGCGCGGCTACTCGCCCGCGGGAGAGTAGCCGCGCTCGCCTGTCTGATCGGCGCGCTGGTCGCCCTGGCCGGGGGCGTCTACCTGCTCAGCGCGCCGGCTCCCGCGGAGAGCCCGCCGGCTCGCAAGGCAGTCGCTCCTCGGGTCGAGACCGTGGCTGCCTCGAAGGTGGCAGCCCCGAAGGGCGACTACGCCCGACCGGTGCGACTGGTCATCCCCAAGATCGGCCTTGATGCCGCCATCGAGGACGTCGGCCTGACGGCCGACAACGCGATGGCGTCGCCATCCGGCCCCGACACCGTCGGCTGGTACAGACTCGGGCCGCGCCCCGGCAACAGGGGCAGCGCCGTGATAGACGGTCACAGCGGCTACGCGGACGGCACGGCGGCGGCCTTCGACGACCTGCCCGAGCTGCACAAGGGCGACACGCTCTACGTCGAGGACGCGAGCGGCAGGCGGGCCACGTTCGTCGTGCGCATGACGCAGCTGTATGCGCGCGACGCCGACGCTGCCGACGTGTTCGCGCCGTCGGCGGGCAGGCGCCTCAACCTAATCACCTGCACTGGCTCTTGGGACGCGGCAGCGGGCACCCATTCGCAGCGGTTGGTCGTGTTCGCCGAACTTCAGCTCCCGGAACGACTCGCGCCCCAGCAGTAGGAAGCGTGCGAGCTCGTCGGATCCCCCTCAGCATCGCCGTGGCGCTTCTGCTTGTGAGTGTCATCCTCGTGGCGGGCTGCGGACAGCAGCGTGCCGCCCCTGCGCCGTCACTGACGCCGAGGCCCACGCTGAGACCGCATGACTGGACGGCTGTCGTGTGCGGCAGCGATCACACCCTGGCTCTGCAGAGGGACGGCTCCCCCTGGGCCTGGGGCGGCAACAACGCGGGCCAGCTCGGTCTCGGCGACACCAGGGAGAGACACGCCCCGACCAAGGGCGGCAGCGGCACCGACTGGATGAGCCTTGCCTGCGGCTACGAGCGCACCTCGGCCATACTGGACGACGGCAGCCTCTGGACCTGGGGCCTCAACTACCACGGCGATCTCGGAGTGGGCGGCGCCAGTGACAGGCTCACCCCGACGCGGGTCGGCAGCGCCGGCGACTGGACGGCCGTCGCTTGCGGGTACGGCTACACCCTGGCCCTGAAGGTGGACGGCAGTCTCTGGGCCTGGGGCAGCAACGACGCCGGCCAGCTCGGCCTCGGCGACACGCGCAATAGGCTCACCCCGACTCGCGTGGGCAGCGCCGGCGACTGGGCGGCCGTCGCCTGCGGCTACCAGCACAGCCTGGGCCTGAAGAACGACGGCTCCCTCTGGGCCTGGGGCTACAACGGCGCCGGCCAGCTCGGCCTCGGCGACACGCGCAATAGGCTCACCCCGACTCGCGTGGGCAGCGCCGGCGACTGGGCGGCCGTCTGCCTGCGACTTCAGCGTCACGCTGGGCCTCCAGAAGGACGGTAGCCTCTGGGCCTGGGGTGGCAACGGCTTCGGTCAACTCGGCCTGGGCGACACGCGCGACAGGCTCACCCCGACCGAGGTCGGGAGCGCCAATGACTGGGCGGCCGTCGCTTGCGGCTACGACTTCGGTCTGGCCGTGAAGAAGGACGGCAGCCTCTGGGCCTGGGGCCACAACTACGTCGGCCAGCTCGGTCTGGGCGATACGTCCACCAGACTCACCCCGACCCGAGTGGGCACGGCCAACGACTGGGCGAGCGTCTCCTGCGGCGACGGCGACACTTTGGCAGTGAGGACGAACGGCACGCTTTGGGCCTGGGGCTTCAACGGCAACGGTGAGCTCGGCCTTGGCGACACCAAGGACCGGCACACCCCGACCGAGGTCGGCGGCGGGTCACCGTGAGCCGCTGCGGGCCAGCCGCATGGACAGTATGACCGCAACGCCGACCCGAGCGACATGGTCGGCTGCAGTGCGGGCCATCACCTCAAGCTCGTCACCCGCGCCGGGGCCTGGCACCTTCAAAAGACCTCGCCGAGCTCTGGCGCGAGACAACGAACACCTTCCAGCCTCGCCCCCGACGCCTAGGGAGAATGCGCGGCTACCCGTGCGACCAGCGCTTTCATTAGATGTGAAGATCGACTCCGAACAGCACGAGCGGCCAGAGCGCGACGGCGAGGACCGCGGAGACGAGCGGCTTGGCTTGGTCCAGGTGCGCGAAATAGTGATGCGAGTTCGCGACGACAAAGCCGACGACGATGTAGATCACGAAAAGAACAGTTCCCAGTAAGTTCCGCACTGCGAGTCCCCCTCCGGTTCTCTGGTGTCATTCTCCACGACCGGGACGCTGAGCGCATCGCCGAATCTCGCTCCCGGTGGCGTGCGCTATCGGTGTCATCTCGATCGCGTGGAGTCAGGCGCGCCGTTCTTCGGCGATTTCCCGCACACCTTCGAGTCGTCAGGGCGTGCGCCAGTCGTCCTGCTGCTCGGTCCGCTCTTGGCCTGAGGGAGTCTCCCGGACGTCCGTTCGCGTCGTGCTCCTGCTCCTGCCCCCCAGTACGATGATGAGCAGGCTCACGACGAAGATACCGATCCCCACCCAGAGCAGGATGACGCCGGCCGTGTTGATGCTGAACCCAGAGACATGCGCCGTGATAGCGAACTTCATGATGGCGCCGACGACCACCAGCACGATGCCGAACACCAGTACGCCGATGCCGGAATTCCTATTCACAGACGATCACCTCCCCCGTCTCGTGAAGCCCCAGCCACCGAAGAACAGCACGAGCACCACTATGATTAGTATGATCAGCCAAATGCTCATATGACGTCACCTCCCTCCGATAGGTCTCAGGTGTTGATGGCCTCATCGTGAGGCTTCGCATCCTGATGCTTCGCCCACTCGTCCGCACGCCGATCGGCCTCGTCGGAGGCGTATCCGTACTTCTGCTGCAGCTTGCCGACCAGGCGATCCTTCTTGCCCCCGATTTCCTCAAGCTCGTCGTCGGTGAGCTTGCCCCACTCTTCCCGCGCATGGCCTTTGAGTTCTTTCCACTTGCCCTCGATGATGTTCCAGTCCACCTGAGTCTCCCCTCGCTGCGGACGCCGACACCACGACCATCCACGATTTTCTTCGTACCCCTCCGCGGCATGCGACGAAACTGGGCGTCGACTCCATTTGTATGTTCGATCAGTTCAGGGCAATGGACCGATGAATCGCGTCAGTCCACCTACAGCCCTGCATCCTCTTCGAGGAGAGTATGTATTGAAATGAGGTATTGGAAACGTTGCGCGGCTGGGGGCCAAACCTGCACTCGCAGAGGTTGACCGACCAATCGACGAGACCAGGGCGGCACCGCTCTGAGAAGAAGCGTCTGCCGACGCATCGCCGACGAGACTACTCGCCATGGGCCAACACGCCTGGACACGGCCCAGCACCGAACCCATGCAGAACCTTGGACACTCCAGCACCTTTGCGAATCAGCCGCTACGCCGCGTCACGCGAGCCGTGAGTTTCCTAAACCTGGTGTCGGCTGTTCGATTCCAGTCCGGGGGCACCACCATCGGCCTTCCCGCGCAAGGGCACCCCTTCTCTCGCGCACGCTCAGATGTTCCCGCTTCGGCCGGGAAAGTGCTGCCGAGATGCTGACGGGAGCCTCGTACGCGTGGACTGGTCGTGGCCCCCGAGTCGTTCGCTGTCCCCGCCTGACGGGGCGATCGCGGCTCGGAGCCGGTCCGTGTCAGAGTCGCTCGAGCAGCTGGGACGTGAGGGCGGCAAGCGATGCGGCGACGACTCCCGGGTCGTCTCGGCCGGCGGCGGCGCGCCCCGCGAGGACGCAGCCGCGGGCGTTCTCCCTCGCGAACTCGTCTCCCAGCAGCGCGAGAGCTCGCTCGACCGTCGCAGCGATCGCTGCCCCGAGGCTCGGGGCAACAGTGGCGAGAGCGCCGGTCCGGGCGCCGGCCAAGGTCGATGCGGCTCGGTCGAGGTCGCTGCCTCGCAGAAGCCGCAGGATGTCGAGGGCGTCCTTGGCTATGTAGGTATCGCGTCTCGGGTCGTCAAGGCGCTCCCCGATCTTCTGTGCCTTCGCGACGAGGAGGGCTGCGGTGCCTGCGACCCGCACCTCGAAGCTCCGCTGGTCGGCGTCCAGCGCCCCGATCGTCATCAGGCCATTGTCGCTCAGCGCCAGCTCGAGGCCGAGGGCCTTGCGGGCGACGCGGTCCCCGTGCGCGTTGAGCCGCGCGGCTCGCCTGCCCTCGCCGCCGAGCGCTGCGGGCACGAGCACGTCGAGGTCGATGAGGGTGGGCATTCCTGACACTTCGCGCTCGGTCACCCACGAGCCGACGATGCGGCCGTCGGGTCCGATCTTGGGTACGAAGCCGGCGGCGGCGAGCGCCTCGTCGAGCGGCGGCGTGGCGCCGAGCAGCGCGGGGTCGAGGGCGACGTCGGCGTCGGTCGTATAGGGCGTCGTCGCGAGATCACCCTCGCCGACCCGCAGGTAGACGACATGGGCCCCGACGAGGATGGCGGCCTCCCGGTGCGTCCCGAGCGCCTCGAGAGCGTCGAGCAGCACGCGCCGGGCGGCGACGTAGAGCGGATCCGGCGAGATGCGCTCAGCTATCGACGCGCCAGGCGTCTTCGTTGGCGGCCATCCACTCCAGGAGGGCCTCGCCTTCTGAGGGCATGCGGTCGGGCCCAGTGAGACAGTCCACGGCGACCTGGGAGAGCGCGGCGAACGAGATGTCCTCTTCGGTCCAGGTGCGCTCGAAGACGACCGCATCCAGAGGTTCACAGAGGTAGACGTTGCCGGTCTGGCCGGCTCGCATCAGGCCGGTCTTCTCGGCGACGCCGATCGGTGCGTCGACATAGCAGACGAGCAGCGCCGGGGGTGCGACCGGCGCCCTGCGGGCGGCGGCGAACGAGCCGGTCACGGCGTAGCGAGCGTTCGGGGTGCGGGATGCCCAGCCGTCGAGGTCGCGCAGGAACGCGGGGATCCCCCGGGGCGCGAGGAAGAGACGGGCGCTGTTCGACTCGAGAAGTCGGTAGTCGGCACCCCAGCGTCGCATGACATCCGCCCACGCCACCTGGACGATTGTTCGGGCGGGGCCACGGCCTTCGCGCTCGATGAGCGCCTCGCGTTCGAGCAGGGCGACGATCTTGGAGACGTAGCCCGGTGTAACGCCGGTCCGGGATGCGACGGCGCGGGACGTCATAGGCGCTCTGTAGTCGCAAAGGGTACGGACCACTCGCGCCGCCTTGGGCCCACGCAAGGAGCGGACGGGTCCGTCGGCCGGCGCTGGGTCCTTCTCGGCGCCCCGCTCGCGGATGAGGATGCTCGGGCGTGCGGAGCGCACCAGCACGTTGCCGGTCAGGTCGATGTAGTTGACCCCGGCCGCCTCGAGCTGGTCGCGCGTGCGCCGGCCCAAGAAGGGCGCGACGAGAAGGTAGCTGTTGTCGGGCGGTACCGGGCGCAGGGCGCGGAGCCAGCGCTGCACGTCGCGTGGGTAGAGGCGCCCCTTGGCCTCGAGCATCTGGAGTACGCTGCTGCCGTCGGGCGCGGTCAGGTTGAGAACGGCGTCGGGCTGCAGGATGCCCGGCCCTCGCACGGGCTCGTCGAAGCGCCGCACGCCCCAGCCCTCGCCGAGGCGGTCGGCCAGGATGCGGGTCGCGCCGAGGATGAGGTCGCTCTGGGCAGCCATCATATGTCCTTGATTGGCATAGTTTCCTGTGACAGGAAACAAGCTACTCCTGAGAAACATGGCTGTCAAGAGCGGCAGGCGGGACCTGAAGGGTACGCCTGTCCCGATTCACGCTGCTGCTCGGTGATACTCGTGGATCAGCCCACCGAGTCGATCGACGCGGATGACCGCGCCATCGACCCGGCGACGGGCGGCTCCCGGCTCCGGCGTCTCGAGCGACAGGCCGCGGTGCGGTCGTTCTTCGTTGTCGTGTCCGAGGTACTCTCGGAGGACCCAGCGCGAATGGCGCTGCCCGAAGATCGGCAGGTGGCCCAAGCACTCGCGGCTGCCTCATGCGCGCTTAGCGATCGTCGACCCGTGTTTCACACCCGGCAGAGGTGTAGTAGACCATCCCGCAGTCGTGACACCTGTACTGTTCAGTGTCATTCACGACCGATCTCGGGCGGTTGACCGAGCCGCAATCGGGACAAGCCACAGCCTTCAACTCGCTCATCGTTCCCGCCGAAGGGGGACCGACTGGTCCCTCCTGAGCCGGCGAGGCGAGCCACTCGGGAGCAAAGGGCTCATCTACCAGCGTGGATCTCAGATTCGTCAGCCTGGTGGAGATCACCAAGGCTATGTTACTGACGATCCGATACCCGATACGGTAGTTCTCGGCGAACAACTGCCTCAGCCGCTCGCCATCGAAGGCCAGCAGCGTCGAGTCTTCGATGGTCCTTACTGCGGCCGTGAAGGTCTGGTCATCCAGCGCTGCGGACCATCCGAACATTCCCCCCGGGCCAACCTCGTCGATGACTGCTTCCTGGCCCTTCCGGCTCTTCATCGTGACGCTGACCTTGCCGTCCGCCACCATGTAGACCGTAGAGGCGGCCTCGTCTTCCGCGAGGACCTCGGAGCCTGCACCGACCTTCTCGGGCGAGCCGATCTTCGCCAACTCCGCCAGTTCCTTGTCGTCCAGGTTGGCGAAGAGCTGAAATCTCCTCAGCTCCTCAACATCCACCATCGCTGTCCCTCCTTGCTATCCTCGGCTGCGTGTCTTTGGGCTGCGTCCAAGGCTCCACCTGGTCCGGACCTGACCTGACCTGGCCTGACCCCCCGTCGTCGTGGAGACATCGCTTGCTTCGGGTCAAGTCCCCCGACGTGGTGTAGTTCCTGATCGTCGTCAGGGTCATCGGGTGGTGAGCAGCACCACCTCCCGTGCCGACGGCGCCAGGCGCTCTGGCTCGTCAGCCCGCCCAGCGGCATAGAGCCCGGCGAGCGACTCCGCCGAGAGGTAGCGCCGCCCGACGAGCCATTCATCGTTCTGTTCGAGCAGCAACGCCCCGGCCAGGCGGATCAGGCTGGCGTCGTTCGGGTAGATGCCGACCACGTCACTTCTGCGGGCGATCTCCTTGTTGAGGCGCTCGAGCGGGTTCGTCGAGCGCAGCTTCGGCCAGTGCTCCCGCGGGAAGCGCATGAAGGCAAGCAGCTCCTCCTCCGCGGCCTCGAGGAGAAGGGCCACCTTGGGCGCCGCAGCCTCGAGGGTGGCGACCACGCTTGCCAGGCGTTCGCGGGCCTCGGCGAGCGTCTCGGCGGCGAACACCTGGCGGATCGCCGCCGCGACCATCTGCTGCTGGCTGCGGTGCACGTGGCCCTGCATGTCCCGGAGGAAGTGCACGGTGCACCTCTGCCAGGGGCAGCCGAGTACCTGCGCGATCGCCTTCTTCAGGCCCTCGTGGGCGTCGGAGACGGCCAGCAGCACGCCGTCCAGGCCGCGGGCCAGGAGGCCGCGCAGGAACTCGCGCCAGAAGGCCTCCGTCTCGGCCTCGCCGACGTCGATGCCGATCACCTCACGGCAGCCGCTCTCGTGCACGCCGTAGGCGACCACGAGCGCCTTGTGGCGCACGCTCCCGGCCTCGCGCACGCGCTCCACCTTGGCATCCAGCCAGAGGTAGGGGTAACGGCCCTCAAGCGGGCGCTCGCGGAAGATGCGCACCTGCTCGTCGAGCGTGCGGCAGAGGCGGCTCACCGTCGAGCGGCTCATGCTCTCGATGCCGAGCTGGGCGACGAGGCGCTCGACCTTGCGCGTTGAGACGCCGTTCACGTAGGCCTCGGCGACCACGGCCACGAGCGCCTGCTCGCTGCGTCGCCGCGGCTCGAGGAAGCTCGGGAAGTAGCTGCCGCTGCGCAGGCGCGGGATCGCCAGCTCGAGGCTGCCGACGCGCGTGTCCCACTGGCGCTGGCGGTAGCCGTTGCGCTGCGTCGCGCGCTCGGGCGAGCGTTCGTAGCGGGCGGCGCCGGCGAGCTCTGCGACCTCGACCTCCATGAGCTCGGCGATCACGAGCCGCACCGCCTCGCGCACGACGTCGGCGTGCTCGCCGGTCAGCATCTTGCCTGCGGCCTCGCTCACGGTCATGCTGTTCGGGTCGGCCATCGTGGTGCTCCTCTCGTCACTGTTCTCGCCGGAACAACGACGATTCTAGGACGCTTCCGGTGGCCGATGCTTCTTCAGCTCTCAGGCCCGGAGCTTCTACACCACACTAAGGGA
>CAWBNR010000015.1:0-71577 GCA_963790185.1 uncultured Thermoleophilia bacterium | reverse complement strand
GGCGCGGGACCGAGTCGACCGCCGACGACGGTGTCCTGCGCGTGCGCGAGCTCGTCATCCACCCCGGACGCCACCAGGTGCTCGTCCGCGAGACGCCGGTGGAGCTCACAGCGACCGAGTTTCGCATCCTGCTCTTTCTGGCGCGTCGCCCGGGCTGGGTGTTCACGCGCCAGCAGATCGTCGACGCTGCGCAGGGGGACGACGTGTACGTGAACGACCGCTACGTCACGGACCGCTCGGTCGACGTCCACATGGTCTCGCTGCGCCGCAAACTGGGGTCCGCGGGGGCCTCATCGAGACCGTCCGCGGCGTCGGCTACCGGCTCAGGGACGACTGAGCATGCGTCGCCTCTTCTGGCGCGTCTTCGACGTACTTGGCGTCATCGTCGTCCGCGACTGCTCGCCGTCGGCTGGTCGCGTCGTGCGCCCGCGCACGACTTCTACTTCGAACACACGGCCCGGGAGCTCGAGGCGCGCGCGAACCTGGTACGCGTGGAGGTCTCGGCGCTCTGTCGATGCCGGGGAGCTGAGCGGCGATCTGAGGCGCTGGTGCAGCGCATGGGGGCCGCCTCCGGCACGCGTCTCACGATCATCGGGACGGGCGCGGACGGCGTCTCGCCGGGAGACGTGGTCGCCGACTCGGACCGCTTGCCGGAGGACATGGTCAACCACGCCGACCGCCCCGAGTTCAAGACGGCGCTCGCCGGCGGGGTAGGACAGGCCGTGCGCCGCAGCGCCACGCTGGGCGAGGAGATGATGTACGTGGCGGTGCCGCTCGACTCGGGCGGTGAGGTCGCCGCTGTGGTGCGCGCGGCCGTGCCGCTCACCGCGATCGACGAGGCGCTGGCCGCGCTCTACCGCAGCATCTTCGTCGGCGCCGGCATCGTCGCCCTGATCGCCGCGCTGCTGGGCTGGTTCGTCTCGCGGCGTATCGCGCAGCCCGATGCGCGAGATGCGCGAGGGCGCCGAGCGCTTCGCCGCCGGCGACTTCAGTCGCAAGCTGCTCGTGCCCACGACGGTCGAGTTCGCGGCCGTTGCCGAGGCGATGAACCGCATGGCGGCGGAGCTCGACGACAAGCTGCGCACACTCACGCGCGAGCGCAACGAGCGCGAGGCGGTCCTCGAGAGCATGGTCGAAGGCGTCCTCGCCGTGGACCCGACGGCGCGCGTGATCGCGATCAACACCGCCGCCGCACGGCTGCTCGACGTCGAGACGCGTGCGACGTCGTCGGGCAAGTCGATCGAGGGGGCCGTGCGCAATCCCGAGCTGCAGCGCGTCGTGATCGCCGTCTCGCCGGCGAGCAGCCGGTGGAGACGGACCTCACGGCCTTCGTCGGCGGCGAGGACAGGTTCCTTCAGGCGAACGGATCGCTGCTGCACACCGACGACGGCGCGGTGCGCCGGCGCGGTCGTCGTGGTGAACGACGTGACGCGGCTGCGACGGCTGGAGGCGGTGCGCCGCGACTTCGTCGCCAACGTCTCGCACGAGCTGAAGACGCCGGTCACCTCGATCAAGGGCTTCGCCGAGACGCTGGCGGACGGCGCGATCGACGACCCCGAGGCCGGCCGCCGCTTCCTGCGCATCATCGCCGGCCAGGCCGATCGCCTGAACTCGATCATCGAGGACCTGCTCGCCCTCTCGCGCTCGAGCAGCGAGCGCGAGGCCGCGAGGTCGCGCTGCAGGAGGCGCGCCTCGACGACGTGCTCGCCGTCGCCGCCGAGGTCTGCGCGCCGCAAGGCCGAGCGCCAAGCGGATCACCGTTCCCGTCGATTGCGCCGACGAGCTGTACGCCGAGATCAACCCGCCGCTGCTCGAGCAGGCGGTCGTCAACCTGCTCGACAACGCCGTCAAGTACAGCCCCGAGGGCACGACCGGTCGCAGTCTCGGCCGCACGCGCACGAGCGACGAGATCGTGATCACGCGTCGCGCGACGAGGGTCATCGGCATCTCGCGCGAGCACCTGCCGCGCCTCTTCGAGCGCTTCTACCGCGTCGACAAGGCGCGCAGCCGCGACCTGGGCGGCACCGGCCTCGGGCCTGTCCATCGTCAAGCACATCGCCCAGGTCCACGGCGGCCGCGTCTCGGTCGAGAGCGTCGTCGGGCGCGGCAGCACCTTCACGCATCCACCTGCCGCGCGCGACGCGCTGGCCGCTACCGAGCTCGCCACGTCGTCGACACGTGCAGCCGCCTGCCGACGCCTTGCACGTCTCGCGCGTCCTTGACCGCACGCTAACCGAACGCTCACTCGGCCGGTCTAGCCTCTCTCGCGGTGCGCGGCAACGGTCGTCGCGCCGGTCAACCATCGTGACGACAAGGAAGGTCGAGGATGAGGAAGTCCAGTCGCCTGTGGCGCACGCTGCGCGGTCGCTGCTCGCGGCCGTGCTCCTGGCGTCTTCGCACTGGCGCTCGCCGCGTGCGGCGGCGACGAGGGGAGCGAGTCGAGCGGGATCCCCGGTGCGGGCACGGCAACACGATCGTCGGCGCCGGAGCGAGCTTCCCCTATCCGCTCTACTCGACGTGGGGGAGCGAGTACAACAATCTCAACGGCGTGAAGCTCAACTACCAGTCGATCGGCTCCGGCGGCGGCATCTCGGCCATCCAGGCCAAGACCGTCGACTTCGGCGCCTCCGACGCGCCGCTCGAGCCGGCCGAGCTCCAGGCCGCCGGCCTCATGCAGTGGCCGCAGTGCGTCGGCGGTGTCGTCCTGGTCGTGAACCTCGAGGCGTCGAGACCAACCAGCTCAAGCTCACCGGCGGGCTCGTCGCCGAGATCTACAACGGCGACATCAAGGACTGGGGCGACCCGGCCATCGCGGAGCGTGAACCCGGGCGTCGACGATCCCCGCCGGCAAGATCAACGTCGTCCACCGCTCGGACAGCTCCGGGCACGACTGGATCTTCACCCAGTACCTCGACGCCGCAGCCGGCGACGTCTGGACGCTGCGGCGGCGACAAGGAGATCGCCTGGCCGGCCGGTGTCGGCGGCAAGGGCAACGAGGGCGTCGCCGCCAGCGTGCAGCAGCTCAAGGGCTCGATCGGCTACGTCGAGTACGCCTACGCGAAGGAGACCGGGCTGCGTCACGACCCAGCTGCAGAACGCCGACGGCGAGTGGGTCGAGCCGAGTCTCGACGCGTTCGGTGAGGCCGCCGCGCAGGCCGACTGGGCCGGCGCCGACGGACTTCTACCTCGTGCTCGTCGATCAGCCGGGCCGGCCACGTGGCCGATCACCGGCGCCTCCTTCATCATGGTCCAGAAGAGAGCAGCAGGACGCCGCTCGCGCGCAGACGCTGCTCCAGTTCTTCGACTGGGCGTTCCGGGAGGGCGGCGCGACGGCCGGAAGGTCTCGACTACGTGCCGATCCCGGCGAACGTCTACGAGCTGATCCAGAGCGAGTGGCAGACACATCACCGTGGCCGGCGCACCGGTCTGGCCGCTCTGACGTCGATCGGGCACGAACGCTGGATGCCGATTGGGAGCAGGACGTGAGCACGCTCGAGATCGACGTGCAGACCCAGGCAGATCCACCGCGCGGCGCCGCGAAAGCGGCGCCGCGCGGCACACCGCCGCTACGGGGACCCGGTGTTCCGCGTCGTCACCCTGGTCTGCGGGCTCTCGGTGGCGATCGCCATGTTCGCACTGGCCGGGGTCCTCATCTACAACTCGTGGACGGCGATCAGCGAGCTGGGGCTCGGCTTTCTGACCACCGTCGCCTGGTCGCCGAACGACGGCAGCTACGGGGCGCTGGCGGCGCTCGCCGGCACGGCGATGACCACCGTGGTCGCCATGGTCATCGCCGTGCCGCTCGCGCTCGTCATCGCGCTGCTCCTGACGGAGCTCGTCCCGCCCGGAGTCGCGCGGGTCATCGGCACCGCGATCGAGATGCTGGCCGCGATCCCCAGCATCATCTTCGGCATGTGGGGCCTCTTCGTGCTCGTGCCGTTCATGCAGGAGCGCGTCGCGCCGCTGGTCACGGAGAGCTGGCTCGGCCGGCTGCCGCTCCTGCGGCCCGGTCCCATGTTCCAGGGCGGCGGCTTCTCGATCCTCACCGCGGGGCTCGTTCTGGCGGTGATGGTGCTGCCGTTCATCACCGCCTTCTCGCGCGACGTGCTGCTCATGGTGCCGCGCGTGACGAAGGAGGCGAGCTACGGGATGGGCTCGACCACCTGGGAGGTCTTGCGCAAGATCAGCCTGCGTTACGCGTTGAGCGGGATCGTCGGGGCGACCTTCATCGGCCTCGGGCGTGCGCTGGGCGAGACGATGGCCGTGGCCTACCTCGTCGGCGGCTCGTTCCTCTCGGTGCCGCGCTCGCTCTTCGACCCCGGCACCACCGTCGCCTCGCTCATCGCCCTGCAGTTCAACGAGGCGACCACCAAGCTCGACGTCAGCGCCCTCATCTACATGGGGCTGATCCTGTTCGCCATCACCATGGTCTTCCAGGTGCTGGCGCAGTTCTGGCTCCGCCGGGCGCGGCGTACGACGGGAGGCAGGGCATGAGCGCGCCGGCGACGCGGCTGAAGGGCGGAGACGCGTCTCCGCCGCAAGCCGCCGGCAGGCCGCTCCGGCCTCGCTCGCACGGCCCGCGCAGGGCGGTCGACACCGCTGTCAGGGCCCTCTCCTGGGGCGGCGCCACGGCGGGCATCGCCGTCATGGTGCTGATCGTCTGGGAGGTGGTGCGCCGGGGCGCCCGCGCCATCGACTGGGGCTTCTTCACACAGCTCCCGCCGGTGGTCGGTGAGCCCGGCGGCGGGCTCGGCAACGCGATCCTCGGCACGCTCGTCATCACGGCAGTGGCGGCGCTCATCGCGTTGCCGATGGGCTTCTTCGGCGGCATCTGGCTGGCGGAGTTCGGGCGCAACGGCCGCATCGCCACCGGCGTGCGCATGGTGGCCAACGTCAACATGGGCATCCCGTCGATCGTGGTCGGCGTCTTCATCTTCGCGGTGCTGGTGCGGCCGCTGCAGCACTACTCCGGCTTCGCGGGCTCGATCGCCCTGGCGTTCATCATGCTGCCGGTCATGGCGCGCACCACCGAGGACATGCTCAACCTGGTGCCCAACGAGCTGCGCGAGTCCGCGTTGGCGATGGGCGTGCCACGCTGGCGCGTCACCCTGGGCGTGATCACCCGCGCCGCGCGCAGCGGTCTGATCACCGGCGCCGTGCTCGCCACCGTACGCGTCGCCGGGGAGACGGCACCACTGCTCTTCACGGCGCTCAGCAGCCCGTACTGGCTCCGGGGGCTGTCCGGGCCCGAGGGGTTCTTCGGCGGGCCGACGGCGAACCTGACCAAGACCGTGTACGACTTCTCCGGCATGCCGTACGAGCGCATGCAGGAGCTGGCCTGGGGCGGCGCACTCGTCGTCATCGCCGCCGTCCTCGGCCTCAACGTCCTGATGCGACTCATCTTCCAGCGAGGCAAGGAATGGTAGGGACCATGGTGAGTGAGACCATGAAGACAGGTGGGGAGATCCTCGTCGCTCCGCCGACCGAGGTCGCGGCCGGACGGTCGGCCGCCATGGACGAGGACTTCGACAAGCTCGAGAGCGTCATCTCGGTGCGCGGTCTGGAGTTCTTCTACGGCAAGGAGCAGGCGCTCTTCGGCAACCACCTGGAGATCAAGAAGAACCGGGTCACCGCCGTCATCGGCCCGTCGGGCTGCGGCAAGTCGACCCACATCCGCACCTACAACCGCATCTACGAGCTCTACCGCGATCACAAGGCCCGGGGCGAGGTCATCTTCGGCGGTCGCAACATCCTCAGCCCCGGGCACCGACCTGCTCGACCTGCGACGGCGCATCGGCATGATCTTCCAGAAGCCCAGCCCGTTCCCGATGACGGTCTTCGACAACGTGGCCTACGGGTTGCGACAGCACTACAGGATGAGCAGGTCGGAGCTCTCCGACCGCGTCGAGGACGCCCTCAAGCGCTCGGCGCTCTGGGGCGAGGTCAAGCACAAGCTCGGCGAGCCCGGGATCGCGCTCTCGGGCGGGCAGCAGCAGCGGCTCTGCATCGCGCGCTGCATCGCGACGGAACCCGACGTCGTGCTCATGGACGAGCCCGCCTCGGCCATCGATCCGGTGGCGACCTCGAAGATCGAGGAGCTCATCAACACCCTCAAGGCCAACTACACCATCGTCATCGTGACCCACAACATGCAGCAGGCGGCGCGGGTCAGCGACTACACGGCGTTCTTCTACGAGGGGCACATCGTCGAGGTCGGTCCGACGACGCAGATCTTCTCGAACCCGCAGGAGAAGCAGACCGAGGACTACATCACCGGTCGGTTCAGCTGACGCCGGGAGGGGAGAGAGGCTCATGACCACACATCTGCAGCGCGAGCTCGAGCACCTGAAGCGCAAGGTCCTGGCGCTCGGTGCGCTCGTCGAGGACAACCTGCGCCTCGCCTTTAACGCCATCGAGACACGCGACGTCGGCCAGGCCCGGCGCGTGATCGCCACCGACCTCGTGATCGACCAGAACGAGGTCGACGTCGAGGAGGAGTGCCTCAAGCTCCTGGCCCTCTACCAGCCGGTGGCCGGCGACCTGCGCTTCGTCATCGCCGTCGTCAAGATCAACAACGAGCTGGAGCGCATCGGCGATCTCGCTGTCGAACATCGCCGAACGGGCCGTGCAGCTCGCCGGCGAGTACCCCGTGCCGGTCCCGCACACCATGTCGGTGATGAGCGACAGGGTGCGGGCGATCATCGAGAAGGCGCTCGACGCCCTCGTGCGCCAGGACGCCGTCGCTCGCCCGCATCGTGCTCGCCGCGGACGACGAGATCGACGATCTCTACGCGCGGCTGATCGACGAGCTCAAGGAGCAGATCCGCAGCGACGGGGATCACCTGGACGCCGTGGTGCTGCTGTTCAGCGTGGCGCGCTACCTCGAGCGCCTCGCCGACCACGCCACCAACATCGCCGAGGACGTGCTCTACATGGTCGAGGGCGACATCCACCGCCATCAGTTTCCCGACACGCCGGCGGCGCCGTTCGGCGCCGAGGCGGCGAAGAAGTAGCCGGCAGCTTCGGGCGCGCACCCCTTTCCGGGGTGCTACTTGACGAGGAGGGCGACCGTCGGGCTCCGGCCGCCGGCCAGCGCCTCGGTGACCGGCACGCGCAGCCGCGCGGCGGTCACGCCGGCGACGGCCGCCCACGTCACCTTGAACGTGCCGCTGCCGTCGAGCGGCACCTTCTTCGTGTCGCGCCAGACGCCGTCGCGCTTCGTCTGCAGCCACGCCGTGACGTCGCCGAGCGCCGGTGCGACGGTACCGGTGAAGGTGACGCTCTGCCCGGCCGCCACCGTGGTCGGCGTGGCCTGCAGCGTGATCGCCGGGCGGACCGTGACCTTCGTCTGTGGGCTGCGCAGGGCAGCCCGCGACACGTAGTACGTTGTGGTCTCTCGCGGCTTCAGCGTCACGATGTAGTGGGAGTAGGCCACCGCGAGCGTGTCCGTCAGGCGCTGCGTCCGCCGTGTGGTCTCGAGCGTTCGGCTGCGCCACACCCCGTCGCGCAGGACGTTCAGCGTCACCGTGGCGCCGTCCGGGAGCGCTGGGTAGAGGCGTCCCTTCAGGGTGACGGTGTCGCCGCAGACGAGGGTCGTGGCATCCGCCTTGGCCGGCGTGATCGAGAGGCTGCGGATCGTGACCCAGGTGTCGCGGAGGTCGAGCTTGAAGCGCAGCTGGGCGCCGGAGATCCAGGAGACGCCCTTGCTGCCGATCACCGCCGCCCTGACGACGCGCGGCGATGCCCCGCGCTTGACCACGCAGAGGGCGCGCAACTCGCCCTTCACGCCCAGCGGGTTCGAGCTGCTGTAGGACCCGAGCAGGGTGGCGATCGCGCCGGCGGAGCGCCGCGCAGGGTTCTCGGGCCAGCGGTGCAGCGGGGACGCGTCGTCGTACTCGTCCTTGACTCCCTTGAGGTACGGCAGCGGGCTCGTCTGCCAGACGTTCTCGATGTTCTCGGTGTGGCCGCCGGAGGTCGAGAAGTAGAAGGCGTGGATCGGCGTGCCGCCGTAGGTGGGCACGACTCCGGCGGTCTTGAGCACGGCGCGGTCGCTGCGCGCGTCTTCAGCGCCGACGCCGGCGTACACCTGGGAGCGCGTGTCGCAGTACAGGTCGAAGACGCGCTTCGTGTCGTACGCCCGGGCGGCGTAGGCGCGCGCGGCGCAGGCTTGTGCCTGCACGGCGGCGGCGGGCCAGCTCGCGGGCATCTCGCGGGGCACGACGCCCCGCAGGTAGCTCTCGAGCGGCACCCGGTTGAGCAGCATGAGGGCGCCGTCGTAGCGCAGCACGCGCAGGACCCCGCGGTACCGCCCGGTCGTGCCGAGGTCGGTGGCGGTGAGCGTCCTGAGCGTGCCCTTCTCCGCGGTGAACGTGACCGGTGAGGTGAAGTAGGCGACCTTGCCCGCGGCCGCGACCTTGTAGCGCGTGCCGGTCCAGGTGGTCGTCGCGGTCGCGCCGGCGGGGATGTCGAAGCGGACCCCGGTCATGTGCGCGCGGTATGGGTAGACGCACGTGATTTTGACGGCGCTCAGGCCCCCGCGCAGGCGCACGCGCAGGTTGAGGTCGCCGACGGCGCCGAGCTCGATGCCGGTGTAGTAGTGGGTGAGGATCTGGCGGTAGGACCAGCCGTGCGTCGCGTACCCGTAGGCGCCCCACTGGCTCATGCCGATCCCGTGCCCCCATCCCCGGCCGTTCATCACGAAGCTGGTGGCCGTGCCGGCGGTGGCCGTGGGCGCCGCTGTGGCGGCGCCCACGGCCACCGCCGCGACCGCCAGCGCAGCGGCCAGCAGCGCACGCTGTAGCAGCGGGCGCCTCGAGCCGGCCCGGCGTGGGGAAATCGACGAGCCTGGGGGGCTGAGTCGGGAGAGGAGCTTCATCGTGGGGTGCCGCATGGGGGACCTCGGGTCGGATCGCTCTGCGGCGCCTCGCCGTGCAGACGCCGCCGTGGGGGCTCTCCTTCTCCTATCGGCCGCGCTTCCCTTCTCCTGAGCGGAGCGGGCCCCACGGGCGACCGAGTGCGGCCGCCGCCCTCAAGGTTCCGTTTCGCGGGCCGATAGCCACAAGTGCATGACTCGTCTCCCGTATAGCCTCCGTGTCCTCGTCGCGGTCGCCCTCGGCGTGGCGGCGCTCGTCGCCGGCCCCGTCTCTACGGCGGGCGCCCAGACCTACACCGACGTGCCGGTCGACTACTGGGCGCGGACGGCCATCGACTGGGTGACCGACCAGGGCCCCGTGGACGACCGCGTCCTCGACGACTACGTCGTCCGCTTCAGGCCCGACCGGCTCATCAGGCGCCGTCAGCTGGCACGGGCCCTCGTCGTCGCCAGCGGCCACCAGGACGACGTCGTCACCGACCCGGTCTTCCTCGCCGACGTCGTGCCGGGCGTCGACCCCTATTACTGGGACATCCAGATCGCCATCAAGCTCGGGCTGATGTCACCGACGCTCGCTCTCTTCAATCCGGAGGGCACGGTGCCGGCGGCCAAGGCCGAGCGGGCTGTCATCCGCACGCTGCAGGTACTCCACCCCGAGACGGACTGGACGCTGCTGACGACGCTCAGGCCGTCGGTGTGGCGTCCGAACCCCGACTGGAACACGCGGGCGCCCTCGCTCCTGCCCTGGATCGTCGCCTCCCGGCACCTCCTGCTGCGCTACAACCACCCCTACCCCTCCGGCGAGGTGCGCGAGCGCTCCCCGGGGGAGGCGGTCTCACGCGCCGAGATCGCCTACATGCTCTGGAAGGGACTGCCGATCGCCGACTGGCGGCTGGCCGGTCTCGAGGACTACGAGGCGATCACGTTCTCACTCCTAAGCTATCGCCAGCGGCAGGTGACGAAATTCGCTCTCAAGTACATCGGCTACCCCTACGTGTATGGGGGCGAGTGGCCGACGGCGGACTCGCCCTACGGGTACCAGGCGCACGGCGGCTTCGACTGCTCGGGGTTCGTATGGTGGGTGCTGAAGGTCCGCTTCGGCTACCCGATCTACGAGCGCGGCGCCAGCGACATGGCGCGCAGCGCGTCGCCGCGGATCACGCGCAGCGGGCTCAAGTGCGGCGACATCATCTTCTTCGGGCCGGACGGCACGGCTTCGAGCGTCAGCTCGATCTATCACGCGGGGATCTACCTGGGGCGCGGCTGGTTCATCCACTCCACCGGCTCCTCCGCCGGCGTCATGCTCGCCTCGCTCAACACGTCGGTCTACTGGCGCGACCACTTCGCCTGGGGCCGGCGGGTGCTGACGCCGGCCCAGCTGATCGTCCTCTGAGGAGCGGCCGGCGCGACGCCGGCGGGCCCGAGCCCGGCACGGCCGCCGGCCCCGCCGTCAGCCCAGACCGCTGTACTGGCGTCGGTAGTACTCGAGCCACTCGCCGGACTTGAGCCGGCGCCACCAGCCCTCGTGCTCGAGGTACCACGCGACCGTTTGGGCGAGACCCTCCTCGAAGTCCGTCGCCGGAGCCCAGCCGAGAGCCCGGAGCTTCGCGCAGTCGATCGAGTAGCGCCGGTCGTGACCGGGGCGGTCGGCGACGAAGCGGATCAGTCCCGGGTCGGCGCCGACGAGCTCGAGGATCCGTCGCGTGAGCGCGAGGTTGTCCACCTCATGTCCACCACCGATGTTGTAGACCTGTCCCGGCTCGCCCTCACGAAGGACGAGGTCTACCGCGGCGCAGTTGTCCTCGACGTAGAGCCAGTCGCGCACGTTGAGGCCGTCGCCGTAGACCGGCAGCGGCGCGCCGTCGACGGCGTTGGTGATGAACAGCGGCACGATCTTCTCGGGGTACTGGCTGGGGCCGTAATTGTTCGAGCTGCGCGTGATGAGGGCGGGCGTGCCGTATGTGGTGACATAGGAGAGCACGAGGAGGTCGCCGGCCGCCTTGCTCGCCGAGTAGGGGCTCGACGGGCAGAGTGGCGACTCCTCGCTGAAGGAGCCGTCGTCGATCGAGCCGTAGACCTCGTCGGTCGAGATCTGCAGGTAGCGGCCGACGTCGAGGTCGCGCACCGCCTCGAGCAGGGTGTGCGTGCCGAGCACGTCGGTGCGGATGAAGTCCTGCGGGCCGCTGATCGAGCGGTCGACGTGGGTCTCGGCGGCGAAGTTGACGACGGCGTCGGCTCCCGCGAGCGTCACGGCCACCACCTCGGCGTCGCAGATGTCGCCGTGCACGAAGGTGTAGCGCGGGTCGCCGGCGACGTCTTCGAGGTTCTCGAGGTTGCCGGCGTAGGTGAGCTTGTCGAGGACCACGACCTCGGCGTCTGAGTGGCGGCGCAGCGTGAAGCGCACGAAGTTGGAGCCGATGAAGCCGGCGCCGCCAGTGATCACGATGCGCAACGCAGGACCTCCTTAGCCGGGGGGGACGAGTTCCTCGAGGACCTCGGCGACCCCGTCGGCCCAGTGTGGGAGACGAGGGACCGGGCGCTCGCTGCCGAGCGCCGAGAAGGCCGGGCGCGGCGCCGGCCGGTCGAGCTCGTCCGTCGTGATCGGCACGACGTCGACGTCGAGGTCTGCAAGGGCGACGATCTCACGGGCGAGCTCGTACCACGAGCAGTAACCGCTGCCGGCCATGTGGTAGATGCCGGGCCCGACGCCCATGCGCAGCGCCTCGTCGACGGCCGCCGCCAGATGGCGGGCGAAGGTGGGCGAGCCGACTTGGTCGTCGACGACGCGCAGCGGCTCGTCTGCGTTCGCCCGCTCTCCGGCGGCGGCCAGGATCGACTTCACGAAGTTGCGCCCGGTCGCCGAGAACAGCCAGCTGGTACGGATGACGAGCCCGTGGACCCACTCGAGAACGGCACGCTCGCCGTCGAGCTTGGTGCGCCCGTACGCGCCGAGCGGGTTCGGCGCGTCGCTCTCCAGGTACGGCGAGCGCTTCTCGCCGTCGAAGACGTAGTCGGTCGAGAAGTAGACGACCGGGATGTGCGTGCCCTTGGCGGCGGCCACGACGTTGCGCGTGCCGCCCACGTTGACGGCGTGCGCGGCGTCGGGGTGGGCCTCGGCGCCGTCGACGTCGGTGTAGGCGGCGGTGTGCAGGATCACGTCGGGTCCGAAGCCGCGCACGGCCGCACGCACGGCGCCGGCGTCGCGGATGTCGAGAGCCTCCTCGCGCGAGAGGAAGACGTCGCCCTCGAGGACCTGCGCCAATTCGGTCGCCAGCTGCCCGCCGGCGCCCGTGAGGAACCAGCGCGGCGCCGTCACCGCAGCGTCACGCCCCAGTCGTAACCGATCTCGGGGTCGTCGTGGGGGCGCTCCTCTTGGTCTGGTGCGTCGTAGCGGTAGGGCTCCGTCGGGGCATTCACGATGTAGGCCTCCTCGGGGCTCACGCACTTCCACCCGTGCCAGACGCCGGGGGGCACGCGAACGAGCAGCGGGTTGTGCTCGCCCATGAAGAACTCGTCGATCTGGCCCTTCGTCGCCGAGGTGTCGCGCCCGTCGTAGAGAGCCATCCTGATCATGCCTTTGACACAGACGATGTTGTCGGACTGAAGGTCGTGGAGGTGCCAGCCCTTGATCACGCCCGGCAGGGTCGTCGTCATGTAGAACTGGCCGAACTTCTCGAAGAGCTCATCGTCGCAGCGCAGGCACTCCATCAGCCGGCCGCGCTCGTCGGGGATCACCTTCAAGCGCTTCGTCATCACACCGTCGATCACGCCGTCCGCCCTTCGTCCGTGCGGCCCACGGCCGCCTAGAGGATGCCGATCTGACTGGAGTCCCCGACCATGAAGCGATAGGCGACCGGGCGCTCGTCTGAGCGGGCGATCACGCAGTCGCGCCCGATCAGGCTGTCGGTCATGCGCGCGCCCAGCCGGCTGATGCGGCTGTCGCCGAGGATGATCGAGTGCTCGATCTCGGCCTCCTCGATCGAGACTCCGTCGCTGATCGCCGTGTACGGCCCGATGAACGTGTCGCGCAGCGTGCAGCGCTCGCCGATCACGACTGGGCCGCGCACGGTGCAGCGCTCGAGCAAAGAGCCGGCGCCGACGCGGATCGCGCCCTCGATGGTCGTTTGCCGGAGCTCGCCCTGTATGTCGGGCTCGAGGGTGCTCAAGATCAGGCGGTTGGCCTCGAGCATGTCCTCGAGCCTACCGGTGTCCTTCCACCAGCCGGTGACCCGGTGCGGCTCGACGCGGAGACCGCGGTCGATCATGTGCTGGATCGCGTCGGTGATCTCGAGCTCGTTGCGCCACGAGGGCGTGATCGCCTTGACGCTCTCGAAGATGGCGGGAGTGAAGAGGTAGACGCCGACGAGGGCCAGGTCGCTACGCGGCTCCTTCGGCTTCTCGACGAGTCGCGCGACCCGGCCCTCGGCGTCGAGCTCGGCGACGCCGTACTCCGAGGGGTCGCGCACCTGCTGCAGCAGGATGAGGGCGTCGGGCCTGCTCTCGGCGAAGCGCTCGACGAAGCGCGTGACGCCCTCCTTGAGGAGGTTGTCGCCGAGGTACATGACGAACGGGCTGTCGCCGAGGTAGGGCTCGCTGATCAGGACCGCATGAGCGAGCCCCAGCGGCGCCTCCTGGGGGATGTACGTGACACGCAGCCCGAAGCGACCACCGTCGCCGACCGCCGCCTCGATCTCGCGCCGGGTCTCACCGACCACGATGCCGACCTCCTCGATCCCCGCCTCACGCAGTGCTTCGAGGCCGTAGAAGAGGACGGGCTTGTTGGCGACCGGCACGAGCTGCTTCGCCGATGTGTGGGTGATCGGGCGGAGCCGCGTACCGGCGCCGCCGCTCAAAATGAGTCCCTTCACGCTCAGCCTCTCGGAGCGTCCGCGGCTAGATGGTCTCGGCGCCGCTCAGCTCGTCGTCGCTCTCCGTGGAGAGCAGGTCGAGCACCCGGCGCTCGTCGACCGCCTTGCCGACGAACACCACGTTCGGACCTGCCCACAGCGTGACCCGGGCCCCCGTCGGCAGACTGACGGGCGACCCGTCGCGGACGATGTTCGTCAGAGTCGAGTGCTCGACGTCGCGCTCGACCTCGCAGTGGTCGATGACGAACGGCTCGTCGGCGTCGACCTGCAGGCGGGGCTCTCTGCTCGCGTCGATGATCACGCGCGCGAGTATAGCACCCCGCCCCGCCCGGTCGTCGGCCACGGGCCTGCTACGTGCGGAGGGCGGTTGGTGATAGTCTCCGCGCGACTACATTGACGGAATCCACGGGGGAGAGGGAGGCGGAGAATGGGAAGCAGAGCCATGAGGGGGCGTCGACTGATCAGCGTCGCCACGGTGCTGGCGGTTCTTGCCGCCGGCTTGGTCTGGGGTCTGGCCGGCGCGCTGGCCGAGGACGAAAGCTCAGCTCCAGCAGAGGGCAAGACGACGTTGAGGCTGGGGTGGACCAACGACCCCGACAACCTCAACCCGTTCATCGGGTACGAGTCGTCGTCGTACGAGGTGTGGGCCATCAACTACGAGCTCCTCGTCGGCTTCGCCGCCGAGGACCTGACCAACCAGCCTGGCGTGGGGCTCGCCAGCGCCTGGGAGACGTCCGCTGACGGTCTCGTCTGGACGTTCACGCTGCCTGAAGGCATCACGTGGCAGGACGGCGAGCCGTTCACGGCCGCCGACGTCGCCTTCACGTTCAACTACATCATCGACAACGAACTCGGCATGTTCCTCGACTACGTGACCTTCATCGACTCGGTCGAGGCTCCCGACGACACGCACGTGGTGTTCACCTGCTCCAAGCCCAAGGCCAACATGCTCGGCCTCTGGATCCCGATCCTGCCCGAGCACATCTGGAGCAAGATCGACCCGGGTGAGGTCGAGAACAAGTTCCAGAACAAGCCGCCGATCGTGGGCACCGGCCCCTTCCAGTGCGTGGAGTGGAAGAAGGGCGAGTACGTCCGCATGGAGGCCAACAAGAACTACTGGAAGGGCGCGCCGAAGATCGACGAGGTCATCTTCCAGACCTACACCAACCAGGACACGATGGCGCAGGACCTCAAGTCGGGCGCCCTGCAGACGGGCTGGAACATCCCGCCGGCGCAGTTCGAAGATCTCGACGCCGATCCCAACGTGGTCTCGATCAACGGTCAGCTGCCGGGCTACGACGAGCTCGGCTTCAACTGCGCCGACAAGAGCGTCTACCCGAAGTCGACCGGGCACCCGGTGCTCACCGACCCCGCCTTCCGCAGCGCGCTGCAGTGGGCGGTCGACAAGGAGAAGATCGCGTCCATCGCCTACAACGGCAACGCACGGCCAGCCGACACGATCGTGCAGAGCGACTTCTACGGGGCGGACGCCGACTACCACTGGGAGCCGGCGGCCGATGACCCCGACACCTACGTGTTCGACCTCGAGCGCGCCAAGCAGGAGCTCGACGAGGCCGGCTACACGGACGGTGACGGCAACGGCATCCGCGAGTACAAGGGCGAGGACATCGAGCTCCGTCTGTACGCGCGCACCGAGTCGCCGGAGAGCCAGTCCGCCGGCAAGTTCATCGCTGGCTGGTTCAAGGAGATCGGTCTGGAGATCGACTACGAGGTCATCGACGACGGTCGGTTGGGCGACCTGCAATACGCCTATGATGGCGCCGAGTACGCCCCCGACTTCGACCTGTTCATCTGGGGCTGGGGCGGGGACATCGACCCGAACTTCATCCTCTCGATCATGACGACCAACTCGATCGAGGCGTGGAGCGACTGCATGTGGTCGAACACGGAGTACGACGAGCTCTTCCTCGAGCAGCAGACGCAGATCGACCTGCAGGAGCGCATCGCCACGGTGCAGCGCATGCAGGAGATCGTCTACGAGGAGTCGCCCTACATCGTGCTGGTCTACCCGCTCGAGCTCGAGGCCTACGACGAGGCCAACTGGCAGGGCTGGGTGAGGTCCTCGGGCGGCAAGGGCCTCGCGTGGTACAACACCCTGCCGGACACCTACCTCGCGGTGCAGCCCGGGGCTGCCGAGGAGGAGACCGACGGCGGGTCCAACACGGCGCTCATCGTCGGTATCATCGCCGCGGTGATCGTGATCGGGCTGATCGTCGTGTTCGTGCTCCGCGGCCGGCGCGGCAGGGCCGAGGAGGTCTAAGTCACGACACGTCCGGCGTCTGAGACGCCGGACGCAGGAGCGGACATGATGGGGCGGGCGCCCGCAGGGCGCCCGCCCCTTCGCACGCGTGATGGTCGCGCGTCGGTCGGCAGGTCAGGTGGCGAAGCCCAGATACGGCAGCCAGGAGTCGTGGATACGGTCGACGTGCAGGCAGACGAAGGCCGCCGCTTCGGGCGCGCGCGGGGTACGCGGCAGCTTGAAGCCGACGTGGTGCGGAAGACGGTCGCCCTTCTTGCGGTTGCACGTCGCGCAGGAGGTGACGACGTTGTCCCACGTGTCGCCGCCGCCCTTGGAGCGCGGCACGACGTGATCGACGGTCAGATGGCGCTCGCTGCCGCAGTACTGGCAACGGTGGCGGTCGCGGGCGAAGACGGCGCGCCGCGTGATGCGGCTCCCGTTGCGACGCGGCACGTACACGTAGGTGTGGAGGCGGATCACGTGAGGAAGGCCGAAGACGGCGCGCTCGGAGTGATAGACCGAGGTGGACGCTTCGACCACTTCAGCCTTCTCCTTGAGGAGGAGCACGAGCGCGCGGCGCGCGGAACACACGTTGAGCGGCTCGTAGGTGCTGTTGAGCACGAGCACGTTGCGCATCGTCGCCGATAGTAGCAGAAAGCTCGCGAGCGAGCGGCTAAGATGAGGGCCATGGACCTGTTCTCACTGCCCGAGGATCAGCAGGCCGCCGAGGCGCCGCTCGCGGCGCGCATGCGCCCGCGCACACTCGCCGAGTTCGTCGGGCAGGAGCACATCGTCGGTCAGGGCAGCGTGCTGCGCTCGGCGGTCCAGGGGGGTCAGCTCTTCTCCATACTGTTCTTCGGGCCTCCGGGCAGCGGCAAGACCACGCTTGCCCGGGTCATCGCCGCCGAGACGGGTGCGCGTCTCGCGCAGCTGTCCGCGGTGAGCTCCGGGACGGCCGACGTGCGCGCCGCGATCCAGGGCGCCCGCGAGGCGCGTGGTCTCACCGGCGCCCGCACCATCCTCTTCATCGACGAGATCCACCGCTTCAACAAGGCGCAGCAGGACGCGCTCCTGCCGGCGATCGAGGACGGCATCGTGACCCTGATCGGGGCGACCACCGAGAACCCGTACTTCGAGGTCAACTCCGCGCTGATCTCGCGCTGCCAGCTCTACCGTTTCGAGGCGCTGAGCGCGGAGCAGGTCCAAGAGATCGTGCAGGCCGCGCTCGGCGACGTCGAGCGCGGCCTCGGCCGACACGCCGTCACCCTCGACGAGGGCGGCCTCGCCTTTCTCGCAGAGATCTCCCGGGGGGACGCCCGCGTGGCCCTCAACGCACTGGAGGCCGCGTGGCGCTCGCGGGCGCCCGCGGAGACCGGCGGCGCGGTGACGGTCGACGACCTGCGCGACGCCGCCCAGAAGACGCCGGTGACCTACGATCGCGCGGACGCCCACTACGACACGATCTCGGCGTTCATCAAGTCGCTGCGCGGTAGCGACCCCGACGCCGCCCTCTACTACATGGCCTCGATGCTCGCGGGGGGCGAGGACCCGAAGTTCATCGCCCGCCGCATGATCGTCTTCGCCAGCGAAGACGTGGGCAACGCCGACCCCACGGCGCTGCTCGTGGCCGTGGCTGCTTCGCGGGCGGTCGAGTTCGTCGGTCTGCCCGAGTGCCGCATCAACCTTGCACAGGCTGTCGTGTACCTGTCGCTCGCGGGCAAGAGCAACGCCTCCTACGAGGCCATCGACGCGGCCCTTGCCGACGTGCGTCGCGAGGGCAACGAGCCTCCTCCGCCTCACCTGCGTGACGCCTCGTACAGGGGCGCCGGCGAATTGGGCCACGGCGAGGGCTATCAGTATCCTCACGGTCATGGCGGCTGGGTCGCTCAGCAGTATCTCCCTGACAGGCTGGTCGGGCGGCGGTACTATTCGGCGAAGGCTGGGACGGAACTCGACATGGCCGGGGAGACAGAGCGCCGCCGCCGGACGTCGCGGCGCACGGTGGACGAGCAGGGGGAGACATGACGACGACCAACCTCGCGATCTTCGCCTTTCTCGGGGCGGCGCTCGTCGGGCTCATCATCGCGTGGTACTGGGCGCGCGCGCTCAAGGAGCGCTACGAGGCCGAGTCCCGCGCGCAGAACGCGAGGGTCAAGTTCGAGCTCTCGTCGGGCCGCGGCGACCATCTGCGGCGACTGACCGCCGAGCCCATCCTGCTCAAGCAAGCGGAGGACGGCGTGCGCGTGCAGATCGACGACCGCCCGATGGTCCCGCTCGCCGCATTCCTTGGCGGCGACGTCGCCGCCGCGCTGCGGGAGGCGGCGGTCCGGATCGCTCAGCAATTCGGGCAGACGTGGACCGTCCTGCTGACTGTGGACGCCGACGAGTCCGTCACGGTGCAGCGGCTGGCCTAGCGCTCGCGTGCAGGAGAGCCTAAGCTCTGACCGTATACAGAACTGTAGACGGGTCAAGTCGGCGGTCGGTTCTACCGAAGAACACTCCGCCGGTCGCGTGCGCTCGCTGCCGGCTCACGCCCGAAGCATCTAAGGAGGCCACGATGAAACGGCTCATCAAGTTCCTGTTCGGTCTCGCCGCTGGGGCGACGGTGGCCGCGCTGGTGACTCCGAAGTCGGGGCGGGAGATGCGCGAGCAGCTGCTCGCGGGTGTCTCGGGCCGCCTTCTGCCCTCGGTCTCCGAGCCTCAGCCCCTGTTGGAGGAGCCCGCATCTGTCGCGACGCCCGTGGCCGCTCCCGAGCCGGCGCCCGAGGCGACCGTCGCCCCGGTCGCCGAGCCTGCACCATGGTTCCGCCCGGTCGCGCCAGAGACGCCCCTGCACGTGGCGCCGGAAGTGCCTGCCGAACCCGAGCCCGAGCCATGGTTCCGCCCGGTCGCCGTCCCGGAGCCGCCTGTCGACGTCGAGCCGCCCTCGGAGGCCGAGGCCGTGATCGAGCCCGAGCCGGACGTCGAGGAGGAGCGTGCCGCCGAGGTGGCCGCCGCCGATGAGGAAGAGACGCCCGAACCCGAGCGACCGGCGTGGAGTGCCGGTGTCGCGGGGTCCGAGGCCCCGATCTTCGCGGAGCCTCCCGCTGAGGAGGTCGCCGAGTTGCGTGAGGCCGAGGGCGAGGACCTGAGGCCGCGCATCGAAGAGACGCGGGACGCCGTGGAGGCCGAGATCGCCCAGCCGTTCAGCGCGGTCGAAGAGCCGGTCGTCGAGACTTCGGCGTGGGGCGAACCGGCGCTCGACACACCCGTCGACGATGCGTCCTCGGTCGCGGAGTCGGTCGAGGCCGAGCAGCCGGCGGGCGACGCGCCGGTTTGGCCTGTCGCCGCCGAAAAAGCAGACGTGCAGGAAGATGTCGTACTCCCGTCTCCGCTCGAGGCGTCGCCTTTGGCCGAAGACGCGCCCGTCGAAACGGGCGCGGCGCCGGCCGAAGAGCGTGCCCCCGCCTGGGACGTGTATGAAGAGCCCGTCTCGGAGGAACTCGAGACGGTCGAGGAGTCTGCCGCAGGGGAGACGCCGGCCGAGCAGCCGGAGGCAGAGAAGGCGGCCGCGTGGGACGCGCCGGCCGGTGGTACGGAGACGGAAACGGTCGAGGCCGCGGAGCTCGATACGGAGACGCCTTCATCGGCGCTGCCGGTGAGCGAGACCGGGGTCGACACCGCGCCGTGGTCTGCGACTGACGAGGCGCCAGCGGTCGAAGAGCCGCCGGCGACCGAAGAGCCGCTCGCGGTCGAGGAAGAGGTGTCGGAGGCCGCAGTCGCGGAGCCGCTCGTGGCCGAGGACGATGCGCCGGCGGCCGCGATCGAGGAGCCTCCGGTCGGCGAGCCGGCTGCGGCAGCGCCGGTCGCGGAGGAGCCCGTGATCCGCGAAGACGAGGGCGAAGGCGCTGCGATCGACCAGGCCGAGATGCGCCGTCGTATCGAGGAGACGCGGGCGAGGCTCAAGGCGAAAGCCTTTGACGCCATGATGAGCGGCGAGGCCTCTCTGCTCTCGAGGGACAGCGGCGAGAAGCCGGTGCCCGAGGGGAGCGTCGATCTCGACAGCGAAGCCGCAGCTCAGCTCGAAGAGGGGTTGTCCCCGGACGACTCCTGAGAGAGACGTGACGGCGCCGGCGAGGCCGCGTCGCGGCCTCGCCGGCGCCGTCACGTCTGCCCTCGGTCAGCGGCGGCGGTGCCGACCGAGCGACGACGGACGGTCGACCCTCACGTCTCCGCCATCAACCATGCGCGGTGCGCTCGTGTCGGACCCCCCGCTGTCGCGAGGCTGGTCGGCTAGTCGCCGTGAAGGGCGGCGGCGTGGGCGTTCGGCGCCACGTCCGCAACGGGACCGCTTGCTGCCGCCGGGGCCCAGCGCAGCGAGCGCGCGTAGAGGATCGTGGTGGAGAGGAAGGCTGCTCCGAGCAGCGCGGCCGGGACCGGCAGCTCGCGCGTCTCGAAGAGCACGAAGAGGTACCACCAGGCATCGAATCCCAGCCCCGACTGAACGGCGCAGTGGATCGCGGCGGCGGCGAGCAGCGAGAGGCCGAAGACCACCGGCAAGATGGAACGAGCCCAGTGGCCGGGCCGTGCCAGGGGCCAGGCGAGAGCCGCCGGCAGCAGCAGCAGCAGGGAGTACACGTTCAGGAGCGCGAGCCCCAGGCCGATGAGCAGCAGGCTCGTGTGGGCGACAAGCACCAGCGCCCGGCCATCGGTGTGGGCGCGGCGAGTCATTCGCAGCTCGACAGCGGTGACGTAGAGAGCGACGAAGATGAACGCGATCACGAGCAGGGCGATGCGCAGGTAGCGGGGACGCGCCGCGAGCTCCGCCCATGGGGCGAGGACGCCGCCGGGCCCGCTCGGGAGGAGCCCGACGAGGTTGGTCAGGTAGGCGAGCGCGATGAGGGTGAGCCAGGGAGTCATCCCGAGGACCGCTCGCACCCATGCCGGTCGCAGCGCGACGCGCTCCCGGCGGCAGTGGGCGTACAGGTCGATGGTGACGGCCGCCAAGGGCAGCATGAAAGCCGCCAGGAGGAGAGCGAGCGAGGCGCCGGGGAGCGTGCGGCTCCGGGTCAGGAAGACCGTCCCGCCACTCGCATCGGAGGGCGGCTTGCCTGCGTCGATGGTCATCACGATCCGCTGGACCATCGTGCCGATCTTGGTCAGCGTCGGCCCAGAGATCGTCTCCAGCGTGTCGGCCGGCGGCGGCACCGCCGGGCCGACCGCGGTCAGCTTGACGGCGGGCACGCCCGCCGCGACGAAGGGCGCCTGCAGCCCACCGCTCAGCGGCGCCGCCAGCCTCAGAAGCTGGGACACCACATGCGGCAGCAGTGCCTCGGGGGCGCCAGCGGAGCGCGCCGCCGGTGTCGTCATGAGCCAGAGCCAAGGGGGCGCGATGCGCGGCGACGAACTCCATCCGCTCACCTCGACGCCGGTCGGCTTGTCGGTGGCGACAGCCCTCACGGCGACGACCGCGAGCACGTCGTCGAGGTCGTGACGCGCGACGAAGTTCGCGGCGCCGAGGCCGCCCTCCGCATCCCCGTCGGTCCACAGGAAGAGCAGCGTGTGACGGGGTGAGGTGAGGGCAAAGCTGCGCGCCAGCTCGAGGAGAGTCGCGACGCCCGAGGCGTTGTCGTTCGCGCCCTGCGTCGTGGACCGGACGATATCGCGGTTGGCGACGAGGACGATGGTGCCGCTCGTGGTGCCCCTGTCGTACGCGTACACGTTCTGCAGCCCGACGTCGCGACCGCCTCGCTCAGCCGAGAAGCTCTCGATGCTGGCCTCGAGGCCTGCGTCTTTCAACTGGTCGATGAGCCACAGAGTGCAGCGCCCGTCCTGCGCCGACCCGGCGACCCTCTCGGCGTAGTCGGTCGCAAGGGTGCGGATGTCGTCCATCGCCCGGCCCCCGTCGAACGATAGCGGCTCCCGGGCGATTGCGGGCGTCTGTGGGGATCCGAGTGTGAAGAGCGCGACGGCCGCGAGAACGGCGGCCGCGGCGAGGCTGAACCCGTACACCTTCAGGCTGGGCAGCGTGACCTCCTTCGGGGTTTGAGGATGGTATCAGATTGCTGAGGCACGACTCGCGGCTATGATGGCGGTATGGGAACGGTGCGCAGGATCCTGGTCGTCGAGGATGAGGTGCGGATCGCCGAGGTGGTGCAGCAGTACCTCGAGCGCGACGGGCATCAAGTCGTGTGGCGGGCGACGGGCGAGGACGCCCTCGAGGCCGCCGCCCGCCGCGCTCCCGATCTCGTGGTGCTCGATCTCGGGCTCCCGGGGATATCGGGCGAGGATGTCTGCCGCAAGCTCCGCGAGGGGTCCGACGTGCCGATCATCATGCTCACCGCGCGAGACAGCGAGCAGGACCTGCTGCGCGGGCTCGAGGTGGGCGCCGACGACTACCTCACGAAGCCGTTCAGCCCTCGCGAGCTGACGGCCCGCGTGCGAGCATTGCTGCGCCGCTCGCATAGCGGAGAAGCGCCACAGGCCGACGTGCTCGAGCGTGCCGGCGGACGGCTCATCGTCGACAGCGCCCGCCGGCGCGTCAGCGTCGACGACAGGCCCGTCGAGCTCACGGAGTCGGAGTTCCGTCTGCTCCTGACGCTGGCCCGCTTCCCCGGTCGCGTGTACAGCCGCTTCGAACTCATCGAGAAGGTACAGGGGTACGACTTCGAGGGCTACGAACGTACCATCGACGCCCACGTGAAGAACCTGCGTCACAAGCTCGGCGACGACGCCCGCGCGCCGTGGCTGATCGAGACCGTCTACGGCCGCGGCTACCGTCTCGCGGAGGACGCACGATGAGGCGCGGTCTGCGCCTGCGGCTGGCTCTGACTCACGCCGCCGTCGCCGCGCTGGCCGTCGTGGTCGTCGCCCTCATCGTCAACTACACCGGCGAGCGCCGCTTCGAGCGCTACGTCGACGAGGTCCGGCAGCAGCGGCAGAGCGCCGTGGTCCAGACGCTGGCCGACACCTATCGCGCGGGCGGCTGGGATGCGCAGGCGATCTACGCCGTGGGGCAGATCGCCGACTTCAACGAGGTCGATGTGGCCGTCTACGACACCGAAGGCGAGCTTCTCTTCACGGTCGAGGGCCGGCGTACCGCTGGCATGGGTCAGGGGATGATGGGTCAGAGCGGCATGGGCGACACGACACGCTCGTCGGCCCGGGCCGCTGACGGCGTGGAGGTGAGCTCCTATCCCGTAGAAGTCGACGGCGAGACGGTCGCTCGTGCCGACGTCTACGCGTCGCGCACCGGCGAGCTCGCGGTCGACGAGTCCTACCGCAGCGCGCTGAACCGCAACCTCGTGCTCGCTGCCTTCGTTGCGGGCGCCATCGCCCTGCTCGTGAGCGTGATCGTCACGCGCCGCATCACCAAGCCGCTCGAGGAGTTGACCGACGCCGCCGAAGAGGTGGCCGCGGGCAATCTGGAGGTGCGTGTCGCCCCACGCTCCCGCGACGAGGTCGGGGCTCTGGCGGTGGCCTTCAACCAGATGGCCGATGCTCTGGCGCGCGACGAGCAGTGGCGGCGCGATATGACCGCCGATCTCGCCCATGAGCTGCGCACGCCGTTGGCGACGATCCAGGCGCGCGTCGAGGCGCTCGAGGATGGCGTCCTGCCGGCGACGCCCGAGAACCTGCGCGTCATCGGTGAGGAGGTCGAGCGGCTGGGCCGCCTGTTCGGCGACCTGCGCAGTCTCAACGAAGTGGAGGCGGAGGACTTCGACCTGGACCGCGTGACGCTCGACCTCGGCGACGTGGTGGGCGATGCGCTCACGCGCGCCGAGCCCGCGTACGCGCGCGCCGGTGTCGCCCTCGTGACCCACCTGTCGCCGGCAGCGGTCAGCGGTGACCGGGACCGCCTGCTACAGGTGCTCGGCAACCTGCTCGAGAACGCGCGCAAGTTCACCCCGGCCGACGGCCGGGTGGTCGTGAGCGTCGACACCGGCGGTGCGCCCCCCGGCCGCGCCGCCGGTAGTTGGACGCGCCTCGCCGTCGCCGACAGCGGGCCGGGCATCGCCGCGATTGACCTCCCGTTCGTCTTCGATCGCTTCTACCGGTCGGCGGACGCGCGGAGCACCGCCGGCGTCGGTCTCGGTCTGGCCATCGCCAAGGGACTGGTCGAGGCCCACGGCGGGGTGATCGAGGCCGGGGCTGCACCTGAAGGCGGAGCTCTGTTCACCGTGTGGCTGCCGCTGCCGATGACCCACGCCGCCAACGCCGCCGGAGCACGCCCGTGAGCGGGCTCGGTGAAGGTCTCTCACTCGTCTGGGCGCTGCCTTTCGCAGGGATGGTCCTCTCGCTGGCCGTGCTCCCGCTGGCCGTCCCTCGCTGGTTCCATCACGAACGCAACAAGGCGCTTGTCGCGGTGGCGTGGTCTGTGCCCGTCCTCGTACTCCTGGTACTCGTCAGAAGGGAGACTGGGCCGCAGGCTCTTCTCGAGACAGCCGAGGAGTACGTGGCCTTCGTGGTGCTGCTCGGCAGCCTCTTCACGATCTCCGGGGGCATGTACCTGACGGGGAACCTGCTCGGCACGCCGCGCACCAACGTCGCCCTCCTCGCCGTGGGCGCTCTGCTCGCCAACCTCATCGGCACGACGGGGGCGGCCTGCCTGCTGATCAGGCCGATCCTGCGCGCCAACTCGGAGCGACGCTACGTGCAGCACACGGCCGTCTTCACGATCATGATCGTGGCGAACGTCGGTGGTCTGCTGACGCCGCTCGGCGACCCGCCCCTGTTCCTGGGCTTCCTCGGAGGCATCGACTTCTTCTGGACGCTGCGTCTCTTGCCGCAATGGCTTGTGGCCGTCGGCCTGACACTCGCCATCTACTACCTGATCGACCGGCGGTTCTACGCCAGGGAGACGCCCGTCGCGCGCGAGGAGGACGTCGAGGACTACGTGCCGCTCGGCATGGCGGGCAAGCTGAACCTGCTCTTCCTCGCCGGGGTGATCGGCGCCGTGCTGCTGTCGGAGCCCCTGCACGAGATCGGCGCCGCGATCCACTTTCCCTTCGTGCGCGAGCTCATCATGGTCGCCATGGCGGTGCTCTCGCTGAAGGTCGGCGCGCGGGCGCCGCGCCGCTGGAACCAGTTCACCTGGGCGCCCATCGTCGAGGTCGCGGTGATCTTCGCCGGGATCTTCGCGACGATGATCCCGGCGCTCGCGATCCTCGAGTCGCGTGGCCACGAGCTCGGGCTGACCCAGCCCTGGCAGTACTTCTGGCTGACGGGCCTGCTCTCGTCGTTCCTCGACAACGCCCCGACGTACCTCACGTTCACCTCGCTTGCGCAAGGGACTCTCGGCGTCGACGGGCTCGCGGGTCTCATGGGCACCACGGTGACGGGCGGCGCGGCCGCGGCGCCCGCCGCCTTCCTCGCCGCCATCTCCTGCGGCGCCGTGTGCATGGGCGCGAACTCGTACATCGGGAACGCGCCCAACTTCATGGTGAGATCGATCGCCGAGCACACCAACGTGCGCATGCCGAGCTTCTTCGGCTACATGGGCTACTCGGCGGCGGTGCTGCTGCCGGTCTTCGCGATCGTCACGCTGGTCTTCTTCGTCTGAGAAGGCTGCGGCGGGCGGCGGCGCGCTCGCGAGCGCGCCGCCGCCCGCCAGTCCCTCAGCCGACCTTCGGCAGGTTGGCGATCGACTTGGCGATCTCCTCCGCCGGGTGCTCGTAGTCCTCGAGCCTGCCGGCCAGGTAGCTGTCGTACGAGGCGAGGTCGAGGTGACCGTGCCCCGTGAGGTTGAAGAGGATGTTCCGCGGGGCGCCGTCGGCCTTGGCGGCCAGCGCCTCATCGATCACGGTGAGGATCGCGTGCGCCGATTCCGGCGCCGGGACGATGCCCTCCGTCTGTACGAAGAGCTGTGCCGCCTCGAACACCTTGGTCTGGGCGACGGCGACGGCCTCGATCAGCCCCAGGTCGTAGGTGTGGCTCAGCATCGGCCCCATGCCGTGGTAGCGCAGGCCGCCGGCGTGGATGCCGGCCGGCATGAAGTCGTGCCCCAGCGTGTACATCTTGAGCAACGGCGTCATCTGCGCGGTGTCGCCGAAGTCGTAGGCGTAGGTGCCCTTCGTGAACGACGGAGTGGCGGTCGGTTCGACGGCGACGAAGCGGGTCGAGTTCTTGCCGGCGAGCTTCTCGCGCAGGAAGGGGAAGGCGATCCCGGCGAAGCTCGAGCCGCCGCCGACACAGCCGACCACTACGTCGGGGTAGGCGTCGGCCATCTGCATCTGCTCGATCGCCTCCTCACCGATCACCGTCTGATGCAGGAGAACGTGGTTGAGGACGCTGCCCAGCGCGTACTTGGAGCCGGGGTGGGTGACGACGTCCTCGAGCGCCTCCGAGATGGCGATGCCGAGGCTGCCACCGTTGTCCGGATCCTCGGCCAGCAGCGAGCGCCCGTACGCGGTGTGCTCGGTGGGGCTGGCGAAGACGTCGGCGCCGTAGAGCTGCATGAGCGTGCGGCGGTACGGCTTCTGGTGGTAGCTGACCTTCACCATGTAGACGGTCAGGTCGATGCCGAAGAAGTGACAGGCCATCGAGAGGGCGCTGCCCCACTGCCCCGCCCCGGTCTCCGTGGCGATGCGGGTGATGCCCTCCTGCTTGTTGTAGTACGCCTGGGCGACGGCGGTGTTCGACTTGTGCGAACCGGCCGGGCTCACGCCCTCGTACTTGAAGAAGATCTTGGCCGGCGTGTCGAGCGCCTTCTCGAGGCCGGTCGCGCGGATCAGCGGGGTGGGTCTCCAGATGCGGTAGATTTCGCGGACCTCGTCGGGGATGGTGATGTAGCGCTCGGTCGACATCTCCTGCTCGAGCAGGCCCATCGGGAAGATCGGCGCCAGGTCCTCGGGGCCGGCGGGCTGCCCAGTCGCGGGGTTGAGCGGTGGTGGTGGCGGCACCGGGAGGTCCGCCGCGATGTTGTACCAGGCCTTGGGGATCCTCTCCTCGTCGAGAATGTACTTCTTCTTCATGACGCACCTCCTTCGCGGGGTTGCTTCACGGCGCCTGGTCGCGCCGTGCGAGTGCTGCGTGGCTCTGGATCGGGATGCGGGCGCACCTGTGCCAAAGATGGGGGAGGGGTGCCCTGCAGAGTGAGGGTGTGAGAGTCAGGCGCGCAAGGCGCGCCAGAGCCAGCAGCGCCAGCTGCGGGTGGTGCTCGTTGCGGCGCTTGGACTCGTCATCGTGGCGCGGATTGTACCACGCGCCGTCAAGGGCGGCGCTTCGCGGCGTAGTCTGGCCGGGCGAAGCTCCGCCTCGGCATCGCCCGCCCGCCCTCAGACGCCTTCGGCAAGCGCCGCGGCGCTTTCTGCGGCAGGGTCGATGCGCTCTCGCAGAGGGTACGGAGAGCCCGGCTGCGCGAACAGGTAGCCCTGAGCGAGAGGGACGTCGAGGCGCAGCAGGGCGTCGAGCTGCGCCTGCGTCTCGACCCCCTCGGCGATCAGCTGGATGCCGGCATCACAGCAGAAGGCACCGAGCGTGCGCACGAGCTTCTGCTTCACGAGCGACTGGTCGAGATTGCGCGTCAGGCTGATGTCGAGCTTGACGTAGTCGGGCTCGGTCTCGACGATCGTCTGCAGACCCGAGTAGCCCGACCCGGCGTCGTCGACGGCGACCCGAAACCCGTGCTCGCGGAGGCGGGCGATCACTTCGCGGCAGCGCTCGAAGTCGTCGATCACGCTCTTCTCGGTGATCTCGAGGACGGTGCTGCTGCGCAGGGACTCGGGGATGTCGGCGATGTACTCGATGAGGGCCGCATCGGTCAGCAGTTGGAAGAGGGCGCCGGGGTCGATGTTGACGAAGCGCAGCAGCTGCTCGGGCAGCGTCGCGCTGCTGCGCGTCGCCGCCCGACGACAGAGGTTGTCGAGCTCGACGAGACGGTCGCTGGCGCGCGCCACGTCGAAGAGGGCGTCGGCGGTGTGCAGGGCGCTGTGCAGAGGTCCGCGAGCTAAGAGCTCGTAGCCCACGACGACGTAATCCCTGAGGCGCACCACCGGCTGATAGACGCAGCTGACCTGGGCGTCGGTCAAGATCTGGTCGAGCTCTTCGCTCAGGCGGCCGTGCACCTCGACGCGCTCGCTCTCGATGCGGGTCGTCGCCTCGGTGATCGCTTGTAGGAGCGCGCGCCGGAAGCGCACCTTGGGCGAGCGGCTGAGGCGGGCCCAGCCCACGAAGACGTCGATGTTGATGAGGAGTCGCTCCTCGAGCTCGTGCTCGAGGTCGCGCAGCAGCTGCTCCTCGAGACGCCGCTTGATGAGGACGAGGTCGCGGTCATCGATGGTCTGTCCTTCGCGAGCCGGTGAGAGCACGATGAGGAAGGCGTCCCCGAGGCTCGACACCGAGACGTAGTCGTCGCCGCGAATCAGGTCGCCGCGGGCCGCGAGCAGACGCTGCCCGATGACCCTGAACACGTCGTCGACGACCTCGAAGCCCTGGATCCGCTCAAGAGCGTGGATCCCGTCGAGGGACACGTAGACGATGCCGAGCTGCGGGTGGTCGGCGAGCACGCGCTGCATCTCGACCTGCACGTTGGCGAGTGTCGGCAGGCCCGTGATCTCGTCGAAGTACACGGAGGCGTTGCGCAGGACGCTGCGGACGGTAGTCAGCAAGTGCTCGACCCGGAACGGCTTGGTCACGAACGCGGCGGCGCCGCAGCGGTTCGCCTCCATCATGTCTGGGAGGTCGGTTTTTGCGGTGAGGATGACGATGGGGATGTCCTTGGTGTAGCCGAACTGGAGCTCGCGGCAGACCTGGTATCCGTCCATGACGGGCATCATGAGGTCGAGCAGGACGAGATGCGGCCGCTCGGTGTAGGCGAGCTCCAGCCCCCGCTCCCCGTCGTTTGCCGTCAGCACCTCATAGCCCTGTGCTTCGAGCATGCCCCGCACGGTATCGGTGAGCTCCCGGTCGTCGTCGATGACGAGGATCCGGATCTTCTCGGACGCCACTTTGCCCCCGATGCCCCTGCCCCGGCCCACCGCCGTACGTGTCGGCGGCAGCCCCCTCAGTACGAGCCTATGCCATACTGCACCCATGAGCCAGAGGAGATGTCGATGAAGCACTACCACCCGACCGAGCCGTCGCAGGCGCCGCGCTTCGCCGGCGTCTCGACGTTCCTGCGGCTGCCTCACGTGACTGATCTCAGCGACGTCGACGTCGCCGTCGTCGGCCTACCGTTCGACACCGGCGTGAGCGTGAGGGCCGGAGCTCGCTTCGGGCCGAAGGCCGTGCGCGAAGGTTCGCTCGGCCTGCGGCCCGACTACAACCCGGCCCAGCGCGTCGCCGTCTTCGAGCGGCTCTCCGTCGTCGATTGGGGTGACGCGTCGGTCGCGCCGGGCTTCATCGATCGCTCCCTCGTGAGCCTCGAGGCTGCGCTGGCGCCGCTGCACGAGGCCGGCGTTGCGCCGCTCGGCCTGGGCGGCGATCACAGCGTCGTGCTGGCCGAGCTGAGGGCCGCGGCGCAGCGGCACGGCCCGCTCGCACTTGTGCAGTTCGACGCGCGTGGCGACACGCTCGACGAGTGCTCAGGCGAGAGCTACGCGCACGGCACCGCGATCCGTCGCGCCGTCGACGAAGGGCTGGTCGACCCCGCACGGTCGACTCAGCTAGGGCTCCGCGGCGGGCTCTCGGGGCCCGCCGAGCATGAGGACGCCCGCGCCATGGGGTTCGAGGTCGTGCCTTGGTTCGACCTGGCGCAGCTCGGCACGGGCGTCGTCGAGCGCGCCGTCGAGCGCGCCGGCGGCAAGGCGTTCCTGACCTTCGACATCAGCTTCGTCGATCCGGCCTTCGCGCCAGGCGTGGGCACGCCGGAGGTCGGCGGCCCGTCGTCCATGCAGGCGCTCGCCCTGTTGCGCGGGTGCCGAGGGCTCGACCTCGCCGGGGCCGACGTCGTCGAGGTCGTCCCCGGCCTCGATGTCTCGCACCTCACCGCCACGCTGGCGGCGACCATCGCCTGGGAGATGCTCAGCCTGATGGCATGTGCGTCGTGAGCCGCACTCTGCGAGTCGCATGCGTGCAGCTCAACACCCGTGACGACGTCGGCTCAAACGTGGCGGCGGCGACGGCCCTCGTCGAGAGGGCCGTCGCCGCCGGCGCCCGCCTTGTGGCGCTACCCGAGACCTGGGCGTACAAAGGCCGCCGGTCGGGCATCCTCGAGCACGCCGAGCCGCCCGACGGGCCGAGCAACGGCGCCCTCGCGGCGCTCGCCGCCCGCCACGGCATCTTCGTCCTGGCCGGCTCGCACTACGAGCCCTCGCCCGAGCCAGGAAGGGTCTACAATACTTCGGCGCTGTTCGGCCCCGATGGCGCCATCCGCGCGGTCTACCGCAAGATCCACCTCTTCGACGCCGTCTCGGGCGCGACCGTCTACCGGGAGAGCGACGATCTCGTGCCGGGCGACACGCTCGCGATCACCGATGTCGACGGCGTCACCGTCGGACTCAGCATCTGCTACGACCTCCGCTTCCCCGAGCTCTACCGCTCGCTCGCCCTGCGGGGTGCACAGGTACTGCTCGTGCCGGCGGCGTTCACGGCCCACACGGGCGCCGCTCATTGGGAAGTGTTGCTGCGCGCCCGTGCCGTCGAAAACGGCTGCTTCGTCGTCGCGCCGAATCAGGTCGGCGCGCACCTGCCGGCGCGCGAGTGCTTCGGCCACAGCATGATCGTCGATCCTTGGGGGGCGAAGCTCGCCGAGGTGGAGGCCGGGATCGGTCTCTGCGTCGCCGACCTCGACCTCGCCCGTGTCGACGAGGTACGCACCCAGCTACCGTCTCTCGCCAGCCGGCGCCCCGACGTCTACGTGTGACGGGAGAAGGATCCTGGGAGTCGCCCTGCGCGCAGGGCGACTCAGGCCGGCGTGCCGCGCGGGCGCGCCCGCGCGAGCGCGGCCAAGAGGCCCACGATGAGGCCGACAAGGGCGCCGGCGGCGACGTTCAGCGCAAGGTCCGGGCCGGTCTTCGCGTCGGGCACGGCGGCCTTGTGCAGCGGGCGCGCCAGCTCGCTCGTCGCGGCGACCTGGAGCATGAGCTGCGCCTTCTGCAGACTGGCGAGAAGCTCCTGTTGCTCAGTCGCGGCCGCCTGCACGACGGCAAGGTACGGTGCGGCGGTGACCGCCGCGTCGACGCCGCCGCCGCGCAGCGCGGCGAGTTGCTTCTCGGCCTGCCTCGAGCGCGCGCGGTTCGCCTCGAGCGCGGCGCTCAACTCGGCCTCCTGCTCCTCGAGGAGGGCCGTCCGCTGCTCGGTCGCCGGGGTGAGCCGCGCGAGCAGAACGTCGGCGAACGCGTTGGCGGCGGCGGCGGCGAGCTCGGCGTCGGCGTCGGTCACCGTGATCACGACGAAGTTGACGATGGACTGCGTCGTGCGGACCGCCTGAGACGGCGTCTCGATCATGGTCGCGCGACGAAGCGTCGCCGCGGTCATGTCGCCGCCGAGCTGCTCGGCCACCTCTTGGCGCACGGCATCGCTGTCGAGCAGCTGAGCAGCGGCCCGCGGGTTGGAGTTGAGGCTCGCCATAGGGTTGCCGTTGGCGTCGGTCGTCTGGCCGATGTAGACGGAGGCGGTGGCGCTGTACGTGTCCGTGGCCAAGAGGGTGAAGATCACGGCGCCGACGACGCCCACCGCCACGAGGGCGGCGACGATCCACCAACCGCGCAGGAGCGCGCTCGTCACGGAGGCGACGCGGGGCTCGCGCCGGTCGCCGGATGGGATGGAGTCGTTGTGCTCGGGCATCGCCACATACTACCGCACGATCCCCGCACTCGCAGACTCACGCCTCCGGTGCGCCGCCGGGGGAGACCCATGTCGCACAACGGTGCTGGCCTTCATCGCGCCTCACGCCGGCTTCGTACCCGCTCGAGCACTTCAAGGTACTTGTGGGCAAGCTGCCGGCGGTCGAAGTGCGCGAGCACGTACCGCCGGCCGTTCTCGCCCATCCGCCGGGCCGCGTCCGGGTCGGCCGCCAGCTGCTCGATGGCTGCCACCAGCGCGCCGTCGTTCTCGGGCTCGAAGGGGAGACCGCAGTCGGCGTCCTCGACGAGGCGTCGCGCGTGGCCCTCGAAGCCGAGAAGGATGGGCCGCTCCATGGCGGCGTCTTCGAAGAGCTTCGAGGGCAGGATCGTGGCGAAGAGCTCCTCCTTGCGGAAGTGGACGAGGCAGGCGTCGCTCGCCGCCAAGAGGTCGGGCAGCTCGTGGCGCGGCACGAGGCCGGTGAAGACGACGTTCGACAGGCCCTGAACGCGCGCGGACTCCTCGAGCTCCGCGCGCACCGCCCCGTCGCCCACCAGCAGGAAGCGCACGTCGTCGCGGCCGGCCTCCTTCACGCGGCGCGCGGCGCGCAGCGCCACGTCGAGTCCGCTCGCCATGCCGATCGTGCCGGCGAAGACGACGACGAAGGCGTCGGGGGGCAAGCCGTAGCGCGCGCGCACGGCCGGATCGGGTGGGCGCGGCGTGAACAGGTCAGTGTCGACGCCGTTGGTGATGACGTCGATCTTCTCGGGCGGAACGCCGCGTGCCACGAGCTTGTCCCGGTAGCCGTCCCCCACGGCGACGATGTGATCGGCACGGCCGTACAGTGCGCGCTCGAGGTGCTCGAGCGCGCACACGGTGCGGCCCTGCCGCAGCGCGCCGACGGCGGTGATGGACTCGGGCCACAGGTCGCGGATCTCGAGCACGAACGGCGCGCCGTGCAGACGCGCGGCCGGCGCGCCCGCCCAGCCGGCGAAGAACTGCGGCGAGGTCGCGATCACGAGGTCGACGTCGCGCACGAGGGGGGCGGCCATCGTCGCGCTTGTCAGATAGGAGAGGAAGTTGAGGCCGCGCCGCACGCGGCCGCGGTTGGCGGCGAGGTAGGTCCAGACGCGGACGGTGCGGATGCCGTCGACCCACTCCTGCTGCAACGGGCGGTTACGGTAGCCCTCGTACGCAACCCCAGCCGGCACGTTGGGGACGCCGGTGAGCACGGTCACGCGATGGCCGAGCCGCACCCACTCCCGGCCCATCGCGTGGACGCGCGCCGCGGGGGCGTTGTTCTCAGGTACGAAGTAGTGGCTGAGGAAGAGGATGTGCACGCGGGCACGCTCCCATTCGGGGGCCGGGGCCTGTCAGACGTCCCAGAATATCTGGTCGTAGTAGCGGATAGTGCGGCGTGCCGTGCGGACTCGCGCCTGCGCCGCGGCGATGGCGCGCCCGTCGAGTTCGCCGAGGGCGTACTTGATCCCGAGGTACGGCAGGATGAAGTCCTCCTGATAGACGAAGGTCGACACCCGCGGGTTGACCTCGAGCAGCCGGCCGCCGATGAACTGCACGTTCACGAACCAGTCGAGTCCGGCGGCACGGCAGACGTGCCTTGCGGTCTCGACCAGGTCGGGGCGATCGACGGTACTGAAGGCCATCGCGACGCCGGTCTCGACACGCTCGCGGGTCTTCGTCTGATGGAGCACGAGCTCACCGCCGTCGGCGAGCGCGTCGACCGTGTACTCGGGACCGTCAAGGTACTCCATCAACATGAGCCGCGGGAACGACTCGACATCGCGGAAGAGCTCGACGAACTCCTCGAGCGTCATGGAGCGACTCTGGGGACGCTCGTGCAGCAGCCGCCGCACGCGGTCGACGTCGGCGGAGAGGACGCGGAAGCCGCGCGAGCCCTTCGCGACCGGTGGCTTGAAGCAGACGGGCACGCCGGGGTAGCCGAGATCGCGACAGCCGGCGACGAACTCGGCAAGGCTCGTCGGCTGGAGGGTCCGCGGCTGCGATACCGGCAGCCCCTCGAGCGCGGCGGCCATGGTCGCCTTGTCGTTGCAGAGGGCGATCGCCTCGGCCGCGGCGACGAGCACGCGGGCGCCGTGGCGCTCGAGGGACTCGCGGTGCTGCGCGAGCGGTCCGACCTCGGCGGACGACTGCGCGAAGACGATGTCGGGCCGCTCGCGCGCCACGATCGCTTCGAGCGCCGCCGGGTACTCGTCGTCGGAGCCCGGCGGGACCTGTTCGTACGAGTCGCAGAGGAAGCGGCCGACCGCCTCGTCGCTCATGTCGAGGCCGTGGATCACGACCTCACGCTCGCCGTTGGCCTTGAGCATGCGGATCAGCGTCGCGGCGCCGGGGCAGCCGACGGCGGTGAGAACGAGCTTCAGTGGAGGCAGGGTCATGAGGGCAGGGTCCGGCTGGCGGCCCTAGAGGATCAAGCGGTAGACCTCGAAGACCTCGGCGTAGTCGAGGCCCACGTCGATGCCACGGGTGAGCGAGATGTTGCGGATGTAGTCCTCCCGCGTGTAGTTGCGGTGGCTCTGGCTCTCGTAGCAGGCCAGCGCCTGCACCTTCTTCTCGACGTGGCGCTCGTCGAGGCGCACGTAGGCCTGGTGGTTGAAGTTGATGTTGTTCCAGGGGATCTCGTAGGCCATCACGGTGGTGCGCTTGAACGCGCGGAGGCCCTCCTCGGCGACCGTCTTGTGGTCCTGGTGCAGATCGATGAGCGCCGGCATCAGCACGCAGTCGGGTCGTAGCTCCTGCTGGAGCACGATCATCTCCTCGAGGATCTCCTGCCGCACGGCGGGGAACGTGCGGACCTCGAAGTCGAAGATCATCAGGTCGTCTGCGGGGATACCGAGGAGCGAGGTCGCGGCGCGGACCTCGTGCTTGAGCACGTCCTTGGGGAAGCCTTCGGGGACGCTCCTGGCGGCGGTGCTGAAAGCGGCGTAGGTGACGCGCGCTCCGTTCTCGATGAGACGCGCCATCGTGCCGCCGCACCCGAACTCGCCGTCGTCGGTGTGCGGCGCCAAGACGAGCACGTTGGTGAAGCGCTCGATGGTCATGTGCCGACGGCTCCTCTCGTGAGACCGGTGTAGGAGTGTATCAGGTCACTCTCGGGGGTCACGTGGACCTCTCGGTGCGCTCCCGCCAGCGGCGCACGACCTGGCCGGCCGATGTGACGAGGGCGCCCTCGGCCTTGGCCCATTCGATGAGCCTCCAGTAGACGTCGTCGTAGCCTTGAGCCGAGCGGCGGTCGAAGCGGGTGTTGTGCCAGAGCACGGCGACGCCGCCCCCGCCGTCGCGGACGCGCGAGAGGACGTCGCGGCAGGCGTGCTCGGCGGCTTCGGCGTCGAGCGCGCGGTACCGCTGTCCGATCAGGCTCGTGTCCATGGCGGCCAGCGGCAGCTCGAGCAGGCGCAGCGGGCGTTCGCGCGCGAGGTCGTACGGGTGGAAGGGGAACGAGGCCCCGCAGCGGAAACCCTCGCGCTCGGCGAACGCCAAGCTGGAGTCGTACTCCAGACCGGCTTCGTCGAGGACGGGCAGAGTCGAGTGGTACAGGCAGGCCAAGTAGTGGTAGCGCATGCCGCGCACCTCGCTGCGCGCCCGTTGCGAGAGCTCTCGCCGGTCGTGGTCGAGCGCGGCGGGGTCAGGGCGGTCGCCGTCGGTGCCGTGGATGCCGATCTCACGGTCCGCCTCACGCAGTATCGAGAGCACCCCGCCGATAAGGCGCTGGTACTCGCGCGCGCCGCTGCGCTTGCCCGGGGCGCGGCGGGGCATCACGAAGAAGGTCGATCCGACGCCGCGCGCGCTCTCACCCGCGAGCATCTGAGGGAAGGTCCAGCAGGGGTCGCAGCGTCGTGGGAGATAGTAGGTCGCCCATTCCTTGAGCTCGAACAGCTCCCGCCGAAGGGCGCGACCGTCACCCCGGCGCAAGGCGCGCGCCGTGCGGCGGGCTGTCTGGGCGCATCCGCCCAGGGTGTAGCGACGCAGGTTGTCGAGGTCGTGGGTGAGGGCGACGGCGAAGCGGGGGCGGGCGTCGCCCGCCCCCGCTTCGCCGTCGCCCCACAGCCACCCGCCTCCGGGAGCGGCTCCAGGCCGAGCGCAGCGAGGCGTGGCGCGAGCAGCGCGCGCAGTCCGGCCACGTAGCCGTCGACGACGGGGTCCTCGAGCGTGAGCGCCGGGTTCGCGGCGAACACGCTGGCCGAGTACGGGAGACGCCCGAAGCGGTCGCGCTCCGCAGACGTGTGTTCGTCCCAGCAAGCCAGCAGGGCGAAGGCGGAGGCGACGACGTCGAAGGGCGCCGCGAATCCGTCGGACGGCGCCACGAACGCCCCCGGAGGCCACCCCGCTGGCGTCGTCGCGCACGAACGAACCCGGCGGCAGCGGCCGGTCTTCGGCGAAGAGCCCGTCCATGGCGGCGACGCTGCACGGAATCGTCGGCACGCCGGGACCGGCGCAGAGCGCGTAGGCGAGCGCGCAGCCGCCGGCGGCCTCGCGCTCGCGGACGATTCGGAGCCGCGCGCCCCAGCGGCGCCAGCAGCGTGGCGAGGACCCACTGCGCCCGCGACGCGAAGCCGACCGGCGCGTCGACGAAGACCGGCAGCGGCCGCAGGCTCACGGGCGGTGCTCCGCGGTGCGGCGCGAGCCGCTCACAGCTTGGCGTCCTCTCTCGCGAGACGCCGCTTCACGGCCCTGCTGAGCTGGCGCCAGACGACCATCGCTCCGGGCATCGGGATCCTTGCAGCGACAGCACGCCGTCCTGCTTGACGCCGCGGTAGCGTCTTGAGCCAGGGCCCGAGCTTGCGCTCGCCGCGCGCGGATCTCGCCGACGGCGTCGCTGGTGTCGGTGATGGTGAGCACCCAGCGTGGCCCGTCGACCTGTCGGGGCGCGGAGAACGGGCTGCCCGATCGCGTCCGCGTAGGCGGCGTACGAGAGGTTCGACGCCGCAGACGGTGGACAGCGAGTGCCACATCCAGTGCCGCGCGTTGACCTCCATGAGGCAGTAGCGGCCGTCGCGAGGGTCGCGCTTGAACTCCACCTGGCTGACGCCCCAGAACCCGAGCTCACGCAGCAGCCGCAGCCCCGCCTCGGCGAGCTCGTCGTCCCACTTGCTCACCGCCATGCGGCAGACCCCGAAGCGCGGCGGGTGCTGGCGCAGCTTGTGGCCGGTGAACACCGCCAGCGGGCGCGAGCGCGCGTCCAGGTACGACCCGACGGTGAACAGCTCGTCGTCGCCGCCGGGGACGATCTCCTGGTACATCAGCGTGCCGCAGTCGTCGACGGTCGCGTAGACGCGCGTCCAGCTCGGCGCGGTCGGCGATCTCGAGCACGTGCCGGTGGAAGCGCTGCTTGAAGGCGAGGGAGTCGACCGGCTTGAGGATGGCCGGGAAGCCGATCTCGTCGACGGCGCGCTCGAGGTCGGCGGCCGTGTCCACGAACACCGTGCGCGGCGTGTCGACGCCGCAGCGCCAGGCGACTCCATCTGCTCGCGCTTGTCGTAGAGTCGCACCATCGTGTCCCAGCGCGAGAACGGCACGATGTACCAGGGTGACAGCCGCTCGGCGTGCCGCGACAGCGGCCAGATGGACTCGTCGTGGGTCGGGAAGACGACCGCTCTCTGCGGCAGCCGCGCGGCCGAGGTCCTCGAGGAAGAGGAGGAAGGCCTCCTCGTCCTTCTTGGGATCGGGGCAGACCAGGCCGGCGGCGTAAGCGCGAGCGCTGGCCGACGGCGCGCGGGTTGAAGTCGAGCGCCAGCACCGGGACGCCGTGCGCCGCCAGGTCGCGGATGATGCCGAGGCCGTTGGCGAACGTCGGTCTGCAGCACCACCGCCGGCGGCGTGACCGCCGCGCGGGCGAGAAAGCGGTCGAAGTCCATCTGTCAGTCCTTTCGCGCGGAGCCGGCGACGACCTCCGCGTAGATGTCGAGCATGCGGCGCGCGTTGCGCTCCCAGGTGAACGACGCCGCGACGGAGCGGCCCGGCCTCGCCGATCGCGGTGGCGCGCGGCCGGGTCGGCGAGCACGTGGTCGAGAGAACGCCGGTCAGGGCGTCCACGTCGCCGTACGGCACCAGGTAGCCGCTGACGCCGTCTTCGATGAAGTCGGCGGGTCCCTGGTCGAGACAGGCGATGACGGGCGTGCCCTGGGTCATCGCCTCCAGGTGCACGAGCCCGAAGCCTTCGGGCGCGCTGGGCAGGGCGAAGACGTCGGCGCGCGCCATCATCGCCAGCAGCTCGTCGTGCTCGAGATGGCCGACGAAGTGCACGCGCTCGTCCAGGCCGCAGCTCGGTCGGCGAGCGCGGTCGAGGCGCCGGCGCAGCGTGCCCTCGCCGGCGATCACGCAGTGCACGTCGTCGTAGCTCGCCCTGCAGGCGGGCGAGCGCCCGGAGCACCTGCTCGAAGCCCTTGCCGGGCACGAGGCGGCCGGCGCACAGCACGAGGCGGCGGCCCGGCAGGTAGTCCGCCGGCTGCGCCGGCGGCATGTCGGCCGGGCCGCCGTTCTGGACCACGTGCACGTTGTCGAGCGGCACGTAGCGCGGCGAGCTTGCGCGCCAGGATGTCCGAGACCACGATCACGGCGGCAGCGCCCCGCAGGACCTCGGCGGTGCGCGCGGCGACGGCGCCGCCGCGGCGAGGCCCGTGGTGTCACGTCGACGCCGTGCAACGGTCACCACGTAGGGGAGCGCCGAGGTCGCGGCTCAGGTGGGCGGCGATGGCGCCGTCGGGCAGCGCCTGATGCGCGTGGATCAGGTCGAATCCGCCTTCCGCGATCCACGGGAGGCGCCGCACGCGCCGGTAGGCCATGTCGCCGAGGCGGTCGAACAGGATGCGCCGGGGCGGCTGCGAGGAAGCGCGGGTAGTCGGCCGTGATGCCGTCGCGCACCGCGCGCGCGGCTTGCTGCCGCGACGGCGCAGGCGAGGGTCGAACCACAGCACGCGCGGCGTGTAGGGCGTCGGCGAGATCACGCGCAGATCGCACGCCCAGGCGGCTGCAGGGCGACGCACTGATCGTGCACGAACAGGTGCTGGTTGACCCCCGGGTACGGGTACAGGTGCGAGACGACGAGGACGTTCATGCGCTCGCTTCCGGTCGGGCGCGGCGCCCGTCGTCGGCGCGGCGCCGCTCGGCGGTGGCCGGCGTCGGCCTTGTCGCCGGCGGGCAGGGCGAGGACGGCCAGCCCGAGGCCGAAGAGCGTCCACATGGGGGCGAAGCTCAGCGAGCTGCTCGGCCCGAGCGCGCCGACGGTGAAGCCGACCAGCGCCGCGAAGGCGCCGCTCGCCAGGTAGCGTACGAACGGGTCGCCGTGTGTCCGCGCGCGGCGGAGCAGGCCCAGCAGCGAGCCCGACGAAGAAGACGAGCTGCAGCAGAGAGGCCGGGCAGGCCGCCTTCGGCGTAGACCTCGAGCCACCAGTTGTGCAGGTTGCCGATGCCCGAGGGCGTCGGTGCCCGACGTGTCGATCGAGGCCGTCGGCCTGCCCGGGTCCGGCGCCGAGCAGGAACGAGCCTCCCGCGATGCTCGAGGCCCCGCTCCACAGGCTGGTGCGGATCTCGCCGGAGCCCTGTTCGCGGCCAGGTCGCTGACGAGCTCGGAGAGGCGGAACTGGCGGAGCATCGGACGACTGCGAGTCGTTGAACAGCAGGTAGCCGGCTGCCGGCCAGCAGGACCACGCGCCAGCAGCGCGCCCAGCGCCCGGGCGCGGCGCGTCTGCAGCCAGTCGCCCGGGCGGGCGTGCAGGAGCAGGATGACGAGCGTGGCGATGCCGCTCCGGCGAGCAGGCTGGAGCGCGAACCGGTGCGCACGAAGGCCGCGGCGCCGAGGGCGGCGAAGACCAGGGCGAGGCCGAGCCAGCCGACGCGGCGCGTGAAGAAGGGCACGGCCGAGCAGGAAGGGCCAGCAGATGGCCAGGTACGTGGCGAGGTCGTTCTGGTTGTGGAAGACGCTGGTCACGGCGTAGGTCTGCGGAGCCGGCGCCGGCCACCAGCCGCGAGTTGGGCACGTGGAGCCCGTCGTGGCCTCGAGCACGGTGACGCCGACGATCAAGGCGTAGGCGACGAGCATGGTGACGCCGAAGATGACGAGACGGCGGCGGCTGCGCCGGCGGACGCGGCGGCCGCGACGACGGCGAGCATCGTCGCCAGGACGAGCAGGTAGCGCAGGCCGGCAGCTTTGTCCGGCGCCCAGACGAGGGTGACGGCGAGCCAGGCCACCCAGAGCGCGAGCGGCGCCGCCAGGCGTCCAGCGGGTCAGGGGCGCCGTGATCGGACGAAGGAGCAGCAGGGGGACCCCGACGACAGCGATGAGGAGCAGCAGCACCCGGAACGCGAAGAGCTGCGGGAAGCGCGGGCAGCGCCGCCGGCGGAGCCGACGAGCGCGGCCAGCGGCACGAGCAGGACCAGACCGGCGACCAGCGGTCGCGAGGCGCACGGCGGCGATCTCGCGGCGGAAGATGATGCAGCCGCCCGCGACGAGGTCGCCGAGCAGCGCGAGCGCCGCCGTCGCCGGCAGCGGCCTGTAGACGAGACCGTAGGTGAAGACGACCGTCAGAGCGCCGCCCCGGCGACGAGCAGAGCGAGGTCGGCGAGCCGGCGGCGCTGGGCGCGGACGGCGTCGATCCCGGGTGCGTCCATCGCGGCCGCCTCGGCCCCCGACGGATGGCGATCGAGGATGGTCGCCAGCTCAGCCGTCACGTCGGCCATGTCGTAGCGGGCAAGGGCGCCGGCGTCGGCCACCGGGCCGCGACCGGCACGGACGGCGGCGACGAAATCGGCGAGGGGCTCGCGCATGTCGGCGTCGTGGTCGACGGTGACGCCGCCGCCGACCTCGGCGAGCAGCTTGCCGGCCGCGGAGGGCGGGGCCGTGACGGCGAACACCGGACGCCCCGACTGCAGGTACTCGAAGACCTTGCTCGACATCGACTCGGGTCGGCGTCGCGTGATGAGCAGCAGGGCGTCGGCGGCGCGCTGGTAGCCCAGCGCCATGGCGTGAGGGACGAACCGCTCGACGCGCACGCGGTGGCCGATACCGAGCCGCTCCGCGATGGGCTGCACGCGCGGCTGCGTCGCCGACGAACAGCGCCTTGACGTCGTCGGGCATCGCCGCCAGGGCGGTCAGAAAGGCCTCGAGGGGCTCGCTCGCGCTTGTAGAGCCGGCCCGTGTACACGAACCAGAAGCCCGGCCCGAGCTCGGCCGGCTCGTCGGGTCGCCGTCGTCGTAGCCGTTGGGCAGCACGTGCGTGCGGCCGTCGAGCCACGGGTGGTGCGCGACGATGGCGTCGAGGATCGGCTGGTTGATGGCGCTCACGGCAGCGGCGTGACGCAGGACGCGGGCCTCGAGCCACCGGTGGCCGCGGCGTGCAGCGGGGTCGCGTACGGGCGCACCGTGTTGGCGAAGTGGCGATCGCGATAGTCGGCCAGCCAGGGCACGCCGCTCGCGCGCGAGAGGCCGGCGGCCGCGACGTGCGCGCTCGCGCGCGGGTGGCTCGAGAAGACGGCGTCGAAGGGCTCGGCGGCCAGCAGGCGACGCCCGGCGGCGACCGCCGTCGCCGCCCAGAGCACGTAGGGGTCCGGCACGAAGAGCCACTCGCCGATCCTGCCCGCCCGGCCGCCCGCCGTAGCAGAGCGCGCGCGGCGCGAGGGTCGGCGTGCGCAGGACGCGCACGAAGTCCGGCGTCGCCGCCGGACCTTGCGCCTCGGCCGTGAGCACCGTGGGCTCCCAGCCGTGGGCGGGCAGGTGCCGCAGGAAGCGCAGCACGCGGCTGGTGCCGGCGCTCACCGTCGGCGGGAAGGGGTTGGCGACCACGAGGAGGCGTCTCATGCGGTGACGCCGTTCCTTCTCGCCGGCATCGAGGAGCGCCTGTGTCTCGAGGGCCGCCACGAGCCTCCGACTCCGACTCCCGGCGCGCCGGCGGGGCGGGAGGACCTCCCCCGCCTCGCGCGCGCCGCCAGAGGTCGTGCAGCCGCTGACGCTCCCCGGACGTGAAGAAGCCGCTGGCGAACAGCGTGAGCGGGAAGACGGCGAGAGCGGGCAGGACGACGACGGTGCGCCAGACGAGTCCGGCCAGGGGCATCGAGGTCCTGAGACCCGTCACTTGCATGACGACGACCACGGCGACGAGCGAGAGCACGGTCGCGCCGAGCAGCTTGAGGAGGCGTCGCCACTCGTAAGGGATGGGGTAGTAGCGCCGCGAGTAGAAGTAGATGGTGCCGGCGAGGATCCCGTAGCCGGCCACCGTCGTCCAGGCCGCCGCCCACATGCCGTAGCGCGGGACGAAGACGAAGTTGAGGCCGACGTTGACCGCCGAGGCGATGGCGAAGAAGACGGGGATCATCTGATTCTTCTTGGCCACGTTGGCCCCCACCCAGAAGATGAAGTACACGCCGTACAGCGTGATGGACACGGCGAGGACGAAGGTCACCGGCGCGACGCTCCAGAACTTGCGGTTCAGCAGGACGTGGGTGAGGAGCGGCAGGGTGGCGCCGAGCAGCACCAGGACGAGGCCGTTCAGGCTGAGGAAGTAGGTCGAGCTGCGGGCCACGAGGTGACGGTGCACGGTCGGGGTCGTCGAGCTTCGCGTAGTGCCACTGCGGCCACGCCATGCGGAACGCCATGAGCACGAGGAACAGTGGCTGGGCCAGCGCGTTGGCCACCGTGTACAGGCCGACCTCGGCCTTGCCCTGGTAGTGCAGCAGGAAGAAGCGGTCCGAGAGCTTGAGCCAGTAGAACGAGATGCCCGTGAACAGAGCCGGTACGGCGAACGCCATCATGGGGCGCAGCACCTTGGGGTCGGGCAGCCGATTCAGCTTGCCCGCGTACGTCGGCAGCAGCGCCACCTGCAGGCTGACGGCCGTGAGCAGGTTGGCCAGCGAGGACGCCCATCGGCCCCCCACCCGAACGCGGCCACGAAGAGGATCGAGAGCGGGACCTGGACGGCGATCCGGGCGAAGACGTAGGCGCTGAAGCTCCACGGCTTGTGCTCGAGGCGGAAGAGCGTGAAGGGCAGATCGTTGAGGTTCGTGAAGAACAGGGTCGCGAGCCCGACCGCGAAGTAGCGCCAGTCACCGGCGGAGTACTCCTGGCCCAGCAGCAGCGGTGCCAGTCGGGGCATGAGGACGCCGCAGACGCCGATCAGGATCGCCGGGTAGACGGTGGAGACGTAGAAGACGTTGGTGATGACCCTGCGGCGGCCCTCGGACGTCGTGTCGTCGAAGTAGAAGCGCGAGAAGGCGACGTCGAAGCCCAGGGTGACGAAGACGTCGAGGAAGATCGTCACCGTGACGACCATCCCGAGGAGGCCGTAGTCCGCGGGCGTGAGGAAGGCCGTGTAGAGCGGCAGCAGCAGGGCCATGAGCAACTTCTGCAGCGCCCGGCCGGCGCCGTAGATCACCGAGTCCTTGACGAGGACCCTGTAGCCTCCGCTCTCGCCCCGGCCGGGGCCGCCTGCGCCCAGACGTCGTCGAAGAATCGGGATGGTGATGCCTCCGGTAGCTGGTGGGCCGCGTCCGTGAAGCCGCCTTGGCGGGCGCACGGGTGCCGTCGTTGGTGCGCCATTCTACCATCCGGCCTCCAGCTCGCGGGCACGCACCCGCGCTCGTCCGGAGGCTCCGGCCGCTTCCCTCGAGGCGAACGAGGTAGTAGCGTTCCTTCGGCGCCCGGGCGGGCGTGCGCAGGTGACGGCGAGGGGAGTCCCATGTGTCCTCAGAGCAGGTCGAGAGCGGGTCAAGGCGGTCGCTGAGGTGGCCGCCGTTACGACGCCGGCGGTCGTCGTCGGCATGTCCGGGTCCACGGGTCTCGCCGTGGTGCGTGCGCTGGCGCGGGCGGGCGTAGCGTGTCACGCGGTGCACTACGACGCCGCCGCACCGGCTCTGGCGACGCGTCATGCCGGGGCCCACGTGTCTCCCGACTGGCGCCGCGAGCCTGAGGGTCTCGTGGACTTCCTGGTCGCGCTGGCACGCGAACTCGACCCGGGTCGCGAGGCGGCGGGCGGCGCGGCCGCGCCGCCCGCCGCCTCGCTTTTCGTCTGCCACGACGCGGCGCTCGATGCCGTGTGGGCGGCAGACGAGCGCCTGCGCGGCGCCGGGCTGCGCCCCGCCTTCACCTCCCGCCGCCCTCTCGCCGAGCTTCTCGACAAGCGCACGCAGATGGAGGCGGCGGCGCGCGCGGGCGTCGCCACACCGTGGACGCGATGGGGCGCCGCGGCCGAGATCGCCGAGTGGGCAGACGACTGCCCCTACCCGGCGATCCTCAAGCCGGCGTTCTCGCACCTCGGCGTCGCGGCGCTCGGCGCCAAGGCGCTGCGCTGCGCGTCGCCAGACGAGGTCCACGCCGCTCTGGCCGGGATCGGCGACGTCGAGGTCCTGCTTCAGGAGTACGTCCCCGGTGACGACGATGAGCTGTACACGGCCGGGGTCTTCGTCTGTGGTGACGGGCATGTGGCGTTCACCGGCCGCAAGCTGAAGCAGCATCCTCCCAGCCTCGGGATCGCCCGCCTGGCCGAGGCCGTCGACGAGCCGGCCCTGATACCAGGGAGCGTCGCTCTGCTGGCCGAGCTGGGCTACGAAGGCATCTCGCAGGTGGAGTACAAGCGTGATCCGCGCGACGGCAGTCACCGGCTCATGGAGGCCAACCTTCGCCCATGGACCTGGATGGGCCTTGCCACCGCGTGTGGGGTAGAACCTTCCTCTGGCGGCACACCGCTGGTCGCTTGGCGACGAGGCCTGGGGGGCGATCGCCGACGTCTCTCGAGGCGGGCAGGGCCGCCAGGACCGGACGGCCTGCAGGCCGCGGCGGTGGGTGTGGCTGGTGCCGGAGGCGGTGCACACGCTGCGCGACCTGCGCCGGGGCGTACGGCCGCGTGTCACCCAGTGGCGGGGCCTGCGCGCCGAGGCCTTCTTCTCGCGGGACGACCCTGCGCCGCTGCTCCGGGTGGTGGAGCAGGGCGTACGGGCGAAGCTGCCTGGCTGCACGTCGCTCGGGGCGGTGCGTCGTGCGCGCGCGCTCGCCGGCAAGGTGCTTGTCTGGCTCGCCCCTGCACTCGACGCGGGGGTGCTGTGGGCGGAGTGGCGGCGTGCCGGCAGGCGTAGCGTGACCGGCGCGAGACCTGCGGTCGGCCTGCCGGCTCCCGGACCGGCGCTGGTGCTGGCGCCGCACCCGGACGACGAGACCATCATGTGCGGCGCCACGCTGGCGGCGCTCCGCGCCCGCGGCGACCACGTGCGTGTGGTCGCCGTCACGGCGGGCGAAGCGACGACCGTCGATCTGACCGCCGCGCCGCCGACGGTCGAGATCGGCGGCGTCCGCGCTGCCGAACTGCAGGCGGCTTGCGCGGCGCTCGGCGTCGACGACGTCGTCTCGTGGGACTTCACGGACCGCGGCGTGCCCCCCGAGCGGGCGCGCCTGGCCGCGCGCATCGGCGAAGAGCTCGACGCGAGCCGGCCCGCGTTCGTCTTCGTGCCGTTCCCGTACGACGGGCACGCCGACCACGTCGCGGTCGCCCTCGCCCTGGCTGACGCGCTGGCGCGCGACCTCGAGTCCGGGGCGGCGGATCAGTCGGTCGTGGCTTCGCCGACGGTCCTGTGCGGTGCCGTCCAGACGCCCTTTAGTCCGGGATGGCCCACGCGACTCATCGCCGCCGGTGGCACATGGGCGGCCCGCCGGGAGGCAGCCGCCGCGTACGTGTCCCGCGGGAGCAGGCTGTTCGTCGCGCCGACGCAACTGGCGTACCTTCATCCGTCACGACCGCTGCGAGCGAGCGAAGCCTTCGTGGAGTTGCCGGCGCGCGGCTACGTCGACTTCGCCCGGGCTCTCGAGGCGGATGGGCTGACCGTGGCCGGCATGCGCGGCGGCGGTCACCCGCTCCTGCTGGCGCCAGGCCTGCTCTGTACCCGACGGCAGCGCGACGCCGTCGCCCTGCTGCTGCGATCCGTCGTGCCGGAGCGCTGACGCCAGCGGGCGGAGTGGTTCGTTCGGCAGCGCGGCTCGTGCGGGCGCTCGAGGGTCGTCGTCGGCCGCGCCGCCCTGCGCCTCGTCTCTCCGCAGGCTCTGCTAGCATCGCATTGCGAAAGGGGTGCGAGCGTGGGAGACATGTGGGAGCAGCGGGGGCTGACGCGGCGCCACTTCCTTGCGGGTGCCGGTCTCGCGGCCGGCGCGGCGCTCATCGGCGGCGGTCTCGCCGCCCGACACCTTCCGCTCGGCGACTGGTACGACGCCGTCGCCGGCGGGCCCGGCGCTCAGACCGCCGCGCTGTCGACCACGACGGTCCGCTGGGCCGAACTGCAGTCCAAGACCGTCGACGGACCGGTCTCTTACGCGATCGCCTGGCCCCCGGGCACGAGACCCGGAGACTCGCTCCCGGTCTGCTTCACGTTGCCGCCTCGTGGCGGCGGCCCGCCCCTATGGTTCGCCGAGCCTCTCGCCGAGGCCGTCGAGTGCGGCAAGGTCGAGCCCTTCGCCATCGCGGGCGTTCACGGCGGAGAGTCGTACTGGCACCCGCGAGCGAGCGGCGAGGACCGTCTCTCCATGCTGCTCGACGAGTTCGTGCCGCTCTGCGCCGAGCGGCACCGCCTCGGCGAGCGACGCAGGGCGATCATCGGCTGGTCGATGGGAGGCTACGGCGCACTGCTCGCCGCCGAGACCCGCCCCGAGCTCTTCGCCGCGGTGGTCGCCGTGAGCCCCGCCGTCTGGACCTCGTACGAGGAGATGAAGAAGGGGCCGGGCGACGCCTTCGACGACGCCACTGATTTCGCCCGGCACGACGTGATCGCCCACGCCGACCGGCTCGCCGGTGCGCGCGTACGCATCGATTGCGGCACCGACGACGGCTTCTGGGGCTACGTGACGCACCTGACGGCCGTGCTGCCCGAACCTGCCGCCGGGGGCTTCAGCGCGGGAGGCCACGGTGGCGACTATTGGCACAAGGTCGCGCCGGCCGAGGTCGAGTTCATCGGGCAGGCGCTCGACGGGTAGACGGGTGCGCCGCGACGGCGTCACGCGCCGGCGCGCCGCCAGCCCGGTCTCAGCGAAGCTTGCGCGCCGGATTGCCGGCCCAGACCTCACCCGGCCCGACGTCGTGGCGCAGCGCGGCGCTCATGCCGATCACGGCGCCCTCGCCGATGCTGACGCCGTTGGCGACCACCGCGCTCTGCCAGACGACGGCCCCGCGCCCGATGCGGGCGCCGCCGGCGATCTGGGCGTGGCCGGCGAGAAGGACATCCTCACCGACATCGACGTTGTGACTCACGTTGACGTGCGGGCCGATCTTGGCGCCGCGGCGGAGCACGGTGGCGCCGATCGCGGCCCGCTGGATGGTGGCATGGGCGGCGACGTCGACGTCGTCCTCGATCACCGCTATGCCGATCTGCGGGAACTTGACGAGGCGGCCGTCGTCGTCGCGCTCGTAGCCCATCCCGCTGCAGCCGATCGTGCAGTGGGGGCCGAGTGTGACGTTGCGGCCTACGATGGCGTTCATGACGCAGGCGCCGAGCGCCGCGGCGGTCGCCGCAAGGCCGGGCTCGGCGAACTGCGGCGCGCGGTCGTCCGCGAGTTGGGCGAAGAAGTGCGCGAGCGCGCGGGCCATGGAAAGGCGTGGATTCGCGCAGACGCCCACGGCTCGCCCGGAGCGCGCACGGGCATCGCCGAGCCCCTCGGGGGCGCAGAGAAGCAGGGTGCCCGCGAAGCTCTCTGCGGCGCCCGGCCGACGACTCCAGGCGACGTCGCCGGGTCCGGCCGTCGCATCGGTCGCGACGCCGCGCACGTCGAGGGCCGAGAGGTCGTCGTCCGCCGCGAGCGCGTCGAGCAGGAGACCCTCGGAGCGGAGGAAGTCAAGGACCGCGGCGACGCTCGCACCGGGTGGCTCGGTCAAGACGGTCACAGCCGGCGCCGCGCGCTCACGGCCGCGGAGCCGGCGCATCGGGGTCGATGACGCGGGCGAGGCCGTGCTTGAACCGAACGCCGTCGACGAAGTCCCGGGCGATTCACGAGTCGCTCGGTGGGCGTAAGTCGCAGGTGTCCCAGTCCACGTGGCTCCCTCGCAGGTCGGAGATCGGTCGCCGCTGAGCGGCAGTATATCGCCGACCGGCGGCGCTGGGCGGCGTCACCCTCGAGAGGCGGCTCCGTGTGGCCCGCGGCGGAGAGCGTCGCGCTAGCGCCGGCTGGAGCCGGCGTTCTTGGGCAGGAGCTCGGCGTGCGCGTCGCGGGCCGCGGCCTCCTCGGCCGCCACGGGCGAAGAACCGCCGCGTCGCGCCCGTGCCATCACCTCGCCGACCTTGAGGCCGGCGACGACGAGCTCGACGGCCGGGCGCGGCAGGAGTTCGTCGATCGTGGCAGGCTCGTTGCCCGATGGTGAGGGCCAGACCCGAAGGCCGGCCTCCGCAAGGGCCCGCCCCTCGGCCTCGGCGGCGTCACAGACGACGGCGACATGCGGAGCCTTCTTGGCGACGACGTAGGCCTCGAGTGTGGTCCCGGGGCCGACAAGGCGATCGCCCGGCAGGCCGGGCGAGAGCACGAGCGCGTCGGCCTTGGCGAGGCGGTCGAGCACGGCCGCCTCGCCGAGGCCGCCCCCGACCTTCTCCCCGCCGTGGAGGGCGATGCGGCCGGCGCTCTCCGGCGCGGCCACGAGTACGTGCGCGCCCAGCTGGGCGAGGGCGCGCACGACGTAGGGATAGCCAGGCCCGGCGCCGGCGACGAGCACGGTCCCGCCGACCGCTTCCACGCCTAGCGCCGTGAGGCCCCACAGAACCAAGAGCGGTGTGTAGGCCGTCAGGCCGACTGCCTCCTCGTCGACTCCGGCGACGGCAACGCCGGCGCGCCGGCAGCCGGCGACGTCGATGTCGGCCGGCCGCCAATGCGCCGTGCCGCGCATGAGCGTCACGACGGCGGCGTCGGAGAGGTTGCGCACGATCGACTCGTCGATCGGGCGGACGCAGGGGAGGTCGGTGACGATGTCGATGGTGGCGAGCGGCGCCTGCAGGCGGGTCGGCACGAGATGGACGCTCTGACGGACGCCGGCCGCGTCCGCCAACCAGGACGTCTGAGCCTCCGCCTCCTTGCGCGCCGCCTGCGCGGTGTCGCGGCTGACCGCGTAGACCTCGTCGGCGCCGGCCAGGGCGGCGATCACCGCGGTCACGCGGCGATAGCCGACCGTCGCCTCCGTGAGGATGCGGAGCCCGACGAGGTCGAGACGCCGTTCGGCGATCGAGCGCCGGCACAGCCGCAGCACCCGGCGTGCCGGGAAGCGGTCATCGCACGCGAAGCGGTCGTCGTCGATGGGCACCATCGACCCATCTTATCCCGCTCTGCGGGGCGGGCGGTGCCCTGCGCCGCAAGGAGTGCGCTCACGTCGCCGAGTCGAGTGTGGCGACGCCTTCTTCGCCGCGCATCGCGACTTCCGTGTGGTCGCGGCCTATAATGGGTGCACAGGGGGAGGCTACGATACGTGGGCACCTCAGCTCGCCAGCCGTTCATCATCGCCCTATGCGTCGGGCTCATGACGCTCGCTGCCGCGCTCGCCGCAGGGCTTCTCGCGCCCGCGCCGGCGGCGGCCACGCCGACGGTCGAGCAGATCGAGCTGCTCCTGGCGGAGAACGGCTCGCCCATGCAGGGTCTCGGGCCGGTGTTCCTCGCCGAGGGTCTCGAGCACGGTGTCGACCCCGCCTTCCTCGTCGCCGTGGCCGGGGCGGAGTCGACCTTCGGCCGCTTCCTTTACGCGTCCGGCGGCGACCAGTCCACCTACAACGCCTTCAACTGGTTCTACGCCGCCCGCCGCCAGGACAGCGACTTCGGCTCCTGGGAGGACGCGATCGCCAGGGTGGCCGAGGGGATCGCCGGGCGGCTGTACTACGGCTCGGGGCTCGTGTCGGTGGCCGAGATCGGCCCGCGCTACTGCCCGGAGGGCACCGAGGAGTGGCTGCGCAACGTCACCACGTTCATGCTCGTGCTCGGCGGCGATCCCGCCGACACGCGCTACTGGCGCGACGGCCCGCCGTCGACGGCGCCCGAGCTCCTCCTCTTGCAGGGTCGGGTGAAGCTCGATGCGGGGCCGTACGAGGTCGGGCGCGAGGTCGGGGCCGTGTTCACTATCGTCAACGATGGTGAGATCGGTGTCACCTTACGCGGGGTGCGCCTCGTGATCCGCGGCCCGCTGGGCATGCGGCACGACGTGGGCTCGAGCGCGTCGTTCACGATCTGGCCCGGCGAGGCGCGGCGATTCGTGGCCGAGTGGTCGCTCGGTGCGCTCGGCTCTTGGGACGGCTGGATCGAGGTCGATACCGAGACGCAGGCCAGCCTTATCGGCCCGACCGATGCCTTCGCGTTCACCTGCGAACTGCCGCGCGACAGCGACTTTCGGCGCGCGATGGCGCGCGAGCTGCGGCTGGCGCCGCGCCGCTAGGGCGTCGCGCCTCGCGCAGCGGTATCAGGTCAGGCTCTGCTCGTCCATGACGTCAGGGATTCTCCGCAAGGGCCGCGTCGATGCGCGTCACGAGGGCGGGATCGACGATCTCGTCCACCCCGCAGTTGATCGTGGCCGACTCGTGGAAGGCCGCGATGCCGCGGCGGTCGAGGAAGCAGCGCGCGAGGCGGATCGTCCCCCCGTGCGTGATCAGGAGCCGCGTGCGACCGTCGAGCGCAGCGTCGCGCATGGCGGCGAGCACCCTCAGCTGCTGCTCGGCGAGGCTCTCGCCATCGGGGAAGCGGAAGGTCTCAGGGTGCTCCCGGTACGCGCGCCATTCGGCCGGCTCTTCGCGAATGATCTCGATGAAGAGCCGGCCCTCCCAGCGCCCGCGGTGCGTCTCGGCGAGCCGTGGGTCGACGGCGATCGGAAGAGCGCCCTGTTGGGCCTCGGTGCTTTCGCGCGGCTCCGCGGCGGCCGCTGTCACGACGCCGGACGCGGCACCCGTCGCCACACCGGCTCCGAGCACCTCCTCGCGCACGAGATCAGCGGTCTCGCGGGCGCGCCGGAGGTGGCTGGTGACGATGAGATCGATGCCTCGCTCGCGAAGCGCGCGCCCGCGGGCGCGCGCCTGAGCGCGGCCGGCCTCGTTGAGCCCGACGTCCTGCCACCCCTGGCAGCGCGCCGGTTCGACGTTCCAGTCGGTCTGGCCGTGCCGCAGGAGGAAGAGCGTCAACTGGTCACCGTGGGGCGCCGGTCCTGAACGTCAGTGGAAGCTGAGCAGTGTGTCGCCGCGCACCCCGAGGCGCAGAGTCTCGACCGAGACGACCTCTTCGGGCTGGATGTTGCCGAGGTTGACGTTGCAGCCGAACTCCTTGATGAACCACACCTGCTGGCTCTTGACCGGCGCCTCGAAGAGCAGGCGCTCGGCGCTCACCGCTTGGATGATCTCGTCGAGAAGGCCTTCTTTGACCTCGCCGCCCGCTTGGTAGATGCCGACGGTTCCCGACTCGCGGCCCTCGGTGATGACCTTCCACGCTCCGGCGTCGAGCTCGCGCTTGATCGAGTCGACCCACTTGTACGGCGCGATCACGACCTCGGCGTCCTTGCTGCCGACCTCGCTGAGCACGCGGAACTCCTTGCTGAGGCGCCTGAGGAGCGTGAGCTTGTCGTCTTCGTCCATGGCGATGGTGCCGTCGGAGACCTCGACGACCTCCATGCCGAGCGCGCGCACGGTCGCCAGGTACTCCTCGAGCTTGTGCTGTCGCAGGCAGACCTCGAAGAAGGTGCCGCCGAAGCAGACCGGCACGCCGTAGCTCTGGTAGAGCTCGACCTTCTCCTTGAGGTTGAGCGTCACGACCGCCGTCCCCCAGCCGAGCTTCACGATGTCGACGTAGTCGCCGGCCACCTCCATGAGGTCCCGCACCTGCTGCAGGCTCGAGCCCTTGTCGAGGACGTGGGTGATGCCGCTCTCGCGTGGCTTTGCGGTGCGCTGGGGCAGCGTGAGAAAGTCGAACATGGCGTCCTCCTGGGCGACGCGGTCGCCCATCATCTTCGCCGCCATCCTAGCAAACGCCTTCGGACCGCGCGCTCAGGCTACGCTGCGCCCCGCTCCGCCGTGCCTGCGCCGACCGGCACCTGCTGTGTGATGCAGTGGATGCCGCCGCCGCCGTAGGCGATGACGGGCGCCGGCACGCCGACGACTTCCCGGTCGGGGAAGATCGTGCGCAGACGCTCGAGGGCATGGAGGTCGTCCGCGTTCCCCGCCGTCGGGACGACTACGGCGCCGTTCGCCTGGTAGAAGTTGACGTAGGTCTCCACGATGTCCTTGCCGCCTACGGAGACGGGTGCGGCGCGCAGGTCGAGCTCGACGATCTCCAGCGGCCTGCCGAGCGCGTCGGTGGTCTCGAGCCTGCGGCGGTTCTCCTGGAGGTTGGTGTAGTCCGGGTGCGCGGGGTCGCGCACCACGTGGAGGAGCACGCGCGCCGGGCCGACGTAGGCGGCCACCCCGTCGACGTGCCCGTCGGTGTCCGGGTCCTCCTCCAGGCCGAGCCCCGACACGAGCCAGAGGACCCTCTCGACGCCTAGGAAGTCCTTGAGCTCCTGCTCGATCTCGGCTTTCGTGAGCCCCGGGTTGCGCGACGGGTGCAGGAGGCAGCTCTCGGTGGTGATCAGCGTCCCTTCTCCATCGACGGTGATCGACCCGCCTTCGAGGACCATCGGTGTCGCGTAGCGGGGGACGCCGAAGTGGTCGGCCAGCCGCGGGCCGATCTTCGTGCGCGACGCGGACGGCGCGGTGGCCGCGGTGGGTTTCGGCTTCGACGGCTGGAACGGGCAGTTCGCGCCCTACGACGATGACGCGCTCGTCCCCGAACGCCTCGCCCGGGCCTGGGATCTGCGCTTCTACCAGGCGCCGTTCGTCCTGGAGGGCGGAGCCTTCAACAGCGACGGCGAAGGCACACTGCTCACGACCGAGCAGTGTCTGTTGCACAACCGGAACCTCGGCATGGCGCGCCGCGACTACGAGGCCGCGCTGTGCGAGTGGCTCGGGATCGAGAAGATCGTCTGGCTGCCGTTCGGGCTGGTCGAGGATTCCGGTGCGCTGTCGACGGCAGGCCACGTCGACGACGTGGCCCAGTTCGTCGCGCCGGGCGTGGTGCTCGCCCAGAGGGCGCCACCCGGGAACCCAAACCACGGCCGCCTGGCGGAGAACATCGCAGTCCTGCGCGCGGCGACCGACGCCGCCGGACGCCGCCTCGAGGTCGTCGAGATGGACGTGCTGCCGTATGTGAAGGGCGTCGGCGCCGGGCTCGACGTGACGGGACCCGGCGCCCTCAAGCTGATGCCGGCGCCGTACGTGAACCTCGTCTTCGTGAACGGTGGCGTCCTGCTGTCGCGGCTCGGCGTCGAGGGCGAGGAGGCGGCCTACGAGCTGATCGCCGGGATGTTGCCCGGGCGCGAGGTCGTCGGCCTTCCGGTGGAGATGTCGGCCTTCGGCGGCGGCGGGCTCGGCTGCATCACGCAGCAGGTGCCCGCCGGGCGACTCATCCCAGCCGTGTCGGCCGGCCCCGGCTGAGCCGGCTCGGGCAAGGCGAAGCGGGAGGCGGAGACATGGCACGAGAGGTGACGCTCGCGGCCGCACAGATGGCCTGCACGTGGGATCTCGAGGCGAACCTCGAGCGTGCCGAGGGTCTCGTGCGCGCGGCCGCTGCGGCCGGTGCCGACGTTGTGCTGCTGCAGGAGTTCTTCGAGACGCCGTACTTCTGCATCGACCAGGTTGCGCGGCACCTCGCCCTGGCGCGGCCCGTCGAGGGCCACCCGACGGTGGCGCGTTTCAGCAGGCTCGCCGCGGAGCTCGGCGTCGTGCTGCCGTTGAGCATCGTCGAGCGCGCCGGGCAGGCGGTGTTCGACTCGGTCGTGATGGTGGACGCCGACGGTGCGCAGCTGGGCGTCTACCGCAAGTCGCATATCCCCGACGCGGTCGGCTACCAGGAGAAGCACTACTTCGCCCCCGGCGACACCGGGTTCACCGTGTGGCCGACGAAGGCCGGCAGGCTCGGCGTCGGCGTCTGCTGGGACCAGTGGTTCCCGGAGACGGCGCGCTGCCTCGCCCTGCGCGGCGCCGAAGTCCTGCTCTTCCCTACGGCGATCGGCAGCGACCCGCCGCACCCCGAAGAGGACTCGGTCGGTCCCTGGCAGCGCGTACAACAAGGCCACGCCGCCGCCAACTTGATGCCTCTCGTCGCCTCGAATCGCATCGGGGTGGAGAACGGGGACGACGTCAGCATCCGCTTCCACGGCACGTCCTTCATCGCCGATCACGCCGGTGCCGTGGTGGCGCAGGCGTCACGCGACCGCGAGGAGGTCGTGACGGCCACCTTCGACCTCGACGAGGTGCGCCGCTACCGCGACAGTTGGTCGCTGTTCAGGGACCGGCGGCCCGAGCTGTACGAGTCGCTCCTGACGCTCGACGGGGACTGACCTGCCGCCGCCGCCCGCTAGAAGCCCGCGACCAGCTCCGCGAGCCTGTCGCGCGCCCTCGCCGTCACGGCCTCGTACAGGCTCACGCCGTGGCTGTCCATGGCGACCGTGAGCGGGCCGAAGTCGCGCACGCGGAACTTCCACAGGCACTCGGGCATGAGCTCCTCGAACTCGACCTCCTCGATCTCCTCGATCTGCGTCGTCTCGAGCGCCGCGGCGCCGCCGGTGATCGCCAGGTAGACGCCGCCGAACTCCTGCAGCACCGGCAGCGAGTCGGCCAGCAGGCCGCCCTTGCCGATGATGGCGCGCACGCCGTACTGCTCCATCAGCCCGCGCGTGAAGCGGTTCATGCGCGCGCTGGTCGTCGTGCCGATGCAGACCTTCTCGTAGCGGCCCGGGCCGAGCTTGCGCACGTTGGGCGCGGTGTGGATGAGCACCGCGCCGGTCAGGTCCATGCGCGGCCGCTCGCCGCGGTCGAACATCGCGATCTGCGTGGCGTCGCGGATGCCGATCACGTGGCCGTCGATGCGCAGCGTCTGCCCGGCGCGCAGCTCGCGCAGGGCGTCGAGGTCGGCGAGTCGGGGAACGTGCGCGTGAGGTCGTCGTGTCGGGCATCGTCTTCTCCTCCCCGCTCAGAAGCCATAGGTGACGTCGCCGTCCGGCGTGATGACGGCGCTGGCGCGCCGCGCCGCCCAGCACTGCAGGTTCACGGCCACCGGGTTCTGGGTGATGTGCGTGTGCGCGTGCTCGATGTTGACGCCGAGCACGGTGTTGCGGCCGCCGAGGCCCATAGGGCCGATGCCGAGTTCGTTGGCGGCCGCGAACAGCTCGTCTTCGATGCGCGGCGATGACCGGGTCGTCGTTGTGCGTGCCGAGCGGGCGCAGCACGGCCTTCTTGGCCAGCGCCGCGCAGAGGTCGGCGGTGCCGCCCAGGCCCACGCCGACGATCGTCGGCGGGCACGGCTTGGGGCCGGCGTCGACGATGCACTCGAGCACGAAGCGCTTGACCGCCTTCGACGCCGTCGGCCGGGATGAACATCTTGAGGAAGCTCATGTTCTCGCGGCCCGAGCCCTTGGGCAGGCAGTGGAGCTTGAGGGCGTCGGCCGGCATCTCGGCGCTGCCGGCGACGAACTCGTAGTGCATCGCCGGCAGGTGGCGGCCCGTGTTGGTCATCGTGTTCTTGCGCGTCACGGGGTGCACGGCGTTGGGCCGCAGCGGATGCTCGAGGGTGGCGCGCTCGGTGCCCTTCTTCACGGCCGCGGTCACGCGGGCCAGGTTGAGCGGGCAGTCCTCGCCGACCTCGAGCCAGAAGACGACCGTGCCGGTGTCCTGGCAGACGAGGTTCTCGTCGCGCTCGGCGACCCCGATGTTCTCGAGCATGATGTCGAGGAAGCCCTTGCCCGCTCGTCGGTCTCGGTCTCCCGGGCGCGCGCGAGCGCCGCCTTGAGGTCGGGCGGCAGCACCTTGAGGGCGCGGATGTAGGACTGCTTCGCGGCCTCTTCGACCGCGTCGTAGACGTTCGCTGGGACTTCGTTCGTCGCGGGCATGTGCCGGCTCCCGGGTGGCGGCTGCGGAGGTTCGACTCTACCGCGTGCGCCGGGTCGTCGTCACCCGCGGACGCGCCTCAGACCTTCCCGAGCATGGCGATGCCGCTCAAGAAGAGGACGACGGCGAGCGCGACGCGCAGTATTCGGGTCGGCGTGCGGATCGTGAGGTGCGAGCCGAAGATCACCCCGGGGACGGAGCCGATGAGCAAGGAGGCGACCATCCAGAGGTCGACGTTGCCGAAGCGCAGTTGGGCGAGGCCGGTGACGCCGAGCAGCAGCGTGGCGTGGAACACGTCGGTGCCGACGATGCGGCGCGGGGCGAGCGGGTAGCAGACGATCAGGAACATCGCGAGCAGCGTGCCGCTGCCCACCGAGGTGAGACCGATGATCAGGCCCGTGCCGGCGCCGATCGCCACCGTCGCCAGCTTGCGCTTCCACGACAGAGTGATGTTCGTGGGCGCGTGGTGGGCCTCGATGTTGAGGAGCACGCGGACGACGAGCAAGACGCCGACGAGGAGGAGCGCTCCCCCGACGGAGCGGTAGAGCACACCGTCGACGAGATCACTGCGCTCCCGGGCGAGGTAGGCGACCGCGGTAGCGCCGAGAAGCCCCGCGGGGAGACTGCCGGCGGCCAGCCAGAGTGCGAGGGGGATGTCGACCGACCCCTGGCGGTAGTGTCGCCACGAGCCGAACACCTTCGTCAGGCCCGCGTAGGCGATGTCGGTGCCGATGGCCATCGTGGGCTGGAAGCCGAAGAAGAGGATCAGGATGGGCGTCATCAGCGCTCCGCCGCCCATCCCCGTGAGCCCGACGAGGAAGCCGACGAACAGCCCGGTGAGGCTGAGGAACGGGTTCAGCGGGCTGCCCCAGTCGGAGAGAAGGATGACGAGGGCGGCGAGCCCCCAGCCTAGGACGGCGAGCAGCCACCGCCACCGCCACAGGGCGGCGCCGAGTGTGGCCGGGGGAGCGGGTGGCCCCGGCGTCGCAGGCGCGCCGCCGGGGGTCGTCGAGTCGAGGGATGCTTCGGCGGCCTCCGGAGCGGACGTCGTGCCCGCGACCGAGGCGCGGCCGTCCGCGGCGGCGGCGCCCGTCGCCTCGATGGTCGTGGGCTCGCTCATCGCCGCCCCCCAGTGACCGCTGTCATCGGGCCGGGCGGCCGGCGGCCCCGCGAGCGGGGCCGCCGGCCGCTGAAACGTCAGGCTGTCGCCGTGTCCTTGAGGGGACGCGTGTGGATCCCGCACTCGCCGCCGCACTTGCTGGTGCCGACCCAGCGGCCGTCACGCTCGTTGATGCCTGTCGTGATGTGCGTGCACGGCTCGCAGCCGAGTGAGCGGTAGCCCTCGCCGTAGAGCGGGTTCACAGGGACCTTGTAGAGGGCGATGTACTGCCAGATCTCGCGCTCGTGCCAGAGCAGGATCGGGTTGAGCTTGAGGAGGTCCTTGTCCCTCTCCTCGACCTCGAGGTAGTCGGTGCGCGTGCGGCCCTCGGTGCAGCGCAGGCCGGTGACCCAGCAGGTCACGCCCATCTTCTCGATCGCCCAGCGCACCGGCTGGACCTTGAGCAGGTCGCAGCACTGGTCGGGGTCCGTCTTGGCGAGGTTCTCGGGAATCTCGACGTCGTTCTTGAAGATCCGCGTCTCCGGGTAGCGCTCGACCAGCTCGCTCATGAACGCCTTGGTCTCGGCCGGCTTGTAGCGCGTGGTGACGGCGAAGCCGCGGATGTCCTTGTTGACCCGCTTGGCGAGGTCCCACACGACGACCGAGTCCTTGCCGAGGCTGTTGGCGACGACGAGGCCGTCGCCGTGCTCCTCGTAGGCCTGGCTGATCAGGCGCAGCGAGCGGTCGACCTTCTCCTTGAAGTTGAGCCCATTGACGAGTTCGTGGATCTCATCGGGGGTCCGGGCGAAGTCCATGTGGTCCTCCTCTGGCGCGAGCGCAGCCAACGGCGGTGGACTGCGGCAAATACTCGCTTATTTGAGACATTAGCAAAACTGATAGGGCAGGATAGCACGTGAGGACGCGTGGTCAAGCGCGTGGTGGCAGAAGGGCGCCACTATGGGCGTGGGTGCGCCGCCGTCACCCGGACCGCGCTGGAAGGCCTTTCGCGGCGCTCAGTCCTCCTCGGCGTAGCGCTCCCGGAAGAAGGCAAGGAGAGCCTCCGCGGCACGCGAGAGCACCCGGGTCTTGGAGCGCACCGTGTAGAAGTCGCGCCGTATCTCGAGGCCGTCGACCCGCACCGCGACGAGCGTGCCGTGCTCGAGCTCGGGGCCGATCGCCCAGCGGCTCACGAAGGTGACGCCGCCGCCGGCGATCGCCGCCTGCTTGGCCGACTCCATGAGGCCCATCTCCATGACGACGTTCATGCGCTCGGGCGGCAGCCCGACGCGACGGAGATGGTCCTCGACCACGGCGCGGATGCCGGCGCCTCGCTGCTGCACGATCTGCGGCTCCCTGGCCAGCTCGCCGAGGGACACGGTCGCGCCTGCCGCCCAGTCGTGCCCGGGGTTACAGACGAGGACGACCTCGTCGCGCGCGAGCGGCTCGGCGACGAGATCGGGCCGCCGGGTCAACGCGCCGACGGCGCCCAGCTCGAACTCGCGCGTGAGGACGCGCTCCACGACCTCCTGGGTGTCGTCGACGTGGAGGGCGACCTCGACCCCGGGGTAGAGTCCCTTGAAACGCGTGAGCATCCCCGGCAGGACGTGCTCGCCCGGGCCGGTCGAGGCGCCGATGACCACCTTGCCGGCGACGAGATCACCGAGATCGCCGATCTCGGTGCAGGCGCGTTCGTGCAGGCTGAGGATCTCGCGCGCGTAGCGGTAGAGGACCTGGCCGGAGTCGGTCGGGACGACGGTGCGGCGTGAGCGGTCGAGCAGCGTCGTCTTGAGCTCACGTTCGAGGCTGCGCACCTGCTGGCTCGCGGCCGGCTGGGTGATGTGGAGCTCGTCGGCCGCGAGCGAGAAGCTGTGGCGCTCGATGATGCGCGAGAAGAGCCTGAGCTGCCTGAGGTCCATAACCTCTGCTTATAGCACAGTTTAGCGTTGGACACGCGGGCGAGATGGCGGCCGCAGCCTAGACGAGGCGCTCGAAGCGCCCGACGCTGCGGCCGCCGGATGCCATCCCGGCGAGCACGTCGACGAAGAGCGCGGGGTCGCGACGGGCCACGGGCAGCGCGCGCGCGTCCTTCTTGAGTAGTTCGATCTCGGCCGCTGAAGTGACGCGCCTGATCCGGCCCTCGCGCCGTAGCGCCGCGTCAACGGCGGACGCCGGCAGCGGGCGCAGCGTGTACGCGCGAGTACCCAAAGCTGCGGCCTCGCGCTCGATCACCCCGCCGCCGCCGAGGACGAAGTCGGCGGCGGCGAGAAGGCTGGCGGCGTCGACGGGACCGGCCGGCACGACGACGGACCGGAGGCGCAGCGCGATGAAGCGGGCGCGCTGCGCCTCGTCGCGCGCGAGGACGACGACTGTGACGTTGCGCCGGCCGGCGAGGTCCCTGACGAGGGTCTCGAGCGCGCCGTCGACGACGTCGCTCTCGGTCGCCGTGAAGCTGCGCCTGCCGGCTGGACGCGCCGGGCGTACGACGCCCACCACGCGCCGCCGGTCGATGCCGAGGCCGGCGAGGACGTCGCCGTCCAGCTGGAGGTCACCGAGGTAGTACTCCTCCTTGAAGCCCGGGAAGCGGAAGACCTTCTCCGGAGAAGCGCCAAGCGCGCTCAGCGCGGAGAGGGAGACCGCATCCGGGACGGCGACCCTGTCGACGAGGCGGACGTTGACGGCGTTGGTGCGTCGCAGGCGCTCGTCGTCGAGGAGCGTGAGTTGCGGCACCCCGAGTGCCCAGTTGGCGAGCACGAAGTCGCTGGCGTGGCCGCCGACGGCGACGTCGAAGCGCCCGCTCGACGCCGAGCCCAGGAGCTGCGCGGTGCGGTTCACGAGGCCCACGGCGCGGGCACCGACGCCCCCGCCGCGGTGCTGGCTGGTGACGAGTGTGGCGAGCCCGTAGCGACGCATGACGATCTCGGCGCTCGCAAAGCGGCGCGCCGTCAGGGTGACGATGTCGCCGCGGTCCTCGAGCCGTCGCACGATGGGCGCGAAGAACAGCACGTGCGCGGAGTCGGTGATGTCGACCCATACCCTCATGTCGTCAAAGGGTTCGGCGGCGGGTCGCCGCCGCCTGCTGGCTCCCGTGCGGGGACGTCAGGCGAGACCCGCCGCGACCGCGTCGGCGACCTCTCGCACCTGCTCCTCGGTGAGGTTCGGGTGCATCGGCAGCGCGAGGTTCTGCGCGGCAGCGGCGTGCGTGACCGGGAAGTCGCGGGGTGTGTAGCCCCGGTCGGCGAACACCGGCTGCAGGTGCAGCGGCGTCGTGTAGTAGGCGGCGCAGTCGACCTTGCGCTGGTCCGCCCGGCACGTCTCGGCGATCTTGTCCCGCCGAGGGTGGCGGATCACGTAGAGGTGGTAGACATGCGTCAGCCCCTCGGGCACTGCCGGTCGCAGCACCTCGCGCGGCAGGTGGAGGTCATACCAGGCCGCCACCTGCTGTCGCCGTGCGTTCCACGTGTCGATCATCCCGAGCTCGACGCGCAGGATCGCGGCCTGCACCTCGTCGAGCCTCGAGTTGAAGCCGAAGTCGGTGAAGATGACCTTATCCTTGCTCCCGTGGAAGCGGAGTTGTCGCGCCATCGCGATCAGCTTCGCGTCTTGGGCCGTGACCAGACCGCCGTCACCGAAGCCGCCGAGGTTCTTGGTCGGGAAGAAGCTGAAGACGGCCGTCTCGCCCAGGCTGCCGGCGCGGCGGCCGTGGTAGGTCGCGCCCCAAGCCTGACAGGCGTCCTCGACGACCCGCAGGCCGTGCTCGGCCGCGACCTCGTTGACGGCGTCCATCTCCGCCGGTAGTCCGAAGAGGTCGACGGGCATGACGGCCTTCGTGCGCTTCGTGACTGCGCGGGCGATCGCCGACGGGTCGATGCAGAGCGTATCCGGCAGGACGTCGACGAACACCGGCGTCGCCCCGGCCTGGGCGATCGCCTCGGCCGTGGCGTAGAAGGTGAAGGGGACGGTGATGACCTCGTCGCCGGCGCCGATCCCCATCGCGCGCAGCGCGATCGTGAGGCCGTCGGTCCCGTTGCCGACCCCGACGGCTCCCGCCGTGCCGAGGTAGGCAGCGCTCTCCTCCTCGAATGCCTTGACGTTCGGCCCGAGGATCGCCCGGCCGCTGCGCAGCACCTCGAGCACGGCGCTCTCGATGCCCTCCTGCAGCTCCGCGTACTGGCCCTTGATGTCCATCAGGCTGACGGCCATGTGCGTGCCTCCTTGGTCCCGGGTCGGCTCGTGACGCTACCACACGGCAGTGGCTGTCCCAACCTGCGTGGCGGCGGTCCGAGAACGGCCGCCGTGGGGGTAGGTCGGTCTCCAGGCGTGCGGTACAGTTGGCCGCATGCAGGAGGTCGTCAACTGGCTCGTCAACTTCGCGACAGACGTGGTCGCCGCTTGGGGTCTCCCCGGGGTGTTCCTCCTCATGACCCTCGAGAGCGCCTGCATCCCCGTGCCCAGCGAGGCGATCATGCTCTTCGCCGGGTTCGCCGTGAGCGAGGGCGACATGAGCTTCGTCGGCGCGGTCGCGGCCGGTGCGCTCGGCAACGTGGCCGGGTCGTGGCTCGCCTACTGGGCCGGTCTCCACGGAGGCCGGGCGTTCATCGACCGCTGGGGCAAGTACGTCCTCCTGCGTCATCATCACCTCGAGATCGCAGAGCGCTGGTTCGAACGCTGGGGGACGGCGACGGTGTTCTTCAGCCGCATGCTGCCGATCGTGCGCACCTTCATCTCCCTGCCGGCGGGGATGGGGCGCATGCCGTTCTGGCGCTTCACGCTCTACACGCTGCTGGGTTGCGTCCCCTGGGTCATCCTCCTGACCTGGATCGGGGTGGCGGCCGGGGACAACTGGGAAGCCATCGAACGTCAGCTCAAGTGGCTCGACTACGTCGTCGCGGCGGCGATCGTGGGCGCGGTCGTGTGGCTCGTCGTGCGCCGGCTGCGGCGCGGCTCCGGGGCGGACGGCGCGCTGGGCGGCGACGCCACGGCGGCGTCCGCGGGGAGAGACGAGGAGGCGTGAGCGCCGCGCCGCAGTGCTGCACGGTGCGTGTGCCGGCCACGACGGCGAATCTCGGGCCTGGGTTCGACTGTCTGGGCCTCGCGCTCGACCTCTGGAACGAGGCTCGGTTCTCTCTGGAGGGCGTGGGTGTCGTCGTCAGGGTCGAAGGCGAGGGCGCCGACTGCCTGCCGACCGACGAGTCCAACCTCGTGGCGCAGGCCGCGTTGCGCGTCTACGACGAGGTGGGCGTCGCGCGGCCGGCCGGCCTGCGCATCGAGTGCTCGGTGCGGGTGCCGCTCTCCTCCGGGCTCGGCTCGAGCTCGTCGGCCGCCGTCGCCGGCCTGCTCGGCGCGAACGAGCTGCTCGGTCGCCCGCTCGAGCGCGAGCGTGTGCTCGAGTTGGCCGCCGACATCGAGGGCCACCCCGACAACGTCGCGGCGGCCCTGCTCGGCGGCCTCACGATCGTCGTCCGCAAGGGCGAACGCCTCCTGACCAAGAAGATCCTGGTGCCCGAGGTCCACGTCGCGCTCGCCGTTCCCGATCTGCCCTTCTCGACGCGCACGGCGCGTGAAGGCCTGCCGACCGAGGTCCCCATGAAGGATGCCGTCTACAACCTGGGCCGTATCCCGCTCGTCGTCGAGGCCCTCCGCACGGGCGACGTCGAGCTGCTCGGCCAGGTGATGGACGACCGCCTGCATCAGGCCAACCGGCTTAAGCTGATCCCCGGCGGGCACGCGGCCTGGGAGGCGGCGCGCCGCAGCGGCGCCGCCTCGGTCGCCGTCTCCGGGTCAGGCCCGAGCCTCGTCGCGTTCGTGAGCCTCGCGACCGACGCGTCCGTGGTCGCCCGCGCGATGGCCGAGGCGTTCGCCGCCGAGGGCATCGCGGCGCGCCCGCTTGGCCTGTCGGCCTCGACGGCGGGCGCCACCGTCGTCGCCGGGCCTGCGCCGCGCCGCGGGCTGTCGGCAGACGAGGAGCGCGAATGATCCGGGTCGTCCACCTCTCAGTCGTCCATCCCGCGAACGAGCCACGCATCTACGAGCGTGAGTGCCGCACGTTGGCCGAGGCCGGCTACGACGTCACGTATCTGGTGCCGGGGGCCGTCCCGGGACGTGACGAGCACGGGGTGCGCCTCGCGCCGCTGGCGCAACGGTCGAGGGCGCGCCGCTGGATGAGCACGTGCGAGATCGTCGCTTCGCTGCGCCAGATCCGGCCGCACGTCCTCCATGTACACGACCCCGAGTTGCTGACGCTCTTCCCCGTGCTGCGGCCCCTGGTTCCGCGTCTCATCTACGACATGCACGACTACGTGCCCGAGCAGGTGATGGCCAAGGACTACATCCCGCCGGGGGCGCGGCCCTTCGTCGCCGCGACCAGCAGGCTCGCCCAGCGGACACTGGCCGCCGTCGGTGACGGCGCGGTCGGCGCCTACCCGACGATGCTCACGGCCCTGGGTGCACGTCCGCGTCTGCGGACCACGGCCCCGAACTACCCGCGCGTCTCGCGTTTCGAGAGCGCGGAGCCTATCGCCGAACTCGCCGCCGACCCCCGTCTCCGTCTCGTCTACATCGGCAGTCTGTCGACGACGCGCGGGTCAAGTCTGATGATCGACGTCATGGAACGGCTCGACCCCGGTGAGGCGATGCTGATCCTCGGCGGGTCGTTCGCATCGCCGGGTCTGGAGGCCGAGGTACGCGCCCGACTCGACGCCGGGCTCGATGACCGCGTGCGCCTTCTCGGCCGTGTGCCGCCGCCCGAGCTGCCGCGCTACCTGGCGGCCGCCGAGGTCGTGTGGATGCCGTCGCTGCCCAGCATCCAGTACTCGCGCCCCAACGTGGAGACCAAGATCTTCGAGGGCATGGCCGTCGGCCTTGCGACCTTGGCGAGCGGCCTCGCCGGGCGCGGGGAGTTCCTCGAGCGCGAGCGCTGCGGCATCGCCGTCCCGCCGACCGTCGACGGCCACGTCGCCGGCGTTCGGCGCCTGCTGGCGGATCGCGATGAGGTACGCAGGATGGGCGAGCGGGGCTACCAGAGCGTGCGTGAGCGCTACTCCTGGGAGGCGGTCGAGGGCGACCTGCTCGACTTCTACGCCGAGGTCTGCAGGGGTCTGACGCCTGTCTGAGCGGGTGCGTCAATGCGCGCGGCGGCGCGCCGACAGATGCGCGCGACGGCGCGCGGGGTATCTCACGGATATGGCGCCGAAGGCGGAGCAGATCAGGCCCAACGTCTGGCGCATCGAGCCGCACGGCGAGATGCGCGTGCCCGGCATCGTGTTCGCGTCCGCCGACCTGCTCGAACAGGCCCGCGAGAGCGAGGCCCTGCAGCAGGTCGTCAATGTCGCGGCGCTGCCGGGCATCGTGGGCGCCAGCTTGGCGATGCCCGACATCCACTGGGGCTACGGCTTCCCCATCGGCGGGGTCGCGGCGCTGCGGGTGGACGACGGTGTCGTCTCGCCCGGCGGTGTCGGCTTCGACATCAACTGCGGCGTGCGTCTCGTCACGACGGGGCTCGACGAGGATGAGGTGCGCCCGCGCGCCGACGAGCTCGTGCACGGGCTCATGCGGCGCGTTCCACAGGGGACCAACGACCGCGGGGCGCTGACGGTGACGCCGCGCGAGCTCACGGAGGTCGTCGAGCGCGGCGTGCCCTGGCTCGTCGAGCGCGGCCTGGCCACCGAGCGCGACGTGGCGCACACCGAGGAGTCCGGGGTGGTGTCGGGCGCGAGCGCGGAGGCGGTCTCGCGCAAGGCGGTCGAGCGCGGTCGCACGCAGCTCGGCAGCCTCGGGGCCGGCAACCATTTCATCGAACTGCAGATCGTCGCCGAGGTGCTCGACACCGGGGTGGCCGCGGCGTGGGGAGTCCGTCTCGGACAGGTGGTGGTCATGATCCACTCGGGATCGCGCGGCTTCGGTCACCAGATCTGCACCGAGTACGTGCAACGCATGGCGGGCGCCGCGGCGCGTTTCGGCATCTCACTGCCGGATCGGCAGCTCTCTTGCGCGCCGGTGCGCTCGCACGAGGGCGCCGACTACCTGGCCGCCATGGCGGCGGCGGCCAACTTCGGGTTCGCCAACCGGCAGATGATCCTGCACGAGGTACGGCTCGAGCTCGAACAGGTCTTCCGCCGACCGTGGGAGCGGCTCGGCGTCGAGCTCCTCTACGACGTCGCCCACAACATCGCCCGGCGCGAAGTGCACGAGGTCGACGGTGCGCCGACCGAGCTGCTCGTGCACCGCAAAGGCGCGACGCGCGCCTTCGGCCCGGGCCGCGCGGAGCTGCCTCCGGAGTACCGAGGCACCGGCCAGCCGGTCATCATCCCCGGCGACATGGGGAGCGAGAGCTGGCTCCTCGCCGGCCAGGACGCGGCGATGCGCGAGAGTTTCGGCTCGACCTGCCACGGCGCCGGCCGGCGGCTCTCGCGCGCCGCCGCGAGGAAGGTGAAGAGCGGCGTCGAGGTGCGTCGCGATCTCGAGGCGCGCGGCATCGTCGTGCGCTCGCAGTCGAGCAACCTGCTCGCCGAAGAGGCGCCCTACGCCTACAAGGACGTGGGCGAGGTGGTGAACGTCGTTGCTGCAGTCGGGCTGGCCCGCAAGGTGGCGCGACTCGAGCCGTTCGGGGTGCTGAAGGGCTGAGGCTACTTCCTGCCGTCGAGCTCGCGCTTCGTGAGGTCGAGCACATCGCGGTAGATGTCGCGCAGGCCCTCGGTCGTGAGCGGCCCCTTGTTGGCTCGCGTGGCGAAGGTGAGGAGCCACTCCTCCTGCCCGGGGGCGAGGACCTCGAGGCCCTTGGCGCGCTTGTACTCCCACAGCCGCGCGACGAGCTTGAGGCGCTTGTTGATGCCGTCGAGGATCTTGAGGTCGTTGTCGGAGATCTGGTCGCGGAGCTGCTGGATGACCGGATCCTTGCTGGTGTCGCTCACACGGGGTCCCTTCGCGTCGAAGCGCGGCCCGGCGGCCGCGAGTGCCTCATGGTCAGTTGGAGGAGTCTTCTTCCTCCGCCTCGTCCTCGTCCTCGTCCTCTTCGTCGTCACTGTCGAAGATCTCCTGCGCCACCCTGAAGTCGTCGGGCGAGACGCTCTCGAGGAAGGCGCGGAAGCCCTCGACGATCTCGTCGGTCTCGTCGACCTCGCGCTCGAACTCGATCGCGTTCTCCTCGACCAGCTCGTTCGAGGCGAAGATGGGCGCGTCGGTGCGCACGGCGAGGGCCAGGGCGTCGCTCGGCCGCGAATCGACCTCGATCTCGGCGCCGTCCTTCACGAGGGTGAGCGTGGCGTAGAACGTGCTGTCACGCAGCTCGGTGACCGTGATGCGCTGGATCTCGGCCTCGAACGTCCCCAGTACGTTGGTGAGCAGGTCGTGGGTCATCGGCCGCGGCAGCGCGGTGCCCTGCAGCTTGATCAGGATGGCGGCGGCCTCGGGGTGCCCGATCCAGATCGGGAGGAAGCGGTTGCCCTGGACCGTCTTGAGCAGCACGATCGGCTGCTTGCCGACGACATCGAAGCTGACCCCGTATATGACCATCGGCTGCACGTCCATCACTCCCTGATTGTAGCGCAGGTCGGGGTGAGTGAAACTGCCGGGCAGTGATGGGGGCGGCGGAGGTCGTCGCCCGTGCGGGCGACGACCTCCGCCGCCGCCGCCGCCCCCCCGAAGCGGTTGACGCACCGTCCTCGGCGGTCCTAGACTCCAATCCCTTCGTGGGCGTATAGCTCAGTCGGTTAGAGCGCTTCTCTGATAAGGAAGAGGTCCCTGGTTCGAATCCAGGTACGCCCACCACGTCGTCACAATGACAACGCTTCTCCCCGGAAACATGCGCCCTCTGCCTACCCGCTCGACCCCGCCGGTCGCTCCTGGCTGCAGAGCGCTGTCTGATTCCAGGAGTGCCAGTCGGGTGGTGGCGGCGCAAGTACGGCCGCAGCGTCTCTCCATGATGTGAGACCAGCGAGGAGCAGCACGGGCGACAGGCTCGCGACATCGGCGTTGCTGGCTCCCGTCAGTCGACGGGCAGCTTGCGGTAGTTCATGTGCACGAAGGGCGTGTAGCCGCGCCGCTGGTAGAAACGCTGCGCGGCGTCATTGCCGTGCATGGTCCCGACGAAGACGTCGGTCACGCCTTCTGCGAGCAACCGCCGCTCGATCTCCTCAACGAGGGCGGCGCCGAGACCGCGGTCGCGCTCCCCGGGGAGCACGGCCAGCGTGCAGATCTCGGCCTGACGGTCTCCAGTGGCGTAGGTCTCGTCACCTTCCCCGATGCCGACGACGGTGTAGCCAAGCAGCCGGCCTCCGCGCCGCGCGACGAGGGCGAACGACCCAGGCGCGGTGAGCCAACCGCGATACTGGGCGCGGCGGCGCGGCCAGGAGTCCTCGTAGCTGCGCATGGCCACGACCTCCCAGGCCTCGCGATGCCTGTCCATGAGCGAGCGCCAGAGGGGTTCCAGCCGGTCGAGATCGGCGTCGGTGAACGCCCCAGGCGCGGACGACGCCAACTCCTCGATGGTCCAGTCGAGTGTGGGGGTCATCGTTTCGGTCCTCCTTTCCGGTGTCGTCCCCGCAACCCTACTGTGCAACGTGGGCGGCGCCATCACGGCGGCCGGCTATGCCTTGGACTATCGGCTCGATCGCAGAGGCGTCGAACCGCATCTCTCAGGTTCGAGGGCTCCCCAAGAAGGTCCACCAGCCCACTCTGGCGACGTGTCGTTCGCCCGCTCCGGCCGGCTGCGCTGCATGAAGCACAGTGCCACCCTTGTCGGACGCCTACTCGAGTGTCCCGTCTCAGGCCGCGCTCGGGCTTCCGACGCATTTGACGGAACCGACAGATGTCGGGGGACATCACTGCACCCGGGGCCGGAGAGACGCCAGGATTCGCGACCATCCTCTTCGGTCCTGCTGCTTGGCTTGACGACTGCCGCAGACTATCGTGCGGACTAGTCGACTCATCGAAACTTCTGCGGCCGTGATGGCCTCAGAGTGCAGTGACCGGAGGCCCGATGGACGCTGTCGATCACCAGATCCTTGCCGAGCTGCAGGCCGACGGACGCCAGACCAACGCTCACCTCGCCGAAGTCCTCGGGCTCTCGGCGTCCGCCACGCACGACCGCGTGCGCCGGCTCGAGCGCTCCGGCATGATCCGGAACTACCGGGCCGACGTGGCGCCCGAAGGGATGGGCGTCGGCCTGCAGGCCTTCGTGGCCGCGGAGCTCAACGCCCACAGCCGCGGTCACATCGAAGACTTCGAGCGTGGCATCTTGCGCGTCCCCGGCGTGCGCGCCTGCTACCACATCACCGGGCGCTTCGACTACCTGGTGCACGTCGCGGTGCGCGACCTGGAACACCTCGGAGCGCTGATCAAGATGGACATCGCCGCCATCCCGGGAGTCGCCAAGCTCGAGACGCTCCTGGTGCTCACCGAGGTCAAGGCGGACGCCGGCTGGCCGGCGGCGGGAGAAGAGGACTGAAGGCCGAGTCTCAGCGCACCGCGGCCTCCTCAGGTGTCACGAGCTCGACGAAGTCCAAGAACGCCGGGTCGCGCCCGAGCATCACATCGCGGTAGCGCTCCTGAATGCGCCTGGTGATCCGGCTCCGCTTACCGATCTCCCGATCGTTTACCTCTCGCACGGGGACCACCTCGCTGTGCAGAAGGCGCAGGACCGTGTCTCGTGTGATGCCTTCGAGGACGCCGTCCGACAGGATATTCTCGGTCGATCCCTCGGTGACGTGGCCGTGATCGTTGACGACGATGGCCTCGTCGTAGCCGGCGTTGACCGCCTCGATCTTGGCGAGCATACTGCTCAGGTAGTGACCGGACGCCTTGGAGCGTGCGGGCGAAGCTGGCGTCGTCGAGACAGCGGTAGCTCGACACGCGAGTGCGAATGCCGCGGGTCGACGCCTCTCCGCCCAGGTACGCGTCCCACGGCCAAGCCGCGATCAAGCAGTCGATAGGCGCTTTGAGAGGGACGGGCCCATCTCGCCGTAGCCGCGGTAGACCAGCGGTCGCACGTAGCAGGATCGCAGGCCGTTGGCGCGGAGAACCGCGAACACGGCCTCCCTGAGCTCATCGAGGCTGAAGCCCGCATCGAGGTAGTAGAGCTTGGCGGATCGATGCAGGCGCCGCAGATGGTCCGTGAGCCTGAAGACCGCCTAGCCGCGCTCGGTATCGTAGCAGCGCATACCCTCGAAGACGCCCGAGCCGTAGTGGAGCGCGTGGGTCAGCGGATGCACGGCGGCCTCCTTCCACGGCACCAGCCGTCCGTTGAGCCAGAGGAACTCGACTGCCTGGATCGGCATGGCCTCAGCGTCCCACGTTCAGAGCCGGCTGGCGGGTCGCGCCGTGGAGCAGGGACGCGGTCTTGACCGCGATGCCGGCGCGCGTGAGCTCCGCGGCCGTGTGGTTCACGGCGTCGTGCTTGTCGAGGTAGTTGTGCTCCAGGAGCGGCATGAGGCCGTCGGCGAGCACCTGCTCCTTGGGCATGAAGTAGTCGAGGATGTCGCTGGGGTGCTCGCGCGTGGCCTCGACCTCGGGGTCGCCGCCCTCGTGCTTGGCGGAGATGTTGGGCACCGTCGCCGCCGCGCTCGACGATCTCGGCGCGGCGGTCGTAGGGCTGCCGCACGATCGACTTCTAGGTCTCGGTGACGTGGTGCTCGAAGCGCACGTCGTCCTCGAAGCCGAGGCCGCGGCGCACGTCGGCGTCGCTGAGCAGCGTCGGCAGCTCGACCGAGTTGGAGAGGTTGAGGCCGGCCATGCTGGTGGAGCCGTCCTCGCCGGCCAGCAGCCGCGCGCCCATGAGCAGCCAGAGCACCGACCAGGGGTTGTCGACGCCCATGAACACCGACACCTTGAACTCGTTGCTCGATGCCGAGCTTGTGCATGCAGCAGGGCGACCAGGATGGTGCCGCTGTTGATGTTGAGCACCTGGCGGATGCCGTACTCGGTGAGGTAGCGGAGGTACTCGTCGGCCCACTTGAGCGGGTAGTCGTTGGGCTGGCCGATGCCGCCGAAGTAGCCGGTGATCGTCTCCGGGCCGCCGAGGTGGACGTTGCTGCCGTCGATGCCCTTGCGTGTCCAGCGTCTCGACGTGGGTGGCGCCGATGATCTGCATGGCGGCGGCGACGGCGAGGATGTCCTCGCCGGCGCCGGCCTGCTCGGCCATGTTGCGCACGCGGATGTAGCGGCCCGGCATGAGCTCGCGCCGCTCGATGGCCTGCTCGGCCTCGGCGATCAGCCAGGGGAAGTACTGCAGGGCGCTGATCTCGAGGGTGACGGCGTTGGCCTCGTCGAACGTCCATCGTCGTCCGCGGCGTCGCCGAGGATGCTGCGCCGGTACTCGGGCAGCGTCGACGAAGGCGCCGGCGTCGCGCTGCTCGGTGAGCCACTCGAGGCCGGCCAGGAACGGCGAGCCCTCGTCCTGCAGGCGCGCGAGCCGATTCTCGAGCCGGCCGGCCTCGTCGGCCGCGCGGTTGATCTCCTCGACGCCGCCGTACCTGTCGACGAGGTCGAGCAGGCCGTCGACGAGGCGGTTGCCGGGACCCGTGAGGAAGTCGCTCACGGCCTCGACGTCGGCGGGCTGGATGCGGAGCTGGTCGCGCATGGCGTCATCGGTTCATCCGGTCTCCTTCATGTAGGCGGCGAACTTCTCGTCCTCGCCCTCGAGCATGCGGTAGCAGTGCTGCTCCTCGGGGAAGGCGCCGCCGCGCACGTCGGCGACGTACTCGGTCAGCGCCGCGGTGGCGACGTCGGCGACGTCGGCGTACTTCTTCACGAACTTGGGCGTGAACGCCTGGAAGGTGCCGAGCACGTCGGTGACGATGAGCAGCTGGCCGTCGACGTCTCCGCCGGCGCCGATGCCGAGCACCGGGATCGGCAGCTCGGCGCGGATGAAGCCGGCGACCTCCGGCGGCACCGCCTCGACGAGGAGCAGCTGGACGCCGGCCTCGCAGAGGGCGCGGGCGTCCTCGACCACCAGCCTGGCGCACTCGAGGGTGCGGCCCTGGGCCTTGTGGCCGCCGAGCTGGCCCGAGCTCTGCGGCGTGAGGCCGATGTGGCCGCAGACGACGATGCCGGCGTCGAGGATCGCCGTGACGCGGGAGAGCGTGCGCACGCCGCCCTCGAGCTTGACCGCGTCGACGTCCGCCTCCTTGCAGGAAGCGGATCGGCGTTGCGCACCGCGTCCTCGTCGGAGGCCTGGTAGCTGCCGAGCGGCATGTCGCCGACGACGAAGGTGTGCGGGGCGCCGCGGCGCACCGCCTCGGAGTGCACGATGCACTGGTCCATGGTCACGGGCACCGTGCCCGGGTAGCCGTAGACGCACATGCCGAGCGAGTCGCCGACGAGGATCATGTCGACGCCGGCTGCCTCCTCGAACTGCGCGGTCGGGTAGTCGTAGGCGGTGAGCCAGGCGATCTTCTCGCCGGCGCGCTTCATCTCGTGCAGGTCGAAGAGACCTTTCTTGGCGGGCATGGGGCCTCCCGGGACGATGGGGCTGCTGCTGGACCTGACTGTGGACTGCATGAGCGCCCAGCGGCGCCGATGCGGCATGATGCGAGAACCTAGAAGGCTCTCTGGTAATAAGTCAACGAAACCGCTGATCCTTCGGTATCACGGGGCGTTCACGGGACATACTGAGACTGAAGCGTGTTGACCGAGGCTGCGCCGACCGTAGGTTATGCGCTTTGCTGCCGGCTCGGGTGAAGCCCGCCGCGGAGCGGTTCTATTCTACGACTGCGTGCTCCGCGCCCTGGCGCGGGTTCGTGCCACGTTCGGCAAGGGCTCGGTTCCTACGGCGAGGGCTGCGTCCTCGCAGGCCACGCAGGTCGCGAGTCCTGCCTTCGACATGGTCTCGCGTATGGGGCTCTGACCAGGAAACAGT
>CAWBNR010000014.1:0-13755 GCA_963790185.1 uncultured Thermoleophilia bacterium | reverse complement strand
CTCCACTCCGGCGATGTGTTGTTCGCCCTCTGATATGGAACGGGCGGCGGCATCCCTTTTGGGATGCCGCCGCCCGTCGGTCTCTCGATCAGGAGGCGACGATCGTCGTGCGGTCGTTACTCCGCTTCGTCGGACTTGTCGGCCTTCTTGGTCGAGCTCTCCTCTGCTGCAGGCTCGTCAGGCTGGACCTCGGCCTCGGGCCCAACGGGGGCGATCTCGTCCCCGGTGCGGTCGCAGTCGCAGTCGCAGGCGCAATCGCAGTCGCTGTCGCCGTCGCAATCGCAGTCGCCGTTGGCGGCGGGTTCCTCGGCCGGGCCGAAGGAAATGGCCTTCATCTCACCGCTGTTGGCGGGCTCGTTGGCGTTCTTGACGGCCCAGGCGTCTTCGCTGGCGTCGGGCTCGCCACCTGACTTGAGCGCCTTGACGGTGAAAGTACCTCCGCCGTCGCCGGACGAGTCGCCGCTTCCGGCGCCGACCAGCGCAGCGACTCCGTCGCGGGCCCCGGCGGACGCCGCGGTCGCCGCTACCAGGACGATGACGAGAACAAGGGTGGTGATCCAGAAGGTACGCATCGGCTTCCTCCACTTTCGCAGGAACGGGGGCTACGGACGGTCCGTACTGGGCTGTTAACGGTTGAGCCGGAGGAAGCCTTGATCGATCGGCGGTGCCAGTCCCGGCGACGGGGGTGCGCCTCTCCCCACCGGTCTTGCTCCCCTGAGTTCGCCGGCAGCAAGCGGTCCCGGGTGTTTTCGCTCGGAATGTGCTACACTCCTCGTAGACGGGTCGATCTGGGCCCGCAGGACTGCGACGTGACATACCGTTTTCTGCGCGGCAGTCGCGTCGCTTCGTTTTGGCCCTACGGGGCGAGAGGATTGATCAGCATGGCACAGGGCAAAGTGAAGTGGTTCAACGCAGGTAAGGGCTATGGATTCATCGAGCAGGAGGGCGGAGAGGATCTCTTCGTTCACTTCTCGGAGATCCAGAGCGAGGGCTTCAAGACTCTCGACGAGGGTCAGGCCGTGTCGTTTGACACGGGTACCGGCAAAGACAACAAGCCGCAGGCGACCAACGTGCGCATTCTGTCGTAGCGGTCGCGGCAGCTTCACAGCGTGATCTGAGGACCGGGCGGCTCGAAGAGCCGCCCGGTCCTTTCTCTTTGGTCGTGGGATCGCTGCGGCGCAGGTGACGCGTCGTTCCCAGCGAGTGTGGTGGAGCCCGGTCCTCGCCTCCGCGCCACCACGGGGCCGGAGTCCCAATCGGGAGCGCGGTCGCTTCGCTCCATCTACTGCGGTCGGCACACGTCCATCCTCGACTGTGGCGCTGCGGTGCCGCTACATGTGAACGGAGAGAGAAGCCAGAGCGGGGTCACCGCAGCCGGCTTCGAGTTCAGGTTCGCCCACCCGGCTCCTCCGGGTATCCTGCACCCATGCCGGCCTCCGACTTCGTCTGCCTCGACTGCGGCGAACCCTTCACGATTGACGCGCCCGACGCGCCCGAGGGTGAGCGTGCGCGCTGCCCGCGCTGCGGGTCAGACCACGTCCGGCAGACGGTCGAGAGCTACCTCCGCAACGCCCTCGCCGTGCGCCGTGACTCCGATCTCGACGAGCTGCGGAGCTGCCACTTCGGCTGAGGGTGATGACGGGCGGCGCGGTCGCGTCGCGACGGGGGATCTCGGTGCCGTGCCGCGCGCGGCGGCGTCACATCGCGCGCGCCGTCGCGGGCTGACCGGCCAAAGCCGGCAGGACCCGCGCGAAGGCTTCGACCACACGCGGGTCGAACTGCCGCCCGGCCTGGGCGCGCAGCTCCTCGAGCGCCTCCGCGACTGAGAGCGCCTGCCGGTACGGGCGGTCCGACGTCATGGCGTGGAACGCGTCGCAGACGAAGATGATGCGCGACGCCAGCGGGATCGCCTCGCCGGCCAGGCCGTCCGGGTATCCGTGGCCGTCCCAGCGCTCGTGGGCCGCGCGCACGAGCGGCGCGACCGGTCTGAGGTATTCGGCCCGCGAGACGATGCGTTCACCGATGATGGTGTGCTCGGCCATCAGCGTCACTTCTCCGGCGCTCAGGGCGCCGCACTTGTGAAGCACGTGGTCCGGGATCCCGATCTTGCCGACGTCGTGGAGCAGGGCGGCGTAGTTGAGCCGGCGCAACTCGCTCTCGGCGAAGCCGAGCTCACTGCCTGTCGCCACGGCGATCCTCGCGATCGTCTCGGAGTGGTCCGCGGTGTACTCGTCGTTCGCCTCCATCGCGGAGGCGAGCGCGCTGACGGTCGCCAGATAGCTGTCCTCCAGCTGCCTGTACGTGGCGGTGTTCTGGACGGCGACGGCGATCTGCGCCGCGATCGTCGAGAGCACCGCGGTGTCGCGCTGCGAGACGTCACGCCGATCGTGGGATCCGACCGCGAGCACCCCGGTCACGACGCCGTTGATCACGAGAGGGACGGCGAGCAGGCTGCCCAGCCGATCGGTCACCGCGCTTCGGACGGTCAAGGGGCTGGGCTCTCCCTGTGGGTGCGGGATGCACACCGGCTGCGCAGTGGCGGCCACGTGGCGCAGTGCGTCCGCGGCCACTTCGGGCACCCTGGTATGAGCGCCGATAACCCGGGTCGTCTCGCCGTCGGTCATGAGGTGGAGCGTGCTCCAGTCGGCGCCGAAGGTGCGTTCCACCATGGGGACCATGTCCTCGAGCAGGCGGTCCACGTCGGGGGTGTCGGCCAGGGTCTCGCCGAAGACGTTCAGATGAATGAGAGACTGGGAGAGACTCTCGACGCGTTCGGTGAGCTCGCGGAGCTCGGCGCGTGGGGCGGTCTGTTGCAGCCGGCGACGCACAACGATCGCGAACGCATACGCGGAGCCGCCGGCGAGGGCCGCCGCGATCAAAAGGCCGGCCAGGGAGAGCGCGCCGATGTGGCCTGTCGTGGCGCTCACGGCGCCGCCGCTCGTGGTCTCGCCAATCTCGGCCAGCGACCGTGCGGTGATCGCGTAGGCGAAGGCGGCATACGCGATGAGCGGCACGAGGACAAGGCCGACCAGCCCCGCGAGGTGGATCCCGCGCAGACTCCGTCCGTGGGTGACCCCGTGACCGGGTGTGGTCCGCTGGCCGTTCGTCGTTGCTCCCTTCGTGCACAGGCCGATCAACGCCGTGCCTGGGCGATCGCCCGCCTTGCGTGTATCGACACACCCGGAGACGTCCTGAAGCAGTGCGTCGGGAGTCGGTCGTATCGCCCTACAGCGTGAACTGGAAGCCCTGCTCCTCGATGAGACGCACGCAGGCCGCGACGACCTCGGCGTCGTACTTGACCCCGGCGTGTTCGCGGACCTCGGCCAATGCGACCTCCATGCCGAGCGCCGGGCGGTAGGGGCGATGTGACGACATGGCCTCGACGACGTCGGCGACGGCGAGGATCTTGGCCTCCGGCAGGATGTCCTTCGCGGTCAGCCCCCGCGGGTAGCCGGAGCCGTCGAGGCGCTCGTGGTGCTGCCGCACCATCTCGGCGACCGGACGCCCGAAGTCGATGACCCCGAGGATGCCGTAGCCCGACTCGGGGTGCTGCTTGATGATCTTGAACTCGATCTCGCTGAGGCGCCCCGGTTTGGTGAGGATCTCGGTGGGCACGGCGATCTTGCCGATATCGTGGATGAGGCCGGCGCGGCGCAGGGCTTCGAGCTCCTCACCCACCATGCCCATCTCGGCGGCGATCGCCGTGGCCAGCTGGGCGGTGCGGCGCTCGTGGCCGGCCGTGTAGGGGTCGCGAGTCTCGACGACGTTGCCCATGGCCAGCACGGCGCCTTCGGCGGTGCGGCGCAGCTGGTCGGTCTGGCGGCGCACTCCTTCGGCGATCTGCTTGCGGTGCGTGATGTCGCGCCCGACGCCAAGGACGCCGACGACCCGTCCGTCATTGTCGCGGATCGGCGTCTTGATGGTCTCGAGGATCTCCGTGTGGCCGTCGTCGGCGAAGACGAGCTCCTCTTCGTTGGCCGTGGGGTCGCCGGCCGCCATGGCTGCCTGGTCATGTCGCCGGAAGAAGTCCGCCCGGTCCTTGTCGACGAAGTCGTAGTCTGTCCTCCCGACGATGTCCTTCTCCTCCGCGCCGAAGAAGCTCTCGAAGCGCCGGTTACAGAGCAGGTAGACGCCCTCGGGGTCCTTCAGCCATACCAGATCGGGGAGGGTGTCGACCAACGTCCGCAGTCTCGCTTCGCTCTCGTGCAGCCTCTCCTCGGCCTGCACGCGTTCCGTGACGTCGTCGTAGATCGCGACGATCTCGCCGGACGGCAGTCTGAAGATGCGGTTCTCGTACCAGTTCGAGAAGTGTTCGTCGACATAGAGTGAAGACGGGAAGAGGGCCGGCTCTCCCGTCTGCCAGACGCGCTGAAACACCGGGACAAGGCCGTACTCGTCGATCGCGGGCCTCAGGTCGGACACCGGCTTGCCGACGACGTCGTCTCTGGTCTTGCCCTCGATCTTCAGGCCGGTGGCGTTGAAGTCCTTGACGATGTAGTCGCCGCCCCTGGACCCATCACCGCGGACCTCGTAGATGGCCGCGCCGCTCGGCATGTTGTCGAACAGGCCGCGCAGCGAACCTTCGCTCTCGCGCAGCGCCTTCTCCGCCTGCCTGCGCTCGGTGACGTCATGGTTGCAGCCCCGCCGGCCGAGATACCTGCCGTCTGCGCCGGTCACCTCCTGACAGCTGTGCTCGAGAATGCGCTCCTCGCCGTCGGTCGTGTGGATGCGGAAATCGAAGTGGTGCCTCGCCGGTACGCACCCGGCGCCGGCCTCCATGTGAGCTTGCAGCGCTGCGACGTCGTCCGGGTGCGTGATGGCGAGCAGCAGCTTGGGATCGGCGAGATACTCCTCGGCGGTATGGCCGGTGACGTGCTGACAGGCCGGGGAGACGTAGTTGTAGGAGCCGTCGGGAGCGACCCACCACTCCCAGTCGCAGGCGTTGTCGGCGATGATGCGGTACTTGGTCTCGCTCTCGAGCAGCATCGTTTCCGCCGCCTTGAGCGCGGTGGTGTCGTGGGAGCTGACGATGACGCCGACGATCGTGCCGGTGGCATCGACCAGCGGCGTGTGCGCGACGTCGAAATGGCGCTGCTGTCCCTCTTCGCCGGAGAGGGCGCTGACGACGACGCGCTCGCCGGCGAGCGCCCGCTCCAGGTTCGCCGTCGACATCTCGCGGTCGGCGGCGACGGTCTGGTAGTCCGCCAGCCGCCCGCCGAGCGTGATCTCGGCGCCGTAGAGTTCTCGCATGACCGTCGCGTGGGCGCGGTTGAAGGCCGCGTAGCACAGCTCGCAGTCGAGCGCGAAGAGCGGCCGGTCGTTCGCGTCGATCATCGCCTGGAAGCGGTCGGACTCCTCCGTCATCACCTCCGCCTTCCTCGGCTGGTCGTGTGCATCTGGGGGGCCGTGTCCCGCTGCGTCGTGCGAGCGGGCGTTGTGCAAGGAGCATGGTCAGCGTACCGCAGACCCGTTCGTCCTAATCCGCCAGCCGGCGTAGCCGGCGCGCGCTCTCAGCGCAACGGTTTCTCGAAGTAGAGCTGACGGCGACGGAGGGTCATCCCGGCTCGCCGATAGAGGTGGGCGGCGCCGGTCGGGTTGGTGGCGTCCACGCCGAGCACGAGGTGGTCGTGGCCGAGGTCGCGCAGGCGGGCGAAGGTCGCGAGGAGGAGGGCGAGGCCGATGTGACGGCCCCGCCAGGGGCGCCGCACGGCGAGCATGTCGACGTAGCCGTGTTGCTCCATCGACAGGCCGAGGGCGGCGCCGACGATCTCGGGGCCGTCGCAGGCGACGAGCCAGACCTGCTTCTCGGGCGGGGTGTCGGCGAAGGGCGCCCAGAACTCGTCGAACGGGATCGGCGCGTAGCGGAAGTGGTCGGCGAAGGCCTCCTCGACGCAGGCGTGGACGGCGCGGTCGTCGGCGGGGCGCCGCATGGCTCGGAGCTCGATGCCCTCGATCTCTTCTTCGAGCTCCCGCACGTCGGCCGCGGCGACACCGAGCCGCTCGAAGACCCGGGCTTGCACGTAGCCCGCGCTCTCGTAGAGCTCGCGCTTGAGGTCGTCCTCCTCCAGGAACCAGGCGCCCACGGCGAGCTCGCCCCACGTCGTCGAGGCGATTTGCACGCGGGCCCGCCGCTCGATCAGGCCGAGAAGGTGGCGAGCGAGCGCCGGGTCGCGGTGGTCGGGGTGCAGGGCGAAGTAGCCGGTCGGCTGTCCCTCCGGCTCGTCGTTGAACGACCAGGCGTGCGCGACCAGGCCGCCTCCCTCGCGCTCGACGACCCACGCGTCGCGCTCGAGAGAGAAGCGCGGGCGGTGCCAGTGGAAGCCGAGCTCCATCGGGCTCCACTCGGTGTCGCCGACGAGCGTCGTGTCGGCGGCTACCAGGAGCGCGAGGACCTCGTCGAAGTCGCCCTGCTCGGGTCGGCGCACCCGGTAGCCCTCGGGGAGCGGCGGCAGGTCGCGCCGCGCACCGCGCCCCCGGTCGAGTGCGCCTTCGCGTGTCGTGTCGTCGCCCATGGCGCTCGAGTGTAGCATCGCCGACCGCGAGCCTTCTCGCGACGGCCGACGTCGGAGCGTTGAACGCCCGGTCAGCCGATGCTACAGTGGGTCGGCCAGTGGTGCATGGCAGCCCGGTCGAAGGTCGCGTGAGAGCCCGGTCCCTCGTGGACGGCGGGCGCCGAAGGGGCAAGACGCACGTCGCGTCGAATCTCTCAGGCAAGCGGAGCGCGGCCAGACGGGCCCCTGGAGCGTCGCCTCCGCCGGAGGGCCGACAGGGAGCGAGAGTGACCTGTCGGCGTAAAACGGAGGAGGCACCCCGTGGTCCAGAAGTGCGTTTCCCCGCGCCCCCTTCGGGCACTTCGGACAGGACCCGCGTACACCCGACCTAGGAGGAGCGATGGCAGCCGAGAGCTACCCGCCGGATCTGAAGTACTCCAAGGAGCACGACTGGGTACGCATCGAGGGTGACGTAGCCGTGTTCGGCATGACCTGGTTCGCGCAGGACGCGCTCGGCGAGATCGTCTACGCCGACTTGCCGGACGTCGGCGAGGCCGTCGCCGCGGGCGCGCCGTACGGCGAGCTGGAGTCGGTCAAGGCGGTGAGCGACGTGTTCGCGCCGCTCTCCGGCGAGATCACCGACGTGAACGCCGTGCTCGAGGACGAGCCGCAACTCGTCAACGAGGACTGCTACGGCGAGGGCTGGATCGTGCGCGTGCGCCTGAGCGACGAGGGCGAGCTCGACGGCCTCATGGACGACGCGGCCTACCAGGAGTTCCTCGCCAGGCGTGACCGGGAGGCCCCCTCTGGACCACACCCCGCACGCCAGGCCGACGTGCACGGCACTCCTCGACGCCGTCGGCGTCGGGTAGCGTCGAGGAGCTCTTCGCCGAGATCCCCGAGGAGGTGCGCTTTCGCGGGGAGCTCCGTCTGCCGGCCGGGATCTCCGAGGTCGAGCTCATGCGCGGAGCTCGCGAGGCTGGCCGAGGCCGACTGCCCGGCCTGCCGTCTCGTCTCCTTCCTCGGCGCCGGCATCTACGACCACTACGTGCCGGCCGATCGTCGACGCGATCATCGGTCGCGCGGCGAGTTCCTCACGGCCTACACGCCCTACCAGCCGGAGCGCAGTCAGGGCGTGCTGCAGGCGATCTTCGAGTACCAGACGGCGATCTGCGAGCTGACCGGCATGGACGTCGCCAACGCCTCGATGTACGACGGCGGCACGGCGCTGGCCGAGGCCTCGCGCATCGCTGGATGACCAGACGCGGCGGCACGCGGTCGTCGTGCGTCTCCGGCGGCGTGCACCCGGAGTACCGGCAGGTGCTGGCGACCGAGACCGCGGGCTCGGCCCGCGCCCCGAGACCGTGGCGCTCGATGACGGCGGCGGGCTGACCGACCTCGGCGGCGCTGCGCGCGGCCGTCGGCGACGACGTCGCCGCCGTCGTCCTCGCAGCAGCCGAACTTCTTCGGCGCGCTCGAGGACCTGGCCGCCGCCGCGCGCGCTCGCCCACGAGGCCGGCGCGCTCTTCATCGTCGTCGTCGACCCGATCGCGCTCGGCGTGCTGGTCCACGCCCGGCGACTACGGCGCCGACATCGTCGTCGGCGAGGGCCAGGCGCTCGGCAACGCCATGAGCTTCGGCGGGCCCGACGCTGGGCTTCATGGCGGTCACGCGCCAAGCTCCTGCGCCGGCTGCCCGGCCGCCTCGTCGGCGAGACCGTCGACGGCGAGGGCCGCCGCGGCTTCGTGCTCACGCTGCAGACGCGCGAGCAGCACATCCGCCGCGAGAAGGCGACCTCCAACATCTGCTCCAACCATGCGCTCAACGCCCTCGCCGGCCGTCGTCTACCTGAGCTGGCTCGGCAAGGAGGGCCTCCCGGCGCTTGGCCGCAGCTCTGCGCCCGCCGGGCGGCCTACCTGCGCGACCGGCTTCTCGAGCTGCCCGGCGTCGAGCCGTTCACGACGCGGCCCGGTCTTGCGCGAGTTCGCGCTGCGCCTGCCGGTGCGCGGCCGTCGGGGCTGGCCGACGCGCTCGTCGCAGCGCGGCTTCCTCGCCGGCGTGCCCTGCCGCTCGCGGCGCGTTCGCTCCGACGCCGGCGCTCGACGACGTGCTGCTGCTCGCCGTCACCGAGAGGCGCACGCGCGACGAGATCGACGCCTTCGTCGAGGAGGTGAAGGCCAATGTCGCCTGACCCCGTCCTCACCATCTACGAGCAGTCGCGGCCCGGCCGCCGCGCGCTGTCAGCCTGCCCGCTCGTCGACGTGCCCGACGGACCCGCTCGACGAGGCTCTGCCCGGCGTGCCCTGCGTGCGTGCCCGCCCGGCGCGCCTGCCCGAGGTCGCCGAGGTCGACCTCGTGCGTCACTTCACCGAGCTCTCGGCCGCTGAACTACGGCGTCGACAACGGCGTCTACCCGCTCGGCTCGTGCACGATGAAGTACAACCCGCAAGATCAACGAGCGGGTCGCGGCGCTCGAGGGCTTCCGCGGCCTTCATCCGTATCAGCCGGAGGCGCTCGCGCAGGGCGCGCTCGAGCTGATGTACACGCTCGAGCGCTGGCTGGCCGAGATCGCCGGCCTCGCGCGCGTCACCCTGCAGCCGGCGGCGGGCGCGCACGGCGAGCTCACCGGCCTGCTGCTGATGCGCGCCTACCACGAGGCGCGCGGCCGCGCGCCGCACAGGATCCTCATCCCCGACACCGCGCACGGCACCAACCCGGCGTCGGTCGTCATGGCCGGCTACGAGCCGGTGACGCGTGCCGAGCGACGCGCGCGGCGGCGTCGACCTCGAGGCGGCTGCAGGGCGCATCGTCGCACGAGGGCGACGTCGCCGGCCTCATGCTCACCAACCCGAACACCCTGGGCCTGTTCGAGCGAGCACATCGTCGAGATCGCCGCGGCTCGTGCACGAGGCCGGCGGCCTCGCTCTACTACGACGGCGCCAACTCGAACGCCATGCTCGGCATCTCGCGGCCCGGCGACATGGGCTTCGACGTCATCCACTTCAACCTGCACAAGACCTTCTCGACGCCGCACGGCGGCGGCGGGCCCGGCGCCGGCCCGATCGTCGTGCGGCGACAGCCTCGAGCCCTTCCTTGCCGGTGCCCGGCTGGTCGAGTGCGCCGCGAGCGACGGCACGTACTTCACCTCGACGACGACCGGCCGCAGTCGATCGGCAAGGTGCGCACGCTTCTACGGCAACGTCGGCGTGCTCGTGCGCGCCTACGCCTACATCCGCGCCCTCGGGCGCCGAAGGCCTGCGCCGGGTGAGCGAACGCGCCGTGCTCAACGCGAACTACGTGCTGGCCGGCCTCCGCGATCTCTTCGACGTGCCCTACGAGCGGCGCTGCATGCACGAGTTCGTGCGTCTCGGCCGACGCCGCTGCGAGCAGCACGGGGTGCGGGCCCTCGACGTCGCCAAGCGGCTGCTCGACCACGGCGTCCATCCGCCGACCACCTACTTCCCGCTCATCGTCGAGGAGGCGCTGATGATCGAGCCGACCGAGACCGAGTCGCGGGAGATCGCTCGACCGCGTGATCGCGGCGCTCCGCGCGGTCGTCGACGAGGCGCGCGAGCGATCCGGAGCTGCTGCGCGCGGCGCCGCACACGATGCCGGTGGGGCGGCTCGACGAAGCGGCGGCCGCGCGCAGGCCGGTGCTGCGCCAGCGCTTCCCCGAGGACGAGGCCCGTCTCGGATCGGGCGACGGCCAGAGCCGCCCGTCGTCCGCGGCATGTCCGGTCTCGCACTCCGGTGAGCGCTGCAGGTCCTGCCCGACGCCGCCGCCGCCGGCGGCGCGCAGATGGCGCTCGACGACGGCCTGCTCGACGACGGTCGAGCAGGTGATGGCGCGGCGCTACGTGTGGTCGCCGCCGGCGCTGTCTGCTCGGCAAGTTCCAGAGGGTCGAGCTCGCCGGGACTGCCGTTCGACGTGGTGCGCCGGCCCTCGGGCGGTCGCGCCGTGCTGCACGGCGAGGGCTTCGAGTGGTCGTTCGCGGTGGCTTTCCCGCCGGAGGCGCTGCGCCGCGGAGGCCGAGCGCCGACGTCCGGCTGCCCTACGAGCTCGTCACCGACGCGTTCGCCGGCACCCTGCGCGACCTCGGCGTCACGCTCGACGGACCGCGGAGCACCCCTACCACCGCTCGGCGCTGTGCTTCGCGAGCGCCCTGCGGCACGACCTGCTGGTCGCCGGGCAGAAGGCGGTCGCGGTGGCGCAGGTGCGCCACGACGACCGCGTCCTGGTGCACGGCAGCGTGCTCGAGCCGGCCGCCGGCTGAGCTCGTGGCCGCCGTCGAAGGCCACCGGCGAGGTCTGGCGCGGCGAGGACTCGCGGCGCGGGTGTCGTCGCGGACGCGACCGGCTCTGGGCGGGCGTCCTCGCTGGCGTCTCGAGGCGGGTGCTGGCCGAGGGACGGCACGATGACGAAGATCGTGGTCCTCGGCGGCGGTCCCGCCGGCTACGTCGCGGCGCTGCGGGCCGCGCAGCTCGGGGCCGCCGTCACCCTCGTCGAAGAGCGCGAGATCGGCGGCACCTGCCTGAACCGCGGCTGCATCCCCACCAAGTCGATGGTCGCCGGCGCGGAGCGCCTGCGGGCGCGCGACGACGCCGCCTTCGGCGTCGTGACCGGCCGCCGCGCGTCGACCTGGCGGCGCTCATGGCCCGCAAGGACAACGTGTCGGCCCAGCTCCGCGGCGGCGTCGAGCATCTGCTGCGCCAGCGCAAGGTCGAGGTCGTCGCGGCTCGCGGCCGGCTCGCCGGACCCGGACGTCTGTCCTCGAGGACGGCGCGTCCTCGAGCGGCGACGCCGTCATCCTGGCCACCGGTTCCGACCCGTCCAGTTGCCGGTGTTCGCCACCGGCGACCAGCGCGTGCTGACGAGCGACGGCCTGCTGCGCATCGATCACATCCCGGCACGCCTCGTCATCGTCGGTGGTGGCGTGATCGGCTGCGAGTTCGCCTCGATCTTCGCGCGGCTCGGAACGCCGGTGACCGTCGTCGAGATGCTCGAGCACCTGCTGCCCGGCGAGGACAAGCGCGTCGGCCGCACGCTGCAGCAGGCGTTCAAGAAGGCCGGCATCGAGGTCGTGCTCAAGGCGGGAGTGGAGAGCTCGGAGGGCCGGGAGGACGGCGTGCACGTGACGCTGGCGGGCGGGCACGAGCCGTGACCGCGGCGGTGCTGGTCGCAGTCGGCCGGCGGCCGGTCAGCGAGGACATGGGCTTCGCGGAGGCCGGCGTCGAGGTCGACGCGCGCGGCTTCGTCGTCGCCGACGAGACCCAGCGGCCGTCACGCTGAACGCCGCCGGAGTCGCCGCTTCGACGGGCGCGGCGACCAACGTGTCCTTTTACGTCGACGCCAACACAACGGACAATACGACGCGGCGGATCCGTTGCTCGGCTCGACGTCGTCGATCGCCAACGGCCAGGCCGCCATCACGATCGACAGCGGTTCGCTGGGCACGGGAGTGCATCGGACTATCCTCGCCAGGGTGCAAGACGGCGCTGGGCTCTGGAGTTCTGGGTCTCGACGACGCTGACGGTGCTCAGCGCGACGACCACGGCAACAATGCCGCCGCGGCCACCGCGGTCGGCGTCCCGAGTTCGACGGCGGGCACGATCGACGTGGACGGCGACGCCGATTGGTTCAAGTTCCAAGCCGCCGCCGGCAAGCCTACGTCTTCACCGTCGAGCTCGGCACGCTGCAAGACTCGGTGCTTGTATCTTTACGACACCAACGGTGCGGGGCAACTGGCGCTGAACGACGACTACGGATCGAGCCGCGCCTCGCAAATCGCGTGGACCGCGCCGAGCAAGCGGCGTTTTCTACCTCGCGGTGGGCGGCTACGGCGGCATCTACACGGGAACGTACACCCTAAGCGTGCAGAGGCCGAACGCCGCTCCGGTGTTGGCGCACATCGGCAACCAGACGTTGCCCTATCCCGCGACGACGCTCGCCATTCCCTTTGCATGCGACCGATGCCGACGGGGACAGCCTGACCTATACGGTGCAAGCGATGACGATCGATCGGTTGGCGCAGAAGGCATACACGCTCGACCAGCAGCTCGGGTCCTTGCGCACGCACGCAACGGCAGCTACTCCTACAAACGCCGCACGGAGCCGGCGAGAAGTACCTGCTGGGCAACGGCAACGCGCTGTATTTCCTGCGGCCGAACGGCGCGCTCTACCGCTGGGGCGGCAGCATCGCCAAGAGCACGTTCGTCGATACGTTGAGTCGCGCCTACTACGCCAATCCCGCCTTGCTGCACGCGGCCCACGCGCCCTCGCTCACGTCGATCAGCAGCGCCAGCGTCGCCATGGCCATCGTCGGCGACACGCTGATCGTCACGCGGGCGGCGGGCTTTACCGGCGTTCTCCGCGTTCAAGTCAGCGTCAGCGACGGCCAACATCCGACTCGCAGTCTTCACCATCGCGGACCCCTTCGCCCAGAAAGCCTACGACCTCGACCAGCGACTCGGCTTGCACGCGTTCGCGAGCGGGTTGTACAACGAGAATGCCCACGGGGTGGACGTGCGCGTTCCGGCCTGGCGATCTCCCTCCAAGTCGGCCAGGTCAAAGATCACGGTGTTGAACATCACCCGCCAGGAGATATACCCATACACCCACAACAGCTCCGGTGTGAAGGGCAAGTCCAGATACCAGGCCGGGGACAGCACCAGCACCACCCCCCACAAAGGGCCGACCAACAGTGTCTTGACAAAGGTGATGTCTTTCAGGCGGGTGAACCGGGCATGGGGGAAAAAGCGCTTCCAGCCGAACGAATACAAGGCGGTAAGCACCACCGGCAACGCGATCAAAAACACCCCCAGCGCCACCGAACGGAGCGCGCATAACACGAAGACAAATCCCAGGGCCACGATGGCCATGGCCAGGTTTAGCCGACCATAGCGCTGAAAGTATTGATAGCGCAGCGGCTGGTTGATCAGGTCGGCATCGCTGCGCATTCCCGCCAGGCGATCAAAGGTATATCCCGCGAAGATCACGGCAGCGGGGATCAGATAAACGATCAGGTTGAATGGCACAGACAGCGCTTCACCAGCCAGCGCCGCCCCACAAAACCCCGCGAGCGCCAAAAAAAACGAGCTTTGCAGCATGAAATCCACCACCCCCAGGTGCGGCAGTGTGGTTGGAGGAGAAGGGTTCTCGGTCATGTTTTTTGCCTCCACGTGTGCGAACGTTTTCCGCGCTTCCACCACGCCGCGTGTCTCGCGGGCGGCTCGTTCTTCAGCCGGGCCGGCGATGAGCGGCTCC
>CAWBNR010000013.1:0-97823 GCA_963790185.1 uncultured Thermoleophilia bacterium | reverse complement strand
TCTTCAGACCAGTCCTTCACAATCGCCCAATTCAACTCCAATGCACGATTCGCTGACCTCGCGTCGTCGAACGGGCGCGTCAGCCCGGCGACGCGAATTAGCTTCTCGAGATCGTGAGTATGAACCTCCGCGGCGAGCTTCTTGTCTGGAAACTCATGGCGTCGCACCTGCTTCGCGACGCACGACTTCCAGGCACATTCGACAGAATACCCGACAAGGTAGTAGGCACCTTGAAAGCAGCCGGCCGCGAGAAGCGCCCGTGCCTCCTGCACCCTAAGCTTTGAGAGCCTCTGGAAGTCCAACCGGTGCATTGATCCACGACTCCTCGGCGTTCGTGGAAACTAGATTCCCGAGTGGACCAAGCCTATAGCTTGCCCGTCCACGGCGTCGAGGTACCGCTAGCGGCGCCTCAGTCGTTGGTGACGGGTTGGCGGCCGCCGAGTACTGGTCTCGAATCGCAGACGCCTCATGATCGGCAGTCATGCCGTCGGCACATGACGTCACCCTTCATCTATGCCGCTTCGGGAGTCCTCGTTCAGCTGCTCACCGGCCGCATGGAACGACTGACAGGCGTCGCTCATGAGCCCAGCCAGAACGCGAAGGCACACGAAGGAATCGAGCGTTGGCACGAGTAGCCCCAAGGCGAGCGAGGATCGATAGAGCGAAATGGCGCTGTTCTGGCCGGGGTCGGACAGGCCGGCATTGCTCGGCCCCGCGAGCAGCACGTCCGACCCACTCGGCATGCCCAGCCTTTCGATGGACCCTTTCGAGCTGGCGTGGACATTGTCACAGGCGAGCTTGTAGTACGGCCGGAAGTGACTCAGGCCGACCGACTTCTCGATGTCGGAGAAGTACAGCGGCCGCTTCGCAATCCGGAGCGCCTCTGCAGCCCATCCGTAGTCTGAGTCGAACCCGGGCTCGTGTTCGTACTTGGCAACCGTCTCATCCCGGGCGAGCTTACTCGCCGCAAAGTCCTCGTCGGTCATAGGTGCGTACCGGAGTTCGGGAGCAGAATCGTCGGTAGCTCTTCGCTGCGTTGTACGTCTCCACTGACTGGTGATCCAAGAATCGCCCAGCCGTATCTTCCCCCTGCTTCAGGATGAACAAGGCCACCACGGCAATCTCGTGGAGCGTCCGCCATCGAGCCATGGCTCCGTCGGCGAAGCCGTTCGCCAGAAGGCACGCGACCTCGTCGAAGACCCGGCAGGATCGAGCGTGCAAGCGCGTGAGGACCCTATGGCGTAGCGCCACATCCTGACCAAGCCTCGCGATACTCCTCGAGGTCATCTCGCAATTCCCTCGAGACTGTCAGCATCATTCGCAGCAGGGAGATCGGGCTCTCCCAGCGCTCGTGCAGGCGCTGGACGAAGGCGCGGCGATCCCGTTCCTCGGTCTGCTCCTGCTCGGGCCAGCGATCGCGCAGCGTGCCCAGGAGCTCGTCGCCCGCCGCATCCCCCATCTCCACCAGAAGGCGGGGCATCTCGTCGCCAAGTCCTGCCAGGCACGCTTCGACCGCCGCCACGTGCATCTTGTCGTCGAGCGACAGCTCGATATCCTGCGCGTTGAAGATGCGGGGATCGATCAGATGAATGGCGTCGTCGTCCACGCGAACGTTCTGGTGGAATACTGCCGCTGTTCATCCGTCAGCCTGACGCCCGCCCTTTCGCACTGCCTGGCAAGGATCTGGACTACTGCGATCCTCGGGGCATCCTCGATGGCTCTCTCGAACTCCTCCTGGAACGTCATGTGACCCCTTCACGGTCGCGCCGAAGGCGAGTCAGCGCGTCAAGCGGCAAGCAGGGACCCTGCGGTGGCCATCGTACTGCGTGGCCGCTTCGGTCCGCGAAGCTGCCCCTGTCAGTCGCGTATCCTGACGACGACACCTGGGCAGAGCGTGATAGAGGACGGCAGCTCGCGCCACTCAGCGTCGTCGTCGAAATCGTCCAGCATCCATCGCCTGATGTCCGCGAAACCGCGGAGGCGGACCAGCCCCTCCTGCCGACCGGCGAACCAGCGCGCATCCGGTGTGAAGGAGGTGTTCGTCACGAAGATGCCGGCGGTAAACGGCTGCCCTGCGATCGCGCCGGCGAAGTCCCGCACCCTCCAGGCCCTTCGACCATCGATGCATCTCGATGGTGCTTCACCTGAGCTGCGCCCAGGAAGGGAAAGGCGCCCGTGGTGCGCGGCCAGAATACGATATCGACTCCCCCGTCCTTGTGCGTTGCTTCCCCCACTCGCTTGGGCTCCAGGCCCATCGCATAGAGCCGATCACAGATGAACTCCTCGAACTGGCCAGGAGACAACTCATGCACTCGCGCAGGGTCTTGCGCCAGCCATCTCGCCAGAGCCGGCCCGACGCCGACAGCCTCCACCCTGACCAGCTCGAGACGTGACTTCGACTGCAGTCCCTGGTCGGCCGACTCGAAGCGAAGCTGCTGTTGCAGCACCCGCACGGCAGGAATGCGAATCCGCCCTGTGGGCATCTCTGGTTCTGGCGGATTCGCATCCAGCACGCAATCGACGCAGAGATGAAGAGACGTCTCACCGCGATAGAACCTGGCATACGGGTGAGGATCGTGACGGAAGTGGCGCCGCCCTCGCGAAGGGATCGGGGTGCCAGCAGGCATCACACAGGTAGGTACCCGCGGCGTTCGACCGTATCAGGTACAGAGTCCGTCATCTTCGCCCCACCGCAGCCTACCGCTGGCGCGTCGTTCCGTCCGCGGTTCGACGGCCTTATGGACATGACCAACAGTCATGCGAGCCCTGAGCTTACAGGCTGTGCTACCGCGATCGCCAAGAACTCGCCAACGGGCGGCTCCAGCGTAGCCCACCTGGGCGGCCTTGCTCCTGGCCCCTAGCCGGGCACCGTTCCGGTGCCCGTGCGCCCCATCTCCCGTGCTTTCGGTGCCCTCATCCGACTCGCTGGAGGTCTTCGCCAGAGCGATGGTGTTCTGACCACGCGAGCCAGGGAGGCGCCATGCAGGGTCACACCAGAAGCGCGGCAAGGGCAGTTGGGAGTACATCGCCGACGTCGGCATGGCCGCAGCCGCAGACGCTGCCCAGGCTGCGGCAGGAGGTTCTGGGTCGAGCGCAGGCCGCAGGGCGACCTGCCCCAAGTGCGGCGGCAAGCTCCTCGAGACCGAGGAGCGCCGCCGCCAGACCAAGAGCGGCTTCCCGACGCGCAAGGATGCGCAGGCGGCCATGAACAAGATCCTCGTCGCCGTCGAGGAGCAGAGCTACATCGCCCCTCGACCAAGCTCACTGTGCGCGAGTACCTGAAGAAGGAGTGGCTGCCGGCGATCGAGGCGACCGTGAGACCGACGACCTACTACTCCTACGTGCAGCACGTCGACTGCCACATCGTGCCCGCACCTCGGATCGGTGAAGCTGCAGAAGCTCTCCGGCGCGCAGATCAACGCGCTCTACGCGACGCTCGCCTCGCGGGCAAGAAGGATGGCAAGAAAGGCCTCTCGCCGCGCTCCCATCCGTCACGTGCACGCCGTCCTGCACCGAGCCCTCAAGGACGCCGTGCGCTGGGAGCGGCTGTCGCGCAACCCGATCGAGGCCGCCGATCCGCCGCGCATCTGCGGCAACGGCCGCGGGAGCTGAAGACCTGGAGTGCCGAGCAGCTGGGCGCCTTCCTGAGCCGACGAGAGACGATCGCCTCCTCCCCTCTGGCACCTGCTCGCGATGACCGGCATGCGCCGAGGCGAGGCCCTCGGGCTGCGCTGGGAGGACGTCGATCTCGAGAACGGCCGCCTCTCGGTGCGGCGGAGCCCTGATCCCCAACGGCGCGAGAGGTCGTGGTCAGCGAACCGAAGACGGCCCGAGGCCGGCGCTCGATCGCCCTCGACCCCGAGACCGTCGAGGTCCTGAAGGCCCAGGCCGCGCGTCAGCTCGACGACCAGGAGCGAGTGGGGCGATGGCTGGACCGACACCGGCCTCGTCTTCACCAAGGAGAACGGCGAGGCGCTCCACCCCGAGGTGTCACCCGCTACTTCCGGCAGGCGGTCAAGAAGGCGATGCTGCCGACGATCCGCCTGCACGACCTGCGCCACACCCACGCCACCCTGGCGCTGCGCGCCGGCATCCACCCCAAGGTCGTCTCAGAGCGCCTCGGGCACGCCACCATCTCGATCACGCTCGACACCTACTCGCACGCCATCCCGGCGATGCAGGAGGAGGCGGCGGTGCTAATCGCGGGGCTGGTGTTCGCGGCGGCGAAGTAGGCTCGCACTCGCCTCCGCAGCAGACCTCAGCTACCCGCCTCTTCAGCGGCGACCGGAGAGTCCAGTGGGGAGCCCATACGCTCACCGTCACCGGCCCTGTGTGCAAGTCGCTGAAGAGAAGGCCCCAGGTTGTTAGTTGCCACCTGGCTTCACAATCGCTCGGAACCGTTGTAGACACCACGAGAGGAGCGCCACGAGGCCGAGAAGAGCATACCTGAGTCTCCGACAAGTTCGTGCGCCCAGTCCCTGGTACGGAACCGGCACGCCAACGTGCTGCGCGAACGCTCGCCTGTTCGGCGAGAGGTCCCTGAAGCAACCCGAGGTCGCCGCGAAGAGCACGTCGTCTGCCTGCGAGCGCCCTCGCGCACTACCCACCGGCAACCCGCCTTACCGCGAGCGCGCCTGGCAGACCCACGCCGGCGAGGTCGGGCTCGCCATCCCGCGGCTGCGGGCCGGCAGCTACTTCCCCAGCTTCCTCGAGCCCCGCTGCCAGGAGCGAGAAGGCGCTCGTGGCGGTCATCCAGGAGGCCTACGTCAACGGCGTCTCCACGCGCAAGGTCGACCGCCTCGTCACCCAGCTCGGCCTCTCGGGCATCAGTAAGAGTGCGGTCAGCCGCCTCTGCGCCGGGCTCGACGAGCAGGTGCGCTTCTTCCGTGAGCGTCCCCTGGAGGGCGCCTACCCCTACCTCTGGCTGGACGCCAAGGTGGAGCGCGTGCGCGAACCCGGCAGCGTGCGTCACAAAGCGCTGGTGGTCGCCTACGGCGTGCACGAGAGCGGCCGCCGCGAGGTCATCGGCATCGACGTCGGCGAGGCCGAGACCGAGGTCTTCTGGCGCGAGTTCCTGAGAAGCCTGCGGGCGCGTGGGCTGGCCGGCACCCAGCTCTGCGTCTCCGACGCCCACGAGGGCCTCAAAGGCGCGATCGCCAAGGTGCTCGGCTGCCCCTGGCAGCGCTGCACGGTGCACTTCCTGCGTGACATGCTCGGCCACTGCTCAAAGGCTCAGCAGCCGATGATCGCTGCGGCCATCCGCCAGATCTTCGCCGCCGACGATGTCCTCGAGGCGCGCGAGCGCCTCGCGGGGGTGGCCATGGCCCTGGGGCAGACGGCGCCGAAGGTCGCCCGCCTGCTCGCCGCAGCCGAGGAAGAGCTGCTCGCCTTCATGAGCTTCCCGGCCGAGCACTGGACGAAGCTGCGCTCGACCAACCCGCTGGAGCGCGTCAACCGCGAGATCGGGCGCCGCTCGGACGTGGTCGGCATCTACCCGAACGACGCCGCCCTCGTCCGCCTTGCCGGGAGCCTTCTGATCGAGCAGAACGACGAGTGGCTCGTGGGCCGGCGCTACCTCTCGGAGGAGTCGCTCGCGGCGGTGCTGGCCCGGGCGGCGGACGCCGCCGGAGTCGTGGAGGTGAGCGCGCTACCGGCGGCCTGAGGCAGAGACCATCCCGGCGACGCACTTACACCACACATCGGGACTTGACCGAGCCCATGGCACGCACCTGGCTATCGATCCGGGTAGAGCTCGTGGAAGGCCGCGCTGAGCACTTCTGGCCGCGCCCTGGCCGCATCTTCGCCGCCGCGCGCTCGCACAGCTTCGCCCAGCTCGCAGGCGCCATCGATGACGCCTTCGCCCGCTGGGACCGGGCTCATCTGCATGACTTCAGCTTCGCGAATGGAGAGCGCTTGACGACGCCACATCCCGACTGGCAGGAGGACGCACCGGCCATCGACGACCGCCAGGCGAAGCTGAGTCGCCTTGCGCTGGGTGAGCAATTCGCCTACGAGTTCGACCTCGGCGACGGCTGGACGCATCTCTGCACGGTCGGCGAGGCACGCATCGATCCGCTCGAGGTCCTGGGGGTCATCCCCGGCCGGCCGCTGACCTACTGGGGCTGGGGCGAGATCCCCGACCAGTACGGGCGGCGCTGGGAGCAAGACGACGGCGAGGCGGATGCGCCCGTAGACCCGGAGCCGTCCGACCTGCCGCCGCTACGGCCCTGGTGGGGACCGCAGGGCCGCTGACGGAGGCGCCAGTAACCGATCGTTGCTGGCGAAGCCGTCGAGCGCCGTCGGCGGGAACGTCGGCATCTACCGCATCATGGACGACCGCTGACCGCTCAGTAGTACCCATTTGCAGGGAAGTTGTTGGAGGCGGCGACCGGAGTCGAACCGGTGAATGAAGGTTTTGCAGACCTCTGCCTTACCACTTGGCTACGCCGCCCCGGAGACGCAGTCCCTCAACGACCGAAGGGCAGACGACGAGGCGCGAGCCTCGGCCCTCCTGCCCCGGAGAGGACTCTTGGAGCGGGTGAAGGGACTCGAACCCTCGACCTTCTGCATGGCAAGCAGACGCTCTAGCCGACTGAGCTACACCCGCAGGCAGGGCGGAAGTATACAGCGAGCGCACGGGGCAGGCGCAATCGGGAGCGGAGCCGCCGCGGCGCCGCGAGCGACGTCGGCGCGCCCTCGCAGGGCGCCGGCGGCCCGGCGTCGAGCGCCTCGTTCGACGAGCCAGCGCGTCGGCCTCGGCGTTCTGCTCGCGCGGGATGTGGAGCACCTCGACCTCCGGCAGCTCGTGCAGCAGACGCAGCGCCTCGTCGTGAGCACGCGCAGGTCTGGCGTCCTTGACGCGTACTGCGCCGTTGAGCTGGCGCACGACCAGCTCGCTGTCGGCGTAGACGGTGAGGCGGCGGGCGCCGTGGTCGAGCGCCATCTCGCAGGCCCGCGACCAGGCCTGATACTCGGCCACGTTGTTGGTCGCCGTGGCCGATGAAGTCGGCCAGCTCCTCGGCCAGCTCGCCCTGGTCGGTGACGAGGCGCGCGCCGATGCCGGCGGGGCCGGGATTGCCGCGGGCGCCGCCGTCGATGAAGAGCTCGGAAGGCGGCGGCGCCAGTGCGCTCGGGAGTCCGACGAGGGCTCAGCTCGACCGTTCGGGGCGACGGCTGGTCTCCGGCCGGTCGCGGCGCGCAGTCGGCGCCGCGGGCTGCGCGTCGGCGCCGCGGCCGAACTCCACCTGTCCGCCACGCGCCGCGCGGCCGGCGGTCCGCTCCAGCCGCACGTCGGCCGCGAGCGCCTCGACGAGCGCGGTGCTCCAGCGCAGCACGGCTCCTCCTCGGTGAGGTCGTGCGGCACGTCGACCAGGGCGAGGCCGGCGCCGGGCGGCCTCGCGGCCTCGTGGTACTTCACGTCGCCGGTGACGAAGACGTCGGCGTTGGCGGCGCGCCGCCGGCGATCGCCGAGGCGCCCGAACCCGGCAGACACGGCGACCCGCGGACGAGGCGTCGCGGGTCGCCCGGCGTAGCGGAGCGACGGCACGCCGAAGATGCGCGGCGACGTCGGCGACGAGCTCGGCCAGCGAGACGGGCTCGGGCAACAGCCGACACGGCCGAGCCCGAGACCGGGGACCTCGTTCTCGATGGCATACGACGTCGAAGGCCGGCTCCTCGTAGGAGTGCGCCGCGACGTAGGCGTCGAGCGACGCGGCGGCGCAGGCGCGCGCGGGAAGACGACCTCGAGACGCACCTCGTCGGCGCCGTTCGTCGCGGCCCGGCGCGCCGACCGCGGGCGACGTCGCCCTCGGTGGCAGGAACGTGCCCTGGCCCTCGACGCCGAACGAGCAGTGATCGTAGTCGCCGATGACCCCGGCGCCGGCGGCGAAGACGGCCTTGCGCACATCGTCGGCGTCGTCGGCGGGCACGAAGCCGACCAGCTTGAGCCAGTCGACCGGCGATCGGCTCCAGCGGCTGGGCGTGCTCCAGGCCGAGCGCGCCCGGCGAGCAGTCGGCGAGGCCGCCGCGCGCCTTGTCGAGGTTGGTGTGCGCGACCACGACGGCGAGGCCCGCGCGGGCGGCGCGCAGGGCCACGCGGCGCGCTCGGCTGCCGTCATCCGTGAGACGCCTCGAGCGGCGAGAAGATCAGCGGGTGGTGGGCGAGGACGAGGCTCGCAGCCGAGCGCGGCGCGGCCTCGTCGAGCGCGGCCTCGTCGGCCTCGAGCGTGACGAGCACGCCCGTCCACCTCGCTCGTCGGGCGCCCCGACCTGCAGGCCGACGTGGTCCCACGGCTCGGCGAGGTCGAAAGGCGCCAGCCGGTCGATCCGTCGACGATGTCGCGCACGCGCATGGCGGGCTCCTCGGTCGACGTCTGCGGCTCAACTTCGCTTCGTCCACTCGCCAGACCTGCCCCGCCGGATTCTAGCGTAGCACTCCGCCCATGGCAGCGACCGGCCAGCGTCCTCACTCGCCACTCCCGCCGCCCTTGGCTCGTCTTCTTCGCCGTGCTCGCCCGGCATCTTCCTGACGCTGGCCGACGCCACCATCATGAGCATCGCCGTCCCCTAGATCATCCGCGACCTCGAACGCCTCCGTGACCGGCGTCTCGTGGGTCATGAACGGCTACAACCTCGTGCTGACCGTGCTCTTCCTGCCCATGGGACGGCTCGCCGACCGCTTCGGCCACCGGCGCCTCTTCCTCGTCGGGCTGGCGGTGTTCACGGCGGCGTCGCTCGGATGCGCCCTCTCGGCGGACTCGCTGACGGAGCTCGTCGCTCTTCCGCGTGCGCAGGCGATCGGCGCCGCCGCGGTCGATCCCGACCGCGCTGACCCTGCTGATGGCCGGCCTTCCCGCGCGGGCCGCCAGGGCTTCGCGGCCGGCCTCTTCGGCAGGCCGAGCACGCTGGCGGCCGCGCTCGGCCCGACCCTCGGCGGCCTGCTCATCGCAGCGCTGGTCGTGGCCGGCGATCTTCTGGTTCAACCTGCCGATCGGCGATCGCTCGGCCTCGCCCTGGCGGCGGGCCTTGCTGCCGCGCGTGCGGGCCGCGCGGCGCCTGCCGATCGACCTGCCCGGCCTTGGGCTCGTCGTCGGCCGGCCTGTTCTGCCTGACGCTGGCCCTCATCCAGGCCAACGACTGGGGCTGGACCTCGAGCGTCACCCTCGGCGCTCTTCGCGGGCGCGGCCGTGGGGCTCGCGCTCTTCGTCTGGCGCGAGCTGACGGCCGCCCACCCCGTCTTCGACCTGCGCCTCTTCCGCGACCGCACCTTCGCCTCGGCGAGCGCCGCCATCATGACCGTCGACGTCGCCATGATGGGCTGCATGTTCATGCTCGTCATCTACATGGAGTCGGCGATGGACTACACGAGCTGCGGGCGGCGCTCGTCGTGACCGCGCGTGCCGGCCGCCGCCTTCGTGCTGGCGCCCTTCAGCGGCCGCCTCGTCGACCGCATCGGGCCGCGCCCGCCGGCCGTCGCCGGCGCCCTGCTCACGGCAGCCGGGCTCTTCCTGCTCGGCCGCCTCCTCCGCACGGCGCCCACCGAGGCCGTCGTCTGGCGCACGGCTCTGGTCGGCTTCGGACTCGGGCTCTCGCTGCCGGCGTTCACGGCCGCCGGCATGGCCGCCGTGCCCGCCGGCGCCCGCGGCGTCGGCTCCGGCATGCTCAACACCGCGCGCCAGCTCGGCTTCCTGCTCGGTGTGGCGCATCCTCGTCGCCGTCTTCACCCACACGATGAACGGCGCCGTGAACTCCGCCGCCGACCAGAGCCAAGCCCTGGCGGACACGGCCGTCCTCTCCTCCGAGGTCGACGCCGTGCTGACCGAGGCGCTCGACTCGTCCCGCACCATCAACCCGACGGCCGGATTCAGTGAGATCCGCCGTATCGCCCACCCGGTCGCCGACGCGCTCTCGGGGATGGCGACGGGCTTCGAAGGCTTCAAGCTGCTCGCCCTCAAGGAGCGGATCGAGAACCTCTTCTGGGACGAGGTCGCGGGCGCCTTCGGCTGGCCGTTCACGGTGGCGGCGCTGGCGGCGCTCATCGCCGTCGTGCCCGGCCTGTTGTTGCCGCGTCGGCTGCCGCGACGCGACGACTGACGGCCGCGGCGCCACGAAGACTGACGGCCGCGGCGCCACGAAGACTGACGCCTGCGGCGCCACGAGGACTGACGGCTGCGGCGCCACGAAGACTGACGGCTGCGGCGGCGCAGCTTGCGGGTCGACTGACGCCGATCTCGATCGGTCGCGCGCAGGCACGTGTGCGACACCCTCTTCGAAAGCGCCATCGTCCACCCCGGAATCCGCGGCTTCCGTCGTTTCGTGACCACGCCGCGACGCGATCAGCGACAAGACCGCGGGAATTGCGCGCCCGAATCGCGACCCGTGCGAGCGCCAGCGCCAGCCCCCCCGTCGTCACGCCTGTGACGCGCCGCGCCGACGGCGCGCAAGACCCATGTCGCCCGGCCCACGCCTGCCTCGGCGCCCCATTCCCCCGGTGCACACATCTCGGGACGCCCCGGCGCACGCGACCGGCAGCGACAGGCCGATCTCCACGCAGCACGGCCGCGCCTTGGCCTGCCGGTTGAGACGACTCGCGATCCGGCCGTCGCATCTCGCGACTTTGACGCCGGATTCGGCGAAACGCACCCACCCACACCGCAGAAAGCGCCGCGATATCGGGTCGACGATCGCGCTTTCGATGACAGGCCCTGACAGGCCCTGACAGGCCTCGGCCGATCACCGGCCAGCCCGGCGATCGTCGCCGACGCCTGGCGGCTCCGGGCGGCGGCGGCTCCGCGCGGCGATGGCCCTGGGCGGCGGCCCCACGCCGCGACCGCGCGCGGCAGAGTGAAGCGCGCCCGAGCCATCCCGCGTTATACTAGCGTGAGGATAACGAGGCATCGGCGGCCTACGGAGGGGACGATGGGAGCGAGGACACCTGGAAGCGGCGGCACGTCGGCCAAGCCGGCCGTGCGTGTGCGGCTCGAGTGCGACGGCGATCCCATCTTCGGCCCGGGTCCCTACGAGCTGCTCTGCAAGGTCAGAGACCAAGGCTCGCTCCACAAGGCGGCCCAGGACATGAACATGGCCTACAGCAAGGCTTGGCGCCTCGTGCGCGACGCCGAGGAGCACCTCGGTTTCGAGATCCTCAGCCGCCGGGCCGGCGGCGTCGCCGGCGGCGGCTCCGTCCTCACCGACGACGGTGAGGAGCTCGTCAGGCGTTTCGGCGCCCTGCAAGCGGATATGCGCGGCGAGCTGCAGAGGCTCTTCGTCAAGCACTTCGGCGACGCGTGGTGGGCGGAGGGCGGCGCGGCGCCACGCGCGGCCGGTCCAAGCGTCGCCCCCCGAGCCAACGACCCGCGAGTCTGAGCCAGCCTTGTCGACCCGACCACCCCAGGCGCCGACACCGCTCTCCGGCCGCCGGCTCGGCCGGCCGCTGCTGGCGGCCCTCGTGCTGGTGCCGCTCGTCGCGCTGATGGTCTCGGTCACGCTCGGCCGCTACCCGGTGTCGCCGCTCGATGTCGTCTGGGCCACGCTCGCCGAGCTTCGCCTCTCGTCGCGGGCCGTACCCGAGAACGTCGCGGTCGTCGTCTTCGACCTGCGGCTGCCACGCATCCTGGCGGCGATGGTCGTCGGCGGAGCGCTCTCCGCCGCGGGCGCCGCCTACCAGGGCATGTTCCGCAACCCGCTCGTGTCGCCCGACATCCTCGGCGCCGCGGCCGGCAGCGGCTTCGGCGCCGCCCTCGGCATCATGCTCGGCCTGGACATCCTCACGATCCAGGTGCTGGCCTTCGCCTTCGGCCTGGCTGCGGTCGTCGTCAGCTACACCGTGGCCAAGCGACTGAGAGACTCCGACCCGACGCTCGTTCTCGTGCTCGCCGGCATCCTGGTGGGGACGGTCTTCACCTCGCTCATCTCGCTGCTCAAGTACCTCGCCGATCCGTACGACCGCCTGCCCGCCATCACCTTCTGGCTCATGGGCAGCCTGTCCTCGGTCGGTCGCGGCGACCTGCCGTTGCTCGTCGTGCCGGCCGTCGTGGGCCTCGGCGCCCTCCTCCTGCTGCGCGGCCAGCTCACGACGCTCTCCTTCGGCAACGACGAGGCCATGACACTCGGCGTCGACACGGGGCGAGTGCGAGCCGTGGTGATCGTGGCGGCGACGCTCATGACCGCGTCGACGGTGAGCGTCTGCGGGATGATCGGCTGGGTCGGCCTCGTCATCCCCCATCTGGCACGGGCGCTCGTCGGCCCCACATTCAGGCTTCTGCTCCCCGCGTCGGTGCTCCTGGGGTCCACCTACCTGCTGCTCGTCGACGACCTCGCCCGTTCGCTCGGCCCGCTCGAGCTGCCGCTCGGCGTGATGACGGCGATCATCGGGGCGCCGTGCTTCCTCTATCTTCTCTCCCGCAGCGGCAGGGGATGGGCGTGATGCTCGAGCTCCGCGATCTCTCCTGCGGGTATGGCTCCACCGCCGTCCTGAGCGGCGTCACGTTCTCGGTCGAGCCCGGCGAGATCCTCTGCCTCCTCGGCCCCAACGGCGTCGGCAAGACCACGCTGCTGAGGACGGTGCTCGGCCTCATGAAACCGCTGGCCGGTGAGGTGCGAGTCGAGGGCAGGACGCTGTCGGGGCGCAGCCGGCGCGAGTTGGCGCGCCTGGTGGCCTACGTGCCCCAGGCGCACACGCCGCCGTTCCCCTTCAGCGTCTTCGACGTGGTGCTCGCCGGGCGCACCGCTCACGTCGGCCTCTTCTCGACGCCCTCGGCCGAGGACCGGCTCGTGGCGACGGAGGCCCTCGAGCTGCTCGGCATCGCGCCGCTGGCCGACCGCCCGTACACCGGGATCAGCGGCGGCGAGCGGCAGCTCGTGCTGATCGCCCGCGCCGTGGCCCAGGAGCCCAGGGTCCTGCTGCTCGACGAGCCGTCGGCGAGCCTCGACTACGGCAACCAGGTGCGACTGCTCGAGCTCGTCGGCATGCTCTCCTCCGAGCGTCGCCTCGCGGTCATGATGTCCACCCACTTCCCCGACCACGCGCTGCGCTGCGCGACGACCGCCGCGCTCGTCAAGGACGGGGGGATCCTGGCGGTCGGGGCGACCGACACCGTCATCACCGACCGCCACCTGGAGGAGGTCTACGGCGTCCCCGTCGACCTCGTCGAGAGCGGTCACAACGGCAGCCGCGGCAAGGTCTGCGTCCCACGACTGGGGAGTCGCAGCCCGGAGCTCACGCCCAGATAGCGAAGGAGATCGAATGGTTCTGCGGAGACACCGTGACAACAACGGCGACGGCGCCGCGCCCGGCCGATGCATCATGCTGCTCGTCGTCGTGCTGCTCGCCGCCGCCCTGGCCGCGTGCGGCGCGACCACTGAACAGACCGCCGCGCCGGCCGACGTCGAGATCGTCGACGACGCCGGCCGGCACGTCGTCGTGCCGGCCCAGATCGACACGGTCTTCGGCACGGACCCGGTCGGCACGACCGTCATCTACACCCTCGCCCCCGAGAAGATGGTGGGCTGGAACTACACGCTCACGTCCACCGAGAAGGCGTTCATGCCCGACGAGTACCAGAGGCTCCCCGATCTCGGCGGATGGTTCGGCAAGAGCGTCGTCGGCAGCGTCGAGGAGCTCATCGCGCACGACATCGACATCTTCGTCATGATGATCGCCGTCGACGCCACCGCGGCCGAGCAGGCAGATCGTATCGAGCAGGCGACCGGACGCCCCGTCGTCGTCCTCGACTGCTCGTTGACCGAGCTCGACCACGCGTACGAAGTGCTCGGCCGCCTGCTCGGCGAGGAGGAGCGCGCCGCCCGCTTGGGAGCCTACTGCCGCGAGACCGCCGACGAGGTCGTGACCCAGGCGAGCGAGATCCCCGAGGCCGAACGCACGTCCGTCTACTACGCCGAGGGGCTGAAGGGGCTCGAGACCGACCCGGAGGGCTCGATCCACACCGAGGTGATCAGCCTCGCCGGCGGAAGGAACATCGCCGACGTGCCGTCGTCGCAGGGCGGAGGGCGCACACCGGTCTCGCTCGAGCAGGTGCTCGCCTGGGAGCCCGACCTCATCGTCGTCGGCAGCAACCCGGGCGCCGAGATCGACTCCTACGCCGCGATCCGCACGGCGCGGCGATGGGCGTCGCTACGGGCCGTCGACGGCGGCGAGGTGTTCGAGGCGCCGCACGGGCCGTTCGACTGGCTCGACCGTCCCTACTCCGTGAACCGGGTCATCGGGCTCCAGTGGCTCGCGAACCTCCTCTACCCGGATGTCTTCACCTACGACATCGCCGAGCGCGCGCGCGAGTTCTACGAGCTCTTCTACCACGTGTCCGTCACCGACGAGCAGCTCGACTGGCTGTTGCAGCGGAGCACCCGGGGGGTCGACGGTCTGACACCCCTTCCCGCGCCCACGCCGGGATCGGAGACGGGCGCCGAGGGGTAGGGCGTCAGCGGCGGTACAGCGCCATGATGGCCTGCGGCAACGCGTCGCGGAGGTCGGCGCCGACCTCGAAAACCTGACGCCGCCCGGGGAAGCGCCGCTCGGCCAGCTCGAGCACAAGCGGGTGCACGGCGACCAGCGCCATCTCGTGCTTGCCGCGGAGGACGGCGTCGAAGGCCGCGCCGAACCCCGCGCCCGTGCGGAGCTCCAGCGGCCCGATCTGGTCGACGACGAGAAGCTCGCACGGGGTGGTGAGCGTCGCGACGAGGGCGGCGTTGCCGAAGGCAACGCCGCCCTCGTCGAACACCCAGCTCGCGGCGAACTCGTCGGTGACGAGCGGCCGCTCCACGCCCTCGTAGCGCGCGACGACGCGGGCGCGCTCGGCCGTCTCGGTCGCCAGGAGGCTGCGACGGCCGGTCCGCACGTCGACCACGTGCTGGACGACGGCTCCGCTCTCCGTGACGGCGTTCTCGGTGACGATCCCGCCGACGCTCAGACCGGCGGCGCGCGCCAGATCGATGACCTTCGTGCAGACCGTGGTCTTGCCAGAGCGCGACGCTCCGGTCAGGAGGATGGTCAGGGAGTCGTCACGCACCTGCGATGCTCCTGATCGGTGGCACTGCGACACACTCACTGACGGCCGCCGGCCTCACTCCGCGGCGACGATCGCCGAAAGCAGCTCGTCGGGTGAGAAGACCGCGAGGGTCGCGCGGGCGAAGCCTTTGCCGTTGTGCGTCACGACCCCCGCCGCCCCGCACGCCCTGGCGGCCTCGTGGACGACCGCATCCTCGTAGTCGGCGAAGCCGAGCCGCAGCGCCGCCTCGAGGACCTGCCGGTCGACTGGGGCGAGAGAGAACAGGTCGAGCAGCTCGCGCAGGATCCGCTCCGCCCGCCTGCACCCCGTCGACTTCGCGGCGATGGAGTACACGGTGGTGACAGTGCTCGCGCAGACCGAGCCCTCGAGCTTCTCCGTGTCGACAAGCGCAAAGAGCCTCGCGGCCGCGCCGGCATACGGTTCCCTCGCGAGCAGCACGTCGAGGACCACGTTGGTGTCGAACAGCACCTTCACCGGTGCTTGCCCTCCAGGTGACGGCGGTAGTCGCCCTCGTCGAGCATCGAGGCTGACACAGCGCCGAGCAGGGAGCGCACCCGCGGCGTCAACTCGACACCCGACGCCTCATCGCCGGCGTCGATCAGCGCGAAGTAGTCGGCGACGATTTGCGACACCGACTTGCCCGACTTGCCGGCATAGCGCTTCGCGCTGCGGATGAGCGCGTCGTCGAGCCGTAGGGTCAACTTGGTCTGCACCGGAGGACTCCTGTGACGTATATTCTCTTTGCGGAGTATACGTCTGCTCGACCAGCACGACAAGGATGCCGGGATGCGCGGGGGCGACGCTCGAGAGCCGGCCGCGACCCGCGAGGCGGCGCACCTCTCAGGTTTGACGCCCACTTGGGAGCAGGCCAGCTGCGCGTCGTCTCAGAGATGCTCCACGTGCCCGTCGACAGCCAGCGCCTGACCGGAGATCCTCGCGCCGGCCTCCGAACACACGAAGAGGATCAGCGCGGCCACGTCGTGCGGGCTTACAAACGTCTTCAGGGCCGTGCCCTCGACCCTCTCCGCGACCACCTGGTCGCGGCTCACGCCTCGAGACTCAGCCTCCATGCGGATCACCCGCTCGATACGGTCGCCCTCGACGTCCCCGGGGCAGATGGCGTTCACCCGGATCCCGAACGGGCCCAACTCCAGCGACATCGCGCGCGTCAGCCCGACGATGGCCCACTTGGAGGCCACGTACGGCGCTCGCCGCGCCAGGCCCATGAGCCCGACGTTGGAGGAGATGTTCACGATGGAGCCCCCTGCGCCTCCTTTCTTGAGCAGTCGGATCGCCTGCTGCGAGCAGAGGAAGGTCCCGGAGAGATTCACATCCAGAGTCCGGGACCAGGACTCGTAGTCCATCTCCTCCATGTTCACGTCCGGCCCTGCGACCCCGGCGTTGTTCACCAGGATGTCGAGACCCCCGAGGCTCTCGGCGGCGCCCTCGAAGAGCCTTTGCACATCCTCCGGGACGGAGACATCGGCGACGCTCGTCGTGATCTCGGGGTACGTCTCCCGCAGCGCCGCGAGCTGCTCGACCGCCACGTCGCAGGTGTGGACCTTCGCGCCGGCCTCAGCGAACCGCGTGGCGATGACCTTGCCGATGCCGCTCGCGCCGGCGGTGACGACCACGCGCTTGTCGACCATGTCCTCGAGGATCATCACGACCTCCGTTGGATGGACCCGATGACCGGTCCGCTTGGTGATGTCCGACCTGTGCCCGGGGTCTGCGGCGTCGATGAGGGGACCCGCTCTGACAGCACGAGGCGCGCATCGAGGCCGACTGCGCCCTGCGGAAGCACGAGAAGGGGGTTGACCTCTACCGAGGCCACCTCGGGGTGGGCGGCGGCGAACCGGGAGAGAGCCGCCGCCGCTTGCGCCGCGGCGGTCAAGTCCAATCGCGGTCGCCCGCGCGCGCCTTCCAGCAGCGGCGCACCCCTGAGAGCTTGAAAGAGCCGAGCGGCAGTCCGCTCGTCGGCGGGCGCCAGCACGGTCTGGGTGTCTGCGAGAAGCTCGGCGTACAGCCCGCCCAAGCCGATCGTGAGCAAGGGGCCGAAGCGAGCATCCCAGCGGCAGCCGACGATGAGCTCGACTCCCTGCGAGGTGGGCGCCATGGCCTCGAGCGCAAGCTCGGCAGCGGTGGCGCCCAGACGATCACGAAGGTCTTCGACGGCCGCCGCCAGCGCCTGGGGATCGCGAACGTCGAGCACGACGCCGCCCGCGTCGGACTTGTGCAGCAGGTCCGTCGCCTTGACGGCGACCGGGTAGCCCAGCTCCTCGGCCGCGAGCGCACACGCCGCCGCGTCCGCCGAGGGCACACGACGCGACTCGGCGAGCGGAACGCCCGCATCCGCCAATGCCCGGCGGGCCTCCCAGTAGCCCTCAGCCTCGAGAACGGGACCGAGCGGAGGGGCCTCCGGCACACCGGACGGCTCCGGAGTCGCAGCCAGGCGCGCGAGCGCCATCACGGCCGACTCCACATCGCGGTAGATGGGCAGGCCTCTGGCGCGCAGCTCATCGACGACGGGGCAGCTCTCAGGCGTGTTGCCGAACAGGGGCAGCCCGCTCTCTCTGACAGACTCGGCCATCCGGAGCAGACTGGCGCGCTCCTTCTCGACCATCTCCGTCTCTTCGGGGAACCTCGCACCCCAGAAGCCGATGACGCCGCTTGCCAGGATCGCGTCCACTTCGCCGCACCCGGCGACGATGCCGACGACGCGCTCGTACGCCTCCGGGTCGTAGGTCGCCGCAGCGAAATCGATCGGGTTGGTGCAGCCCGCATTGGCGGGAAGGAGAGCCCCGAGGCGGTCTTGCGTCTCCGGGCTGAGCTGCGGGACCGAGAGGCCGGCGAGCGTTGCCGCGTCGGCGCAGATCGCTCCCGGGCCTCCGCCATCGGAGACCACCGCCACTCGCCGGCCCGCCGGCCACACACCGCCGATGAGGGCCACGAGCGTCTCGACGGCCTCCCTCTGCGTGTTCACGCGCAGCACGCCCGCGGCGCGACAGGCCGCATCCACGACGACCGCGTCAGACGTCAGCGATCCGGTGTGCGTGCGCGCGACCCTCGCGCTCGCAGCGGAGCGGCCCGGCGAGAGCAGGACGACGGGCGTGCCCGAGGAGACGAGCTCGTAGGCCGCGCGCGCAAACCCGAGGCCGTCGCGCAGCTCTTCAGCGTAGACGACCACGGCGCGGGTGGGTTCGTGACCCACGAAGGAGCGCAGCACGGCAGGCGTGTCCACGTCGGCCTGATTGCCGATGGCGATGAAGCGCGAGAAGCCGAGACCGAACTCCCCGAACCGCAGGTTCAGCTCCTCGCCGAAGCCGCCGCTCTGCGAGATCAGGCCGACGCACCCGGGGCGCACGTCGAGATAGGCCACGGCGGACAACTCGCTCTGGGTGTCGGCGACGCCCAGGCAGTTGGGTCCCACGAGCACCGCTCCGGCGGCGTGCAGACGCTCCACCGCCGCCTGCTCGCGAGCCTTACCCTCGGCGCCCATCTCACCCAGCATGGCCGTGACCGCGACGACGGCTTTGGCGCCGACCGCCACGCAGTCGTCGATCACCGTCTCGAGCAGCTTCGCCGGCATCGCGAGAATGACGAGCTCGGGCGCCTCGGGCAGATCGCGAAGCGACGGGAACGCCCGCTGGCCGAGGATCTCGCCACCTCGCCCGTTCACCAGGTAGACCGAGCGACGGTGCTCGCCCTGCAGGAGTCGGGCGCTGACGTCGCCACCCCACTTCGAGGTGTCGCCGGAGGCGCCGACGACGGCCACCGAGCGAGGATCGAAGAGCGCCTTCAGATCTCCACGCACCCTTCCACCTCCGTGTGGTCTGGACGGCGACGTGACCCGCAGCCCTGGGATCGGTCCGCCTCCAGTGTACGGTCTCGCGACCACTGAAGGAGTCAGGTCATGCCGAAGAGACGCTACCGTGCCGAGGAGGTCATCGCCAAGCCGAGTGAGACCGGACTACTCGGCTGCCTCCGGCTGTGCCTGCCCGGGAGCACCCGACGTCCGTCCGCGGGTCCGCTCATCCTCGGGACCGGGCAGGCTCAGCCCTTCCACGTCCACGTTGGGCAGGATGCGGTCGAGCCAGGCGGGCAGACGCCAGGCGCGTTCGCCGAGCAGGGACATGACCGCCGGCCCGAGCGTCATGCGCACGAGGAAGGCGTCGACGAACACGCCGAAGGCGAAGGCGAAGCCGATCGTCTTGATGGTCGGGTCCGTCTGCAGAGTGAACCCGCCGAAGACGCTGATCATGATGACGGCGGCGGCCACCACGACCCGCGCCCCGTGACGGAAGCCGAGGGCGATCGCGTCGTTGGCCGTGTCGCCGCGCATGTGCTCCTCGCGGATGCGCGTCACGAGGAAGACCTCGTAGTCCATCGCCAGGCCGAAGAGGATGCCGACGAGGAAGATCGGCGCGAAAGCGATGATCGGGCCTGGGCTGCTCAGTCCGAGAAGATGGGACAACCAGCCCCACTGGAAGACGGCCACGACCGCTCCGAAAGTGGCGGCCACGCTCAGAAGAAAGCCCACCACGGCTTTGAGAGGCACGAGGAGGCTGCGGAAGACGATGGTGAGCAGGACGAACGCCAGCCCGACGACGACGGCCAGGTAGGGAACGAGAGCCCCCTGCAACTTGCTGGAGGTGTCGATCCCGGACGCCGTCTCGCCGGTGACGAACACGGTCGCTCCGGTCGCGGGCTCCCAGCTCGAAGCGTGCTCACGGATCGCCTTGACGAGATCGGTCGTGGCCCCGTCGGACGGCCCGCTCGGGGGGATGACGGTGACGATGGCCGTGTCTCCGGCCTGGCCGAGCGTCGGCGGCGCGACGTAGGCGACGTTCGGCAGCGCGCCGACGTCCTTCTGGATCGCGGCGATCGCGGCCTCGGGGTCGCTCGCGCCGCGCAGGTCGACGGCCACGACCAGCGGCCCGTTGAAGCCCGGCCCGAAGGCCTCGGCGGTCTGCTGATAGGCCAGCTGCTGGGTCGAACCGGACGGTGCGTTGCTGTCGTTGGGCATCCCCAGCCTCAGGTCCCGCGCGGGGAGCGCGCAGACCAGCAGCGCGAGCACGACGGCGGCGAGCACGGGCACTCGGAAGCGGGTCACGAACCGCCCCCAGCGCTCGCCCAAGGGTGCCTTGCCGGCGTCACTCTCCGTGTCGCGAGCGGCCAGCCCCCGCCTGCCGAGCACGCGCTCGCCGACGAACCCGAGCACGGCCGGCAGCAGTGTAAGCGCGACGAGCACCGTGGCCAAGACCGCGCCGGCTGCCGCCAGACCCATTGCGGTCATGAAGGGGATGCCGACCACGGCGAGGGCGGAGAGCGCGATGATGACAGTGACGCCGGCGAAGAGCACGGCGGAGCCCGCGGTCGCCACGGCGCGCCCGGCGGCCTCCTCGCCCGGATGCCCTGTGATGAGCTCGTGCCGGTAGCGCGAGACGATGAACAGGCAGTAGTCGATGCCGACCGCCAGGCCGAGCATGAGCGCGAGCACCGTCGTCATCGACTGCAATTCGAAGAAGTGGGTCGCGATCTTGACTCCCAGCAGGCTGGAGGCGACCCCGACGCCGGCGGTCACCAGCGGCAGGCCCGCCGCGACCAGCGAACCGAAGGTGACGAGAAGGACCGCCGCCGCGATGCCGACGGCGACGACCTCAGACGTGTGCGAGAGCTCGAACCCAGAGTACGCCGACCCCCCGAATTCCGCCCGTACCGCCGCTGCGGCCGCGCTGCGCCCCGCGTCCTCGAGCGCCTGCCGCTGCGCGGCAGTCACCTGGTAGGAGGGGACGTCATACACCACGTTCGCGATCGCCGTGCTCTGGTCGCGGGAGATGACCTTGGCGGTGAAGGGGTCGACGACCGCCGCCACATGACGCAGGGCCGACACCTCTGTGAGCGCCTGCTGGATGGCCGCGACGCGCGCAGGATCGGTGATCTTCCCGGTCCCGTCGACGGTGAAGACGATGCGGGCCGAGGCGTTGCCGACAGCGGCCTCCGGCATGCGTTGCTCGAGCAGGTCGATCGCCCGCTGCGACTCCGTCCCGGGGATCGAGGGTGTCGATGCCATCGGCTTGGCCAGCGTCGCGGCTCCGACGCCGAGAAGCACCAGCACCGCGATCCAGACAGCGAGGACCACGCCCCGCCGGCGATAGGTGAAGCGACCCAGTCGATAGAGAACGGTTGCCACTGTCGAACTCCTTCCTTCCCCTCGACCCTCGGCGTCGAGCGGCGCGGTCGTCCTGTCGTCAGCGTCCGCGATCGCGGCGCTTCGCAGATGAAGCCGAACGGCTAGCTAGCCGAACGGCTACTTCGCGGCATGGTAGCCGTTCGGCTAGGCGAGGTCAACCTGGAGGCGGTATGCTTGCGCCCGGGAAGCTCGGGATGCTGCGGGGAGACCAGACGTGGATGTCGTGGACGAATCGACCGGCAGGCTGAGAAGCACGGCCCGCGATCGCGTGCTCGATGCAGCGCGGACCCTCTTCTCCGAGTACGGCGTGAGCGGGACGTCACTCCAGATGATCGCCGACCATCTCGGCGTCACGAAGGCGGCCGTCTACCACCAGTTCCACGCGAAGGAGGAGATCGTCCTCACTCTTCTGGAGAAACCGGTCGCCGAACTCGAGGACACCGTGGCCGAGGCGGAGGCGATGGACACGCGCGAGGCTCAGCTCGACGTGCTCTTGAGAGGGCTCGTCGACGTCGTGCTGGAGAACCCCGAGGTCGTCGGCCTGATCCAGCGCGACCCCGCCGTGGCGCGCCTCGTGCAGACTCGTCAGTCGTACCACGACGTCGTGGGACGCGTCACCGGCTTGCTCGCCGGCCCGCAGCCGGACCCGGAAGCGCGAGTCGCGGGCGTCCTCTTCGGCGCGGGACTCATGCTCATCGGCCACCACCCCCTGCTCGCCGGCGTCGACCCTGACACGATGCGCAGCGAACTCCCCCGGATCGGTCGCCGGATGCTGCTCTAGGGCGATCTCTCCCCCCTGATCGCTCCCCCGTCGAACACCGGCACGACCTCCACCAGGTCGCACGAGAACGAGTACGGGATCACGTCGTCCAGCCCCAGCTTCTTCAACCGGCGGGGGTGAGCGGCCTTCTCGATGTAGCCCAGCACGTCGTCCCTTGCGAGGCTCCAGAGGCCCATCGACGCCTGGGCCGAATCGCACTCGGAGTGAAACGACCCGGTGTCCAGCAGTCTCGCCGTCAGTGCCCCGGCGAAGAGCGTGTCCTCGAGGCAGAACCTGTTCTTCCAGCCTGAGCACAGGATGACCACGTTCTTCCGCTGCCCGGTGAGCCACTCCGTCAGTGCAGAGATGTTGATGAAGGCTCCGATCGCGATGCTGCTCGCGCCCTTCGCGATGTGGAGCGCTCGCGTGCCGTTGGTCGTGCAGTAGACGAGGGTCTTCCCGCCGATCCTGTCTGCCGTGAAGCTGAAGGCCGAGTTGCCGAAGTCGGCGAAGTCGAGTTGCACGCCGTCCTTCTCAGATGCGACCAGGAACCCTTTCGTCTTCAGCTGTCGTGCTTCTTCGTGGGTCGCGACGGGGATGATGGCCTCCACCCCGTTCGCGACCGCGGCGCAGATGGTCGTCGTGGCCCGCAGGATGTCCACCAACACGACGACGAAGTCGTCCGTCGCCAGGATGTCCGGGAACAGCACCGGCGAGAGGCAGACTTCGACGGACCTTGTCTCCTGCACCTGCGTCACCCTTTCCTGCGGAACGGCACGACTGCACGGCTCGGCCGGGCTCGAGGCAGTGCCGCCGTCGCTCACGTCAGCGCCCACCAGGGGCACACGACGTGGCCCCGCCGCTCATAGTACTCGTCGCCTCCGTAGGCGAGCACCCCGGGGCCAGCCGAGAGGGCGCAGTAGGAGTCGAGGCCGCGGAACGCGTCGGCAGCCACGGTCACCCCCGACTTCGCCTCGACCGCCACTTTGGCCACGGCGAAGTCGAGGACGGCATCGACCTCGGTGCCGTGACTGTCGCGCCAGAAGTACAGGGGGGGGGTTCGCCGTGGTGCACGAACACCTTGATCAGCTCGGCGACGACGAAGCTCTCGAAGACGGCGCCGCGCAGCGGATGCACCGCGAGGTCCGCTGCGCGGCGCAGCCCCAGCAGCCGGCAGAGCAGGCCACTGTCGAGGAAGATCAGCTTGGGCGTCTTGACGACGCGCTTGTTGAAGTTGACGTGATGCGGCTTCACGAGGGCGACGAGGTAGCTCGCCTCGAGCACGGAGAGCCACGAGCGCGCCGTCGTGTGGCTCACGCCTGCGTCGCCGCCGAGCGCCGACAAGTTCAGGAGCTGCCCGCTGCGCCCCGCGCACAAGGCCACGAAGCGCGTGAACGCCCCGAGGTCGCCGATCGAGCCGACGAGACGTGCGTCACGCTCCACGTAGGTACGTACGTACCCGTCGAGCCACTGAGCGGGGTCGAGACCGCGGTCGTGTATGCGCGGGTAGAAGCCCGCGAACAAGGCGTCGTCGAGGCCGGCCAGCCCGGAGCTCGTCACCCCCAGCGCGCGCTCGCCCCGCAGGCCCGCCTCCCAGGCTGCGGGTCGCGCGCCGGCCTTCGCGCGAGCTCCGCCGCCGAGAGCGGGAGCAGCTCGAGCACGGCGGCGCGACCGGCCAGCGTCTGGCCCACGTGATGCCCAAGCAGGAAGTGCTGCGAGCCCGTCAGCACGAACGGACCGTGAGCCCCTTCGTCGGCGGCGCCCTGCAGGTAGGAGAACAGGTCGGGGACACGCTGCACCTCGTCGAGGATCGCGCCGGGCTCGCCACGTAGCCGGCCGAGAAAGCCGCGCGGGTCTTCCTGAGCCTCCTCGCGGTTCTGAAGGTCTTCGAGGGAGACGTACCGGTAGCTCGGGAACGTGGCCTTGGCGAGCGTCGTCTTGCCCGACTGGCGAGGACCGGTCAGGAAGACGATGGGGTACTGCGCAGCCGAAGCGCGCAGCGTGGCCGCTAGCGTGCGAGGGATGATCTTGCCCATGCGGCTATTCTGCACGGGCTGGGCCGCGTGTCAACTGCAACCTGACGTTGCAATCAGCACGCGCCGTCCTTCTGACGAGTGGCCCTGCATCGGAAGGCCGCCACTTGCGGGGACGACGCTGACACCCTGAGAGAGTCGTCGTCCCGGCGTCAGCCATTTGGGGGCTGTCGGGCCGGAGAGACTCAGCCCCACGGTGGCCGTCGGAGGCTCTACGATGTACTCAGACACCGAGGCCGGCGCCGCCGAGCGCTTCCCTCCGCGAAAGGACTGACACGCGGCCATGCTTTCCGAGTCGGAGTTCACAGCCACTGTCGTCGAGAAGGCCAAGTCCTTCGGCGCGTCCGTCGCCGGGGTCGCGGACGTCGAGCCCCTCAAGGCGTCGCCGTCGCACCGCATCTACCCGAAGATCGGCATGGACCCCGGGGCGCGCTGGCAGGACGCGCCGGAGGAGGCCCTGCACCACGAAGTAGAGTGGCCCGCCGCCGCGGTCTCCGCCGTCGTCATCGGCGTCGCCCACCCCGCGAATCGGCCGGAGCTCGACTGGTACGACGGCAAGGGGACGCCCGGCAACCGCATCCTGATCCGCATCGTCAAGGAACTCTCCGAATGGCTGGAGGAGACGTACGCGGTCAAGAGCTCCCGGCCGCCCTACTTCATCGAGAGCACCGGCATCTTCCTGAAGGACGCCGCCGTCGGGGCGGGCCTCGGGCGCATCGGCAAGAACAACCTCGTCATCACGCCCGAGTATGGCCCCCGCATCCGCTGGCGGGCGCTGCTGATGGACCGTCCGGCGAAGGCCACCGGCCCGATCGACTTCGACCCTTGCGACGGCTGCGAGCAGCCCTGCCGCAAGGTCTGCCCCGTCAAGGCCTTCGATCGCACCGTCTACTCGTCTTCGGAGCTGGGGCAGTCCGCGCTGCCGGGCATCAACGGCACGTACGACCGGGTGACCTGCAACACCAAGATGGCGCGGGACGTCGACGAAGCCGCCAGGGCGATGGCGGCGAGCGACGAAGAAGGCAAAGCCCTGGCCTCGACCATGAACGCCTTTGAAGAGGTCGTGATGGCGTTGCCGAAGGGCGATGGAGAACCTCGGTACGGCGTCAAGTACTGCAGGAGATGCGAGCTGAGCTGCCCAGTGGGCAGGCGGTCCGGCGGGTAGGACGCGATCCGACAGGCTGGACACCGGATGGCGTTCATTCGCAGGGAGACCGTGGTGGCGATGGCGACGCTGGTGGACCTAACCAGACAGCTCTCGAACTTGAGAGACGAGGTCCAGCGTCTGCTTGAGGCCTGAAACTCGGCGTGATGTGGCCCTCGAGCGCGAAGCCTCGAAGGGCGGCTCCGCCAGCGGGTTCAGGAGGCGCTGCCCTCTTCGAGAATCGCGTTCAGCCGCTCAATGAGCCCGGGCAGGTCCTCGCGCACCGTCTTCCAGACGAGCGACAGATCGACGTCGGCGTAGTCATGCACGACGACGTTGCGCATGCCGATCATCTCGCGCCAGGGAATCTCCGCATGGGTCGCTTGCAGCTCCGTCGACACACTGCGTGCCGCCTGGCCAATGAGCTGGATGGCGCGCACAACGGCGTAGCCCACCAGGCGATCGCTGGCGAAGCTCTCCGCAGTATGCCCGTCGCTGAACTCGAGCGCAGCCTCGGCGGCTTCCACCATCTGCGCGACGAAGACGCTGTCGCGCCTACGCGGCATAAGCGACCTCGGCGGAATCCACCACATCCTCACGGAAGAAGTGGCTGAGGCTGGCCGGCGTATGCAGGTCCACATCGCGTCCGAGGAGCTCGCCGAGCTGACGCTGGAGGTCGACGAACTCGAAGAGGCCGATCCCAGCATCGGGGGCGAACTCGACCAGTACGTCGATGTCGCTTCCGGGTCCGAAATCCGCACGCAGGACGGACCCGAAGAAGGAGAGCCGAAGGATGCCGGCGCGCCCGCAGAAAGCCGCCAGCTCCTCAGCATCGATATCGATCCGCAAGCTCACGCTGGGCCTCCTCTTCGAACGAGGACCGTGCTTCCCGACGACCGCATTGTACGTCACTTGGGGGCCCTCCCCGCCTGTGGCTTCGGCGTGCAAGAGCGACCGGGTAGGCGGAAGGTCGCTGTTTGCAGGGAGAAACGTTGTCGAAATGACAATGTGGTGGGCCCAGCAGGACTCGAACCTGCGACCGGCCGATTATGAGTCGGCTGCTCTGACCAGCTGAGCTATAGGCCCACCGGAGGAACGCCTCGATGATACGCTACCGGCCGCTCGCTGGGTACGGAGGGTGTACGTCGGACGGCGCGGCGGGCGAAGGAGGGGCGGGGCCGCGGGCGCGGCCCCGCCCCGTCTCCTGGCGCGCCGTCTCTCACCCCGAGCAATGTCGTGCGGCCGGGCGGCGGCTCACGAGAGCGCGGCCGCCGCCTTCACGCGCCCTGTCTTCGGCTCAGACGCTCTTCAGCTTCTCGACCAGCGCCGGCACGACCTGGTAGAGGTCGCCGACGATGCCGTAGTCGGCCAGCTCGAAGATCGGCGCTTCCTTGTCCTTGTTGACGGCGGCGATCAGCTTGGACTGGGCTGATGCCGACCGTGTGCTGGATCTGGCCGGAGATGCCGAGCGCCGAGGTAGAGGTCGGGCGTGGTCTTGGCGCCGGAGAGGCCGATGATGCGGTCCTCGCCGCAGCCACTCGAAGTCGGCCAGGCTCTTGGTGCAGCCGACCTCGGCCTCCAGGGCCGCGGCCAGCTCGTCGGCGAGCGGCAGGTCTTCGCGCTTGCCGAAGCCGCGCCCGACGCCGACGATGCGCGGCGCGGCGTCGAGGTTGACCGCGTCGCCCTCCTGGGCGCGGCGGTCGACGACCTTGACGCCGGCGGCGTCAGCGTCGAGGGCCGGCTCGACGACCTCGCCGGCGCCGGCCTGCGGCGCCCTCCGCCGAGAAGGTCTTGGGCATGACGGCGAAGACCTTGACGTCGCCGTGCGAGCTTCTCGCGCGGCGACCGTGTCGCCGCCGAAGGCGTAGCGCCCGCCGACCAGCTCGCCGTCCTCGACGCCAGGCGTGCTGACGTCGGTGACGCGCGCCGGCGCCGAGCTTCTGCGCCAGGCGGCCGGCGAGCTCCTTGCCGCGCCGCGTCGAGCCGACGAGCACGACGCTCGGCGCCGGCCTGCGGCGGCGATCTGCGCCAGCGCGTCGGCCACGACGTCGGCCGGGCAGGCCCTCGAGGGCCGCGTCCTCGCTCACGAAGACGCGGTCGGCGCCGAAGGCGCCGAGCTCCGCGGCCGCCGCCTTCGGCGCCCGGCTCCCAGCGCCGCGGCGGACAGCCGAGCCCGAGCGCCTGCGCGAACTCCCTGCCCTTGAAGACCAGCTCGCGGGCGGTCTCTGCTTCTCGCTGTAGACGAGCATATCAGCCATGCTCGCCTATCTCCCCAGGACCCCTTCTTTGATGAGCGCGTTGACGAAGGCCGTCCGCCTGTTCGGCCGCGGTCGCCCTCGAAGCATGATGTGCTTGCGGTCCTGCTCCTCGGCGAGGTTGGAGACGACCGCTGCTGCGGCGCCACGGCGCCGGCGTCGAGACCCAGGTCGGCGAGCGTCCACTCCGCCACCGGCTTCTTGCCGGCCTTCATGATGTTCATGAGCGACGGGGATGCGCGGCTCGTTGATCTCGCTCACCACGGTGACCGCGGCCGGCAGCGGCGCCTCGAGCGTCTCGACCATGTCGTCCATGCTGCGCTCGGAGCGCACGGCGCCGCCGGCCGCCTCGACCTTGCGCGCGTAGCCGATCTGCGGCAGGCCGAGCAGCTCGGCGACGCGCGACGCCACCTGGCCGCGTGTAGTTGTCGGTCGAGCCCTCGCCGAAGAGCAGCAGGTCGCCGCGCCGAGCTTCTCGACGGCCTTGGCGATGCACCGCCGCCACGGCGGCCTGGTCGGTCGCCGCCAGGGCCGGGTCGTCGACGATGACGGCCTCGTCGGCGCCGATCGCCAGCGCCTCCTTCATCGTCTCCTTGATCTTGCGGTTGGCCTCGGCGACGGTGAGCGCGACGACGGTGACGTCGGCGCCGCGTCGCGCGATCTGGATCGCGGCCTCGAGGGCGTTCTTGTCGAGGTCGCCGACCTTGTACGGGATGGCCTCCAGCACCGGCTCGCGATTCTTGATGCGGACCATCTGCAGGTCCAGGTTCGTCTTCACGCAGACGACGATGTCCACGCCGTCACCTCTCCTTCGTCCGCTCGTCGCGCCGCGACGCGCCCGTCGACGCTCCCTCGCGCCTCAGCTCATCCGGTACTGCACGCCGAACTCGCCGCGCGGGTAGTGTCCACGTCAGCGCGCGCTCGTCGCAGCAGATCAGGCAGGTGCCGCACTCCAGGCAGCCCTCCCAGTTGACCATCATGTCGCCCTCGTCGTTGAGCTCGTAGAGGTCGGCCGGGCACACGGACAGGCAGACCTTCTTCTTGCAGACGGTCGCGGCACACCTCGTGGTCGATGACGATGTGCGGCTCCTTGTCGAGCTTGAAGACGTCGAGCCCGAGCTTGGCGTCGACGTCTCGTCCTCACTCAGTCGCACCTCCCTCCCTCTAGAGCTTCCGGCGCTGCCGACCAGGCGTCCTTGCAGCCGTGGCCGACGTTCATGAAGTCCGCTGCGCACGCCCTCCACGCCGTGTCTTGATCGAGCCGCTGCGTCGGGCCGGGCCCGACGGTGAACACGCTGCTCCAGAGGCGCGAGACGGCGCTCGGATAGTGAGTGAAAAGCCGCGGGTTCTCGATGATGTGCGGGCACGGCCCGCGCCGTCTCGCAGGTCCTGGAGCACGAAGCTGTCGTGCAGGTACTGCTCGTAGCGGCGAGGCCGGCGGCGCTGAAGTCCTGGCGCTCGCGCGCCTCGAGCACCGCCCTGGCGGCGTAGTAGCCGGAGGCGATGGCGAAGTCCATGCCGCGCACGGTGACCAGCGCGTTGAGCGAGAGGCCGGCGGCGTCGCCGGTCATCACGTAGCCGTCGCCGAGCAGCTTGCGGCACCTTGCGCGATGCCGCCCTCGGCGATGGCGTGCGCCGAGTACTCGGCGACCGTGCCGCCGGCCACCAGCGGCTTGATCTGCGGCAGCTCCTTGAAGCGCGTCGAGGAGCTGTCAGATCTCAGATCGTCGCGGCGCGTCGGCGCATCGCGTCCATGCCGACGACGACGCCGAGCGAGATGGTCTCCTTGTTGGTGTAGAGGAAGCCGCCGCCGATCATGCCCTTGGTGACGGAGCCCATGAAGAGCTGGGCGGCGCCCTCGCCGGGGTTCAGATGCCAGCGGTCCTCGATGACGCCGGCCGGCAGCTCGATGACCTCCTTGTAGCCGAGGGCGTGGTCGCGGTCGCCGGCTTGGCCGCGCAGGCCGGCCGCGCTCGAGAGCAGCCGCAGCACGCCCTCGGCGACGATCGTCGACGTCGGCGCCGATCTCGTCCTCGCCGGCGCGGATGCCGATGACCTGCGCCCTCCTTGCGCAGCAGCGCGTCGACCTGCATGTTGGGGACGACCATGCCGCCCTTCTCGCCGACCTTGTCGGCGAGCCACTGGTCGAAGCGGGCGCGCACACGGTGTACGACTGCGGCGGGCTCGGCCGGCCGAAGCGGTCGGAGGCGATCTCGAACGTCGTCGTGGCGCGCCGTCGCCCATCATGGTGATGAGCTCGCGCGTGACGGGGCGCTCGAACGGCGCCTCCTCCCAGAGCTCGGGATAGAAGCCCGCGGATCGGGCTCATGTAGAGACGGCCGCCGGTGACGTTCTTGGCGCCGGAGTAGTCGCCGCGCTCGAGCACCATGACCTCGACGCCCTCGGCGGCGAGGCCGTAGGCCGCCGACAGGCCGGCGAGACCGCCACCCACGACGATGCACTCGACCTTCTCCATCTCCGCCCTCTCCTCGTCAGCTCTCAGGACCGGGGGCGGCGGCGCGCTGTCGGCGCCCCGCCCGCGCATCCGTCAGTCCTTGAACGGGTTGTGCGTCTCGCCCCACTCGTCGCGGGCGATGATGCCGCGCATGATGATCAGGCCGCCCTCGGCGCCGACCTCGTAGCTCATGACGCCGCGCAGCAGCATCTCGAGCGGCGTCTCCTTCGTGTAGCCGAAGGCGCCGTGGTAGATCATGCCGTGGCGGGCGATGTCGTGGCCGAGCGTCGGGCGAGAGGCACTTGCAGGTGCGGATGACCTTGTTGATCTCCTTGCGGCCGAACTGGCCCGGGTTCGTGTGCTCCTGGCCGATCATCCAGGCGCCGCGCAGCAGGTTGAGCTTCAGCATGTCGAGCTGCATCCAGTCGTCGGCCATCTCGAACGAGATGCCCTCCCACTTGCCGAGCGGCTTGCCGAAGGTCTTGCGCTGGGCGGTGTACTCGCCGCTGATCTCGAGCGCCTTCTCGGCGCCGCCGAGGCAGGCGGCCGCGACCAGCACGCGGGCGGCGTTGAAGCCGTCCATGTTCACGTAGAAGCCCTTGCCCTCTTCGCCGAGCACGTACTTCTTCGGGCAGCTCGACGTCCTTGTAGATCCAGCCGCCGGTGGACAGGCCCATGCGGCCCATGTCCTTGTAGGTCGTGTAGGTGATGCCGGGCAGGTGGGCCGGGACCCAGATGAAGGTCATGCCCTTGTGGCCCTGGTTCGGATCGGTCTTGACGAGGGTGCAGTGACCGCTCGGGGCGCCCCACTTCTCGCACTCCTTGGGGCCCGAGACGTAGGCCTTCTCGCCGTTCATGACGTAGGCCTGCTTGGCCTCGTCCCACGGGGCGATCGTCTTGATGGCGCCGAGGTCGGAGCCGCCGCCGGGCTCGGTCGTGTTGATGCCGGCGAACGCCTTGCCGGCGGCCACGGCCGGGAGCACCTCCTGCTTCAGCTCGTCGGTGCCGTAGCGGTTGATCGATGTACGCCCAGCCGATGGTGAGCAGCGTGTACACCGGAGTGCTCATGCTCAGGTCGGCGCGCGCGATCTCCTGGATGGTGATCATCGCGTAGATCAGGCGCTCGTCGTCGGGCAGCGGCATGCCGCCGTACTCCTCGGGGATCGTCACGCCGAACATGCCCAGGTCGGCCATGCCGGCGGTGATGTCGGTCGGGATCCCGTCCTCGGCCTCGTCGATCGCGCGGGCGCGCGGCTCGAGGTTCTTGACCAGCCACTCGCGAATGGCCTGACGGTACATGGTCTGCTCGGTGGTGTATCGGAAATCCATGCAGCTCCCTCCTTAGGAATCTGTCCCCGGATACGACGAAACCCCCAGGGCACGCTAACGCGGTCACTGGGGGTTCAGGCCTGACGTCAGCGGGCGGAGACGGCGCCCGTCTGCGGCTCTGTGTGCAGCGCGGACATCATACAACGCCCGGGACGACGTGCAAGCCACACCCCTTCGCCAAGGTGGAGAAGGATCAGGGCGGACGTTCGACGAGGCGGACGGCTCAGCCGTAGGTCTCGGTCCCGACGTCCGGGTGCTTGGCGCTCGGCAGCGGCGAAGCCGCGTCGCCGAGCACGAGCGGCGACTGGTCGACGGCTTCGAAGACCTTGTGCAGGGCCGAGATGAGGGCGCCCCGCGAGTGACCGCGGTAGCGGTAGCGGATGAGCGCCTCGATCTCGCGCCGCTCGTTGAGGACGTTGCGGCCCGTCAGGAGCCGCGAGAAGAAGTCGCGCGCGACGTCCATGATCAGCGACGAGGTGCAGCCCACGATGACCCCGTCCTCCTCGACCTCGAGCACCACCCCGACGCGCTTGTAGATCGCCTGATGCGAGACGTCCTGCGGCAGGCGGGCGTAGCCCGAGAACAGGAAGGTCGTGTTGTCCATCTCGCCGTTGCCGGAGCGCATGATTGGTGCATTCTAGCAGGGCGCCGGCGCTTGCACGGTGAGCCGGCGCCTGTATCATGGTCGCGCTGCCGCGTGGTCACGGCAGGGAGCCGTCCTCCCGCCGTTCCCGGCCAGTCCCCCAGCGGAGACGATGATGTCTGCCCTGGGGGCGTTCGTGTTTCCGGCCCCACGTGACTCGAGGAGGGAGCAGCGCATGGGCGAGACCAACGGCCTCGACGGCAAGCTCATGACCGCGAGCGAAGCCGTGGAGCGCTTCGGCGTGCCACCGGACGGGTGCCAGCTCGCCGTCGGAGGCTTCTACCGATCGCTAAGAAGCCGCAAGTCCTTCCCCCACGTGGCGATCGTCTGCGGCGGTCGCCGCTGGACCTTGAGGAGTTCTTCGACGCCTGAGCCGCTTCTCGGCCTACCTGGAAGCGGCGGCGTCGACAAGGCGCTGCGTCGCCATCCTGCACCCCAACTGTCATCGCGCCTCGAGGTCGCCTACGCCGTTGCCCTGCGAGGAGCGTGCGCCGTTCCTCTGAACTTCCGGCTCTCCGCCGGGGAACTCGTCATGATCTGAACGAGCGGCGCCAAGGCGCTGGTTGCCGATCCGCGGTTCAGGCAGACCGTCGACCAGATTCGCACAGAGCTTCCGGCCGTGGAGAAGATCATCTGGACCGGCGATGACGCGGCGGCTTCCCGCCGGCGGCCGGGATCTGCGCTATCCCAGCAACGTCGCGGGGCTCGGCACCCCTTCGACGTACGTTGAACAAGGAGGGCTTCGCCGGCGGCTACTACACCCGCGCACCGGCCGTCCCAAAGGGGTGAGCGACCCAGAAGAAGTAGGTCCACGTCTTGGGACCCGTTGCGGGCGCGCTACGCCGACGTCTGGCTTCATGCCGCGCGCTGTTCACCTGGCCGACGCTCGGCGCCTGCGATCCGTGTCGCGGCATCCATGTGCTGGCGGCGAGCACGACCGCACGGCGACCGTGCGCATCAAGGGAACCTCACGTTCGCCGACCTCGAGCAGTGCAAGGCCGCGTCGCGGTGCATCGTCCCTGTGAGGAGATCGTCCCGGCAGCTGCGGCTGCTGGCCGCGACTCCGACCAATCGCCCCTGCCGTCGTTCCTCGTGGACGCGGTCGTGCGCCGTGCAGCCTACGGCGCCCACCCGACCGCCTGCCGGCTACTTCCACGACTACGCACCGCGCAGCACCTGAACCTCTACAACGGCGATTCAGGCCAAGACGGGCCGCGGGACGCCTAACTCGACGAGTGGGTGTACGGCGTCGCGAGCTGGGACGACTACCTCGACAAGATCGGCCGGCGCGCAGCTCGCGCACGCATCCGAGAACCGGAGCCAACACCGTGGCCGGCTACGCACAGGCGTCTGGCCCGGAGGTGAAGGCGATGTACGATCGAGACCGCCCACGCTGCACCCCCACAGGAGATGATGGCGATCGCCGCCGGTGGAACGCTTCCTCAAGGACGGCGACGGTGCTGCTTCGGGGGCCCGGCACGGGGGAGAGCGGTCAGGCGCATCCTGGTCGTAAGCCGGCGACCGTCGCCAAGAGGAACGCATAGGCTCTGCAGACAGCATCGCCCCGCACGCGCACATCTTCTTGCGAGACCGGCGGCATCGGGCCACGGTCGAAGGAGCTGCCGATGGCCGTGGCCGACCCGCGCGTCATGGCCTACTCGAACCTCAACGCCGGCCTCGTCGAGGCCTTCAGCTACGTCGCCAACCGGCGCCTCCACACCATCGCCTTCCTCGGGGCCGCGCAGATCGACATGTACGGCAACATGAACTCGACGGTGATCGGCGACTACCACCACCCGACGGTGCGCTTCAGCGGCAGCGGCGGCGCCTGCGACGCCGGTTCGCTGGCCAGCGGCTTCATCGCGTTCATGCAGCACGGCACGCGCAAGTTCGTCGAGACGCTCGACTACCTGACGACGCCGGGCTGGTTGACGGGCGGCGAGTCGCGGCGCCACGCCGGGTACCGGCGCGGCGGGCCGCTCGCCGTGGTCAGCGACCTCGGCGTCATGAAGTTCGACGACGAGACGAAGCGCATGTACCTCGCCGAGCACTACCGCGGCGTGACGCCGGAGCGGGTGGCCGAGAACACGGGCTTCGCCATGGACGTCTCGCGCGCCGTCGAGGCCGAGCCGCCGAGCGCCGAGGAGCTCCGCATCCTGCGCGACGACGTCGACCCGCAGCGGCTGATCCTCGGCTGACGAGCGGACCGGCGCGCAGGCCCGAAGGGTACGGCGGAGCTGCGGCACTTCCCGTCCGACCGGGCGACTTGACATGCCCTCCGCTCACGAGAGAATCGCGCCAAGCGGACGGGCGGGTTGAAGGGGATTCCCCGCCTCGGTCCGGCCAGAGTCGTGGCTGCGGGTGGCACCTCGCGACGTACTCCCTTGAGCAGGTCGAGCCTGGGGCGGCGACACGTACATACGGAGGATTTCGCATGAGCGAGATCAACTCGGGGGACACCGCGTTTGTCCTCATGTCGGCGGCGCTCGTCGCGCTGATGACCCCCGGCCTCGCGTTCTTCTACGGAGGCCTCGTCCGCCGCAAGAACTTCCTGGCGATCATGATGCAGAGCTTCATCAGCATGGGCATCGTGACGTTCGTCTGGGTCGCGGTGGGCTACTCGCTGGCCTTCTCGGGCGACGCCTTCGGAGGGATCATCGGCACCTTCGACTGGGCGTTCCTGAACGGGGTCGGCGAGGCGCCGGGGCCATGGGCGCCGACGATCCCCGCCGTGGCACACTTCACCTACCAGGAGATGTTCGCCATCATCACCCCGGCGCTCATCACCGGCGCGTTCGCCGACCGCGTGAACTTCAAGAGCTACCTCAAGTTCCTCGTGCTCTGGAGCCTGCTCGTCTACGTGCCGTTCACGCACTGGCTCTGGGGCGGCGGCTTTCTCGCCGACTGGGGCGCCCTCGACTTCGCCGGCGGCATGGTCGTGCACGTCAGCGCCGGCATGGCGGCCCTCGCCTCGGTGTGGGTGGTCGGGAAGCGCCGGTTCGGCCCGGGCGAGCGCAGCATCGCCCACAACATCGCCTTCGTGGCGCTGGGCACGGGGCTCCTGTGGTTCGGCTGGTTCGGCTTCAACGGCGGCTCAGCGCTGGCGGCGAACGGCATCGCCGCGCAGGCCTTCGTCAATACCGACATCGCCGGCTCCATCTCCATGTGCACGTGGCTGTTCCTCACGTGGTGGAGGGACGGGAAGCCGAGTCTGATCGGCGCCTTCACCGGCGCCGTCGCGGGACTCGCCTGCGTGACGCCGTGCGCGGGGTACATCCCGACGTGGTCGGCGTTCGTCATCGGTCTGCTCGCCGGCTCCGTGTGCTACTACGCCGTCAAGTTCAAGGAGTACATGAAGTGGGACGACGCCCTCGACGTCTGGGCCGCCCACGGCGTCGGCGGCATCATGGGCTCGATCCTGCTCGGCGTGTTCGCGACCAAGACGATCAACGCCGCCGGAGCGGATGGTCTGCTCGCCGGCAACGCGCGCTTCTTCGGCGTGCAGGTCGCCGCCGTGGCGATCATCGCCACCTACTCGTTCGTCGTCACCTGGCTCATCCTCAAGATACTGAACGTCTTCGAGCGCGTGCGCGTCCCCGACGCCATCGAGCTCAAGGGTCTCGACAGCGAGATCCACGGCGAGGCCGCGTACGTGCTCGACTGAGGCCCGGAACCGCCGGCCGAACGAACGGCAGGGCGGAGGACAGGGGGCGGAGGACAGGGGGCGGGGCCGAAAGGGAGCGGCCCCGCCCCCTGTCCGCGTCACGGCAGGACTCGCTTGGCTGTCCCCGTGGACGCCGGGACGCGAAGAGGGCGCCGCGGCCCGACGGCCACGGCGCCCTCTTCGTAAAACTGGCTCCTCGGGTAGGACTCGAACCTACAACCCTCCGGTTAACAGCCGGATGCTCTACCGATTGAGCTACCGAGGACCGCTCAGAAAGCCGCCAAAGTATAGGCCACACCCCCACCCCGGACAAACAGCGCGGCGACGCGGAACGGGGTGGCGCTACGGCCGACGCGACGACGCGAGCACGCAGTCCTCCAGGCCGGACCGCGCTCGTGCGTTCAGTGCCAGCGGGGCTCCGCGAGCCATCCGTGGGGCACGCCGTGGGCCTCCGAGCCCACGGCCTCGTGGCTGCGCAGTCCCCGGCGCGCCTCGCTGGTCAGCTTCGCGGCGAACCGTTCGGCCAATGCGTCGAGGCGCGGGCGCCAGTAGCTCTCGTCGCCCGGCGGGCGACCGGCGAGCTCGGCGCTGGCGACCACCGCGGTGGCCGCGGCCCGGCTGGGCACGGGCTCCTTCCACCACTCGGGATGAAGGACCTCGGTGCCGAAGCGCCGCCGCGGCGCCTCGATGTCGGCTTCGGGGTCGCCCGACGGCTGGAAGGCCCACGACGACGCCTGCAGGCGAAGGGTCGTGTTCGGCAGGGTCGCGACCAGATCCTCGAGTCGCTCGAGCGTCTCGGCGACCGTCTCCTCGGTCTCGCCCGGCCGGCCGAAGGTGAACTCCGCCAGCGTGAGAACGCCCTTGGCGTTGGCGTAGGTGAGCACGTCGAGAGCGTGGGCCACGGTCTTCCGTGGATCGGCGGCCTCGCCGGTCCGCTGGAGCAGCCGCCCCGAGAGCGTGCCCACGGCGAGCCTGAGCTGGGCGCGCGCCCGGTACAGCTGGTCGACATCGAAACGCGCAAGCGTCTCCGGCCGCGCCGCCAGGCTGACGGCGACGTCGCGACGATCGGCGTGCGCCAGGCGCTCGAAGGCGAGACGTCGCCAGGCGGGGTCGTAGCCGAAGACCGGGTCGATGACGTCGATCCGGCCGGGCTCGAGGGCCGCGGCCTGGTCGACGAGAGCCGCGGCCACGTCGGGCGGGTACGCTCGCCATCCGCTCCCGCCCGGACGCAGCAGGCAAGCGGGTGCGTTGTAGGGACAACCCCGGCTCAGCGAGACGGCGATCTCGGGCAGACCCGCCTCCACGTAGGGATAGCCGGCGATATCGGGCGCGTGCGCGGCGTCGAGCGGCAGCGGCATCCCCTCGAGCGGGCGGCACGTCTGCACGTCACGCTCGCCGGCGGAGACCGAGCGGGCGAGCTCGACGACCGCCATCTCGGCCTCGCCGACGATCACCCAGTTGAAGGGAGAGCCCTCGTAGGCGAACTCATCGGGTCGCGCCGACACGTGGTAGCCGTGCACGGCGATGACGGTCGCGGGATGGAGGTGTCGCAGCCGCCCCGCGACGGCGATGCTCGCCGAGTACTGGAGAGCGGACCAGCACGAGACCACGGCGAGGTCGGCAGGATGGTCCGCCAACAGCGACTCTGCCCTCTCGAGGAAGCCGGCGCGGCTCGCGTCGTCGTCGGGGGCGCCGATCTCGACCTCGAGGTCGAGGACCTCGACCTCGAGGTCCGCACGGCGCAGCTCGCTCCAGAGGCTCACCATCTCGGGCTTGACGCGGGGACCCTTCGCCCACTCGCCGCCGAAGAGCGAGCCTGGGAAGACGAGCAGCACGCGCGCGCCCATGGTCATCCCCGGCTCACTCGAGATAGTCGCGCAGCGCCTCCGCCTCGCGGAAGCTGCGCAGCTTCGCCAGAGTCTTGCCCTCGATCTGGCGGATGCGCTCGCGCGTGAGGCCGAACCGCTGCCCGACCTCCTCGAGCGTGAGGGGGTGGCCGCCCTTGAGGCCATAGCGCAACTCGAGGATCGTGCGCTCACGGCCGGTGAGCTGAGCGAGGGCCCTGTCCAGGCCCTCTCTCCGGAAGACATCGTCGGTAGCCTGGGGCGGCGCCACGGCGCCCTCGTCCTCGAGGAGGTCACCGAATTGCGCGTCGCCCTCGTCACCGACCGGCGTCTCGAGGCTCACGGGCTGCTGACCGATCCTTCTGATCTGCTGGACTCTCTGCGGAGTCATCTCCATCTGCACCGCGACCTCGTCGACCGTCGGCTCGCGGCCGAGGTCCTGCAGGAGCTGCCGCTGCACACGCATGAGCTTGTTGATCGTGTCCACCATGTGGACGGGCACGCGGATCGTCCGCGACTTGTCGGCGATCGCCCGCGTGATCGCCTGGCGGATCCACCAGGTCGCGTAGGTCGAGAACTTGTAGCCGCGCCGCCAGTCGAACTTCTCGACGGCGCGCATCAGGCCGAGGTTGCCGTCCTGGATCAGATCCAGCAGGCTCATCTCGCGCCCCGCGTACCGCTTCGCGATGGACACCACGAGGCGCAGGTTGGCCTCGATCAGCTGGCGCTTCGCCTCCATATCCCGACGCTCGATGCGCTTGGCCAGGGAGACCTCCTGCTCGGCCGTGAGCAGCGGGACCTTGCCGATCTCACGCAGATACAGTCGGGTCGGGTCGGTCGGGGCCGTCTTCACCGACAGGTCCAGCGGCCGTGGCGCCTCGACTTCGGTCTCGGTGCTCTCACCCTCGTCGCTGGGCCGCGACTCGCTGCCGAGTATGTCGATACCGAGGTCGTCGAGGGCCGTGTAGACCTCCTCCATCTGCTCGGCCGAGAGCCCGACGTCGCGCAGCACCTCGTGCACCCGGCCGGCCTCGAGGTAGCCCTGTTCGTGGCCCTCCGCGACCAGCGCGCGCACGTCGTCGATGGTGTGCTCGAGCGGGCCGTGACCGGGCCGCTCGTCCAAGATCTCGATGATCCGCTGCATCGTCATTGCCTTCTCTTTCCACTGACGCCGGCCACGCACTCTCCGGCGCGGGCCGAGCGTCGCTGCGACACGTCGTCTACGACGTCTGCGCGGCGCGGGAGAACGACCCGCGCCGCTCGATCGGTGTCTGTCGTCATTGAGGGCGGACGGGGCGCGCGACCCGGCGGGGTCGCGCGCCCCGTCCGCCTCCGTGTCAGTCCAAGAAGTCGCGCAACCGTTGCGAGTCGCGGTACGCCTTGAGCTTGGCCAGCGTCTTGGCCTCGATCTGGCGGATGCGCTCGCGCGTCACGCCGAACTTCTGACCCACCTCCTCGAGCGTCCGCGGGTGCTCGCCCTTGAGACCGAAGCGCAGCTCGATCACCTTGCGCTCCCGGTGCGTCAGGGTGCTCAGCACCTGGTTCAGCTCCTCCTTCTGCATGATCTCGCTCACCGCTTCGACCGGCATGGTCGCGTCTTCGTCCTCGATGAAGTCGCCGAGCTGCGAGTCCTCTTCTTCGCCGATCGGCGTCTCGAGGCTCACCGGCTCCTGACTGATCTTGAGGATCTCGCGGACCTTCTGTGGAGTTGTACCCATCTCGTGCGCGATCTCCTCGGGCGTCGGCTCGCGGCCGATGTCCTGCAGGAGCTGACGCTGCACGCGGATCAGCTTGTTGATGGTCTCGACCATGTGGACGGGGATGCGGATCGTGCGCGCCTGGTCGGCGATGGCGCGCGTGATCGCCTGCCTGATCCACCAGGTCGCGTAGGTCGAGAACTTGTAGCCCTTGCGGTAGTCGAACTTCTCGACGGCGCGGATGAGGCCCGAGGTTGCCCTCCTGGATGAGATCGAGGAAGAGCATGCCGCGACCCACGTAGCGCTTGGCGATCGAGACGACGAGGCGCAGGTTGGCCTCGATCAGCTTGCGCTTGGCCTCCATGTCCTTGCGCTCGATGCGCTTGGCCAGGGAGACCTCTTCTTCGGCGGTGAGGAGCGGTACCTTGCCGATCTCCTTGAGGTACATGCGCACGGGGTCGTTGGTCGGCGTCTTGACCGAGAGGTCCAGCTTGGGGATGACCTCTTCTTCGGGCTTGGCGTCCGGGGCACCGTCGACGACGACGCCCTCACCCTCGACGATGTCGATACCGAGGTCGGCGAACAGATTGTAGATGCCGTCGATCTGGTCGGTCGTGAGCTCGACGTCCTGCAACGCGTCGGCGATGTGGTCGCTCGCGAGGTAGCCCTGCTCGCGACCTTCGTCGACGAGGACGCGCACCTCTTCGATGCCGAACTCCGCCGCCTCGGGCGTCTTGCGCTCTTCGGAGATGTCGGTCACTCTCGGGTCCCTACCCTTCGTCTGGGTACTCCTCGACGGGGAGCGCGCGGATCGTCTCGCGCAGCCGGCGCCGCACCTCTTGCAGACGCGCGAGCTGCTCCTGCCGTGTAGCTTTGTCGCCGGTATCCGTCTCGACCTTGAGCCTCGCGATGCGGCGCCCGACGTGCGCCTCCTGCACGCGAAGAAGGAGCTCCTCGAGAACGGTCGCGGTGAACGGCTCCTGGCCGGATCGCAGCACGACCTCCGCGACTACCTCGCTCCCGTCGTCCTCACCCTCGGCGGTCTCGGCCTCCGAAGTCCTTTTCCCTGCATTTCGCCGCTTCAACCGCGCGGTCGTCCAGTGCAGCGCGGTCCGCGTCTCGGCGCTCGAGAAATACTCCTCGTCGATGCCGGCCAAGCGCTCCGCCCCCGCCTCGGGTACGGCAAGACATGCGGCCAGAAACCGGACCTCAAGCTCGTGAGCGCCGCCGGTGAGGACGGCACTGCCACGCGCGGGCGCCGCGGCGCCCCCGCGCGCCGTCTGCGGCGACCCGCCGCTGCTACGCAGCAGATAGCGCACGCTCTCCTCGGAGAGCCTCAGCCGGCCGGCGATGTGACGGACCTCGTCGTCGCGCTCGATAGGGCTCGCCGTCTCGGCGAGCACGCCCTTGAGCTGGGCGAAGGCTTGGGCGCGACCGTCGGACCGTTCAAGATCGTGCGTATCGAGGACCTGGCGGACGCGGTAGTGTAGCACCGACTCCGCTTCATCGGCAAGGCTGCCGAAGTCGTCGCCGCTCGCACCGCCGGTGATGTAGTCGGCCGGGTCGAGCCCGCTGGGCATGCGGACCACGTACATCGTCAACTCGAGGCGGCGGGCGAGGGTGAGCGCGCGCGACATGGCGCCGAGGCCGGCGGCGTCGGCGTCGAAGCAGAGGTAGAGCCGGCGCGTCAGGTGCGAGAGACGAGTGAGCTGCTGCTCGGTGAGGGCGGTGCCCATCGCCGCCACGACCTGCTGGACACCGGCCTGCGCCAGCGCCAATACGTCGGTGTAGCCCTCGACGACGTAGATGCGATCCGCCCGCTGCGCCGCCTGCTTGGCGGCGTGCAAGCCGAAGAGCGCCTCGCTCTTGTGGTACAGGGGGGTCTCGGGCGAGTTCAGGTACTTGGGCTTCTCGTCGCCGAGCGCCCGCGCCCCGAAGCCGAGCGTACGCCCACGGTCGTCGGCGAGCGGGAAGACGATCCGTTCTCTGAAGCGGTCGTAGGGCCGGTCGCGGCGGCCGGGCACGGCGAGGCCGGTGTCGAGCAGCTCCTGGTCGCTGAAGCCCTTGGCCGCGGCCGCCTCGCGCAGCGTCTGCCAGCCGGCCGGCGCGAAGCCGACCCGGTAGGCGCGGCACACTTCGTCGCTGAACCCGCGCGCCTGCAGGTACTCGCGCGCCGGGACGGCGGCCTTGCCCTCCCAGAGCACCCGCTCGTAGTAGGCCGTGGTCTGCTCGAGCAGCGCCCGAAGGCGCTCGCGGCGGTGGCGCTCGGCCTCGCCGCGGGCGCTCGTCTCCTCGTACTCGAGCACGATCCCGAGCTTGTCGGCAAGGTGCTCGACGGCGGCGGCGAAGTCGAGATCCTCCTTGCGCTGCACGAAGTTGAAGAGGTTGCCGCCCTCGCCGCAGCCGAAGCAGTAGTAGAGCTTCTCGACGGGATTCACCGAGAACGAGGGCGTCTTCTCCTCGTGGAAGGGGCAGCAGCCCATGTAGTTGGCGCCCGACTTCTTGAGTTGCGTGTAGCGCCCGACGACCTCGACCATGTCGGCGGCGGCGAGCACCTGGTCGATGCTGTTGCGGCTGATCAGGGGCACCTAGGCTCGCCCCTCCCCGTTGTCGTGAGGCGCCGACCGCTCCTTAGGCGCGGTCGGCGCCTCACGGCCCACCAGATAGCGCAGCCCGGCCCACAGGCGCCGGCGCTCGCCCTTCGCCACGCGCGGCGCACGCTCGACGGGCATGTACCGCTGCCCCAGGCGGTCGAGCACCAGCACGAGCGCGGCAAGCACGAACGGCACCCACACCATGAAGGCCAGCGCCAGCGCCGTCCACGCCTCGGGCGAGTTGTGGTCGATGAGACCGCCGCCAGCGCCGCGGTCGTCGTCCCAGCCGAGCGCCATCCAGCCCGCGCCGAAGGCCACGACCGCCGGTACCGTGGCCAGCGCGAGCGCGGCCAGGCCGGCCAGAGCGGCCAGCAGCCGGCGGAGCCGCGGGCCTACCGTCATCGCGACCTCGAGAGGAAGCGAGTCATCAGGGCCTCGGGAGAGTACGCGCCATCAGCATCTCGTCATGATACTCGTCGCCGCGGCAGTACTGGTCGCGACGGAGACCCTCTCGTGCGAACCCGTGCCGCTCGTAGAACGCGACGGCGCGCTCGTTCTCAGGGAACACGCCGAGCACGAGGCGCTGCGCGCCCGCGTCGGCGGCCCATGCCGCGGCCTCCTCGAGAAGCGCGCCGCCGACGCCGAGACCGCGCGCCGCGCCGGCCACGGACATCCCCACCCACAGCACGTGCCCAGACGCGGGGTGCGGGTCGGAGCGCAGGCCCAGGTTGCCCACCTGGACGCCGTCCAGCTCGGCGACCAGCATGAGGGAGCGGGGCTCGACGAGACAGTCGGCGATGCGGTGCTTCCAGTCACGGGCCGTCATCTCGCCGGGCGCGAGGACCAGGCCGCTGCCGGGCTCCGCGGCGACGGTGTCGAGCAGGCGCGCCAGAGCTTTGGCGTCTTTCGGCCGGGCGGTGCGCACGCGCACCGCCCGGCCGTCCTCGAGCCTCAGCTCCCTGTCACGCCTGAGCGAACCCACGGCCTCGTGGCGCCGCCGGCGCTCACTTCTCGAGCTCGAGCTCGCCGCGATCCTCGATGGCGGCCTGCGCCGCGGCGAGACGCGCGATCGGCACGCGGAACGGCGAGCAGCTCACGTAGTCCATGCCCACCCGGTGGCAGAACTTGACCGACGCCGGATCGCCGCCGTGCTCGCCGCAGATGCCGACCTTGAGCCTCGCGGGTCGCCCGGCCCTTCCCGATCCCCATCTCGACGAGCTGGCCGATGCCCTCCTGGTCGATGGTGACGAACGGGTCGACGGGCCAGATCTCCTGCTCCAGGTAGAACGGCAGGAACTTGCCCGCGTCGTCGCGGGAGATGCCGAAGGTCGTCTGCGTGAGGTCGTTGGTGCCGAAGCTGAAGAACTCCGCGTCCTCCGCGATCTGGTCGGCGACCAGGCACGCGCGCGGCAGCTCGATCATGGTGCCGACCATGTAGTCCACCTTGACGCCTTGCTCGGCGAAGACCTCGTCGGCGACGGCGCGTACCTGCGCGGCCTGATCTCCAGCTCCTTCTTCGCGCCGACGAGCGGGATCATGATCTCGGGATGCACGTCGACGCCGTCCTTCGTCACGTCGCAGGCCGCCTCGATGATGGCGCGCGACCTGCATCTCGTGATCTCCGGGAAGGTGATGCCGAGGCGGCAGCCGCGGTGGCCGAGCATCGGGTTGAACTCGTGCAGCTCGGCCACCTTGCCGGCGACCTTCTCGGCGCTCACCCCGAGCGCCTCGGCCGTCGCCCGCACGTCGCTCGTCCTCGTGCGGCAGGAACTCGTGCAGCGGCGGGTCGAGGAGGCGGATGGTGACGGGGCGCTCGCCCATGACCCGGAAGATGCCGTCGAAGTCGTCGCGCTGCATCGGGCAGCAGCTTGGCGAGCGCGACCTCACGCTCCTCGGTCGTCTCGGCGAGGATCATCTGCGCGCACGTCCAGGATGCGCGTCGCCCCCGAAGAACATGTGCTCGGTCCGGCACAGCCCGATGCCCTCGGCGCCGAAGGCCGACGGCGTTGGCGGCCTGGTCCGGCTGGTCGGCGTTGGTGCGCACGCTCGATCGTGCGCGCCTCGTCCGCCCACGGACATGAGCTTGGCGTAGAGCTGGTAGCTCGGCGACTCCTCGGGCTTCATCGGTCCTCGAGCAGCACCTGCAGCGACCTCGGAGGGCGTGTCTCGAGCTGGCCGAGGATCACCTCGCCGGTGGTGCCGTCGATGGAGAGCCAGTCGCCCTCCTTGACGGTCGTGCCGTTGACCTCGATGTGGCCCTTGCGCGTAGTCGATGTCGAGCGCGCCGCAGCCCACGATGCAGACCTTGCCCATCTGGCGCGCCACCAGCGCGGCGTGGGAGGTCATGCCGCCCTGCGCGGTCAGGATGCCCTCGGCCGCGTCCATGCCCTTGATGTCCTCCGGGCTGGTCTCGAGTCGCGGACCAGGAGCACCTGCTCGCCGCGCCTGGCCCAGGCCACGGCGTCGGCGGCGTTGAAGACGACCTGGCCGGAGGCCGCGCCGGGGCCGGCGCGGCAGCCCCTTGGCCAGCACGCGCCCCTCGCCCACCGCCTTCTTCTTGTCCTCGGCCGATCGAAGACCGGGCCGCAGCAGCTGGTTGAGCTGCTCGGGCTCGACCCGCATCAGCGCCTCCTCCTTGCTCGATGAGTCCCTCGTCGACCATGTCGACGGCGATGCGGATGGCCGCGAGGCCGGTGCGCTTGCCGTTGCGGGTCTGCAGCATCCAGAGCCGGCCGTCCTCGATGGTGAACTCGATGTCCTGCATGTCGCGGTAGTGCTGCTCGAGCGTCTGCGCGATGCTCGAGCAGCTGCGTCGTAGGCCGTCGGGGATGACCTCCTTCGAGCTCCGTCGATCGGGCAGCGGCGTGCGGATGCCGGCCACCACGTCCTCGCCCTGCGCGTTCATCGAGGAACTCGCCGTAGAAGACGTTCTCGCCGGTGGCGGGGTCGCGCGTGAAGGCGACGCCCGTGCCCGACTCGTCGCCGGTGTTGCCGAAGACCATGGTCTGGACGTTGACCGCGGTGCCCCACTCGTCGGGGATGTCGTAGAGGCGGCGGTAGGCGATGGCGCGCGTCGTTGTTCCACGAGCCGAAGACCGCGCCGAGCCGCGCCCCAGAGCTGCTCCATCGGGATCCTCGGGGAAGTCCTCGCCGGTGCGCTCTCTTGATCTGCGTCCTTGAAGCGCGCGACCAGCTCCTTCAGGTCGTCGGCGGTGAGCTCGATGTCGAACTTCACGCCCCTGCCGCGCTTGCTGCTCGAGCCGCTCCTCGAAGGGGTCGCCTTCGTCGCCCTCGGGCTTCAGGCCCAAGACCACGTCGCCGTACATCGTGACGAAGCGGCGGTAGCTGTCCCAGGCGAAGCGGGGGTTGCCGGTCTGCGCGATGAGGCCCTGCACCGTGGTGTCGTTGAGTCCCAGGTTGAGGACGGTGTCCATCATGCCCGGCATCGAGGCGCGGGCGCCGGAGCGCACAGACAACAGCAGCGGATCGGTCGGATCGCCGAACTGCTTGCCCATGTCGCGCTCGAGGGCGGCAAGCGCCTCCTTGACCTGGCCTTCGACGCCGCCCTGGTACCGACGGGTGTCCGCGTAGTGGATGCAGACCTCGGTGGTGATGGTGAAGCCGGGCGGCACGGGCAGGCCGAGGACGGTCATCTCGGCGAGGTTCGCGCCCTTGCCGCCGAGGAGCGTCTTCATGTCCTTGCCGCCCTCGTCGAACCGATAGACGTACTTGTGCGCCATCACTTCCCTCCCCGGGTGACCCCACCCGCGCGTTCGCGACTCTCGGCGGTCGGCCCTTCTGTCGCCCTCAGGACACCGCCGGTACCGGCAGGCGGCTGAGGTCGCCGATCTCTACGAGCAAAGCGACGACCGCGGCGAGCTGTGCGAGCCGATTGGCGCGCACCGCCGGGTCGGCGTCCATCACGAGCACCTCGTCGAAGTACCGGTCGACGGTGGCGCGCAGCGGCGCAGCGGCCCCCACGGCGGCCTCGATGTCGAGGGCGGCGAGCGCCGCGCGAACGGGTTCGACGGTGGCGGACAGTCCCTCGAAGAGCGCCCGCTCGACCGGCTCGCCGAACAGCTCGGGCTTGACCGGAAGGGCGGCGGGCGAAGCGAGGCCGCCCGCGGCGGCGGCCGGAGGCGTCGCGCTCTTGCTCGCGATCGAGTGACAGCGGCTGTAGACCACGACCACGTCGTCGAAGGCGCCGGAGCCGGCGAGAGCGGTGAAGGCGCGCGCCCGCGCGGCCTTCGCCGGGACGTCGGCCACCGCGGCGCCGAGCGCCGCCTGGACGAGCGGGTACGAGAGGCCTTCGTCGAGGAGGAGCGCCTCGAGGCGTTCCCAGACGAAGGCCGTCATCTCGTCGACGAGACCGCGATGCTCCTCGTCGCCGGGTTCGAAGGCGCCCTGCGCCTCGTACTGGTCGAGCGCGGCTGCGAGCAGACCGGGCACCGCGATGCGAAGGCCGTGCTCCAGCGTGATGCGCACGATACCCATGGCGGCGCGGCGCAGGCCGTAGGGGTCGCGGGAGCCGCTGGGCTTCTGGCGCGCCACCCACGCGCCGGCGATGTTGTCGGCCTTCTCGGCGATGGCCAGGCCGGCGCCCGCGGGCGTCGTCGGCGCCGGCCCCGTGGCCGACAGCGGCAGGTAGTGCTCGCCGACGGCGCGGGCGACGGCCTCGGGCAGGCCGGCGTGCCGCGCGTAGAGCTCGCCCATGGCGCCTTGCAGCGTCGGGAACTCGATGACGACCTGGCTCACCAGGTCGGCCTTCGCGAGCCGCGCGGCATGCGCCGCCGGCCCGGCGTCGTCGGCGAGGCCGGCGACCAGCCCCTCCAGACGGCGCGCCTTGTCGGCGAGCGTGCCCAGCTTCTCGTGGAAGACGACCTCACCGAGCCGCTCCGCCATGGCCTCGATGCCCTCGGCGAGGTCGCGGTCGTACGCGAACTCGGCGTCGTCGAGCCGGCCTTCGAGGACGCGCTCGTTGCCGCGCGTGACGAGTGGGGCCGCCGCGGGATCGGCGTTGGAGACATAGAGGAAGACGGGGGCCAGCCCGCCGTCGGCGGCGCGCACCGGGAAGTAGCGCTGGTGACTCTGCATCGCGGTGACCAGCACCGGCGCCGGCAGGCGCAGGTGCCGCTCGTCGAAACGCCCGAGCGCGACGGTCGGCCACTCCGCCAGGTAGACCGCCTCCTCGAGCACCCGTCCCGGGTCCTCCCAGCGACCGCCCAAGGTCTCGGCCTGCGCGTCGAGGCCGGTCACGATGCGGCGCCGGCGCTCCTCTTGATCGACGACGACCTTCTGCTCTTCGAGCAGGCGCTCATAGTGGCCCGCGGCATCGATCACGACCGGCGCGCCGAGCACGCGATGGCCCATCGAGACGTCGCCCACCATGAGGCCGTAGAAGCTCGTGGAGATCGTCTCGTCGCCGAGCTTGCAGAGCAGCCAGCGGATCGGCCGCGCGAAGCGCAGGTACTCGTCGGCCCCTTCGGGCCGCCGGTCCCAGCGCATGCCGCGCGGCACCTGGATGCCGGCCACCAGGCGCGGGATCAGACCGGGCAGCACCTCTCGCGTCGCCCGGCGCTCGGCCTCCACCTCGGCGGAGACGAACTCGACCCCGTCGACCGTCTCGCGATCGAGGTCTTCGGGGCGCACGCCCTTGCCGCGCGCGAACCCGGCGCCCGCCTTCGTCGGCCGGCCGTCGGCGTCGAAGGCGATGTCGGCGCGCGGGCCGCGGAAGCGCTGGACGAGGGCGTGCTGCCGCTCGGGCAGCCCCTCGACCAGCACGGCGACGCGGCGCGGCGACACATGGACCGTGAGGCGCCGTTCGAGGAAGCGCTCGGCCGGCGAGGGATCGTCGTCGTCCGCCGGCAGCAACCGCTCCTCGGCAAGCAGGCGGCGGACGAGACCCTCGCCGCCGGCCCCGCGCAGCTGGCGGACCACCGAGTGGCAGAAGCTCGCCGGCAGCTCTTCGCAGCCGATCTCGACCAGGAGCAGGCTCATGTGGCGGCTGCCGCGTCGGACGATGCCGTGCCGGCCGGCGCCGCGCCGTCGGCCGGCGCCCCATCCCCGCGCCCCGCGCCGAGCGGCGCGCGCCGCTCGGCGTCGACCTCGAGGTAGAGACGCGCCACCGCGCGCGCCAGGTCGCGCACGCGGGCGATGTGCGCCGTGCGATCTGTCACGCTGATCACGCCGCGCGCGTCGAGCAGGTTGAACGTGTGGCTGCACTTGAGCACGTGGTCGTAGGCGGGCACGGGCAGGCGCGCGACGAGGCAGCGCTGCGCCTCGGCCTCGTACTCGCGGAAGTGGCGGTAGAGCATCCCCGTATCGGCGGTCTCGAAGTTGTAGTGCGAGAACTGCCGCTCGTTCTCACGGTAGACGTCGCCGTATGTCACGGTGACGGCCTCGCCGTCCTGCTCCCACTGTGACCAGACCACGTCGTAGACGCTGTCCACGCCCTGCAGGTACATGGCGATGCGCTCGAGCCCGTAGGTCAGCTCGATCGTGATGGGGTCGAGATCCATCCCTCCAAGCTGCTGGAAGTAGGTGAACTGGGTGATCTCCATGCCGTCCGCCCAGACCTCCCAACCCTGGCCCCAGGCCCCGAGCGTGGGCCCCTCCCAGTTGTCCTCGACGAAGCGCACGTCGTGCTGGGCGAGGTCGATGCCGAGGGCGACCAGCGAGTCGAGGTAGATCGCCTGGATGTCGGGCGGCGAGGGCTTGATGACGACCTGGTATTGGAAGTAGTGGCCGAGGCGATATGGGTTCTCGCCGTAGCGCGCGTCGGTGGGGCGCGTGGAGGGCTCGACGTAGGCGGCCCGCCAGGGACGCGCGTCGAGGCAGCGCAGGAAGGTGGCCGGATTGAAGGTGCCGGCGCCGACCTCGGTGTGGTAAGGCTGGACGATCACGCAGCCCCGCTCCTCCCAGAAGGACTGGAGGCGGGCGATGATCTGCTGGAACGTGGGGCGGGCGCCCACGGCGCCCGGTTCACGCGCTTCGTTCTTCATGCTCCTCCGCGTCGGGCGGCGATTGTATCAAGCGGCGTCGAGACGACGCCAACAAAACACGTCGTGCTCGCCGCCCGTGACGAGGGCCGGCGGCAGGAGCGGGCTGTCAGTGCCGCGCGAAGCGCAGCGCGCGCAGACGCAGGCCGGTGTGATACGAGTACAGGTCGTGCACGTGTCGCACGCCCTCGGCGACCGCCGCGGACGGCGCGTCGGAGGCCAGATCCGCGAGCGGGCGCCCCACGGCCGCGCGCAGCGCGGCCAAGGTCGCCGGCGAAAGCGGCGCGCCGTCGCCGAGGCACTGACCGCAGACGGCGCCGCCGCGCGCCGCCGAGAAGCCCACGAGCATCCCGTCTCCCCCGCACGCCACGCAGACGTCGAGCGCCGGCAGCAGCCCCGCCTCGTGCAGCATCTTGACCAGAGCCCCGAGCAGCAGCGGCGTCTGCAGCGCCGTCCCCGTGACCCCGCCGTCGGCCGCGCGCAGGGCGTCGCACAGCAACGCGAAGGCGGCCGGTTCGGGCTCGCCGGGCGCGAAGAGGGTGGCGGCGGCCTCGCAGGCCACCGCCGCCACGGCCATCGCCTCCCGCTCCTCGCGCAGGTGCGTGAAGAGCTCGACGAGCTGCGCCGAGGTGACGGTGAAGAGCGAGCGCCCGCGGAACAGGATGAGGTCGCAGACGTTGAACGGTTCCAGCCGGCCGCCCCAGCGCGAAGACGTGCGGCGGACGCCCTTGACCACGGCGTCGGCGCGGCCGAACTCGCGCGTGAACAGCACGGCGATCCGGTCGGCCTCGCCGAGCGGCCGCGAGCTCACGACCACCGCGCGCACCGGCTCGTAGCGCGGCATCAGCCGGGGCCGGCGTCGTCCGCGTCGGGCAGCCGCTCGCGAGCGCTCACGACGCGCGGCCGGCCGCCCAGGTCCTGGTGCAGGTCGATGTCCTCGAAGCGGGCGGTCTCGACGAACAGCGCGAGCACGTCGAGCGCCCGCATCTCGGAGATCTCGACGGCGAGCGCGCCGCCGGGCCGCAGCCGCAGCGGCGCCCCCGGCACGATGCGCTCGTAGAACTCCATCCCGCCGCGCTCGGCGCACAGGGCCACGTGCGGCTCCCAGCCCCGGACCTCGGGGCGCAGCCGGCGCAGCGACTCGGGCGTCACGTACGGCGGGTTCGAGACGACGAGGTCAAAGGTAAGATCCGGCGGCAGGTCGTCGTAGACGTCGCTGAGCATGAACGCCACGCGTCCGTCGAGCCCCAGGCGGCGGGCGTTGCGGGCGGCCACCTGAAGCGGCGCGGGATGGAAGTCGGTAGCGAGCACCCTCACCGTCGGATGCTCGGCGGCCAGAGCGAGCGCGACGTTGCCCGAACCGGTCCCGATGTCGAGGGCGAGCGGCGCCTCGCGAGTCACGCCGGCGAGCCTGGCGAGAGCCACCTCGACCAAGGTCTCCGTCTCGGGTCGCGGGATCAGGGTGTTGTCGTTGACCTCGAGTTCGATGGTGCGAAAGGCGCGGCGGCCCAGGATGTACGCGACGGGCTCGAAGGCCGCGCGCCGCTTCACGAGGCGCCCGAAGCCGGCCCGCTCCTCGGGCTCGAGCACGCGCTCCGGCGCCGCGTAGAGGGCCTCGCGGCTCACGCCGAGGGCGTCCGCCAGGAGCAGCTCCGCGTCGAGGCGGGCGGACTGCGAACGCGCCTCGCGAGAGATGCGTGCGGCGGCCGCGACCAGCGCCTGCGACACGGTCTCGGCTGCGCTCACGCCCGCCGCCGCGTCACTCTTCGCCGACCTCGGCCGCCAGCTGCGCGCGCCGGTCCTCCGCGGCGAGGGCCTCCGTGAACTCGTCGAGCTGGCCCTCGAGGACGTCGCCGAGGCGGTGCGAGGTGAGGCCGACGCGGTGGTCGCTCACGCGGTTCTGCGAGAAGTTGTAGGTGCGGATCTTCTGCGAGCGCGCGCCCGACCCGACCATGCTGCGCCGGGCGTCGCCGCGCTCCTGCTCCTGCCGCAGGCGCTCGGTCTCGAACAGGCGCGCGCGCAGGATGCGCAGGGCGCGCTCCTTGTTCTGCAGCTGGGACTTCTCGTCCTGACAGCTCACGGTGACACCGCTGGGCAGGTGGGTGATGCGAACGGCCGAGTCGGTGGTGTTCACCGACTGCCCGCCCGGCCCGCGCGCCCTGAAGATGTCGATGCGCAGGTCGTTGGCGTGCACGGCGATGTCGATCTCCTCGGCCTCGGGAAGGACGGCGACAGTCGCCGTCGAGGTGTGGACGCGGCCGACCGACTCGGTGCTCGGCACCCGCTGCACCCGGTGCACGCCGCTCTCGTACTTGAGCGCCGAGTAGGCGCCCTGACCGCGGACCTCGAGGATGACCTCCTTGAAGCCGCCGGCCTCGCCTTCGCTGGCCGAGAGGATCTCGACCTCGAAGTCCTTCGCCTGCGCGTGGCGCGTGTACATCCGGGCGAGGTCGCCGGCGAAGAGGCCGGCCTCGTCGCCGCCCGTGCCGGCGCGGATCTCGATGATCACGTCCTTGGAGTCGTAGGGGTCGACGGTGAGCATGCGCTCGCGGATCTGCTCGCCGAGCTCGTCGAGCCGCTTGCGGCTGTCGACGAGCTCCTGCTGCGCCAGCTCGCGGAACTCCTCCTCGTCGTCGGCGCCGAGGAGCTCTTCGGCGCCGGCGGCCGCACGCTCCGCCTCGCGGTACCGCACGACCAGCTCGTGCACGGACTGCAGGTCCGAGTGCCGGCGCGCGGCGGCCGTGTAGCGCGCGCGGTCGCCGAGCACCTCGGGGTCGGTGAGCTGCTCGGTGAGCTCCGCGTAGGAGCGTTCGATCTCTTCGACGAGTCGTGTGATGGTCGCCATGCTGGGAGGCGGGGCTGACGGGGCCGCCTCCACGATTATAGCCGGGCGCGGCTGCGGCGGCGGGCCGTGGCCCGCCGCCGCAGCCGCGCCCTCGACAGGACACCTCCTCGCACGGCACAATGCGGCGACATCCGTCACGGCGGCGTCCGGCAACGGCCGCCGCCCGGATCCCGGGGAGGAGCGCATGGGCGACCAGCGGCAGCCGAATGCCGCCTCAGGCCTGACGGCCGGTGCGGCATGGCCGGTCCTGGTCGCCGCCGCCGCCATGGTGGTGCTGCTCGGCATGCACGAGATGCAGTCGGTGGTCGGCCAGGCGTTCCTCGCCTACTTCATCACGCTGGGAGTCTCGCCACTGCTGGGCTGGTTCGCCAGACGGCGCGCGCCCGGCTGGCTGGGCGTGGCGCTGGCGATGCTCGTCGTGATCGCCATCGTCGTCGCCATCCTGCTCGTCAGCGCGATCTCGCTGAGCAGCATCCAATCGGAGCTGCCGAAGATCGAGCAGAAGTTCGCCGAGCAGCAGACGATGCTGACCGACACGCTGGCCCGCCACGACATCGACATCAGCGAGATCGGCAAGCTCGTCTCGCCGAACACCGTGACGCGGATCATCGGCGCGATCGCGGCCTGGCTGACCAACGGCCTGACCTTCTCCTTCCTTCTGCTCTTCATCGTCCTCTACATGATGCTCGACTCGTACGAGATAGGGCCGCAGCTGAAACGGCACTTGAACGCCGAAGGCTACGAGCGCCTGACCCGCTACCAGAGAGCCATCCGCCGCTACTGGCTGATCACGACCTTCACGGGCTTCATCGCGGCCACCCTGGATTTCACCCTGCTCCTGGTCCTCGGCATCCCCTTCGCCCTCTTCCTCGGCGTGATGGCGTTCATCACGAACTACATCCCGAACGTGGGGTACTTCGTCGCCCTGATCCCGGCGCTGTTCTTCGCCTGGATCGAGCGCGGGTGGACCGGCGTGATCGTCGTGTTCGGCGGCTACTGGCTGTTCAACACGCTGGCCGGCAACGTCATCGCCCCGCGCCTCAACGCCACCCAGCTCAACATCTCCTACACGACCAGCCTGATCGCAGTGCTCTTCTGGGGCTGGGTGCTGGGCCCGATCGGGGGGCTCATCAGCGTCCCGTTGACGCTGCTCGTGCGTGACCTCGTGCTGGCCGACCGGCCGGGCGCGCGCTGGCTCTCGGACCTCATGTCGAGGGAGTCTCCGGAGGAGGCGGGACCGACGCCGACGGCGGTCGCGAAGGGTGACGGTGGTGGTGGGCCGCCGGACGAAGGGCCGCCGGGCGCGGAGCCCGGAGCGACAGCGGAGGACGCGGCCGCCGAAACGGCGGCGGGGCCGAAGAGCTAGGCCATCACCTCGACGCCCTTGACCACGGGGCGATCCTGAGGCTCGAGTTCGAGCACCTTGTCGAGAGCCGCGATGGCGACCTCGATCTGGCCGCGGTCAGGTGGCTTCGTCGTCAGCCACTGCAGGGCGAGGCCGGGCATCATCACGACGCGCACGATGCGATTGTCCTCGTGGCGCCCGGCCCACTTGATGATCTCGTAGGAGATACCGGAGATCAGCGGCACGAGCACGATCCGCGAGAGCACGAGCCAGTACCAGGCCGGCCAGCGCACCAGGGCGAAGATGAAGACCGAGACCACGAGCACGATGAGCAGGAACGAGGTGCCGCAGCGCAGGTGCATCGTGCGGTACTTCTCGACGTTCTCGGGGGTCAGCTCATCACCGTGCTCCAGGGCGTGGATCGCCTTGTGCTCGGCGCCGTGGTACTCGAAGACGCGGCGCAGATCACGGAACCGGGTGATGATCACGAGGTAGGCGATGAAGATCCCGACCCTGACGATCCCCTCGACGATCCAGAAGGCGAAGCCCGTGCCGAGATGGCCCTTGAAGAGCCCCGTGAGAAAGAGCGGCGCGAGGAAGAAGAGGCCGACGGCGAAGGCGACAGCGACGAGCAGGGTGAGGGCGAGCTCCTTCTTGCCCAGCTGCTCCTCCTCTTCGCCGAGCGACTCGTTGGCCGACATCGTCAGGGCGCGGATCCCGATGACGAGCGACTCGACCAGAGCGACGACGCCTCTGACGACGGGCGTCTTGAGCACGGGGTAGCGCTGCATCCAGGAGACGAGCGGGAAGTCGCGCACGCCGATCGTCTCGTCGGGCCTGCGCACGGCGAGCGACCAGTGATCGACGCCGCGCATCATCACGCCCTCGATGACCGCCTGGCCGCCGACCTGCGCGCGCCTGGCCGCGGCGGCGACGAGGAGCAGGGCGTATGTGAGGGTGCGCGTCATCATGCGGAACGTCTGCGGTGTGTATCGGCCGCGGCGGGGTGCGGCTTCAGCCGCGCGCCGCGGCCGCCCCGTCGATCTCGTTCAGATCGTAGGGTCGCCCGCAGGTCATCTTGCCCTCGGGGCACTCGCCGTGGACGCAGCCTGGACCGCTGCCCTCGAAGAGCAGGGGCGAGACCGCGCGCACGAGACGGCGCATCTCCCAGGAGAGGGCGTTGATCTCCCACTGCGCGCGGTGACAGCAGCGCACGGCGAAGAAGTGGCGCAGCTCGCGCGTGTTCATGGTGACCACGATCTTGGTCTCGGCGGCGTTGGGCAGCACGAAGCGCGCGTCCTCTTGGACAGACTCCTTGACGCGCCCCTCGGCCAGACCGAGCTCGACCAAGCGGTCGTAGGCGGCCCGCGCGTGATCCATCGCCTCGAGGAAGACGCGCAGAGCCTCGGCGTTGGCGGCGATCGTCGGCGGCACGACGAAGCTGTCCGCGGTCCCGAAGTTGACGTAGCGCTGAGACTGCTGGTTGTACGAGGCGACGCGGTGCCGCACGAGCTGGTGCGTGCAGGCGCGTGAGACGCCGTCGACAGCGAAGCTGAACGAGGCGTGCTCGAGAGCCGAGTGATGGCCGCTGCGCACCAGGATCCGCACGAGCTTGGCGACATCGTCGTCGCTCATGCCCTCCTTGAGCTCGGCGGCCGATACCGGCGCGTAACAGAGCCGACCGGCGATCGCGACCGCGCGGTCGGGGTCGGGCGTGTGCTCGAGAAGAGCGACCTGCAGCTCGGCAGCCACGACTCCGCTCAGGCCTCTGAGCCCAGCTTCTTCGCGCTGCGGCGCTTGAAGCGCTCGACGCGGCCGCCCGAGTCGACCAGCTTCTGCTTGCCCGTGTAGAACGGGTGGCACTGGGAGCACAGCTCGACGTGCAGCTCGGGCTTGGTGCTGCGCGTAGTGAACGTGTTGCCGCACGAGCAATGCACCGTCGCCTCGACGTAGTTGGGGTGGATATCCTTCTTCATGTCTACGGATCCCTTCTTGCGGTCATCCGGGGGTGACGTATCCGGCCCCGACGGGCCGAGCGGTATGGTAGCACGAACCGCGGCGCGCAGACGAGTCGGGTCGGCGCGACGGCCGAGTCCGGGGAGGCGGGCACCTGGCCCGCCTCCCCCACACCAACGCCTCGTTACCCTACGGACACATGTCAGCCGATGGGCGAGAGCAGGGTCCGCGCCTCGTGTGCGCGACGGTACTCAGACTCCATCTCCAAGAGCCTCCCCCCCGGGGGGAGGGGGACATCCAGAGGGACCACCTTGGTGCCCTTCACATCGACCTAGTCGGCGAGCACGATTCTCTCGAGCCACTCGCCTCTCGGGTCGCGAGACTGGAGTCCCAGCGCGCGCGGACGACGATCGTCATCGGCCCTCATTCAATCGCCTCCCATGGAGGCGATGACCGGTCAGGCCGTCCTGACCTTCTGCCAGCCTTCTGAGTAGCTACGATTGAACTCGCCCAGATCGAGGATCCCTTCGCCGCGCTCCAGCACAGCCGGATCGGGTGTCGACGCCTGCAGGAGCGGGTCGAGGAGCTCGGTGGTCGACGGGACCGGAGAGAGGTAGCCGGTGTAGTTCGACACCTCCGCCGCGATCTCGGTCTCGCACAGGAAGTCCACGAACTTGTGCGCCCAGTACGGGCTTGTTCCGCCGACCGGAATGCAGAGGTTGTCCGTCCACATCGAGAAGCCCTCCTCTGGGAGGACGAACTTGACCTTGTCGACACCGAGTTCGGACATGGCTCTGCGGCAGTCGCCGTCGTAGATGTGCACCAGCGGAACACCACTGATCAGTGGGCGGGCGACATTGGCGCTCGTGTAGGCGAGAACGAGAGGCTTCTGCTCGATGAGTTTGGCCACCGCCTCGTCGAGTTCGTCCTGGCTGGTCGTGTTCAGCGAGTAGCCGAGCAGCTTGAGGCCGACGGCCAGAGTCTCGCGCTCGTCGTCCAGCATCTGGACCTTGCCGCTGTTCTGGACATCCCAGAGATCTGCCCAGCTCGTGATTTCGGTGGAGAACAGATCCGCACGCACCCCGATGCCGGTCGTGCCCCACTGATACGGCACGCTGTACTTCGTGCCGTCCTCCTCAGGGTCGTACTTCGGCTTCTGCATGCTCTGCGCGATGTTCTTGAAGTTGGGGATCAGGTCCATGTGCAGCGGCTCCAGAAGACCGCTCTTGAACAAGACCGACACCATGTAGTCACCAGGGAAGCACAGGTCGTAGCCTCGGCCGCCCGCCTTCAGCTTGGCCAGCAGCGCCTCGTTGTTCTCGTAGTAGGCCATAGTGACCGGGATCCCTGTCCGGTCCTGGAAGGTATCGACCACCGACTGCGGCAGGTAATCGGCCCAGTTGTACAGGACGAGCTTCTCCGGCTTGGTACTGTCGAGCGCCGGAAGCGACTCAACCACGGTCTCTTCGGCGGTCTCCCCACAGGCTGACAGCAGCGTGCTGAGTACAGTCGTGGAGAGTCCGAGCGCCAGACCGCGTTGCACGAACTGACGTCGGCTGATCCTCTCAGATGCGACGCCCGCGATAAGCCGTTCGAGGTCCCTCATCATCCCCCCATTCAGGAAACAACGAAATGCCGGCTTTCAGCCGCGCGGATCCGGAGTGCAGGGCAACGCGATGACCCGTGACGAGAGGACGGGAATGTGTGCGAACGCCTACGCCATGAGTATGGTCGCGAGACGATGCTCTCTACTGCCCACGCGGGCATGACAACCGACCGGCGAATCAGTCAGCTATCACACCCCCCCGTTCGCAGTGCGCCACCCACCCGCATCGGCGGGCGAGGCAACGCCGTGAGCATCGTGATGGCTTCAGAGCCTAGCCTCGACGCCCGTGGGCTCGACAACCGCCTTGCGCATCGTGGACGGACCTTCAGCCGCGTGCATGATATGCAGGAGACGGCAGGTCCGTCAAGGACGGATCGCACGCGACCAGCGCGAGGCCGCACGACGCGGCCCAGACCCCGGTGATCGCAGGCGCGTCAGCGCGAATTCTTCTGCAGTGCGCTGAGGAACTCGGCGTTGCTCTTGGTCTCGCGCACCTTCTTGATGAGAAGCTCGATGGCGGCCGCCGGGTCGAGGGAGTGCAGCACGCCGCGGAGCTTCCAGACAGCGGCCGCTTCGGCCGGTTCCATGAGGAGCTCCTCCTTGCGGGTGCCGGTCATCTCGATATCGATGGCCGGGAAGATGCGCTTGTCCGCCAGCCGGCGGTCGAGCCTGATCTCCATGTTGCCGGTGCCCTTGAACTCCTCGAAGATGACCTCGTCCATGCGCGAGCCGGTATCGACCAGGGCCGTCGCGAGGATGGTCAGCGAACCGCCCTCTTCGATGTTGCGGGCCGCGCCGAAGAACTTCTTCGGCGGGTAGAGCGCGGTCGAGTCGACGCCACCCGAGAGGATCCGCCCCGAGGCCGGCGTGTTGAGGTTGAAGGCACGCGCCATGCGCGTGATCGAGTCGAGCAGCACGACGACGTCGCGCCCCATCTCCACGAGGCGCTTGACGCGGTCAAGCACGAGCTCGCACACCTGGACGTGGTTCTCGGAGGGCTGGTCGAAGGTCGAGGCGACGACCTCGCCGTCGACCGAACGCTGCATGTCGGTGACCTCTTCGGGTCGCTCGTCGACGAGCAGGACGATGAGGTCGACGTCGGGGTTGTTGGCGGTGATCGAGTTGGCGAGCTTCTTGAGGATGGTCGTCTTGCCGGCCTTGGGCGGTGAGACGATCAGACCGCGCTGGCCCTTGCCGATCGGGCAGAGCAGGTCCATGATGCGCGCCGCCGTGTCGTGCTCGGGTGTCTCGAGGCGCAGGCGCTCCTCGGGGAACAGCGGCGTCAGGTGCTCGAAGGCGGGCCGGCGGCGCGCCTCCTCGGGATCGACGCCGTTGACGGTGTCGATCTTGAGCAGCGCGCTGTACTTCTCGTTGTCCTTGGGCTCGCGGATCTGACCCTCGATCTTGTCGCCGCGGCGCAGACCGAAGCGTCTGATCTGCGAGAGCGAGACGTAGACGTCGTGGTCGCCCTGGGCGTAACCGCTCGTACGCAGGAACCCGAAGCCGTCGGGGAGCACATCAAGGATGCCGACGCACGGGATCGGAGGACCCAGGGGACGCTGTTCGCGCGGTTCGCGCGGTTCGCGCTGATCTCCCTTGCCCCGACGACGCTGGTCGCGCCCATGAGCGCGCCCTCCCTGCCTGTCGGGGCGCTTGTCGGTCGGCCGCCCGGCGGCCGGCGCCTCGCCCTTGTCGGCGGGCGGCGTCTGGACTCCGGCCGCTCCGTCGCCGCTGGGCGGCGCCTGGGCTGCCTCTGCCCCGCCGCCATTCGGCGCCACCTCGGCAGTCAGCGGCTGCTCGGCCGCCTTGGGCGCGGCAGCGGCCGGCGGCTGCGGCTCGGCCGCCGCCGGCGAGACCTTCGTGGACTCGGTGGCCGGCGCCGGCTCGGCGCCGGACGAGGGCTTGGTGACTATGGCGATCTGCTCTGTTTGGTCTTCGGTCATGTCCTCACTCGTTCGTGGATCCCGTCTCTCCACGGCACGGTGCGCGCTCGGGATGTTCGACCAACCATCCGCTGCTCCCACACGCACGGTGCCACCGGAACTGGAACCCCTTGGGTGACGTGACGCGTGAAGAGATGGACGGTGTCGGCGAAACGCACGACGATGCGACGCGTGCACGTGATACCGAAGCCCATGGCGAGCTTCGCGACAGAGTATTGCACACCGGTCGTCAAATTCCCACTGCCTTCGCTGGATGTCCCTGCGCCGGGCACCGATGGAGGCTCCCCGGCTCGGCGGCGAAGCGCCGGTGTCTCGCCGACGCAGGGGTCGAGGGGGGCAGAGCTTGTATCGGCGCAGCGGCCTCGAACTGAAGGGCCCGGATCAGGACGCCGGCGGCGCAGCGGGCCGGCGATACTCGCCGACGGCCGCCAGGATCCTCTCGAGCACCTCTTTGACGCAGACGTCGAGGCTCTCGTTCTCGACCACCGGTACGCCCTGCTCCTGCGCGCAGGCGATGATGTACTTCTGGATCCGGCGGATCTGCGCGAAGTGCTCGACGTAGCGCCGCAGCGTGCGTATGCCGCCGGTCTCGTACTCACGGAACGCGAAGTGGCCGCGGTGACGGTCGCGGTCGCTGACCGCGAGCACGAACTGGACGACGAGCGCCTCGGGCCAGCGCGACAGATCGAGGAAGCCGGGCACGATGTGGACGCCCTCGATGACCACGCTGTGCGCCTCGGTCACGCTGCGGTCGACGAGCGCGCCCACGCCAACGGACACCGCCTTGGTCTGCTCGACGAAGCCGGCCCGGCTCAACTCGCTCGAGCTCGGCCCCGGCAGGCGGACCGGCTGCCCCGCGTCGAACGACGAGGCGTGGATCGTCGGCATGAGATCGCGGGCGAAGAAGGCGCGCATGACCTGGCGGACCATGTCGGTCGAGGCCACTCGCGTGACGCCGAGGCGGTGGGCCAGCTGGGTAGCCAGCGTGCTCTTGCCGACCCCGGTGGCGCCGCCGATGAGAATCACGACCGGCACCTCGTTGTGGCGCAGCGACTGCCACTGCCCGATGCGCTCGATCAGCAGGTCGCCCTCGACCTGGCCGAGCGTGCGGCGGGCGATGCTCTGCAACTGCCGGCGGGTGACGGCCGTGCTGCCGCTCCGCTTGAGCGAGCGTTCGACCGCGGCCGCGACGCTGTAGGCCCGCTCGGGGGCGAGCCCGGTCGCCATGAAGGCCTGGGCCATCAGCCCCTTGGAGAACGGGACGCCGCGCTCGCTGACGACGACGAGGTCGTCGGCCGTCATGCGTGGCGCTCCGCGAACCGGTGCAGGCAGCGTGCGCCGAGGTCGCTGAGGGCGGCGTCGAGCGCGCCGCCCTCAGCGATCGGCTCGTTGTCGCAGAAGACGAGCTCGACACCCGACGCCGACGCCGCCTCGGCGACGACGTCGATGGCGGCCGCCTTGATCTCGGTCAGGAAGACCTCGGCGAGGCGCGTGCCACGCTCGACGTCGACCACCAGTCGGCTCCGATCGGCGAGCGCGCCCGACACGAGCACGACGTCGGCGCCGTGCGCCTCCTCCAGATGGCGCGCGAGCACCGGCAGCGCGTCGGCTGGCGCTGTCGAGAAGAACGCCACCCGGCGGCCCCGTACGGACGCCGCCGGTCGAGGCCTGAGGACCGTGGCCACGACCTCGAGCGCCGGCTGCACCGCGACCGCCGCCTCGGTCAAGCGGCGCACATCCGCACGGGTCGCGAACGGCTCCTCACACATGGTCAGCACAAGCACGTCGGACAGCAGCAGGCGGTACGTCCCGAGATAGCCGGCCACGTAGTCGAGCGGCTGATGCGCGCCCGCTACGCAGACGACGCCGTCGGCGGCGATCGGCGGGACGACGGCGCCGCTCCCCTCGAACACCGCGAGAGCCGGCGCCAGCCCCTCGACGAGCGGGAGGGCCTCGGCGACCGTGCTCTCGTAGGCGGCCCCGGCCAACCCGCCGCCGCAGCGCCGGCAGCCGATCGTCGTGACGCCGGCGAGCACCGCGTCCTCGTAGCAGTCGGAGGCGGCGTGGCGGCCGCGGCGCGAGGCCTCGAGGAGGTCGTGCGCGTCGACGCCGCCGCCGCGCACGACCTCGGGCTCGGCCGGGCCCCCACGACCCATCGCCACGACGACGACCCCTCCCTCCGCCCGCATGCGCCGGTCGAGCAGCCGCGCCAGATGACCCGCGACAGCCGTCTTGCCGACGCGCTTGCCGGTCCCGATCACGGCCAGCGAAGGCAGCGAGAAGGGCGCGAGCGGAGGCGGGGACAACGAGAAGTCGGCGCCCTCGTAGCGGCAACCGGCCGACAGTGCCGCGCTGGCGAGGACGAAGCGCTCGCGATAACCGAGCACCGGCTCATCGGACAGGTCGATGAGGACCTCGGCGCCGGTCTCGGCGACAAGGGCGGCGACGACGGCCGCCGTCGCCGCCACGTCGCCCGACGGCACGACGGCGCGGAGCAGCGGCACGCCGTACTCCGCACGCAGGTCGCCGAGGTCGCCGCGGAGCTTCTCGCGACCGCCGGCGAAGAGACCGGCGGCGACCTCGAAGCGCTCGCCGATGCCGGCGACGCAGTCGCGCACCACGGGCGGGTAGTGCTCGCCGTCGATCACGACCACCGCCCGCGGCCGCGTCACGGCTCGACGGCCCCCGCGCCGGGCTCCTCGGGCGACAGCATCGGGTACTTCGTGAAGCGACCGCTCGAGGGCGTGAACTCGATCAGCCTCTGGCTGCCGTGGAAGGGGAATTTGCGCGCCACCGTCACCCGGTCGTCGCCGATGTGGATGACGTTGTAGCAGGGCCGCGTCGTACCGCGCAGCCTGAGTGAGCAGCACGTGCCTGCGTTGACGACGAAGACATTCTCGAGCCGCCACGCGAAGGGCACGTGCTTGTGGCCTGAGAGCACGAGGTCGACGCCGCACTCGTCGAGCACCTCCAGCACGTCGCCGGCGTCGTAGACCATGTTGCGCTCGCGACCGGTGCCCGGGATAGGGAGCAGGTGGTGGTGCAACATGAAGATGCGGAAGGCGGCCGGGCCCGCGAACTGCTCGCGCAGCCACGTGTAGCGGGCCCTGCCGATCGAGCCGTGGTCGAGGTCGGGCTCGGTCGAGTCGACGCCGACGATGCGCAGGTCGCCGATCTGCACCGACTGCGAGCGCGGCCCGACGAGCTCCTCGAAGTGCACGTAGCCGACGTTGCGGGAGTCGTGGTTGCCCGGCACGACCACGATGTTGGGGCATTCGATGCGCTGCAGATAGCCGTGGGCCTCCACGTAGTCCTGGCGGAACCCCATCTCGGTGAGGTCGCCGGTACAGAGCACGAGGTCGGGCTGCAGTTCGTTGAGCTCGACGACCGTGCGGTCCAGGAGGCTCGGCACGAAGTACGGCGACCCCGCATGCAGGTCTGAGATGTGGGCGATGGTGATGGCCTTCACGCTGCCCCCACGGTGACCGGCGGACCCCGTGGCCGCCCGGCGGACCCAATGGTACCCCGACGCCCACGGCGTCTGCCAAGTCGACCCTCGAGGCGCGCCGCTACTCGACGATGACGATGCGCCCTGGTCCCTGCTTGTCGCGCACGGAGAAGGTGGTGCGCCCGCCCTCTCTCCGAAAGCGCAGGTGCATGGTGGTGCGGCCGATGCGCAGGTTCGAGAGGGTGACGTCGCCCAGCCAGCTCGGCAGCACTGGGTTGTGGACGTACACGATGTTCGCCTCGGCCTGCGCGTAGATGCCGAGCATGGCCTGCAGGACCAGAAGGAGAGCCCCGCTGGAGGCTGCGGACGGCGAGCACGCCATGGGAAACGCCACCGGCCGTTCCGACAGCTGCCGCGAGAAGCCGCAGAACAGCTCCGGGAGCCGCGCGCCCTCGTAGCCGAGAGCCGCATCGAAGAGGCCCTTCGCGAGGCGGTTGGACTCTTGGACGTAGCCCAGCTTCTTGAGGGCGTTGGCGGTGATCGCCGTGTCGAACGGCCATACACTCCCGTTGTAGAAGCTGACGGGGTTGTAGGCCGTGGCGTTGCGACCGACGGTCCTGATGCCCCACCCGCTGAACAGCTCGGCCGACATCAGCCGCCGCACGATGAGCGGCACCAGCTCGTCGTCGACGATGCGTGACCACAGGCAGTGGCCGGCGGTCGAGCACGGCGTCGCGACCGGTCGCTTCTCGCCGTCGAGCGCCATGGCGAGGAATCCTGCCTCCTCGACCCAGAAGCGCTCGTTGAAGCGACGCTTGAGCTCGCGCGCCTCCGACGCCATCCGTTCGGAGCGCTCGATGTCGCCGAGCTGCCCGTAGATGGCCGCCAAACGGCGCTTGGCGTAGTACACGTACGCCTGCACCTCGGCCAGCGCGATCGGCCCCTCGGCCACCGTGCCGTCGGTGTGCACGACCGCGTCCGCCGCGTCACGCCAGCCCTGATTGAGGAGCCCGCTGCGCGAGCGGCGCTGGTACTCGATGAGACCGTCGCCGTCGAGATCGCCGTCACGAGCCAGCCAGCCCAGCGCCGCCTCGACGGGCTCGGCGAGCTCCTCGAAGGCCTCGAGGTCTCCCGTCCACATGGTCAGCTCGCAGACGAGCAACAGCCACAGGGGCGTCGCGTCGGCGGACCCGTAGTACGGCGTCTGCGGGATGGTGCGCAGGGCGGCGAGCTCGCCGCGACGCAGCTCGTGCATGATCTTGCCGGGCTGCTCCTCGCGGAAGGTCACATCGCTGCGCCCCTGCAGTGCCGCGAGTGTGCGCACGGCCGCGCCGGAGAAGCGCAGGTCGAAGAGCAGCGTCTCCAAGCCGACGAGGCACAGGTCGCGACCGAACGGCGCGGCGAACCAGGGGAGACCCGCCGCGGGCACGCGGCCCCACTGGGTCTCTTCGGTCAGCATGCGCAGGTCGTGCTGCGCCCTCTGCAGCACGTGGTTGAACTGCTCGTTGTCCGTGTAGATGCCGGTGTTCTCGGCGGTCCACTGCTCGTAGTCACGGCGAAGGACCGCGAGCTTCTGAGTGTCGTCACCAGGGCGTACGGCCAGCGCCTCGGAACCGACGACCTCGGCCGAGACGCGCACGAACGCGCGCTCGCCTGGTTCGAGGCGCAGGCGGAAGCGAGCGCGCCCATCCCTGATGGACTCGGGCGCGGGGTCGAAGCGCAGCACCGTCTTGCGCAGCGTCTCGTCGAGACCGAGGTAGGCGAAAGTCAGGGAGTCCGGCTCCGCCTTCGGGGCGAGCAGCTGGCCGCGACGGCGTCGGCGCATGCCGCGCACCTCGAAGAAGTCGGCGAAGTCGGCTCCGAAGAGGAGGTCGAGCGAGAGGTCGACGGAGCCGTGATGGTAGTTGCGGATGCGGACGGTCTCGTAGAGACGGTCGGCAAGGAAGCGAAGGCGCCGCACGTGGACGGCAGCCTGCGGGATCGTCCTGCCGTCGCGGTCGCGCAGCTCGACGTTGGTCGAGTCGATGGTGGCGCTGTACCCGCGGTCGGCAGTCGAGGAGAGCACGACGGGCTCCCGGCCACCGAGCAGCAACTCGAGCCTGCTCAGGTGCCGCGTGTCGCGGAAGTAGAGACCGAGCACCGAGTTCTCGCCGCCGGGGGCGTGGCCCGCCTGGTTCGTGTAGAGGAAGAGATCGCCTTCCTTCAACACGAGCCGCGAGGCACGGCTCCCGCCCATCACGTAACGCTCGGCCACCATCGTGATGGGGGGCTCGCGCTCGACCGCGTCGAAGCGCTCCTCTCCGACTGTCACCTTGTCTGGCTTGCGGGGGGTCTCGGTCATATGGGTCAGGGTCGTGGGAGTCGGGTCGTCAGCGTATCTACCCACTCATCTTCAGGAACAGCCCCATGAGATCGGGGCCTGTCGCGAGCAGGACGCCGGTGCGGGCGGCCTCTCCCTCGCCGAAGGCCTCGGCCCCGGCGCCGGACGAGCCCGCCGCCGGCGGAACGCCGATGACGAAGGGGACCGGAGCGGTGCCGTGGGTTCGCGTGGAGAGCGGCGTGTGATGATCCGGGAGCACCAACAGCGCCGGGGGGGCGGGCGCCGCCATCAGCGGCGCGAGCACCTCCCGGTCGACGCACTCGATCGCCTTGATCTTCTCGGACAGGCTGCCCATGTGGGAGGCTTCGTCGGGCGCCTCGACGTGGACCCAGACGAACTCGTGGTCCTCGAGGGCCGCCAGCGCGGCGCGCGCCTTGGCGCCGTAGTCGGTATCGAGGTCGCCCGTAGCGCCGGGAACGTCGAGCACGTCGAAGCCGGCGCAGCGCCCGATGCCGCGTACGAGGTCGACGGCGCCCACGACGGCGCCCGAGAGGCCGTACAGTTCGTGGAAGCGCGGCAAGCGTGGCGCGGTGCCCTCGCCCCACAGCCAGATATCGGTGCCGGGGCGAAGCGGCACGAGCACCTCGCGCGCAGCGGCCATGAGCGCGCGCAGGACGGCCGACGGCGCATCCGCAGCGACGGACCCGCCCCCGACCGCGCCCGGCAGGTAACCCTCGACGGGCCGGTCGAGGATGTCGTGCGGCGGCGTGCACGGCACGAGCGCGCCGCCGCGCCACACCATGAGGTTGCGGTAGCTCACGCCGGCGTGGAACTCGAAGGCGCCGCCGCCGAGCGCGGCCTGGAGGGCCGCAACAAGGCGGCGCCCCTCCTCCGCCGAGATGTGGCCGGCGGCGTGATCCTTCATCGCGCCGTCGGCGATCGTCACGAAGTTGCAGCGGTAGGCGACGTCGTCGGGGCCGAGCTCGACTCCGATGCCGGCCGCTTCCAACGGCGAGCGGCCCGTGAACACCGCGGACGGGTCGTAGCCGAGCGCAGACAGGTTGGCGACGTCGCTGCCGGCCGGCAGCCCAGCGGGCACGGTCTGCACGAGGCCGACGACGCCGTGGCGCGCGAGTTCGTCCATGGCCGGCGTGTGGGCAGCCTCGAGCGGCGTGCGACCGTCGAGCTCGGCCTGCGGCTCGTCGGCCATGCCGTCGGGCACGAGCAGCACACGGCGGCGCATCACGCCCCCGCCGATCCCAGAGCGACCGCCGGCCTCAACTCGCCGACCCGACCACCAGCATGGGCTGCAGCTCGAAGGTCGCGTACGTCGGCCGGTAGCGCTCGGTGTCGTAGAACTTCTCCACGTCGACGACCTTCTTGGAGGCGACCACGGTGTCGATCGGCACCGAGTCGTAGCGCCCGCTGCGCAGCGCCACCATGCGCCCGTGGTCGCCGCGCAACAGCAGGTCTATGGCGAGGTTGCCGTAGGCCATCGGGACGATCGAGTCGATGGCGTCCGGGTCGCCACTGCGCACCGCGTACCCCAGGTTCATGCTGATCATGTCGATCTTGCGCCCGTCGTTGTACTCGGGAGCGCGCTGCTTGACGAGCGCGCTCACACGGTCGCCGATGCCGCCCAGCTTGGCGTGTCCGTACTGGTCCTTCTCCTGGTTGCTGAACAGCATGTCCTCACCCTGCAGCGTCGCACCCTCGCTGACCAGGCAGACGGAGTACTTCTCGGGGTGCTGGTTGCGGTCCTCCACGAGGATCTCGGTGAGCGCGTCGATGTCGCCCTTGAACTCGGGGATCAGGCAGCGGTGGGCGGCGCCGGCGATGGTCGGGAGCAATGCCGTGAACCCGGCGTAGCGCCCGAAGACCTCGACGATCATGATGCGCTCGTGCGAGCCGGCCGAGGTGCGCAGCTGGTTGATGATGTTGACGGTGCGCGTCACGCAGGTACTGAAGCCGAGGCAGTAGTCGGTCCCGGGGACGTCGTTGTCCATCGTCTTCGGCACGGCGACGACCGGCACGCCCTTACGGCCCAGCTCGACGGCGTAGCTCAGGGTGTCGTCGCCGCCGATCGGGACCAGGTGGTCGATGCCGAGGAACTCGAGGTTGGCGATGACCTCGTCGGTCAGGTCGTTCTTGTCGGCCGTGTACTTGTCGGCCAGGTGCGCCGGCACGTCCTGCTTGGGGACGGCGCTGGGGCGGGTACGCGAGGAGTGCAACAACGTGCCGCCGGTACGCCCGTACTGATTGACGAGCTCCTTGGTGAGCGGCATCACGCACTGGCCATTGTCGGCCTCCTTGTCGCGCCGGACCTCCACGAGCCCGGCCCAGCCGCGACGGATGCCGACGACGTCGAAGCCCTCGCGGACGGCGCGCACGGTGAGCGCCCGGATCGCCGGGTTGAGACCGGGGACGTCGCCGCCGCCGGTCAGGATGCCGATGCGCCCCTTGGACCCCTTGGTCATGTCACCCTCCTACTCTTGGCCCTCGACCCTGATCACCGCCGGCCGTCCCTGCACCTCGTCGAGCGCGGTGATGCGCTCGAGCGCCGCGAAGAAGGAAGCCTCGCGCACCGGATGCAGCACGAGGACCAGCTCGGCGCCCTCGGCGCGGCCCTCCTGCGCGACCGAGCGGATGCTGACGCCCTCGTCGCCGAAGATGGCCGCGACCTGGGCGAGCACCCCCGGCTTGTCGTGCACATGCATCCGCAAGAAGAACGTGGAGACCATCTCCGCGTCGGGGAAGAACGGCAGATCCTTGTAGCACAGGCAGCTGCGCACGAAGCTGCCCGCGACGGTGTTGACCACCGACACGATGTCGCCGATCACCGCCGAGGCGGTCGGCACGCTGCCCGCTCCGGGCCCGTAGAGCATGATCTTGTCGAAGGCCTCGCTCTCGAGAAAGACGGCGTTGTAGGCGCCGGAGACGGTCGCGAGCGGATGCGCGGCCGGGAGGAAGGCCGGGTAGACGCGCACGTTCACACGACCCTCGATGAGCTTGGCGACGCCGAGCAGCTTGGCGACGAGGCCGAGACGCCGGCCGTGCTCGATGTCGACGGCCGTCACCCGGGTGACGCCCTCGTGCGGTACGTCGCCGAGGGTGACGCGGCTGTGGAAGGCGATCGAGGAGAGGATCGCCATCTTGGCGGCCGCGTCCTTGCCGGTCACGTCCTCAGTCGGATCGGCCTCGGCGTAGCCCAGATGCTGGGCTTCTTTGAGCACGTCGTCGTACTCCGCGCCGCTCGCGCTCATCGCGCTCAGCATGTAGTTGGTGGTGCCGTTGACGATGCCGAAGACGCGCGTGACCTCGGCGGCCACGAGCGACTCGCGCAACACCTTGATCACGGGCACGGCGCCGGCCGAACTCGCCTCGAAGCGCAGGTGAACGCCGCCCGCCTCGGCGGCGTCGAAGAGCCGCGCGCCGTGCTGCGCGAGCAGCTGCTTGTTGGCGGTCACCACGTGCTTGCCCGCGGCGAGCGCGCGCAGCTGGAAGTCGAGCGCCACGTCGACGCCGCCGATGAGCTCGACGACGATGTGCACCTCGGGGTCGGCGAGCAGGGCGTCGATGTCGCTCGTGACGAGCGCGGGATCGAGGTCGGGGTGTGTGAAGCCCGGCAGCTCGAGCACGCGACGCAGCACGACATCCTTGCCCGTCGCCAGGCGGATGTCGTCAGCGTTGCGCCGGAGCAGCATGCCGACGCCCGATCCGACCGTACCGTAGCCGAGCAACCCGATGCCGACGCGTTCCACTAGGACCCTCCAGCTCGCTTCCGGGACGACGGCGCCCGACGAGAGCGGCCGTTGGCCGCCATCCTCACGAGCCCGCCCCTATCGTCGCGACTGCCACCGGACCGCGTCTCGGGCCCACGGGGCCTTCGCCCTTGAAGTATATGGGAAGGTCCACAGACGCCGCGGCGCGCGCGAACGACCGGCGGGCGAGCTGTGGATGGATCGACGAGTGCGTCACAGGCCGGACATCCTACCACGCACGACGCGCTGCTATCATGGGCGGCCATGGAGGCTCTCGCCGACAGCGTGACCAAGCCCTTGCTCGGGCACGCCGCGGTCGTCGTCGGCGGCGCTCCGGCGCTCACCGAGGCGATCGCCCGGCGTCTTCTCGCCGACGGCGCCGGCGTGCTCGTCACGACCCCCCGCGATGACGACGCTCTCGCCCTGGACGAGACGCTCGCCGGCGAGGGCGGCGCCGCCTACGTCACGGTCGCCGACCCCTCCCGCCCGCGCGATCTCGAAGCGGCGTTCGGCGAGGCGTTGCGCGTCTTCGGCGCCATCCACATCGCGGTCGCGATCACGGCTCCGCCGCCCGCAAGCGGCCTCCTGGCGCTTGACGACGCCGCCTTCGAGCGCGGTGTCTGGTCAGTCCTTCGGCCCGCCTTCGTGACCGGGCAGCGGGCCGCACGGCTGATGACGGCACGTGGGCAGGGCGGCAGCATCGTGCTCGTCCTCGAGCCGCCGCAAGCCGCCCCCGGCGCTGGCGCCGGCTTCGTCGACGCCGTCGCGAGCGGCGCCCTCGAGGCGATGACGCGCCGTCTCGCCGCCGAGCTCGGCGGCCACGGCATCCGCGCCAATCTGGTGCGCGCCGACGGCGCGCAGGACGGCGCCGAGCCTCCATCCCCGGGCACGTCGGCGACGGCCGACGACGTCGCTGCGTCCGTCGCCTTCCTCGCCTCCGGGCGCGCCTCCTGCGTGAGCGGCGCCATCCTCCCCCTGCGACGGCGGCCCGATGGGTCTCCGACGCACCCGGTCGACCTGCTCTCGACGAAGACCGCGCTGGTCGCCGATGGCACGCACGGCATCGGCCTCGCCTGCTGCCGGACGTTCCTCTCGCGCGGGGCGGGAGTCGTCTTCTGCGGGAGCTCCGAAGAGGGGGTGGAAGCGGCGACGGCCGAGCTCGAAGGGCTCGGCCGCGGCCCTGTCGCCGGCTACGCGTGCGACGTCGCCGACGCCGCGGCCGCCAAGGCGCTCGTGGCCGAGACGCTCCGCCTCTTCGGGCGCCTCGACGTGTGTGTCGCCGCCGCAGGCGTGGAACCTGGGGGTCCGTTCGACCGACAGTTCGCGGCCGATGTCGCGGGCGTTGACCACATCGTCGCCGCCGCCGCGGCGGTGATGCGCCGCCAGGGCGAAGGCAGCATCGTGACCATAGGTTCGGCCGGCGGCCTGCGCACCAACCGTGACTGCGCGACGTATTGCGGCAGCGAGACGGCCGTCCACCTCCTGACCAAGGCCGCGGCCCGCGGACTGACGCCGCACGGCGTGCGTGTCAACTGCGTCGCCAATGGCTGGGTCGACAGCGACGCGAACGCAGAGATTCGAGGCGACGAGGCGAACCCGAGTGCGACCTGCGCCGAGATCCCGCTCGGCCGTCCGGCGCGGCCAGAGGAGGTCTCCGAGGTCGTGGCGTTCCTCGCCGGCGACGAAGCGGCCGCGATCAGCGGCGCGGTCATCGTCGCCGATGGAGCATTCACCGCGGACTGACCTCGAGCCTGCCCGCTAGAACTCGATCCCCTTGCGCCCCTGCACCCCGTCGTCGAAGTAGTGCCGCAACGGCTTCATCTCGGTCACGAGATCGGCTGCCGCGACGAGCTCCTCCGGCGCGCGGCGGCCGGTGATCACGAGCTCGACCGCGGCCGGCTTGTCGCGCACGAGCGTCAGCACGTCGCCGAGGGGGACGAGTTCGAAGTAGAGGGCCGTCACGAGCTCGTCGAGCACGACGACGTCGTAGTCCTCGCTCATCACCAGTCCGCGCGCCTCGGCGAACCCTGCGGCCGCGGCGGCGAGGTCCTCTGCCGTCGCCTCGCCCTTGCGCACCCAGTGGTCGAGCCCGGCCTGCACGACCTCGACCTCGAGGCGACGCAGCATGACGATCTCGCCCCAGGAGGGATCGGCCTTCATGAACTGCACGACGACCGGACGCAGGCCGTGCCCCAGGGCGCGCAGCACGAGGCCGAGCGCGGCCGTCGTCTTGCCCTTGCCGTCGCCGGTGTAGACCTGGACGAATCCTCGCGCCAGCGGGCTCATCGCACCACCGACCTCATGGCACGAGCAGCGTCACCGCAGGCCCTCGTGCCGTCGCGGGCTCACTTGCCGTACTCGTAGAAGCCCGCGCCGCTCTTGCGACCGAGCTTACCGGCCTCGACCAGCTCGCCGAGAACGGCGGCGGGCCGGTACTTCACATCGTTGAGCTCGCGCTCGAGCGTCTCGAGGATCGCCTTCGTCGTGTCCAGCCCCACGAGGTCGGCGAGCGCCAACGGGCCCATGGGGAAGTTGGCGCCGAGCTTGAGGCCGGTGTCGATGTCCGCGGCGCTGGCCACGCCATCGGCGTACGCCCCGGCCGCCTCGTTGATCATCGGGAACAGGATGCGGTTCACGACGAAACCGGGTGCGTCCGTCACGGTGATCGGCGTCTTGCCCACCCCCTCGGTGAAGGCGCGCGCCGCCGCCATCGTCTCGTCGCTGGTCTCGGCGCCGCGGACGACCTCGACGAGCGCCATGAGCGGCACCGGGTTGAAGAAGTGGATGCCCACGAAGTGGCTGGGGTTCTGGACCGCCTGGGCCAGCGCGGTGACCGAGAGGCTTGACGTGTTGGTGGCGATGATCGCGTCGGCGCGCAGCGTCGCGGCCGCCCGCCCGAGGAGCTCGCGCTTGAGGTCGACTGACTCCGGGGCGGCCTCGATGAACAGGTCCGCGTCGGCGCCGAGCGCCATGTCGGTACCGGTCGCGATCCGCGACAGAGCGGCGTCACGGTCGGCGGCCTCCATGCGACCCTTGTCGACGAGCCGGCCGAGGCCCTTCTCGATACCCGCCATGCCGCGCGCGATGAACTCATCGGCTATGTCGATCATGACGACGTCGAGGCCGGCCACGGCCGAGACCTGCGCGATGCCGGCCCCCATCTGCCCGGCACCGGCGACGAGCACTTTGCTGACGGTCATCGAGTCCTCCTTGTGTCCACCCGCGACGTCGCGGCTCCGGCAGCGCCCGCCGGCCGCAAGCCGGGAGGCGCTCATGTCGTTTCTGGTCGGCGGCGGCCGCCGCGGCGAGGCGCCGCGGCGGCCTTGCAGCCGCGCCTATGCTATCGCAGCGCCGCGGCGGACGCCGCCTCCTCCTGCTACCATGACGGCATGGACGCGAAGCCCGTCATCGTCAGTTGCGAAGTGCTGCGTGACGAGATCGAGCGCGTCGCGCCGGGTCACGAGATCCGCTTCGTCGAGGGCGCTCTTCACGACTACCCGGACCGCATGAGGGCGGCGCTGCAAGCGTGCATCGACGAGACCCCGGGCGAGCGCACGATCCTTCTCTCGTGTGGTCGCTGCAGCAACGGGACGGTGGGGCTGAAGGCCGGCCGGCATCGCCTCGTCCTGCCGGCCGTCGACGACTGCATCTCGCTCCTGCTGGGCTCGCGCAAGCGCTATCTCGAGGAGCACGGACGCCAGCCGGGCACCTACTACTACACGCGCGGCTGGGTGGACTACATCGAAGACCCCTACCAGGAGTACCTCAAGATCGTCCCGAAGTACGGCGAGGAGAAGGCGATCGTGCTGGCTCGCATGATCCTCGAGCACTACACGCGGGTCGCGGTCATCGACACCGGGACCTACGACCTCGAAAGGCTGCGACCGTACCTCGAGACGGTGAGCGCCTTCTACGAGTTGCCGCTCGAGACGCTGAAGGGCTCGCTGCGCCTGCTCGAGAAGCTCGTGACGGGGCCGCACGACGAGGAGTTCATCACGGTCGAGGCCGGCGACGAGCTCGACGAGCCCAGGTTCTGGGCGCTGGCCGAGACCTGAGGAGGCCGGCGGCCGGCGCTCGTCACTCCGGGGGCGGCCCTGTGTCCGTCTGCTCCTCGGCCCCCGCGTCGGCCGCGACTCGCGCGTAGCTGAGCTGCATCGCCGCCACGGTGCCGCGCAGGTCGCCGAGACCCTCGTCGCCGCGCTCGCGCGACAGCACGTCGATCCAGGCGCGCAGCGTCTCGATGGCGAGACGCGCGTCGCGCAGGTCGCGCAACTCACGCGTCTGGTCGGTGAGACCCAGCTTCTGGTAGCCCACGGTCACGAGACCGACGAGCATCTCCTCGACCAAGTCGGCGACCCGCATGCGCTTCAGTTGCTCGAAGACCTCGCGTCGCCGCTGCTCGTCGGTCGGCTCCTGCGGCGCGCCCTTGGCGACGCTCTCCTCGTCCATCATGGCTCCACCTTCCCGGCCTCCAGGGCCGACGACGCTTCCACGGCCTCGGCGGTCTGCGTGACGACGGCCGCGAAGACATCTTCGATCGGCCGACCCTCCCGGTGCGCCGCCGCCTGGCGTTGCGCACCGTTCCCCTCCCGCAGCATCCGTTCGACGTCGTCGAAGTAGGGCTTGAGTCCGAGCTCCGCAGCGCGGGGTGAGGCCAGTTCGACGAGCCGGCGCAACGCGTCGGCGGCCGGCTCCTCACGTTCGCGCTCGAAGTCGACCAGCTTGCCGTCCATGCCGAAGCGGATGGCCCGCCAGAGGTTCTCCTCCACGTAGCGCGTGGGCTGCACGGGCAGTGCGACCTCCTGGTCGTACAGACCGGCGAGATAGGCGATGAGGCCGACGCTCAGGGCGGAGACGGCAAGGTTCTGCCAGGGTTCGGTCTGCGCGTCGCGATGCGCACCTCGACGGTGCCGAACCGGTGGTGCGGCCGCACCGACCACCAGACCTGCGTGAACTCCTCGATGCAGTCCGGTGGCGACCAGCAGCTCGTAGAAGCGCCGGTGCTCGGCCCAGCCGCCGAACACGTCGGGGATGCCGCAGCGCGGGAACATGCGCACGAAGGTCTGCGTGCGGGCGGAGTGCAGCTCGGTCCACACGCCCTCCGAGAACGGCGAATTCGCCGACAGCGCAAGCAGGTGCGGCAGATAGCCGCGCAGCGCGTCGCAGACGGCGACCGCGCGGTCGAGGCCGCGCACCCCGACGTGCACGTGTGCGGCTCCACGTGTTGTTGCGCCACGCCACGTACTTGAGGCGCTCCTCGACCAGGCGATAGTGCGGCGTGTCGATGATCGCGCTGGTCCTTCCAGCTCGAGAAGGGATGCGTACCCGTCGCCGCCGAGCCGGTAGCCCTGTTCCCCGGCGAGCGCGAAGAGCTCGACGCGGTTGAGCAGCAGCTGCCGCGCAGCCTGTGCGAAATGCAGCGAGCGCGGGGTGCGCACCTCGATCTCGGAGCGGATCAGCTCGCCGCTGATGCGATCGGCGAGCCGGGGGCCGGCGGCGTCACGCAGCTCGTTCGAAGCCGGGCGTCAGCTCGAGCGTCTCGGGGTCGAGGATCTGGAACTCCTCCTCGAGGCCCACGGTCGAAGTCCAGGGCCCCCGTCGAAGCGTGCCTCGACCTCGTCGAAGTATGCCGTCCAGGGGAGTCGTCATGACGGGGACACTCTACCCCGCCTTCGGCACCGGGACATACGGCCGTCGGCGGAGCGACGGCCCGAAGACGACGAGGGGACGGCCGCTCTGCACGGCCGTCCCCTCGCGACAGACCTGGTCGCTGCTCGCGGTCACGAAGCCCCGACGAGCCCCTTCGCCACGACGACCGCCTCGATCGCGTCCTCGGCGTAGCCGTCGGCGCCGATCTCGTCGGCCCAGGCGCGCGTCGTCGGGGCGCCGCCGATCATGACCTTGACGCCCTCGCGGAGACCCGCGCCCTTCAGGGCCGCGATCGTCTTCTGCTGGTTGGGCATCGTCGTCGTCAAGAGGGCCGAGAGCAGGAGCAGGTCGGGCTTCGAGCTCCTCGACCTTGGCGATGAAGGTCTCGACGGGGACGTCGCAGCCGACGTCGGTGACCGAGAAGCCGGCCGCCGAGAGCATCGAGCAGACGATCGTCTTGCCGATCTCGTGGATGTCGCCGGCGACGGTGCCGGCGACGGCCGACGCCCATCGAGGAGCGCCCGGCGCCGGCGGCGTCGAGGGCCGGCTGCAGGACGGCTGACCGCGGCCTTCATGGCCTCGGCCCCCTGGACGAGCTCGGGCAGGAAGAACTCACCGCGGCCGAAGAGGTCGCCGACCTCCTCGATGCCCTTGACGAAGCCGTGGTCGAGGATGTCGACGGCGGGGAGACCCGCGTCGAGGCCCTTCTGGGCGAGCTCGGCGGCGAGTTCGACCTCACCGTCGATCACGGTCTGCTTCATCTGTTCGTAGAGATCCTCTGCCACTGACTCCTCCTTGCACAGCATCATCTGCTCGCGCGACCTTCACTGCCGGACGCGGGTGAGCCCGACGGGAACGACGTGTGACGCGCCGTCCGCCGGAGGCGGGCTGCGCACGCCGACAGGCTACCGGAAGCGCGTCCGGCCGTGGCAAGCCCGAGGTCGCACGCCGGCGAGGCCGAGAGCCGGTGCCCGAGATCGTCGCAAGCGCCCGGAGATGGCCGGGGGCGGCGGCGCCTCCGGCGCCGCCGCCCCGTCTCGCCGCACGTCAGACGACGTCCGAAGGGTCCTCCTACACGATGTCCTTGGAGACCCTGCGCCTTGAGCTCGAGGAAGATGACGATGATCGAGCTGAACGCGATCATGAACGTCGAGATGGCGTTGATCTCCGGCGTGATGCCCATGCGCACCAGCGACCAGATCAGCAGCGGCAGCGTGTTGACGTTCTGGCCGATGACGAAGAACGTCGTCACGAAGTCGTCGAACGACAGCGTGAACGACAGCAGCGACGGCGCGCCAGGATGCCGGGGAAGATCACCGGCAGCGTGATCCTGAAGAACACGGTCACGGGGTCGCCCGCAGAGGTCGGCGCCCGCCTCCTCGATCGCCTTGTCGAAGCCCTTCAGGCGGGCCCGGATGATGACCACGCGAAGGGGATGTTCCAGGCGATGTGGGCGATGACCACCGTCCAGTAGCCCGGCGAGAAGATCGACCAGAAGTCTGAATCCGAGGTAGTCGTTCAGGAACTTGTCGAGCTGCACGAAGAAGAGCAGCGTCGAGACGCCGGCGACGATCTCGGCGATGATGATCTTCGTGTAGTTCAGACCGTCCCACAGCATCTTCGTGCGGAACTCGAAGCGCTCGAGCGCGAACGAGCCGAGCGATCCCGATGACGACCGCGACGACCGTCGAGATCACGGCGATCTCCATGCTCGTCACGAAGGCGTTGATGACGCTCGGGGTCGTGGACCACGCCGATCGCCGTACCTGGATCAGAACGCCGTGTACCACCTCGCGTGAAGTCGTCCAGTCACGTTCAGCTTCTGGTTGTTGAACGAGAAGACGATCAGCACCACGATCGGCAGGTAGAGGAAGATGTACACGAGGACCGACCAGGCGCCGATGCCGAGGTCGCTGTGGCCCATGACACGGTCCCAGAGCGACAGATGCATGCGCTTCTGACGGCGTCGGCCGGCGCCGCGGGGCGTCTGCGATCACGTTTCCGTCAGCCATCAGAAGTCCTCCGTGTCCCACGGCCCGCACGTACAGGCGCGACGACGATGAGCATGAACACCAGCAGCACGTTCGAGAGCGCGGCGCCCAGAGGCCAGTTACGACCGGCGTGAACGCCTGGTAGATCAGCCAACCCCAGACCACGACCTTGCCGCCGCCGATGATCGCGGGCACCACGAACTCGCCCGTCGTCGGGATCGCGACCAGCATGCAGCCGGCGAAGATGCCCGGCATGCTCAACGGGATCGTGACACGTCTCAGAGGTGGTCCACTTGCCGGCGCCGAGGTCCTTGGACGCCTCGTAGAGGGACTTGTGGATCTTCTCGATGCCGACGAACAGCGGCAGCACCATGAACGGCAGGTAGTCGTAGATGAGGACGAGGTAGACGGCGTAGTTCGTGTAGAGGATCCTGATCGGCTCGTCGATCAGGCCCAGGGACTTCATCCAGCCGTTGAGGAGCCCGTTGTTGTCGAGGATCGTGATCCATGCGTAGGTGCGGATCAGGAAGCTGGTCCAGAACGGCAACATGATGAGCAGCACGAACAAGGTCTTGCGCTTGCCCGACTTCACGGAGATGAAGTAGGCGAGCGGGTAGCCGAGCAGCAGGCAGCCGCCGGTATTGAACAGCACCATCTGCATGGTGAGCATGAAGGCCTTGCGGCTCGAGGGGTCGGACAAGATCTGCCTGTACCAGTCGAGCTTGAAGCCGAGACTCACACCGTTCTGATAGACACCCTGCGTGCCGAAGCTGTACAGGATGATCAGGATGAGCGGCACGAGGAAGAACGCCAGCATCCAGAAGGCCATAGGAGCCACAAGGAGCGGCCCGGCGGCCTTGGGGTGGATCAGACGAAGGTGTCTCTCGCCTTCGTCACGGACGGTCGCGACTTCAGCCAACCTCTCCCACCTCCGTTGCGCGCGTTCCCCCACCCGGCGACGCCCACGCGCCGGTCTGGCGGATGATGACTGGGCGGAGACGCGGAGCCCCGACGACCAGCGCTGGACGAACGCACGAAGCGAACGTCACGGCGGTCTTCTCCCCACGGGCCGACATGGCTGCCTGCATCTCCCCCACGTGTCTGAGGACCGGCGCCGAGCGCCGGAGCCCCGCCACAAGCCTCGTCGAAAGACCATCGGCCAACCCGCCCCATGCGACCGGCCGCAGCCAAGCGTGGCTGTTCTCATATCCGAGGGAGTGCGGTGTATGCAAGAGGGCGGCACGCCGCGCAGGGCCTTTTCGGGTCCGAGCACGAACATCGCTTAACGGCTTAACCCCCGGAGGGGCGGCGGCGGACGCTCGTCGCGTCCGCCGCCGCCCCTCCGGGGGTAGGTGTTCAGTCAGCTCAAGGGGCGTACGACATGAGCTGGAAGCTGAAGGCCACGTACGCGACCTCGGGGCCGCTCCGGTCGATGACGCCGCGCGCCATCACCCTGCACCCTGGCGTGACGTTGCTCAGCGGGATCAGCACGGAGCCGGGCGGCGGGACGCACTCGATGACCGAGACGCTCGCAGGCAGCTTGACCGTCATGAGCTCCCCGCTGAGGACGATGTCCTTCACGTCCTTCGTCCCGGTCGTCGGCGTCACGACCACATAGGCGAAATCGCCGTGGTCGTCGACGTTGTAGACGATCCCTTCGACCATGAACTGCGACCGGTCGCCGCCCGAGCCGCCGGTGCCGGCTATGGCCACCGGCACCAGGGCGGCGGTCAGCGCGACGACGAACGCCACCATCATCCAACGTTTCATCTGGGACCTCCTTTTGGGGTCCCGAACGGCCCGCACCGCGTAAGGCTTCCGTGCCCTTCCTCGGCCTCCACGGGGCATGACATGAGGGCCTCAATCGTCAAAGGCTTGTCAACGCTGCCAACGCGGCAACGCACACGGTAGCGTGACAGAGCATGCCCCTGTAGCATGTCCGCGGCGCCAGGGTCGGCAGCGAAAGGATCCCTCGTGAAGCTCAGCCTCATCCCGAAGGAGCACGACTACTTCCGTCTCTTCTCGGAGCTGGCGGCCAATCTCGACGAGGCCGCCCAGCTGCTCGTCAAGTTCATGGATGACTACGATCAGGCGAAGTCGATCGGAGCGGCCATCCTTGAGCACGAGCACGTCGGCGACAAGATCCTGCACGACATCGTCAAGCGTCTGAACCGCTCGTTCATCACGCCTATCGACCGCGAGGACATCTACGCCCTCGTCGCCACCATGGACAAGGTCCTCGACAACATCGAGGAGGCGACCGACGCGATGATCTTGTACCGCGTCGAAGCGCCCACCAAGTACGCGCGGCGCCAGGCGAAAGTCATCGCCGAGGCTGCAGCCATCCTGCATCAGATCATCAACGACCTCGAGAAGCGCACCGACCTCATGGAGCGCATCATCACCGTGAACAGCCTCGAGAACGAAGGCGACCGCATCGTCCACGAGGCGATCGCTGCGCTCTTCGACGACGACATCGACGCCAGGGACATCATCAAGTGGAAAGATATCTACGAGGTGCTCGAGTCGGCGATCGATGAGTGCGAACACGTGGCCAACGTGATCGAGAGCATCGTGCTCAAGCACAACTGACCTGACGGCCTCCGGTGCTGCTCCTCCTCACGATCATCGCCGTCGCGCTGCTCTTCGACTACACCAACGGCTTCCACGACACCGCCAACGCCATCGCGACCTCGGTGTCGACGCGCGCCCTGTCGCCCCGCGTCGCCGTCCTCATGGCGGCGGTCCTCAACATGGCCGGTGCGTTCGTCACCACGGGGGTCGCCAAGACGGTCGGCGAGGGTATCGTCGCCACCGACTTGGTCACCCTGCCCCTGGTGCTGGCGGCGCTCGTCGGTGCGGTGATCTGGAACTTCATCACCTGGTACTTCGGCATCCCGTCGAGTTCGTCGCACGCGCTCATCGGCGGCCTGATCGGGGCGATGCTCGCCCGAGTCGGCTTCTCGGGCGTGCTTTGGGGCGGCGTCATCGACAAGGTGGTCCTCCCCATGATCGGCTCACCCGCCCTCGGGTTCATCGCCGCGTGGTTCCTCATGACCGGCCTCTTCTGGGTTGTGCGTCGCTGGCCGCCCGCTCCCGTGAACCGCTGGTTCCGCGTGATGCAGATCGCGTCCGCCAGCTTCATGGCTTTCTCCCATGGCGGCAACGATGCCCAGAAGACGATGGGCATCATCACGCTGGCGCTCTTCGCGAGCGGCAAGATCGCGACCTTCGACATCCCGACCTGGGTCATCTTCTGCTCCGCGGGCGCCATGGCTTTGGGCACCTACTCGGGCGGCTGGCGCATCATCCACACGCTCGGCTCCAAGGTCATCAAGCTCGACCCCATCCACGGCTTCGCCGCCGAGACCAGCGCCGCGACCATGATCCAGCTCGCGACTCACTTCGGTTTCCCGGTATCGACCACGCACACGATCACGGCGGCGATCATGGGCGTCGGCTCGACCCAGCGACTCTCAGCCGTACGCTGGGGCGTCGCCGGCAACATCCTCATGGCTTGGGTGCTGACCCTGCCGGCATCGGCGTCGATCGCCGCGGTCACGTACCTACTCATCGCCCTGGTGGCGTGACGGAGAGAGTCACGTTGCGCCCGGTCCGGGCCGCGACCCGCTGCGGCACAACGATGATGCGTGGTGTCGCCGCGGAGCATTGGGGCTAGAATAGGATGTTGGACCCCCGAGGAGGACGATGAAGATCCGCTTGATCGAACCGGCCGCGCCGGGCATGCACGTGTATGCAAAAGTCCTGCTTCCCCGCCTCGGCCTGCCGATGATCGGGGCGGCTCTGAACGAGCGCGGCCACGATGCCCGCGTGTACTGCCAGCAGATGGCGCCCATCGACTGGGACGACGTCGAGAGCGCCGACCTCGTCGGCATCTCCACAACGACGTCCACCGCGACCGCGGGGTACGGCTTCGCCGACCGGCTGCGGGCCGCCGGCATCCCGGTGATCATGGGCGGCTCCCACGTCACCTTCATGGCCGACGAGGCCCTGGGGCACGCCGACTACGTGGCGCGCGGCGAAGGCGGCGAGGCCCTCATGCTCGAGCTCATCGAACTGCTCGCGGGTGAGCGCGCGCCCGAGACCATCGGCGGACTCTCCTTCATGGGCGCCGATGGCCCCGTGCACAATCCGCTCCGCGAGCGCCTTGCCGACCTCGACGAGCTCCCGTTCCCCGACCTTGACCTCATCGTCGGGCACGAGCGCCTCACGACCATCCCGATCATGACGAGCTGGGGCTGCCCCTTCGCCTGCAACTTTTGCTCGGTCACGGCCATGTTCGGCCGCCGCTACCGGATCCGCAGCGCCGAGAGCGTCATCGCCGAGATCGAGGCCAAACGTCCGGAGCGGATCTTCTTCGCCGACGACAACTTCGCCGCAGACGTCAAGCGGCTCAAGCGTCTGCTCGAGATGATGATCGAGCGCGACCTCGTGATCCCGTGGTCGGCGCAGGTCCGCACCGACGTGGCGCGCGACCCGGAGCTGCTCGACCTCATGCAGCGCAGCGGCTGTCACCTCGTCTACCTTGGCCTCGAATCGGTCGACCAGGCGACATTGGATGGCTACGACAAGGCGCAGACCGTCGCCGATATCGTCCGGGCGGTCGACACGCTCCACACCTACCGCATCGACTCGCACGGCATGTTCGTGCTGGGCGCCGACACCGACACGGTGCAGACGGTGCGCGACACCGTCACGTTCTGCCTTGACCATCACATCGACACGTTGATGCTCAACATCCTCACGCCTCTGCCCGGGACGCAGCAGTTCGAGAAGCTCGAGGCCGAGGGGCGCATCTTTGACCACCGCTGGGAGCACTACGATGCCCACCATGTGGTCTTCCAGCCGGCCGGCATGACGCCGTTCGAGCTGCAGAAGGCGGCGCTGCGAGGCTACGCGCGCTTCTACTCGGTGCGCAACTGGCTGCGCGCGCTCGTCAAGCTCGAGGGCGCGAAGCACCTGCTCTACCGGGGCTGGGGCATCAAGATCGTGCACACCTGGCGCAAGGACAGGGGTAACCGCGACTTCATGAAGGCGCTCAAGGGCCTGAAGCTGCCGCGCTGGACGCCCGGCGCCGGCCGTGGCGCCAACCGCGACGTCACGACACGCTAGCCGGAGGGCCCCGGCCGACGGCCGGCGCCACGGCTCACATGCCGTAGAGCCAGAGCCCGACCATGTGGTACAGCACCACGATCCCGAGCATGCCCGCGAGCGCGGCGGCGGCGTAGAGCGCGGCCTTGTGGCAACGGAGCAGCCAGAGAGCCGCGAGGCCGGCGGTGACGACCCCGATCTTGTAGAGCGCCACCGGCACCAGACCCCACGAGAACAGAGCGTCCATGAACGGGTTGAGCTCCTCGGCCCGTCCCGACCGGAGCGCGTCCACGGTCAGCACGAAGTCGGCGGCGTTGAAGACCCAGACGGCAAAGAGAAGCCACACGACCGTCGAGGACCAGGCGGCGACCGTCGCAGTCGCCTCACGAGAGTGCGACGGCGATGGGACGACCCGGAGAGACGGCATCACCCGCGCACCTTCCCGCGCCGCCGCCGGCGCGCACGGCGAAGCCGGCCGGTCGAGCGGACGCGCGACTCGGTCATGGCGCGTCTGCACGCTGATGCCACATTGGTGTACCCCCCTTTTCGTCGACCTCGCACACCCGCGCGGGTCGACGACACTCCCCAAGCTGACGCTACAAGGTCAATGGGGTTGACGCAATCGGTGGAGACCGAAGGCGTCGGCTGACGTGACGACACCACAGCCGGCGCGCCCGTCCCGGTGTCGGCCGTGGACGCCGGTCGGCCGCACGAGCGCACACGTGGCGTTTGCCGACGGAGGGCAGGGATGCTAAGGTTCCGGGCTTGAGACCTGCGCCGGCCTTACCAGGGCTCACCTCACCAAGGACGTGGGGGCGCGCTCCCCGCCCGCAAGGAGGCGATGCATGACAGGCACACGACGGATCGCGACACTCTTCGCCCTCCTCCTCATCGTCGTCCCCCTCCTCGCCGTCACGTCGACCGGTCCGGTCGCGGCCACGCCTCTCTCCGAGAAGCGCCAGCAGCTCGAGGAGATCGGCGCGAGACTCGGTGAGGTCTACCGTCAGGCCGACTTGGCCGTCGAGAAATACAACATGGCGACGGCCCAGCTGACCGACGTCAAGACGGCCATCAGAGAGAACCAGCGCCTTCTGAGCGTCGCCGAGTACAACCTCGGGCTGGCCAACGCCCAGCTCGAGGCCCGCGCCATCGACCTGTACAAGCAGCGCGACGAGGGCTTCGTCGACGTCCTCTTCGCGACCACGAGCTTCGACGAGCTGGTCACACAGCTCGCGCTCATGGAGCGTATCGGCAACTCCGACGTGGACACGGTCAAATCGATCGCCGCGTACAAACGCGACATCAAGGACCGCCGCCTCAAGCTCGAGGCCGACAAGAAGGAGGCGGCCCGCCTCGTCGCCGAGCGCGCCGCCAAGAAGGACGAGGTGCTCGCCCTCCAGTCCCGGCTCGAGCGCATGCAGAATGAGCTCGAGCGCCAGATAGCGCACCTCAGGGCCGAGGCCCGCGCCGCAGCTCGCGCCGCGGCGGCCGCCGCGGCGCAGCAGGCCGCTCTGGCATCGAGCGCGACCTCGTACGAGCCGCCCGACCCCGGCGGCTCCGGCAACTCCTCCGTCGTCGCCATCGCCCAGCGGTACCTCGGCGTGCCGTACGTCTACGGCGGGGCCACACCCGACGGCTTCGACTGCTCCGGTCTCACGATGTACTGCTACGCGCAGGTCGGCGTCTACCTGCCTCACGGGGCGACGCTGCAGCAGAAGATGTCCACTCCCGTGCCGCTCCACGCTCTGCAGCCGGGCGACCTCGTCTTCTTCGGCAGCGCCTCGTACAGCTACCACGTCGGCATCTACACCGGGAGCGGGCAGATGATCCACGCCCCGCACACTGGCGCCGTCGTGAGCTACGGCTCGATCAGCGGCGCCTGGATCGGCGGTCGGTTCTGACCGACGCGCGGGGCACACGCCGTCGTGTCGCCACGACGCGCATCCTCCTGTCGTCGAAGGAGCACGCCCTCCCGCTGTCGGAGCGCCGATTTCCCTGCTCTCAGCGGAGACTCGCCCCCTGTTGCCGAGCCCCGGCCCAAGGTGTAGAGTGCTGAGTCTGAGAGCGGCACGCCCAGAACGCGCCCGCCGCCCACGCTCCCGAAGGGAGACGCAGGCATGACCGGCACACGACGCGTGACAGCACTTCTCCGCTTTCGGCTTCTCCTCCCCCTCACCATCGCATTGCTGTCGCTGCTCGTCGCGGCGAGCGCCGGCGGCACACCGATCAGCGAGAAGAAGGCGGAGCTTCGCCGCGTGACGGCCAAGCTCGGTGATGTGTACCTGAAGGCGGACCTGGCCGTCGAGAAGTACAACATGGCGACGGCCCAGCTGGCCGACGTCAAGGAGGCCATCAGGGAGAACGAGCACCTGCTCGACGTGGCCGAGTACAACCGCGAGATGGCCAAGACGCAACTCTCACAGCGTGCGCGGCTCCTCTACAAGGCTCGCGGTGTCGACTTCGTGGACGTCCTCTTCTCGAGCTCGAGCTTCGACGAGCTCGTCTCGCAGCTCGATCTCATGCGGCGCCTGGGCGACTCCGACGTCGACACCGTCACGGCGATCGCCGCCTACGAGCGCGACATCAGAGACCGCCGCCTCAAACTCGCCGCCGACAAGGATGAAGCGGCCCGGCTCGTCGCCGAGCGCACCGCGCAGAAGGACAAGCTGCTCGCCCTCCAAGCCCGGCTCGAACAGCTCGAGAGCAGGCTGACGGGCGACATCGACCGCCTGCGCGAAGAGGCCGCGGCCGCCGCAGCGGCGCGCGCCGCCGCGGCGACCGGCGTGTATCCGCAGCCGGCAGACCCGGGCGGCAGCGGACACTCCGAGGTCGTCGCCATCGCGCTGCGCTACCTCGGCGTTCCGTATGTTTACGGCGGAGCGACTCCGGCGGGCTTCGACTGCTCCGGCCTCACCATGTTCTGCTACGCGCAGCTCGGGTACAGCCTGCCGCACTCCGCGACCCTGCAGGCGGCAGTGACGACCGACGTGCCCCTCAGCGCCCTGCAGCCCGGCGACCTCGTGTTCTTCGGCACGCCGGCCTACTCGAGTCACGTCGCGATCTACATGGGCGGCGGACAGATCGTGCACGCCTCCAGCTCCGCCGGGCAGGTCACCACGGGCATGCTCTACGACGGCGCCTGGATCGGCGGTCGTCCCTGAGCCTTTTACCCTCCCCGGGGGCCGCTCAGAAGACCGTTTGACGCGCCGGCTCACACCGGGCATCGCGCGCAGATCGCCGGTGGCGCGCCCACCCTCGACCCTCCTCTCACGCTCGCCCGATCCAGAAAAGGGTAAGGCTTTCGCCCAATCTGACGACAAAGGGGAGTGGCGACCACACACGACCTTCGGGGGACTCCGGTGAGACCCATAGACGATCTGCTCCGCGACATGGTCGGGCGCAACGCCTCAGACCTGCACATCAAGGCCGGCAGCCCCCCAGTCCTGCGCGTCGACGGCGAGCTGGCGCTCATGAACGAGCCGTCCCTCACGCCGGAGAACACCAAGGACGTCGCCGCCTCGATCATGACCGACAAGCAGATCCGGCGCTTCTCGGAGCACAACGAGATCGACTTCGCCTATTCCGCCCCCGACCTCGGGCGCTTCCGCGTGAACGTGTACCGCCAGCGCGGCAGCATCAGCATCGCGATGCGACAGGTGACGACCAAGATCCCCTCGTTCGAGGAGCTGCACCTGCCCGAGATCCTCAAGCGCCTCGCGCTCGAGCCGCGCGGGCTGATGCTCGTCACCGGCACCACGGGGTCCGGCAAGACGACCACCCTGGCTGCCATGATCGACCACATCAACGCGACCATGCGACGCCACATCGTCACCATCGAGGATCCGATCGAAGTGCTGCACCAGGATCACAAGGCGATCATCAACCAGCGCGAGATCGGGCTCGACACCGAGACCTACGCAAGCGCGCTCAAGTACGTGCTCCGCCAGGACCCCGACGTCATCTTCATCGGCGAGATGCGCGACACCGACACGGTGGCCGCGGCGCTCACCGCGGCCCAGACTGGGCACTTCGTGATGAGCACGCTGCACACGATCGACGCGACCGAGACCATCAACCGCATCATCGACTTCTTCCCCCTGCACCAGCAGAAGCAGGTGCGCATCATGCTGGCCGGCACGCTGAGGGGCATCGTCTCGCAGCGCCTCCTGCAGTGCGCGGACGGGCAGGGCCGCGTCCCCGCCATCGAGATCATGATCACGACCAACCGCATCAGGGACTTCATCCTCGATCCCGATCAGGCGATGCTCGTGCACGACGCCATCAAGGAAGGCGACTTCTACGGGATGCAGACCTTCGACCAAGCGCTGCTCAAGCTGTACGAGCAGGGCCTGATCACGCTGAGCGACGCGGCGCAGGTCGCCACGAGCCCGCACGACTTCAAGCTCCTGGTCCAGCAGCAGGGCCACGACGTCAGCCTGACGACCTTCTGACGGGGGAAGACCCGGGACGAGACGCCGGAAGGGCCGCGACCTCGGTGGAGGTCGCGGCCCTTCCGGCGTCTCGTCTAATCGATGACCTTGCGGCTCTCGAGATGCTGGTCGACTTTGCGCTTGATGCGCTGTAGGGCGTTGTCGACGGTCTTGCAGTCGCAGTCGAGCCGGCTCGCGATACGCTCGTAGGACAACCCCTGCAGATACAGGCGCAGAACGCGGCTCTCCAGCTCGGACAGCATGTGTGTGAGGCATGCCGTCAGGCTTGCGACTTCTTCGGAGGAGATCACCTGGAACACCGGGTCGTGCGAGATCGGCCCCGGCAGGATGTCCGCCAGCGAGCAGTCGCCGTCGTCGGAGGCGTCGCCCGGCGTCTGACTGAACGAGAGGTAGCCGTTGAGCGGGTGGTGCTTCTGCCGAGTGGCCGTCTTGATCGCCGTGATGATCTGCCTCGTGATGCAGAGCTCGGCGAAGCTGCGGAAGGACGCCAGGCGGTCGTTGCGGTAATCGCGCACCGCCTTGTAGAGCCCGAGCATGCCCTCCTGGATCAGGTCCTCACCGTCGCCGCCCGCCAAGAAGTACGAGCTCGCCTTGAGGCGCACGAACTGGTGGTAGCGAAGCATCAGGGTGTCGAGGGCGGGCTGGCTGCCGTGCCTATAGGCGCACACCAAGCCGTAATCTGAACTCTCGCTGAAGGGTTGAGGGTTCTGCGAGTGAGTCGTACTGCGTCCGGACGCGACCTGCCGCGACGCTTTCATCCCCACCTCCGTACGCGATTGCCCCGCTTACGGCCCATCAACCGCAGCGACCCGGCCTTCTCAGGATCCGCCCCTGAGACGATGCAGCTTGCGCAAAGTCTCAGGGTCTACTTTATCCTCAAGCCGTGAACGCATTGTATGGGAGTCTGAGGCAGAGTCAAGTGCCTGCCCGAAGGAAGTTCTGTCGGCGAGCTCCGCGGGCTTGTCGGCGAGCTCGGCGGCCAGCTCGCGAGGCGTCATACGAAGCACTCCCGCGCGCGAGGCCGTCCGCTGCACCTCCTGGTCCGCGCTGACCACGATCACTGCCGTGTCGGGAGCCTGCGAGGCGATGCGACGCGCGATCAGGGTGTCGGCCGTGAAACGGCCTCCCGCGAACGCCACCTCGATGTCCACGCCGGCGATGGGCCGTGTGCTCGTACTCTCGGGGCCGTGCCCGTCGAAGACGAGCGCGGCGCCGGCGCCGCGCAGCGTGACGTAGCCGGCGAGACGGTCGCGCAACCAGTCACGGCGAGCGAACAGCTCGTCCCGCCCGACACCAGGGAAGAGATGGTGCAGCACGTTGTAGCCGTCGACGATGTAGAGGGTGCGGCTCACGGCACGCCGCCCGGCGGAGCGGCGGCGGCGGCGCGTTGCCGCCTCGCCTCGAAGAGGAAGACGGCGGCGGCGACACTCACATTGAGGCTCTGGACCTGAGGCTCCATCGGGATGGTCGCGAGCGCGTCGCACGCCCGCGCCACCAGCGGGCGCAGCCCGCGACCCTCCGAGCCGAACACCAGGACCGACCGGTCGCACAGGTCGAGCTCGACGTAGGAGCACGAGACGTCGCCGGCCGCCCCGTAGACCCAGAGGCCGGCCTTCTTGGCCTGCTTGAGAAAGGCGACCACGTTCGGGACGACCGCGACCGGGAGCAGCTCGAGGGTGCCGGCCGACGCCTTGACGGCCGCCGGCGTGACGTGAGCCGCGCGATGGCGAGGAACGACGAGACCGGCGGCGCCGGCGGCAAGCGCGCTGCGCGCGACGGCGCCGAGGTTATGCGGGTCGCTGATCTCGTCGAGCACGATCAAGAGGTCCGCCCCGAGCAGGTCGTGGGCGCGCACGTAGGGATAGTCGCCAACGAGCACGGCCACGCCCTGGTGCTCGCCCGACCGCGTCAGCCGCTCGAGCTCGCGCTCGTCGACCGTCTCGACGTCGAGCCCGCCGGGGACGCGGGCGCCGAGCGCGTGCAGGGCGGCAGGCGTCCCGGCGAGCCGGCTGGGCCGGCGCCGTACCCCGGCGCCCAGCGCCGTCGCCACCACCTGCCGACCATACAGCCACTCCATCACAGACCTCGCACCTTTCGACTCTTCCGCATCGCGGCCGCCTGCCTCTCAGGATCGCTTCGTCACGTGAGTGCCCTGTGGCGTATCGCGCGCCTCGAAGCCGGCGGCGGACAGGGCATCCCTTACCAGATCCGCCTTGACCCAGTCCTTCCCGGCCCGGTAGTGGTCGCGCAGCGCGCAGGCGTAGGAGGCGTCGTCGCAACCGAGCCGCTCGGCGTAGACGAGTTCGATGTCCTCCCAGCGACCTTCCTCGGCGAGGCGCGCCGCCGGGGGCAGAGCGACGTGGCCGGTGGCGCAGCTCTCGGCCGCCGGACCCGTTACGGTACCGGCGCCGCTGAGACCGTCCGACGTCGCCGCACATGTGCCGTCCGCAACCGGCGCATCCTCGCCGCCGGGCGTCACGGTGCCGACAGCTTCTGCCCGCACACTGGACGTCAGCGTCACCGCGCTATGCCCGACGACCGGAACCGGGATCAACAACGCCTCCAGCGACTCCGCGATCGTGTCGCGCACGGCCTCGAGGAAGTCGGCGTCGAGCGGCTCGCGGCCGGCGTCGACGGCGTTCAGGTGCCTGAACATCGCGGCGGCAAGGCCGAAGAGCTCGCCGATGGCGGCCGCCGTGTTGAGGTCGTCGTCCATGTGCGCGGCAAAGGCCTCCCGTGCCCGCGCGACCTCGTCGCGCAGGCCGGCCGCCTCGCCGCGCGCGGCGGCCCGGCCGGCCGTCTCGACCCTGAACTGCGCAGTCTCCAGCGCGTCGGTCAGGCGCTGGAACGCGGCGCGCGCCTCGTTGAGCTTCTCGGTGGAGAACTCGAGTGGGCTGCGGTAGTGCGTCGTCAGGAAGTACATGAGCAGCACCGCCGTACCGTAGCGGTCGAGCACCTCGCGTAGGAGGAAGATGTTGCCGACCGACTTGGCCATCTTCGCGCCCTCAGAGCGGATCATGCCGTTGTGCATCCAGACGCGCGCGAAGGGCAGCCCCACCGCCTCGCTCTGCGCGATCTCGTTCTCGTGGTGGGGGAAGATGAGGTCGCGGCCGCCGCCGTGGATGTCGAAGCCGGCACCCAGGTAGCGCAGCCCCATGGCCGAGCACTCGATGTGCCAGCCGGGCCGGCCGATCCCCCATGGGCTCTCCCACGCCGGCTCGCCGGGCTTCGCCGCCTTCCAGACGGCGAAGTCGAGGGGGTCCTCCTTGCCCGGCTCGGCATCGACGCGGGCGCCCTCCTCGAGGTCCTCGATACGCTGCCCTGAGAGCTTGCCGTACTCCGGGAAACTGCGCACGCGGAAGTAGACGCTGCCGCGGGCCTCGTACGCGTGACCCGACGCGACGAGCTGGCGGCAGAGGTCGACGATCTCGGCGATCGTCTCGGTGGCCAGCGGCTCCACGTCGGGCCGCAGGGCGTCGCCGAGGCGGCCCATGTCGTCGTGGTAGGCGGCCGTGAACTCGTCGGCGATCTCGACGGCGGTGCGGCCCTCCGCCTGCGCCTTGGCGATGATCTTGTCGTCGACGTCGGTGATGTTCTCGACCAGCGTCACCTCGTAGCCGCGGTGGCGGAGCCACGAGCGCAGCACGGCGAAGGTGACGTATGGTCGCGCGTTACCGACGTGCACGAGGTTGTACACCGTGGGCCCGCAGCAGTAGATGCCGACCTTGCCCTCTTCGCGGGGGACGAACTCCTCCTTCTGGCGCGAGAGAGAGTTGAACAGTCGGATCATGGTCGGGCTCCCTTGGAGGATGACGATGGGGCGGACGGACTCGCCGGACCGGCGTGTTCGAGCGCCTCGCGCAGGCGCGCGACCGTCGTCGCGCGGTCGAGAGCGGCGAGCACGAAGTGGAGCTCCGGGCCGTGCTCCCGACCGGTGAGCGCGACGCGCAGCGGCATCAGCAGCGACTTGGGGGACAGTCCCTGCCCGGCGCCCCACTCGCGGTACGCGGAGAGAAGGGCGCGGGCGGCGGCGGGATCGAGCCACGCGGCCGCCGCCGCCCGCGCCTCGACGAAGTACTCGATCTGCGGCCGCGCGCCGGCGACGAACGCGGTCGCGGCCGCCTCGAGCACGGGCGTCTCGAGTACGGCGGCCGCGAAGACCGGCGCCTCGCCGTACGCTGAGAGCGACGGCTGGGATGCGGCCGCCAAGGCAGCAGCCGCCGGCGGCGGCGTGGACTGCGGCAGCCGCTCGGCGAAGCGCCACGCGTGCTCCTGCGGGTCGAGGCGCATGACGTACTCGTGCGCCAGCCAGTCCAGCTTGGCGCAGTCGAAGACCGCGGCACTCGTCGAGAGACGCTCGAGGTCGAACTCGCCCACCAGACGCTCGCGGGCGAGGAGCTCGTCCTCGCCGTGCGACCACGAGAGCAGCGCGAGGTAGTTGACGAGCGCCTCGGGCAGGTAGCCGAGCTCGCGGAACTCGCCGACCGAGGTGGCCCCGTGCCGCTTCGAGAGCTTGCCGCCCTCGGCGTCGAGGATCATGCCGTGATGCGCGTAGCGCGGCGCCTGCGTGCCGAGCGCGCGCGACAGCAGCAGGTGGCGCGCGGTGTTCGTGAGGTGGTCGTCACCGCGGATCACGTGCGTGATCGCCATGTCGCCGTCGTCGACGGCGGTCGCGAAGTTATAGCCGGCCACGCCGTCGGAGCGCAGGATGATGAAGTCGCCGAGGGCCCCGGCACCGACGGTGACCGGCCCGCGCAGCAGGTCGTCGACGACGACCTCGGCGGAGGGTACCTTGAAGCGGACGGCGGCCGGCTCGCCGGCGGCGAGCCGGCCGCCGACCTCGTCGCGCGACAGCGCGGCGCAGCGCCGGTCGTAGCGCGGCGTGACACCCGCGCGCCGCTGCTCCTCGCGCAGCGCCTTCAGACGCTCCTCCGGGCAGAAGCAGTGGTATGCGGCGCCGGACTCCACGAGCGACCGCGCCGCGGTCCGGTAGCGGTCGAGGCGCTCGCTCTGCCTGTAGGGCCCGACGGGGCCTCCGGTGTCGGGCCCCTCGTCCCAGTCGAGACCGAGCCAGCGCAGGTCCTCGAGGATCACGGCCTCGAAGCGGCTCTGCGAGCGCGCCGGGTCAGTGTCGTCGATGCGCAGCACGACGACGCCCCCGTGGTGGCGCGCGAAGAGCCAGTTGAAGAGGGCCGTCCGGGCCGAGCCGATGTGCAACGGACCCGTAGGGCTCGGTGCGAAGCGAACTCTCACCGTCGAGTCGAACTTGATGGTTATCTCCCGATGCTCGTGTTTCTCCTGCAAACCGCTACCCAGTGTATCACCGGAGTCACAGGAACGACCGACCTGCGCGTCACCTCGGGCGCCGACCCTGTCGCTCTTTCGCAACGTGCCCCGCGCGTGTCACTGATAGACTCGGCGTCGCCGGCCCGGGCGAGGACGTCCCGCCCGAGCCACCGCTGGACGACAGGAGAACCCATGCCGTACGACCAGGAGGCGACCCCCTACATCGACGCCGTCCTCGCCTACCGCCGGCGAGGCTTCACGCCCTTTCACACACCTGGGCACAAGCTCGGCAGAGGTGCGCCGCCCAAGCTGCGCGAGCTACTCGGCGATGCCTGTCTCCAAGCCGATGTCGCCATGGCCGGAGCCGTCGAGGACACACGAGAGTCCGTCGGTCTGACGCGCCTCGCCGAGGACTACGCCGCCGAGGCCTGGGGCGCCGACCGCTGTCACTTCCTGGTGAACGGTTCGACGAGCGGCGTGCACGCCCTGGCGCTCACCGTGGCAGGGCCCGGCGACACCGTGATCGTGCCGCGCAACGCGCACAAGTCGCTGCTCGCCGCGCTCATCTACTCGGGTGCGATGCCCTGCTACCTGGAGCCTGCGGTCGACCCCGACTGGGGCATCCCGCTGAACGTCAGCGTCACCCAAGCCACGGCCGCCTTGCGCGCCCACCCGGATGCCAAGGCGCTGTTCGTGACCTCGCCGACCTACAACGGACTCGCCGCCGATCTGCCCGGCATCGCCGCGGCGGCTCACGCCGCCGGAGTGCCCTTCATCGTCGACCAGGCCTGGGGTCCGCACCTGCGTTTCTGCCCCGAGCTGCCCGTCGACGCCATGACGGCCGGCGCCGACGCCTGCGTCGTCAGCACGCACAAGCTGATCAGCGGGATCACGCAGTCGGCGGTGCTGCTCGCCCGCGGCGCGCACCTCAACCTGGCGCGTCTCGAGGGCATGGTGAAGATGACGCAGAGCACGAGCCCTCAAGTGCTGATCTACGCCTCGATCGACGCCGCCCGCCAGCAGATGGCCACGCGCGGAGCGGAGCTGTGGCGCGGGGCCATCGCCTGTGCCGACTGGGCTCGCGGCGAGATCGACGAGATCGCCGGGCTGCGCTGCCTCGGGCACGAGGTCCTGCAGGCCGAGGGTGTGGCCGCGTTCGACCCCACGCGGCTCACGATCTCGGCGCTGGGTCTCGGCCTCAGCGGCTTCGAGCTCGAGACCGTGCTGCGCGACGACTACGGCGTGGCCGTTGAGGCGGCGGACCCGCTGGCGATCATCCTCAACGTGACGCACGGCGACTCGATGGACGACATGCGCGTGCTCGTCGCGGCGCTGCGTGACTTCGCGGGGCGGTCGGTGAGTGCTGACCGGCGCGATACTGCGGCGCGATGGCACGAGCTGAGACCGCCCGCCTTCACCCGCCAGGTCGTCACCCCGCGCGAGGCGTTCTTCGCGCCGTCCGTCGCGCTCCCGATCGAGGAGTGCGCGGGCCGCGTGAGCGCCGAGATCGTCACGCCCTATCCCCCCGGCATCCCCGCACTGGGACCAGGCGAGGAGATCACCGCCGAGACGGTCGCCTATCTGCAGCGCGCCTCGGCCGTGCACCTCAAGGTGCACGGCCCCGAGGACCTCAGCCTGCGAACCCTGCGCGTCGTGGCCTGATTCAGTCGGGCTTCTTGATCCCCAGCGAGGTCGCCGTGAACAGCGGGTCGAAGGTGAGTCCGCCGGCCTCGATCTCGGCCCGGCCGCCCTCCTCGCGGTCGACGACGCAGAGCAGCGCCACGACTTCGAGACCAGCCTCGCGCAAGCGCTCGGCGGCCTGCAGCGCGGCGCCTCCCGAGGTGACGACGTCCTCGACCATGACGACGCGCTGACCGGGCTCGGCCCTGCCCTCCATCGCCTTGTCGGTGCCGTACCCCTTGGCGCCCTTGCGCACGATCACGAACGGCGTGCCCGACTCGAGTGCCACCGCGGTCACCAAGGCCACGGCGCCGAGCTCGGGCCCGGCCAGCAGATCGAACGGCCGGTAGGACGGGAGCTTCTGGGCGAGCCCCTTCGCGATGTCGCGCAGCAGGTCGGGCTTCGTCTCGAAGAGGTACTTGTCGAGGTAGAAGCGGCTGCGACGCCCGGAGCGCAGCACGAAGTCGCCCTCCAGGTAGCTGGCCGCCAGCAGGCGCTGGCCGAGGTCGTCCACGTGCGTGTCCTCCTCCGTCTCCCGGTCCTTCAAACGGTCGTGCGCGACCGGCGTACAGGTCAGGTCCCGCCGATCGCCATGCCCTCGATGGCGATCGATGGCGTCAGGATGCTCCCGCCCGGCACCCAGCGGGCGTCGTCCCCGAGAGCGACCACCCGGAGCAGCATGGAGAGCAGGTCACCGGCGAGCGTGATCTCACGCACGGGCGTCGTCAGGCGCCCGCTCTCGATGAGGACGCCGCTGATACCGACCGAGAACTCTCCGGACACGGGATTGGCGCCCGAGTGCACGCCGACAGCGTCGGTGACGAGCACGCCGCGCTCGATGCCCGCGACGATATCATCGACCGGCGTCGTGACGCCCTCGACGAGCAGGTTCGTCGGGAACACTCCAGGCAGCGACTGGTAGGAACCGCGCAGCCCGTTGCCGGTGGAGGCGCGACTCGCCTTGCGAGCGGTGTACGTGTCGTACAGAAAGCCTTGGAGGACGCCGTCGGCAACGAGCGGCGTGCGCTGACTCGGCGTGCCCTCGCCGTCGAAGGGAGTGCTGTCGAGTCCGTCCGGGTGGCGGCCGTCGTCGGTCAGCGAGAAGGCCGCCGCCCCGACGGTCTGCCCCTCACGCCCCGCAAAGAGTGAGCGCCCCTTCTGGACGGCGTCGGCGGTGAGCGCCGAGCTGAGCACGCCGATCACGCTGGCGGCGACGAACGGGTCGAGCACGACTGTCGCCTGCATCGAGGGGCATTTGCGGGCGCCGAGCAGGCGGCACGCCCGTGCCGCGGCCTCGGCGCCGCACGCTTCGGGCTCGAGGTCGGGCAGGGCGCGCCCGACGGTGTAGGAGACACCGGTCTCGACCTGCCCGTCGGCCTCGGCGAGCGCGTAGGCGAACGCGTAGCACTGGCTCGCGCGGTAGCTGCCGCGTACCCCGGTGGTGCTGGCGATGAAGACATCACCCTCGCCGTCGGCGTAGATCGTGTCCTCGACGGTCTTGACGCGCGGGTCGGCGGCACGTGCGGCCGCCTCGACGGCGAGCGCGAGCTCGATGCGGGCATCGTCACTCACGCCCTCGACGCGAGCGTCGTACGGGTCGACGTCGGCGGGCGCGTCGCCGGGCTCGGGCAGCGCCACGAAGTCGTCGCGGTCGCTCACCGCGGCGTGGTCGAAGGCTCGTCGCACGACGGTCGCGACCCCCTGCGGCGACAGCTCCGACGTGTAGGCGTAGCCGGCCGAGCCATCGCGCACGACGCGCACGCCGAGGCCGGCGCGCCGCGCCGACGTGAGCTGCTCGACCTCGCCGCCATAGACCTTCACCCGGCGCGAAGTCGAGCGCTCCGCGTAGACCTCGACGCCGGCCTCACCGAGGGCGGCGGCCCGCTCGAGGGCGGCGTCCAGCAGCTCGAACATCAGCCCGTCCCCCCGACCGTCATCTCGGCGATGCGAAGGGTGGCCTGACCGGTGCCGACGGGCACGCCCTGGCCATCCTTGCCGCAGATGCCGGACTTGACCTCGAAGTCGCCGGCGATCATGTCGATCTTCATCAGGATGTCGATCCCGTTGCCGACCAAGGTGGCGCCGCGCAGCGGCGTCGTGACGCGGCCGTCCTCGATGAGGTAGCCCTCGGCGACGCCGAAAACGAAGTTGCCGCTCGCCGGCTCGACCTGCCCGCCGGCGAGGCTCTTGGCGTAGAACCCGCGGGGCGTCGCCGCGATGATGGCGTCTGGGGTGGCGGCGCCGGGCGCGATGTAGGTCGTCGTCATGCGGGGGATCGGCACATGGCGGAACGACTGCCGGCGGCCGTTGCCCGTCGGCTGCACGCCCGCCTGCCGGGCGCGCAGCCGATCGTACAGGTAGCCCGTCAACCGGCCGCCTTCGATGACCTGAGTGCGACGCGTCGCCACACCCTCGTCGTCGAAGGCGGCAGAACCCCAGCCGTTGCTCACGGCCCCGTCGTCGTATGCGTCCACGATCGCGGCAGCGATCTCGTGGCCCATCCGGCCCGCGTAGATGCTCGCGTCCTTGGCCACGGCGTCGGCTTCGAGCCCGTGGCCGCACGCCTCGTGGAAGAGAGTGCCGCCGAAGCCGTTGGCGAGCACGACCGGCATGAGCCCGACGGGCGCCGGCTTCGAGTCGAGCATGACGAGAGCCCTGCCGGCCGCCTCGCGGGCGACGGCGAGGACCCCGGGCTGTCCGAGGAGCTCGAAACCGCAGCTGCCGCCGAGTGTCTCGTGGCCGGTCTGGATCACCTCCCCGCGGCGCGCCACGCACTGCACGCTGATGCGCGTGCGAGTACGGTCGTCGCGCACGAGGTCGCCGACCGAGTTGGCGATCAGCACGCGCTGGCGCGCGTCGGCGTAGGCGGCGATGACCTGCGCGATCTCGCCGCCGGCCGCCCGCGCCTCGTCGTCGGCGGCGCGCAGCAGGTCGGCCTTGCGGCGGATGTCGACCGTCTCCGGCGGTACGACGACGGGATGGGCTCCGGGCCGGGACTGGATCGGGCCGAGCTCGACGACGGGAGCTGACCCACCCCCGCCGCGCAGCGCCGCGGCGACGGCGTCGGCGGCAGCCGTCAGGCCGGCCTCATCGACCACGTCGCTGTAGGCGTAGAAGGTGCGCTCCCCGTCGAGCAGCCGCACGGCCGCGCCGAAGTCGCGCCCGCCGCTCGTCTGCTCGAGACGGCGGTCCTCGAGTCGCAGGGTGAGGCCGTCGCGCTCCTCGACGTAGACCTCGGCGAACTCGCCGCCGCGCGCAAGAGCGCGCTCGAGCACGGCGGCGATCAGCCCGAGCTCCACATCATTCACGCCCACCGCGTCACCTCTTCACACGGACGACGCCACTCGGTACCGAGTGGCGGCCGCCGGAGAGCCCGTCGTCGTCGCACCGATCCTCCTCGTGCCTCGACCGCGCGGTACCGTATCACAGGCGCGACGGCGACGGCGCGACGGCGCCGCCGCCTCGCCGACGCCCGTCGGCGGCCTCACGACTTGAGCGTGCACACGAGCGTACAGCGATCGTCGCCGCGACTGAGCCGCCCATCTTCGTCGGAGCACGCGATGGCCCCCAACGGCCCGAGGATGACCTCGAGGAGGCCTTCGAGGAAGGCACGGTGCATGCCGCAGACGAGCTCCGGGTCCGCGTCCGAGAGCTCGCGGAAGGCACAGTTGCGCACGGTGAGCCGGAGACGGCCGTCGTCCCACCGGACCTCAGGCAGCAGCCCCTGCTCCTCGGCCACTCGAGCGACCAGGCGAGCGGCGGCGTCACGGTCGTCGGGCGGACCCCCGTGGTTCGCCACGGCCTGGCGCCCCTCGGCGACCCCCGTGTCGTGACAGGCCCCCTGCACCTCGCCGGTGAGCCGGTTGTCGACCAGCGCGCGAAGCGCGAGCCTCGAGAGCAGCTCGTAGCGGCGCGGCGGGAAGCCGAAGGAGATCACCCGCTCGCTGAGACGGTAGAGCCTGGCGGGACGCCCGCCCCCCGCCGTCCTGCGGAGCCCGGTGACGAGGAAGCCCGCCTGCTCCAGCTTGGCGAGGTGCATGCGAGCGACGTTCGGATGGAGGTGGAAGCGGTCGGCCACCTCGGCCACGGTGACCTCGCGGCCCGGGCGCTCGGCGATCGACCTGAAGATCGCGTATCGCGTGTCGTCGGCGAGCACGGCGGCGAGCTCGTGGTCCCGATCCACTCAGTACCTCCAACGGGGTTGCCTCGATACTAGCGGCCGCCCCACTTCGTGTAAACACGGTCGGTGCAGTGAGAACTAGGGCTCGATGTCGTAGCGTGACTCGACCTGCACGTCCATGGCCAGGGACGCCCGCACCGAGCAGAACTTGGTCTCGGAGAGCTCGATGGCGCGGCGCAACTTCGCCTCGTCCACCGCGCCGCGCACGTGATAGGTGAGCGTCAGGGCGGTGTACCGGCGCGGGTGCTCGTCTGACTGCTCGCCCTCGACCTCGATCCAGAGGCCCTCGAGGGGCTGGCGCATCTTCCCGAGGATGGAGACGACATCCATGCCGGTGCACGCCCCGAGAGCCACGGCGAGCAGCTGCATGGGGCTCATGCCCGCGCCCTCGCCGTCAAGCTTCGACGCGAGCTGAACGGCGCCATCGACGGAGCGCCCGTCGAAGTACATGCCGTCGCCCCTCCACCGGACTTCGACTGTCTGGCCCACTGCCCCTCCTTGCTCCTGATCCTGGACGGCCCAAGACCGTCCCGGCGCGTTCCACTCCCTCCGGCGAGCTCCGGCACTCGCGGGGCGCTCCGGTTCTGCCGGCACGTGTACCGTACGCTAGACTCCGCACGGACGTGCTGTCGACAAGGGAGTCCGCGTGACGCTGCTTCAGGCGATCATCCTCGGCATCGTGCAGGGCCTGACCGAGTTCCTGCCGATCTCGAGCTCGGGGCACCTGATCCTCGTACCGTGGCTGTTCGACTGGGAGTTCCTGCTCGAGCACCCCGATCTCAACAAGACCTTCGACGTGGCGCTTCACTTCGGCACGTTCATCGCGCTCGTCATCTACTTCTGGCGCGAGATCGGGATCCTGCTCGCGGCGTGGGTGCGCACGCTCGCGACCCGTCGCCTCGAGGAGCCCGAGGGCCGCCTCGCCTGGCTCATCCTCCTCAGCATCGTGCCGGCGGCCATCGTCGGCCTGCTGTTCGAGGACGCGATCGTCAACATTCTCGGCGCGCCGTGGCTGATCGCCACGCTGCTCATCGCCTTCGGCGTCGTCATGTGGATCGTCGACCGCTGGTCGCGCAAGGTGAGCGAGACCGACGACCTGCGCTGGCGCGGCGCGCTGCTGATCGGCGTCTCGCAGGCGCTGGCGCTCTCGCCCGGCGTCTCGCGCTCGGGCATCACCATGGTCGTGGGGATGCTGATCGGGCTCAAGCGCGCGGCAGCCGCGCGCTTCTCGTTTCTGATGAGCATCCCCATCATCGGCGGGGCCGCACTGTACTCGGGGATCGGCGTCGTGCAGGACGGTCTGCCGTCCGGCATGGTCGCGCCGTTCCTCGTCGGCATGGCCTCAGCGGCGCTGAGCGGCTTCGCGGCCATCTGGTTCCTGCTTGCCTTCTTGCGGCGTCACACCTTCGTGCCCTTCGTGCTGTACCGCTTCGCGATCGGCGGCGGCGCGCTCCTGCTGATCGCGCTCGGCGCGCGCGCCGCCGTCCTCTGAGGCCCCGCCGTGCGCGACCTCCATCGCAACGACCGCGGCAAAGAAGTCGGCGACGTCCAGCTGCGCCTGCGCGCTCAGGGCAGCGACCTCGGGACGGAGGGCATCGACGGCTTCTTCGGCCCCAAG
>CAWBNR010000012.1:0-126520 GCA_963790185.1 uncultured Thermoleophilia bacterium | reverse complement strand
GGCACTTTTCTGGAAGGGCGACCCCCGCGCCGCGATCGCGGCGTGTCGGCAGGCCCTTGCCGTCGCCGAGTCAGATGATGAGCGTCTGCACACCATCACCAGCATGCTCTCCGCGGCCATCGACATGGGTGACTGGGCCGCAGTCGAGACGGCCCGTCGCGACAGCGCGACCCTGGCCGCGACGGGACCGCCCGTGGAGCTGCTCAGGATCCGCGCCCTGCACGCGCATGCGCTGTACGTGCGCGGGCGCTTCCGGGAAGCAAACGAGGAGGCGCAGGGCATCGACGTCGACATGGTTCCGCCCTACTTCCGGCCTACACTGCTCGACTCTCGGGCCACGATCGCCTACGCGCTCGCCCGCTACTCCGAGGCGGAATACCAGGGATTCGGCGGCCCTCAGCGCCGCGCGCCAGATGGGTCACGAGGTCATAGCCGGCTACTCTCGCGACACGCTGGGCTTCGTGCGTGTCCTCAGAGACGGGGGTCGAGCCGGCCTCGAGGACATCGAGGCGGCGCGGACGATCTTCCTCGAGCTTGGCGACGTGGCCGCTGCCGCGTGGCCCACGATGCACATCGGGACCTACCACCGCCGGCACGGCCGAGCCGAGTCGGCGACCTCCGCGTATCGAGAGGCTGTCCGGATGACCGCCGGGCAGCGGGACAGGCTGGCCGCCTACAACGCTCGCGTGAATCTCGAGTTCACCCTGGGCTCCAGGGCGACCATGCGGCCGCGGCCAGGCTTCTGCGGCTCCAGCACCGTGCAGCCGAGCTGTCGCTTCAGTTCGTTCGACTCAAAGCTGCGTTCTTCCGCGGTTGCCTCGATCTGAGAGGAGGTCGCGACGAGCACGGCCTCGCCACGCTCAAGGCCGCCGCCGCGGAGCAAGTCGAGCTAGGGCACCTCGCGTTCCTCGGCCGCGAGCTGCTCACGCAGTGGGAGATGGCGGAGCGGTTGCTCGCGGAGCTCGACGACGAGAGAGTGGTCACGGCGTTGGTCGACTCGATCGCGAGACACGCCGGGTCTCTCGACGCGCTCGTCGCGGTGGCGAGCATGGGAGAGGCGCACGCGGACGCCGTCCTGGAGGCCGGCGAACGGTGGTGTGACGAGCAAGAGCAGACGTCGCTCGCCCGAGCCGTGATCAAGACAGGCCACGGGCGGCTGCGAGAACGCGCGGCGGCCAAGCTGCTGCCGGCAGCGGCCCTTCCTCAGGATCGGCTGCTGCGTACGACTTGACGATGCGCGAGACGCAGGTCCTCGTGCTGATCGCCCGCGGCCTCACGAACCAGGAGATCGAGACGACCCTCCATCTCAGCCACGCCACCGTGAAGACACACGTGAACCACATCTTCCGCAAACTCGAAGTCACCGACCGCGTCAGTGCGGTCCTGCGGTACGGTGCGAACGGTACGTCGGGCGAGTGACCCTCCACCGGCATCTCAGCCCACCTCGCCCGGCGAATCGGCCCTCGGGTTGATTCACTCCGCGCGCCCCGGCCCAGCATCGCTCCACACTCCGACGTGAGGAGAGAGATGGAATCATCGTCATCCGTTGTCTACGTCGAATCGAATCGCATGAGCAAACGCAAGCGCACAGTGATCGACATTCTCCGCGACAGTCCCGGCTTCGTCTCCGGCGAGGCGATGAGCGGCACGCTGGGCATCTCGCGCAACGCCGTGCACAAGCACGTCAAGTCGCTGCGCAAGCGCGGCTATCGCATCCTCGGCGTCTCGCGGCGCGGCTACCGACTCGAAGAGGAGCCGTGCAGGCTCGTCATGCCGGTGATCACCGAGACTGACCGCAAACAGCTCTTCGGCCACTCCTTCCGCTACTACGACGAGATCGAATCGACCAACGTCGAGGCCAAGACGCTCTGGCTGTCGCCGGCGCCCCGGAAGGCACGGTCGTGATCGCCGAGAGTCAGTCCGCCGGCCGCGGCCGGCTCGGCCGCCGCTGGACTTCACCAGCCGGCAAGGGGCTGCTGTTCTCGGTCATCCTGCGGCCCGACGTGCCGATGAGCCGATGCCCACCTGCTCACCCTGGTCGCAGCCGCCGCCGCCGCCGAGGGTATCGAGAGTCAGACCAAGATCCCCGTGCAGATCAAGTGGCCCAACGACCTCTTCGTCAACGACAGAAGGTCGGGCGGCATCCTCCTGGAGGTCGCCGGCGAACAGGACGAGAGTCGACTGGGTCGTCGTCGGCATCGGCATCAACGTGAACACCGAGTTCACCGAGCTGCCGGTGGCGCTGCGCCGCACGGCGATCTCGCTCAAGATGGCGACCGGCGAGCTCGGTCGACCGCAGTGAGTTGCTCGCCCGCATCCTGCTCGCGCTCGAGCAGCCTACGGCGAAGCGCTCAAGGCGGCTTCGACCGTCGCGCTCAGAGAGTTCCGCGAGCGCGACTACCTGCTGCACGGAGCGTCAGCGTGCAGACTCGCGAGGGCGCGGTGGTCGGCGAGGCGACCGGCATCGACGACCGCGGCGCGCTGCTCGTGCAGCTGCCGCACCGCCATGTGCGACGCTTTCACTCGGGAGACGTGACGCTGGCGACTTGATCGACGCCCCCCGGCCGGCGGCTGTCCGCGTTGACAGCCGTCCGCGGCCCGACCTAGATTGTCACCCTTGCCTCGCCCGAAAAGGTCGACGATTGCCCACGCTCCCCTCCCGAGATCGCCCACGTCGCGATGTTCGCCGCACTCATCGCGGTCGGCGCGTTCGTCACCGGTCCCGTTCCGCGGCCCCGTGCCGTTCACGCTGCAGGCGCTGTCGTACTGCTCGCCGGCCTCATCCTCGGCCCGCGGGTCGGCGCGCTCAGTGTCGTCGTCTACCTCTCGCGGGATTGGTGCGCCCCGTCTATGCCGGCGGCCAGGTCCGGGCCCGGCGTCTTCGGCCCGACGCGTAGCTACCTCGTCGGATTCGTGGCCGGCGGCCGTAGCTCACCGGCGCCCGGCACCGGCGCGTCCCTCGCCCGGTTCGCTCGGCTCGGCCTGCTGGCCCTGTCCCGATCTACGCGCATCGGCGCGACCTGGCTCGCCCTGCAGCTGCACCTCGAGCCAGCACAATGCGGTGTCACTGGTCGCGCCGGTCCTGCAGTTCGTGCCGCTGACGTGGTCAAGGCGATCGCCGGGCGCTGGCCTCGCTCTAGGCGCTGGCTAGCCTGCCGCTGGGTCTTCCTGCGCTTCACCCCAGCCTGACGTCGGCGAGCGCGCGGCCGCGCAGGCGCAGGTTGATGCGCGCCGCGCTCGTACTCGACCATGAAGTCGGTGGAGCTGCCGTCGCGGTAGGCGAGGTCCTTGTCGCGGAGCACCTCGCGCGAGGAGCCTCCACATACCTGCCCGTCCAGCGTGACACCCCGGACGCGCGCAGCTCCTCGAGCGCTTCGAACGAACTGCGCGCCGCGCGGTAGGGTCGGTCGGACGTCATCGCGTGGTACGAGTCGGCGACGGCGAGGATCTTGCTCAACTCGGGGATCTCCTCGCCGGACACGCCGTGACGGATAACCGCTGCCGTCCAGCCGCTCGTGGTGGTAGCGGACGATGTCGGCGACGTCCTGGTAGGCCGCCAGGTGAGAGAGCACCTCGGCGCCCTTCTCCGGATGCTGGCGCACGTAGACCCAGTCCTCGTCGTGAGCTCCGAGGTCTTGCCCAGCACGGCATCGGGCGTGCCGACCTTGCCGAGGTCGTGAAGCAGTCCCGCGAGGTGGAGAGCCTCGATATCCGTCTCCGGCAGCCCGAGCGACTCGGCCATATCGCGGCAGTACATCGCCACCGCCGCCGAATGCTGGCGCCGTGTACTCGTCCTTGCTGTCGAGCAGCACGACCATGGCCGCCGCCAGGCCGATGTTCATCTCGAGGTACTGGTCGCTCAGCTCCTTCTGCTTCGGCGGTACGCGCCGTTCTCGCGGACGAGGAGCTTGAACATGTACTGGCTGGCAAAGAGGGGGACGAAGAGCAGGACGACGGCGATCAGGCCGGCAGTGATATAGAGAGCCGCGGTCATCAGCCCGAGCCCTGCCAGCATTGCGAGAGAGCGGACAAACGGTGGCAACTCGCTTCGCCAGTAGCTGGCCAACGGCCGGCGATAGAGGATGGTCGCAGCCAAGCTCGCCGTGAGTAGATTGGTGGCTTCTGTAGGCCGCCGCAGCCATAAGCCCAGCGGCGAGCAGGGCGGCCGACAAAGAGCTCTCGGACGCGCCGGACCCATACACACCGAAGAAGAGTACGGAGCCGAGGAACGCTGCAACAGTGTAGTTCGCGGCGTTAAACACCGCGATGAACACAGACCGCTCTCTCCAGAAACCCCACGCCCCAGCGACGGCCGCCACCGCCATCGCTGGCGCAGGGCCTAGGAACATCATGGCAATGAGCACCGGCAGATTGGCCGCGGTAACGGTGATTCTGTCGGAGAACTCAACGGCTAGACTCTCGGCAACGACCGCCAGTGCCACCAAGACCGCCACATCCAGCAGAACCTGACGCGTGTCGGCCGGATAGATGGTCAAGCTGGGCAAACGAGCAGCAACAACTACCGTCGCCAAAGCGACGGTAGTTGTTGCTGCAGTCAAAAATCGAAAGCTAGTCGGGATAGCCCGCATGGCACCGCCTACTGCAGCTCATCAAGGCTGCGACTTAGTGTATCGGCGATGCCCCTCCGGTGCTTGAGCTGATCCCGGCAGGCGCGCTTCAGTGGACCTTGCTGCTCCCGCCCGCGGTGCGAGAGCAAAGAGCAAAGAAGTCAGAACTGATCTCAAAGCGCTTCATGACGGGCCTTCCTAGTGAACCTTGATCGGCGAGTGAACCTTGAAGACGAACGCATGATTCCTGACCCCCCTACAGTGTTCCGAAAGAAGTGCCGATAACCACCGGTTGACGTTGATACCGCCGAAGCTGTATCGCATATCTGGCAACGCTCGGGGCTCTGCGAGGCAGCATGCTACATACGTACAAATCGTAGGCGGCGTGTAGCCAGAATGGATAACGCTCTGCATCGTCGCCTGGCGTCAAGGCCGCTCTGGGGTTGAACGGCTGCGGTCGTCCGAGAACGACACCGGCCCGTGCGCCGGTCCTCGGCCCGAGCACCGCGATTAGAGGTCGCCCGTGAGACAGTGGCCCGACGGCCGCTGAAGGCAGCACCAGCAGCCACCTCGTCCGTCCCCACGCGCGGGCTCGCGCCGCAACCGCAGCTTCCTGCTGCTCTGGGCCGGGCAGTTCGTCAGCCAGATGGGCGACCGGCTGGCCATGGTCGCCTTTCCGTGGCTGATCTACGCGCGCACGGGCTCACGCTTGGCACCGGCGTGATCCTTGCGCTGTACACCCTGCCCGTATGTACTCTTCGGGGCCTTTGCCGGCGTCATCATCGACCGCTTCAACAAGCGCACTGTGCATGGTCATAGCGGACATCGCTGCGCGCCGGCCTCATCGCTGCTCGTGCCGGTCGCCGTCACCTGGTCGCTGCCGTCCGTGTACGTGCTGGCCTCTCGTGGTCAGCGTCGCCGTGTTCTTCGAGCCCAGCAAGCTGGCACTCCTTCCCGAGATCGTCGCCGACGACAGGCTGTTGCGCGCCAACTCACTGTCTGACCACGGGCGACAACCTCACCGAAGTCGTCGGCTACGGCCTGGCGGGCGCCATTCTGGCCGTCGTGACCGATCGCGACCGCCTTCCGCATCGACGCCGTGACGTTCCTGCGTGTCGGCGCTGGCCCTCCTGCTGATGCGCTACCAGGCGCCGGCGCGCGCGGCGCAGCGGGCCGCGCGTTCCGTTCAGTCCGCGAGCTCCGCGAGGGCCTCGAGCTACCTGCGCCACCACCGCGGCTTGCTGCGTCAACACCTGATCGTGCGTCGCTCGGTGCCGCGCGTCGGCGCGAGCTACCCGCTCACCTTCTTCTTCGCGGTCGACGTCCTGGACGGCGGCCGAAGGCCTTCGGCGTCTTCGAGGCGGCCATCGGTGCGGGGTTCCTCGTGGGCTCGCTCGGCCTGGCCGGCCTCGGCGGCGCGCGTGCGCAAGGGGCTCGCGATGCCGGTCGGCCTCGATCGTGGTGGGCGCTGAGTTACGCCGCCGTCGCCCACCCGACCGTGTGGGTCGCCAGCGTGCCCCTTCTCATCGTCGGCCTCGCCAACGCAGTCGTGCTGATCGCCGTCGACACCTACGTCCAGCGAGTCGTGCCGAAGGAGCTGCTCGGGCCGCGTGTGGGGCGCTGCGCTTCACGCTCACCCAGGGCGCCTACGCGCTGTCGGTGCTCGTCGGCGGCGCCCTGGCGGGATCGTCGACGTGCGCGCTGCTGTTCGTGGCCGCCGGGGCTGGTCGTCCGTCGCCGGGCTGGCGTCGCTCTGCTCGTGCGCCGTCCGCGACGCCTGACCGCCCGCTGACAGCCTCCGCGTAGGCTGGGCGCGACGACGGCGATGCCGCCCGGCCGCGGAAGGAGCGATCGTGGATCCCCTCGTGGACGAGACGCGCCCGATCGACGGCGCGACGAACGGCGGTGCCGCCGACGGCGGCGGCCGGGCGAACTGGCGCCAGCTGATCGTCATCTCCGTCGCCGGCTTCATCGTCTGGACTGGCTTCGGCGCCATCCTCCCCTACCTGCCGCATCTTCCTGAAGGAGCAGGCCCACAGCTCGCTGTTCATGATCGGCGTGATCGCCGGCATGTTCTACCTGGGCACGCTGCTGTTCTCGTCGCCCCTCGGCTGGCTGAGCGACACAGATCGGCCGCAAACCCGTGCATGGTCGCCGGGATGGTGCTGTACGCCGTCGCGATGTTCCTCTTCACGCGACGATCGACCCGATGTGGTTCATCGTTCTTCCGCCTGCTCGAAGGCGTCGGGCGGCCGCGGTGAGCCCGCCGGTCAGGCGTTCATCGCCGACATCACGACGCGAGACACAACCGCAGCAAGGCCTACGGCCTGCTGACGACCGCGCAGTTCGGGGGGCTGATCGCCGGGCCGGCGCTCGCGCCGCCGCTGTACCACTTGGTCGGCGGCGGCACCAGCGGCTTCTACGCGATCTTCTATTTCGCCGCGGTCCTCTCGACGCTGGCGGCGATCGCCGGCGCTCGCGCTCCTCAAGGAGCCGGCGCAGCATCACGAACGCAAGGCGCAGCGGACCCGCGGCGAGCGCCGCATCCTGCCACCGCGCAAGATCCTCACCCCGGCCATCCTCGCCTTCCTGCTGGTCGCCTTCACGAGCGCACTTCGCCATGGGCGCCTTCGAGGTGGTGTGGAGCCTCTACCTCAAGGAGCTGGGCGCGTCGATGAGCTACATCGCCGCCACGTGGATCGTCTTCAGCGTCCCGATGCTGCTGGCCTTCGTCGGCAGGTATCCTGGCCGACCGCCACAGCCGCTTCGCGCTGATGTTCATCGGCTACACGATCTCGGCGGTGGCGTGGATCGTCTACGGAGTCACCACGAACCTGCCGCTCTTCCTCGCCGTCAACGTGATCGAGGGCTTCGCGATCGCGTTCTCGTGGCCGGCGAAGCAGGCCTTCTTCGTGCAGGTCGTGCCCGCGCCGGTGGCTGGGGACGATCCTGGGGGTCGAGAACTCGTCGATGCAGCTGGCCGGACGGCTCGGCACGCTCACCGCACCGATGATCTACGGCTGGATCTCGGGCTACGTGCTCGCCGTCGGCGGCGCGATCAACCTGCTGGGCCTGATCGTGGCGGCACCGATCCTGGCCCGCGCCTACGAGCGCGTGCAGCGGGGGTCGCCGGACGACGAGGACACGTAGCGCCTGGGACAGAGGCGCGCGCGGCGAGACCGGCGGCACGCCGGCGAGCGATGGCGCCGGCAGGCGTCAGTCGAACCGGCGCACCTCGCGGTAGAGCGTATCGCGCTGGACCGGCGTGAAGCCGGCGGCGCGGATGAGGCGCACCATCTCATCCACGGTGATCGTATGGCTCACGCCGGCCGCGCTGACCACGTTCTCCTCGATCATCGTCGAACCCATGTCGTTGGCGCCGAAGGCGAGCGCGACCTGCCCGACTCTCAGGCCCTGCGTCACCCACGACGCCTGCACGCTGGGCACGTTGTCGAGGTACAGGCGGCTCACCGCGAGCAGCCGCAGGTAGTCGATGCCGGTGGCGGGCACGTGGCCCTCCTCGAGGGCCGTGTTGCCGGCCTGGAAGGTCCAAGGGATGAAGGCGGTGAAGCCGCCGGTCTCGTCCTGCAGGTCGCGGATGCGACGCAGGTGCTCGACGCGTTCGGCCGGCGTGTCGAGCGAGCCGAACATCATCGTCGCCGTCGTGCGCATGCCGAGACCGTGCGCCACCCGCATGACGTCGAGCCACTCCGCGGTCGCGATCTTGTGCGGGCTGATGGCCCGGCGCACGCGGTCGACCAGGACCTCGGCGCCGCCGCCGGGGAGCGAATCGAGGCCTGCGGCCCGCAGGCGGCGCAGCGTCTCCTCCACCGTCAGACCGCTCTGCCGGGCGATGTGGACGACCTCGGGCGGCGAGAGACGAGTGCAGGTGCACCTGCGGGAAGCGCTCCTTGATGCCGGCAAAGATCTCCTCGAACCAGCGGATGTCGAGGTCCGGACTGAGCCCGCCCTGCATCATGATCGCCGTGCCGCCGAGGTCGATCGTCTCCTCCACCTTGCGGTGGATGTCCGCCGTCGCCGAGAGGTAGCCCTCGCCGCTGCCCGGGGTCTTATAGAAGGCGCAGAAGCGGCAGCCCGAGACGCAGTAGTCCGTGTAGTTGATGTTGCGGTCGACGATGAAGGTGACCTCGCCGCCGGGGTGCAGGCGGCGGCGGACGTCGTCGGCCGCCGCCCCGACGGCAAGAAGCTCGCCGTGCTCGAGAAGCTCGAGCGCCTCGGCGTCGGTGAGGCGGTCAGGCATCGGGCGCTGCCCCGGCGGCGGGACCGCCCGACGCCGGAGGACCATGCCCGGTGGTCAGACCGCCAGACTCGTCCAGGTCGGGCACACGCTCGAGCTCGCCGACCTCGACCGCGCGCCGGTAGAACTCTCGGAGACCGGCGCGATACTCGGCCGTGAAGCCGAACTTGAGCCGGTCGAAGTAGCGCTCGAGGAAGCTGGCGCTGAAGTCGTAGAGCTGAGCCGCCGCGGCTGCCGTCGCCTCGGGCTGCACGGCGCAGTCGTCGCGCGAAGCGAGCAGCGAAGCGCCGACTGCGGCGGCGACGGCCGGGCGAGCGGCGACGAACTCGCGGCGGGCGGCGCAGATCGCGTACACCATCGGCAGGCCGGTGACGTCGCGCCACGCCTCACCGAGGTCGAGATGATAGGGGAAGACGCCGGCGCGCAGGGCGCGCAGGGCGTCGTCACCGATGAGCAGCATGCCGTCGCAGGAGGCGAGGACGTCGGCGAACGTCCCCTCCCAAGCCACGAACTCGGGAGTGATACCCCACTCGCGACAAAGGATCCGCAACAGACAGACCGAGGTCGCGCTCTTCCCCGTCAGGGCGACCCGCGTGACCTCGTGCGAGGGCACCCGCGTGAAGAGCTGGATCGAGTCGACCGCGCCGAACGAACTGATCGAGACGTGTGGCAGCAGGACGAGTTCGTCGGCATCTCGGGCGAAGGCGATCGAGGACGGCAGGGCCATGTCGATCGCCCCCTCGACGAGCATCCTGTTGAGAGCAACGGGGGAGCCGGGCACGATGGTCGCGCCGACGCCGCGCGCGGCGAGCTCGCGCTCGAAGTGGTGGTAGAGCGGGAAGCAGTTGACGAAGTCGATGCGGCCTACGCGGACGAGTGCTCCGCCGGGCCCGTCCTCAGTCGCCATCGTGACGCCGCATCACGTTGTAGAGCGTGTCGCGCTCGACCGCGACGCGCCCGGCCCCGCGAATGACGCGGATCAGCTCCTCGCGGGTCAGCGCCTGCGCTGTGTCGACGCCGGCCGAGTGGCTGATCTTCTCCTCGACGACGGTGCCGTCGAGGTCGTTGACCCCAAAGGCCAGCGAGACCTGCGCGAGCTTGAGCCCAACGTTGATCCAGAAGGCCTTGACGTGACGGAAATTGTCGAGCACCAAGCGGCCGACGGCGAGCATCCTGAGGTCGTCGATGCCGGTCGGGCCTGGCAGGTCGCTGAGCTCGGTATTGGCCGGCTGGAACGAGAGCGGGATGAACGAGTTGAAGCCACCGGTCTCGTCCTGCAGGGCGCGCAGGCGGACCATGTGGTCAGCGAGCTCGGCCGATGTCTCGACGTGCCCGTAGAGCATCGTCGCGTTCGACTTGAGGCCGGCGCGGTGGGCCGAGCGCATCACGTCGAGCCAGCGTTCACCCGAGATCTTACGCTCGCAGACGAGGTCGCGTACGCGGCCGCTGAACACCTCGGCCCCGCCGCCGGGGAGCGAACCGAGGCCCGCCTCCCTCAGCTCGATGAGCACTTCGTCGACGTTCTTGCCCGAGATGTCGGCGAGGTGGGAGACCTCGCTCGCCGTGAACGCCTGGATGTGGACGCCGGGGGCGAGCTCCCTCAGACCGCGCAGCATCTCCAGGTAGTACTCGTAGGGCAGCGTCGGGTGCTCGCCACCGACGATGTGGATCTCCGTGATGCCGTCGCTCAGCGTCTCGCGTGCCTTCTCGAGCACTTCATCGACGGTGAGCGTGAACGCGGCGGGGTCACCCTCCTCGTGACTGAATGCGCAGAAGAGGCAGCGATTGGCGCACACGTTGGTGTGGTTGATGTGGCGGTTGCAGATGAAGTAGACGTCGTCGCCGACGGCGCGCCGGCGGGCGAAGTCGGCCATCGCGCCGAGCGCCAGCAGGTCGCGGGAGTCGAGGAGGGCGCGCGCCTCGGCCTCGTCGAGGCGCGCGCCCTCCTCGACCTTGCGCCAGACGTGCTCGAGGCCGCTGCGCGCGGTGAGCCGTTCGATGTCGCGTGTGTTCACGGGGGCATCTCTCTCGTCGTCAGCTGTACCTGTCGACCACCCGGCCGGCCAGTTCGGCGAGGAGCTCGCGCTCCACCTCGTCGTCGCACTGGCCGAGCGCCCGGCGGGCCTGCTCAATGTATCCCACCGCCACGGCGCGGGCACGCGCGATGGCGCCGGTCTCGCGCACCGCGGCGATGACCTCTTCCACCTGTGCTTCGTGGAGACACGGCTGCGCAAGCAGTCCGCCAAGCTCGGGCCGTTCCTCGAGCGCGAAGATCAACGGGAGAGTCACGGTGCCGTCGCGCACGTCCGTGCCCGGCTGCTTCCCGGTGAGATCCTCCTCACCGTCGACGTCGAGGATGTCGTCGAAGACCTGGAAGGCGAGGCCGAGCAGCCGGCCGTAGACGGCAAGGCTCGCCGCAGACGCCGGCGCGACGCCGGAGAGCAGCGCACCGAGGCTGCAGGCCGCGGCGAAGAGATCGGCCGTCTTGCACTCGCAGCGCTCCTCGTACTCGGCGACACTCGTGGTGACCTTGTGAGCGGCGCCGCGCTGCAGCACTTCCCCCCGTGAGAGCTGCAGCGCGGCGCCGCTCAGCACGTCGACCGCCTCCGGAGAGCCCGTTCCGGCGAGCTCGACGAAGGCCCGGGCGAGCAGGTAGTTGCCGGCCGAGACCGCGGTCCTGGCTCCGTACTGCTGCACCACCGTCGGGTGGCCGCGCCTGAGCGTGGCGTGATCGAGGACATCGTCGTGGACGAGGGTCGCCATGTGGAGCAGCTCGACGGAGACCGCGCCGCACAGGACCTTCTCGGAGAGCTCCGTGTCGCGCGGTGACGAGAGCAGGGTGAGCAGGGGCCGCAGCCGCTTGCCGCCGGCGCCCAGCGTGGAGCGGCAGGCCTCACCGAGCCTGCCCGGACAGCCCGCCACCACGGCCTCCAGACGGGCTTCGACGGCATCGAGGCCCGCGCCGTAGCGGCGCTTCTGCGCCGCCGAACGCCAGGACAGGCTGGCGCGCGGGCTCACGAGACCATGCCGACGTGCAACGAGACGGCGCCGAGTCCCAGCCGCCGATAGCGGACCTGGGCGAGACCCGCGGCCGCCATGACGACGGCCAGCCCGTCGGCATCGGGAAAGGTCGCGACCGACGCCGGCAAGTAGCTATAGGCGCCCGCCGCGCCGGTCACCAGTCGCCCGAGGGCCGGCACCGCCCGCTGAGACCAGAGCGCGTGGAAGCGGCGACCGAGTCCGGGCGGCGGTGTGGTCATCTCGAGACAGACGACGCGACCACCCGGCCGGACCACCCTGCGCAGCTCCGCGAACGCGGCGGTCGCGTCGGACACGTTGCGCACGCCGAAGGCGACGGTCGCCGCGGCGAAGCGATCGTCGGCGAAGGGCAGAGCGAGCAGGTCGGCGCGGACGAATTCGGCGCGCCGGCCGAGTTCGCCCAGCGCTGACGCCTTCTCTCGCGCCCGCGCCAGCATGGCCTCGCTCAGATCGCCGCCGGTGACCCGGCAGCCCGGGCATCGGCGCAACAGCGCGAACGAGAGGTCGCCGGTCCCGCAGCAAGCGTCGAGCCCCTCGTCGCCGTCGCATAGAGCGGCCTCCGCGGCCGCCAGCCGCCGCCAGCGACCGTCAAGGCCCGCCGTCATCAGGCGGTTCATCAGGTCGTAGCGCGGGACGATGGCGCTGAACATGCCCTCGATCCTGCCGGGCTCGCGGGCCAGCGCGTCGTCGGGGACGCGGACGGGCATCAGCCGCCTTCCCACGGGGGGAAGAGCGTCTGCTTCAAGCCCAGCGCGGTCATGACCTTGCCGACGACGTGGTCGACGGCCTCCTGCAGCGTCGCCGGACGGTGGTAGAAGGCCGGCATGGCCGGCACGATGGTGGCGCCGGCCTCGCTCGCCTCGAGGAGACGCCGCAGATGGATCGACGAGAGCGGCGTCTCCCGCGGCACCAGCACGAGGGGGCGACGCTCCTTGAGGGCGACGTCGGCGGCGCGGTGGACGAGATGCCGCGAGCTGCCCAGGGCGATGTGCGCGGCGCTCGACATCGAGCACGGGCAGACGACGACGGCGTCGGGAGCGCTGCTGCCGCTCGCGGGCGCCGCGACCAGGTCGTCGGGCTCATGCACGGTGACGTCAGCGCCGATCAGATCGACGAAGCGCCGGGTGACCTCGGCGCGGCCCTCGGCCGCGAACCGCAACTCGTGAGCCGCGACCAGCAGTCCCGCGTCGGTCAACGTGAGCGACAGGCGCAAGCCGTCGGCGGTCAGTGCCTGCGCCACGCGCAGGGCGTAGACGGCGCCGCTCGCCCCCGTGATGCCGAGGAAGACGTTGTCGAGGGTGTGGGCCATGGACCCGAATCATGCCGCCCGGCGCCGGAGGGGTCAAACGGCCACCCCCGCAGGCTCAGAGGTCGAAGTCGTCCCCCGCCACGTGACACTCGCCGCCATAGCAGCCGCTGATACCGCTCCCACCGTTGCCGTGGCACTTCACGCAGAGCCCGCCGCCCAAATAGACGGCCTGCGCATGACCGGCGATGAAGGACGAGCTGTGCGGCAGGCTCACGCCGTGGCAGTCGTTGCAGTAGGCCGCGCTGTGGCAGCGCGAGCAGACCGCCGGCGAGCCGCGCGCCGCACCGCTGTGGATGGCGAGGAAGCCGCTCGGATGCGGCATGGCGATGCCGTGGCACTTGGTGCAACCGCCCTTGCCGTGGCACTTCACGCAGAGCTTCGGATCGTCCTTGGCAACGGCGTCGTGATCCTTGGCGAAGCTGTTCGGATGCGGCATGTCGAGGCCGTGGCAGTCGTCGCAGAAGGCCGGATCCTCCTTGGTGTGGCACTTGACGCAGATCGACTTGTTACGGTCGAGCACCACCTTGCCGTGCCGGTTCTTCTCCCAGTTCGACGCGTGCGGCATCTGAAGGCCGTTGTGGCAGCGCCGGCAAGTGACCTCGCTCTTGTGGCAGCCCTCGCAGTTCTTGGCCGACATCTTGAGCGGCACGATCACCCGCTCGTGATCGCCGGGCACGGCACCGAGGTGGCAGACGTCGCAGTCCTCGGGCAGCGTGACGCCGTCGTGGCAGCGCGAGCAGACGGCCATCACGTTCTGCGAGAGCCGCGCCACCTCCATCTGCGTGCCCGGGTGCGAGATATTGGCGTGGCACGTCAGGCACTGGTAGCCGGCCTCACGCAGGCCCTTGTGGTTGACGCGGATGTTGCCGACCACGAGGTCCTGACCGAGCTCTTCGTTCGAATGGCACGTCGTGCACGTGTCGGCGCCCACGAAGGCCGTGATCGGCCGCTCGTAGGTGTCGGTGACGTGCGCGAGAGCGTTGCTCAGGCCCTGGAGGTTGCGGACGAAGTAGGAGAAGGCCCCGGGCTTGGTGTGGCACTGCTGGCAGCCGACGTCGGCGGCGTAGTGGGCCGTTTCCTTGTAGGTGTCGACCTCTGCCTTGATGATGTGGCAGGCCCCACAGGTCTCGATGCGGTTCACCGCCGCGAAGGCGACGACCACGCCGATCAGCACGAGGACGAGCGCCGCCGCAAGCCCGCCGATCCAGAGGCGCGGGATGCGCACCTCGAGGAGCACGCGGCTCTTGGGCTGCTTGTCGCGGTGCTTGCCCATCAGCGGCGGATCGTCGTGCCCGGCTCGGCGAGCGGTTCGGAGGGCGGCTCGTACTCGACGCCCTTGAAGAGCTGGTGGGCCTGAGGGGCACCGTCACGGTGCTGACCGTGGCAGGCTTGGCAGTTGTCGGCGCGATGGCAGTTGAGGCAGCCGGTCCCGATCTTGTCGGCTGCCTTCGCATGCGAGGCGACGAACCCGGCCGGGTGCGGCATGGCGAGCTGGTGGCAGGTGCCGCAGTAGTCCTCGGCGTCGTGACACGTGGCGCACGCCTTCTCACCGAGCTGCTCGCTGCGCGCGCCATGGCTCCGCAGCCACGTCCGGGGGTGCGGCATGAGCAGCCCGTCGTGGCAGTCGCGGCAGTTGGGGGCGCCCGTGTCGGGCAGGTCGAGGTCGGCCATCCGGCCGTCATGATGACACGCGCTGCAGACCGAGAGGGTGCTGACCGAGCCGTGCTGCTCCTCCCACGCCGTCTCCTCATGGTTGGCGGGCGCCGCGGCGTAGAACCTCTTCGTGTGGCACAGCTCGCAGTCGGCGGTCGCCACCTCGCCCTCGCTGGATTCGTACTTGTTGTTGTGGCAGAGGAGGCACTGGAACATGGTGGGCTCGTGCCGCGAGCCCTCGGGCACCGCGTCGCCGTGCCCCACCGTGGAGTGACAGCGGGTGCAGAGGAAGCCGGCCTCGACGAGGTGGCGATGCTGCACGTTGATGCCGCTGGTCGAGATGAGCCCGAAGAGGTCGTCGTTGGTGTGGCAGCGGCGACAGGACTGGTTCATCACGGTGCCCAGCATCGGCTCTTCGTAGCTCGTGAAATGCTTCACCGGCTGCTCGAGCGCCTCGAGCTTGGCGGTGAGGAAGAGGAATGGACCCGGTTTGGAGTGGCACTGCTCGCAGTTGACCGAGGCGTGCTCCGATTCGCGAGTCTGCTCGACGTAGGGCTCGTGGCTCTTGCAGAGGCCGCAGAAGGCCTGCGTCGAAGTGGCCGCCGTAGCCGCCCCGATACCGATCGTGGCGATGGTGATCATGATGACCGCCACCGTGAGCCCCCGCACGGTCAGCCTGAAGTTCACGCCGGCGCCTGGCCCGATCTCACGGAGTCCGGTCGTGGACGGCGCGGCGGTGACAGAGCACGCACTTGAAGGGCCCGGTGTGATAGGCCGCGCTAGGGTGACAGTCGAGGCACCTCAGGTTCGTCGGTATCTTCTGGAGAGAATGCATCCTGCTCTTGTGGCAGGTGCGACAGGTGTACTTCGGGTGAGTAGCCCGGGCGTGGACCTCTTTGGTCGAGTGGCACGTCCTGCAGCGGATGCGTTCGGCCACCCTCCGCGAGTGCTGCGCGGTCGGGTTCGACAGGGGCGTCGTACCCGTGTGGCAGACCTTGCACTTGCTGCCGGGGATCCTGTAGCCGTCGTGCCCGCGCGCGTGGCACACGCGACAGGTCTTGGCCCCGATGACCTCCCACCCGTGATGGAGCAGCGGCATCTCGAGATGGCACTTCGCGCAGTCGACCGCCGCAAGCGCGTGCCGGTAGTAGGTCCCGTGACACCTGCGGCAGGAGCCGACGTCTCCCGTGTGGATGTGCTCCAGGTGGCACTCCTGGCACTCCTGACCGGTCGCCGTCGTCTCCGTGTGACAAGCCACGCAGTTCGCGGGCATCTCGGGCCGGTCCATGCCCTCGTGGCACTCGAGGCACTCGAGGGGTCCATGGTTACCCTGCTTCGAGGCGATCACGCCGTCGTGGCAGCGGGCGCAGGAGGGCGGCTCGAACGTGAGGCCGCTGTGGTGCGAGCTCTCGATCGACTCGCCGGTCGGGCCGCCGAGCGCGTGGCAGTCGAGACACTCTCCGTAGCTCGCGCCGAAGTGCGGCGTCGCGGTGTGCTGGTAGGTCGTCCAGTAGCCCCACGAGTACGTGCTCTCGGCGTAGAGGTGACACTCCTGCCGGCACGCCGTTTCGCTCGAGAGCAGACTCGTGTCGCTACCGGGCGCGTGACAACTCCAGCAGTTCCTGCCCGGCACGGAGGTGAGCGTCGTATGGCATGACGTGGTGCACGCCGCGTCGACCATGCCGGTGTAGTGGCACAGGCAGCCTTCAATGGTGCCGTGTATCCAGGTGTCGTGAGCTTGGGCGGCCGCGGGGAGGACCGCGAAGACGGTGAGGACCGCCATCACGCCGGCGCAGGCGAATGCGAGCGCGAGTCGCGTGACGGAGCCTGCGCCCCCTGCACGTCGCCCTCTCACGCGCGTGCTTCCCGGCCTCGTCCGGCCACACGCCGCTCGGGCGGCCGCCCGAGCGTGGGCGAGTGGTGGAGTCCGGAGTCGAGCAGGAGTCCGGAGTCGAGCACGGACGCAACCGCGCACACGTACGTCAACGTCGGCCGCGTCGCCGATCGAGTCGGCGGGACGCGGCTGACGGAAGTCGTGAGTGCGCTCACGCTTTGGTAACACCTGCGGATCTTGCCCCCCCCGCACTGCCCCACCTGGCCACAAAAGGGGAATGCTAGACGAAACACATGGCATCGGTCCAGCGCACCTGAGGTCGTTGAAGTGCGATCACCCCTCTCGCCCGCGACTCTCCCCGACACTGGCCCGCCGACGGCTCCCCAAGCCGTCGCGCAAGCTCTATTCTGGCTATGGAGCTCGCACGAAGTCAATACCGCTGTTTGGGCGCGGCCGCCGGCACGCCCGTGCGGCTCGTCGTCTCCCCTGCACAGCACCGCGATCGTGTCATGCGCTCGCCTCGGCCAGAACCGTTGTCCGGGTCGCAAACGGGTCAGACGAGCGAGGCCAGCACGACGACGGCGCCGTAGAGCACGCCGACGGCGCCGTTCACGCTCATGAACCCCATGCCGACCCGCTGCAGGCCGCGGCGCGCGATATCGAGGTGCGACCAGGCAAGCAGGACGGCGACCGGAGCGAGACCCGCGTAGTACACCGGCCCGAGGCCGGCCAGAGCGCCCGCCGCGAGCAAGAGAGCGACCGCCGCGACGTGCGAGGCGGCGGCCGCGCACAAGGCCCCTTCGGGGCCGAACGCGGCCGCCAGCGAGTGTACGCCCTCGCGACGGTCGGACTCGAGGTCGAAGATGCCGTAGATCGCGTCGAACCCCCCCACCCAGGCGCCGACCGCGAGAAAGAGCAGCACGGGCGGCCATGCGATCGTGCCGGTGACCGCCACCCACGCGGCCGCCGGAGCGAGGCCGAGCGTCAGCCCCAGGGCGTAGTGGCACGCCCACGTGAAGCGCTTGGCGAAGGGATATCCGATGAAGGCGACGACGGGGATCGGCCACAGGTAACGACAGGGCTGCGACAGGTTGAAGGCGGCGAACACGAGAGCGGCCAGCGCGGCGAGGGTGAAGAGCCAGACCTCGCCGCGGCCCAGCAGGCCGGACGGGAGTTCGCGCCGCGCCGTGCGCGGGTTGCGCGCGTCGAGCCGCACGTCGATGAGCCGGTTGAGCGCCATCGCCGCGCTGCGCGCGCCGACCATCGCCACCGTGATCCAGAGAAGATCGCGCCAAGCCGGCACACCGCCGACGGCCATGAAGGCCCCGGCGTAGGCGAAGGGCAGTGCGTAGACGCTGTGCTCGACTTTGACGAGGCGGGCAAAGAGGACGGGCCGCGAGGGGCCGGCGGGCGCCCTCTGGAGCTTGGTCATCCAGCCTCGGCAGGGACCGGCTCGTCAGGCGACGGCTCGGGCTCGTCGCTCGACGCCGCCGTCGCCTCGACCTCCGCGGCGCTCGATGTCGTCGACTCTCCCACCGCGATCGTCACGACTCTCGAGGTCGCCGGTTCTGGGGCGGTGGCCGGCGCCGGGTCCCGCCCGAAACGCGCCGCGACCCAGCAGAGGACACCGACGAGGACGGCGAACAAGCCGATCACGAAGAGCGTCGTGGGGAGAAACAGGCTGGTCGGGCGGGCGATGCCAAGGTAAGCGCTGATCGCCCACACGACCCCGGCCAGGAGCCAATTGGCGATGGACAGGATCCAGAACTTGCGATGCGTCGTCATGCCTGCAGGCTCCCGGTCGGGGTTGAACCCTCACAGTGTAGGACCCGATGCCGGTGGTCCGTCAAGTCGCACGCCTGCCGGCCACCGGTTGCCGCCTCAGTCAAAGGGGAGCCCGAGTTCGGCCCACCGCGCGTCGACGCGGGCCTTGACGGCGGGGTCCATGGCGAGCTCGTCCGGCCACTCCCGCGGGTAGCCCTCCTCGGGCCAGGTCCTGGTGGCGTCGATGCCCATCTTGGCGCCGTAGCGCGCGAGCGGACTGGCGTGGTCGAGCACGTCGAGCGGCCCGTCGACGACGAGGCAGTCGCGGCGCGGGTCGACGTTGTTGAACACGCGCCAGGTCACCTCGCTGTAGTCGTGCACGTCGACGTGCTCGTCGACGACGACGACGAACTTGGTGAACATCATCTGCCCCATCCCCCAGACGGCGTTCATGATCTTGCGCGCCTGACCGGGATACGTCTTGCGGACGCTGATGATGGCGCAGTCGTGGAAGACGCCCTCGATCGGGAGGTCCACGTCGACGATGTCGGGCTGCACCAGCTGCAGAAGGGGCAGGAAGAGCCGCTCGGTGGCCTTGCCCATGTAGGCGTCCTCCATCGGCGGTCGGCCGACGATGGTCGCCGGGTAGACCGCGTCGCGCCGGTGGCTCATGGCGGTGACGTGGAAGACGGGGTAGTCGTCGGCCAGAGAGTAGTAGCCGGTGTGGTCGCCGAAGGGCCCTTCTCGGCGCCGTTCGTCTTTGTCGACATAGCCTTCGAGGACGATCTCGGCGTCGGCCGGCACGGCGAGGTCGACGGTGGTGCACGGCGCCAGCTCGACCGGCTCGCCGCGGAGGAACCCGGCGAACATGAACTCGCTGATGCCCGGCGGCAGCGGCGCCGTGGCGGCGTAGGTGACGGCCGGGTCGGTGCCCAGGGCGACCGCGACCTCGAGGCGTCCGTCGGCCTCGCGGAAGTTGGCGGCGCCGTCGTGGTGGATGTGCCAGTGCATCCCCGTGGTCTGGCCGTCGTGGACCTGCAGACGGTACATGCCGGCGTTCTGTCGACCCTGGCGGTCCTTCGTGACGACGATCGGCAGGGTGATGAACGGGCCGCCGTCACCCGGCCACGTCGTGAGCACCGGCAGCCGGGCGAGGTCGGGCGGCTCGACGACGACATCGCGGAAGGCGGCCTTCTTGACGACACGGGGAGCATAGGAGGCGAGCTCCTTCAGCTGGCCGAGGGCCTTGACCTTGCCGACAAGGCCGCTCGGGACCTGCAGCTCGAGCAGCCCGGTGATGCGCTGGGCGATATCGTCGAGCGGCGCGCCGAGCGCCAGCTCCAGGCGTCGGTAGGAGCCGAACTGATTCATGAGAACCGGCATGACCGGGCCGCCGGCGCCCGCCGGCCTCTTCGGCCGCTCGAAGAGCAGGGCCGGCCCGCGCGCCTTGCTGGCGCGATCGGTGATCTCGGCCATCTCGAGCCGAGGATCGACCTCGGGCCGCACGCGGGCGAGCTCGCCCTCGCGCTCGAGTAACTCGATGAAGGCGTGCAGATCCACCGTCACCTCCCGTCGTCTCGACTGTCGAGCGCGGCCACCGCCGCGCCTTCCCGTACCCGCTCCAGCTCTTCAAGCAGCGCCGCCGGGCGCGGGAGCCTGAGCCGTGGCAATGTCTCGAGGGCCATGGCGGCGACGTCGAGCGCCTCGCCGGCGGCGAGACCCGCGTCGACCCCATCGAACAGCGTCGCGACCTCGCTCAACGCGACGTCGCGACGCAGCGCGGCCAGACCGGCGGTCGCAGAGGCCCAGAGGGCGTCGTCGGCTGCGAAAGAGGCGCTCACGGACCGCAGGTACGAGCACGTGGACATGAGTCGCGTGAGCAGGGCGACACCGTCGATGTCACCGCACATCGCCACCCGGCGCAAGCCGCAGGCGTAGAACACATCGCCCGCCAGAAGCCCCGTCTCGAGAGGAGGAGAATCGATGACACGGCTCTCGCGGTAGTGCAGCAGATAGCCTTCGTGCACGAGTTCGAGCGCCGAGATATAGCGCTCGTCCCACGTCCCAAGAGCGGCGAAGAGCAGACCCCAGTGGAGAACGGGCGGCACAGCCGGTCGGGGTCCGAAGTCCTCGGCCGTCTCGAGCAGCGCCTCTTGCACGCGCTTCACTATCACGGGATCAGTCATTTCGCGGCAGGGCCGAAGCGGGCGGGAATGGATCTCATCCCCTCCGGCAGCCTTGACGTCACCGAGGCAGGCTGGCCGTCGTGCCCGTCCAAGCTCTGTAGAGGTCCTGCTCGAAACCGAGTACGGAGAGGAGCTTGCCGGTGACGAAATCGATGACGTCCTGCAGCGAGTCCGGACGATGGTAGAACGCCGGCATGGGCGGAACGACGAGCGCGCCCGCCTCGCTCAGCTCGAGAAGCCTGCGCAGGCTCACCGACGACAGAGGCATCTCGCGGGGCACGACGACCAACGGTCTGCGCTCCTTGAGCGCGACGGCGCCGACGCGATGGATCAGCGTGCGCGTACTGCCGATCGCGATCTCGGACGCCGTCGAGAGGGAACACGGGCAGATGATGGCGGCGTCGGGGAACGACGAGCCGCTCGAGCAGCTGGCGTCGAACGCGTCGGGGTTGTGGACGATGGTGCCGTCAGTCGCCGCGGCCGCCTCGAGAAACGCCGCCGTGACCTCGTCCCGCCCGTCGGCGGGGAGCCGCAGCTCGTAGGCTACGACCTGGACGGCGACGTCGGAGAGGCAGAGGTGGATCCGGCAGCCCGCCGCGGCGACCATCTGGACCAGGCGCAGCGCATACGGTGCCCCACTCGCGCCAGTGATGCCGACGAACAGTGAGTGCGGCTGAGCTGGCATGGGCGCGATTCTAGCACACCGCCTCGAGGGACTACCTCGGGTCGACGGGGGACAGGCTGCGGGCGATGCGCAGAACGACGTCGAGCGGCACGCGCTCGCCGACGACCACCACCAAGGGGGCGTGCAGCGTAGCGACCACGGCCGTCGAACCCGAAGTGGCGACGCGCAGCGGGTGGCCGTCGATCTCCCCTTCGGCCGCTTGCCAGCGCAGTCCCGGCGGCACCTCGTCGGCGCCGACGGTCACCACGACCAGCGTCTTGCCGTCGGTGTAGGAGACGCGATAGCTCTGCCCCCATGCCTCAGGGTTCGGCCGCGCGCCACCGTCGCCGATCGCGACGTACGGCGCCGCCAGGCCGAACCCGCGGGGAAGCCAGCGCGGCAGGAGCACGAGCGCTTCCTCCCCCACGGCGTCGCGAAGGCGGTCGCCGACCTCCTGCCCACTCATGCCGGTACTCTGCAGCCCCGGCGGTATGCGGCCGTCGGGATGGGCCGCCTCGAAGGCTTCCTCCACGGTCGGCGGCTCCCGCACTGCGCCGTCGCCCTGGGCGCACGCCGCGAGGGCGAGACCGAGGGACACCACGACCAAGGCGCACAGCAGCACGAGCCTCATGGCGCCCTCCCTGCTCGCGGCCGCGGCGCGACCCTCCGCTCCGGGCCTCAGTGGCCTCGCTTGTCCGTCTCGGCGTGCCTTCATATAGTGGTCAACATGCCCCTCGACCTGTCAGCGCTCACCCGCGCCGTCATCGCCGTCGACTCGCGCTCCAGCGTGTCCGACGAGCCGCTCATCGACGTCCTCCTGCCACTCTGCCGGTCGGTCGGGCTGCACACAAGCCTGCAGCAGGAGCGGCGTGACGGAGTATGGCAGTACAACCTCATGGCCGAGCGGCCGGGGCGCGGCGGAGCGCGGCCGCTCCTGCTCAACACCCACCTCGACACGGTGACGCCCGGAGACCTCTCCCTGTGGAGCGCCTGCGACGGACGGCCGTTCAGCCTGACCGAGCGCGAGGGGCTCCTGTACGGCCTCGGGACAGCCGACGTCAAACTCGACTTCGTGTGCAAGCTGCTGGCCCTCGAACGCCTGCGACCCGAACCGCTGGAGCGAGGGGTGGTCCTGGCCGGCACCTATGGCGAGGAGACCGGACGCTACGGCGCCAAGCTCCTCGCGTCCACGCTCGACCCGCGACCGGAGATGGCGCTGGTGGGCGAGCCCACACGCCTGCGGCCGTGCCTCGCCCACAAGGGCTACATGGAGATCCGCGTGAGAGCCGTCGCGGGCGACGATGCTGCGGCGCCCCCGCCGTCCCCCTGCTGGCGTCTCACCTTCGAAGGCTCCGCCGCCCACTCTTCGCAGCCCGACAAGGGCAGCTCGGCGAGCGACGCCGCTCTCGACACCGTGGCGCGGCTGTCCGCCGAGCCCGGCTTCCGGCTCCTCTCCCTGACGGGAGGAGACCTCGTCAATCGCGTCGCCACGCACGCCGAAGCCGTCGTCGGGCTCGAGAGGCGTCCCGGGGTCGACACCGCCGTGACCGTGGAGCCGCTGGAGAGCCCGGCGACCCCCGCCGCGCCGGCGGCGCTCACGACCCTGCTCCTCGCGGTCCACGCCTCGACGAGGCGCCTTCACGAGGAGCTGCAGAGATCCACGACGGACGGATTCGACCCCCCTTGGAGCACCGTCAACAACGGTCTGGTGCGGCTCGCGGACGGGGCGCTCTCGCATGTCGTGGACGTCCGTCGCCTGCCGGGAGACGCACCTTCGGCGGCCATCGAGGATCACCTGGCGCGGCTGCACGAGGCCGTCGACTCCTGCGAGTGTGAGGCGGGGCTTGAGAAGACCCTGGACTCGCCACCGTTCCACGCCACGCCGCGCTCTTCACTCGTCGCCGCCGTCGAGGCCGCTCTCTCGGCACGGGGCATGACGACGGAGCCGGAGCTCAAGAGCGGCACCACGGAGGCCAGCGTCTACGCGAGCGCCGGCATCGACACCGTCGTCTTCGGGCCGGGGTCGGCGAGCGGCAACATCCATCGTCCCAACGAATGCGTGCCGCTCGCCGATCTCGAGGCTGCCGTCGACATCTACACCGACGTCATCGGACGACTCTGTTCGAGCTGAGGCGTCGCGACCTCGTCAACCGGTCGACGCCTCGTCGGCCGGTCGCGTGGGCGGGTACTCGGGGTGCGAGAAGACGTACACCATGCTCATCGGTGCGTCCGAGTCGTTGACCACGCCGTGCGGGACGCCGGCGGGTACGAGCACCGCCTGACCGGCCCGGTACGAGCGCGTCTCTTCACCGACCGACAGCTTGCCCTCGCCCTCCACGATGTAGCAGAGCTCGTCGACCTCGTGGATGAGCTGCTTCGTGTCCGCTCCCGGCTGCCACGTCGAGAAGCCAAGCATGGTCGCGGCGGCGCCGTTCAGCGGGCCTGAGACGAGCTCGCACACCCAATGACCGCCGGGCAGGTCGGTGCGCTTGCCCTCGGAGACGTCGACGACCTTGACCCGGGCCGCCTGATCAGATGACAAGGGAGCCATCCCTGATGATGACCTTGCCGTCGACCTCGACCGTCACGTCCCGGCAGGAGCCGTCGAGATGCAGCCGACTGTGGCTCTGGCCACCGGGATAGCAGTGCGCGTTGTCGCCCAGCGCGAAGTGGACCGTGCCCATCATCCCCTTCTCGGAAGGGGAGCCGAGCACCTCCTTGTCGCTCATGCCGATGGCGAACTCGGCCACCACGTTGGCCATGTTGTCAGAGCCCTCGACGACGGCGCGCAGCCGCTCGGCCTCGGCGCCGCCGGTGATCTCGACGGCGCGCCCCCCCTCGATGCGCCAGCGCATCGGCTCCTTCAGCGTGCCCGGGACGCCGACGCCCAGCATGATGCCGTCGACGACGATCACGCCGTGCGTCTTGTCCTCGCAGGCCGCGTAGGCGACCTCGCCCCAGAGGGGCACCGGACCCATCATCTCGCCGGCGCCCTTGATGGGAACGACCTTGAGCGGCGGACGGTCCTTGATCGAGACGTTGACGTCGGTGCCGGCGGGCGTGGTCACCCGGCACCACTCGGCGCCCTTCATGGCCGCCATGACCTTCTCGGAGCGCTCGACGACACGGTCGATGTCCTCCGTGGACAGGTCCCAGTCGGCCATGCCCTCCTCGATGGACCCGATCTTCGCGCCGAGAGCGACGCTCTCGGCCACCGGGTCGACGTGCGCGAACCGGTTGGCCCATTCGAGGTTGGTCGTGATGATGATCACGTCGGAGGCCTTCATCGCGGCGGCGAGCGTCTTCGACGGCTCCATCGACACCGCCATCGACGCGAGCGCCGCACTGACGTGATGGGACACGTCGGCGACCACAGGGTAGGCCCCGACCGAGACCGCCACGCCGGCGACGGCTTGGGCCTCCCGCTTATGATCCTCGTCGGCGATGATGAGGACACTGTCTCCAGCCTGGACGGCGAAGCACTGCTCCACTACCAGACGCGCACCCTTGATCAGCGTGCTGTACGACTTCACGACAAACCTCCTTGGGGACTCGATCCGCCCTGATGGTCACTTGCTTTCGTCATTCGCCCTCCCGCCACGTCGCCGCGGAGGAGGGGCGCGCCTCGAACCGCAGCTCGAGGAGCGCACAGGCCGCCTCGAGGACGCCGCCGGCGACGGCCAGCGCCTTGTCCGAGACCTGCCGGCAGTGCTCCGCGACGCCGCGCGGGTCCACGTCGCCGAGCTTGGCGCCCTCGGCGACTTGCAGACCCGAGCGCAACAGGCCCCGCAGCAGGCCGTGCACGCGGGCGCACACCGGCGCAGCGCCCACGTAGCCCACGATCTCGCCCGCGTCCACACGGTCGCCGATCTCGCGGCTGCCCGAGAAGACCCCGGCGGCGGGCGCACGCAGCAGGCGCTCCTCGGCGAAGCCCCCGATCTCTCCGGGGACGCCCGTGTCGGGAAGCGCCTCTCCCTCGGTGATGACCCGCCCCAGTGTGTGGCCCCGCTTCGTCTCGACGACCGCGTGGGCGTCACGACCGGCCGCGAAACCGGGGCCCAGAGCCACGACCGCCGGCGCATCGGAGATGTGCGTCCCCAGATTGCGTTTGGCCATGATGGCGTCGACGAGAAGGGCCGGCCGAAGGCGGTCCACAGACGATGCCTCGGGATCGAGGATGACCGGGATCGCGCCCTTGCCGAGCAGACTCTCGGCCCTCTCGACGTCGTCGATCCGCACCCCCTCCACGCCCTCCACCGCCGTACGACCTTCGTACATGGCTTCGGCGAATGCGACGGTGCGTCGCACGACCGTCGGTCGCGCCAGCTCTGTCATGGCCACCGCGAACCCCGCCCGATGGAGACGAAGAGCCACTCCCGTGGCGAGATCGCCGGCGCCCTTGATGAGCGCGAGCGGAGGCTGAGGGACGGATGCCGCGCCGCGCCCGTCGACTCTCATCTCTCGCCCTTCTCCCCGGACTCCTGGCCTTCCGTGGGCAGTTCCATGCGCCCGCCCGCCCGGCCGTGACGCACCGCCACGATCTCGGCCATGATGCTGAGGGCCAGCTCCGCCGGGGTCTCGGCCCCGATATCGAGCCCGATGGGGGAGTGCACCTGCTCGAGGAGCGCAGGGGCCACGCCCTCGTCTCTCAGCTCCGAAAAGATGGTGCGCACCTTCTTGGCGCTTCCCATCATGCCGATCGAGGCAGCCGCCGAACCGAGCACGGCGCGGAGCGCATCCTTGTCGACCTTGTGACTGTGCGTGACGATGACGACATGAGTCGTCTCGTCGATGGCGACGAGCTCGGCCGTCTGGGCCGGCTCGCCGCAGACCAGACGCTGCACCGTCGGGAAGTGCTCGCGCGTCACCATATCCTCGCGCGAGTCGAGCACGACGAGCCGGTAGTCGAGCAGCTCGGCACAGCGGGCGAGCGCGTGCCCGACATGCCCGGCTCCGACGATCAACAAGGTGTGCGCGGGTGCGTGCACGTCGAGGAAGACCGTGACCTCGCCGCCGCAGAGAGAGCCGAGCGCGCGCTTCCCCTCCGTCGTCAAGCCGTACGTCTCGGTGCGGGAGACACCTGAGACCAGGCACTCAGAGGCGTCCGCCACCACCTGACGTTCGAGAGGTCCTCCTCCGATCGTGTCGACCGTGGCGCCGTCCTTGAGGACCAGCATCTTCGTGCCGACGCCGCGGGGACTCGATCCGTCCACGTGCGTCACGGTGGCCATCACGAAGGATTCGCCCTGACGGGTGAGCTCCGCCACCCGCGCGTACAGTTCCGCCCTGCTCATACCTTCTCCCTTGCGGCTCGATAGTCTGCGTCGGTGTCGATGTCCGCGATCAGCCACGGGTCGTCGACGGGGAGCAGCCCCACCTCGTCGGCGTACCGCTCGACGACCGCCCGGCCGCCGACGTCCCCCTGCTGCCGCAGGATATCGGGGAAGAGCGCCGCGCTCATCAGCACGGGATGGGCCGGCCGGCCCTCGTACGACGGCCTGATCACCTGCTCTCCCGTCTCCTCGAACCGGGCGATCAGTGCGTCCAGCAGGGGGGCCGTGACGAACGGCTGGTCGGCGAGCAGGACCAGCACCGCGTCGCTCCCGCCCCGCGCCGCCCGTACCCCCGCCTTCAGCGAACTGCTCATGCCGACCGCGAAATCGGGATTGACCACCAGGCGGACCGGCGAACGGCTGAGCGCCCGCACGACATCGTCGCTCTCGTGCCCGACGACGACGATCGTCTCCGTCGCCTTCGAGGCCAGCGCCGCCTCCACGCTCCACCGCACCAGAGGGCGCGCGCCCAAGGGCAGCAGCAGCTTCTGCGCGCCCATGCGCGTCGAGCATCCGGCGGCGAGGACGATCGCCGTGACGGGGCGCCGCACGTCGTCGTCTCGGGCCACGGGTCTTCGCCTACCGCTCCGCCGGCGAGAACCGGGCGAAACGGCCCTCCCGCAGACTTGCGATGACCACGGCGTCGGGCCGCGCACCGCCCCCGGCGAGCCGGTCTGCCGCGTCCAGCGCGACGCCTTCGGCGGCGGGACCCTCCACCTTGTTCAGCAGGGTGACGACACGAGCGGCGGGCCAGCCCTGCCGCAGCCGCCGCAGCTGGCGTCGCAACGCCTCGACGAAGACGGACGTCGTCACGGCGGAGCCCATCGGCACTCCCAGCTCTGCAGAGAGGAGTCCCGCCCGGTGGACGTGCTCGGTCTCGAGGGGCCGCCCGACCGCGTCGACGCCCGCCACCTGCACGATGACGGTCGTGGCGGCCGGCACCGCGGGCTCGTCGGTCCCGAACGCCTTGAGCGATCTGCCGCGACTGCCGTCGGCCTCGACGATCAGGCAGTCGGCGAGGGACGCCCCCCGGAGCGCGTCGACGGCGGCGGCCGGCAGGCCGGCGACCTTACCTGCGCCGGTCGGCGCGCCTGCGATCGCGACCGTGCTTCTTCTGGCCAACGTCTCCCTCACTCGATCGCCGCGGGCGCCAGGGTCGGCCTCGAGGACGACGGGTCCGACGGCCTCCAGCTCCAGCCGGTACATGTTGGTCGTGGTGGTCACGACGACGCGCTCCCCGGCTGCCGCGCGCTCGCTCGCGAGCAGACGGAGCGCGGACGACTTGCCACCGCCACCCACCAAGGCCACGACCTCGCACGAAGCCAAGCCGAGAGCGCCCGCGAGCGTGTCGTACGCAGTGGAGCCTATCGTGCGGTCGATGCTCGCTTCTCCTTGAGCGCTGCCAAGACGCTCTCCCTGGTGATCGGCAACTCGTGGAAGCGGACCCCGATCGCGTCGAACACGGCGTTCGCGATGGCCGGCGCGGTCGGCACCAGCCCGGGCTCGCCGATGCCTTTGGCACCATACGGCCCCTTGGTGCCCTCGCTCTCCACCAGTATCGTCGTGATCTCGGGCAGGTCACCGATGTTCGGGATCTTGTAGTCGAGGAACCTGTCGTTCACGATCCGCCCGTCCTCATGGACGAGTCGCTCCATGAGGGCGAAGCCGATGCCTTGCGCGACACTGCCCTCGATCTGACCCTCGGCCATCGTCTGGTTGATCGTAGTGCCGGTCTCGTGCGCCGCCACCACACGCAGCACGTGCACCTGACCCGTCTCCTCGTCGATCTCGACCTCGGCGGCCTGAGTGCCGAACGAGAAGCAGGGGATGTTCTTGGCGAAGGCGGTGGGGATCGTGTAGCCCTCGGGCAGCTTGTCGACGAACAGACCGGTCCCCGAGATCGGCAGACCGTGCTGGTTCACGGAGTGGTCGACGATCTCGGACAGGGCGTGCTTCTCGTCGGAGCCCCGTACCCAGACCTCGCCCTCCTCGATCACGATGTCGTCCTGCCCGGCCTCGAGCATCTCGGCGGCCGCCTCGACCAGCGCCCTCTTCACATGCTTGGCGGCCTCGAGTACCGCGTTCCCGTCCATGAAGCTGGTGCGACTCCCCCAGGAACCGAGGTCGTAGGGGGTCAGCTCCGTGTCGTGGGAAAGGACGTTGACGTCGCTCACGCGCACGCCGATCTCCTCTGCGGCGATCTGCGCCATCACGGTGTGCGCGCCCTGTCCCATGTCGAGCGCCGACGTGATCAAGGTCACCGTGCCCTCATCGGACAGCTTGATGATGGCCTCGGCCGAGTTGAACCCGTAGAACCGGCCGCCTCCTCCGGTGTGGACCATGTTCGCGATGCCCACACCACGAAGGGAGGCGCCGTCCCGCCGTTCCTTCTTCCGCTTCCAGTCGATCGCTTCGGCGACGGCGGTCATGCACTCGGTCATCCCGCACCCGCACACCTCGGCGCCGCAGGAGGTCGTCGTCAGCGCACAGTTCGAGTTGCGGAGACGGAGCTCGAGAGGATCCATGCCCATCTTGTCCGCCAGCTCGTCCAGCTGCGACTCGGTGGCGAACGTCAGCTGCGGGTTGCCGAACCCACGGAAGGCGGTCCCCATCTGCTTGTTGGTGTAGACGGTCTGGCCTTCGAAGCGGATGTTGGGCACGTTGTACAGGGTGCCGTACATCATGCTCGCGAAGTTGATCGTGGCGGGGCCCTTGTCCTGGTAGGCGCCGGCGTCCGCGAAGACCTTGAGATCGCGGACCACGATCATGCCGTCCTTGTTCGCGCCGGTCTTGAGATGCATGGTGTACGGATACCGCACCTTGGCCGTCGTGAACTCCTCACTGCGGCTGTTGACGATCCGCACGGGACGACCCGTCATCCTGGACAGGACGGCGGCGATGGGCAGCTTCATGTCCGTCACCAGCTTGGAGCCGAACCCGCCGCCCATGTGAGAGCTGATGACACGGACGTTGCGGCGCGAGATCCCGAGGATCCTCGCCACCTCCTGGCGCTGGGTGTGCGGAGCCTGCGTGTTGGTCCAGATGGTCAGGCGGTCCTGCTCGTCCCACTTGGCGATGCAGTTGGAGACCTCCATGCACGTGTGCGCCACCTCGTGGGTGACGTACGTGCCTTCCACGACGTAGTCGCACTCGACAAGGGCCTTGTCGGGGTCTCCGAAGAGGCGATCGACCTTCCAGGTCGCGTTGCCCTCCTGGTCCTCGTGCACCAGCGGCGCTCCCGGCTGCATCGCGTCGTCGATCTCGAAGACCGCGGGCAGCGGCTCGTAGTCGACGTCGATCAGGGCGAGGGCCTGCTCGGCGGTGTCCGCGTCGACCGCGGCCACCGCCGCCACTTCGTCCCCGACGTAGCGCGCTTTGGTCGTGCAGAGGATGTTCTTGTCGGCCAGCCACTGGTAGAAGCTGAAGAGGTTGTCGGGCACGTCTTGCGCGGTGATGACCGCGAGGACGCCCTTCAGCCGCCGGGCCGCGGCGGTGTCGATGGATCTGATGCGCGCGTGCGCGTGGGGGCTGCGGAGGATCCGGCCGACGACCAGCCCCGGCATCGAGAGGTCGACCGTGTACTGCGCCTTGCCCGTCACCTTCGGGACGGCGTCGACGCGCGGCACACCCTTGCCGATGATACAGCGGCTCATGGCGTCTCCACCTCCGTCAGCAGGCACTTGGCGGTCTCGACGGCGTCGACGATCTTGACGTAGCCGGTGCATCGGCACAGGTTGCCCCTGAGAGCCTGGAGGATCTCCTCCCGGTCCGGGTCAGGGTTGCGGTCGAGCAGGGCCTTGGTGGTCATGACCATCCCCGGCGTGCAGTAGCCGCACTGGATGGCGCCCTCTTCGACGAAGGCCTCCTGGATGGGGTGAAGCCGGGTGCCGTCGGCGAGACCCTCGATGGTCACGACCTCCTGCCCGTCCGCCTCGTGGGCGAGCACGAGACACGAGTTGACCGGCTGGCCATCGAGCAGCACGGTGCAGGCGCCGCACTCACCGGCGCCGCACCCGTTCTTGGTGCCCGTCAGCCCGATCTCCCCGCGGATCACCTCGAGCAGCGTGCGACGCGTATCGACCAGGAGATGATGCTCGTCGCCGTTCACGGTGATGTGGAGCTCACGCTTCACTTGCCGCTCCTTTCTCCGCCCAGGCGCGGGCCGCAGCGAGAGCGCGCCTCGACAGGACCTGCACGAGGATCTGTCGGTACTCGGCCGACGCGCGTATGTCGCTGATGGGCGACGTCTCACCGACGGCCTGCTCGCTGACGCGAGCGATCAGGCCATCGTCGAGGTCCTTGCCCACGAGCAGCCGCTCGCACTCGTGCGCCCTCATCGGTGTGGGGGCCACAGCGCCGAGTGCGAGTCGGACCTGCCGGACCTCGGTCGACCCCGGCGCGAAGTCGGCGAAGACGGCAACGCCGACGGTGCAGCAGTCCATCGCCGAGCGGAAGGACTTGAAGTACCTCGCGAAGCTGCCGGCCGGGGCGGCGGGCACTTTCACGGCCTTGAGCAGTTCGCCTCGGACGAGGACGGTCTTCCCGGGCCCCGTGAAGAACTCCTCGAGCGGCACGGAACGTTCGCTCGCGCCCGTCGGTGATGATCGCTTCGGCGTCGCAGGCGAGCAGGATCGGCGCCATGTCGGCGGACGGCGCCGCGTTGCACAGGTTGCCGCCGACCGTCGCCCGCGTGCGCACCTGCGCCGATCCGATGAACGACGCGGCCTCCGCGATCCCGGGGAACTGCTCCATGACCTCGGGCGAGTGCTCGATGGCGGCCAGGGGTGTCGCCGCCCCGAGCAGAGGGAGCCGTCGTCCTCGACGCGCACGAGGTCGAGCCCCGGGACGTCCCTCAGACTGACCAGCGCCGTCGGCTGGAGGCCTGCCTCCTTCATCTGCACGACGACGTCGGTGCCGCCGGCGAGGACGCGGACCAGTCCGTCGCGATCCGCCAGCGTGTCGCAGGCCTCCTCGAGCGATCGTCGGCCGCATGTACTCGAACGCCTTTCATCACGTCGCTCCTGTCTCGGTCCGCTACTGCCAGACCGCGACGCCGGCCCGGGTCTCCTCGATCGGCACTTCCTTCATGCGGATGGCGTCACGTTTGCAGAGGAAGTAGCAGACGGCGCACGAGTAGCACTCCTTCGACTTCACCAGCACGGCCTTCTTGTCGACGATCTCGATGCACTCGCAATGCCCCGGAGCGGCGCAGAGGCCGCAGCCGTTGCACTTCTCGAGGTCGATCTCGGGCAGCATCGGGATGTAGTCGACCTCGCCGGGAGTGACGATGTACCGTAGCGCGATGCCCCGCATGTCGGCGAGCGTCTCGTAGCCGTTCTCGTCCATGAACTTGCGCATGCCCGGCTCGATCTTGGCGAACGCCTTGTAGCCCTTGAGATAGAGCAGGGAGCAGTACGTGAGCACGGTGGCGCCGTACATGAGCATCTCCACCGAGTGGCGCCAGTTCATGAGGCCGCCGCCGCCGGCCAGCGGCAGGTCGGGACAGATGGTGCGCATCTGCGCGATGTGCCGGTAGGCCAGCGGCCGGATCCAGGGACCGCACAGACCCGCGAACGACTGGTTGCCGGTCGACGGGTACATCGGCCGGCCGCCGTTCTTGATGTCGAGCGGCGGCAGCGACTGCGGGCAGTTGATGGCCGAGACGGCCGCCGCCCCGTTCTTCTGCACCGACCTGGCCACCATCATCGTGTTGGCCTCGGGCGTCATCTTGGGCATCACCGGGATGCTCGACGGCGTCGACCACGGCCTTGCAGACCTGTCCGGCCAGGACCGGGTCCTTGCCGAGCGTGGCGCCCAGCTCCGGCTCCTCGTCGACGCCCATCTGCTTGGCCATCAGGCCGAGGTTGGGGCAGGACATGTTGAGCTCGAGCATGTCGGCGCCGGCCTCCTCGAGCATGCGGCCCAGCTTGGCCCAGCCCTCGAGGTCCTCGCCCGGCCCCATCATGTTGGCGATGATCTTGAGGTCGGTCTGCTCCTTGCACTGCCGCGATGAGCTCCTGGGTGTCCTCGACCTGCATGCGCTCTCCGGAGGGCGAGTAGAAGGCGCCCTCCTTCTCGATGATGTGGTAGGGCCGCGCGTACAGCGGGCACCTTGCAGGAACGTCAGCTTGGTGCTCACCGCCGAGGCTCCGTGCTCCTCGGCGATCTTGATCTTCTCGACCTTGTTCGTCAGCTCGGACGACGCGATGATGAACGGGTTCTTCAGCTTGAGCCCCGCGAAATCGACCGACAGATCAGCCATCGAGCTCTCCCCTTCGTGGTCTCGGTGTCGTCGGCGGGTGCGTCCGCGAAGCCTGAGGCCGGCACCTCTTCGCGTGTCTCCTCCAGGCGCGCGCCGGTCTCGAGGTAGCGTCCCTCGACCGCCGCCTCGGCGTCGGCGCGCGCCTCGTCCGTCCAGTAGCCGAGCTCGTAGCCGAACCACGGCTTCTTGAGCGTCAGCTCCGGCAGACCCTCGGCCTCCCACCGCTCGAGCGCCTCGTCCATGAACTCCTTGCGGGGGAGCGAGGTGGGCGGGTAGTCCCACTTGCGCGTGGCGTCGATGAGGATCGACGACGTGCCGACCGGCGGCGGGAAGCGCTGCTCGTCGACGTGCGCCTCGGGCGGCGCCGACGACGGGTCCAGGATGCTCGCCTTGCCCGTCGACGATGTGCGTGTCGAGGTGCGGCCGCATGCGGTAGGCCATCGCCCAGTTGACCGTGTCGGCGTCGTTCGGGTCGATGTCGTCGTCGACCGCGACGATCATCTTGCCGATCGTCGGGTCGAGCGCCACCGCCGCGTGCAGCGCCTGCCACGGCTGCGACGGGTGCACCTTCTTGAGCTGGATGACCATGAGCCCGTAGCTGCCGGTCGCCTCGTGCAGCTGCACGTCGAGCACGCCCGGGATGTTGGCAGAGCTGCAGACGGTTGAGGTACACGGCGTCGTAGGCGAGCTTGCGGATCAGGCTGCTCTCCGACGGCGGGAACTGGCTGAGGAAGGCCTGGTAGACCGGCTTGCTTGCGATGCATGATGCCGGTCACGTGGAAGACCGGGTTGGCCACCCTCGTGCCCATGTAGCCGGTGTACTCGCCGAACGGGCGCCTCCTGCTCGCGGTAGGTGGGGTCGACGTAGCCCTCGATCACGATCTCGGCGGTGGCCGGCACCTCGAGGTCGACCGTCTGGCACTTGACGAGCTCGATCGGCTCGCCGGCGATGCCGCCGGCGACGGTCGTACTCGTCGACCCCGTAGGGGATCTTGGCGACGCTGCAGAGACCGACGGCCGGCGTGCAGCCGACGATGATCGCCGCCTCCAGCATCTTGCCCTGGCTGCGCGCGCTCTGCAGGTGGAGGCCGATGTGCTGGCTCTGGTGCGCCATCATGCCGGCCCTGTCGGCGCCCTTGACCATCACGCGGTAGGTCCCGATGTTGCGGTCGCCGGTCTCCGGGTCCTTCGTCACCCAGAACGGCGAGGTGAAGTACGGCGCGGGGTCGAACCCGGGCGTCGAGATGGGGTGCGGGAACTCGAGGATGCCGTCGTGCTCGAGCAGGCCGTCGCCGACGTGGATCTCCTCCATCACGGGGCCGTCGTCGACCAGGCGGGGCGGGATGTAGTTCTTGTGGACCTCCGCCCAGCGCTCGGTGATCCCGTCCGGGGCGCAACCGAGCGCCTTGGCGTACACGGCGCGGTTGGCGCCGAGCACGCCGACGGCGACCGGGCCGTCGAACTTGCGGCCCATCGTGTCGGTCACGTTCTCGAACACGAACGCGGTGCGCTCCTCGGCCGGGAAGCCCGCGGAACTGCAGCCGCACCAGCGGCATCAGCTCGGTGTCCTTGCAGATGCGGCGTCTTGACGCGGCGCACCAGGCCGTCGGCCTCGAGGGCCGCGACGTACTCGCGGAAGTCCTTGTAGTAGCTCACTGTGCCCCCTGCTTCATGATTTCGGCGACCGTCGGGTCCTCGGCGACCCACTCCAGCCCGAGCCGCGCGAGCGTCTCGGCAGTCGGCAACGTGGTGTCGGGGTCGAGACCGCTGGCCTGATAGAACTCGGAGCGCATCAGATCGAAGTCCACCGTCTGGCCGGCCAGGGGCCCCTCGGTCAGCGCCTCGTCGCAGAGCCGGCGCGGCAGCGACGTCGTCCACGGCCCGCAGGCCCTCCCGGACGTTGAAGACGCGCTCCAGCGTGTTGACGCGCTCACCGGTGAGGTAGATGTCGGCTGGTCCGAACTCCTGACCGGTGGCCGCCGCGATCGACCTGGGCCAGCGTGTCGTCCTGCATGCCGATCGACAGGAAGGCGCACGTGCCGGCGGAGTCCGCGCCGCCGGCGCGGCGGTTGCGTGCTGCCGAGGGCGATCGGCGCCTTGCCGCTGTCGGCGAAGCGGTCGACTTCCGGGTTGGTGAGCTCGGCGGTGACCGTGTAGCCGCCGGCGTGGTGACACCCGCCGCGCGGGCCGCAGCCGTAGACGAGCGCCATGCCCTTGGCGCCGCGCGGATCGTAGCCGCCGACCTCCATGCCCTTGGCGTGCATGGCGAAGACCTCCGACTCATGACCGATCTCCTCGGCCAGGCTCGGCTGCCGCGGGCGATCCTCGCGCCGAAACCCGTGCGGTAGGCGGCGTCGTGGATGAGCTGCAGCATCGCCTCGGCGTTGCCGAAGCTCAGGTCGATGCCGCCGGTGTCCTCCAGCGTCAGCAGCCCCTTCTGGAAGCACTCCATGGCGAAGGAGATGGTGACGCCGACCGAGATCGTGTCCAGGCCGAGCAGGTCGCACATGCTGGTCGGCGGCGATGACGGCACCCAGATCGTAGATGCCGCACGAGCTGCCCAGCGAGTAGACCGTCTCGTACTCGGGTCCCTCGGACATCGCTCCCGCGATACGGGCCTTCGCGCACGACCGTCACCTTGGTGCAGCGGCTGGGGCAGGGCGTCGCCGCACGGCGCGTCCTTGACCAGGTACCTCTCACGCAGCGTGTCGCCCAGCAGGCCGGCGGCCTCGTCCGGCATCGCCGCGCGCTGCCAGTTGTCGGCCGGCATGATCCCGGAGTTCAGCGTGACGGCCACGGTGCTCATCGAGCCGTGCATCTTCAGCGGCCCCGAGGTGAACGGATTGTCGCGCAGCTCCTCGTTGAGGGCGCGGACCGTCTGCTTGAAGCGCGCCGCGGTCGGCCAGCGGCGCAGCCTCGTCGCCCTTGCGCACGACCAGAGCCTTGACGTTCTTCGAGCCCATGACGGCGCCGGCGCCGCCGCGCCCAAGCGCGCGCCGCTCGTTGAGCAGACAGGCGTACGGGACCTGACGCTCGCCGGCCGGACCGATGCAGGTCACCGCCAGCTTGCCGGCGGGCAGCTCCTCGCGGATGAACTCCTGCGTGGCCTGCGTGTCGAGGCCCCAGAGATGGTCGGCCTTATGGAGCTTGGCCGTACCGCCAGCGACCTCGACGTAGACGGGCTCCTCGGAGCGACCGGTGAGGACGATCACGATCGAAGCCGGAGCGCTTGATGGCCGGGCCGAGCTGCCCGCCCGTGATGCAGAAGAGATAGAGCCCCGTCTGCGGCGACTTGGTGACGACCGCGGCGCGGGCCCCGCCGGGCGCGCCGGTGCCCGAGAGCGGTCCGGTCGTGAAGATCAGCGGGTTGCTCGGATCCAGGGGGTCGGTCCCGGCGGGCAGCAGCTTGAAGAGGTAGTAGGCGCCGAAGCCGCGGCCTCCCAGGAAGTCGTTGGCGGCCTGCAGGTCGAGTGGCTCCTCACGGGTCTCGCCACTGCCGACGTCGACGAAGAGGACTCTGCCCCAGCGGGCTCCGTGAGGAAGCGAGTTCTCCATCAATCACTCCTCTCCACGTGCGCGACGGTACAGCCGCGTGAGATCGTCGGGCGACGCCTGCCGCAGGTTCAGCCGGTAGTTGACGACCTTGGTGCACTGCTCGACGAGCGCCGGGATCTCATCGTCGGTCACGAGCTCCGGGTCGAGCTGCGTGGGGAAGTCCGACCTCGTCCATCAGCTGCCACGAGCCGCTCGAGCAGCGTACTCCGCGAGTTCGCGGTCAGCGCCTTCCTCGCCGAGCAGGCGCGCCACCGGCGCCAGCTTGTGCGCGGCGACGGGAAGATTGAACTCCATCGCGTACGGCAGCATGATGCCGGTGGCGAGTCCGTGTGAGATGTGGAGACGGCCAAGCGGCTGCGACAGGACGTGCGCCAGACCGGGCAGAGCGGTGCCCGTCGCCATGTTCGCGATCGAGCTGGCCTCGAGCATGCGCTGCTTGGCCGCGAGGTCGCCGGTCAGGGCCGCCGTCGGCAGCACCTCGAAGATGGTGGCGGCCGAGGTCACGGCGAGGTCGTCCGAGAAGTCGGTCGCGCCGACCGACCAGATCGCGTCGAGCGCGTGCGCCAAGGCGTCCATGCCCGCCACGAGCGCCGGCCAGGCCGGAAGGCTCTCCATCAGCGCCGCCGTCGAGGATAGCGACCGTCGGGAACGTGCGCTCGTCGAGGATCGACATCTTGAAGCCACGCGCCTCGTCGGTGAGGATCGTGACCTTTGAGACCTCGGTCCCGGAGCCGGCCGTGGTGGGGATGGCGATCACCGGATACGGCGCCCGCTCTGCCTTGTTGAAGCCTTCGTAGTCGGTCAGGACGCCGCCGTTCGCGGCGACCAGCGCGATGCCCTTGCCGGCGCACATGGGGCTGCCGCCGCCGAGCGCGACGACGACGTCGCAGCCGGTCTCGCGTGAAGCGCTCGGCACCCGCCGTCACGGTCTTGACGCCGGGGTCCTCCTCGACGTCGTCGAAGACGAACATGGTCAAGCCCCGCCTGCTCGAGCACGGCGGTGACGGAGCCGGTGACGCCTGCGGCCGTCAGGCCCTTCGTCCGTGCAGACGAACGCCTTGCTGCCGCCCGCTCCGCCACCTGCGCGGCCAGCGACGAGATCGAGCCGAGTCCGTGGACGATGCGGGTCGGCATGAAGAACATCTTGCTCGCCTGTCGTCATGAGCGCCTCTCATCGATCGCCTGTCACGGACCTGACGCGGCTGGTGAGCCCTTCTCCAAGTCCGTCTCATTTATAGCACATCTATTTGTTCTAGTTATAATACATGCAGGCGGCGTTCCGTCGCCGGCGTCCTCTACGCCACCCCTGCCTCCCCATTGACCGGCATCAGCTTGACCGGATGGCGCGCAGAGGCGGTCGGAGCGCGTCGCCGTTGCTGTCCCAGGCGTTCCAGAACGACGCGTCCGCGCTGCGGTTCCGCGTGAGGTAGCCGTGATGGTAGTAGCGGTCCGAGCGGTAGAAGACGTGGGCGAGATCGACCACCTGCCCTCGGTCGAGTAGGCGGTCAGGGTCAGCTTGAGCAGCGGCGTCAGGATGTCGACCTCGAGCAGCTCGCGCCATCTCCTCGTCGGCCGCCACGGCCTGGAACACCTGCGAGGCCCACTCGATCTGCACGCCGGCGCGCTTCTCGATGAGCACGATGAGCGGCTCCTTGGTGAGATCGCTCAGAGAGATGCGAGGCGCCGATCGCGTACGGCAGGTGATTGACCATGACGGCGAGCGGGCGGCCGCCCGACGAGAGCGGACGCGCTTGCACGTGGAAGAGGTCGTCGCCCTCCTTGTCGCCGAAGACCTCGGCGAGATCGGAGGTGGCTTTGACCAGGCGGAACTCGACGACCTGGATCGTCGTGTCGGTGCCGATATGGATGAGGTCCTCGAGGCTGCCGCTGACCCGCGGCGTGGCGTCCTCTTCGACGGCCGTTCCGAGACGAACGTGCCCTTGCCCTTGATCCGGACGATCAGTCCCTGCTCCTCGAGGATGCGCAGGGCCTGACGGATCACGACCCTGCTGACGCCGAAGCGCCGCGTCAGGCTCAGCCTCGGAGGGCAGCCGGTCGCCCGGCCCCAGCTTGCCCGGAGACGATCTGCTCCTTGAGGTCGCGCATGATCTGGTAGTAGAGGGGATCCCGCCCCGTCGCGGCGGCGCACCGGGGGCACGCCACCCGAACCGGTCTCGTCGTTGTCCTGTCTCATCTGAGCGACTCCTGCCCAAACGTCCGATGACCTCGGACGTCAGCCCCCACCGAGCGGCACGATGACTCGCAGCTCGTCGGTCTCGTGCACGAGCGTCGTGCACGGCTCGCACGTTCCCGTTCACCGTGCACGTAGCTCCGCCCCTCGACGGGCACCCCGACGTCGTCCAGCACCTCTCCGATCGTCGCTCCTTCCTTCACGCTGAGGATGACCGAGTTGCCGCTCGATCCCGCGGGCAGCAGGCGTGCGAGGTGGCCGAACAGCACGACCTTGACCTCCACGCCTCTGGCCTCCAGTCTCTCAGCTGATGCCGAGCCGCGCGAGCAGCTCCGGCCGTCGGGCCCGCCGTCGGCGTCCCAGCCACGCTCGGCGTAGTACTCGTCCATGACTGTCGGCGACGTCGAGAGTGTGTCCTCCCGTATCGGACGGCGCCGCCTCACTGGCGAAGCGCGCCGGCAGCGTGTCGTCGGCGCGCGTGAAGCCCTCCTCGCAGGTTGAAGAGTCGCTCCACCGTGTTGATGCGCTCCCCGATCGTGTAGACGTCGTCGGCGGTGATCGCCATGCCGGTGGGCAGGTTGGCGCAGCGCGCGTAGAGCTCGACGCTGATGCCGAGGTCGACCGTGAACATGCACATGATCAGCGAGTCGATGATCGCCGTGCTGTCCTGCATCGTCTTGACCAGGTGGGCCTTGCCCTCGAGCGAGTAGCGGTCGTAGTCGCCGAGCACGCCGAGGAACTCCGCGGCGACCGTGAACGCCTTGTTGTGATCGGCGCCGCGGCCGGTCGTCGCGTAGGAGAGGCCCATGCCGGTGAACGCACGCGGCGCGTACGCCGAGAGGTCGAGGCCCTTGACCTGCATCGCGTACTCCTCGCCCTTGCCGAGCTCGCGCGCGGCGCCGCGCGAGCCCAGGGCGAGCAGCGTCGCCGAAGCCCTCGCGGGCGCCGATCTTCAGCGATGGCCTCGCCGCAGCACGTCGGCGTTGCCGAAGCTGAAGTCGAGGCCGTCCGTGTCGGCCTGCGTCAGCAGACCCTTCTCGGTCATCTCCATGGCCCAGGCGATCGCGGATCCGGCGCTCATGGTGTCGATGCCGAGATGGTCGCAGAGGTAGTTGGCCTCCATGATCGCCGGCAGGTCGACGATGCCGCAGTTGGGGCCGAGCGCCCACACCGACTCGTGCTCGATGCGCTCGGAGCGGTACTGCCGGCCCTCGCGCTCGAACTCGACGACCGAGCCGCAGATCACGTTGCAGCCGCTGCAGGCCTCGTAGCGCGTGCACGTACTTGGCGATCTCGTCGTTGTGGATCGGGCTCGACGTCCGGCGCCTGGTCGTCCTGGTGGTTCCGGTACGGCAGACCGACCGCCTCGTTGACCACCGGGCAGCATGCCCGTGGTGCCGGCCCAACGGAAGGCCGGCCGCACCGGGTTCTCCATGATGATGTCGTGCAGCTCCTTGCAGGCGGTGATGTACTCGGCCGACCGGCAGTGCCGACGTGCACCCCGCCGCGTGCCGCGCACTGCGACGGCCTTGAGCTTCTTGCTGCCGAACACCGCGCCCGGGGCCGCCGCGGCCGGCGGCGTGCTGCAGGTGCATGAAGGTGGCGTACAGCACGCCGTTCTCGCCGCCCGGCCCGATCGCTCCGGTGCGGAAGTCGTCGCCCAGCTCCTCGCTGCAGCAGCCGCTGCGTCTCGACGGTGTCCTTGCCCCAGAGGTGGCCGGCGTCGCGAGCTCGACCTGGCGTCGTCGATGACCAGGGTCACCGGCGTGGTCGGACGACGCCGGTGATGATGATGCCGTCCCAGCCGGCGTACTTGAGCTCCGGCCCGAAGTGACCGCCCATGTAGCTCGCCGAGATGGTGCCGGTCAGCGGGCTCTTGACGCCCGACCGCGATGCGGCTCGCCGTGGGGATCATCGTGCCGGTGGCCGGCCCCGTGGCGAAGACGATCACGTTCTCGGGTCCGAGCGGGTCGATGCCGCGCGGCAGCCGTGTCGTAGAGCAGCTTGGCGACGAAGCCGCGCCCGCCGAGGTACTGCTCGGCGAGCTCGTCGTCGAGCGGCAGCTCGCCGAACGGCGCCGGTGTCGAGGTCGACGGTGAGGAACTTGCCCGTGTAGCCCGCCGTACTTCATGACGCACCTCCCAGGTGAGCGCGCCCTCGGGACACCACTTGACGCACAGCGGGTCGCCGTCGCACAGGTCGCAGATCATGATCCGTTCGCGTCGACGGCGTCGACGATGGACGTTGGGGCAGGCCTCGAGGCAGCTGCCGCAGTCGGTGCAGAGCTCCTGCACGAAGCGCACGACGCCGGCGGCCTCGTCCCAGACGAGGGCCTCCTGCGGGACAGGACGTCGACGCAGACCGCGGTCGTGCGTCATGTCGCAGACGGAGCAGCGCATGCGCGCCGAAGGTACTCGGCCGGGTCCCGCGTCGATCGTGGATGCAGGCGCCCGCGGCTGGACGCGCCCGAGCTTGCTCAGCGAGCAGACGCCGGAGCAGAGGTCACAGGCGATGCATTTCTCCTCGTGGAACTCGATGTAGTTCATCGCAGCCACCTCCTCGTTCAGACCTGGTCGAGCTGCGGCGAGGAAGGCCTCGACCCCGGCGCCCACGTCGACGCGGCGCCCATCTCGCTGAGGCAGTGGCCGAGCGCCGTGAGGGCGATCGATGGCCGTAGGCCGGGCTGCAGGTCCTGCCCATATGGCCGAGGCGCACGAGCTTGCCGTAGATCGGCGTGTTGAAGAGGCTGCCGGAGATCAGCACGCCGAACTTCTCGATCATGCGCGCGCGCAGCTGCTCGTCGTCGACGCCCTCGGGCACGGTGACCGCGGTGGCGACGTTGCAGGCGTGCTCCTCCTTGTCGGGCCACAGCTCGAGGCCCATCGCCTTCGACCGCCGGCGCGCGTGGCGCGACCCACCTCGGCGTACCGGCGGAAGTGCTCCTCGTGGCCCGAGCGTCGAGGTACTCGCGTCACCGCCGCGTTGAGCGCCGCGACCTCGGTGGTCGACGTCGTGTACGGCCACACCCCCTTCTCGAGCCAGAGCTCCTTCCAGTCGAGGATGCTGAAGTACGAGTAGCGGTTGGGCCGCTTGACGTTGCGGAACACGTCCCAGGCGGCGTCCGAGATCGACATGGCGCTCAGTCCCGGCGGCGCCCCCAGCACCTTCTGGGAGCCGACCGAGACGATGTCGATACCCCAGGCGTCGACCTCGACGGGGACGCTCCCGGCGCAGCTCACCGAGTCGACGAAGACCAGCTTGCCGTACTGCTTGCCGAGCTTGGCCAGCGTCTCGAGATCGGTCTGCGTGCCGCACGGCGTCTCGCAGTGGACCAGCCAGAGGATCTTCGCCTCGGGGTGCGCCTTGAGCACGGCCTCGAGCTGCTCCGGCTCGACCACCGTGTTCCACGCGGTCTCCACCGGGATCGCCGTGCCGCCGTACTTCTCGATGAAGTAGCGGTTGCCCTCACCGTAGTGTCCGCTCTCGACGTTGATGACCACGTCGCCCTCGTCGAGACCGCAGAACGAGATGGCCTCGAGCCCGAGCAGCGCCTCGCCCTGCATCATCACGATGTCGTTGCCCGTCTTCAGGAACTGCTTGAACTTCTCCTCAGTGTCCCGGAAGAGCTCCATGTACGGCTGGGAGTAGTCGAACAGGAGCTGGCCGCCGAGGGCCGAGCGGACCCTGTCGGAGAGCTCGACCGGCCCTGCCGTCATGATGAACTCGACCGAGCGTGTCATCACGCTACACCTGCTCTTCCGCGTCGGATGGACAGATCGTCGCGCTCATCGCTGGCCGCGCACGAACGGCATGGCCAGCGCGGCCGGCAGATACGACTGCCGCGCGAACAGCACGAGAGCGACCATGACGGCGAGGAACGGCAGCATCTGGACGACGTCGGTGGAGACGTTGATGCCGACCAGCTGCAGCGCCGTCGCGATCGACAGCGCGACGCCGAAGAGCAGGGAGCCGATGAGCACCCAGACGGGACGACCGCGGCCGAGCATGGCGATGACGATGGCGATGAACCCGAGGCCGCCGGTCATGAACGGCACGAAGATGCCGGCGGTGACGATGGCCATGTAGCCGCCGCCGAGACCGGCCAGAGCGCCGGTCGATCAGCACGGCGATCGTGCGGATCTTGAGCACGTCCACGCCGGCGTTGTCGAGCGCCACCGGCTTCCACCCCGCGGCGCGGATGTTGAGGCCGAGGTTGGTCCGGTAGAGCATCCAGCCGACCACGAAGATCAGCGCGAAGCCGATGTAGACGATCAGCGGCTGGCTGAAGATGCTCGGTCCCGAGCACGGGGATCTTGCTGAGCCCGGGGATGGCGACGGTCGGCACGCCGTCGAGACGCGGGTAGCTCTCGCCGAACTGCGCCGCGTGCAGCAGGCTGGTGAGACCCTCCATGGAGAGCAGGATGGCGATGCCGACGACGATCTGGTCGCGCCCCATGCGCACGCAGAAGACGACCATGAGCATGGCGACCGCCATGCCGGCGACGATGGCCGCCAGGAACCCGAGCCAGGACGAGCCCGTCCAGTTGGCGACGACGAAGCCGGCGTAGGCGCCGAGGAGCATCATGCCCTCGAGGCCGATGTTGAGCAGGCCCGCCTGCTCCGAGATGGTCTCGCCGAGCGCCGCCAGGAGCAGCGGCATGCCGGCGAGGATGGCGCCGGTGATGAGGGCGGCGATGAAGTCGGCGGTCAGGATGCTATTCATTGCTCACCGCCTCTTCCGGGTGCGATCTCGGCTGCCGCCGCGGCCTCTTCTTGCGCGCCTTGCTGCGCCAGCCTCGCGCTGCGGCCCACTCGGTGAGCACCATGAAGAACAGGATGAGGCCGACGAGCAGCAGCAGGAAGTCGTTGGGCAGCCCCGCCTGTCGGGCGGCCTCGTGCCCGCCGATCTGGATCACGGCGAAGAAGAACACGAAGGGGATGACCACCATGACGTTGAGCCCGGCGAGGAACACGATGGCGAACAGCGTCATGCCGAACGCGGGGTTCCAGTCGGCGCGCACGTAGCCCCACACGCCGAGGACCTCGACGGCGGCGGCGAGGCCGATGAGAGCCGCCGCTGAGGGCGAACGACGTCATGATGTCCCGCTTCACGTTGATGCCGGCATGCACGGCGGCCTTGGGGTTGGCTCCCGAGGATGCGCAGACGCAGGCCGTACCCGGTCCGCGTCTGCATGTAGTGCACGATGGCCAGCACGACCAGCGCGATGATGATGCCGACGTGGATGCGCGTGCCCGGGGATGTACGGCAGCAGGTAGTCGAACGGGATGACGTTGGTCTGCGGCACGAACGCCGTGTCGGTGAGGAACGGACCCTTGATGAGCAGGTTGGCGAGGTTGATGCCGAGGTAGGCCATCATCAGCGTCGTGATGATCTCGTTCATGCCGTAGTAGGCCTTGAGGAACGAGGGCACGACCGTCCAGGCGCCGCCGACCGACGAAGCCGATGATGCAGAGCAGGATGAGCGCCAGCCAGAAGGGCATGGCGCCCACCATCGAAGCGCCGAGTCCGCCGACCATGGCGGCGGCCAGCAGGAACTGGCCGTCGCCGCCGATGTTCCAGAGCCCTGCCTGGAAGGCCACGATGAACCCGGCCGACATCAGCAGCAGCGGGGCCAGACGGATGATGCGTCTGCATGAGGCCGCCCCAGGTGAGCAGCCCGCTCTCGAGCGTGGTCCAGTAGAAGGCGACCGGGTTCTTGCCCATGACGAGCAGGAGCACGCCGCCGGCGAGAGGCCGTAGATCACGGGCGCCGCCGCCCGCCAGAACGCCTTGCCCCCGCGCCGCCACGACCGACGGCTGCGCGGACGGCCTCGGCGGCAGCGGATCGCTCCGTTCGCGATGTCAGTCAACGTGGCTCCCCTCCGATCATCAGCGCGCCGATCTCCTGCTCCGCGCCCGGGCTTGTTCTGGACGATCCCCATGAGGCGACCGCGCGACAGCACCGCGACGCGGTCGCTGAGCACCAGCAGCTCCTCGAGGTCGGTGGAGATGACCAGGGCGCCGGCGGCGCCCGCTGTCCGCCAGCTCGCGGATGCGGGTACGCGACGGCGGTGGCGGTCTTGACGTCCAGCCCGTAGGTCGGCTTGTTGAACACCACGACCTTGGGGTCGAAGGACAGCTCGCGCGCCAGCACGACCTTCTGGATGTTGCCGCCCGAGAGCGATCCGGCGTGGGTGTGGATGGAGGGCGTCATGATGTTGTACTCGTCCACCAGCTCCGTCGGCGTTGCGCGTCGATCGTCGGCCGGCCGCGTGCGGCCGTGCACCCAGAACGGCGGCATGCCGATGCGCTTGGTGACCATGTTGATGGCGACGCTGAGCGACCCGACGATCCCCTCGTCGAGCCGATCGTCGGTGACGTAGCGCAGGCCGTGGCGCTGGCGTGCGCCGATGCTCAGCTTGCGCATCGACGTGCCGGCCGAGCCTGATGTCGCCGCCGGCCAGCGGGCGCTGGCCGGCGATCGCCTCGGCCAGCGGTCGCTGGCCGTTGCCGTCCACGCCGGCGACGCCGAGCACCTCGCCGGCGTGCACGGTGAGCGACAAGCGCCTCCTCGATGCCGATCTCGCCGCGCTTGCCGGCGACCGTGACGTCGTGCGAGCTCGAGCAGCGGCTCTCCGGCCGTCGCCTTGCGACCCGTACCCGCCCAGCTCCGACGAGGTCGCGCAGCTCGGCGACGTTGGCCAGGCTCTCGGCCTCGCCGGGGAACATGAGCTCGACGACCATGCGCTGCAGCTCCTCCGGCGAAGAGGCCGCTCATCGTCTCGCGGTCGATGGTGCCCTCGAGCCGGCCCTGACGCAGCACCGAGACGCAGTCGCCGATCGTGAAGGCCTCGTGCAGCTTGTGGGTGATGAAGATGACCGCCAGGCCCTGCCTGCTTGAGCTGCACGAGGACGCTGCTCGAGGTCCTCGATGCCCTTGGGCGTCAGCATCGAGGTCGGCTCGTCGAGGATGAGGACCTTCGAGCCCTGCCAGAGCGCCTTGATGATCTCCACCTGCTGCTGCTGGCCGAGCGAGAGCTGCCCCACTTCGGTGTCGGCGTCGACCTCCACGCCGAGCATGGCCGAGAGCCTCGCCAGTCCCTCCTCGGCCTTCTTGACGCTGAGTCGCACACCCTCACCCTGGCCGAGCATGAGGTTCTCGAGCACGGTGAAGTTGGGGATCAGGCTGCTGTGCTGGTGCACCATGCCGATGCCCAGGTCGATCGAGTCGCGCGGACAGGTGATGCAGACCTCCTCGCCGCACACGCGGATGGTGCCTTCCTCCGGCAGGTAGATGCCGGCGAGCACGTTCATCAGCGTCGACTTGCCGGCGCCGTTCTCGCCGAGCAGGCAGTGCACCTCGCCTTGCCGCACCAGGAGGTTGACGCAGTCGTTGGCGCGCACACCGGGGAACACCTTCGTGATGCCGCAGAGCTGGATGGCGACCGGTCTGCGCGGCATCGGCCGTCGGCGGCGTCGCGTCGCCGGGGCGGGCGGGCGCGGTCACATGACCGCGCCCGCCCGCCCCGTCACCCTCGCGAGAGACGGGGGCCATCGTCACTGCCCGAGCGATGAGGGCCTTGACCTCCTTGCTGGTCGTCAGTCGTCGGCACCGAGATGCTCCCGTCCATGACGCCCTGCTTCGCCGTCTCGATCGCAGTCCAGACGTCGGCGGGGATGTACTGCGTCTGCAGCAGGCCCATGCCGTTGTCGAGGTCCAGGAAGAAGCTGGCCTCGCCCGAACGTGCCGGCCTCGATACTCGCGTGATGGCCTGCGTCATGAGCGTGGACCAGTCCCACAGGACCGACGAGAGGTAGATGCCCTTCTTGTCCATCGAGCTCTTGTCGCCGATCACGTCGATGAACCAGACCTTGTCGGCGCCGCTCGGCGGCGTCGCGGTCTCGACCGCCTGCATCATGCCGAACGACGAGCCGTCGCCCATGCCGAAGACGATGTCCGCGCCCGCCGGAGATGGCGTTCGCGGTGACGCGCTTGCCGCCCGCCGCATCGGCGTAGGCGGCCTGACCGATCTGCACGAACAGGATCTTGACGTCCGGGCTTGACGGAGCGTGCACCCGCGACGAAGCCGCCGGCCATCTTGGACCAGTTCAGGTCTTCCGCGGACACCACGATGGCGACGGTGCCGGTCTGGGTCATCTTGCCGGCGAGGACGCCCGCGAGGTACCCGCCGTTCTGGCCGTTGGTCTCGATGGCCTGCACGAGACCGGGCACGTTGGCCGACTCGTCGCCGGGGTCGCTGGCCGTCACCGGGATGCTCAGCTGCTGCGCCATCTGCGGACCGACGGTGTTGTAGCCGCTCGCCCACGGGAAGATGAACTGCGCGCCCGCGTCGGCCAGCTGGTTCATGATCGGCGTGATGTCGCCGTAGCCGGCGCCGTCCTGGACGATGCAGCTCGGCGCCGACCGACGTCCGCCGCCGCCTGCGCGCCTTCGACGCCCTGCTGGTTCCAGCCGTAGTCGTTCCCCTTCTCGGGCGTGATGACGGCGATCTTGGTCACCTTGACTACATCGGTCTTGTCCCCCGTGGGTGTCGTCGTCTCCTCCCGACCACCACAACCGACGGCGGCGGCCAGCATGACCGTCAGGCCCAGGACGAGCGCCAGGGCGAACCCCCGCCCGATCTTGCCTTCTCGCATGAAATGCCTCCCAGCATTGGTGCCCTCAGCGGGCCTCGGAGCGTACACAGAGATCATCGAGATCCTCCGCCCTCACCTCCTTGTGCGGTCAGATGGCGTCATCGCCCGTGTGGTCGTTCGACTGATGACTTGACACAGGCATGTCCGCGGGCAGGCTGATGCAGGGATGCAGCAGAACATCTCTCTGCGACGACTGCCATCACCTGTCCCCCAGACTGCGAGAGGCCCCTGAGCGGCCTCTCTTCTCCCTCTCCACATCGGATGGCGGAGGGAATATCAGGTGTCTACCATCGGCGGGATGCAGTGTCAAGAACAATACATGTTGTTGTACTGCATCAGATTCATGTAAGTGAGGCCACGGAAATGGCGTGCAGCCCGCGGACGGGGTCCGCCCACCCCGCCGCCTTTGCCCGCCGGGGGATCCGGCGGTAGAGTGTGCCCCTGCATGGACGTCGACTTCCTACCTGTCGCAGGAGAGCTCACCACCATGGACCCCCGCCACGGAGCATGTGCACGTGCGCGAACCGCCGGGTGCGGTCGTCGCCGGGCTCGACGAGGGCAGACATGAGCCGCCATGAGGGTCCCGTCGCCCTCGTCCTGCGGGGCGTACGTGTGCTCGACCAGGCAGGCGGCTTCAGCGACCCGCTCGATGTGGCCGCTCGTGACGGGGCGGTGACGGCGCTCGGCCGCGATCTTCCCGCACAGCCCGGCCACCACGACATCGACGCGGACGGGCTGTGGCTCTTGCCCGGCATCGCGGACTGCCACGCGCACGTGGGGCTTCCGTCCTTCGACGCCCTCGAACTGCTGCGGACGCCGCTGTCGCTGCGCACCCTGGAGACTGCCCAGGCGCTGAGGCGCACTCTCCAGGCCGGCGTCACCTTCGTGCGTGATGCGGGAGGCATCGATGCCGGCGTACGCGAGGCCGTCGCACGCTCCTATATCCCCGGACCGCACCTGCAGGTCTCGGTGCAGGCACTCGGACCGACCGGAGGTCACGGCGATGGCTACCTCGCCGGCCCGGCCCTCGAGTGCGCGACCGACTACGCCGTGCCCGACTATCCGGGACGACCGCCGCTGCTCGCCGACGGACCGGACGAGATGCGCAAGACCGTCCGTCGTCTTCTGCGCTCGGGAGCAGACTGGATCAAGCTCATGGCCACCGGTGGTGTCATGGCGGCGGGCGACGGGGAGTTCGAGTCCGAGCTGACCGCCGAGGAGATCGCCACAGCGGTCTTCGAGGCCTCACGGCGCGACAAGGGCGTGATGGTGCACGCACTGGGCGGCCCGTCGATACGCGCCGCCGTGGAGGCCGGCGCGCGCTCCATCGAGCATGCGATCTTCCTGACCGAAGCCGACGCCCGGCTCATGGCCCGACACGAATGCGCCCTCGTGCCCACCCTGGCGATCTACCACGAACTCGCTGAGCTCGCCGCGGCCGGCGAGCTCAGCGACGTCGTGTCGCGGCGCATGGCCGAGGTCACGCCGCGACTAGGCGAGGCGGTGAGGCTCGCACGCGAGGCCGGAGTGCTCGTCGCTCTGGGCAGCGACTTCGGCCACCGCGAGCAGCACGGCCGCAACCTCGTCGAGCTGCACCACCTGCATCGGGCCGGCCTGACCGTCGAGGAGGCGCTGCTGGCCGGCACGGCCAACGGCGCTTCGCTCTGCGGCGTCGGCCATCGACTGGGACGGATCGCGCCGGGCTACGACTTCGACGCGCTGCTGATCGACGAAGACCCCGGCGATCTGGGCTGCTTCCTGCGATCAGACGTGGTCACCGGCGTCTTCAAGCGCGGCGTGCCGGTGCTCACTCATCCGCGGCTGGAGACGTAGGGCAGCCGGCACATCCGGGGCGGTCGCGATCCGAGTGAGCCCCCGTCTGCGCGTTGGCGGCGCGGTCGCGATACCCGACGACGAACGTCATGAAGCGGTAGACGTCGGCGAAGTCCGACGCGACGCCCAGCGAGACGCGGACGGTGTTCGGCGCCTTGCCGGTGGCGTCCTCGATGATCTCTGGCACTGCATCAGGCTGACCGCGGCCTCCGGCTTCTCGAAGCACTCGGCCATGTCGTCGCGGGTGATGTTGTGCGCGACCTCGCCGTCGCCCGGATTGCAGAAGCAGCCCGTGCGCACCGAGATGAGCTCCTCGCCGGCCGCGTCTCGACCGCGTAGACGTCGTACGGACGAGCCGTCGGGGTCCAGCAGGTAGAGAGCGATCGTGGCGCCGCGCCGATCGATCCTGGCGGGCCGAAGATGTGCACCATCGGCGCGCCATTGCTGTGGCGCAGGATCGCTCATCTCCTCGAGCAACCAGCCCGCCAGGGCCATGACACCCGCGTGTGGATCGTCTCGACGCCGATCGCCGAAGGTGCTCGAGGCCGATGGTCACTGCCGGTAGGCCCAGATAATCGACCGTTCCGTCCTCGAAACCGGCCGGCGGCGGGAGCGAGGTGGTACCAGCCGTCGTCCTGCACGCTAGGCGACGGTGATCGTGCCGCCGGCGAACCACGGTCGCCGCAGCTTGGCGAGCTTGTCGCGACGCGCGATCGAGCGCGCCGACGCCGGTGGGGTAGCCGAACAGCTTGTAGAACGAGACGCGGCACGAAGTCCGGCTTGACGACGCCGAGAGTCGAGCCGGTTGGTCGGCACGAAGGCGGCGCAGTCGAGGAGCACGTCCCAGCCGGCGTCCTGCGCCTCGGCGACCCACTCGAGCGGGATGCTGCACGCCGCTGAAGTTCGACTGCGCCGGGTACGCGAAGAGGTTGTCGGTGCCCGGCGTCGACAGCGCGAGCGCGCGTCATCAGGCTCGGCGTCGAGCCGGAGGTCGGGGTTGCGCACGGGAACGTAGGTGACCTGGGCGCCCTTCGCGTGCGCGAACTCGCGGATGCCGTTCACCGAGTTGTGATTGTCGTACCTCACGAGGTAGACGCCGCTCGGGCGGAACGGGTACGCCTCGCCGACGAGCTTGAGCGCACCGCTCGCGTTGGCCGTGAAGATGACCTCGTACTCGTCGGGCGAGGCGTTGAAGAAGTCCCGCACGGCGTCGCGAGCCTCCTCGCACCAGCCGGGTGGACGCGGCTGAGCTCGGGTTGTGCGAATGCGGGTTGCCGAGCACGCGATCGCTGAACAGCGCGTGGTGGCGGTCCAGCTGGGACTCCGCGTACTGGCCGCCGCCGGTGTAGTCGAGATACGTGTGGCCCGCGCGGTCGAGGCGCGCGTACTCCGCGGCGCGCAACCCATCGATCGCGTCCGTCCCGGCGTACTCGGGGTAACAGGCGACGAAGTCCTCGAGGGCAGCCTTCAAGCCGTCCGCCGGGTACGAGCCAGAGCCGCGAGCGCGGCCTGGCCGTCGGTCAGCCGCGGTCACGTCGCACTCCCCGGCGCTCCGACGCGCTCCGCCCGGAAGTGGCAGGCTGCGAGATGCGGCTGGGCGCCGGCCGGGGTCGGCCCGTCGGCGACGGGCGACAGGGCCGGCTCCTCCAGCGCACAGCGCTCTTCCGCCCGCGGGCAGCGCGTGTGGAAGCGACAGCCCGCGGGGACGTCGACGGCGCTCGGCGGATCGCCCTTGAGCCGGCGCCTCCGGCGTGCGTGCCGACCTGGCTCAGCCGCGGCGCCGCCTCGAGCAGCACCGCGTGTAGGGCGCGCGCGGGTCGCCGAAGAGGGCGTCGCGCGGCGCCGATCTCGGCGATGCGGCCGAGGTACATGACCGCCACCCTGTCCGAGAGATGACGCACCACCGCCAGGTTGTGCGAGATGAGCAGGATGGCGAGCCCCAGTCGCTCGCGCAGCTCGTCGAACAGCTGCAGGATCGTCGCCTGCACGGAGACGTCCAGCGCGGACACCGGCTCGTCGGCGACCAGCAGGCGCGGCTCCACGGCCAGCGCCCGCGCGATGGCGATGCGCTGCCGCTGTCCCCCCGAGAACTGGTGCGGATAGCCCGTCGAGGGCCGCGTCCGGCAGCCCGACGTAGCCCCATGAGCTCGCGGCAGCGGCGCTCGACCTGGTCGCGCGGGCACCAGTCGGTGCACGCGCAGCAGCTCCGCCAGCACCTGCGCGCACGGACATGCGCGGGTTCAGCGACGTGGCCGGGTCCTGGAAGACCATCTGCACCGCTCGCCGCCGCTCCGACGGACCGGCGGCTGTCCAGCGACGGCGCCGTCGAGCAGCATCTCGCCGCTGTCGCGGCTCGACCTCGCCCGTGATGCAGCGGCCGATGGTCGTCTTGCCGCAGCCGGACTCGCCGACGAGGCCGACGATCTCGCCGGCGGCCACGTCCAGCGACACGCCGTCGACGGCGCGGACCACCCCGTAGCCGGCACGTCGAAGTGGCCTTGAGGTCGCGCACCGCGAGCAGAGGCTCAGTCATCGCGGCCGTCCGTCGAGTCGGCCCGGTCTGCTTGACAGTCGGCGGCGGCCCGCGTGGCCTGCTCGAGCAGGGCCCGCCGTCTTCGGCGACGAGCTCGGTCGACGTGCAGGCAGGCGCTGGCGCGGCCCGCGCCCGGCCGGCGCCAGCGCCACGTCGGCTCGTCTCGCACTCGGGGGTCGCGAGGAAGCAGCGCGGGTGGAACGGCGCACCCGCCGGACGGCGCAGCGGATCCGGCAGGCTGCCGGGGATCGGCACGGGCGCGCTCCAGCTCGACGTCGAGATCGACCGCCGAGCGCAGCAGCCCGAGCGTGTACGGGTGCAGCGGGCGCGCGAGCACGGCCGGCGTGGGGCCGGTCTCCACGAGCCGGCCGGCGTACATGACGCAGACGTCCTCGCACAGCTGGCCGACGAGCGCCAGTTCGTGCGTGACGAACACGATCGACGAGCCCCATCTCCTCGCTGCAGGTCGACCAGCAGGCGCAGGATCTGTGCCTGGATCGTCACGTCGAGCGCCGTCGTCGGCTCGTCGCAGAGCAGCACCTTGGGCTCCGACGACAGCGCGATGGCGATCATCACCCGCTGCCGCGTGCCGCCCGAGAGCTCGTGCGGATAGCTGCGTATGCGGTGCTCGGGGTCGGCGATGCCGACCTGGCGCAGCAGCTCCAGGGCGCGGGCATCGGCCCGCGCGCGCGACATCGCCCAGCACGCGCCGCGGCGCCTCGGCGATCTGGTCGCCGACCGTCATGCACCGGGTTCGAGCGCCGTGCCCGGGTCCTGGAAGATCATCGCCAGCCGGCCGCGGCGCGCGGCCGCGACGCCCTCTTGCCCGCCAGAGGCAGCTCGACGCCGTCGACGCTGACGCGGCCGGCGCACGGCGCGCGGCGCGCGTCGGGCAGCAGCCCCATGACCGCGCGCAGCGTGAGGCTCTTGCCGCAGCCGGACTCGCCGACCAGCCCGATCGAACGTGCCGGGCTGCACCGCCAGCGAGACGCCGTCGACGGCGCGGAAGCGCTCGCGGTCCCGCGTGATCTCGACGACGAGGTCGTCGACCTGGAGAGCGGGGTCGGCTCATTCGGGACGCAACACGTCGGCCAGCCCGTCGCCGAGCAGTGAGAGTCCGATGCCGGTGAGCACCACGCAGAGACCGGGGATGGTCGACAGCCACCAGCGCGTCGTCATGAAGGCCTGGCCGTCGAAGATCATCGACCCCCAGTCAGGTTGCGGCGCCTGGATGCCGAGACCCAGGTAGCCGAGCGTGACGACCGCGAGGATCACGTAGACGATGTCCGACATCGCGTAGACGATGGCCTGCGTGATCGTGTTGGGCAGGATGTGACGGACGAGGATGCGCCGGTCCGAGAGGCCGCCGCCCTGCGCGCCGCCGCCGCCCAGTCCGATGCCGACGCGCCACGAGCGTCGTGCTGCGCACCGTGCGCGCGTACGTCACCCAGTCGGTGAGCGCGAAGGCGATGAAGATGCCGCGGATGCCCTTGCCCACCACGAACACCAGCGTGATGATCAGCACGTAGTACGGGAAGGCCATGACGACGTCGATGATGCGGCTGAGCACGGTGTCGAGCCAGCCGCCGTAGTAGCCGGCAAGCGTGCCGATGAGCGTGCCGAAGGTGAACGGGATGAGCACGACGAGGAAGCCCGGTGGCGAGGTCGAACCGGGCCGCCCACAGGAGCCGCGACCACACGTCCCGCCCGAGCTGGTCGGTCCCCAGCCAGTGTCGCCCAGGACGGAGTCTGCAGCGATCGCCATGAGGTCCTGCTCCAGCGGGGTCGTAGCGGTCGATCCACGGCGCCAGCAGGGCGAGCGAGGATCAGGATGCCGATGACGCTCGCGCCCAGCGAGCAGCGAGCGGTTGCGCAGCGCCTTGCGCAGCATCGGGTGGGAGCGGACGACGAAGCCCTCGAGCGCGACGGCCTGGTCGCCGCCGCCTCGCGCGTGCCGATCCCGGTCGCGTGCTCACGACAGCCGGATCCGCGGGTCGAGCCTCGCCGCGGCCACGAGATCGGTGACGAGATTGATGATGACGACCGACAAGCGCGAAGACGAAGGTGACGCCCTGGACGACGGGGAAGTCGCGGTTGCTGATCGAGGTGAGCATGAGGCTGCCGAGCCCGTTGAGCTGGAACACCCGCTCGACGACCACGGTCGCGCCGATGAGGAAGGCGATGTTGATGCCGAGCAGCGTCAGCGTCGGGATGATGGCGTTGCGCGCGACGTGGACGAGCAGCACGCGGTGCTCGCGCAGGCCCTTGGAGCGCGCCGTGGCGACGTAGTCGGCCTGGAGGACCTCGAGCATGCCGACGCGCAGGCTGCGCACCAGCAGCGGGCACGATGCGCCAGCGCCGACGTGAGCGCCGGCAGGATGAGCCCGTAGATGTGCTCCGGGAACGGTGTCGCCCCAGCCGCCGACCGGGAACCAGCCCAGGTTCACGGCGAAGATGAGGATCAGGACGAGGCCGACCCAGAAGGACGGCATGCCGAGGCCGACCAGCGGCACCACGCGGATGACGTGGTCCGCGGGCCGGTCCTTGCGGATCGGCCGCGATGGTCGCGAGCGGCACGGCGATCAGCACGCTGAAGAGCGTCGCCAGCGCGACCAGCGACGACGGTGACGCCGATGCGGCTGGCGATCAGCGTCGCGCGTCGGGACGTCGTAGAAGAGCGACGCGCCCGTGTCGCCGTGGGCCAGCTGCTTGAGGAACAGCCAGAACTGGACCCAGATCGGCTCGTCGAGCCCCCAGCGCGTCGCGCAGCGCGGCGATCTGCTCCGGCGTGCCGTGATTGCCCAGCAGCGTCATCGCCGGGTCGCCCGGGATCAGGCGCAGCAGGAAGAACGTGACGACGGTGATGCCGAGCACGACCGGGATGGCCTGAAGCAGGCGGCGGAGCTACGTACATGCGCCGCCTCCTCAGGCCATCCCGGTGGTCGGAGCGAACGGCCGTCACGCCAGCCAGACGCTCTCCAGCGTGTAGGCGCCGGCCGGGTTGACGCGCGAAGCCGTTGACCGTCGTCGTGTTGCGCGTAGATCGACGGCGGGTAGGTCAGCGCCACGTACGGCGCGTCCTGCGCGACCATCGCCTGGATCTGCGCGTACATCTCGCCGCGCTTGGCGGAGTCCATCTCCGCGGCCGCCTCGCGCACGAGCTTCGACGACCTCGGGGTTGTTGTAGCCGGTCCAGAACGAGTCGGAGCCGCCGTTCTCGGCGTCGCACTGGAACGACGCCATCTCGTCGGGGTCGCTGATGTCGTTGATGGCGTTGTTGATCATCATGTCGTAGTCGAAGGCGCGGAAGTCGTTCTCGTAGGCCGCGTGGTCCTTCTGGTTGATCGTCACGTTGATGCCGATCTGCTTCATGCCGGCCTGGAGGATCTGCGCCGTCTGCGCCCACACCTGGTTGCCGCGTGGGGATGAGGATCTCGTGTCGAAACCGTTCGGGTACCCGGACTTGGCCAGCTCGGCCTTGGCGGCCTCGATGTCGTACGAGAGCACCGGCGTGTTGGCGTCGTAGTACTCGAGGCTCGGCGGGAAGAACGAGCCGCCGGCCTCGCGCGGTGCCGAACGTCGTCGCCTGCGGCGATCCCCTTGGTGTCGATGGTGTAGGCGATCGCCCGCCGCACGTTGCGGTCGGCGTAGCTGCTTGACCTTCTCGTTGAAGAAGACGAGGTCCGACCGACCACGCCGGGAAGACGCCGACGCTCAGGTTGCTGTCGCCCTTGAGCGACTGCGACCTGGGCCGGCGGCACCGAGTCGATGATCTGGACGTCGCCGCTCTGCACCTGCAGCACGCGCTGGTTGTCGTCGAGGATGACCTTGAAGACGACCTCGTCGAGGTACGGCTTGCCGCGCTGCCAGTAGTTGGCGTTGCGCGCCAGGGTGATCTCGGCGCCCTGCTGCGCCCAGCGCTTGAGCACGAACGGGCCGGTCCCGATCGGGTTCGCGAAGAACTCCTTCTCCGACATGCCGCGCAGGTCCTTGGGCAGGATGGCGTCGGAGTAGATCGACAGGTCGGAGAGCAGCGGCGCCCACGGCTGCGAGAGCGTGATCTCGACCGTGCGCCGCGTCGACCGCCGTGACGTCGCTTGATGGCGAAGTTCAGGAAGCTCATCGAGCCCGTCTCGCTGAGCCGGGCGCGGTTCGAGCGACCACGCCACGTCGTCGGCCGTCATCGCCTTGCCGTCGGAGAACAGTGACGCCCTGCTTCGAGCGACGAGCGTGTAGATCATGCCGTCGGCTGCTCACCTCGTGCGCCTCGACCAGCCACGGCTGCAGCTTGCCGCTCGGCGTCGGTGACGTAGAGCGTCTCGTACATCTTGTCGAGCGTGTACACGTTGCCGCTGCTGACCGCGCACGTTGTGCGGGTCGAGCCCGACGGCCTGCACCGTCGGCTGGACGTGCGCGACCGATGATCAGCGGGCCGCCGGTCTTGGGGCCGGACGCCGGTGGCGGACGTCGAGGTCTCGGACTCAGAGCCGCACGCCGCCGCCAGCGGACCCAGGGCCAGCAGACCGACGCCGGCGGCTCCCACCTTGAGCACCTCCCTGCGCGTGTAGCTGTTGCTTTCCCACACCATGGCGTCTCCGATCCGTCGACGGTCAACTGAGCGGTCAGGTGGGCGGTCAGGTGACGTCACCACCTGTCCCCCAGGCTTGCGGCGAGAGGCCCCTGATCGGCCTCTCGTCCCTCTCCACATCGGATGGCAGAAGGAACAACCGGTATCTACCATCGGGGGGATGCAGTGTCAACAACAATACATGTAGTTGTACTGCATCAGATTCATGCAAATAGGCCCTGACGCTTCTGCTCGTCAGAAGCGTCGGCCCTTCGGGGGCTGGGATCGGGGCTGGCGTTCGGGGGCGCGATCGGTGCGGTCGAAGCAAGCCGTACCGTGCCGCCTCGACACGCCGAGAGCGCTCGATATCCAGGGAGGACTGCCGGGTGCTGGACGCTGCGGACGCTCAGTCGGACTCCCGGTCGAGGTGGAAGGACAGCGCCATGAGTTCGCTCGAAAGGTCGACCTGGCGTACGAGCACGTCGTCGGGCGTGTGTACCCGGACCGGTGCGAAGTTGAGGATCGCGCGCACCCCGGCCGCCACGAGCCGCTCGATCGTGGCCTGCGCCTCGCTCGCCGGAACGGTCACCACGGCGATGTCGACGCGCTCCGCCGCGCAGTACTCCTCGAGGTCGACGACGCTGCGCACCCTGCCCTCGCCGTAGCTCGCCCCTATGACCGTCGCGGAGCTGTCGAACATCGCGGCCAGCCTGAACCCCTGCTCGCCGAAACCGCGGTAGCGCGCGAGCGCCGTGCCGAGGGGGCCGGCGCCGACGATGACCACGTTCCAGGTGCGGTGCAGCCCGAGTGAACGCGTGATGACCTCGACGAGGCTCTCGACCTCGTAGCCGACGCCGCGCGTGCCGAACTCGCCGAAGTAGGAGAAGTCCTTGCGGATCTGCGCGGCGTTGAGGTCGATCAGCGCGGCGAGGTCCTTCGAGGAGACGCGCTCGACGCCGCGCGCGCGCAGTTCGCGCAGCTTGCGGAGGTAGAGCGCGAGGCGCGGGACGGTGACCGCCGGCACGTCCCTTCTGTCGACGTTGCGCACGGGGACTCCTCGTCAGGCCGCCGCGAAGAAGGCGGCGGCGGCCTCCTGCGCCTGGCGCAGGTCGGCGTCGGTCAGGGCGAGCGAGACCATCGTCGCCTCGAACTGCGACGGCGCCAGATAGACGCCGCGCTCGAGCATGTGGCCGTGATAGCGCGCGTAGGCGGCCGTGTCGGCGCGCTTCGCGTCGCCCCAACCCGCCACGGGACCCTCGCAGAAGAACATGGTCAGCATCGCCCCGACGCGGTTGATCGTGACCGGGGTGTCGCCCGCGGCCTCTCGCAGCCCGCTCTCGACGCGGGCCCCCAGCGCTTCGAGGCTCTCGTACACGCCGGGCTCCGAGAGCACGCCGAGCGTGGCCGCGCCGGCTGCCATCGCCAGCGGATTGCCGGCGAGCGTGCCGGCCTGATAGGTCGCCCCGAGCGGCGCGACCGTCTCCATCAGTTCGCGGCGGCCGCCGAAGGCCCCGACCGGCAGTCCGCCGCCGATGATCTTGCCGAGCGTCGTGAGGTCGGGGATCACGCCGAAGCGCTCCTGCGCGCCGCCCCATGCGACCCTGAAGCCGGTGATGACCTCGTCGAAGACGAGCAGCGCACCGTACTTGGTGCACAGGCGGCGCGCCGCCTCCAGGAAGCCCTGCGCGGGAGGCACGACGCCCATGTTGCCGGCGACGGGCTCGACGATGACGCAGGCGATCTGCTCGCCCGACTCCTCGAAGAGGCGCTCGAGGCCCTCGACGTCGTTGTACTCGAGAAGGAGCGTGTCGGCCGTCGTCCCCTTCGTGACCCCCGGACTGTCGGGCAGCGACAGAGTGAGGACGCCGCTGCCGGCCGCGGCGAGAAAGGCGTCGGAGTGGCCGTGGTAGCAGCCGACGAACTTGACGATCTTCTCGCGGCCGGTCGCGCCGCGGGCGACGCGCACGGCGCTCATCGTGGCCTCAGTGCCTGAGTTGACCATGCGGACGAGCTCGATCGACGGCACCGCCTCGCAGATGAGACGGGCGAGCTCAATCTCGAGAGCCGTCGGTGCGCCGAAACTGGTGCCCTCCTCGAGCGCCGCGTGCAGCCGCTGCAGCACCTGGGGGTGGCCCCAGCCGAGGATCATCGGGCCCCACGAAGAGATGAAGTCCACGTACTCGTTGCCGTCGGCGTCCCAGACGTGGGCGCCGCGCGCCTTGGCGATGAAGAGCGGGTGCGGCCTGCCGACACCTTTCATCGCCCGCACGGGCGAGTTGACGCCCCCGGGGATGTAGTTGAGTGCCTCCTCGAAGAGGCGGGCAGAGGTCTCGAAGTTCACGCGCTCCTCCAACAGGACGGACTCAGGGACTCCCCATATACTACGTGGTCGGCGGCTCATGTGAGATGTCGCACAAGGAGGCCGGGTGAGGGACGACGCTCGAACAGGCGTGTCACCGACGATCAGGGCGGCGGGGCCGGTCGACGCCGCCGCGATCGCCGGCCTCATCCGCGAGATGGCGGCCGCCTTCGGCGAGCGCTCGGCGGTCGCGCCCGCCTGGGTCGAGACCTTCCTCGCCCGAGAGGACGCAGGCGCCTTCGTCGCCGACATCGACGGCGAGGTCATCGGCGTCGTCACATGGTTCCTCTTCCCCGGGCTCTACCACGCCGCCGACTGCGCCACCGTCGACGAGGCGATCGTGACCGCGGCCCACCGCGGGCGCGGCACCGGCACCGCGCTCCTGCGCCACACGATGGCGCATCTCGAAGGGCTCGGCGTAGCCGAGATCGGTGTCTCCACGGGGCTCGAGAACGAGGGCGCCCAGCGGCTCTATCGGCGGCTGGGCTTCACCGACGCGTCCCTGCTGCTCGAGCGGCACCTGTGAGGGTCGGCCGAGACACCGGCCCGCGAAGGTCCGGAGGCGGGCGGGCGAAGAAACCGGGGGAGGGTCGGCGGCGCCCGGACCGCCCCGCCGACCTCGAGATCCGTGAGGCCGGCGCCGGCGACGAGGCGGCCGTCGTGCGCCTCGTCGTCGAGATGGGCCGCGACTTCGCCCACGGCACGACCGTCGACGAGGTCTTCGTGCGGCGCTACCTCGAGCAGTCCGGCGCCCACATCCTGCTCGCGGTCGGTCCCGAGGGGCCGGTCGGCCTGCTCTCGTACTCCTTGACCCTCGACCTCTACCACGCCGCCCCCGCCGGCGAGATCGAGGACGTGACGGTGACCCCGTCGGCGCAGGGTCAGGGGATCGGCGAGGCCCTCGTGCGCGAGGCCATGCGCCGTCTCAAAGCCGACGGGTGCGCCGAGATCGGCGTGATCACCAGCCGCGACAACCGGCGCGCCCAGGGGGTCTACCGGCGTGCCGGTCTGACCGACGAGCTCATCTGCCTGCAGCGACACTTCATCGCTGAGCAGTAGGCGGGCGCGCCGTCAGGGCGCGGCCGGTGGACACCAGCCCCGCGGCACGTACGCGCAGTAGGGCTCCTCCGCCAATGTAGTCGCCGGTCGCCTCGTAGGCGCGAGCGCGACAGCCGCCGCAGACCCTCGCGAGCGGCGCGGCCGCCGCGCTCGCGATGATCCTCGCCCTGATCCCTAATGGCATGATTCCCGTCTCCGTGTGACTCCCCAGGCGGGCCCGGTGCCCGCGGCTGGCAACGAGCGTGGCGACGGCCGACGAAGCCCACGTGACAAGGGCGCGACAGGCCCGCCCCGTCTCCGGGTGACAGCCCTTCACAACCGCTTCACGAGGGCTTCATCCCTGGCTCCTAGAGTCGCATCGTCAGTCAAACGAGACAAGGAGAAGACACCATGGACAAGATCAAGATCGCCACGATGGCGGCGGTCGCCGTTCTCGCGGTCGCCGCCGCCGGCGGTTTCGCCGTGCGCGCCGGTGCAGCGACACCGGCGTCACCGCAGCCGGCGGCCGCAGCAGTCGCCACCGATCAGGCCGAGGCCGCCGAGGCCGACGCCAACCTGCCGGACACCGACGCCGTGCAGGAAGAGGTCGGCGACCAGAACGCCGCCGACGATGCGACGGAGGCCACCGAGTCCGAGTCCGCGAGTGCGGAAGAGGCCGGTGACGAAAACCTGCCGGGCGGAGGTCACCAGGACACCGGTGACAACGTCGACCATGAGTTCGAAGGCGTCGAGTAAGCACCCGACCCACCCGTAAGTGCCTTCGGTCTCCGCGACGCGGGCCGGCTTCGAGCCGGCCCGCGTCGCAACAGCTTCACGCCGAGACACTCGTAACCTAGGCTCGCGGAGCGAGCGTGAGGACGCGAAGAGATCGCGTACTCTCGAGCGTGAGTCTGGACCCGACGCCAACACCGTCACCCGGTCGGGCACGCTCGGCGCGGCAGCGATGGAGGCGCCTTCGGTCGTCGTGGGCCAAGTCGCCCCGGGAAGCGTCGGCGCAGGATACGCCAGGGCATGGCGAGCGTCGCGCCAACCGCCTCGGCGATCTCGTGGCCCTGAATCCTGTTCGCACCCTGCGACACCGCCGTGCACGGCGATGGATTCGCTCGACTCCGAGCGTGGGCACTCAGCCGGCCGGAAGTCGTGCTGCGAAATCGCCGCTGGGGGCGCCCGTCGCCACGACGTCACCGCCGGCAGCACGCGCGAGGCGGCGAGCCAGCGCGAGCCCGAGACCGGCCCCGTCCGGCATGCCGGTCACCTCGTCCTCCAGACGCGGGGCGTCCGCCGCGGCAGCGCTGCCGCGCACACCTGGCTCGAAGATGGGCTCGACCTCGCTGGGGAGCACTCCGGGTCCATCGTCTTCGACGCGCAAGACGACGAACGTACCGTCGCGGCGCCCGCTGAGCTTGATCTCGGCATGCGCATACCGGCAGGCGTTCTCAAGCAGAGGCTTGAGTACCCCGGCTGCAACGTCGCTGTCGACACCGAGGGTGAGTCGGCTGGCCGGAGTCTCCACGACGATGCGCAGGCCGCGCGCAACGGCCAGACCCTCGCACGACTCCGCGGTCTGCTCGAGGACGAGTCCCACACCACAGGTTCCCCGGGCAAGGCCGCTCTCTTGTCGCGAGGCCGCTACCAGCGTATCGACGACAGCGTCCATCTGTCGCGTGAAGCGGACGATCGTCTCAAGAGCCGCTCGATACTCATCTGACGGGCGCGGACGGCGCAGGGCCAGCTCCGCCTCGGCCCGCGCCTTGGCCAAGGGCGTGCGCAGCTCGTGCGACATCTCGGCAGAGAACCGTTGCTCGCGACGCAGACTCGCGGAGATGCGGTCAAGGAGCCCGTCGAGCGTCGCGGCAAGCTGGCTGAGTTCGTCGTAGGGTTCGCCGACCGCGAATCGTCGGTCGAGATCGTGTTCGCTCCAGGAGTCGACGTCGGTGGCCATGCGTGCAACGGGCTGCAACGCCTGGCGCAGCATCCAGCGGACGACCAAGACAACCACCAGAAGGAGCAGCCCCGCGAGGACGAAGGAGCCGATCAACGCCGTGCGTTGCGTACGCTCGTAGGGAGTCAGAGAGACGCCGGCGACCACTACCACCTCGGGAGCGTCACTCGCCGGTATCGCGTACAACCGTGTGTGCAGACCGGGAACATCCACCAGCTGCCCAGGGGTCGCTGCTACACGTTGCGCCGCATCGGTAAGGACCTCGCTCACATTGGGAGTCTCCAGCGCACGACCTCCCCGAAAGACCCATGCCTGGCCCTCCAGCCCACCGTTGTCAGGCTGATCGGGGAGCGTCACGCGGTCTTCCGTCACGTCGATGCCGGCCGCCTCGGCCTCGGCCCTGGCGCGCACCATGGAGTCGGCATCGCCGGAGAGGCTGCGCGCCAAGAGAAGGTTGAACCCGGCAATCGTCACGGCAAGGGCGACGCTGACCGAGATGACGACGACGATCAAGAGTCGCGTTCGGACACCGAGGCGCTGCTTCATCGCAGCGAGTAGCCGACGCCGTGCACGGTATGGATGCGCGGCGCCCTGGGTAGTCCAGCGAGTTTGCGACGCAAGCGAGCGATGTACACGTCGAGGGTGTTGTCGTGCACGATGGCGCCGTGCGGCCAAGCCGCCTGAACGAGTCTGCGCCGACGCACCGCTTCGCCCGGCACGGCCGCAAGAAGCGCGAGGAGTCGGAACTCCGTGGGGGTGAGGTCGGCGGTCACGCCACTGCACTCCGCCGCATGCGAAGCCGGGTCGAGTCGCAGGTCGCCGGCCATGACGCCGTCGTCGTGACCGGCGCGTCGCAGCAGCGCTCCCAAGCGTGCCACCAGCTCGGCGAAGTCGAACGGCTTGGTGAGGTAGTCGTCGCCACCGGCGCTGAAGCCCGACAGCCTGTCGGGCAGAGCACTCCTCGCCGTGAGGAACAGCACCGGCGCCCGGATGCCGTGGGCGCGGAGGGCCTGCACGACGTCGCGCCCATCGGCATCCGGCAGACCGATGTCGACGATGAAGGCGTCGGGGACGGCGCGCGTCACCCAGTCGAGCAACTGTGCGCCGCTCCCGACGCCCTCCGCCTCGTACTCCTCCTCGCGCAAACCACGCACGAGGAGGGATCTCATCTCAAGGTCGTCCTCGAGGATCAGTATGCTCGCTCGGCTCATGGCTCCCGCAGTATGCCGCCGCCGTATGACCTCTTCAAGCGCAGCGCCGGAGGCCCGATCGGCATCCTCGCATGGCCCGCAGAGTACACGCGCGCGAGTGGCGCGCGGGATGCTTGGGCTCTTCTTTCAGGCCTTCTTCAGGTCTCCAGTCTAGTCTTTTCCCCGGAGTGGGATGACACCACGCCGACTCGACCGGGAGGAAACCCTGATCATGACCACTGCACGCCTGTGAACGAGACCGCGATCCAGACCAGCGGCCTGACCAAGACGTACAACGGCAAGCCCGCCCTGGCAGACCTGACCATCGACGTGAAGCAGGGCGAAGTGTTTGGCCTCCTCGGCCACAACGGAGCCGGCAAGACCACCACCGTGAGCATCCTGACGACACTCCTCGACCCTTCCGCCGGTGGCGCCGAGGTGAACGGCCACGACGTCGCTCGCGACAGCCTCGAGGTGCGCAGGTCCATCGGCTACCTGCCCGAGAACGTCGAGTTCTACGACGCCCTCAGCCTGAAGGAGAATCTCGCCTTCTTCGCCCGCCTGTCCGGCATCGCAAAGCCGGCCGGCCGCATCAGCGAGGTCCTGAGCTTCCTCGACTTCGAGGGTCACGACGACGAGCGCCTATCGACTTTCAGCAAGGGGATGCGTCAACGCGTCGGCATCGCTCAGGCCATCCTCCACGAGCCGTCGGTGCTCTTCCTCGACGAGCCGACCTCTGGTCTCGACCCCACCGGTGTCAAGATGCTGCGCGACACGATCATCCGCCTCAACCGAGAGCTGGGCATGACGATCTTCATGAACACGCACCTGCTCGCCGAGGTCACCAAGACCTGCACGAGCATCGGGATCCTGAGAGCCGGGCGCCTGATCTACCACGACTCGCTGGAGCGCACGCTCGGCTCCTTCCCCGGGCAGGATTCTCTCGAGGAGATCTACCTGCAGATCGAAACGGACGCCGCGTGAACGACATCTTCGTGGTCGCGAAGCAGGAGATAAGGTCAGCGACGCGAGAGCGGCTGGCCATGGCCCTGCTCGGCGTCTTCCTCGGGATGGCACTGGTCTCCAGCTCGATCGGCTGGGCGACTCATCACACGGTGATGAGCGTGTACGACCAGACCGTCATTCAGATGGGTCGCAACGTGCCCAATCCCTTCGCCGGGGTGTCGCATCTCGACATCACGCGCAACACGATCATCTACATCGTCCTCATCGGCGCCCTGCTCGCGACCGTCGTCGGCGTGCGCTCGGCGGTGCGCGACCGCAAGGCCGGAGTGACCGACCTGATCCTGTCGCGGCCGATGGGAACGCGTGCCTACATGCTGAGCAAGTTGCTCGGGGTGCACGCGTGGATCGGCATCGTTCTCGCCGCCGCCATGCTCGCCAGCTGGTTCAGCGTCTGGGTCGTGCTGGGAACACCGCTCTCACTGTCGGAAACGGCTTCGCTGGCTGAGTTCTTCGCGCTGGCCTGGCTCTTCCTTCTGTCGTTCTCCGCCCTCGGCATCATCGCCGGAGCGAGAAGCCGCCACGAGTCGACGGCGCTGCTGATACCCATCCTCGTCTGGGTGACGGTGGTGTTCGTCATCCCGCAACTCGGCACGGCGCAGAGCCCGTCGGCCCTGCTCAACCCCGTGGCCTCGGCGGCCTCCACTACCGACCTGTTCTTCAAGGTCAATCAGGTGGCTCTGCAACCCGTGTCGATCACCGAGCACTTCAAGCACGCCAGCGGCGCGATCCTGCACCTGCGGGACGCCGGTTCTTCAGCGATCGGCGGAGACCTCCTCTCCCTGGTCGTCATCGCCACCCTGAGTGTCACGGCGCTCGCCCTCGTCAGCCGGTCATCGCTGAGAAGGCCTCTCTATGAATAGGCCGTCCTTGGTCATCTTCCGCAAGGAGCTCCGCGACGCACTGCGCAGCCGGCTCATCCTTTTGCTCGTCGCGGGACTGAGCGTCGTCGTCGTCCTCTCGGTCGTCGTCGCCGCGTCCGCATATCACGCGAAAGTGGTCGACTACCAGCACTACCTCGACGCTCTGAAGCAAGCCGGAGGGAGCGCCGCCACAGCACCTCTCTTCTTCCCGCTGCAGCTCCTGCGCGGCACCATCGAGTACCTCGAGATCATCGGGTCGATCGTCGCCATCGTGATCGGCTATGGCATGACGGCGAAGGAGAAGAACAGGGGTACGCTTCGGCTGCTCTTCAGCCGTCCGGTGAGCGACTTTGCGATCGCAGCCGGCAAGCTGCTGGCCCTCGCCGTCATCTGGCTGTCGGTCGTCGTGGCCCTGGGCGTCGTCATGATCGTCTCGATCCGCTTCGTCGGCGGCGCGAGTCTCTCATCCATCGAACTCACGAAGCTCGCCATCGCCCTCGGCTTCTCGTGGGTCTACCTGTTCCTGTGGAGTGCTCTCGCGATGGGCCTCGCAGGCTTCACGAAACAGCTCAGCACAGCTCTCGTGGTGGGCCTGATCCTGTGGCTCGGCTTCGTCCTCATCGTCCCTCAGATCGGCGACACGATGGACCCGGACAACCAGGTGCCGGGTGGGCTCTTCAACAGCCTGCAGGTCGACAAACCACACGAGAAGGCGGTCATGGCGCACTTCGCAGGCTACGAGCGGACCCGCAACCTGCTGGAAACATCCTCGATAAGCAAGCGCTACGAGCGCGTCAGCTTCGCCTATCTCGGCGTGAAGGACAAGTACAACCAGCGATCCCTCAGCTACATCAGCAAGGGCATGTGGACCAATGTCGTCTGGCTCATCTGCGGCGCTCTGGTCGCCGTCGGCCTGGCGGTCACTCAGACCAACAAACGCAAGCTCCTACGAAAGGCATGACATGAAGGCTAGGCAAGTCGTCGGGTTCATCGGCATCGTGGCGGCGATCATCGGCACCATCGCACTGGGTGGCTGTTCCAGTTCGAACACCGCCTCGTCGGGCAACGCCTCACCGAGCGCCGCCGCTACCCGGAGTTCCGAACAGGTCCTCCCCGTCGACAGCAACCCCATCGTCAACACCGCGACCAAGGCCGGGCTGGAGGTCACGTCGATCATGGTGGAGAACAACGTCGATTCCGCTACTCAACAGGCCCTGCCGGACCAGCTGCAGATAGACCTCACGAACGCCGGCACGGAGACGATGAGTGACCTCGAGATCTTCTATCAGATGGCCGACTCGAAGACGAAGGAGACTGAAGGCTACTACCAGAAACTGACCGGCCTCACGCTGGCGCCCGGGGAGACGAAGACGGTCTACTTCGATGGCGGCAGCGGAGCAGGACACTACCCCGAGAACCAATACAGCCTGTATCGCACCTCGCAGAACGAGGTGGTCTTCGACGTCCAGGTGAGCGCCCCCGGCTTCCAGCCGGCGACGGCCACGGTAGCCAAGGACGCCGGGACCGGCGAGGCGGCCGGGGAGTAGCCCCCCTCCCCGGAACGCGAAGGGGCGCGGGCAGCCCCCGCCCGCGCCCCTTCATCACAGTCTCATGCCGCTTTCATGTTCCACCGCCAGGTTCAGACGGCAGGTCACCACGAGGAGATCGCGTGAGCCCCGTCACGTCGCTCATCGACTTCATACTCCACCCGGACGTCGTTCTCGGAGAATGGGCCATCACCTACGGTGCGCGGATCTACGCCCTGCTCTTTCTCGCCATCTTCATGGAGACGGCTGTGGTGGTGACGCCGCCAACTACTCTGTCGGTCGAGGATGGGGCCGCCGCGTCCTGGATGACGGCCGCTTCTCCCGGGTCATCAAGCCCGGGCATGTCACCCAGACCGACACGCTCTTCGCCAGGCACGGCGGCAAGGCCGTCTCGCTGGCTCGCTTCGTCCCGTTCGTGAGGACGTTCGCGCCGTTCGTCGCGGGGATCTCGCGCATGGACCGGGGCCGCTTCACGCTCTTCGACGTTGCCGGCGCGCTGGCCTGGGTCTCGGTGCTCCTTGCGGCCGGCTACCTCTTCGGCGCGATCCCCTTCATCGCGCAGAACCTCGAGTACCTGGTCATCGGCATCATCGTCCTGTCGCTGGCCCAAACCTGTCGTGCTCGTCGCGCATCCAGGAACGAGAAACGCTCGCCGGTCGATGGAGATCCAATGCATGTGCTCGGCACGTGGTCGTGTGGCTGAGCAGCCGACGGCGCCTGAGTTGGGCGTCCGCTTCCGGGCCGTACTTGTCTGGGCAGTCGCCCTCGGGGCGTTCACGCTCCTCAGCGTCCTCGTCTTTCGGCTGGGCCTGAGCGGCTGGGACATCGCCGCGCTGCGGGCCGTGGAACGGCTGCACGGTGATACCCAGGATGCCGTGATGCGCGCCGTCACACAGCTCGGTTCGTGGTTCTCGATCGCGCTGCTGACCATGCCGGCGGCAGCGGCGCTGCTGCTGTTCCGGCGGCCTCGTACCTCCCTGTCCGTCGTCCTGGCCGTCGCCGGTGCGGGGGCGCTGGAGGTGACGTTGAAGCTGCTCTTCGGCCGGCCGCGACCCCACGTCTTCGCTCCACTCGTGCACGAGACGAGCGCCTCCTTCCCCAGCGGTCATGCTACCGTCACCGCGGCCCTCGCCATTGTCCTGTGCCTCGTCCTGTGGCACACACGCGCGCGCTGGGCCGCTGTCGCCTGCGGGGCTCCGCTCGTGCTGCTCGTCTCCTTCAGCCGCACCTACTTGGGCGTGCACTACCCGTCGGACCTGCTCGCCGGTTGGCTCGTCGCCACCGCGTCGGTCGCGCTGGTCGTCGCGGCGACCGCCGGCCCGCCCGACACCAACGACCACGAGCAGGGTGCCGACGAGAAGGCCGACCCCGCCGGGCAAGAGGTGGCCGCCGCAAGGAGCCCGGCGGTGGAATCGTCTCGGGCCGACGTCAATGCCGGCTCCCTGACGGCGCCGCGCCCAGCCGCAGATTCCCATAGCGGCACGGGCACCTGACGGCCGGCGGAGGGGGCGCACAGCCGCCCCCGCCTCCTTCTTCATCTGGCTTTCATGTGGATTTCATGTCGCCCGCGTACACTGGATGTACCGGCAAACGACCAGAGGTGGTGCATGCACGTCCTCATCGTCGAAGACGAGCGGCGCATCGCCGCCTACGTGAAGCGCGGCCTCGAGGAGGAGGGCTACGCGGTCGACGTGGCGCACGACGGCCGTGAGGCTCTCGAGTGGGCCAGCGGCGTGCCCTTCGACGTCATCGTCCTCGACCTGTTGCTGCCCGGACTCGACGGGCTCACGGTGTGTCGGCAGCTCCGTGCTCGCGGCGTCAAGACACCGATCCTCATGCTCACCGCCCGCGACGGCGTCGACGATCGCGTCGCCGGCCTCGACGCTGGCGCCGACGACTACCTCGTCAAGCCGTTCGCGCTCAAGGAGCTGCTGGCGCGGCTGCGCGCGCTCACTCGGCGGGCCGACGACCAGCCTCGAACGAGCGTGCTGCAGATCGCCGACCTCAGCCTCGACACGCTCACCCACCGCGTGGAGCGCGGCGGGCGGCCGGATCGGGCTCACGGCCAAGGAGATGGCGGTGCTCGAGTGCCTCATGCGCGAGCCCGAGCGAGTGCTCACGCGCACACAGATCGCCGAGCACGTCTGGAACTACGACGTCTTCAACCACTCGAACGTCGTCGACGTCTACATCCGCAACCTGCGCCGCAAGCTCGACGACGGCGCCGCGGTCAAGCTGATCCACACGGTGCGCGGCGCCGGCTACCGACTCTCGGCGGAGCAGGACGATGCTGCGACCTAGGAGCCTGCGCGCCCGCCTGTCACTCGGCATCGCGATACTGGTCCTCATCGTGCTCGCCGTCGTCGGGCTCGTCGTCTACTACGGCACGCGCAGCGCCTGATTGGTCGCCGCTCTGGACGACTCGCTGCGTACCGCAACGGCGCAGGCGATGGCCGGTGCCAACGTCCAGAACGGGCACTTCGTACGCTGGGCCCGCGGCTTGACGAGGAAGCCGACTGCCGACGACCTCCAGCGTACCCGGACTGAGCCTCGTCGTGTTCTCGCCCAGCGGAGCCACGCTCCGGCAGTCCGGGACGTACGAGCAATCTCCCCCTACCTCAGCGACCTTGGCTGCGACAAGCGCGGGGTGACGAGGTGTTTCGAGACCCGCATCGACCCTACCACCGGCGCGCGCTCACGTGTGCTGACCACACCGCTCCGCGAAGACGGCACGACCGTTGCCCTGTTCAGCGTCGCCATGTCGCGAGGAACCGCTGGTGGACACGCTGCAGCAGCTGCGCCTGACGCTCCTTGTGCTGCTGCCACTGGCGGCCGCGGTCGCGGCGCTGCTCGGCTACCTGCTCATCGCACGCATGCTGCGGCCACTCGCACGGATCACGAGCACGGCCGCAGCCATCTCGCCGTCTGACCTCTCACAGCGCCTTGGGGTGCTGCACGGCGGCGACGAGGTAGGTCGACTCGCAGCGACCTTCGACGCCATGCTCGACCGGCTCGAGGACTCATTCGATACGTCGAGCGCCGTTTCGTGGCCGATGCCTCGCACGAGCTGCGCACACCGCTCGCGGCGGTGCGCGCGATCGTCGCGGTCACGCGCGGTCGGCCGCGCGGGGCCGACGAGTACGAGCAGGCACTCGACGACATCGACGCCGAAACCGAGCGCCTCAACACCCTCGTCGAGCGACCTGCTCGAGCTGGCGCGCGGTGACGCCGGCAGGTTCGAGGCGCCTCAGCGTGTCGACCTCAGCGAGCTGCTGCGCGACGTCGTCGCGTCCCTGGACATCGTCGCTCAGGCTCGCGGCCTGGAACTCGTCGGCGAGATCGACGACGGTCTAGCGATGGACGGCGACGGCGACGCCCTCGTGCGGCTCCTCGTCAACCTCGTCGACAACGCCATCAAGTACACGGACGCCGGAGCAGTGACGGTCACGGCGTCGCGCAGGGCGGACGCGATCGAGATCGAGGTGGTCGACACTGGGCGGGGCATCGCGGACGTCGACCTTCCGCACGTCTTCGAGCGCTTCTATCGCGGCGACTCCTCTCGGTCCTCGGAAGGGACCGGTCTCGGACTCGCCGTCGCACAGGAGATCGCCGGCGCGCACGGTGGGACCATCCGGCTGGCCGCCCACCCTGGCGGGGGCACGTCGTGCCGAGTGACTCTGCCGCCGAGAGGATAAAGCCGAGCCGACGGCGCGATCGGCGGCGGTCGGAAGGGGCCGACATCGGACCCGGCTGCCATCACTCCGGAGGACACCAGCCCTTCGGCACGTAGGCACAGTAGGGCTCCTCGGCCATGTAGTCGCCGGTGGCCTCGTAGGCGCGAGCGCGGCAGCCGCCGCAGACCCTCTTGAACTCGCAGACGCCGCACTTGCCCTTGAGCCGGTCGAAGTCGCGCAGCTCGATGAAGAGCGGCGACGTGCGCCAGATCTCGAGGAACGACGTCTGGCGCACGTCGCCCGCCACCTTGTCGAAGTAGCCGCAGGGCTGCACCTCGCCGCGGTGCGAGATGAAGCAGAACCCGAGCCCGGCGAGGCAGCCGCGGGTGAGCGTGTGCAGGCCACCGTGGCTGTGCGGGTGCACCTCGATCTTCTTGCCCGTCGCCTTCGCCCGCTGCCGCATGACGCGCCAGTAGTGCGGCACGTCGGTCGGCTTGAGGAAGAGCGCCGACGTCTGCTGCGCGTCGAACATCCACTCGAGGGCGCGCTCGTACTCCTCGGGCGGGAGCTCCTGCTCCTCGAGCTCCTTGCCGCGGCCGGTCGGCACCAGCATGAAGGGATGGAAGCTGACGGCGCCGAGCTCCTCGCTGAGGGCGAGCAGCGCCGGCAGATGGTGCGCGTTGAGCTTGGTGATCGTCGAGTTGACCTGCACTTCGACACCGGCGGCGAGCGCGTTGCGGATACCGCGCACGGCGCCGTCGAAGGCGCCGGAGACGCCGCGGAACTCGTCGTGCTCCGCGGCCGTCGGAAAGTCGATCGAGACGCTGATGCGCCCGACCCCGACCTCCTTCATGCGGCGCGCGACCTCGGGCGTGACCAGGGTGCCGTTCGGCGACATCACGACGCGCAGGCCCTTCTCGATGCCGCGAGCGGCGATGTCGAACACGTCGTCGCGCATGAGCGGGTCGCCGCCCGTGAGGATCAGGATGGGGTCCGCGAACGAGGCGATCTGATCGACGAGCTCGAAGGCCTCGGCGGTCGTCAGCTCGCCCTCGTACGGACCGCGCTCGGCCGAGGCGCGGCAGTGGCTGCAGGCGAGGTTGCAGCTGCGGGTGACCTCCCAGGCGACGACGCGCGGCGGCGCGACCTCCGCGGTGTCGCCGCCGCGCGGCGTCACCGCGTCGTCGGCCTCCGGATGCGTCACGCCTGCCACCCGCCTCACCCGAGCCAGCGCGCCAGGTCCTTCGCCCAGTACGTGATGAGGAGGTCGGCGCCGGCGCGCTTGATACCGGTCATCGCCTCGAGGACGCAGCGCTCCTCGTCGAGCCAGCCCTTCTCGGCCGCGGCCTTGATCATCGCGTACTCGCCGCTCACGCTGTACGCGGCCAGGGGGAAGCGCGTCTCCTGCTTGACGGCGCGGATCACGTCGAGGTACGGCAGCGCCGGCTTGACCATGACGATGTCGGCGCCCTCCTCGATGTCGAGGAGCACCTCGCGGACGGCCTCCTCACCGTTGGGCGGGTCCATCTGGTAGGTCTTGCGATCGCCGAAAGACGGCGTCGACTCGGCCGCCTCGCGGAACGGACCGTAGAAGGCCGAGGCGAACTTGGCCGAGTACGCCATGATGCCGGCGTCGTAGAGACCCTCGTCATCGAGCGCGTTGCGGATCGCGGCGACGCGCCCGTCCATCATGTCCGAGGGGGCGACCAGGTCGACGCCCGCCTCGGCGTGCGTGACCGCCATCTTCGAGAGCAGCTCGAGGGTCACGTCGTTGAGGACCTCGCCGTCCTGGACCACGCCGCAGTGGCCATGGTCCATGTACTCGCAGAGGCAGACGTCGGTGATCACGAGCAACTCCGGCGCCTCGTCCTTGATCGCCTTCACGGCGAGCTGGACGATGCCCTCCGGATCGTAGGCGGCGGTCGCCGCCGAATCCTTGTGCGACGGGATCCCGAAGAGGAGCACGGCCGGGATGCCGAGCTGCGCGACCTCGCGCACCTCGGCCAGCAGGTTGCCGATCGAGAGCTGGGAGCACCCCGGCATGGACTCGATCGGGTTGTTCACGTTCTCGCCGTGGATCACGAACAGCGGGTAGATCAGATCGTCGGGGGACAGCGTCGTCTCGCGCAGCATGCGGCGCACCGTCGGGGTGCGGCGCAGACGTCGCATCCGATAGCTGGGGTAGTACATCTACGCTCGTCCTTTCATCGCATGAGGGGCGCCGCTCAGCCCCCGACCAGATCGATGGCCGCGCGCACGACGCCGGTCACCGACGTGCGGTCGCGCAGACTGCAGGCGACGATGGGGACGTCGAGCCCGACGCCGAGCGCCTTGCGCGCGGCGTCGGGCTCGACGGCATCGTCGACCATCGTAGTGTACGTCGCCACCACGAAGGGCACACCGTCGTACCCCTTCGCGAAGGCGATGTCGGGCCGGGCCGCGCGCAAGCTGTCGGGATCGTTGGCGTTGACCAGCAGCACGAAAGCCGAGGCGTCGCGGGCGATGCGCGCCCAGGCGATCTCGGGCGCGGAGTTCACGGAGGTGTAGACGAGGACGTCGCCGATGGCGCCGAGTTCGGATTCGGTCTCACCCCCGGGCTCCGTCAGGGTGCCGGCCACGATCGGCACCTCGATCTCCTTCTCGTCGATGAGCTCGACGCGCAGCTGCTTGGTGACGTTCGAGTCGGTCAGCGTGGTAAGGAAGACCTCGTTGTAGATGTCGATCAGCCCGCGGACGCAGATGCTCACCCCCTTGCCGATGCCGTCGATGACCGGCTCCGACACGGTCACCAGGCCGCTCGAGAAGAGGCTGTATATGACCTTGGCGCCGTGGAAGCGGTCGAGTCCGCAGTCGCGCAGGATGGTGTTGACGTCGGCGCGCCCGTCGATGTGTACGACGACGCGCCACTCGTCGGGCGTGAGTCGCACCTCGCCGCGGTCCTCGACGCCGACGTTGCAGGCGAGGTGCGGGATGCGCTCGAGAGACCCGAGGTGCTCGAAGATGAGCTCCCACTCGTCGATGCGCCGGCAGCCCTCCATGATGACGTTCTCGACGTTCATCTCGACCAGGATGTCCTGGTCGTCGGGCCGCTCCTCGGCGCTGAACGAGAACTCGCCGTCGGCCCAGCTGAAGAAGTCGAAGGCGGCGTCCTGGATCTGGTCGCGCACGGCCTGCTCGAGCTGCGCCCGCTCGAGAAACACCTTCTCGAGGAGGATCGTGCCGATGCGCGGTCCCTCCTTGCCGGCCTTCTTCTGCGCGGACAGCGCCTGCTTGAGCTGTGCGCGCTTGAGCATGCCGGCTTGCACCAGGCGCTCGCCGAGCGGCAGCTGCTGCGGCACCGAGAAGGCGTAGTTGATGAGGCCGTTCGTGAAGAAGATCTTGCCCCATTCCTCGTCGCGCCGGATCGTGAGCGCGCCGCTCTTGGCGCTCATCTTGACCAGCTGGAAGATGTTCGGGAGGCTGAACTCCCTGAGGTTGCCCTGGAGCAGCAACGGCAGCCTTTCGTCCGACGGCGACTGGGGTGGGCGCGACAGGCGGCTCCCATCCCTGACCCCGTATGTTACGACACCTGCGGCGCGCGGCTCACCTGCCCGTCGCGCCGCTCACCCGCCTCTCGCGCGGCTCACCTGGTCGGGGCGCGCTCCAGACCGATGCCGGCCTCCTCCGTCTCCGGCAGGCACCAGGGCGTCTCGCACGAGCCCTCCTCGAGGCGCCGCCGGCGCAGCGCCCATGCCCCACCGACGCCCGCGACCAGCGTCGCGAGCCCGCCGACGGCGATCGCCCAGCGCACGCCGAACCCGTACACCAGCAGACCCGCGATGGGCGCGCCGATCGGCGTGCTCCCGAGAAAGAGCATCGCCCACAGCGCCATCACGCGGCCGCGCATGGCAGGCGCCGCGTTCAGCTGCAGCATGGCGTTGGTCGTCGAGATGAAGAGGACGGCGGCCGCGCCCATCGGCAACAGCAGCACGAGCCCGGACGTGAACCCGGGCGCGGCCGCGACTGCAAGGCTGAAGACCCCGAACGCGAGCGTCGAGGCGACGAGCAGGCGCCGCGACGGGTGCGCCCGCCCGGCGGCCAGAAGGGCGCCCAGAAGGGCGCCCACGCCCATGGCCGCCGAGAGCACGCCGTAGCTCCCGGGGCCGCGGCCGTACGCGCGCTGCGCCAGCAGCGGCAGCAGCACCGAGAAGTTGTAGCCGAGCGTACTGACCACGGCCATCATGAGGAGGGGCACGCGCAGGCTCGACGACTCCCAAGCGTGCCGCAAGCCCGCGCGCAGCTGACCCGGCGCGCGGGCGCTGAGCGGCGCGGGCCGCAGCTCCTCGACACGCATGAGCAGCAGGCCGCCGATCACCACGATGAACGACGCCGCGTTCACGAAGAAGCAGGCGGCGATCCCCACAGTGGCGATGATGAGGCCGGCGAGCGCGGGACCGACGATGCGCGAGGCGTTGACGATCACGGCGTTGAGACCGACCGCGTTGGCCACGTCGTCGGGCCCGACCATCTCGATGACGAAGCTCTGACGGGCCGGCATGTCGAGAGCGAGTGCGATGCCCGTGAGCAGTGCCAGCCCGCCGAGCATCCAGAGCTCCACGACCCCCGTCGCCGTCACCACGGCGAGCGCCAGCGCAAAGACGCCGGACAAGCTCTGCGTCACGATCAGCAGTCGGCGCTTGTCGACGCGGTCCGCGAGCACGCCGCCCCACGCGCCGAGCACCAGCGTGGGGCCGAAGAGGATGCCCACGACGGCTCCGAGGGCGACGGCGCTGTGCGTCAGCTCGAGCACGAGCCACGAGAGCGCGACCGACTGCAGCCACGTCCCGCTCATCGATACCGTCTGGGCGATGAAGTACAGGCGGTAGTTGCGGATGCGCAGCGAGCGGAAGGTCCGCTCACGAAGCCCACGTAGGCGGCCGGGACTCATGGGCTAGAGACGGGCGATGATGCGGATCACGAAGATCAGCACGAACAGCGCGACCAGCGGGCTCAGATCCAGACCCATCCCGCCCAGACGCGCCATAGGCAGGTAGCGGCGGAACAGACCGACGTACGGCTCGGTCAGGGAGACGAGCACCTGGTTGACGCTATGGAGCGGCGTACCGTAGCGCACAGGGAACCATGACAACAGCGCCCTCGCGATGATCACCCACATGTAGATCTGCAGGATCTGGACGATGGCGGAGATGATGAGGTCCACGAGGCTCCTTCGGACTGCCGGGAAGGGACGGCGCCGTCCGGCGTTCGAGAGCAGGTGGCGAGTGCGATGGCGGCGCCGGCCGGGACGGCTCCCAGCTTACTGTCGGGAGTGGCGCCGGACAATCCCGGGCCGGTCGGCCACTCAGCGGACGATGAGGCCTCTGATCGGGCTGAAGGCGGTCAGGTTGACCCCGTCGCCCACCATGCGCGTGCGGAACTGCCAGCTGCGTGACGCGGTGGTCATCGTCACGGCGACCGAGTAGGCGCCGGTCGAGGAGAGCGTCGCCGAGCGCCAGTTCGCCCAGTCGCCGTCGGGGGCGAGGCGCTTCTGAACGGTCACGGTGCCTGCGGCCGCGGCGCCGCTCGCGGTCTTGACCGTCCCTCTGTAGGCGACCGTCGTCCCGACCGCGACCTCGGTCGCCGAGAGCGACAGGGTGACGACATACGGCTCCGGGATCACGACCTGGAGCTCACGGATCGGGCTCTTGCCGGTGAGGTTGACGGCGCCGTCGCCGGGCATGCGGGCGCGGAACTGCCAGTCCCGCGACGCGCTGGTCATCGTCACGGCGACCGAGTAGGCGCCGGTCGAGGAGAGCGTCGCCGAGCGCCAGTTGATCCAGTCGCCGTCGGGGGCGAGGCGCTTCTGAACGGTCACGGTGCCTGCGGCCGCGGCGCCGCTCGCGGTCTTGACCGTCCCTCTGTAGGCGACCGTCGTCCCGACCGCGACCTCGGTCGCCGAGAGCGACAGGGTGACGACATACGGCTCCGGGATCACGACCTGGAGCTCACGGATCGGGCTCTTGCCGGTGAGGTTGACGGCGCCGTCGCCGGGCATGCGGGCGCGGAACTGCCAGTCCCGCGGCGCGCTGGTCATCGTCACGGCGACCGAGTAGGCGCCGGTCGAGGAGAGCGTCGCCGAGCGCCAGTTGATCCAGTCGCCGTCGGGGGCGAGGCGCTTCTGTATGGTCACCGTGCCCACAGCCGGGGCGCCGCTCGCGGTCTTGACCGTCCCCTTGTAGGTGACCTTGGTGTCGACCGCGACCTCGGTCGCCGAGAGGCCGAGGGTCACGATGAAGGGCTCGGGGACGACGGAAGCGAGCTTGATCTGCGTTGCCGCGGCGCTGCGCACCGCGCCGAGCTTGGCGTAGAGCGCGTCGCCCGGACAGGCCGTGTAGTTGGCGTCGCGATGGCCCGAGATGACCGGCAAGGTCACCGTCTGGCCCTCCGTGTACTTCTCTGTGGCGCCGCAGGTCATCCTCGCGTTAGCCAGCGGGTCGAGACCGTGCACCTCGAGCTTCCAGGCGAGCAGGCGACCGAGGGCGTTCATGGCCGCGGCCGGGGGAGCCTCACTCGTGTAAGTGCCCATGACCGAGACGCCCGTGCTGCCCGTGTTGAAACCGTAGGCCTGAGCGCCGATGACGCCCTGCCGCGGCCCGCCGTAGCGGCCCACGTAGGTCGTGCCGTAGCGGTCGATGAGGAAGTTGTAGCCGATGTCGCTCCAGCCGAGCCCGAGGGTGTGGTAGGCGTAGATGCCGCGCACGATCGACGGCGCCTGCGCTTCGGTGTAGCTGTTGCTTCCGGCGGTGTGATGGACGAAGGCCATCTTGACCGTGGCGTAGGCGGGCTCGCCCGTGCGCAACGACTCGTCGGCGCCCCACCCGGCGCGCGTGACCCAGAGCGGGGTCTCGACCGCCGCCGCAGCCGGTGCGGCGAGACTGACGCCGGAGATCGTGGCGACGACCTGGCGCAGGGTGGTGGCGGCCGCCGCGACGACGCCGGACCCGCCCTCGGTGTCGAGCGCCATGAGCTCGACCCCCGAGAGAGCGAGGGGGGCGTCGTCGCCCACGGCCGCGGCGCAGACCTGCACGAAGCGGCCCTCGCCGGTCCACAGGGCGTCTGTGAAGGCGCGCGGCGCCTTGTCGCCGTCGCCCGCGATCTCGAGAGGAACGGCGTACCAGGCGCTCCACTCGCGGCCGTCGAGGCTGGTGCGAAGCTGCACCTCGACCTCGGCCCCGGTCGCCGGCACGTCGCACATCAGGCCGACCATGGTGAAGCCCTTGCCGACGTCCAGGGTGACCGGCCCGGCCTCGCGCGCGCTGCGCAGACGCTCGGCCGACGAGGCGTTCTCCGGACCGGCCTGACCGACCTGAAGGCGCGGCTCGATGGCCACGGTGCGCGTCGTGACCGCCGGCGGTGACTTGATCCACGTGCCGACGGCCTCGCTGGTGCGTGGCGCCGCCCAGGCGACCGCGAGGAAGGCGACCGTCCCGAGAATCAGGGCGGTCGCCGCGCGGGCGACCCTGGCAACGACTCTGTCTCTGTTCCATCGCATGCCGATACCACTGACCTTCGGCAGACGATGGCAGAACATTAGCCTTCGGACGGTCGGGGCGTCGTCGGAAGGCGCCCCCACGGACACCCTGCACGGTCCGCCGGTCGCTCGCTTCAGCTACAGTTGGCGGTGGGGTGGAGCCCCACTCTCGTCCGGATGCCGCGAGCGATGAAGGGAGAGCGCATGACCGACCTGTGCTATCTGCCGGCCACCGAGACCCTGCGCCTGTTCAGGGAGCGCAGCCTCTCGCCGGTCGAGCTGATGGAGGCGGTCATCGCCCGCGCCGAGTCGGTGGAGCCGACAGTGAACGCCCTCTGCATCACCTACTTCGACGAGGCCCTCGTAGCAGCCCGGAGGGCCGAGGACGCCTACATGGGCCGCGGCGAGACGCCGCGGCCCCTCACCGGTCTCCCCGTCGGCATCAAGGACGAGATGCCCGTCGCCAGCCAGCCCTGCTCGGGCGGCTCGTTGCTCCACAAGGACGACATCGCCGACGAGAGCGCCGTCGTCGCCGAGCGCATCCTCGCGGCCGGCGGCATCGTACACGCGCGCACGACGACACCCGAGTTCAGCTGCGCCGGGTTCACGCACTCGCGGCTCTGGGGTGTGACCCGCAACCCGTGGAACCCCGAGTACGCCGTCGGCGGCTCCTCGGGCGGCTCCGGCGCCGCCCTCGCCAGCGGCACCGCCAGCCTGGCCACCGGCTCCGACATCGGCGGCTCGATCCGGCTGCCGGCGTCCTTCAACGGCGTGGTCGGCTTCAAGCCGCCCTTCGGGCGCGTGCCCGAGGAGCCGCCCTACAACCTCGACCAGTACTGCCACGAGGGTCCTCTGGCGCGCACCGTCGCCGACTGCGCCCTCTTCGAGAACGTGATCAGCGGACCTCACCCGCGTGACTTGGTCTGCGTGGCCCCCAAGCTCGAGATCCCGGACCCGCTCGACGGGATCGACGGCATGAAGGTCGCCCTCGTCGTCGCCCCCGGCGACTGGCCGATCGACCCAGCCGTGGCGGCCAACACCCGCGCCGCGGCGGAGGCGTTCCGGGAGGCCGGGGCGACCGTCGAAGAGGTCGATCTCGCGGTCGAACGGGCGGACGTCCGCCGGGCGACCTACGTCCACTTCGGCGCCATCTTCGGCGCCGACGTCATGGCCGCGGTCGACGCATACCGTGAGCTGCTGACCCCCTACGCCATCAAGATGGCCGAGGACACCGTCGCCGCGCTGCGTGAGACGAACGTCGCCGAAGGCCTGCGGATCGAGGCGCGTATCATGAGCGCCATCGCCGACGTCCTTGCCGCTCACGATCTCCTGCTGCTGCCGACCGTGACGACTCGGGGACTCCTCGCCGGCGACGACTACGTCGACCACGGAGTGAGCGTCGGCGGCGTCGACCTGCCGGACTACTTCGAGGCCTTCCTCACGCCGCTCTTCAACATCGCCAGCCGCTGTCCGGTGCTCAACGTGCCGTCGGGCTTCGCCGGCAACGGCGTGCCGACCGGCCTGCAGATCGTCGGGCGGCCCTACGAGGACGTCAGCGTCTTCCGCGCCGGCGCCGCCTACGAGCGCCTGCGGCCCTGGCTCGACACGCCCGAGCGGCGGCCGCTGCAGGGCTGACGCGGGGGCGGCGCACGCGGCCAGACCCTCCCCCGCGCGTCGCGCGGGACGATCCCCGTCGGTCTGCCCGGTCCGCCGGGTTCCTGCGACCGGGCAGCCGCTGATGAGACGTTCGTCGCCGTGCGGCTCCGGCGACTCGCCGGCTGATCGTTGACGCGGCACGCCACCCTGTGCCTCCTTTGGTAATCTCCTATATGCCTAGGGATTACTATGAGTTCACTTGTGGAAGAAATGAAGCAGCGTTGCTCGACATGGATGCACTCCGGATCTGCTCTCCGAAGGCCGGAGGAACTGCGAATGACGGTGATCGTTGTGCGCCGGACGCGGAGACCGGCCGGAAAGGGGCAGCGCTATGAGTCGCCAGACGTTCTTGAGGTGGGTCAACGTGGCCGGACTCTCTTTGGTGGTCATTCTGCTCGTCGCGGGAGGCCTGCTGACGTGGGGAAGTTCCTTCGCGCAGACCCAGATACGGGACCAGCTCACGGCACAGCAGATCAGCTTCCCGCCGGCGGGGCCTAGTCTGGATCCCGAACAGTATCCCGAACTCCAGAAGTACGCCGGTCAGCAGGTCGTGACCGGTGAGCAGGCGAACGCCTACGCCGCGTACATCCAGTCCCACCTGGACGAGATCGCCGACGGCCAGACATACTCGCAGGTGAGCGCGGCTTCTCGCGAGGACCCGGAGAACGCGGGGCTGCAGGCGCAGCGCGAGACCCTCTTCATGGGTACGACCCTGCGAAGCATGCTGCTGCAGGCCTACGCGTTCTCGACGCTCGGCGCCATCGCCTGGATCGCCGCCATCGTCGCCTTTGCGGCGGCCGGCATCCTGCTCATCCTCTCCGTCTTCGGACTCGTGCGCGCGCGCCAGACGGCGCCGGCGACGGTGACCGAAGGCCAGCGACACACGGTCACCGCTTCCCCGGCTCACGGCCGCTGAGAGAGGCCCATCCGGAAGGACGACAGCACCGGGAGGGCGGCATGCTCGCGAGCATGCCGCCCTCCCTGCCTCCTCACCTACTGAAAGAGTGGCGTCGAGAGGTACCGCTCGCCAGAGTCCGGGAGGATCACGACGATGAGTCGTCCGGCGTTCTCCGCGCGGCGAGCGACGTGCAGGGCGGCCCACACGACGGCGCCTCCCGCCATACCGAGCAGGATGCCCTCATCCCGAGCCAGGGCCCGAGCCGTCGCGAACGCGTCCTCCTCGGTGACCCCCACCACCTCATCGTAGACACCCGTATCGAGGACGGCAGGCAGGAAGTCGGCCCCGATGCCCTGGATCCCGTGAGGGCCGGCGACACCGCCGGAGAGGACCGGCGAGCCCGCGGGCTCCACGGCCACGACCCGCACGTCCGGCTTCCGCCGCTTGAGCAGCTGACCCACGCCGGTGAGCGTGCCCCCTGTGCCTACACCGGCCACGAAGATGTCGACGGCGCCGTCGGTGTCCGCCCAGATCTCCTCGGCCGTCGCCTGGCGGTGCGCCTCCGGATTGGCGGGGTTCTCGAACTGCTGCAGCATGCGCGCCCCCGGCAATGTCGCACAGATCTCCTGCGCCTTCGCGACCGCCCCGCGCATGCCATCCACGCCCGGCGTGAGGACGACCTCAGCGCCGTAGGCCTGCAACAGGAGACGGCGCTCCACGCTCATACTCTCGGGCATCGTCAGGAGCACCTTGTAGCCTTTGGCCGCCGCGACCATGGCCAGAGCGATGCCCGTGTTGCCGCTCGTGGGCTCCACCAGCGTCGTGCTCCTGGGATCGAGGAGACCCGCCCTCTCGGCTGCCTCGATCATGGACAGAGCGATGCGGTCCTTCACGCTGCCGCCGGGGTTGAAGGACTCGAGTTTGCCGAGGATCGTCGCGCCGGACTCCTCGGACACCCGTCGCAAGCGCACGAGGGGCGTCCCCCCGATCAGGTCGGCGATGCTCTCGGCGATCCTCATGCCTCATCTCCTGCCGTCTGTCGCCCATCGAGCCAGACCCGGCCACCTCGGATGCAGAGCCTCAAGAGACCCTCAGATCTGGTAGGTGGTGACGGTGGCCCGGTCGGCGACGCTCGCGACGGTCTCCCCGGCGAGGGCGTCGCGCAGCGCACCCCGGACGACGCCCCACATCGGCTCGAGCAGTGGCGCTCCGGGGTCACGGTCGCGGACCCGTCCCAGATCGTCGAGCGAGCCGTCGAGCGTCTCGATGACCTCAAGGATCGACACGGCCGATGCCTGCCGGCTGAGCGCGTACCCGCCCCCCCGGCCGCGCCGGCTCACAACGAAGCCGTTCTGACGCAGGTCGCGCATCACCTGTTCCACGTACTTCTTCGGGATGCCGGCGAGCGCCGCGATGCGCTGACCATTCAGGACGCCCTCCCCCCGCTTGAGGGCAAGGCACACCAAGGCTCGCAGAGCGTACTGAGTACGAAGCGGAATCTCCACGCGCGAACTCTCCAATTCCCTTGTTGGAGATAGGGATTAGGCGAATACTCCCCGCCGCGCGGGGAGCTGTCAAGACTCGGCTCCACACGCCTCGCCGCGCTGCGGCAGGCGCAGCGGCCTGCGCAGCGACGAGTGTTTCGTGCCTCGCTCCGGCTGAACGCCCTGAACGTTTGATGCGATCCGCGGAGAAGTGGGCATAATGGCTCCACTGGACGCTCCCGCCGCAGGCGGCGGCAGCAGTCGAACGACCGCTCGAGGTCGCGCATCCCGGCGCATGGCTGACGTACACGAACAACAGCGGGCAGCTCCACCGGCGGACGAGAAGGCGCGCCTCCGCAACAACGTACGCAAGCACGTGCGTGCCGAGAAGGCGCTCGAGACGGAGCGCGACTTCCTCAGTTCCGTGCTGGAGTCGGCCGACGCCTTCATCATCGTGCTCGACAGCGCCGGGCGTATCCTGCAGGTCAATCGTGCCGTGGAGCTCGCGACCGGCTACTCAGAAGACGACTTGCGTGCTCGCGAATTCGTCTCTGCCCTCCCGATCCCCGAAGCCGCCGCGTCGTTGAGCCACGGCCTGCGAGACCTCGACGCGGGCGGAGGCGCATACCCTTTCGAGACTCATTGGGTGAAGACGCACAGGTGAGCGGCTGCTCGTCGCCGGCTCGCTGACGCCGCTGCGCGATGCCGACGGAGTGCTGAAGCACATCATCATCACCGCGTCCGACATCACTCAGACCCGTGCCCTCGAAGACACGCTGCGCACGATGTCGTTGCTCGACGACATGACCGGGCTGTGCAATCGCCGTGGCTTCATGCTGCTGGCCGGGCAACGGCTCAAGGAGAGCCGGCGGTCGGGGTCGACCCTGACGCTCATCTACGCGGACGTCGACGGGCTAAAGGCCATCAACGACGAGTTCGGTCACAGCGCCGGCGACATCGCCCTCACTCTCAGCGCCCGGGCGCTCGAGGCGACGTTCCGCGAGTCCGATGTGGTGGCCCGCGTCGGAGGCGACGAGTTCGTCGTGATGTCGGAGGCGGACACGCGCGACCTCGGCACCGTGAACACGCGTCTCGACCAAGAGCTCGACCGCAGGACGGCCAATTCGGGGCTGCAGTTTGCCGTCTCGCTGACGATCGGGTCTGCTCACTCCGGGCCGCTGAACGAACTCAGCCTGGACGACCTGCTGCAAGAGGCGGACAGCCTCATGTACGAGAACAAGCACCGCGCACCGCCTGAGTTCGAGTAGGGCCGTCGGCCGCAGGGGACGCCTTCAGCAAGGTCCCCCCGAACGTTCAAGAAGTCACTCACGACGACCGATACAGGTGAAGAACGCTGCCAAGGGGAATAAGGTGGCATTGGGGTGTCGCGGGACACACAAGTCACCCCCACACCAGCTGCGGCGGGCGTAGAGGAACCGAGGACGACCATCTCGAACGCGGGCGCAGTCGATCTCCAGTGCATTGGGCCGCTCCTGGAGGGCTTCTGCAGCGCCACGGGCATCGCCGCCGCCCTGCTCAACCCTGACGGCGACATCCTGCTCGCCTCCAACTGGCAGCCGCTCTGCACCGAGTTCCACCGAGTCCATCCAGAGACGGCGAGGCGCTGCCGCGTGAGCGACACCGAGCTCGCCTCGCGGCTGCGCGAGGGCGAGACCGCGGCTCTCTACACCTGCGGGAACGGCCTCACCGATATCGTCTCACCGGTCATCGTGGCCGGCGAGCATGTCGCCAACGTCTTCGTCGGCCAGTTCCTGCTCGAACCGCCAGACGTCGAGCGCTTCCGACGCCAGGCGGCCGACTGCGGCTTCGACGAAGCCGCCTACCTCCGGTGCCTCGGCCAGATACCGGTGCTCACGGAGGCGAAGGCGAAGGCCGCTGTGCAGTTCCTGACCGCCCTCTCGGAGCTGCTGGGCGGGACGGCGCTCGACGCCGCCGAGCTCAGACGGGTGGCCGCCCAGTACGAGACCGGCGAGCAGCGCATCCTGCACCTCAACCGCTTGCTGCGCATGGCCACCGGCATCAACGAGATGATGGTCCGGGTCGAGGAACCGGAGGCGCTCTGTGAGCGGGCCTGCTCGATCTTCGTCGAGCAGGGCGGCTTCTCCACGGCGACCATCGCCCTCTGCGACCCGGTGACGAAGACCCTGGTTCCCAGCGCCCGGGCCGGCGACGGCGCGGGCTCCCCTGACGACATCACGATCTGCTATGACGATGCGCCCGAGGGACAGGGGCCTGAGGGTCGCGCGGCCCGCAGCGGCCGGGTGGTCACCAGCTCCGACATCGCGTCGGATAAGACGTTCGCGCCCTTCCTCAAGGCCGCCCCGGCGCAGCACTACAGCTCGGTGGTCGCGCTGCCACTGAACGGCGATGGTCGCGTGCGCGGCATCCTCGCCCTCTACCAGGCCGAGCCGCGAGAGTTCGACGACGGAGAGGTCGATTTGCTGGAGGAGCTCGCCAGCGACCTCAGCTTCGCTCTGCGGAGCATCGAGGAGGCGAGTGCGCGCCGGGACATGGCGATCGCCCTGCAAGAGAGCGAGGAGCGCTACCGGACGCTCGTCGAGAGCACGCCAGACCTCATCCTGAGCCTCGACACTCAAGGACGCCACACAGCCGTCAACGGGGCAGCCTGTCGGGCCTTCGGGTTGGCGCGCGAGGAGATCATCGGCAAGAACCACGCCGAGCTGGGATTCCCCCCCGAGGCGATCGCGGAGCGGCGATCCCTCTACGCGCGCGTGATCGCTCAAGGCGAGAGCGTGGAGGCCGAGCTGACGGCGCCAGGGCCCGACGGGACGACGCACATCTACGAATGCGTGCTCGACCCCATCACCGACGATGACGGCCGGGTCACGGGGATCAGCGGGCGGAGCCACGACATCACCGCGCGAAGGCAGACCCAGGCGGAGCTGCAGGAACGCGACGAGCGACTGACCGCGCTGTTCGACAACCTCTCGGGCGCGGCCTACCGCAGCTCGCTGGAGCCGCCTTGGCGAGACGAGTTCATCAGCGACGGTATTCTGACGGTCACGGGCTACAGCGCCGAGGAGTTCCTCGTCGGCGGTCTCGACTGGTCCACCCTCGTGCACGCGGATGACATGGATCGTTCTTGGGACTGCGTCCAGCAGGCGATCACGGCGGGCAGCGACAGGGTGGAGACAGAGTACCGCGTCCGTGCAAAGGATGGCAGCGAGCGCTGGATCCTGGACCGCGCCGTCATCATCCGCGACGCCGAGGGCGCCCCCGCGAGTCTTGAGGGGTTGCTGATCGACGTCACCGCACGCCACGCCGCCGAAGAGGGGCTGCGCGTCAGCGAGGAGCGTTACCGTACGCTCGTCGAGAACCTCAGCGAAGGCGTCTTCTCGATCGACTCCGAGGGCTTGGTGGACTACATGAGCCCGACGGCCGAGCGCCTGCTCGGCGTGAAGCGGGCCGATGTCGAACACCTCCGCTTTCTGGACTTGATCGCCGAGGACGAGCACGATGGCGCGCGGGCGCTCCTTGCGGAGGCGCTCCAGCACGCGATGCCGCCGGTCGTGCTCAAGATGGCCAGTCGCAACGGTGCCAGGCGCCACCTGAGCGTGATGAGCGCACCGTCCCCCGCGGGCGTCGAGCCGAGAGGCGTCATCTGCTCGTGCCAGGATGTCAGCGACCAGATCCGCGAGCAGGAACGCCGGCACAAGGCCGAGCAGCAGCGCGAGCGCGCCCTCGTACGCCTGCGACGGACGGTCGAGTCTGCGGCCCGGACGCTCGCCGGCGCGGTCGAGATGCGCGACCTCTACACCGCCGGGCATCAGGACCGCGTCACGCAGCTGGTGGACCGACTGGCCGAGAGTCTGGGGCTGCACGAGAACGCTCGTGCCGCCCTGCACATCGCGGCACTGATCCACGACCTCGGCAAGCTCTCCATCCCGGCCGAGATCCTGACGAAGCCGGGTAAGCTGAGCACACTCGAGTTCGACCTCCTGCGACAGCATTCCGAGAGCGGCTACCAACTCGTGCGCCAGATGCACTTCCCCGGCGCCGTCGCGGACATCGTCCGCCAGCACCACGAACGCCTCGACGGCTCAGGCTATCCACTAGGCCTGAAGGGAGACGAGATCAGGCTCGAGTCGCGCCTCGTGGCGATCGCCGACGTCGTCGAGGCGATGTCCTCCCACCGGCCGTATCGCCCCGCCCTGGGCATCGAGGCGGCGCTGGCGGAGATCGAGGCCAATCGCGGGACGCTCTACGACCCGGTCGTCGCCGACGCATGCCTCGCGCTCTTCCGCGAGGAGGGCTTCGCGTTCGGCCACAGCGCGGCAGTCCACCTCCCGATCTGACCGCCGGCTGGATCGCCAGGATCTCCGCAACGTGGATCGTCTGGACGCATGACCCATGGAGTCCGCCACGGCGATCGCCGACAGTGTAGGCGACCGGCAAGCGCACGCGAGCAGTCTTCCGCCGATGCAGGCTTGCCAAGCTCGACGAAGCAGGAGCTGAACGTGCACCGACGGGCCCCCATCACCGGCAGCCAGAGCGGATTCTCAGTCCTTCAGACTCTGATCGCAGTGGCTGTCGCCGCGATCTTCGCGACCGTCGCCGTCCCCGTGTACGCAGCCAGAGCCAAGGAGTCAGTCCTCAAGGAGAACGCCAAGACCCTGGAGCTCGAGCTCAAGAGCCACCTGATGGAGGGTCTGGATGCGGACTGCCGCACCGCTGGCGACACGGACGCCATGGAGAGGGCTTCGCAGCTCATCGCGCAAGCGCTGCAGGATCACACCGACGGTCAATGGGCAGACTACGTCAACGCGCTCGACGGGAGCCGTGCGATCGTCGGTCAGACCAGGCTGCCGATAGGGGCGAACGGCGTGCCGCCGGCTGTCTGGGTCACCGGCAACCAGCAGTACTCGTACAGTGCGTTCGTTGCCTCGCAGACGACCGAACGCGATCTCGCCGGGACCCTTATGGTCGTGCTGATCAACCGCGACGGGCGCACAAGCTGCATCGAGCTCTTCTACGTCACCGCCTCAGGGGAGCGGTCGCCGACAGCGACGGTGCTCGCGATCTGAGAGGGGATCGATGGCGCGTCACCGACGCCCGTGCGCTGGTCATACCGCGCCCGCATCCAGCTTCGTTTCGAGCTCGGGGAACGCCTGCACCACCATGTCGACCAGCCGCTCGGGCGACCGCGTGAGCGCGTCCGTGGCCGGGATGCCGAGCTCGAACTCGTACAGCATGATCGCCGCGGTGACCTCGGCGTCGGTCATGTCCTCGTGGTTGATGGTGAGGCCGATGACCTTCGTGTCGGCGAAGGTCTCGATGAGGTCGATCTCGCTCGCGGGGGTCGGCATCGGCACGTCCGGCGAAGTCGCCCAGCCATGCGGCGCGCCGGCGCGTGCTGCAGGATGACCGCGTCGGGCCGGCTGCCTCGCAGGATGAAGCTCGACGTCAGGTAGGCGGGATGACTCAGCGCGCCCTGCCCTTCGATGACGATCACGTCCGGGTGCTCGCCTTCGAAGGCCTCCACGACGGTGGCCTCCATCTCGCCCGAGCAGAACTGGCACGGGATGGCGTCGAGCGCCACGCCGTAGCGCGCGCCCTGGATGAGCCCGGTCTGCCCCGTGCCGACCAGGACCGCCTTGATCCCGCGCTCGTTGAGCGCCTGCGTGAGGATCGTCGCGGTGGTGCGCTTGCCGATCGCGCCGTCGGTGCCGAGCACGGCGATGCGCGGGCAGGTGACCGTGGCGATGCGGCCGCTGAACATCCGCAGGTCCTTCTTGTCGCGCGGGCGTCGCACGTCGAGGATCGTCACGTTGTGCGCCGCTGCCGCCGCCGCGAACTCCGGGTCGTCGTTCAGGAACTCGTGCAGGCCGTTGACGATGTTCATCCCGCGCCCGATCGCGTCGAGCACGACGCCGCGCTCGACGGGCGAGAGCATGCCGCTGGAGGGCGCCATCCCGAGGATGAAGAAGTCGGGGACGTGTCCCGCCAGAGCGATCGCGTCGGCCAGATCGGCACAGATCGGGATCCCGTTCGGCTCGTCGCCGAGCACCTCGCCGGCGTCGAGCCCCGCCTTCTCGCTGTCGATCACCGAGAGGATCTCGTACTTCTCGGAGTGGCGCACCAGGCCGTTGGCGGTCTTGCCGTCGCTGGCGCCGAAGTTCGCTTCGCAGTAGACGACCGCAGTCGTACCGCTCATGCGATGCCCCCCGGTCCGGGCCGTCTCCCGCCATCGAAGGTCGGCGCGAGGTGCAGGAGCTCGGAGACGTCGAGACCGTCACGGAAGGTGCCGACGCCCGCGCGCTGGAACAGGCGGGCCCGACCGGTGACCTCGGCCGTCTCGCCGCTGACCCGCAGCCACGAGCCCTCGTACAGCGCCAGCACCGCGCAGTCGTTCTCCTCGAGGAACTCCTCGATCCGCTCCTCCCGGGTCTCGCCCATGAAGGTCGAAGCCGGGTCGGCATCGATGTAGTGGAGGTTGATCTGGAAGGGCACCAACCCGAGCGCCGCGAAGCTCGGCGGCAGGCAGATCGGCATGTCGTTGGTGGTGCGGATGGTCGGGCAGGCGACGTTCGTGCCCGCGGAGGCGCCCACGTAGCGGATCGCGCCCTCGCGCACGCGGAGGCCCAGCTCGTCGATCACGCCGAGGGCGTAGAGAGAGTCGAGCAGCCGGAAGGTGTTCCCGCCGCCCATCATCAGCACGTCCGCTTCGAGGATCGCCCGGTCGGGCGCGCCCGACCGGTGAGCCGAGACGACCTCGATGTCGAAGGCGCCGAGCGCGGCCGCGGCCCTGTCGGCGTAGTCGTCCCAGTCCGCCAGGGCATACGGGACGAACGTCACCACGTCGCCCGCCGACACTCCGGCGAAGGCCTCCGCGGCATGGGAGAACATCGTGCCACCGTAGTTCGTGGAGTTCGACAGCAGGAGAAGCTCCATGCCCGCCATTCCGTTCGGCCGGCCCAGTCGTCCGCCGATCGCTGGGGCCACCGTCTCGGCCGAGCCAACGTAGGACGATCATGCGCAAGCGATTGCCGACGTCGGTGGGGATCCCGCCCACATCGGACACCGATTCCGCGCACAGGCCGACGAGCTGTTCCGCGGCAAGGGGAGTGCGTGTCGCAGCGAATCGACACGTGGTGAATGGGAAGTACCACGGATTCGGCTTCAGGTAAACGTCACGGCGCGCTGTGGAGCCTGTCCGCGCATCGGACTGGGCAGATGTCGTCCGCTCGGCGTGATCTCCTCTACACGAGGACGTCCTTGCGGCGGAACACGTACCAGGCCGCCACGGTGGACACGACGATGTAGACGGCGAAGGCGAGCACGCCCTTCTCGATCGGAGCCCAGTCGATCGACCCGCTGGAAGAGGTTCTGCCAGGCGTCGAGATGGCTGGTGAACAGGTACGGCTTGAGGAAGTCGAAGTAGCTGAAGGCGCCGAGGATCTGCATGACGATGACGACGACCAGCGTGCCGATGGCCGCCGTCAGGCTCGAGTTGGTGAACGTCGAGAAGAGCATCGCCAGCGAGATCACGCAGATCATGCCGAGCCGACACGAACAGGTAGGCCAGCAGGGTCAGCCACAGACCGTGGGCGATGCTCACCGTGCCGCCCGAGAGCAGTGTCGGATGCGTGCGCGCCGAAGACGACCACGCCCGCCGACGTAGCGCGCCGGCCGCGACCAGCACCAGGCCGGCGAGCAGGTAGATGACGGCGACGACCCACTTCGAGACGAGCACGCCGCCGCGACTCACGGGATGCACGAGCCAGGTCTTGATCGTCCCGGTCTCGGCCTCGCCGGCGAGCTGGAAGCTGCCGGCCATCGAGGCGAGCAAGGGCAGCAGGAAGGCCGTCAGCAGCGCCGATGGCCGCCAGGGGCACGAGCAGTCCGTTGTGGGAGGCGAGGAGGAAGAAGCCGCCCGGGCCGTCGTCGCCTGCGATGACGGGCGACGAGAGATAGAGCGCCACGACGATCAGGATGGGGATGGCGAGCAGCCCGACCCAGCCGACGTAGGTGCGCTTCTGGAAGAGGAGCTTGGTGAGCTTCGCCGCGCAGCAGCTTCATCGGGCGCCGCCTCTTCTCGCGTGGCGCTTCCGACGGGAGCGACGACGTCCGGAGCTCTGGGTGAGCCCGAGGAAGTAGTCCTCGAGTCCCTGCTCGCGCGCGGGGATCACGGCGTCGACGCCGAGACCCGCGGCGACCAGGCGGCGCACCATCTCGCGCACCGTGCCGTCCGAGCCGTCGACCATCAGGTACCCCTCGTCGCTGCGACGGCCTGCGGGCCGACGAGCGCGGCGATCACCCCGCGCGCCCGCTCCTGATCGCTGGTCAGCACCTTGACCGCGGAGCTCGCCGGGCGCAGCTCGGCCACCGGTCCCTCGACGACCACGCGGCCCTTGTTGATGATCACGGCGCGGTTGCAGACCTGCTCGATCTCGTGCAGCAGGTGCGAGGAGAGGAAGACCGTCGTGCCGCCGGCTCCCAGCGCGCGGATCAGCTCGCGCACGTCCTTCATGCCCTGCGGGTCGAGGCCGCTCGTGGGCTCGTCGAGGATGATGAGCTCCGGCCGGTGGAGCAGCGCGTTGGCGATGCCCAGGCGCTGCTTCATGCCGTGCGAGTAGTCGCCGACCTTGGAGTCGGCGCGCTCGCAGCAGGCCGACGATGTCGAGCACCTCGTCGATGCGCTTCTCGTCGTGCACGTCGTTCAGGCGGCCCATCAGGCGCAGGTTGCGGCGCGCGCTCATGTTGCCGTAGAAGGCCGGCACCTCGACGAAGCCGCCGATGTGCCGCAGCGCCTCGCGCCTTGTCCTCGGGCACCCGATGGTCGAGCACCTCGACGTAGCCGCTGGTCGGGTAGATGAGACCGAAGATCATGCGGATCGTCGTCGTCTTGCCGGCGCCGTTGGGGCCGAGGAAGCCGAAGACGTCGCCGCGGCGCACGGTGAGGTCGAGATGGTCGACGGCGACGATGCCGTCGAAGATCTTGGTGAGACCGTGGGTGGCGAGGACGACGGGCGGCTCCTCCGCCGCCGTGGTGCGGCGATCGTCGCGGTCGCTGGCGTCGCGCATGGACGTCATCGTCATCTCTTGATCCTTCCGTCACCGCGCCACGGCGTCGCGCCGAGACAGCGGCGGTGTCGTTGTCAGACGTGCTCGGGCACCACACTACCCAGGCGGCATAAGGTCAGCGTAAGGCTCGCGCTGGCGCCTCCGCTGCGGCCGCCTTACGCTCTCCCTACACGCGGAGATGCGACAATCGAGTCGCGGCAGCCCCGACGTCCGAGCCCGATGACACAAGGGAAGCGCGATGCGCGTACTCATCATCGAAGACGAGGAAGCTCTCGCCGCCGCCATCGCTCGCGGTCTGCGCCTGCAGGGCATGGCGGTCGACGTGGCCCTCGACGGCCTCAGCGGCCTCGAGAAGGCGTGCCTCAACGACTACGACGTCGTCATCCTCGACCGCAACCTGCCGGAGATGCACGGCGACGAGGTCTGCCGGCGGCTCGCCGCCTCGGACTCCACGGCGCGCATCCTGATGCTCACCGCGGCGCGCGGGCTGCGCGACAGGGTCGCCGGGCTCGACCTCGGCGCGGACGACTACCTCGGCAAGCCCTTCGCCTTCGACGAGCTCGTGGCGCGCGTGCGCGCCCTGGCGCGGCGCGCCGGCCCGCCGCGCCCGCCGATCCTGCGCCGCGGCGACATCGAGCTCGACCCGGCCGCCCGTCGTGCGACGTCGCGGCGGCCGCGAGCTCGAGCTCACCAACAAGGAGTTCGGCGTGCTCGAGGTGCTGCTGGCCGCCGACGGCGGCGTCGTCTCCGCCGAGGAGCTGCTCGAGAAGGTGTGGGACGAGAACGCCGACCCCTTCAGCAACGTGGTGCGCGTCACCATGATGACGCTGCGCCGCAAGCTCGGCGAGCCGCAGCTCATCGAGACGCTCCCCGGCGCCGGGTACCGGCTGTGGTGAGGCGCCGCGCCAGCCTGCGCCTGCGCCTCACGCTGTCCTACGGGCTGCTGTTCTTCGTCGATCGGCTTCCTGCTCCTCGCGCTCAGCTACGTGCTGCTGCGCCAGGTCGCGATCAAGAACCCCGGCGAGCTGGCGAACCACACCGCCGCAGGAGCTGCACCTCTCGCAGGCCTACCTGCAGCAGCACATGCCGTCGCCGTCCGGTGGCCGGCAGACCGTGGGCGCCTTCATGCGGCAGGTCCAGGACCAGGTCATCTCGGAGGTGCTCCGCGCCCTGCTCGGCGTCACGTTCTGGGCGCTCGCCGTCGCCACCGTCGTCTCGGTCGTCGGCCGGCTGGTGGATGGCCGGGCGCATGCTGCGGCCGGTGCAGGAGATCTCCGCCGTGGCCCGCCGGCTCTCGGCCAGCACGCTGCACGAGCGCATCGACCTCAAGGGCCCCAAGGACGAGCTCGGGCAGCTGGCCGACACCTTCGACGCCATGCTCGGCCGTCTCGAGGCGGCCTTCGACGCCCAGCGGGAGTTCGTCTCGAACGCCTCGCACGAGCTGCGCACGCCGCTGGCGATCATGCGCACCGAGCTCGACGTCACGCTCGCCGACCCGGCGACCGACGCCGACGACCTGCGCCGCATGGCCGAGACGATCCGCGACGCCATCGCGCGCAGCGAGGACGTGATCGACAAGCTCCTCGTGCTGGCCGAGAGCGAGGAGCTCGCCGAGCGCGACGCCGTCGACATGGCACGGCGTGGTCGACAGGCGTCGTCGCGGCAGCACGCCCGCGCGGCCGACGCGCGGGGCATCAGCTTCCGCGTGCGACGCGCGGCCGGCGATCGTGAGCGGCGACGAGGCTCTCCTCGAGCGGCTCGCCGACAACCTCGTCGACAACGCCGTGCGCTACGCCTCGCCGGGCAGCGTCGTCCAGGTGACGGTCAGCGTCGGACGCGAGCGGCCAGGTGACGCTGCGCGTGGCCAACGAGGGCGACGTCATCAGCCCGGACGAGGTGCCGCGCCTCTTCGAGCGCTTCTACCGGCGCGGCACGTCGCGCAGCCGACGCACCGGCGGCTCCGGGCTGGGCCTGGCGATCGTGGCCGCCGTGGCCGACGTGCACGGCGGCGCGGTCGCGGCCGAAGCGCCTCCGGAGGGCGGGCTCGTCGTCACGGTCACCATACCACCCACGTAGAGCCGCCCGACGCCGACGAGGCAGCCACCGTCACAGCCACACCACAGCCGTGCCTCAGGCTCCCCCCAGCCGGCTCCCGCAGACTCTCGTCACTGACCCGACCCCACCCCGGAGGAGAGAGTGATGAAGACGCCAATGCGGGTCCTGCTCGCGGTGGCGGTCGCGACGGCACTCGCCGCGCTGGCCGCGGGCTGTGGCGACTCGGCGACAGACGACCCGAGCGCCGGCGGCAACAACGGCCCGGCGGCCCGCGGCGACATGGCCGCCGTGTTTCAGCAGGCCCTCGACCCGCTCGTCGACGACGGCACCATCACGGCCCAGCAGGAGGACGCCGTCCTCGCGGCGATCACGGCCTCGATGCCGGCCGGCGGGCCGCAGGGGGCTCAGGAAAGTTCGCCGCCGAGCACCCCCGAGGAGCGGCCCGGACCGGGCGCGATGTTCTCCAGCGCGCTCGACGACCTGGTGGACGACGGCACGCTCACGGCGGCGCAGAGCGAGGCGGTGCTCGCAGCCCTGAGCGCCGCCATGCCCCAGCGCGACGGAGCGGCGCCCCCCGGCGCGCCCAGCGCCGAGACCCAGTCGCTCTGAGCACGACGAACGTCTGAGACCGAGGCGTGCCCCTAGCTCGCCCGCACGTCGGCCGGGTGGCCTCAAACGGAGGCGGCGGCGAGGCTCTCAGACTCGTGCGCCCTCGTCCTGCAGGGCGTCGTTGAGAAGCGTCTCCAGATGCTTGTCCTGCTCGTCCGACAGGGCGAAGCCCCGCGGCTCGCCGAGCAGGCGAGCGGTCTTCGCCCGGACGCGCTCGCCCAGCGTCGTCGCGCCGGACGCGGCCCAGCGATCGTGGACGGCGTGATCGAACAGGTCGCCGGACCAGAACTCGCGGTGGTGCTTGCGCGTGTACTTGCTGGCGAGGAAGTTGCCGCCCGGACCGGCCGCCTCGATCTCGTCCACGGCGAGGGCGTAGTCGTCGACCGGCACACTGCGCATGAACTGGCGCGCGTAGCCGACGAGTTCGTCGCCGAAGACGATCGACTCGCAGGAGCTCTGCAGCCCAGACTCGAGGTAGCCGACATCGTGCAGCAGCGTGGCGCGGGACAGCGAGCCGTAGGCCATGCTGAGCGCGGCCTCCGCGGTCCATTGCTCGTCGAGGGTCTTCGAGTCGGACATGCCGGCGTAGGAGAAGCTCGGCAACCCGTAGTGACGCGCGAGATCGGTGCCGACCTGCTGTGCGAGGATCGCGTCGGGCGCCACGTACGGGTCGGTCATCGTGCGCATGTCCATGGCGCCGGCGCCGACCCCGTAGACGAACGGCGCCCCCGGCTTGACGTGCTGGTGCAGCACCAGCCCGCTGAGAGTCTCGGCGTTGCCGAGAAGGACCGACCCGGCGATGCTGCGCGGGCCGGTCGCGCCCATGTTCGGCGCCGGTGCGTACACCACGGGGATGAGAAGCTCCGCGCAGCCGATCACCTTGGTCAGCGCGTCCGCGTCGTGCATCAGCGGGGGCGACGGCATGGCGTAGATGGCGAAGCTGTCTCTCTCGCCGCAGACCGCCGCCATCTCCTGCATCCGCGCGAGCACGCTGCCGTCGCGCGGAGCCACGAGGAGCGGCTTGCGCGTGCCCCGCAGCATGGCGACGACCTGGACGAGGTCGTCGATCTCCTGCGGAGCGTCCTCGGGCAGTCCCATACTCATCACGAAGTCGATGTTCGGGAGTTTCTCGCAGAGGGCGGCCGCGCCCTCCACATCGTCGCGGCGGGCGCGGCGGCGCTCGCCGGTCTCAGAGGCACGGACGTAGAGCACGTCCGATCCGGTGCCGTAGTAGACCTCGCCGTCCCGCAGCATCAGCGGCTCGGTGTCGCCACCGCGCGGCTTTAGGGGCCACTCGCGAGGGGCGCTCGCGAGAGCGGCCTCGACCAGCGCCGCGGAGAGACGCACGCGGCGCTCGCGCACGTCGGCTCCGGCGGCGCGGAACAGATCGAGCGCGGGCTCGTACTTGACCTCCACGCCGACCCGGGCGAGCAGCTCGAGTGTGGCTTCGTGGACGCGCCGGCACTCGGCACCGCCCCAGACCGTGAGTGACGCCTCTGGCATACCCCGACTCCTCCCGATCTCTCTCGAGCGACGGACGGCCTTCCCCGAAAGAGACTCCCAGACCCATTCTTCGTCCGAATCGCCTGACTGGCGCACCAACGATATTCGCGCCCAGACTACCATGTCAAGCATGTATCTCAGCGTGGTACTCTTCACAAGTGACGTCCAGGCATAGTAAGATGCGCCAAGTAAGCACGCGAGGAGCGGGGGTCGAGTGGAGCGGGAGACCGATGCGAGAGAGGCGGGGGTGGGCGGGAGCGGCGCAGACGACGGTGTGAGCCCCGTGTTCGCGCCGATCGGCGACGAGGCCGCATGCGTGCACTGGCTCTGGACGACGCTGTACGCGCCTGACGGCGCCAGCGCCGTCTGCCGGCACTGCCGCACCGTGAGGCGCTTCCACCGGGTCTCGAAGCGGCGCGCCTACGCCTGCGACCACTGCGGCACCCAGGTGTATCCGACCGCCGGAACGTTCATGCAGGGTTCCGGCTTGAACGTGGTCACCTGGTTCACCGCGGCCACACACATCTTCGCCAGCGAGGGACACGTCGCGCCACGAGCGCTCGCCGACCTCCTCGGCATCAGCTACAAGACTGCCTTGCGCATCAAGAAGCGTGTGGAAGAGGCGACCGCGAGCGGCACGTCGGACGCCGCCCTGCTGGAGCGCCTCTGGAAGATCGCCGGCGATCCCGGCGACGGCAGCGTCGCGCCGGCGCGGGAGCGCTCGTCGCGGGCGCGCGAGCACATCCGCGCGGCCGCCTGCCGCGCCTTCGCAGCGCGCGGCCCTTCCGCGACCCGGATCTCCGACATCGCCCGCGAGGCCGGTGTCTCGAGCGCCATCATCCACTACTACTACAAGTCCAAGGACGAGGTGCTGCTCGCGGCCCTCCAGTGGGCCAACGAACACACCAGCCGCTGGCTCGAGGAACTCCGTGAAGAGACCGGGGACCACATGGTCCTTCTGCGCCGGGTCCTCGAGATGACGGTGCCGTTCGAGGGCGTCCTGCACGACGAATACGTGCTCTGGATCGAGACCTGGGCGCGTGTGCGGCTGCACCCCGAGCTCCTCGCCGACTGCGTCGCGATGTCCGCGCGCTGGACCGGCTTCGTCCAGAAGGTGATCGAAGAGGGCACGCAGGCCGGCGTCTTCCACCCGGTCGCCCCGCCGGCCGAGCTCGCCCAGCGGATCGTGGCACTGTCGGACGGCCTCAGCTTCCGCTCGGCGATCGGCTACTCAGGCATGCACGTGCAGCGCGTGCGCGAGTTGCTGCTCAGCTTCGTCGCCCAGCAGGTCGGCGTGCCTCTCGAGGAGCTCGCCGGACGCTGAGCGGCGGCCGGCCGGTGCGAGTCTCCTCATCCTCGGCGGTCGGCCACCGCGGCGATGATCGCGTCGATCTCGCGACGCGTCTCGGGGTCGAGCCGATGCGCGCGCCCGAAGGTCAGCAGGTCGCGGGTCTTCTGCTTGACCCTGTCGCCGAGCGTCGACCGCCCGGCCGCCTCCCAGCGATCGTGCACGGTGTGGTCGAACAGGTCGCTCTTCCAGAAGTCGCGGTGATGCTTGCGCGTGAAGGGCCGGGCCAGGTGGTTGCCCCCCGGCCCCACGGTGACGATCTCGTCGAGCTGAAGCGCTTCGTCGTCGAGCGGCAGCTCCCTCATGAACGCGCGGGCGAAGCCGACGAGCTCGGCGCCCAGGACGATAGAGGCATGGGCGCCGGCCATCCCCGACTCCATGTAGCCGAGGTCGTGCAGCAGCGTGGCTCGAGAGAGCGCCCCGAGCAACGTCGTGATCGCGACGTCGGCGGCCCACTGCTCGTCGAGCGCCTTGGCGTCGGACGGCCCGGCATAGGCCCAGCTCGGGACCCCGTACGAGCGCGCGAGGTCGCAACCGGCCAGGTTGCCGAGGAAGTGCTCCGGGATCACGTAGGCGTCGACGGCGGCGCGCATGTCGAGTGCGGAGGCGCCGACCCCGTAGACGAAGGGCGCCCCGGGCCGCGCGAGCTGATGGACGCAGAGCCCGGCCAGCACCTCGGCGTCGCCCACGACGATCGAAGCGGTCATGGACGCGGGTGAGGTGGCGCCGGCCGAAGGCGCCGGCGCCAGGATGGCGGGGATGCCGAGGCGGGCGCACGTGACGAGCTTGTCGGCGGCGTCGCGATCGAAGTTCAGCGGCGGTGACGACATGACGAGACAGCCGAAGCTGCCGGGGTCGCCGCAGAGGCCCGCCATCTCGCGCATCGCCACGAGGCCGTCGCCGCCGTGGCTCGTCGAGACGATCAGCGGCTTCGCCGTGCCGTCCAGCATGGCGGCGAACTGCAACAGGTCCTCGGAGTCGAGCGCGACATCTTGCGGCAGCCCCATCGACATGACGAAGTCGACCTCGTCGAGCTTGTCGCAGAGATCGGCGCCGACGACGATGTCGTCGAGCTGAGCTCGCCGGCGCTCGCCGGTGAGCGCGTCGTGCAGGTACATGCAGTCGGGCCCGGAGCCGAACCAGGTCTGTCCCTGCTCGAGGAGCATGCCGCCCTTGCCCCTGCCCGGCAGCGCGAAGCTGCCCGGAGCCGAGGCGAGGGCGGTATCGACGACCGCCCCCGGGATGAACGCGCGCGAGCCTTCGACGCGCGCGCCGGCCCCGGCGAGGAGTTCCAGCGCCTCCTCGTGAGGGATCTCGACACCGGCGCGCTCGAGCACGCTGCGACTCGCCGCATGGGCTTTGGCGCAGGCGTCCTCGTCCCACACGCTCGTCGTCACTCGGGGCGTCATCGCCCGCTCAGAGGCCCAAGATCGTCTTCGCCACGACGACCGCCTCGATCGCGTCCTCGGCGTAGCCGTCGGCGCCGATCTCGTCGGCCCAGGCGCGCGTCGTCGGGGCGCCGCCGACCATGACCTTGACGCCCTCGCGGAGACCCGAGCTCTTCAGGGCCGCGATCGTCTTCTGCTGGTTGGGCATCGTCGTCGTCAAGAGGGCCGAGAGCAGGAGGAGGTCGGGTTCGAGCTCCTGGACCTTGGCGATGAAGGTCTCGACGGGGACGTCGCAGCCGACGTCGGTGACCGAGAAGCCGGCCGCCGAGAGCATCGAGCAGACGATCGTCTTGCCGATCTCGTGGATGTCGCCGGCGACGGTGCCGGCGACACAGACGCCCATCGAGGAGCGCCCGGCGCCGGCGGCGTCGAGGGCCGGCTGCAGGACGCTGACCGCGGCCTTCATGGCCTCGGCCCCCTGGACGAGCTCGGGCAGGAAGAACTCACCGCGGCCGAAGAGGTCGCCGACCTCCTCGATGCCCTTGACGAAGCCGAGGTCGAGGATGTCGACGGCGGGGAGACCCGCGTCGAGGCCCTTCTGGGCGAGCTCCTCGGCGAGTTCGACCTCACCGTCGATCACGGTCTGCTTCATCTGTTCGTAGAGTTCGGCTGCCACTGACTCCTCCTTCGCGAACGTCAGTCGCGACCGAGACACGGCGCGGCTGCGACTTCAGCCAAGAGGCTGGCTGGGTCGCCAACGATATCCGGCCCACTTGTGGCCCGTCAAGCAAGTAGTACATATAGGAAGAACCACCAAGTACACGATCCGTGCCCACAGCGGCCAAGTACGCAACTGCCGCGTGCCGCCTGGCGAGGATCACAGCGAGGTCGCCAGGCGCTCATGACGCCGGACGCGGTGCGGAGAGAGCCTGTAGATATCACGTCGACCGCGCACGGGATCGCGCGGCGACGGAAGGGGACGAATGCGCAACGTGATCACCTGGTCCACTCGGAGATGGCATCCCTGGCTCGTCATCGCCGTGTGGGTGCTCGTCGCCGGCGCGCTGGCCATGGGACCGAGTATCCAGAGCGTGACCACGAACGACGCGTCGAAGTCGCTCCCGGCGTCCCTGGAGAGCAAGCGGGCCGAGGCGCTGCAGCAGGCCTCCTTCCCCGACGCCGAGGGCACCCCGGTCATCGTCGTGTTCAGCTCGACGGCGCCGCTCACGGCGGAGCAGAAACAGACGATAGAGGCCGGCGAGACCTGGCTCGCGAGCGGAGCGGAGCCCATCAGCAGCGCCCGGGTCGAGTACTCCGACGACGGGAAGGGCGCGCTGATCTTCGCGAGCCTCGGCGGCACGCCCGGCGAGCCGAGCTTCCGCGAGTCCGTGAAGAGCATCGGCGACCATTTCGGGGACACCGTCGCGGGCATGGAGGTGCGCGTCACCGGCCCCGGAGGGCTCATCACCGACGTCTACCAGATTTTCCTGAACGCCGACGTCAAGCTGCTCATCGGCACGGTCATCCTGGTGCTCGTGCTGCTGCTCGTGATCTACCGCTCGCCGGTGCTCCCGTTCGTGCCGCTGCTCGCCGTGGGCTTCGGCTACTTCGTGGCCGGCGGCATCCTGGCGCTCGGCGCGAAGGCGATGGACGCGACGCTGTCCGGGCAGGCCACTTCGCTGATGGTGATCCTCCTGTTCGGCGCCGGCACCGACTACGGCTTGCTCCTGATCTCCAGGTACCGGGAGGAGCTGCGCCGTGAGAGCGACGCGCGCGTCGCCCTCGCCACGGCGCTCGCCGAGACATGGGAGGCCATCGCCGCCAGCGGGCTCACGGTCACGCTGGCCGTCCTGACGCTGCTCTTCGCCCGCTACGGCGACTACCGCAGCTTCGCGCCGGTACTCGGCCTCGGCGTGTTCGTCACGCTCGTCGCCGGCCTCACGCTGATGCCGGCGCTGCTCGCGCTGCTGGGCCGCCGCGCCTTCTGGCCACGGGTGCCGCACACCGGCGACGCCAGCGAGCATCGAACATGGCGTCGCATCGCCGAGGGTGTGGCCGCGGCCCCGCGGCGTTCCGCCGCCGTCGTCGCGGCCCTCCTCGTCGTCCTGGCGCTGCGGCGTGCTCCTCTACAGCCCGCGGTTCAGCTTCACCGAGGACTTCCTGAAGGACATGCCGTCCAAGCAGGGCTACGCGCTGCTCGAACGGCACTTCCCCAAGGGCGCGCTGGCGCCGACGACGGTGCTCATCAAGGCGCCGGAGGCGCCGCCGGAGTTCGTCACCGGCATGATCACCGGCGCCCTGAACGAGGCGCCCGGCGTGGCCGCCGCCTTCCCCACGGGCGCGGCGGACGGCGGCAGGCTGCTGAGCTTCCAGGTGATCCTCGAGGGCGATCCCTACTCCAAGGAGGCGCTGCAGCAGATCGGCGAGTTGCGGCAGGTGGCGCGCGCGACGGCGGCCGTCGGCGGCGGCATCGCATTGGTGGGAGGGCCCACGGCCATCCAGGCGGACACGTGGGCCCTCTCCAACCGCGACACCATCCTCGTGGCCGTCGTCGCGCTCGTCGTCGTCGGCGTCATCCTGGCCGCCCTGCTGCGCGCCCTGGTCGCACCGTTCTACCTGCTGCTCACCAACCTGCTGTCGTACCTGGCGGCGCTGGGCGCGACCATCTTCATCACCGAGGTGCTGTTCGGCTGGGAGCGCATCAGCTACCGCATCCCGCTGTACATGTTCATCTTCCTCGTGGCCCTCGGCAGCGACTACAACATCTTCATCACCACGCGCATCCGCAGCGAGGCGATGAAGGAGGGGCTGCGAGACGGCACGGTGAAGGCGCTGACGGTCACGGGCGGCGTGCTCACGAGCGCAGGCATCATCCTCGCCGGGACCTTCCTCATCCTGCTGTCACAGCCCGTGAAGGACCTGGCTGAGATCAGCATCGGGGTGGCCCTCGGCGTGCTGATCGACACCTTCCTCGTGCGCACGGCACTGGTGCCGGGGCTGACGCTGGCGGTCGGTCCCAAGGCGGGCTGGCCGGGCCGGCGCTGGACGAAGGCGGAGACCGCCGAGGAGTAGCGCCGGCGCCCCCCGGCTGTGATCAGACCCGCGACACCAGGTTCAGGAAACGTGCGGCGGGCGTGGAGGAAGGTGGCGGGGCGTCAGTCGAGAGACTCGTGCAGCCGCTGCACCTCGCGGCACGCCTTGAGCCTGGCCAGAGTCTTGGCCTCGACCTGGCGGATGCGCTCACGGGTGACGCCGAACTTCTGCCCGATCTCCTCCAGCGTACACGGGTGCTCGCCCTTGAGACCGAAGCGCAACTCGATGATCATGCGCTCGCGCTGCGCGAGCGCACCCAGCACTCGCCCGAGCTCCTCTCGCTGCATGATCACCCCTACCTCTTCGACAGGCGAGACCGCGTCCTTGTCTTCGATGAAGTCGGCCAGCAGGGTGTCTCCCTCATCGCCTATCGGCGTGTGCAAGCTCGTCGGCTCTTGGCTGATCTTCTGGATCTCGCGCACCTTCTGCGGTGTGATGTCCATCTCCGCCGCGATCTCCTCCGGGGTCGGCTCGTGGCCGATGTCCTGCAGGAGCTGGCGCCGCACACGGATGAGCCTGTTGATGTTCTCGACCATATGGACAGGAACGCGGATCGTGCGCGCCTGATCGGCGAGGGCGCGGGTGATCGCCTGGCGGATCCACCAGGTGGCGTACGTGCTGAACTTGTAGCCGCGCCGGTAGTCGAACTTCTCGACCGCGCGCATCAGCCCAAGGTTGCCCTCCTGGATGAGGTCGAGCAGCGGCATCCCCCGGTTCATGTGCCGTCTGGCGATCGACACGACGAGCCGCAGGTTGGCCTCGACGAGCTTGCGCTTGGCCTCCATGTCGTGTCGCTCGATGCGCTTGGCCAGCGAGACCTCTTCCACCGCCGTCAGGAGCGGCACCTTGGCCATCTCCGCGAAGTACATGCGCACCGGGTCGCTGGTCGGCGACTTCACCGAGAGATCGAGCTTCGCGATCACCTCTTCTTCGGGCTTGGGCTCGGGGCTCTCCTCCGACGTGCCGGCGTCGCCCTCGACGATGTCGATGCCGAGCTCGGCAAAGACGCCGTGGATCTCCTCGATCTGCTCGGCGGTGAGGTCTGTGTCGCGCAGCGCAGTGGCGATATGGGCACCCTCGAGGTAGCCCTGTTCACGTCCCTGTTCGAGCAGACCACGGGTTTCGTCCGTGGAGAGCAGCGCGATGTCGGCGGAGTTGGTGCGTTCTGCGGAGGATCCACTCACTCGACGTCTCCTGCTCTTCGTTGCGAGTTACGGCCAGCGGCCTGCTCAGCAAGGCGCTGCAGACGACTCGCCAGACACGCGATACCCTGCGGGGTGCGGAGACGCGCAAGCTCGTCGTCGGACCGGGGGCGATTGGTTCCGAACACTCGGTGAACCTGATCTAAGGATAGCACCAACTCGGCAGTGCCGATTCGCAGCTGTCGAGAGGTGCCTGAGCCGGGGGCAGCGCGACCACGCCCCCTACACGACCCCCGTGAGCTCTGCCATCAGCTCGCGGACGGGGACGATGCGGTCGACCCGCCAGGCGTTCGTGCCCGACCGTGTAGAGCGGCTCCTCCTCGCCGGCTCTCGTACGCAGCCGAGCTGCGAAGAGGCCGTTGCAGATGCAGAAGTACGTGCTCGTTGCCGTGCCTTGGCCGGCAGCGCGTGAACTGCCCCTGCGTCGTCCTTGAGCAGCACGTAGCCCTTGTCGCACTTCGGCGTGCGTCGGTGCGAGAGCGCCGACTGGTACATCGGCGACTCTCGCAGCACGCGGAACGGCAGGCCGCAGGGCGAGCCCGGGTCGTGCGCGACGAGGATGTCCTCCGGCCGCGGCTCGCACCACTGCCTGCTTGTACGCCTCGGTGGCGCTGCTCTCCTCGGTCGCCAGAAAGCGCGTGCCCATCTGCACGCCGTCGGCGCCGAGCGCCAGAAAGCGGCGGATGTCCTCGTGGGTCGTAGATGCCGCCGGCGACGATGACCGGGAAGTCGCCATGGGCCTGCGCCACGCTCCTTCACCGGCGGCAGGAGCCGCTCGAGCCTGTTCTCCTCGAGGTCGATCTGATCGATCCGGAAGCCCGAGGTGCCCGCCCGCGAGCGGTCCCTCGAGGACGACCGCGTCCGGCCGGTAGTGCTGCCGCTCCCAGCGCCGGCAGATCAGATCGAGAGCGCGAGCGGACGAGACGATCGGGATGAGCGCGGTGTCGCCCGGCGGCTGGATGTCCGGCAGCGAGAGCGGCAATCCCGCGCCGGAGATGATGGCGTCGGCCCCGGCGTCGATGGCGCCGCGCACCGAGGCCTCGTAGTCGCGCTGGAGGGCGACCATGATGTTGATGCCGGCAAAGCCGCCTCCGGCCTTGGCGGCCGCGACCTCCTCACGCACGGCCTCATAGGTATCGAGCGTGCGTCCCAGGCGCTGGGAGACGAGCCGGTCCAGGCAGGCGCTCGACAGCACGCCGAGCCCTCCGGCGCTGCCACGGCGCTGGCCAGCGGGTACAGGGAAACCCCGACCCCCATGCCGCCCTGGACGATCGGCACGGGGAGACGCATGCCCTTGATTGTGAGTGACGGAAGCGCGGGGATCGGTGTCATGGTGATCTACCCTCCTGCGACTACCATATACGAGGCCGCCCCGATGCCCTAGCCCCGATGCCCCGGGTCGACTCGCCGCGGAGTGCCGACGAAGGACCCACCGCGCAGCCCATGGAAAGAGTGGTCAAGAATCGGCCTCCGGCGGCCGATAACCTCGGCGATGAGAGCAGCCCCCACACAGCCCGCGTGGTTGCGCGTGCAGCAGGCGGCCGACCTTCTCGGCGTCAGCGCCACGACCGTGCGCCGCTGGGCCGACAGCGGCCGGCTGGTCAGCCGGCGCACGCCGAGCGGCCAGCGACGCTTCCTGCTCGACGACCTCGAGGCCGCTCGTGGCCCCGGCGAGCCGCACGAAGGCCGGCCCGAGCCGCGGCCCAGCGACGCCGAGCAGCGCTACCAGCTGCTGCTCGAGACGAGCCTCGAGCTGGCCTCCACCCTCGATCTCGACGAAGTCCTGCAGTCGGCGGCGCGACGTCTGAGCGCCGCCCTCGAGATTCCCGACTGCGACATCTACCGGCTGGACGGCGACGACACGCTGGTCTGCGTGGCCTCCAGCACGGACGGCGTGCTCGACGACGTCCTGGGTCGGGCCGCGAGTTCTCCCTCGACGACTGGCCCTGCGATCCGCCTCGCCATCGAGACGCGCCGGCCCGGTCACCGTCGGCAGCCTCGACGATCCGCGGCTCAGCGCGACCGAGCGCGACGAGCTGCGCCGCTACGGCCAGCACAGCTTCATCTCGCTGCCGCTGATCGCCCGCGACAAGGTCATCGGCCTGGTCGAGCTGCTCGACCACGTCGAACGTGAGTTCACCGATGAGGAGATCGCCGTCGCCGAGGCGCGTCGCCAAGCTCGTGGCCCTGGCGCTCGAGCACGCCCAGCTCTACGAGGAGGTGAAGCGCCTCCACCTCGGCAACCTGCGCGCCCTGAGCTCGGCGCTGAGCGCCAAGGACTACTACACGCTCGGCCACGCCGGCCGCGTGGCCGCCTACGCGGCCCTGCTGGGCCGCGAGCTGGGCTGGCCCGACGAGCGCCTCGAGGAGGTGCAGAACGTCGCCTTCCTGCACGACATCGGCAAGATCGGCGTCTCCGACCGCGTCCTGCTCAAGGCCGGGCCGCTGACCTCGGAGGAGTGGGAGCTCGTGCGCCAGCACCCCGGCATCAGCGCCGAGATCGTGCGCCCGCTGTTCGACGACGAGCTCGTCGCCGGCGTGCGTCACCACCACGAGCGCTTCGACGGCGACGGCTATCCCGACGGTCTGTGCCGGCGCGGAGATCCCCTGGTCGCGCGCGCCATGTGCGTGGTCGACTGCTACGACGCCATGTCCTGCGAGCGGCCCTACCGCCGCGCCCTCAGCTACCGCGCAGTGCCTCGCCGAGCTGCGACGCTGCGCCGGCACGCAGTTCGACCCCGAGATGGTCGACGCCTTCCTGCGCGGCGCTGGAGCGCCTGCAGCGGCGGCGGGCGCGCGTCGACGCGCTGGCCGCGCGAGGCGGCCGCGCCTGATCGATCCCGCCGAGCACGCCCTGCTGCGCACCCGCGCCGACGAGTCGACGCCCGCAGTACAGCGAGATGGTCGGCGGCCCTGCGCGCGCTGCGCGACGCCCACCCTGCCGTGCGCTTCATCACGAGCTTCGCCATGGTCGGCGACCAGTGCATCACGGTGCTCGACACCGGCGAGTCCGAGAGCGAGATCTCGCATCTCGGCGACCCGTGGCTGCCTCACGACGAGCTCGCCGCGGTGCTTGCCGGCGAGAGCCTGCAGGCCAACGTCCTCAACGCCGACGACTTCGGCGTCTGGGTGACCGGCATCGCGCCCCGGTGCGCGATGCCGGACGGCGCGGTCGTCGCGGCGGTCACCGTCGATGCGCCCGCCGCTGGAGTCGCTGCGGTCAGCGCCTCCAGGCGGACCGCTCGCACACCCTGGCGGCGATGCTGCAGGCGGCCGCCATCCGCTTCAGCCGGGCCGAGGTCGAGGCGATCACCGACGGCCTGACCGGGCTCTACAACCACCGCTACCTGCACGAGCGCCTCGAGGAGGAGCTCGCAGCGCGCTCGCCGGCACAACGGCAAGCTGAGCGCTGCTGTTCTGCGACTGCGACGAGTTCAAGCGCTACAACGACGCCTACGGCCACAAGGCCGGCGACGACGCCCTCGGGCGCATCGCGCGCATCATCGAGGCCTGCAGCCGGCGGATCGACCTGGCGGCGCGCTACGGCGGCGAGGAGTTCGTGCTCGTGCTGGTCGACACCGACGACGCCGGGCGCGCTGACCGTGGCCGAGCGCATCCGCGCCGAGGTGGAGCGCGACTGCGCCGCCGAGCGGACGTCCTCTGACCGTCAGCATCGGCGTGGCCACCTACCCCGACGATGCCGCCGCCAAGGACGAGCTGCTCGACAAGGCCGACTGGGCGATGTACGCGGCCAAGCGCGCCGGGCGCAACCGCGTGCTCGCCTTCTCCGACGGTCTCGTGCGCGAGGAGACCTGGCTCTCGCGCCGCGGCCGGTAGGCCTGACGGGCACACGCCGACCCGAAGTCGGCGCGCCGGCGGCGCTCACGCGAGACCCGGTGCGCGCACTATCATAGGAAGCGGACCACGGACGGGACCGCTCACGGTCAGGAGGACGACCCGGTTTGCCAGCTGGTGGTGCACAGAGCGCCATGGCGCAGCCGGCCGCCGAGATCCGCGGCGTGCGCAAGCGCTTCGGGGATGTCATCGCCCTGGATCGCCTCGATCTGACGATCCCGCGAGCCGCAGTCGGCCTGCTCGGCGCCAATGGAGCCGGCAAGACGACCCTGCTCCGGATCCTCCTCGGGCTGACGGACCCCACCGAAGGCACGGCCAGCGTGCTCGGCCTCGACACCCGCTCGCAGGGCGTCAAGGTGCGTGAGCATGTCGGGTACATGCCGGAATCCGATGTGCTGCCGACGGGTACGACGGCTGCCGATCTCGTGGGCCACATGGCCGAGATGAGCGGCCTGCCCGCCCACGCGGCTCGCCTTCGAGCCGCCGACGTGCTCTATCAGGTCGGCCTCGACGAAGAGCGCTATCGCCTGATCAAAGGTCTGTCCACCGGCATGAAGCAGCGCGTCAAGCTCGCGCAAGCGATCGTGCACGACCCCGGGCTCCTCTGCCTCGACGAACCGACCATCGGGATGGACCCGCAGGGCCGAGACGACATGCTCGATCTGATCAAGCGGACCCATCGGATGCTCGGCATCTCGCTGATCGTCTCCTCGCACATCCTCGAGGACGTCGAGCGTGTCTGCGACTACGTCGTGATCCTGAGTGACGGCAAACTCGTGCTCGCACAGCCGATCGAAGGCCTCGGGACCGAGCAAGGCGATCTGCGCGTCCGGATCGACGGTGATGTCGACGCGTTCATTCAGCGGCTTGCCGGAATCGGGGTTCACGCGGTCCGGGGGTCAGGAGCCGAGCTGACCGCGCGTGACGAGCTGGTGGTCCGCCACGACGACGACCGCGTCTTCGACGCGCTCCGCGATGCGGCGGCCGATCTCGGCGTCGGCCTGCGCTCGCTGCGACAGCCCGTGCAGTCGCTCGAGGACATCTACATCGGTGAGGTCGAGCGACCTGCCGAGGCGGGAGACGCCGATCGTGGCTCCTGACAAGATAACGGACCGGGCCGGGCGCTACGGCGAGGTCTACGACCGCGGCTACAAGCACTACGAGGGGGAACGCCTCGGTCGACGTCACGCCTTCCGCGCCCTGACCCGATACTCAATCAGCAGAGCGCTCGGGATCAGGAAGCGCTGGACCGCGAAGATCGTCCCGATCATCCTCTACGCGGTCGCGGCCGGGACCGTGCTCGTCGTGATCGGTGTCGAGACGTTCCTGACGCCCCTGACCGGCAGAGCGCTGATGGAGTACGGCGACTTCTTCGGCTTCATCTTCGTCATCGAGGGGCTCTTCGTCGCGACGATCGCGCCGGAGATGCTCTGTCCCGACCGCCGCGAGAACGTCCTGACGCTCTACTTCTCCAGGGCGATCACCCGGCTGGACTACGTGCTGGCCAAGCTCGCGGCGACGGCGATCCTCACGCTGACGCTGTCGTTCGTCCCGGCGGCGCTCCTCTGGCTCTTCCGCAATCTGCTCGCGGATGCGCCGCTGGGCGCGCTCGCGGACAACATCGGCGACCTCGCGAGGATCGCCCTCGCCGGCGGGCTCATCTCTCTCTATCTCGGGGCGATCGGGCTGGCGATCTCATCGTTCACGGGACGGAAGGTGATCGCCATCCCGGTGATCGTCGTCGGCTACCTGGTGACGGAGGGCCTCGTCAACACGCTCGCTTACGCGCTGCGAGAGCACGGCATCGCCGACTGGATCACCTTCCTCAGTCCCGCGACGATCTCGAACAACCTCGCGTACGCGCTCTTCCCGGCGCGGACTGGTGGCGGCGTCATCCCGTTCCAGTGGTGGGCGTATGCTGCGGGCATGACCGTGACGATCGTCATCGGCTGTGCCGTGATGATCTGGCGCTACGTGCCGGAGGACTGAGATGAGCGGCAGGTCGCCATCTCCGGCCGCCGGCGCGGCGCCGGCTTCGGTCCTCCTCCCCGGCGTCGTAGCGGGGACCGAACCGACGGTCCTCGTCGAGGGCGTCTCCAAATGGTACCGCGACATCGTCGCCGTCTCCGACGTCTCCTTCGGGGTCGCGCCGGGCGTCACCGCCCTGCTCGGGCCCAACGGCGCGGGGAAGTCGACCATCCTGAAGATGATGGCCGGCCTGCTCCGCCCCTCGAACGGGACGATCCGGATCCACGGACACCCGATCCGAGGCGCCGTGGACCTGTACCGCCGCTTCGGCCTCGTGCACGATTCGGAGACGGTCTATCCGTTCCTGACGGGTCGCGAGTTCGTGCGCCTCAACGCGACCCTGCAGAAGCTGAAGAACGCCGGCCAGGCGACCGACCGTGCCCTCGCGACCGTCGAGATGACCGCCGCGGCCGACCGGCGCATCGGGGGCTACTCGAAGGGCATGCGCCAGCGGATCAAGGTGGCGGGCGCGCTGGTCCACGACCCGGACGTCGTGCTCATGGACGAGCCGCTGAGCGGCATGGACCCTGCCCAGCGCGCCCACATGATCGACCTGATCCGCGCGCTCGGGCGCACGAAGACGATCCTGGTCTCATCTCACGTCCTGGCCGAGGTCGAGCGCTTCGCCGACGACATCATCGTCCTCGTGAACGGCAGACTGGCTGCCGCCGGTGACTACCGCGTCATCCGCGACAAGATCGACGGGCACGACCACACTGTCCGGATCCGGTCAGATCACCCGCGCCGGCTCGCGGCCGCGCTCATCGGGCACCCTGCCACGCGTTCGGTCAAGGTCGAGAGTGAGAGCCGCATCCTGGCGGAGACGAGCGACGCTCGCGGCTTCTACAGAGCCCTGCCGGATCTGGCGAGACAGGCGGACATCCGCCTCTTCGAGGTCCAGGCCGGAGACGAGTCGCTGCAGTCGGTGTTCTCGTATCTGGTGGAGAGATGACAGGCGGGCGGCGATACCAGTGAACATCATCCGGCATCGCCTTCCCATCGTCACGCTCACGATCAAGCAGTTCCTGGAGGGCAAGGCCATCAGGGTCGTGAGCGGCCTTGCCCTTCTCCCGCTCCTCTTCAGCGCGATCTACCTGATTCAGCCGGACTGGGCGCAACCGGACCTCTTCCTCGGCAAGACGGTCTTCATCGAGTTGATGATCCCGACGCTCCTGCCGCTGATCGTGCTGGTCCTGGCGACGAGTGCGTTCGGCAACGAGGTGGAGGACTGCACGCTGCCCTTCCTCATCCTCAAGCCGGTGAGCCGGTCCCGGATCGTGATCGAGAAACTCGCCGGCAGCGTGATGGTCTCGGGGCCGATCGTGGTGCTCGGCCTGACGATGGCCTACCTGCTCGTGATGCGGGGAGACTCCGGCGAGCATCTGCGACTGCTCTCGGCCATGATCGTCGCCTCACTCGTCGCCACGATCACGTACTCGTCGATCTTCATGTTCGTCAGTCTGCTGATCTCTCGCGCGCTGGTGGCCGCCCTCATCTACCTCTTCGTATGGGAGTCGATCCTGGGGCGCTTCGTCCCCGGCCTGCGGTACGTGAGCATCCGGCACTTCGTCGGCTCCATCTTCGCGGCCCTCACGGACGATCCAGACTTCGCGCTCGAGAATACGATCGGCCTGTCCAGCTCGCTCGCCACCCTGGCGATCGCGTCGGTCATCGCGCTCCTCCTCGCGACCTGGCGACTGCGCACGATGAACGTGGCCTGACGGACGAGGCGGATCGTCCGGTCGGACCAGGCGGGCTGCCCGGTCCAAGGCTCTCCGCGGCGACGGTGCTCAGCCGTGCCCGAGAGTGCCCGGCAGTGCTCCGTCGCCTCGCCGGCATGCCGGCGACAACGAGCACCTCACGTGAACCAAGGTCAAGTGCCCGTAGAGATGCCGGGGCGGAGCGTACAGGTTTCGTAAGGACCGCCTCCGTGGCGGTCCGGCGAGGGTACGCTGTGGCCATGCTGGACGTGCTTCTCATCGCGCTGATCATCGGCTTCTTCGTCGCTGTCGACCTGTTCGTCCGTGGTTGCGGCCGCATAGTCGACCGCGACCTGGACGATCACCGGGAAGACCGGCGATGACCACCTCCGACATCGTCTTCTTCGTCATCATCGCGGCGTTGCTCGTCTATCTCGCCTGGGCGCTGGTCGCGCCCGAAGACCTGCAGTGACGCGGCCGGGAGGGATTCACGATGACCGCTGCCGCGTGGCTCCAGATCGCCGCCCTGATCGGGCTGCTGCTGCTCGGCACGCGCCTGCTTGGGCCGTACCTCGCCAAAGTGTACGGGGGCGGCCCGGCACCTGGTGACCGGGTGTTCGGGCCGCTCGAGCGGCTGATCTACCGCGTCGGCCGGATCGACCCCGAGCGCGAGCAGCCCTGGACCGTGTACGCACGCTCCGTCATCGCCTTCAGCCTCGTGTCCGTGCTGGGGCTGTACGGCTTGCAGCGCCTGCAGGGATGGCTGCCGCTGAACCCGTCATCGGTCGAGTCGGTGCCGCCCTCCCTGGCCTTTCACACGGCAGCGAGCTTCGTCAGCAACACGGACTTCCAGAACTACGGCGGCGAGTCGACGATGAGCGACCTCCTCCAGATGACCGGGCTCACCGTGCAGAACTTCGTCTCGGCCGCGGTCGGCATGGCGGTCGCCGTCGCTCTGATCCGCGGCTTCACGCGCCAGCGCGCGGGGACGATCGGCAACCTCTGGGTCGACCTGGTCCGGGGCGTGACGCGCGTGCTGCTGCCGTTGGCTCTCGTCCTCGCCATCGTGCTCGCGGGCCTCGGCGTCGTGCAGACGCTGCAGGGTCCGGTGGACGTCACCACCGTGGAGGGCGCGACGCAGACGATCTACCGGGCGCCCGTCGCGAGTCAGGAGTCGATCAAGGAACTGGGGACGAACGGCGGCGGCATCGCCAACGCGAACTCGGCCCATCCCTTCGAGAACCCGACCGGCCTCACGAACTTCCTCGAGCTCTTCGCCCTGCTGCTCATCCCCTTCGCGCTCACCTACGCCTTCGGGCGCCTCGTCGGCGATCAGCGCCAGGGCTGGGCGATCTTCCTCGCGATGTTCGTGCTGTGGGCCGGCTCGGTCGCGACGGCGACGTACTTCGAGGTGCGGGGCAACCCGCGCGTCGAGGCCGCCGCCGCCAACATGGAGGGCAAGGAGGTGCGCTTCGGCGCCGCGACGTCGGCGCTCTTCGCCGCGTCGACCACCGGCACGTCGACGGGCGCGGTGATCTCGTCGCACGACAGCTTCACGCCCGGCGGCGGAGCCGTTCCGCTGGTCAACATGCTGCTCGGGGAGGTCTCGCCCGGAGGCGTGGGGGCCGGCCTGTACGGCATGCTCATCTTCGTGCTCCTTGCCGTGTTCATCTCCGGCCTCATGGTCGGGCGCACGCCCGAGTATCTCGGCAAGAAGGTACAGGCGGCCGAGATGAAACTTGTCGTGCTGTACCTGCTCACGGTGCCCATCCTGGTACTCCTCTTCAGTGGTTTGTCGGTGCTGCTGGGACCCGCGAAGGCGTCGATCCTGAACCCTGGGCCTCACGGGCTGGGCGAGGTCGTCTACGCCTTCGCCTCGCAGGCGAACAACAACGGGTCGGCCTTCGCCGGGCTGACCGGCGACACTGACTGGTACAACACGACCGGCGCCCTCGTGATGCTCGCCGGAAGGTTCTTCCTCATGGTCCCGGTGCTCGCCATCGCCGGCTCGCTGGCGAGAAAGCAGACTGTGCCGCCGAGCGCCGGGACCCTGCCTACCCACAGCCCCCTCTTCGTGGTCATGCTGCTTGCCGTGGTCGTGATCGTCGTCGGCCTGACCTACTTCCCCGTGCTGGCGCTCGGGCCGATCGTGGAGCAGCTGGCGCTGTGAGCCGCACGTCGTCCACCATGCTCGACCCACGCCTGATGCGCCGGGCGGCTCGAGACGCCGCGCTCAAGCTCGACCCGCGCCGGATGGCCCGCAACCCGGTCATGTTCGTGGTCGAGGTGGCGAGCGTGCTCGTGACGACGCTCGCCGTTCTGCAGCCGGCGGTGTTCGCGTGGTCCATCGCCGCCTGGCTCTGGTTCACCGTCCTGTTCGCGAACTTCGCGGAGGCGATGGCCGAGGGCCGGGGCAAGGCCCAAGCCGAGACGCTTCGCCATACCCGGTCCGAGATGATCGCCCACCGCCTTGGCGAGACCGGTGACCTCGAGCAGGTGCCGTCGGGCAGGCTGGCGCTCGGCGACGTGGTCGTGGTCTCGGCCGGCGAGCTGATCCCCGCCGACGGCGAGGTGATCGAGGGCATCGCCAGCGTGGACGAGTCGGCGATCACCGGCGAGTCGGCGCCGGTGATCCGCGAGTCGGGCGGCGACCGCTCCGCGGTCACCGGCGGCACACGTGTGCTCTCCGACCAGATCATCGTCCGCGTCACGCAGGAGCCGGGCGAGAGCTTTCTCGACCACATGATCGCGCTCGTCGAGGGGTCGTCCCGTCAGAAGACCCCCAACGAGATCGCCCTCGACATCCTGCTCGCGGGCCTGACGATCGTCTTCCTCATCGCCGTGGCCACCCTGCAGCCGTTCGCCATGTACTCGGGGGCACGCCAGGACGTGGTCGTGCTCGCGGCGCTGCTCGTCTGCCTCATCCCGACGACCATCGGTGCGCTGCTCTCCGCGATAGGCATCGCCGGCATGGACCGCCTCGTGCAGCACAACGTGCTCGCGAGGTCGGGGCGTGCCGTCGAGGCCGCCGGCGACTGCTCCACCCTGCTGCTCGACAAGACGGGTACGATCACGCTCGGCAATCGGCAGGCGGCGGAGTTCCTTCCGCTGCCGGGCGTCACCGAGCACGAGCTCGCCGACGCGGCTCAGCTCTCCAGTCTGGCCGACGAGACGCCGGAGGGGCGCTCGATCGTGGTTCTCGCCAAGGAGCGCTTCGACCTCCGCGAGCGTGAGCTCTCGGGCGCCACGCTCATCCCGTTCAGTGCGCAGACGCGCATCAGCGGTGTCGACATCGACGGCCGCTCGATCCGCAAGGGCGCAGCCGAGGCGATCCGGCGGCTCATCGTCGACGGAGGCCAGGAGGCGCCCCGTGAGCTCGACGAGTTGGTCGACGGCATCGCCGGCGGCGGCGGCACGCCCCTGGTCGTCTGCGTGAACGGCGTCGCTCTCGGCGTCATCCACCTCAAGGACGTCGTCAAGGACGGCATGCGCGAGCGCTTCGACGAGCTCCGCCGCATGGGCATCCGCACGATCATGATCACCGGCGACAACCCGCTGACGGCGCGCGCCATCGCCGAGGAGGCGGGCGTCGACGACTTCCTCGCGGAGGCGACGCCCGAGGACAAGATGGCGCTCATCCGCAGGGAGCAGGCCGGCGGCGCGCTCGTCGCCATGACCGGCGACGGCACCAACGACGCGCCGGCCCTCGCTCAGGCCGACGTGGGTGTGGCGATGAACAGCGGCACGCAGGCCGCGCGCGAGGCCGGCAACATGGTCGACCTCGACTCCAACCCCACCAAGCTCATCGAGATCGTCGAGATCGGCAAGCAGCTGCTCATCACGCGCGGCTCGCTGACGACCTTCTCGATCTCCAACGACGTCGCCAAGTACTTCGCCATCATCCCGGCCATGTTCGCCGGCGCGTTCCCGGTGCTCGACACACTCAACGTCATGGATCTGTCCACGCCGGAGTCGGCGATCCTGAGTGCCGTCATCTTCAACGCACTGGTCATCGTCGCCCTGATCCCGCTGGCCCTGCGCGGTGTCCGGTTCCGCGCCGTTTCGGCGGCGAGCGCCCTCAAGCGCAACCTGCTCATCTACGGGCTCGGCGGCATCGTGGCCCCGTTCGTGGGCATCAAGGTCATCGACCTCATCCTCTCCGCCTCCGGGATCGTGTGATGCGGCGCCAGCTGCCCACTGCGATCGCCGTCTTCGTGGCGTTCTCGCTCCTGACGGGGCTGGTGTACCCGCTCGTGGTCACGGGGATCGCCCAGGTCGCCTTCGGCACGAAGGCCGACGGCTCGCTGGTCACTCGCAACGGGGTGGTCCTGGGGTCGTCGCTCATCGGGCAATCGTTCACCGGTCCGGGATACTTCCACCCGCGTCCGTCTGCGGCCGGAGATGGGTACGACGCGATGTCGAGCGGGGCATCGAATCTGGGACCGAGCAACCCCAAGCTGCTCGACGCGGCGGCGCAGCGCACGAACGAGTACCGGCGCACCAACAGCCTCGGCGCCGGCGAGCAGGTGCCCGTGGACGCGATCACCGGTTCGGGGTCGGGCCTCGACCCGGACATCTCGCCGGCCAACGCCCGCCTGCAGGCCCGTCGCGTCGCCGAGGCACGCGGCGTGCCGCTGGGTCGCGTGCTACGCTTGATCGACGAGGCGACGGAGGGTCGGCCACTCGGTATCCTCGGTGACCCGGGCGTGAACGTACTCGAGCTCAACCTGGCGCTCGACGAGCGCCTCTAGCGGAGGGCGGCATGAGCCGCGGCACGCTGCGCATCTACTTGGGCGCCGCTCCCGGCGTCGGCAAGACCTATGCCATGCTCAACGAGGGTCGTCGCCGCCAGGCGCGCGGCGAGGATGTCGTCGTGGGCTTCGTCGAGTCGCACGGGCGGCAGCCGACCGCCGAGCAGGTCGGTGACCTCGAGGTCGTCCCCCGCGCCACCATCACGTACCGGGACGCGGCCTTCGAGGAGATGGACCTCGACGCGCTCCTCGCGCGGCGGCCCGCAGCTGGCGCTCGTCGACGAGCTCGCGCACACCAACGTACCGGGCTGCCGCAACCAGAAGCGCTGGCAGGACGTCGAGGAGCTTCTCGATGCCGGGATCAGTGTCCTCTCCAACCTCAACATCCAGCATCTGGAGTCCCTCAACGATGTGGTGGAGCAGATCACCGGCGTCGTGCAGCGAGAGACGATCCCGGATGAGGTCGTCCGGCGCGCCGACCAGCTGCAGCTCGTTGACCTTGCCGTCGAGACGATCCGCGCGCGGCTCGCGCGCGGCGACATCTACCCCGCCGAGCGCATCGACGCCGCCCTCGGCAACTACTTCCGCACCGGCAACCTGGCGGCGCTGCGCGAGCTGGCGCTCCTCTGGATCGCCGACCGGGTCGAGGAGGACCTGGCGGAGTACCGTGTCCGCCACGGCATCTCCGACACCTGGGAGACGCGCGAGCGGGTCCTGGTCGCCCTCACGGGATCGGCGGACGGCGACCGGCTTGTGCGCCGCGCGGCGCGCATGGCCCAGCGTCTCAACGCCGAGCTGATCGCGGTGCACGTGCGCCCTCAGACCGGCCTGGCGACGCCGTCCGCCGGTCTGCTCGAGCAGCAAGGCCGGCTTGTCGAGCGGCTGGGCGGGAGTTACCGCGAGGTGGCGGGTGCCGACGTCGGCGAGGCGCTGGTCGAGACGGCTCGCGGTCTCAACGCCACGCAGATCGTCCTCGGCGCCAAGGAACGCTCAGGCTGGAGCGAGTTCGTCCACGGCTCGGTCGTCAGCACCGTGATCAGGCTCTCAGGCGTGGGCCTCGACGTGCACGTCATCGGCCGCGAGGCCGACGCCGAGACGGACGCCGCTCGCGAGCCGAAGCTGCGCCGGCCGCGCGCGCTGCCGCGCCGCCGGGTGGCGCTGGGCTTCGCTCTCGGGGGGCTCGGGGCGCCGCTCCTCACGTGGGTGCTCACCCAGGCTCGCGATCAGGTGCCACCGTCGAGCGCCCTTCTGCTGTTCCTGCTGCTCGTCGTCTGTGTGTCGGCGATCGGCGGCCTGTGGCCGGCGCTGGTCGTCGCCATCGGTGGCTTCCTCCTCGTCAACTGGTACCTGACGCCGCCGATCCACACGTGGACCATCGGCGCCCCCGAGAACGTTCTCGCCCTGCTCGTCTTCCTGGCGGTCGCCGTCGCGATGAGCACGTTCGTCGCCCTCGCCGCGCGAAGAGCGGCCCAGGCGACACGCGCACGGGCCAAGGCAGAAACGCTGATGCGGCTCGCCGGCTCCTCGAGCACCGTCGCGATCCTCGACGGGCTGCGCCGCGCGTTCGCCCTCGACGGCGCGGCGTTGCTCCACCGCTCCGGCAGCGAGTGGAGCGTCGAGGCGGCGAGCGGGCGTCCGCCGGCCTCCCCGGACGCCGCCGAGCTCGTCGTCGAAGTGGACGCCGAGCACGTCCTCGTCGCGTCGTCGCAGACGCCGCGGGCGAGCGAGGATGCGCCCATGCTCGGCGCCTTCGCCAAGGAGCTGGCGGCCTCCATCGAGCACCAGAACCTGGAGGCGGAGGCCGCTGCCGCCGAGGGCCTCGCCGCGGTGAACGAACTTCGCGCGAGCATCCTCTCGAGCGTCTCTCATGACCTGCGCACTCCGCTCGCAGCCATCAAGGCCTCGGCGACCAGTCTGCTCCAGGACGACGTGGACTGGACCGAGGAGGCACGGCACGAGCTGCTGACCACGATCGACGAGGAGACCGACCGCCTCAACCGCTTGGTCGGGAGTCTCCTGGACATGAGCCGCCTGCAGGCGGGAGCGCTCGAGGTGCACGAAGAGGTCGTCGTGCTCGACGAGGTGCTGGCCGAAGCCGTCATGAGTATCGGCGCGGGCTCGTCCGGCGTCGTTCTGGACGTGCCAGAAGACGTACCGCCGGTGCTGGGCGACGAGGCGCTCCTCGAGCGGGCCTTCGCCAACATCATCGCCAACGCCGTCTCCTATTCCCCCGACGGCGTACACGTGCGCGTCGGCCTCGTCCAGGATACCGTCGACGTGCGTGTGGCCGATCGCGGGCCCGGTGTCCCGCCCGGGGAGAAGGACCACATCTTCCTGCCGTTCCGTCGGCTCGGCGACTCCCGCCGGCGTGAGGGCGTCGGGCTGGGGCTCGCGATCGCGAAGGGCTTCGTCGAGGCCGTGGGAGGCACGATCGAGGCCGACGACACGCCCGGAGGAGGTCTCACCATCGTGGTGCGCCTGAAGGCAAAACGATGACGCGCGTCCTGGTCGTCGACGACGAGCCGCAGATCCTTCGCGCGCTGAGCATCAACCTCCGTGCGCGCGGCTACGACGTCGATCTCGCGCCGAACGGCGAGGCGGCGCTTCAGCTGGCGGCCCGCGATCACCCTGATGTGGTCGTCCTCGACCTTGGGCTGCCCGGCATGGACGGCCTCGAGGTGATCGCCGGCCTGCGCGGCTGGAGCTCCGTGCCGATCATCGTCCTCTCTGTGCGCGACCGTGAGCCCGACAAGGTCGCGGCCCTCGATGCGGGTGCGGACGACTACGTCACCAAGCCGTTCGGCATGGACGAACTCCTGGCGCGCATGCGCGCTGCCCTTCGCCGCGTGACGCCGGTCGACGAGCCCGTCGTGGTCGAGACGCCGGACTTCGTGATCGACCTCGCGGCGCGGCGCGTGACGCGCTCGGGCGCCGAAGTCAGCCTCACGGCCACCGAGTGGCACATCGTCGAGGTCCTCGTACGCAACGCCGGACGCCTCGTCACGCAGCGGCAGCTGCTGCAGGAGGTCTGGGGACCCAAATACGAGACGGAGACGCACTACCTGCGCGTCTACATGGGTCAGATACGCCGGAAGCTGGAGCCCGTCCCGAGTGAACCGCGCTACTTCGTGACCGCGGCGCGCATGGGCTATCGCTTCGAGCCGGAACCCCGGAGTTGACGGCTCCGCGCTGTGGCCCTCAGACAGGTGTCTCGCCCAGCCACACCCCGGCCGCTCGCGGACTGGCCGCTCTCGGCACCAGCCGTATCGCGTCGTTCGGGCCTTCGGCCCGGCAGACCCCGCACCCGAAGCACCTGGCGGGGTCGATGTGCACCTTGCCGACGGCCGACGAGTAGAACTGCGCCCCGAACTGGCACTGGCTCATGCGCGCCCCTGGGAGCGGTCGACTCCATGGCCTGGAACCTGGCATGACTCCAGCGCACAGGTCACGCTGTCTCTGAGGCAGTGCGCTAGCTCGCGGCCACCTGCGACTTCAGGTAGACCCCGAGCGGTTCGGGCTTGCCCAGCGAGAAGCCCTGGGCGAAGTCGACCCCAGCCTGTCTGACCTCGGTGAGCGCGGCGTCGCTCTCCACGTAGGCCGCGACGCTGGAGATGTGCAGGGCGTCGCACATCTGCACGATGGCGCGAACGAACTGCTCATCTGCGGGCTCCACCCCCAGACCCTTGGTGAGGCTGCCGTCGATCTTGAGAACGTCCACCGGCAAGTGCCTGAGGTAGTAGAACGATGACACACCGATGCCGAAGTCGTCCATGGAGAAGCGGCAGCCCAGCCGATGCAACTCGCGCACCATTTCTGTAGCCTCGCCGATATTGCCGAGCACGGCGGCCTCGGTGACTTCCACAGTCAGCCGCCCTGGGTCGACGCCCGTCGCAGCGAACTCCTCGCGAAGGACCTCGAGGAAGCGCGCATCCGGGATCATCCGTCCCGAGATGTTGACGGAGACCCGCGTCTGCTCTCCCACCGCCTCTTCTTCGGCAAGCAGGCGGATGGCGTGGCGCGCGACCCAGCAGTCGATCTCTGCGATGAGCCCGAGGCGTTCGGCCGCGGGGATGAACTCGAGCGGAGCGACGAGCTCGCCGTCGTCATCGATCATCCGCACGAGCAGCTCATATTCTGAGGCCGGTCCAGGCGCGAGGCCGCGGATGGGCTGTGCGTGAAGCACGAAGCGATCATCGGCGAGCGCGGCCCTGATCTTGTCTCCCCACAAGGCACGCGAAGTCGACTCAGCAGCCCAGACCCGATCGGGGTCGTAGAGACCGACCCGACCGCGCCCCGACTCCTTCACGTGATACATCGCCACGTCGGCCGCGGCCAGCAGCTCCTTCGTCGTAGTGCCGTGGTCGGGATAGAGCGCGATGCCGATGCTCATCGCCACCCGCAGAGTGTGATCCGCGACGGTCACCTCGCGCGAGGCGAACACATCGATCAGCCGCGTGGCTGCCGCCAGCGCATCCTCCTTCTGCGCCGCCGGGATGAGCATCGCGAACTCGTCGCCGCCCAGGCGAGCGATCACGCTGTAGCCTCGCATCTCCTTGCGCAAGGTCTCCGCGACGAACACGAGAAGCTCATCTCCGGCGCGATGGCCGAGCGTGTCGTTGACTTCCTTGAAATGGTCGAGGTCGAGCCAGACGAGGGCGCCGCAGCGGCCCAGCCGCCGCTGCTCGGCGAGCTGGCGCTCGAACTCCTCCTCGAAGCGCCGCCGGTTGAGCAGGCCGGTCAGCGAGTCGTGGCTGGCGACCTCGAGGAGATCCCGATGCGATCGCTCCAGGGCATCAAGCGTCTCCTGCAAGAGCTCCTCCGAGCGCTTGCGCTCGGTGATGTCGCGGAGAGTGATCACGACCTGCAGCACGGCGCCCTCCGCATCCCTCACCGGCAGGGCACTGAAGAGGACTGTGAGCGCCTTGTCGGCCGATGGCTGGGAGATGTGCAGCTCGAGGTCCGTCACAGCCTCACCGGTGAGCACCCGGTTCACCGGTGACTCCTCGGGAGCCATGGGACGCTCGTCGGCGTAGCGCATCTCGCAGCGCTGACACAGCTCTGCGAACGTCGTCGGCGCGTGCCGCTCGGCCGTCGCCTCGAGCAGCCGGAGCACGGTGGGGTTCGAGAAGGTGATGTTGCCCTCCAGGTCGACGAGGACGACGCCGTCGTCGGTGTGCTCCAGGATCAGCTCGAGTCGCCGGCGTTCAAGCTCAGTCGCTTCGGACAGGGTCCGCAAACGGCTCGTGATCGTCTCGTTCTCCCGCAGAGCGGCCTCAAGCTCCTCGGTCCGGCGACGCACCTGCTCCTGCAGCATGATCGTCGTCTGGAAGAGGCCGAAGTCGGACCGCTCGGCGCTGGTCGCGGACTCGGCCCGCTTCATGAGGGCCTTGACGATCTTGTTCAGCCGGACGATCTCGGCCTCCAGCGCTGGCACGTCCGGCTCGGTACCCGGCAGCTCGCCTTCAGGCATCGAGCGTCTCCGCCGGCGCCGACCCCAGGGCGATCCCGGTGAGGGTCTGATTGACGTGCACGCCGCAGAACTGCTCTCCGTAGGTATTGAAGCCAACGGCGTTGTTGCGCCGAAAGATGTCGCTGACCTTCTCTTCGAGGCCGCCCTTGGTGATCTCCAGCTTGCGCAGGATGCAGTCGCAGGCGAGCACGAGCTGAGGTGGGCCTATCTCGGCGCTCAACGCGGAGAAGGCCTTCTCCAGATTGTCCACCAGACCGACACCAAGAGCCGCGTGAAGGATCACCCCGTCCTCGATGGCGCAGAAGAAGGTCAGGCTGCCATCGGGATTCGCCTTCTGGATGGAACGCACGTAGTTGGCGCCGTCGATGAGGACCACGACCGGCGAGGCGGCGAAATGCATGGAATCGAGTTCGCCGGCAGCTACACCGAGGATGCGCGCGAACTCCTCGGCGGCCGGCAGCCCGTTGATCTCTCTCACGACTCGCTGAGAGGGGTCGGCATCCGTGACCACCAGCATCTCGTCGGTGGGCACGAAGTGCTGCGTCTTGAACGCCTTGAAGGGGAGAGGAGTACTCACGAGGACAAGGATGGCGCTGTCGGAGAAGAACTGGCCATCCGAGTAGACATATGTGCTGCCGAAGCTCAGGCCGTCGCCGGCCGAACCGCCGACCACCGGGATCTCGCCCAATGCCTCCTGCACTGCGTGCGCCAGCAGCTCCTCGCGCATGGACAGCCCGTCGACGAGCAGCAAGCCGAAGGTGTTTTGGCCGTCGCGTCCTGGGGAGAGGTCATCCAGCCCGCGCAGCAAGCCCTGCGCGAGGGCTTGGCCGTCGGCGATCTCGAACGTCTGCAGGTGCTCGACGCGGCCGGTCACGGCCGTGCAGGCGCCCGCGGTGAGGCTCACCCCTGCGATGCTGTGATCGCGACAGCCGACAGGCCCGATCTCCCCCGCCGTGGTGCAGCCCACGACTTGGACGCCCGCGAACAAGCGGTCCATCTCGGCGGCAAGCACGCCGCGGTCATACTCGTTGGAGCAGAAGAAGATGACCAACGCCATGTCGGGCTGCGCCACTCCCGCATGGAACTCCTCCACGGCGACGCGCGTATCCGCTGCGCATGACTGCGCGACTCGGATAGTCCTCTGGCTCTCCATGCGGCGTCCTTTCGTCACCTGCGGTGACCTCTCAGCGGTCGTTCCTCTGCCCAGTACCCCTCGACGTCAGGCTCATACCCGGCTGGCGACCTCGGCCATACATGCGGAGCCCAGAAGGCGATCGTCGAGCCATTCGACCCTCCACGATCGCGACTCACGCCCAAGTTCACGCCGCACACCAGGAGCGAGGGCACGACCGAGACCAACACCTGGTGCAAGGAGTCGCTGAAGACGTTCCTCGAGGCGGTCGCCGATGATCGCTTGGCTGCCCACCGGCACACGATCGCGACGAGCAGCGAAAGGCTGTTGTTGTTGGCCATGACCGGCGGCCCGTCACAGGCCAATGAGTGCTGTCGGCGAGCACAAAGTCGGCGAAGTGCAAGCGCTTTGACGCGCGTACCGACCTGCTGCCGACCAGACGGCTCCATACGCACGCGGGACGAAGGGTCCTGCCACGGTGACGTAGTCGAGGCGTGACCCTGCGATCGCATCGGCCGCCTGCCGTGCCCGGTCGCCTACAGCAGCTGCCACCCGTAGATCCCGCTCAGCACGAGCGCATACACGATGACGGCGTAGTACCAGCGCCCGCCGAGCTTGGGCGTCTCGATCGGAGCCACGTTGAGGGCGGCCAGCACCATCAGGGCGACGTAGAGGACGATGGCGAAGATCGTCCTGCCGACGACCGGCTCGAAGACGAAGAGCAGCGCCAGGACGAGGACGTTGTTGTCGAGCGCCAGCCCCCGGTAGGTCGAATCGTCGAGCAGCCCGAAGACGTTGAAGTAACTCAGCCGGATGACCCCCGTGGCGAGGATCACGAAGGCGCCGGGGACGAACCAGGGGCTGAAGCGCCCGACGCTCAGGAGCAGCAGCGCCGGCGCGACGCTGAAGCTGACGATGTCGATCAGTGAGTCGAGCTGCGCGCCGAAGGCCCGCTGATCGGCCGTGCGTCCCTTCATGCGCCGCGCGATGAGGCCGTCGCTCCAGTCGAAGACGACCGCCCAGAGCAGCGCCATCAGGGCCGCCGGGTAGACGCCGCGGATCGCGAAGTAGAGCCCGAGCAGCGCGGCGAGGAGCCCGGCCAGCGAGCACAGGTTGGGCAGGTCCCGGGCGAACGAGAGCATGGGCCCGGGACCTGCCGGCGGCCGCGAGGCGCCCCGGCTCACACCGCCGCTCCGGCTCACCCCGCCGCCCCGGCGCTGAGGGTCCGCCGCCCCGACCCTCCTGCGACGTGCAGGTGCCTGGGGAACACCAGCTCGGCCGCGTCCAGATCGGCCGGCGTGTCGATCTCGTACCAACGTTCGGCGGGGAAGATCACGGCCGCGGGGGCCATGCTGCCGTCGGCGGCCATCTCCTCGAACACGGACTCGTAGAAGAAGCCGGTCTGGCCGGCTGCCACATGCCGGTCGAGTCGCTCGCAGACATCGCCCCAGGTGTCGCGCGCGAGGCTGCAGATGTTGACCGCCATGAAGTGGTCGGCGTCGGTGCAGTGCTGGCCGTAGACGCCCGGCGGCGGCGGGTAGAAGGCGTCGACGTTGCCGTCCCCGTCGAGCGTGACCGTGGTGCCGCTCATCCACGGCAGCTGCCGCGAGACGGCGATCCGGTCGGGCTGCAGCAGCGGCGCCAGCAGCTGCTCGTCGAAGACGAGATCGCTCTCGACCAGCAGGAACGGTTCGTCGATCAGCTGTCGCGCCAGCCACAGCGAGTAGATGTTGTTGGTGGTCTCGAACAGCGGGCTGACGATGTACTCGATGGCGATGCCGCCGAAGCGCTCGCCGAGGTAGTCGCGTATCGTCTCGGCCTTGTAGCCCGTGACGATGACCAGGCGCTCGAAGCCGTGAGCGTCGAGGGCGCGGACCAGTCGCTCGAGGATCGGCACCCCGCTCACGGAGACGAGGCACTTCGGCAGCGCGTCGGTCAACGGCGCCAGCCGGCTACCGAGGCCGGCGGCGAGCAGCAGTGCGGTCCGCACCTGTGCGCGATCGGTCGCGGGGTCGTGGCGCTGCATACGCGTTCCTCGGTTCTCAAGAGCCCGGCAGTCCGATCCCTCGATGGGATGCCGAGTCGATGTCGACGGCGTGGTGGGGGCCGCCAGGAGGACGAATGCGAGTGCCGACAACGCCCCGACCGTCGCCGGCAAGAGGAGCACAGGTCGCCGCTGCGATGCGATTCTCGGCGGCTGATGCCGGTCGCCCAGGTCATCGGCCTGGTGCACATGACGCAGCGAGATCCGCTCGAGACGCGCCGGCAGGAGGGCAGCGGCTGCTCGGCGGTCGATCTCAGCTTATCTGGTTTGCGGGCGCTGCCACTAGGCCGGCGTCGTCGACGTGGCTCGGCCAGGCCGGAACCAGTTGACGCGCGAGTCACAGGTTCAGGTGACCTCACCGGCTCCCACAAGTGCGCCCGGTGCAGGTACTCCTCACGCGCCGCCGACAGACTACCGACGAGCAACGGCCGGCACAGAGTCACGCGACGCGTCACAGGTCTTGATGACGTGTCTGCTCACTGAAAGCCGCCCCAATGAATGGGGTCCGGTCAGTCATGTTCCATCGGAAGAACATCCGCAACAAGCTCGGACTGCTGGGAGCCAACAGGAGGTTGGACACTTACTTCCTCAGCGAGACCCAGCATTGCATGCCGGGCTTGCTGCGCAACCGTCCGCCGGTCAAATCGGGGTCGTGCTCTGCCAGGCCTTGACCAACCTCCACGCGGACGCAAGCGCCCCGGCTGCCTTCATCTTCGACTCGGACGACAGCTCGACGCAGACAACCAAGTTGCCCCCGCAGTGTCTCTCCCTGAGACTTCGCTTGGTGTGAGGTCGAACTGGCCTGCCGCTTGTCGCAGCCCACAGACGGAGTGAGGAGACCAGCCATGAAGGAAGGCAACAGGTACGGCGCTCACCGGGTCATAGAGCCCAAGGGCGTGCTGCCGCAGCCGGCGTGGAAGATCGACAACACGATGGAGATCTACGACAACGAGATCCTCATCGACGTCGACACGCTCAACATCGACGCGGCGAGCTTCACCCAGATCGAGGAGGCCGAGGGCGGCGACGTCGTGAAGATGGCCCGTCACAGCCTTGGCATCATCAAGGAGCGCGGCAAGCACCACAACCCCGACACCGGCTCCGGCGGTGTCCTCTACGGCACCATCGCCGAGATCGGCCCCAGGTTCAAGGACCCCGACCTCGAGGTCGGCAACTCTGTCGCTATTCTTCACTCGCTCTCGCTCACGCCGCTCAAGGTCGACGAGATCGTCTCGGTCAACAAGGACACATGCCAGCTCAAGGTGAAGGGCCACGCGATCCTCTTCGCGACCGGGGTGTACGCCAAGATGCCGGACGACATCGACGAAGCACTCGCCCTCGCCGTCTACGACGTCGCCGGAGCCCCAGCGCAGGCGGCCAAGCTCACCAAGCCCGGCCAGACGGTCTTCATCGTCGGCGCCGGCGGCAAGGCGGGCATCCTCTGCGCCTATGAGGCGCGAAAGCGCGTCGGCATCACCGGCAGAATCATTGGTATCGAGCTCGACGACGCTGGGCGGAAGCGCCTCGAGACCACCGGCCTCGCCGATGTGATCATCCAGGGCTCGGCTACGGATCAGCTCTTCGTCTACGACGAGGTCAGGAAGGCGACCGGCGGCAAGATGGCCGACCTCACGATCAACTGCGTCGACGTCCCCAACACGGAGATGTCGTCGATCCTCGCGACCAAGGACGACGGACTCGTCTACTTCTTCTCGATGGCGACGAGCTTCACCTCGGCCGCCCTCGGGGCCGAGGGCATCGGCGCAGACACCACCATGATCATCGGCAACGGTTACACCAAGGACCACGCCGCGATCGCACTCAACACGGTGCGCGAGAGCCCCGTGCTGATGGAAATCTTCCAGGAGACCTACGCCACGGGCGCAGGCAACCCGGAGCCGGTGTCCATCAAGGCTGATCTGGCCGTCGAGGCATAGCATCGGGCTTGTCCAGGCTTACTGACGTACGCATGGCCTGCACAGGCTAGGAAGACATATCCGACAGCATTGAGTCTGGATTCTGCGTCGCGGGTCCTCAGCCCTTGCGTCCCGAGCTCCTCTACAAGGCAGTGGCGTATGACCCGCTCGTACACCCATCCGCTGAGTTGGCCGATGGATGGCTCTCTGGCCTCGGCAACAGGCAGGGCGGCAGGGGCGGCACGAGCCCGCTGAAGCGACTGTTGAAGGAGCTCCTCGATCTGGGCCTCCGTGTATCTCACTGCGGGTCACCTGCCTCGGCACTGCATCCCATCGTCACCGCGGCAAACGGCGATCGCCCCCGGCTGCGCGGACGCGGTACGATGAAGGCGTCTCATCGATTCGGATCGAACGCCTCGAGGTGCCTTGGCGCGGCACGCGTCAGGTATGGCGGCGGGTCACGAGCGAAGGGGGCAACGATGAGCGGCGACGTCTACGAGCGCCTGGCGGCCGCGCTCGACCGCTTGGCCAACGGCTTCCCGCGCACGGAGTCGAACGTCGAGCTGCGCATCCTGCGTCACGTCTTCACGCCGGACGAGGCTGAGGTGGCAGCAGCGCTGACCGGGCGGCCCGCCGTGGCCGCCGAGGTCGTGCGGCGGGTCGCTCTCGAGCCCGCGCACGTCACGGCGACGCTTGAGAGCCTCGCCGAGCGAGGCGTGATCTGGACGGGTCGAGTCGACGGCGCTTCGGGCTACCGCCTGGCGCCGTTCGTCGTCGGCTTCTACGAGGCGCACATGCTCGAGCAGCGCGACGTCGAGTTCGCGCGCCTCGTCGAGGAGTACTTCTGCGGCGGTGGCGCCGTGGGGATCATGAGCGCCCAGCCGGCCATCCATCGCGTCCTCCCCGCCCGAGCAGCGACCGAGACGGAATGGGTGCTGCCCTACGACGACGTGCGCGCCATCCTCGGGAGGGCGACCTCGTTCCGCGTCGAGACGTGCGTCTGCCGACTGCAGCAGGACGAGCTCGGCACGAGGCGCTGCGACTTCCCCCTCGAGTCGTGCCTCTGGTTCTCCTACGCTGAGAGCGGCGATGACGAGACCGCGATCTCGCACGAGGAGGCCCTCGCGGTGCTCGACGAAGCGGAGCGTGTCGGGCTCGTGCACACGGTGAGCAACGTGGCCTCGGGCATCGGCTACGTCTGCAACTGCTGCGGCTGCTGCTGCGGGCTACTGCGCGGGATCAACGAATGGGGCATCGAGCACTCCGTGGCGCAGGCGAACTACTACGCCGAGATCGACCCCGCTCACGTGCACGGCCTGCGGCACCTGCGAGGAGCGCTGCCAGGTCGACGCCGTCGCCGTGAGCGACGACGGCGTGCGCGTCGTGCGTCGCGAGTCGTGCATCGGCTGCGGCCTCTGCGTGACGGGCTGTCCCGACGGAGGCCGCGCGCTTGAGGCGCAAGCCCGACGACGAGATCGTGGCGCCGCCCGCGACCCGCGGCGCGTGGGAGCGCGTGCGGCTGAAGGCGCGCAACCGACGTGTCACCGATGTGTCAGAGGGCAACTGAGAGATCGCGGGCCGGCGGCGATGCGCTGCCGTTCGACGACCTGATCCAGCTGATACAGCAGAAGTACGGCATCGTCTACTCAGGTGACTGAAGCGGGTGGGTCTGACAGAACGTCAGACCCACCCGCCTTCGTTGCCAAAACCTGCCAGAACCAGGCAGTGACCGACTCCGACTAGCAGGGACCGTCAGGCATCAACAGGGACACCGTTTGTGCCTGTGCGCAGGGAAACATGGCACTGAAAATGATGGTGCGGGACCTTGCTGGCCATGTCCTGACCAATCGTGCGCCCCCACATGTCTGCATGTTCTGTGTCGCAGACTAGAACCTTCCGCCTGCAGCCGGTTCCCCGTCAGTGCCGACATCGCGCCGATCCTTCAAG
>CAWBNR010000011.1:0-162781 GCA_963790185.1 uncultured Thermoleophilia bacterium | reverse complement strand
CCTTTTCGGTTCCGACAGCTGAAATCTCAATTTCAAGTCGCACATAGTTCTCCCCTTTAACATTTTCAATGTTCTGAAAAGCATCGTTGAAACGGAAATCATTTGCCCCGAAAATAACTGAGGCAGCCTTACTTCCGGGTTTATCTCGTAAAATCAGTATTTATCTCAAACAGACATGCTGATGCAGCATCAAGAGTAAGCTTGTTCGTCTGGCATCCATCTTGCTCCGTCCCATGCTGCAATAGCCGGATTCATCAGACCGGTCTCAAACCTCGAGGTGCTCAAATATGATTTCCCCTTCACATCCCAGACTGTCAAATCCCATGAATAGGTTGTTTCAGGCTCCAGCGTTTTACCGTTATACTTTATATCGACATACAGATCACCTGTTCACTTTGCCACTGTTCCAGGAGTTTTATCCTTTTCTTTTGCTACAACAATCTGGTAAGCACTCTGTTTCTGACCCGTTACTGAAGAAACAATGAGCCAGCTCGAAACAGGATTTTTATCTTCGATTGCCAGAGGCATTACTGCAGACTGAACTCTGAGATTTGAAATATTTGTAACCGGAGCATCTTTTGATGAAACAGCTGAAATATTGATTGTTAATCCTGTAATAATCAAAAACACAATTAATATGTCTCTGAATTTACGGCTCATTCTGCTTTCGGTATTTTTTTCCATTTGTTTCCCTGTTAATTATTGAATTGCTGGCACACCTGATTGAAATATAACTTTATGCTAATTTACTTATTTTAGGTTAGGATCATTGACATGGAAACTGTTTTAAATGAAACAGGCTAATTTGCCAAGCGGATTTTTCATTAAATTCCTGATAATATAAATTTGGCAGATTAATAAAATCTATTCTCATTACCATATTAATAAGGAAAGAGAATCATTATTGAAAATTAGAAATTATATTGCGGATATCTGTTAAAATGGAATTAAGGCAATTTTTACGAATTGATAAATAAATCAGAATTATGACAGCACAAAATCTTGAAATAAATACCGCCATCCAGATTCTGAAACCTGCTGATGAAGTCTTTGAAGCGATAGTTGATCCGGATAAAATGTGTAATTATTTTATTTCAAAAAGCAGCGGAAGAATGGAGGAAGGCAGGAAACTGATGTGGAGGTTCCCTGAATTTGACATGGAATTCCCCGTCAGGGTTGGGAAAATTGAAAACAATAGTTACATCTCATTCTACTGGGAGGTTGATGCCATTGAACTGATCGTAGAAATTACCCTGACTAAAAGAGATAAAAATGCTACTGTTGTTACAATAACAGAAAAGAGCAGAAAGAACGATGACGCGGGAATTAAATGGCTGATGGGAAACTCAGCCGGCTGGGCAAATTTCCTTGCCTGTCTCAAAGCCTATCTTGAGTATGGGATTAATCTGAGAAAGGGTGCATTTGAATTCCTGTCTGACAAATAGTTGGTATAATTTTTGCTGTTAATAATTTAACAGATAGAAGTACCAACTACAGATTTTATAGTATGAAAAAGATATTTCTCCCAATTATTATTCTTTCTTCTGCTCTGTTTTTTTCATGTGAAAAAGAACAGCAGCTTTCCTACAAAAGCGGAGATTCGAACCTGCTGAGTAAAATTTTAATAAACGGGGAATTATATAAAGAATTTTCATATAACGATGCCGACCTTATAACTGCAGAAAGAACCAAATTTACATATACCGCACATTCTTACAATAGATACAATCAGCTCATTGCATCAGATTTTTATTATGATCCCGCCATGGTCAGTAGCAGCAGTAATGTGGTTCAGGCAGCGGCACAAAGAAAAGAATGGATCAATCCTGATAACACTGCCAAGAGCCTGACACAGCAATTTGTGTATGATGACAACAACAATCTTATCAGGAAAAAATATGTCCGTCCTGCAGGTTCAGGTGCTGAGTACTCTGTTTTTGTCTGGGATGATAACCGGATTATAGAACAGATAATGTATTATAATAATGTAAAATCAGGTTACCTTCACTTCTATTATGATTATAAAGGAAACCTTATAAAAGAGACCAAAACTCTTGTTACAGCCACCGGAACGGAAAATGCGGGAACAATTACCGAATATGAATACGATAATATGAATAATCCGTATTACGCTTTCAGCAATCTGCTGACACCCGGGTATCAATACAAACCCGAATAATATTGTCAGGGAGACATATACAATTCTCTTTGAAGTTGACCCCTTTGTTGATAAGGTACAGACAACAGAAACAACCTATGAATATAACGATAAAGGTTATCCTGTTTGGGTTAATGGAGATATGCAATTCATATATAGGTAATTCCGGTCATACTTCGAAATGGAAGGGACTCTGACCTCCTGTGAATCAGACAACAGAATGACTTTTGGATCTTGACTTTTTAAACAGATGCCTCATGTTTCTGTGGAACTGCATAATGAATTTTTCGTGAAAATAGGGATAGAGATATGCGTCCCTTACTGAAGATTCACTTTTGAAATAACTCAGATGAACTATTCTGGTATGGCCTCCTCCCTGATCAAAAAACTGAAGTGTCTGCTTCCCGCTTGAAATATTGTGTTCAATATAACTCAGCTCAACAATCTTATTTACAGGATCAATTCTGGTTATCTCGAATGCCAGAGGTACATTCAGTAATCCTTTCAGAAGCTTCACATCGAGAAAATATACCTGTCCGGTATCAATAGCAGGGAATGCTGAATTTTCGGAATATATAACTGAGTTTGCGGGTTTTGAAATAAGCAATCCAAACTTTATATAGCGTCCGTTCCACATATCAAAGGTACTTGCGGCCCTGTAGAAGTCCCATACATCTGAAAGTTTGAACTTCATATAAAAATCCTTCTCTATCACATAATAATCTGATTCGGATGTTCCCTTTTTCCAGCTTGGTTTGATAGCTGAAAAGTCATCCATCTTATCTATTGATCGTGTTTTTATATACCGGCGGACATTCTTCTGCGGTATATCAGCCAGAATTATTGAATTATGACTTTGTGAAAACAAAGGCAAATGCATTAATCCGCAGAAACTTAACAGGAGTATATTTCTGAAATAGAGTAAAAAAGTCCGTTTAATTTTTGCAACCATGTCTGAAACCGGGGGAGAATAATCTATTAATTTATCAGCCAGTATACTTTGCCAAAATAGTGTAATATTTTCTAAGTTCCTGAAAATTATGATTTATAATATCTGCAATAAACTCCTGATATTTTATTACAGACCTTTTTCCTACCTTTATATTATTCAATTTTGTAGAATAGCAGGTTTAATTTCAACCCTAAAATTATTATTATGCCAACACCCTCTTCGGAATGTCTCTATTGCCAGAACAATGAAACACTGCATAAGCTTATGATTAAGATCTGCGATCTGAAAGTCTCGCAGTTATTTCTCTTTAAGGAGCAATCATATCCCGGTCGCTGCAATGTTGTTTATAATAAACATGGTATTGACTTTCATGAACTTAGCGACGAACAGCGTAATGACTTCATGCTTGATGTGGCTGCTGCCGGAAAAGCAATTTCAAAAGCCTTCAATCCTTCAAAAATAAATTACGGCTCATACGCTGATACAATTTCTCACCTTCACATGCACATTGTTCCGAAATATAAAGATTGTTATGGTTTCGGCGGAGTCTTTGAAATGAATCCTCAGAAAATTACACTCACTGATACAGAATACGACGAATTGATTCAAAAGATCAGGACCGAACTATAGTTAACCTCGCTTGTTCAACTTATTAAATACATTTATTAAACCCTGTAAGCAAAAACAACAATTTATGAAAAGGACACTAATAATCTTTTTTGCTTTTTTAGTTGCAACAGCTTTTTCAGAAAAAGCAAAAGCAATTGATGATACAAGGATGCTCCGGTATCCCGACATAAACAACAACCTCATTGCATTTGTATATGCCGGTGATATATGGACGGTGAACTCAAATGGAGGAGAGGCAAGAAGACTTACTTCTCATCTTGGTATGGAGGTTTTTCCAAAAATATCACCCGACGGAAAATGGATAGCTTTCTCAGGAGAATATTCAGGTACAAGACAGGTATTTGTAATCCCTTCTGGAGGTGGTGTTCCCAAACAGCTTACATGGTATAACTCTGTAGGTGTAATGCCTCCCAGGGGAGGATATGATGATGTTGTTCTCGACTGGACAGCCGACAGTAAACAGGTTCTAATTCGTGCCAACCGCACAACATTCGGCGACAGAAACGGGAAATACTATCTTGTAAGTCTTGATGGCGGGCTCGAGAAACCTCTTCCGATTGTGAACGGAGGATTCGGAGTTCTCTCACCTGATGGATCAAAGGTTGTTTTCACACCCGTCGACCGCGAATTCAGAAACTGGAAACGCTATAAAGGAGGAAGGGCTACCGATCTCTGGATTTATAATCTCAAAGACAATACATCAGAACAGATAACTAATTTCGAAGGAAGTGATCAGGTACCGACCTGGTCCGGCGAAAATATCTTTTTTGCTTCCGACCGCGATCTGAAACTTAATATCTGGAAATATAATACGCGTACAAAAGAGACCACCCAGATTACGCATCACACAGATTTTGATGTTATGTGGCCGTCAGGAAACGGCGACAACCTCGTATACGAGAACGGCGGATACCTTTACAAACTGAATCTTACACTCAGGTCTCGACGAAAGGGTTAAAGTGAATATTAACTTCGACAACCCGAACCTTATTCCGTATTTTAAAAATGTAAAGGATGATATTCACAGCTTTGCAGTTTCTCCTACCGGAAAAAGAGCGCTATTTGATGCAAGGGGAGATATATTTTCCGTACCGGCAGAAAACGGGATAACCGAAAACCTGACGGAGTCTCAGGGAGTTCGGGAGATATTTCCTTCACGCGCGGCGCCCGCGCTCGCGACGACGGTCACCACCGGGCAGCCGACACCGGGCATGACGAAGCGCACGATCTGGGATCAAACTCAGGTGACGATCCGCAAGCTCCCCACGGGCGTGAACCACTACGGCACCATCCACATGGAGCTCTACTTCGAGGACTTCGCGGCCGACCTCGACGTGTATCTCCTGAACCAGGACGGCGATGTGATCACCGATTCGGGCGAGTCGGGGTACTGGCTCGGCTGGGAGAGCGTCGACTATCAGGTCACTGGCATCGCGACCGAGCCGACCACGACGGGCGACACCTACTACGTCGTCGTAGTGGCCTTCAACGGCGCCTCCGACTACTTCCTGTGGGGGTACTACCCCCGGCTGCTCGATCCGGAGTGGAGCAGCGATCCGGCGGCCGCGGGCAACTACTACCTCGAGGTCTACAACTACCCCGCGGACGGCAGCTGGGCGAGCATCACCGGGCCCCGGATCGGGACACCGTACTCGGTCACGCCCACGTCGATGGGCACGTTCAGCGCGCGGCTCGAGTGGCCGGCCGACCTCGCGAACCTCGTCGTCAAGCCCGATCTCGCTGAGGGACTCATGCCGGCCTGGTTCCGGCAGTACGTCTACAGCCGCGCGACGGGCACGCAGTACGTGACCGACGACGGCACGTGGGCGCCGGATCTCCACGAAGAGGAGCCCCTCGATCCGGACGACGACTGGTACGGTCTCTACGACACGTTCGACACCTCCTCATGGTGGGACACGGTGGGGTGGCCGCTGAAGACCGTGCACTACGTGCCCGATCTCTACATGGCCTACGCCGACCCGCTGCTGGGCCCCGACGGCGCACCGAGGACCGGCCGCACGACGATGGGGTTCAAGGCCACGCTCACGTACCCTGAGAACCTGTGGCTCAGGAAGGTCGTCAAATACAGCACCTACTACAAGGTCTACGGCGCCTACTCGCTCGAGGGGGAGAGGGTCCCCGCCGGCACCGCGATCAAGATCGAGCGCAAGACCGCGACCAAGGACTGGGCGGTCGTCAAGACCGTCTACACCAACGATCTCGGAGCGTGGAGCGTCACCCTCAGTCCCGGGGTCAAGTGGTGGGTCCGGGCGCGGGCCGTCGGTGACGGCGCCACCGGTCTCTCGACCGAGTACTCGGTCAGCAAGGTGCTCTACCCGCTCTGAGCTCGAAGGCATGAGCGAGGCCCTGGCCTCGCAGGGTGGGACGGGCGGGCGCCGCGGAAGCGGCGCCCGCCCGCGTTGCGCCCGCGGCCGTCGCGGGCCTAGACTGCCTGCGGCGAGCAAGGAGCGAGCGTGGACGCGATCACCATCGGTGACGGACCTCTGAGTATCGAGCAGGTCGCGGCGGCCGCGCGCGACGGCGTGCCGGTGCGGCTGGGTGAAGGCGCGTGCCGACGCATCGACGCGGCACGCGCCCTGATCGACCGGCTGGTGGCCGAGGAGCGCGTCGTCTACGGCGTGACGACCGGCTTCGGGCAGCTGGCGACGACGCACATCCCGGCCGACAAGGCGCAGGAGCTGCAGGAGAACCTGGTGCGCAGCCACGCTGTCGGCGTGGGCGACCCGCTGCCGCGCGACGTCGTGCGTGCCGCGATGGTGATCCGCCTCAACACGCTCGCCAAGGGGTACTCGGGCGTGCGTCGCGAGGTCGTCGACCTGCTGGCCGGCATGATCGACGCCGACCTCGTGCCGTACGTGCCGTCGAAGGGTTCGCTGGGCGCCTCGGGCGACCTCGCGCCGTCGGCGCACGTGGTGCGCGCGATGATGGGGGAGGGAGAGCTGCTCGACGAGCAGGGCGGCCGCGCGCCGGCCCTCCCGGCGCTGCGCGCGGCCGGCCTCGAACCGCTCACGCTGGCCGCCAAGGAGGGCGTCTCCCTCCTCAACGGCACTCAGTTCATGGCCGCCGTGGGCTGTCTTGCGGTCGTCGACGGCGAGGCGCTCCTCGACTCGGCCGACGTGATCGGCGCGATGACCATCGAGGGGCTGCGCGCCTCGGTCGGCCCGTTCGAGGAGCGTATCCAGCTGCTGCGTCCCATCCCGGGGCAGATCCTCACGGCGGCCCACGTGCGCCGCGCCACCGAGGGCAGCGGCATCATGCTCAGCCATCTCAACTGCGACAAGGTGCAGGACGCCTACTCGGTGCGCTGCATCCCCCAGGTGCACGGCGCCTGCCGCGACGCCTTCCGCTGGTTGCGCGAGGTCATCTCGATCGAGATCGAGGCGGTGACCGACAACCCGATCGTCTTCGTCGACTCCGGCGACATCATCTCCGCCGGCAACTTCCACGGTGAGCCGCTCGCCCTGGCGCTGGACCTGGCGGCGATGAGCGCGAGCGAGATCGCCAACATCAGCGAGCGCCGCACTTTCCGCCTGCTGACCAGTTCGCTCAGCGAGCTGCCGCCCTTCCTCACCAACGACAGCGGCCTCAACAACGGCTACATGATCGTCCAGTACACGGCGGCGGCGCTGGTCGCCGAGAACAAGATCCTGTGCCACCCGGCGAGCGTCGATTCGATCCCCACGTCGGGCGACCAGGAGGACCACGTCAGCATGGGCATGACCGCTGCGCTCAAGCTCGAGCAGGTCCTGCGCAACGCGCAGACGGTCCTCGGCATCGAGGCGCTCTGCGCGGCGCAGGCGATCGACCTGCTGGCGCCGCTCGAGCCCGGTATCGGCACGGCACGCGGCCATGCCGTCGTGCGCCGCCTGGCTCCGACGCTCGAGCGCGACCGCTACCTGGCGCCCGAGATCGAGGCCGCGACCGGGGCGGTCGCGGCCGGCGAATTCGCCGCGGTGGCGCGCGAGCTCGAGGGGCGCTGACGGGCGCCGCCACGGCGCCGGCGGCTGCCGGCGAGTTCGCCGCCGTGTACGGAGACGGGCCTCGCGGGTAGACATCTTGACGCCTGCCGCCGATGGCGCCGCGACCCACTGATGTGATTACAATCCACAGGTTTGTGCGCGCATTCGAGGGAGGGGCGCGTCGTCCCCGCCGCGAGCTTCACCAGTCGTCGGCCGGCACGGCTCCGCCCCTCTTCGTGCGGAGACGCATGTCATGTCACCGAGGAGGTATGTGGAGATGAGTCAAGCTGCTGAGAATCGCGCCCCGGACACGGTCGGTCCGATGGGCGAGCACCGCACCGTGATCGCGACCCTGCGCGACGCGACTGCGAACCCTGGGCCCCTGGGCCTCATGGCGTTCGGTATGACCACGGTCCTGCTGAACCTCCACAACGCCGGGTTCTACGGCCTCAACAGCATGATCATCGGCATGGGCATCTTCTACGGCGGCCTCGCTCAGGTGATCGCCGGCATCATGGAGTGGAAGAAGAACAGCACCTTTGGGATGACCGCCTTTCTCTCGTTCGGCTTCTTCTGGATGACCCTCGTGGCGCTGTGGGTCGTCGAGACCATCTGGCCCGAGGAGTTCACGACCGACGCGACGGCGGCCGGCTGGTACCTGTTCGCGTGGGGCGTGTTCACCGGCCTCATGTTCGTCGCGACGCTGCGTATCAACCGCGCCCTGCAGACGGTCTTCCTCAGCCTGACGATCCTGTTCGTGCTGCTCGCCATCGGCAAGTGGGTCGGCGACACCACGTTCCTCGGCATGGACGGTGTGGCCTGGACCAAGGTCGCCGGCTTCGAGGGCATCTTCGTGGGTCTCTCCGCCGTGTACGCCTCGATCGCTCAGGTGTGGAACGAGGTGTACGGCCGGGTCGTGCTGCCGCTTGGCATCGTGAAGAAGTAAGAGTCGGCACGCACGCCGCCGCCGCGCTGGCTCCCGGCCCGGTCAGCGCTCCCTGAGGGTCGGCACGACGAGCGCCGACAGGGCGGCGACGGTGAGCGTCGCCCCCATCACCGCCATCAGCCGTGCGGGCGCGACACACGTGGTCAGTGCGGTCGCGGCGGCGTACGAAGCGAAGACGCTCAGCGTGACCAGCGCGCTGCGCGAGGCGAGCACGCGGGCTCGCGCGGCGTCGGGCGCGCGTTCCTGGGTCAGGGTGATGCTGGGCACGAAGAAGAAGACGTTGAAGATGCCGGACACGCTGTTCGCGACGACCGCCGGCCAGAACGGCGACACGGCGACGACGAGCATGCAGACACCGGTCCCCACCAGCCCGAGCAGCACCGTGTAGCCCTTGCCCAGTCGGCTGACGACGACGCCGCACACCAGGGCGCCGAGCACGAAGCCGACGGCGAGTCCCGCCTCGAGGAGTCCGAGACCGAAGGCGCCGCGCTCCCAGTGTGAGAAGACCAGCATGTAGATGAGCGGCGTGTCGGCGCTCGCCACGAGGCCGGCGAACAGCAGGAGCAGCGTGTTCGCGCGGAGCACTTGATCGGCGAACAGCACGCGGACCCCCTCGAGCGTCTCCAGGTGGACGGGCCGCCGCGATGTGGCGCGCCCCGCGCGCCACATCGCGGCGGCCCTCCGCGTCGTGAGCGCGATGAGGCCGGCCGACAGCAGGAAGGTGAGGGCGTCGACGCCGAACGCGGCGCGGGCTCCGGCGAGCGCCACGAGCGCGCCGCCGGCGACGAAGGCGAGAGGGTCGAGGGCGCCCTGCGTGGTCTCGTCGAGGGTGTTGGCGCTGAGCAGGTGGTCGCGCGGCACGATGTCGGGGAGCACGGCGTAGCGGGTGGGGCTGAAGAAGACGGTGGCCGTCGCGTGCAGCGCGGTGAGCACGTAGACGGCGCTCAGCGGGATCCCGGCCCAGAGGGCGAGGAGCAGGACGATGGCCGCGCGGACGAAGTCGGTAGCCATGAGGAGGGTCTTGCGCGAGACGCGGTCGGCGACGACGCCGGCGAGCAGGCCGAAGACGGCCCGCGGAAGCTCGCCGACCGTAAGGACGATCCCCAGGCCGATCTCCGATCCCGTGAGGCCGTAGACGAGGGCGGCGAGCGCCACCTGGGTCAGGCGGTCGCCGCACGTCGACACGACCTGTGACGCCCACAGCAGCCGGTAGTCGCGTATCGCGAGCAGGCGCCGGTAGTCGACGAGTTGCCCGACCACCTCGGCGACGGCGTTCACGCCGGCCCCGCCTCGCCCGGCGGCGAGCGCTCCGGAGCCGCTTCGGCGTCGGGCGGCGCGCGCATGGCGGCGGCGAGCAGGAGCGCCACCCCGGCGGCGATCAGGACGTCACCGACGCTGAAGACGTTGGCCAGGAGCGGCACCCGGTCGGGCACCGCGAACACGTCGCCCAGGGCAGCAGGCGCGCACCTGCGTCGGCGACGGCCGAGTTGTTGTGAGGTTCGGCTTCGGCGGCCAGTCCCGGCGATCTCGAGGGCGCGCTCCGAGGCGGGCATGTAGCCGCCGTTGACGGCGATCACGAGGGTGTTCAGCGCCGTGCCGGCGCCGGCGACGACGATCCCCACCGAGCGCAGGTTGAGCAACGCGAAGACGAGCAGGCAGGCGTACGAGACGAGATGCAGAGCGATGCTCGCCGTCTCGCCGAGGGGTCTGCCCAGTGGCGAGAAGATGACGAGCTGCACCGCCATGGCGGCGACGACCAGCCAGGGGGCCGGAGGCGCAGGTGCTCGATGTTGCGGAGGCGGCCGCCGAGGGCGTAGCCGGCGAGGAGGCCGGCGAAGAGGGCGACGGCCAGGACTAGCACGACGTGCTCACCTCGGCCGTGGGCGGCGCCGGCTGGAGCCGGGCGGCGCGCTCGCGCGCCAGGAAGCGCCTCGACGACCGCGGGGTCGAACTGCGTGCCGCGCCGCGCTGCAGCTCGCCGACGGCGACCTCGTGCGTCAGCGCCCGGCGGTACGGGCGGTCGGAGGTCATCGCGTCGTAGGCATCGGCGACGGCGATGATGCGGGCGCCGAGCGGGATCACTTCGCCGGCGAGGCCGTCCGGGTAGCCGCTGCCGTCCCAGCGCTCGTGGTGATGGCGGATGAGGAGACGACCCTTGCGGAACATGCTGAAGTGGCCGACGAGCTCGCTGCCCTCGGCCGCGTGTGCCCTGATCATGCGCCACTCCTCGTCGGTCAGCGTCGACGGTTTCAGCAGCACGCGGTTGTCGGTGGCGATCTTGCCGAGGTCGTGGACGCGCGCGGCGGCGACCAGCAGGTCTGCGTCTCGCGGCGTGAGGCGCAGGTTCGCGGCGATCTCGCTGGCCAAGGCGGCGACACGCTGCGAGTGCTGGTACGTGTACTGGTCGCGACGCTCGATCGAGTCGGCGAGCGCGACCAGGGCCTGGTCGGTCTCGTGCTGCAGCGAGACGAACAGCTTGAAGCCGTTGTAGATGACGAGGACCAGCGGCACGAAGTAGAGGATCGTCCACGGTGTCGCCTGGTAGGTGTAGGCGACCAGGGCGCCGAGCGGCGCCATCGAGAAGTACGGCAGCATGATGTCGCGGATCGACTCGACCCACTCCTGCGTGAAGGACCTGCCGGTCAGCCCCAGGACGGCGCAGACCAGCGTGTTGTTGACGATCGGGTAGACGAGCGCCGCGGCGAGGAGCGGGATGATGTCGCGCACGAGGTCGATGGACGACGACCCGCCGAGCGAGTAGTACACCATGCTGCAGGCCATGACCGCGATGGACATCTGGGCGAGGTTGAAGGCCGCCTTGAGCGGCGCGCGGCGCTCGATGAGTCCGTCGCTCACCAGGATGCCGACGGCGGCGATGAGAGCCGCCGTGACCGGTCCGAACATGACCCCTGCGGCGAGGTGCACGGTGAACGAGAGGGACATCGTGCTCGAGGGCGAGACCGTCACCACCCAGCGCTCGGCAACGACGGCGAGGACGAAGAAGATGGCGAGGTTCCAGAAGCTCGGAGAGCCATCCGGGAAGCTCCGGCCGAGCAAGAAGAGCCCGGCAGCGAGAGCCCACATCGCGCCTACGAAGAGGTAGACGCTGAGTGGTGCTCGCTGCCGGGCGCTCACGGTGCTTTCTCCGAGTCGATAGTGAATGGCGGGGGGGAGTGGCTGTTCGACTCAGCGCACGTCGTCAGAGGGTAACGGTCAGGGCCTCGGTCATGCCCACTTCAGCCCGGCTCCGCTGGACAGCGCGAGCAGGGCGATGACGGCGAGCGCGTAGATGTACTTGTTTCTGTGGATCAGCTTGGTCATGGGTGTCCCCCAATACGGTTTGTAGAAGTCGCACGGTGCTGCATCGGCATGACTGCTGCGATGGTCAAGGCACCATCCGTCGTGGTTCAGCTCCACTTCCGGCCCGCTCCGCTGGCGATCGCCAGGGAGAAGACCAAGAAGAGGAGGTACGCCAGGCGCGGATACCGTCCGGTCAGCTGCTTCATGAGTTCCCCTCAATCTCTTGCTGGTTCGGGTCACGCGATCGAGACCACTGACCCGCTCGGGGGGTGTATCGGCGTCGTGACGGCCTGACTTGATGCGTCTAGATGAATGTACGGCGTTGGCGCGTGCGCGACGGGTAATGAGCGCGGGTGCGGGCGGGGGCTGTCGAAGTGCAGCCCCCGCCCGCCCCTTCGTTCTGCCGGCGTCTCCTTGGTGCAGGAACACTGGCGGCACGATGACCTCGTCGTCGCGCGAGCGGTATCCTTGGCGGTATCCGCGCCGCATGTGGCGCGCCCGATGTGGAGGTGATGATGCCCGAGCCTCTCGAAGCCGCGCCCCGTGCGCGCCCCGCGCGGCACGCAGCTGAGCTGCCGCGGCTGGCAGCAGGAAGCCGCCCTGCGCATGCTCATGAACAACCTCGACCCCGAGGTCGCCGAGCGCGCCCGCAGGAGCTCATCGTCTACGGCGGCGCCGGCAAGGCGGCGCGCAACTGGGAGTGCTTCGACGCCATCGTCGCCACGCTGCGGCGCCTCGAGGACGACGAGACGCTGCTCGTGCAGTCGGGCAAGCCGGTCGGCGTCTTCGCGACCCACGAGTGGGCGCCGCGCGTGCTCATCGCCAACGCCAACCTGGTCGCCCGACTGGGCGAACTGGGACGAGTTCCGCCGCCTCGACGCCCTCGGGCCTCACGATGTACGGCCAGATGACGGCCGGCTCGTGGATCTACATCGGCACGCAGGGCATCCTGCAGGGCACCTACCAGACCTTCGCCGCCGCGGCGGCAGAAGCACTTCGGCGGCCGACCTCGCCGGCCGCCTCGTGCTGACCGCCGGCCTCGGCGGCATGGGCGGCGCCCAGCCGCTGGCGGTCACCATGGCCGGCGGCGTGGCGCTCTGCGTCGAGGTCGACCCGGAGCGCATCCGCCGCCGCCTCGAGACGGCCTACCTCGACGTCGCCGACCGAGTCGCTCGACGAGGCGCTGCGCCTGGGCCGACGAGGCCGTGGCCGCGAAGCGGCCGCTCTCGATCGGCCTGCTCGGCAACGCCGCCGACGTCTACCCCGAGCTCGTGCGCCGCGGCGTCGTCGCCCGACCTGGTCACCGACCAGACCTCGGCCCACGACACGCTGAACGGCTACGTGCCCAACGGCATGAGCCTCGACGAGGCGCTCGAGCTGCGCGCGACGCGACCCGGCGGAGTACGTGCGGCGCGCCGTGGCCGAGCATCGTCGTCCACGTCGAGGCGATGGTCGCCCTGCAGCGGGCCGGCGCCGACGTCTTCGACTACGGCAACAACATCCGCGGCGAGGCGAAGGCGGCCGGCTACGCCGACGCCTTCGCCTTCCAGGGCTTCGTGCCGGCCTACATCCGGCCGCTCTTCTGCCGCGGCAACGGGCCCTTCCGCTGGGCGGCGCTCTCGGGCGACCCGGCCGACATCGCGCGCACCGACCGCGCCGTGCTCGAGACCTTCCCCGACAACGAGATGGTCACCCGCTGGATCGCGCATGGCGGGCGAGAAGGTGCACTTCCAGGGCCTGCCCTGCCGCATCTGCTGGCTCGAGTACGGCGAGCGCGCGAAGGCTGGGCGAGCTCTTCAACGACCTCGTGCGCACGCGGCGAGGTCAAGGCGCCGATCGTGATCGGCCGCGACCACCTCGACTCGGGCTCGGTCGCCTCGCCCTACCGCGAGACCGAGGGCATGCGCGACGGCTCCGACGCGATCGCCGACTGGCCGATCCTGAACGCCCTGCTCAACACGGCCGCGGGCGCCGAGCTGGGTGAGCTTCCACCACGGCGGCGGCGTGGGCATCGGCAAGAGCCTCCACGCCGGCATGGTGGTGGTCGCCGACGGCACCGAGATGATGGCCGAGCGCCTGCGGCGCGTGCTCACGACCGACCCGGGCACCGGGCGTCATGCGCCACGCCGACGCCGGCTACCCCGAGGCGCTCGAGGCGGCGCGCGAGAGCGGCATCGACCTGCCGATGGTGCGACGATGAGCGAGCAGCGGGTGCCGAGTGCGCGCCGCGTGACCGGCCGACTGCGTGAGCGCCGGTTGCCGCGCGACCTCGTCCTGCGCGGCGCGGGCGAGCTCGTCACCGATGGCGGCGGCCCGGCGACGCTGACGGCCTCGGCGTGCTGCGCGACGGCGCGCTGGCGGCGCGCGACGGCGCGATCGTCTGGGTCGGCCGCGAGGCCGAGCTCGCGCGCGAGCCGTCGAGCCTCGGCGACGACGCCGTCGAGCTCGACGCCGAGCGGCGCCTGCGTGCTCCCGGGCTTCGTCGACTGCCCACACGCACGCCGTGTTCGCCGGCTCGCGCGCCGACGAGTACGGCGAGCGGCTCGCGCGGCGTCAGCTACGCCGAGATCCTCGGCGTCGGCGGCGGCATCAACGCCACCGTGCGCGGCGACGCGCGCCGCCGCGCGAGGCCGAGCTCGCCGCGCTGACCGCGCGTCGCCTCGACTCGCTTCCTCCTCCACGGCACGACGACGCTCGAGGTCAAGAGCGGCTACGGCCTCACGCCGGACGACGAAGCGCAAGATGCTGCGGGCGGCGGCGGTGGGCCATCCGGCCCGCCGCGCGCGCACCCTGCTCGGGGCGCACTTCACGCCCGCCGAGTTCGGCGGCCGCGCGGACGAGTACATCGACCTGCGTCTGCGACGAGATGCTGCCCGCGCTGCGCGCCGATGGCCGAGTTCGTCGACGTCTTCTGCGACGAGGGCGCCTTCAGCGTCGAGCAGTCACGGCGCGTGCTCGAGGCGGCGCGCGAGGCTGGGTATCGGCCTGCAAGATCCACGCCGACGAGCTGGCGCGCTCGGGCGGCGGCCATGCTCGCCGCCGAGCTCGGCTGCGTCTCGGCCGACCACCTCGTGCACGCGACCTGCGGAGGAGATCGCCGCGCTGCGCGAGGCCGGTGTCGTCGCCGTGCTGCTGCCCGGCACGAGCTTCACCCTGCACGCGGCCTACGCGCCGGCGCGCGACCTTCTCGAGGCCGGCGTCGACGTCGCGCTGGCCACCGACTTCAACCCCGGCACCTGCTACTGCGAGAACATGCAGATGATGATCTCGCTGGCCTGCCAGGAGATGCGGCTGACGCCGGCCGAGGCGCTGCGCGCGGCGACGTCGGCGGCGCGGCGGCCCTGCGGCTCGCGGGACGAGTGTCGGCAGCCTCGAGCCGGGGCAAGCGCTGCGACCTGATCGTGCTGCGACGCCGACGAGCCGCCACGAGCTGCCCTACCACTTCGGCGTCAACCTCGTCGCCGGCGTGGTGGCGAGCGGCGTCGTCGTGAGCGTGCGGCGGGGTGCCGGCTACGGACGAGAGGATGGGGGAGACGGCCGTGACCCTGATCGAGTGTGTCCCCAACTTCTCCGAGGGCCGCCGGCCGGAGGTCGTCGACGAGATCGTCGCCGCCATCGCGGCGGTCGACGGGGTCAGCGTGCTCGACCGCCAGAGCGACGAGACGCACAACCGCAGCGTGATCACCTTCGTCGGCGAGCCGAGGGGCGGCCGCCGAGGCCGCGTTCCGCGGCGTCGCGGCGGCCGCCCGCCTGATCGACCTCAACCGCCACGAGGGCGCCCACCCGCGCTTCGGCGCCGCCGACGTGGTGCCGTTCGTGCCCGCTCGAAGACGACGACATGCCGGTGCTGCGTCGCTGCCGGCGCACGCGCTCGGCGGCGCGTCGGCGCCGAGCTCGCCATCCCCGTCTACCTCTACGAGGAGGCCGCGCGGCGTCCGGAGCGCCGCAACCTGGCCGTCGTGCGCCGCGGGCGAGTTCGAGGGTCTGCGCGAGGCGATCGGCGCGCGACCCGTCGCGGCGCGCCCGACGAGGGCCCGCGCGCAGGTCCATCCGACGGCCGGCGCGGTCGCCGTCGGCGCCCGCGCCCCGCTGATCGCCTACAACGTCAACCTCGCGAGCGACGACCTCGAGCTGGCCAAGGCGCATCGCGCGGCAGATCCGCGAGCGCGACGGCGGCCTGCCGAGCGTCAAGGCCATCGGCCTCGCGCTCGACGACGGTGCGTGCAGGTCTCGATGAACCTGACCGACTACCGCGTGACCTCGATGGTCGACGCGTTCGAGGCGGTCGAGTCGCGGGCGCGCGCCGCCGGCGTCGCCGTGCGCCGAGAGCGAGGTCGTCGGCCTGCTGCCCCGGAGGCGGCGCTGGTGGCCAGGATCGCCCGCGCAGGCGCTGCGCGCGCCGGACGCTGCTAGCGCCAGGCGCAGGTAGCTCGAGTCGCCGCGATCCTCGACCTGCCGTCCTTGCCCGCAGACGCCGCTGACGTGACGACCGCGAGAGACGCACGGTGCGGGAGGCCTCCGATGACCTTCTCCATCGTCGCGCGCGATCCGTTCGACCGGCATGCTCGGTGTGGCCGTCTCCTCGAAGGCGCTCGCCGTGCGGAAGCGATCTGCCCGTTGGTGCGAGCCGGCGTCGGCGCCGTGGCGACCCAGGCTTGGGTCAACCCGTTCCTCGGCCCCGATCATCGCTGCGCTGCTCGAGGAAGGCCTCGACGCCCCCGCGGCCCTGGAGGAGGCGCTCGCCGCCGATCGCCTGCGCCGCGTACCGCCAGCTGAACGTGGTCGACGCCGACGGCCGCACGGCGACCTACACCGGGGCGAAGGCCGACCCCTGGTGCGGCGGCCGGTGCGGGCCGGACTACGCGGTCGCCGGCAACCTCCTCGTCTCCGAGGACACGGTCGCCGCGATGGAGGCGGCGTTTCTCGCCTCCGGCGAGGAGCGCGATCTCGCCGACCGCCTCATCGCCGTCCTCGAGGCCGGTCAGGCGGCCGGCGGCGACCGGCGCGGGCGGCAGTCGGCCGCCGTGATCGTGGTGCACCGCACCGTCGTCCCCTTCGTCGACCTTCGCGTCGACGACCATCCGGACCCCGTCGCCGAGCTGCGCCGGCTCTACGACGGTCGCTCGCGACGGAGGACGACGGAGAGACGCTGCGCTTCTGTCACGAGATCGCCGCCGACGAGACGGCGGCCGAGGACCCGGCGGAGTACCCCGCCTGACGGCCGCTGAGCCCCGCGAGCGCTGGCGCCGCTGAGGCCGGCCCCGGTCCTTCCGTTTTCCGTCACCGCCGTCTCTATCATCCCCGTTGACACGAACACACGTTCACTTTAGGCTGCACACGAACATGTGTTCGACTCAAGGAGGCAGGAGTGAAGGGTCTCACCGCACGTCAGGAGCAGGTACTCGAGTACATCCGCGAGTGCATGCGCGACAACGGCTACCCGCCCACGGTGCGCGAGATCTGCAGTGCGCCTCAAGTTGTCGTCGCCGTCCACGGTGCACGTGCATCTCGCCAACCTCGAGCGCCTCGGGCTCATCCGGCGCGACCCGAGCAAGCCGCGCGCGCTCGAGGTGGTGCGCGCTCCCGTCCGTCGCGGCCGCTGCCGCTCGTCGGTCGCGTCGCCGCCGGCGTGCCGCTGCTCGCCGAGCAGAACATCGAGGAGTACGTCGACGTCCCCGCGCTTCCTGCGGCGCGGCGACGACGACTTCGTGCTGCGCGGTCGAGGGCGACTCCATGATCGAGCGCCGGCATCTTCAGACGGCGACTACATCGTGGTGCCATCCGCAGCGCCACCGCCGAGAACGGCGAGATCGTGGTCGCGCTGGTCGACGACGAGGCCACGACCAAGCGCTTCTATCCGCGAAGGCAGCCGCATCCGGCTGCAGCCAGAGAACGACCTCTACGAGCCCATCGTCCTCGCGACGACGTCCAGCTCGTCGGCAAGGTCGTGGGGGTGCTGCGCAGGCTATGAACGTGTCGTCCGCTCGCCATCGCGCCCGAACCGACGCTCGCCGACGTCGTCGACGAGGCGCTCGCCGCCGTCCTCGACGACGAGGCCGGCGACGTGCCTCTGGTGCGGCGCGGTGGCGAGCCGCGTGCTCGCCGACCGCTGGCACCGGTCGCGTCGTCGTGCGCTGTGCCGACTGCGGCTGCGAGCTCGAGGGCGTGCGCGCTCGCCGTCAGGGGCGAGGGCGTGAGCGAGGCTCCGCCCGCCTGCGGCCACGGTCCGCGTGCCTGCGCCCTCGAGGCGCGGCGCTGTCCGGCGCCGCGCGCGCGGCGCCGCGCGGCGGCGCGGCCTCGTGCGCCTCGCGGTCCTCATCCTCGCGGTCGCCGTTGTCGTCTGCGCTCGGGGTCTGGGTGGCGAAGGCCACCGGCTCGGCGCAGCCCGGTCGCACTACGTGGCACGAGCCGGCGACACGGTCTGGTGCATCGCCGTGCGCGCATACGGCGCGGGCACGATCTGCGGCGGGCGGTCTACGAGATCGAGCAGCCTCAACGGCGCTACGACGCCGGCGCACTTGCAGCCGGGCGACGAGCTTGCTGCTGCCGTACTCGAGGAGCGACGTCTGCTCGACGTCGTCTAGAGCCAGCCGCGCCGTTTGAACACGGCGTACAAGGCGACGGCTGCGGCGGCCATGAGGGCGAGAGCGACCCGGGTAGCCGAACGCCCACTGCAGCTCGGGCATGTGGTACGAAGTTCATGCCGTAGACGCTCGCGATCACGGTGGGCAGCGCGATGATGGCCGCCCAGGCGCTCACCTTGAGCACGACCTCGTTCAGCCGGTTGGACACGACCGAGAGGTGGTCGTCGAGCGCGCTCGCCAGCAGATCGCGGTCGTGTCGATCTCTTCGTGCACGCGTGACCACGTGGTCGTAGAGGTCGCGGAAGTGCTCGTCCATGGTGTCGTCGAAGACGCCTCGTCGCGGCGCACGACGACGTTAAGCACCTCGCGCAGCGGCGCGACCACGCGCCGAAGCGCACGAGGTCGCGTCGCAGGGCGAAGGCGCGGGCGAGGTCGTCGCTCGTCAGACCGTCCCAGACCAGCGTCGTCGATCGTCTCGATGCGCGCCTCGATGCTCCTCGCTCACGTCGAAGTAGCCGTCCACGACGTGGTCGAGCACGCCGTAGGCGAGCGGCGCCGCTGTTGCGCAGGGGCCGGCCTTCGGTCGCCGTCAGGTCTCTGCGGAGGGCCGCGTCGTCGAACGCGGGGCGCGGCCGCACCGTGATGACGTAGTCGCGCCCGACGAACAGATCGAGCTCGAGAACGACAGCGAGTCGTCGCCGGGAGCGTACCGGGCCGCGTAGGCACGATGAGCACGCAGTCCTCGTAGTGGTCGACCTTGGGCCGCTGGTGCGCTCGCGCGCACTTCCTCGACGGCGAGCGCCGGGAGCGTCGAGCTCCGCTTCGAGTAGGAGCAGCTCGTCTTCGGTGGGCTGCGTCCACGTCGAGCCACAGGACCGCGCCGGCGGCGCGCGGCGTGCGCGCGAAGCCGGCCTCGGCGACTCCGGGCGCTTGGGCCTGGCCGTCGACGAAGGCTGTCATCGTGATGGTCACGGTCTTGGGGTTCTGCACGCCGTGCCAGCCTCCTGCGGCGCTGGGGTATACTGGCCGGCGCCGGGACGTGGCGCAGCCTGGTAGCGCACCTGCTTTGGGAGCAGGGGGTCGGCGGTTCGAATCCGCCCGTCCCGACCAGCACCACCCAGCGAGCGGGAGTAGCTCAGTTGGCTAGAGCATCAGCCTTCCAAGCTGAGGGTCGCGGGTTCGAAGCCCGTCTCCCGCTCCACTTCTTCCCGGCACGGTCACTTCGGCGCGACGTCAGCGCCGTCACCCGGGCGCCCGTAGCTCAGCTGGATAGAGCAGGGACTTCTAATCCTCAGGTCGCAGGTTCGAATCCTGCCGGGCGCGCCAGCTCATTCTCCTCGTTGTGTCTCCGCTGTGCTTCGGTCGCGTTCGGCCCAGACCTTGTCTCGAGCTCGCTCGACGCGCCGCACTGCGGCTGGCCGACTGCGCTGCAGGACGCGCCCCGGTTCCCCGCGCGCGTGTGTGACGGTCGCCGGGCGAGGTGGTATCCTTGCTTGCCGCCGTGCACGCACGGCGGCCGGTGGTGGAGGTAGCTCAGTCGGTAGAGCTCCAGGTTGTGGCCCTGGTGGTCGCGGGTTCGAATCCCGTCCTTCACCCCACTCACGACCACCCCGTGGTCGCAGTCTGGCCCGTATACCGGCGACGGTTGCCTAGGTACGTGTCGCGCAACGCCTGCGGGTGTGGCGGAACTGGTAGACGCGCTAGACTTAGGATCTGGTGGGCACTGCCCGTGGAGGTTCAAGTCCTCTCACCCGCACCACCGCGCATCCGGGGCCGCCCGGCGGCCCGTCCGAAGGGGTCGTGCCGTGCCTGTTGAGATGCCGGGACACGACACGACACATCGAACAAGGAGAGCCGCGAGTGAAGACAGAGGTCAAGCCGGCCGCCGAGAACGAGGTCCTCCTCGAGCGTCGAGGTGCCGCAGGACGACGTCGCAGCGCATGTACGAGCGCACCCTCACGCGACTCGCGCGGCGAGATCGCAGGTCCCCGGCTTCCGCAAGGGCAAGCGTGCCGCGCGACATGTCGTGTCAGCCGGCTCGGCGAGGACTACGTGCGCAGCGAGACGCTCAACGACTTCGCTGCCCGAGTGGTACGAGCGCCGCCTTGACGGAGGCCGCCGTCGACGCCGTGTCGCATGCCGGACCTCGACCTCGGCGACTTCACGCACGATGACGCCGTTCTGCGTTCACGGCCAAGGTGCAGGTGCAAGCCCGACGCCGGTGCTCGGCGAGTACAAGGGCCTCGAGGTGCCCGCAGCGGACCGTCGAGGTCACCGACGACCAGGTCGACGCGCAGCTCGCCATGCTGCAGGAGCGTCTTCGCCAGCCTGCAGCCGGTCGAGGATCGGCCGGTGCGGCAGGGCGACTTCGTGCTCATGGACCTTGCCGGATCTCACGGACGGCAGAGCCGATCGAGGGCGCCCAGGCCACGGACTACATGGCGCAGGTCGGGCGACGGCAACCTGATCCCGGGGTTCGAGGAGGCGCTCGAGGGCGTCGCCGCTCGGCGAGGAGAAGAGTTCGACGTCACCTTCCCCGACGACTACCACGCCGAGGAGCTGCAGGGCGAGCCGGCGACCTTCGAGCGTCACGGTCAAGGAGATCAAGGAGAAGGTCGTCCCCGAGCTCGACGACGCAGTTCGCCGACCGACGGCCAGCGAGTTCGAGACCATCGCGGAGTTGCGCGCCGACGTGCGCACGCGCCTCGAGACGGCCGCCAGCGCGGCGGCCGAGCGCGAGTTCCGCGCGCGGCGCCGTCGACGGCCGTCGTCGAACGCCGACCGTCTCCGTGCCGCCGGCCATGGTCGACGCGCAGGCGCACCATCTCTACCACGACCTCGAGCAGCAGGTCGGCGAGCCGGGCTGACGATGGAGGCCTACCTCGACGTGCTGCAGAAGACGCAAGGACGAGGTCGAGGAGGAGCTACGCCCGCGGGCCGAGCACGATCGTCAAGCGGCGGCTGGTCCTCGAGGCCGATCATCGAGGCCGAGGGCCTCGAGGTCGGCGACGACGAGGTGCGCGAGCGCATCAAGGCCGACGCCGAGATCCTGCGGCGCGACGCGAACCAGCTCGTTCTCGACGTCTACAAGTCGGGCAGGCAAGAGCTGCTGCGCGACGAACTCCTAATGGCCAAGGCGGTCGACCTCGTCGTCGAGAGCGCCGTGCCGGTCCCGATCGAGGACGAGGCCGGTCGAGACCGAAGGCGCCGAGGCGGCCGAGGCGGAGAAGCCGGCCGGCGAGCCCGAGGGCGAATGAGCCGGCCCGACAGTGACCATGAGGCGGCGCGAAGGGCGCCGCGGAGAGAGGATGGAAGTGAGCCCACTGGTCCCGATCGTCATCGAGCAGACCAGCCGCGGCGAGCGCGCCTTCGACATCTACTCGCGGCTGCTCAACGAGCGCGTCATCTTCCTCGGCACGCGCGATCAACGACGAGGTCGCCAACCTGATCGTCGCGCAGCTCATCCACCTCGAGTCCGAGGACCCCGACAAGGACATCAGCCTCTACATCAACACTCCGGGCGGCTCCGTGTACGCCGGCCTGGCGATCTACGACACGATGCAGTTCATCAAGCCCGACGTGTCGACGATCTGCGTGGGCATGCGCCATGAGCATGGGCGCGCTCCTGCTCGCCGGCGGCGCGAAGGGCAAGCGCTTCGCGCTGCCGAACGCGCGGTCCTCATCCACCAGCCGATGGGCGGGTTCGAGGGCCAGGCGACCGACATCGAGATCCACGCCAAGGAGGTCATCAGCATCCGGACGCGTCTCGACGAGATCCTCGCCGAGCACACGGGTCAGCCGGTCGAGAAGGTCCACCAGGACACCGATCGCGACTACTTCATGACGGCCGACGAGGCCAAGGCGTACGGCATCATCGACGACGTGATCGCCCACCGCTGAGCGGGCATCGGTCGCCGTGCACAAGTCGGAGGAGACGACGTGGCAGGACCGACCGACAGCAACGACCAGCTGCTCTGCAGCTTCTGCGGCAAGTCGCAGCGGCAGGTCAAGAAGCTGATCGCCGGCCCGGGCGTCTACATCTGCGACGAGTGCATCGACCTCTGCAACGAGATCATCGACGAGGAGCTCACCGCTCCGGCGACGCTCGATCTCGAGACGCTGCCCAAGCCGCGCGACATCAACGCGAACCTCAACGACTACGTGGTCGGGCAGGACGAGGCCAAGCGGTCGCTCTCCGTCGCCGTCTACAACCACTACAAGCGCGTGCAGGCGGCGGCCTCGGGCGAGGTCGACGTCGAGCTGCAGAAGTCGAACATCCTGCTGCTCGGTCCGACCGGCTGCGGCAAGACGCTGCTCGCCCAGACCCTGGCCCGCATCCTCAACGTGCCCTTCGCCATCGCCGACGCGACCGCCCTCACCGAGGCCGGCTACGTCGGCGAGGATGTCGAGAACATCCTGCTCAAGCTGATCCAGGCCGCCGACTTCGACGTCAAGCGGGCCGAGACCGGCATCATCTACATCGACGAGATCGACAAGATCGCGCGCAAGGCCGAGAACCCGTCGATCACGCGTGACGTGTCGGGCGAGGGCGTGCAGCAGGCGCTGCTCAAGATCCTCGAGGGGACGGTCGCGAGCGTGCCGCCGCAGGGCGGGCGCAAGCACCCGCACCAGGAGTTCCTCACGATCGACACGACCAACGTCCTCTTCATCTGCGGCGGCGCCTTCGCGGGGCTCGAGAAGATCATCGAACGGCGCATCGGGCACCAGGGCGTGGGCTTCATGGCGGACATCGCCAGCAAGGCCGACAAGGACCCCGGCACGATCTTCACCCACGTGCTCCCTGAGGACCTGCTGAACTACGGCCTCATCCCCGAGTTCATCGGCCGTCTGCCGGTCGTGAGCGCGGTGCACAACCTCGATGAGGACGACCTCGTGCGCATCCTCACCGAGCCCAAGAACGCGCTGGTCAAGCAGTACCAGAAGTTCTTCTCGCTCGACGGCGTCGAACTCGTGTTCGCCGAGGAGGCGATGACGGCGATCGCCCACAAGGCGCTCGACAGGGGCACCGGTGCGCGCGGGCTGCGCACCATCATCGAGGAGTCGCTCCTCGGCGTCATGTTCGACCTGCCGTCGCGCACGGACGTGCGCAAGTGCGTGATCACGCGTGAGACCATCGAGAAGGGCAACGACCCGACACTCCTCACCGAGGCCGACAAGTCCGAGCTCGAGCTGGACGAAGCGTCGGCCTGAGACGGGCCGGCTGCGAGCCGGCCGCGACTTCCCGCTATACTGTCGCGAGGCCGCAGCGGGCGGCGGCGCGCCTGCGGTCGTTCGTGCCGCGCCGCCTCGCGCGCCGGCCGGCGCCCGCGCGAGCCGGCGATCACGCGCCACTGTCGAGGTCCGATGAGCGACGCACAGACGTACCTGAAGGAGACCACCCGCTTCGAGCCGGCCGCGGTCGAGGCGCGCTGGACGGCGGAGTGGCTCGGCGCGCACCTGTTCCACGCCGAGCCTGACCCCTCCCGCCCGTCGTACTCCATCGTCATCCCGCCGCCGAACGTCACCGGGAACCTCCATATGGGGCACGCCCTCAACGGCACCATCCAGGACGTGCTCATCCGCTATCACCGCATGCTGGGCGAGAACGCCTGCTGGCTCCCGGGCACCGACCACGCCGGCATCGCCACGCAGAACGTGGTCGAGAAGCGGCTCCGCGCCGAGGGTCTCACCAAAGAGGACCTGGGGCGCGAGGAGTTCGCTGAGCGCGTCTGGGCGTGGCGCCAGGAGTACGGCGGCAACATCATCAACCAGCTCAAGCGGCTCGGCTGCGCCTGCGACTACGAGCGTGAGCGCTTCACCTTCGACGAGGGCTACGTGCGCGCCGTCGTCAAGGTCTTCGTCGCCCTCTACAAGAAGGGCTACATCTACAAAGACTCCTACCTCGTGAACTGGTGTCCGCGCTGCGGCACGGCGATCAGCGACCTCGAGGTCGCGCATGTGGAGGACCCGGGACGCCTCTACTACGTGCGCTATGAGCTCGAGGGCGGCGGCAGCGTGACCATCGCGACGACGCGCCCCGAGACGATGCTCGGCGACACGGCGGTGGCCGTGAACCCCGACGACGGCCGCTACGCGGACGTCGTCGGCCGCACGGCCATCCTGCCGCTCCTCGGGCGGCGCCTGCCGGTGATCGCCGACGCCCGCGTCGAGAAGGAGTTCGGCACCGGCGCTCTCAAGATCACGCCGGCGCACGACATCACCGACTTCGAGATCGGCCGCGACCACAAGCTCGACGCCGTCCAGGCGATCGGCACCGCGGGTGTCATCACCGAGGCCGGCGGACCGTACGCCGGGCTCGAGATCATGGAGGCGCGCCGGCGCATCGTCGCCGACCTCGAAGCGCTCGGCGTCCTCGAGAAGGTCGAGGACTTCCCGCACAGCGTGGCGAGCTGCGACCGCTGCGGCACGTTCATCGAGCCCCTCATCAGCGAGCAGTGGTTCATGGACATGGACGAGCTTCGGCGTCCGGCGACCGACGTCGTGCGCGACGGCAGAGTCCGTTTCGTGCCCGAGCGCTGGGGCCGGGTCTACATCGACTGGATGGAGAACCTGCGGCCGTGGTGCATCAGCCGCCAGCTCTGGTGGGGTCACCAGCTGCCCGTGTGGTACTGCGAGGCCGACGGTTGCGGCGAGGTGATCGTCGATGAGGAGGCGCCGCAGGCGTGCCCCGCCTGCGGCGGGCGGACCCTGCGGCGCGACACCGACGTGCTCGACACCTGGTTCAGCTCGGCGCTCTGGCCGTTCGCGACCTGGGGCTGGCCCGACGAGACGTCCGATCTTGACTGCTTCTACCCGACCGGCGTCCTCAGCACGGCGCGCGAGATCATCTTCCTGTGGGTCGCGCGCATGGTGATGATGGGCCTCGAGTTCGTGGGCGATATCCCCTTCCACGACGTCTACATCCACTCGGTGATCCAGGCTCCCGACGGGCGCCGGATGAGCAAGTCGCTCGGCACCGGCATCGACCCGCTCGAGATGATCGACAAGTACGGCGCCGACGCCAGCCGCTTCGGCCTGCTCGTCATGTCGAGCACGCAGGACGTACGCTTCTCCGAAGAGAAGATCGCGATGGGCCGCAGCTTCGCCAACAAGCTCTGGAACGCCGCGCGTCTGGTCCTGCTGGCGAGCGAAGGGGAGGCGGCCGAGCGCTCCGACGCGCACGAGGTCGACCGCTGGATCGCGAGCCGCCTGCAGCGTTGCCTTGGCGCCGTCGAGGAGGCGGTCTCCGAGTACGACTTCGCGAGGGCGGTCGACCTGCTCTACCACTTCGTCTGGGACGAGTTCTGCGACTGGTACCTCGAGATGGTCAAGCCGCGGCTCTACGGCGACGACGAGGGCGAGCGTTTCGCCGCCGCCGGCCACGCGCGCTGGGTGCTGGACCGTATCGTGCACCTGCTCCATCCCTTCATGCCGTACGTCACCGAGGAGATCGCGGCTCAGTACGGCTCCGGGCCGCTGCTGAAGGGCGAGCATCCGAGGCGTGACGACGCGCTGCTGGCTCCCTCTGACGAGGCCGCCGTCGCGCGGGTGCAGGCGGCCGTCAACGCCGTCCGCGTCTTCCGCGCGGAGAGCGGCGTCGCGCCGGGGCAGGTGCTGAGCGCGCGCTTCGAGGCCGACGAGCCCGGAGCCGACGGCTGGTACGTGCGATTCGCGCCGGCCTTCAGGGCGCTGGCCAAGGTCGAGCTCGGCGGCGCACGCGGCGCCGGCGGGCCTGGCGGCGTCGACGAAGCGGGCGGGCACGACCACGGCGAGAACGTCGTGCCGGTGCCCGGAGGGCGCCTGGCGGTCGCCGCGACGGTCGATTCTGCGGAGGAGGCGGCTCGTCTCGCCGCCCTCCTGGCCAAGCTCGACGCCGAGGTGACCCGCTCCGAGGCCAAGCTGAGCAACGCGGCGTTCGTCGAGAAGGCGCCGGCGGCGATCGTCGACAAGGAGCGCGCGAAGCTGGCCGACCACCGGCGCGAGCGCGACGAAGTGGCCGGCCGTCTTGCCGGACTGCGCGGGGCGTGAGTCAGACGATTCCGACACCGGGCCCACGGGAGGCCCTCGGGGAGCAGAGGGTGTCGGCGAGCTGGGAGAAGTATCTTGAGTCGCTCGCCGCTTTTGGCATGCGCCCCGGGCTCGAGCGCGTCGGCGCCCTGCTCGACGGCCTCGGCCGGCCGCAGGACGCCTACAGGGTGGTCCACGTCGTCGGCACCAACGGCAAGTCGTCCACGACGCGCTATGCCGCCGCGCTGCTGAGCGCCCACGGGCTGCGCGCCGGAGCCTACCTCTCGCCACACCTGGTCGGGTTCTGCGAGCGGGTCCTGATTGAGGGCCGGCCGGTGAGCGAAAGGCGCTTCGGCGCCGCCGTCGAGACCGTTCGGCGCGCCGTCGTCGGGCTGCCGGCCGCACTCGGAGACACGACACAGTTCGAGGTGCTCACCGTGGCCGCGCTGCTGGCGCTCGCCGAGGAGGGCGTCGAGGCGGTCGCGCTCGAGGCCGGTCTGGGCGGCCGCCTCGACGCCACCAACGTCGTCGAGTCGGCGGTCGTGGTGCTCACCACCATCGGGCTCGAGCACACGGAGGTGCTTGGCGCGACGCGGGCCGCGATCTTCGCCGAGAAGGCGGCCGTCATCAAGCGCGGCGATGCCGTGTTCGGCCGCCTCGAGGGGCTCGAGCCGGCGGCCGAGAAGGCGTGCGCCCGTGCGCAGGCGAGGGCCTGGTTCCTCGGTCGCGACTTCTCGGTCGCGGGCGCGCCTCACGAGTTCACCGTCGAGACGGCTGAGGCGGGCTACGCCGGTCTCAGCCTCCCGACGCCGGCCTTGTACCAGGTCGACAACGCGGCGCTCGCTGTCATGGCCGCCGAGCGTCTTCTCGGGCGACTCGAGGCGGAGAAGGTGCGCGACGCGCTCGCCGCGACCGCCGTCCCCGGTCGTCTGCAGATCCTTCGGGAGCACCCGCTGCTCCTGGTCGACGGGGCTCACAACGCGGACGGCGTCGCCGTGCTGGCCGCGAGCTTGGCCGCGCTGGCGCCTCCGGCGCCTCGCGTCCTGGTCACGGCGATCATGTGCGACAAGGACGCGGAGGCCATGCTCGACGGGTTCGTGGGCTTCTGCGACACACTCGTCTGCACCCAAGCCGGCCAGACCCGCAGCCTGCCCGCCGAGAGGCTGGGGGCGCTCGCCCGGGACGCCGCCGAGCGACAGCGCACGGACTGCCGCGTGGTGGTCGTCGGCGATCCGGGTTCGGCTCTCGCCGAGGCGGAGCGCCGGGCCGCGTCTTCGGGCAGCGTCCTCGTCGCCGGCTCCCTCTACCTGCTCGAGGATCTGCGCCATCTGTTGACGGGCGCCTGACGGCTCGTTGCGGTGCCTTTCGCTTCGGTATACTTGCGCGGACTGAGGGAGGGAGGATGGCGCGAAAGAAGGCGAGACCGGCGGTGCGGTTTCTGAGCGCTCTCCTCGTCGTGGTCGCTCTCGCTCTCATCGCGTTCTTCGTCGGGTATCTGATCGGCGACGACCTGGCGGCAGCGGTCATCCCGGTGTTCCGGGTGCGGGCGTAGGGTCGGCGCGGTCTCGCGGGTCCGCTCCACCGGCACGCGCTGTACCCGGCCCACGGGCGCATCTTCTCGGGTATGATTCACGCGCTGGCCGACGCGTCCTCCGGGCCGCGGCCGGATGTCGCCCGTACCGACGAGGCGGGTGGCATGGACGCCCGCCCGACCGCCGAGAGGAGACAGGGTGCTTGACTGGCCGCTGGTCGCGGAGACCACGAACGACACGAACCCCTTCGACAGCGTCACCGCCTTCTTCGATTCGGCGACCTGGGACTTCGTCGTGCTGCTGCTCTACTTCACCGTCGTCGTCGTGTGGCTGGCGTGTGCGTACTGGGTCTTCAAGGACGCCCGCCGGCGCATCGACGACAGGATGGTGCTCGTCGTCGCCGGCCTGACCGGGCTGGTCTTCGGCCCCGTCGGCGCCGTCATCTACGCCATCGTGCGTCCGCCTGAGTACCTCGACGACATCCGCGAGCGCGCGCTCGAGATCAGGATGATGGAGCAGCGCCTCGCGACCGAGGAGCACTGCCCCTTCTGCCGCACGCCGACCCGCGACGACTACCTCGTGTGCCCGACGTGCGGCCGCCGCCTCCGCACCGTGTGCGTCTCGTGTCACAAGCCCATCGACCCGCACTGGCGCGTCTGTCCGTACTGTGAGGCGGAGGTCCACGGCGCCGCGCCGGCGTTCGAGAACGCCTACAGCTGAGCCGCCGCGGCGACGCGGCGCCTCGAGTCATATTCCAGGAGGGATCTGGTGGAACGTACGTTCATCATGGTCAAGCCCAACGGCGTGGCCCGCGGCCTGGTCGGGGAGGTCGTGGCGCGCTTCGAGCGACGCGGGCTCATCCTGCGCGCCATGAAGCTCATGCGGATCCCGCGTGAGCTCGCCGAGCGGCACTACGCCGAGCACCGGGAGAAGCCGTTCTTCGGCGAGCTCGTCGACTTCATCACCTCGGGTCCGGTCGTGGCCATGGTGTGGGAGGGCAACGAGGCGATCAGTGTGGCGCGGACCATGATGGGAGCGACCGATCCGGTGAAGGCCGCGCCGGGCACGATCCGCGGCGACTTCGCGACCGTCATGGCCGAGAACGTGGTCCACGGCTCGGACGGCCCGCAGAGCGCCGAGCGCGAGATCGGCCTGTTCTTCGCCGCCGACGAGCTCACCTAGGCTCGAGGTCCGCACGTGGGCGGCCTCTCGGTCATCCTCGCGTCACGCTCGCCGCAGCGGCGCGTGATCCTCGAGCAGCTCGCCATCCCTTTCGAGGTCGTCGTCAGCGCCCACGATGAGGCCGTGCGCGAGGGCGACCCCGTGACGACCGTCGAAGGCAACGCTCTGGGCAAGGCGCGCGAGGTGCTGGCGCGCCTGTCGCTCGAGCCGGGAGAGCTGGTGCTCGGCGTGGACACAGTGGTGGTCGTCGACGGGCGCATCCTGGGCAAAGCGGCCGGGGAGGACGAGGCGCGGGCATCGTTGCGCCTCTTGGCCGGCCGCCGCCACGAGGTCCACAGCGGCCTTGCCCTCTGCAATGGTGCGCGGGAAGCGGTCGGCCACGCCGTCACCGGCGTCCGCTTCAGACCGCTGGACGCCGCGGCCGTCGAGCGCTACGTCGCCTCCGGCGAGTGGCGGGAGCGCGCCGGAGCGTACGCCATTCAAGGAGTCGGGTCTGCTCTTGTTGAATCCGTACAGGGCGACTACTTCAATGTGGTCGGTCTGCCCGTCGCGCTGCTCGTCGAGACGCTCGCGACGTTCGGCGTGGCGCCGTTCTCGTGGGTGTCGCGCCAGGCGTGAGGCACGCGGGGTTCGTTGGCGATGGCCGCGGCGATGCTCTAGACTAGCCGCTCGGCACGTGCGAAAGGAGCAGTCATCGGCGTGTTCGATTTCCTGACTGGTTTCGGCGCTCGCGATATGGCGATCGATCTGGGTACCGCCAACACGCTCGTCTATCTGCGCGGCCGCGGCATCGTGCTGTCGGAGCCGTCGGTCGTCGCCATCGACCATCGTACCGGCGAGGTCCACGCCGTCGGGGCCGAGGCCAAGCGCATGCTGGGCCGAACGCCGGCGACGATCAGTGCCGTGCGGCCGCTCAAGGACGGCGTGATCGCCGACTTCGACGTCACCGAGCAGATGCTGCGCCACTTCATCCGCAAGGTCATGCAGAACCGCTGGGCGCACCCACGGGTCGTGATCTGCGTGCCGTCCGGCGTCACCGGCGTCGAGAAGCGTGCGGTCGAAGAGGCGACGTACTCGGCCGGCGCCCGCTGGGCGACCCTGATCGAAGAGCCGATGGCCGCCGCGATCGGCGCCGGTCTGCCGGTCGCCGAGCCGACCGGCAGCATGATCGTCGATGTCGGCGGCGGCACCAGCGAGGTGGCCGTGATCTCGCTCGGCGGCATCGTCGTGAGCCAGTCGATCCGCGTCGGCGGCGACGAGCTGGACGAGGCGGTCATCAGCTACGTGAAGAAGGAGTACAAGCTGCTCATCGGCAGCCAGACCGCCGAGGAGATCAAGCTTGAGATCGGGTCGGCGTTCCCGCTGCCGCAGGAGGAGCAGGCCGAGATCCGCGGCCGCGACCTTGTCACGGGCCTCCCCAAGACGATCGTCCTCTCGTCTGAAGAGGTGCGCACGGCGCTGGAGGAGCCCACGCAAGCGATAATCGACGCCATCAAGGCGACCCTCGACAAGACGCCGCCCGAGCTGGCCAGCGACGTCATGGATCGCGGCATCATGATGGCGGGCGGCGGGTCCCTGCTGCAGGGCTTCCCGGAGCGCTTGCGCGAGGAGACGCAGATGCCGGTGCATCTGGCCGAATCGCCCCTGACCTGTGTGGCCGTCGGGTCGGGCAAGTATCTCGAGGAGTTCGATGTGCTCGTCAAGAGCAAGCAGCGCGCGCGGCCTCGAGGGCGGTAGGCGAGCCATCCCGAGCTTGTGAATCGCCGACGCGCTCTTCGGCGGCGGGTGCTCGTCGTGCTCCTGCTGCTCGTGTCCATCGCCATGCTCACGCTCTACTTCCGCGAGAGCGAGGGCGGAGCCGTGCACCGCGCGCAGGACGCCGCCCTGCGCGTCGTCGCCCCCCTCCAGTACGGCAGCGCCCGCGCCACCAAGCCCTTCCGCGATGCGTGGAACTGGACCGCCGACCTCTTCCGCGCCAGGTCCGAGAACGAGCGTCTGCGCGCCGAACTTGAGAGCCTGCGCGCCGGCGTCGCCCAGGAACTCGTGACGCAAGCCGAGAACGACGAGCTCCGCGGCTTGGTCGACATGGAGCGCAAGCGGGTCTTTCCGGCCACCGTGCGGTTGGTCACCGCCCGGGTGATCGCACGCTCGACGACGGCTTGGTACTCCACCGTGACGATCGACGTGGGCAGCGACGCCGGCGTCGCCCGCTACGATGCGGTGGTCAACGGCGAGGGCCTCGTCGGGCGGATATCGCGAGTCACCCCGCAGGCGTCGCAGGTCATGCTGATCACGGATCAGCAGAGCTACGTCGACGCCATGATCGTGCCGGGCGGCGCCCAAGGCATCCTTGCCGGCAGCGTGACGGGGGACCTCGCGCTGCAGTACGTCGACAAGCAGGAGGAGATCGAGGTCGGGCAGTACGTCACGACCTCGGGCCTGCAGGGCTCCCTGTTCGTGCGGGGAATCCCCATCGGCGTGGTCGAGACCGTGGGCGTCCAGGACGTCGATCTCTATCAGTCCGTGACCGTGCGGCCGTTCGCCGACTTCCACACGCTCGACATGGTGAGAGTCGTGTGCCGCTGACGCGGCGACAGCCGGCCGAGACGGTGAAGCGGGCCTGGCCGACGGGGGCCGACCTGGTGCGGCTCATCGCCGTGCTCCTCGTCGCTTGGCTGTTGCAGACGACCGTGGCGCCCAACGTCCGCATATTGGGCGCCAATCCTGATTTCGCTCTCATCATCCTGGTGTCGGTCGGTCTCCTGCGAGGCTCAGAGATCGGCGCCGTTTTCGGCTTCGCCGCCGGCGCCCTCGTCGCCGTCTCGCTGATGGAGCCGCTCGGCGTGAGCTCCTTCGTCTTCGTGCTGGTCGGCTACTACGCGGGCCGTTACGCGGAGACGGCCGACCTTTCGACGGGCGTCGCCCCCATGGTGAGTGTCTTCGCCGGCACCCTGTTGGCCGACATCCTGCTGGTCACGGCCCAGTACCTGCTCGAGCGTCAGGTGCCGCTGGCCTTCACGTTCACGCGCGTGGTGCTGCCGTCGCTCGTCCTGAACACGCTGCTCGCCGTCCCGTTCTACGTCGCCGTGCGCGTCGCGCTGCGCGGCCCGGGGGTGCTCCGTGCGCACGAGACGGCCTAGACAACCGGTCCGTCGCGAACGGCCCATCCGCACCGGCCGTCCGGACCAGCCCATCATGGTGACGCCGTCGATCGCGTTGCGCGTCGCGATCCTGATCGGTGTGGCCGTCGTCCTCGTCGGCGTCATCCTCTTCAGGCTCTGGTTCCTGCAGATCCTGAGCGCCGGTCATTTCGTGGCCGAGGCCAACGACAACCGGCTGCGCGCCGTCAAGATCGTCGCCCCGCGCGGCACCATCGTCGACCGTGACGGCAAGGTCATCGTCGAGAACCGCCCCGGTCTGGCCGTGGGGATCCGGCCCATGGACGTGCCCGAGGAGGAGTTCGAGGCGATGACGGGGCGGCTCGCCAAGGTCCTCAAGATGGCGCCGAAGAAGCTGCGGCGGGAGCTCGATGAGTATGGCGGCTATCCATATGACCTCGTGGTCGTGAAGGAGGACGTGTCCCGCAAGGTCGTGGGTCACATACTCGAGCGCAAGGACCTCTTTCCCGGCGTCGAAGTGCAGCGCAACTACCTGCGCAGCTACCCGCGCGGCGAGCTCGCGGCGCATCTGCTGGGCAACCTCGGCGAGATCAGCGCCGAGCAGCTCAAGCAGCGAGCCTACAAAGGCTATTCGGCGGGCGACGTCATCGGCCAGGGCGGAGTCGAATCCACCTATGACCACTGGCTGCGCGGGAGGGACGGGGTCGCGAAGCTCGAGGTCGACGCCTTCGGCCGCCCGAAGCGACGCGATCCCGTCGGCGGCCGCCTGCCCACACCAGGCGACACCCTGGTCCTCACCCTCGACGCCGAGGTCCAGAAACGCGCCGAAGAGGCGCTGCGCTACGGCATCACCCTGGCCCACGAGAACCACGACTGGGCGGCGAACGGCGCCGCCGCCGTGGTGCTCGACGTGCGCAACGGCGAGGTGCTGGCCATGGCGAGCTACCCGTCGTTCGATCCGGATCTGTGGGTCGGTGGTCTGTCCGAGAAGGACTGGGCGCGGCTGAGCAAGCCGTCGGCCAACCAACCGGTCGTGAACAAGGCATCCCAGGGGCAGTACGCGGCGGGTTCCGTGTACAAGGTCGTCGACGCCGTCGCGGGTCTCGAGGAGGGCGTCATCAGCCCCTACACGCGCTTCTACTGCAACGGGCGCTTCCCGTCCACGGGCGAGATCGGCAAGGAGCACTGGTCCTGCTGGCTCGACGGAGGCCACGGCCACGACAACGTGGTGGAGGCGCTCTCCGAATCGTGCGACGTCTTCTTCTACAACGTCGGCTACGCGTTCTACAAGCGCCCCGGCTCCGAGCTCGCCGAGTGGTCGGTGCGCCTCGGACTCGGGCGCGCGACGGGGCTCGACATCCCGGGGGAGGTGGACGGGCTCGTACCGACCCCCGAGTGGCGCCGCGAGTACTTCGAGACGGAGATCGACAAGATCTGGAAGCCGGGCAACTCGATCCTCATGGCCATCGGCCAGGGGGACCTGCAGGTGACGCCACTGCAGATGGCCGTCGTCTACGCGGCCATCGCCAACGGCGGCACCATCGTGCAGCCGCACCTGGCGCTGAAGAGCCTCTCCCCACAGGGAAAGGTCACGCGCAAGTTCACGGTCGAGCCGCGGCGCGAGCTCGATGTCTCGTCGGGGACGCTCGACCAGGTGCGCCGTGGCCTGCGCCTGGCGGCGACGGTCGGCACGTCCGGGCCGATCTTCGGCGCGTACCCGATCGCCGTCGCCGGCAAGACGGGGACCGCCGAGGTCTACGGCAAGGGCGACTACGCCTGGTATGCAAGCTACGCGCCCTACGACAAGCCCAGATACGCGGTGGTGGTCATGATCGAGCAGGGCGGCCACGGCGGCGCCGTGGCCGCGCCGGCCGCGCGCATGATCTACGATGCGCTCTTCGACCTCGACACGGGCTTGTCGACGGGCGCCAGCGGGACCGATTGACGATGGACTGGCGCGGCTATCTCCGTCACCTCGACTACCTGCTGCTGGCCGTCACGGTCGGCGTCGTGGCCTACGGCATCGTGTGCGTGTACTACGCGACCCATCAGGACGTCGAGGGACAGCCTGGGTACTACGCGCTGCAGCAGGCCGTCTACGCCGCGGTGGGTCTCGTCCTGCTGCTCGCGCTCGCGGCCATCGACTACGAACGTTACCGTCGCTGGCAGTGGGCTCTGTACGGCGCCATGGTCCTGTCGATCGCCGCCGTCTATATGGTCGGCAGCGTGACCCGCGGCTCGCGGCGCTGGATCGAGCTGCCGTTCTTCAACATCCAGCCGTCGCAGTTCGGGCTCTTCCTGCTCATCGTCGGGCTCGGCGCGTTCCTGGTGGACCGGATGGATCTGCTCGGCTCGCGGCGCATCACCGGGCAGGCGCTGCTCTACGCTGCGCTCCCGGCCTCTCTCGTCTTCTTTCAGCCCGACTTCGGCACGACGACCGTGTACATCGCCGTCACGTTCGCCCTCCTCTTCTTCTTCGGCACGCGCTGGACGCACTTCGCCGTGCTCGGAGGCGTCGCCGCCGGTGCGTTGGTCCTGGTCCTCGGCGTGCTGCCCAGAATGGGTCTCGAGCTCATCAAGCCCTACCAGATAGAGCGCCTGCTGGTCTTCATCGATCCCGGCCGGGACCCCTCCGGGAGCGGCTACAACATCGTGCAGTCCATGATCGCCGTCGGCTCAGGCGCGCTGACCGGCCGCGGCGCCGGGGCGACGCAGACGGCCTTCGACTTCCTGCCCGAACACCACACCGACTTCATCTTCGCCGTGATCGGTGAGCGCTACGGCTTCATGGGAGCTTGCCTGCTGCTGGCGCTCTACGGGCTGCTGCTGTGGCGGGCCCTTCGCATCGCCACGCTGTCGCGTGACATGTACGGCAGCATCATGGCCGGAGGCATCGCCGTGATGCTCCTCTTCCAGATGTTCGTCAACATGGGGATGACTATTGGTATCATGCCTGTGACAGGCATCCCGTTGCCTTTCGTGAGCTATGGCGGGGCCGCCATGATCACCTTCCTGATGATGGTCGGCCTGCTGCAGAGCATCCACGTGAGGGCGACGGCCGATCCCAGGGAGCGACGTGCCCGCCCTTAGCATCAAACGTGTCCTCAAGCTCGTGCGCGAAGTCCGCGAGCGCGCGGGCGCCAGCCCGCGACTCTGCCTCGTCGGCGAAGGGGCCGCCCTGTCCGACGTCGCCCGCGCTCTCTCTGAGGGCGCCGTCGACACGAAGGGCGGCCTCAGCACGGGCTTCGACGTGCTGCCGCCCGAGGGCTTCCCGAAGGATCCGGTGCTGGCGCAGCGCTGGAACGTCGTCATCCTGGTGACGCCCGACGTGGCGCCCGCCGCCGTGGCGGCCATCGCTGCCACGGTCCGCGAGGCGGGCGCGAAAGTGATCGCCTACGCGCCGCAGGCGGGGGTGCCCGGGGCCGGCGCCCGCCTGTTCGGCGACGGCGTGACGTCGTCCGAGGTGGCGATCTCTCTGGGGCGCCCGGGAGACTCGGGCTCGACGCTGGCCGCGCGTCTTGCCGGCGCGGCCGGTGACGGTGCGGCGACTCTCGCCGCGCGGCTCCCGTTCCTGCGCCGCGCCGTCGCCCAGGAGCTCACTCTCGAGGCGGCGCGCCAGAACGCCGTCATCGGAGCCGTCATGATCATCCCCGGCGCCGACATGCCGGCCATGACCGCGAACCAGATCCGCATGATCCTGCGCATCGCCTCCGCCTACGACGAGGACCTCGGGCCCCAGAGAGCCGTCGAGATCCTCTCCGTCGTCGGCGCCGCCTTCGTCATGCGGACGCTGGCGCGACAGTCGCTCACCTACGTCCCGGGCTTCGGCTGGGCGCTCAAGGGCGCCGTCGGCTACTCTGGGACGATCGCTCTCGGCCGCGCCGCCATCGCCTACTTCGAGGCAGGCGCGCCGTTCACCACGACACGGGTGACGAAGCTTGCTCGACAACTCGAACGCCTCAAGGCGCGCCTCCCAGGAGGAGTGGCCACCAGATGAGCTAGAGGACCTGCTGGCGCGTGTCATGCGCCCTGGGCGCTACGTGGGCGGGGAGTTCAACCTGCGCCGCAAGCCCGGGGTCCGCCCGCGCTGCGTGCTGTCCTACCCGGACGCCTACGAGGTCGGCATCTCGAACCCCGGCCTGCAGATCCTCTACGAGCTCGTGAACGATCGCACGCCGGCCGTGGCCGAGCGCGCGTACTGCCCCATGCCCGACATGGCCGATCTCATGCGCGAGCGGGGTGTGCGTCTGTGGTCGCTCGAATCGTCCGCACCGGTCGCCGAGTGCGATCTGTGGGGGTTCACCCTGCCTCACGAGCTGGCGGCCACGAACGTGCTCGAGATGCTCGACCTTGCCGGCGTGCCGCTGCGCGCGGTGGAGCGGGGCGCCGGCGACCCGATCGTCATGGGTGGCGGCCCGGCCGTCGCCAACCCGTGGCCGCTGGCCGCCTTCTTCGACGCGTTCTTCATCGGCGAGGTCGAGGGCCGCATGGCGGCGATCGTGGAGGCGCTCGGTGCGCCGTCGCGGACCGAGCGCCTCGCCGGCCTCGGCGCCGTTCCCGGGGTGTGGCTGCCGGGTGGCGCGCAGTCCTTGCCGGTCGAGCGTCAGGTCTTCACGGAGTTCGCGACGACCGCTCCGGTCGAGCGGCCGCTGGTACCGCTCGTCGAAGCCGTCCACGACCGCGTGGTGATCGAGGTCATGCGTGGGTGCACGGCGGGTTGCCGCTTCTGCCAGGCCGGCATGTGGTACCGGCCGGTGCGTGAACGCCCGGTCGACATGGTCGTGGAGGCCGCCCGCCGCGCGCTGGCGGCGACGGGGTACGACGAGGTCTCGCTCGTGTCGTTGAGCTCCTGCGACTACTCGGGCATCGAGGAGGCGGTGCGGCGCATCCGCGCGCTGCGGCCGGGCGTGCGCGTCTCCCTGCCGTCGCTGCGCATCGACTCGGCCGCGAGCTCGCTGGCGGGCTTCGCCGCCGAGCAGCGGGGCTCCGTGACGCTCGCCCCGGAGGCGGGCACCCAGAGACTGCGTGAGCGCATCAACAAGCGGGTCGACGAGGCTCAGTTCGACGAGGCCGTGCGCGCGGTCTTCACGGGCGGCTTCACGGGCCTGAAGCTCTACTTCATGATCGGGCTGCCCGACGAGACGGACGAGGACGTGCTCGGTATCGCGGCCATGGCGGCGGCGGCCGCGCGCCTGGCGAAGGAGATAGCGCGCGGCCGCGCCCGCCTGTCGGTCTCGGCCTCCTCCTACGTGCCGAAGCCGCACACGCCCTTCGAGCTCGAGCCCTTCGCCGGCGAGTCGACGCTGCGCCGTCGTCAGGAGATCCTGCGCAAGGCCATGCCGCGGCACGTGCGGCTCTCTCTCCACCACATCGGGAGTTCGCTGGTCGAGGCCACGCTGGCGCGCAGCGGTCCCGGCTCGGACCGGCTCGTCGAGGACGCGTGGCGTCGCGGCGCCCGTTTCGACAGCTGGACGGAACACTTCGACGAGGCCGCCTGGCGGGGCGCCGCGGCTGAGGCCGGTCTTGCCCTCGGCGAGCCGGCCGGCGACGGCACTCCTTGGCACGACGTGGTCGACGGCAGAGTGGCGCCGGCGTTTCTCGCCGACGAGCGCCGGCGAGCCGCGGAGCTCGCGGTGACCGCCGACTGCCGCGACGGCGCCTGCGTCTCCTGCGGGGTCTGCGGCGCCGGCGTCGAGATGGAGGTGCTCGCGTGAGGACGTGGCTGCTGAGCTTCGCCCGGCGCGGGCCGGCACGCTACCTCTCGCACCTCGACACGCTGCGCGCCGTGCAGCGGACGTTCGCGCGTGCGGGCGTGGAGCTGGAACTCTCAGAGGGGATGAGGCCGAAGCCGCGGCTCTCCTTGCCGCTCCCGCTGCCGGTCGGCGCGGCGGCCGACGCCGAGCTCGCGGTGGCGCGCGTCTCCGCCGACGCGCCGGACGCGAGGAGCGGTCTGGTCGCGCTCAAGGCGGCGGCGCCCGGGGGTATCGAGATGGTAGCGCTGAGGGAGTCGCCGCTGCGTGAACGGCCGCAGCCGCTGCGGGGGCGGTACGCTTGTGAGGTGCGCGGCGACGCGGAGGCTATCGCCGCCGCGGTCGCGGCGTTCGAGGATGGAGAGCCGCCGCGCGTCGTGCGTCGCGGCCCGAAAGGAACGAAGACCGTCGACCTGCGCGAGAGCGTGGGCGACCTGAGCTGCCGTGCGCTCACCGACGGCGCGCGCCTCGAGTTCGAGGTGCGCTACGACGTCGGGACGGCTGCGCGGCCGCAGGAGATCATCAAGGTCATCGCGGACAAGGCCGGTATCGAGCCCGTGTTGCATCGCTTGCGCCGGCTCGAGGTCGAGTTCGCCGAAGAGGCGCGCCTGCAGGGCGCGCCCGCGAGAAGGAGTTCGAGGACGTGACACGAGACAAGGACGCCGAAGCCCCTGAGGGGCAGCCGCGCGGCCCCAGCGAGGGCGCGGGCGAGACGGCGCAGGAGTCAAAGTCCGGGTCGGACAGCGGCCACGAAAGTCAGGCCGAAGAGCCGACCCCGACGGGCAAGCGCAGGACAAGGCGTGGCGGCAGGGGCCGTTCGCGCAAGAAGGCTGAGACGAGTCCGGGACCGGCGACCGAGGCGAAGCCGGCGGCGAGCGCTGACGAGCGAGCCCCGGGGGAGGCCCCGGGGTCGACGGTCGCTGTCGGGGGGGAGCAGAAGACGGCGGCCGCATGGGCCCGCGCGAGGTCGATCCGCCCGGCGTCGCCGGTGGCGGAGTCAGACACCGCCAAGCCCGCGGCGGACGCGGCCGGCACACGCCCTGCGGTGCCCGTGACCGACGGCGAACCCGCGGCCGCTCCGCGGCCGAGACGCCGCCGTCGCAAGAGCGCCGCCTCGCCAGCGGCCGAGAGCGCTCTCGGGGCGGCCGAGGTCGCCGAGGTCAGCGAGAGCTCGTCCGTCGTCGAAGCGAGCGCGGCCACGCCCGGCGCCGCCGATGAGACCGAGAAGAAGCCGTCACGGCGCCGTCGAGGCGGACGCCGCAAGAAGAGTGCGGAGGCCGAGGTAGGGGTCGCCACCGAGATCGTGGCGACTGAGGGTGAAGCGAGCCCCGGGCCTGTGCGGCCGCCAGCGGCCGACGAGCGTGCCGGGGGCTCCAGGGCCCGCAAGACCGGCGAGACCGTCGAGGCTGACACGCCTGCAGCTGAGGTCGGCGCGGGATCGGGCGGCGCGGAGACGGGCGCGGAGGAGTCTGGCGACGCCGCCGCGGAGCCGCGACGCCGTCGCGGTTCGCGAGGGGGTCGCCGTTCGCGCGCCCGCAAGGCGCGCCTGGCGGCGGCCGAGCACGAGGCGCTCGACCGCGCGGCGGCCGAGGTGGCCCCGGAGCACGGCGCGTTGCTGCCCGAGGCCGAGCTCGCCGAGGGCGCACCGCCGCCGCTCGCTCCCACCGCCGCAGGGCGTGCGCCCGCGAGCGGAGCCGGGGCGGAGGCGGGCGAAGGTCCGCCCGTCGACGAGCAGGCGCCGGCGAAGACGCCGCGCAAGAGAGGCCGCCGCGGCGGTCGCAAGGCTTCGGCGGCAGCCGAAGGCATCGTGGGCGCGGAGGCAGCGGGGCTCGAGGTCCCGCACGTCAAGGTCCCCCGTGGTGCAGAGGGCGAAGCCGCCGCGGATGCCGCGGTGGCGAGCGTGAAGCCGTCCGAGCGGCCGCAACGCCGCGTGCGCGGGCGACCGAAGGCCATCGTGCGCGAGAATGCGCCGCGGGCGGCGACGCCGCCGAGCGACCGCAGCGTCGCCGGCGTGATCGGACCCGAGCCGGTGGAGCGCAAGGTCATCCTGGTGAGCGAACAACGCAACGAGATACGGGTCGCTCTCGTCGAGGACGGCCGTCTGGCGGAGATCTATTTCGAACGGCCAGGCAAGCAGTCCTACCTCGGCGATATCTACCGTGCGAAGGTCGAGAACGTGGTCCCCGGTATGGACGCGGCGTTCATAGACTTCGGGCTCGAGAAGAACGGCTTCCTCTACGTGGACGAAGTCGAGACCGAGGAGGGGAGACGCCGTGGTCGGCGCATCGCCGACGTGCTGCGCCCCGGACAGGAGATCACCGTCCAGGTGATGAAGGACCCGATGGGCAGCAAAGGCGCCCGCCTCACCACGCACCTGTCGCTCGCCGGACGGTATCTGGTCTACGTGCCCGGCGGCAGCGGAGCGGGCGTATCGCGCCGTCTTGGCCAGTCCGAACGCGAGCGCCTGCGGGATCTGTCCAAGGAGCTGCGGCCGCGCAATGCCGGCCTGATCGTCAGAACGCATGCCGAAGGCAAGGATCTCGAGGATCTGCGCCGCGACCTCCAGTACTTGTCGCGACTGTGGTCGCGGCTCAAGAAGAAGGCGGAGACGGTCAAGGCTCCGGGTCTCGTGTACGACGAGGTCGACGTCGCCCTCGAGGTGGCTCGCGATCTCTTCAACGACACGTGCGAGCGCATGCTGGTCGACGACGAGCGCCGCTTCAAGGGGATCAAGACCTACCTCGAGAAGATCGCCCCCGACCTCGCCGCTCGCGTCGAGCTCTACACGGGCGACCAACCGCTCTTCGAGGCTCACGGCGTCGAGGAGCAGATCGCGCGCGCGCTGGAGCGTCGCGTGCCGCTGCCGAGCGGTGGCAACCTGGTGATCGACTACACCGAGGCGCTCACGGTGATCGACGTGAACTCGGGCCGTTTCACCGCGGGCCGTTCGCTCGAGGAGACGATACTGAGGACGAACATGGAGGCGGCTCGGGAGGTGGTGCGTCAGCTCCGGTTGCGCGACATCGGCGGCATCATCGTGATCGATTTCATCGACATGGCGCACGTACGCAACCGCGAAGCCGTGCTGGCCAAGCTCGAAGCCGAGCTGGAGACCGATCGCACCAAGACCTACGTGGTGGAGCTTTCGCCGCTCGGGCTCGTCGAGATGACGCGTCAGAACACGACCGACGGCGCCAGGGGGATCCTGACGCGCACCTGCCACACCTGCCTCGGCAAGGCGCGTGTGCTCTCGGAGGAGACCGTGGCGCTCGCCGTCGAGCGCCGTGTCCAGACGCACGCGCGCAAGTCCGGCGCGAAGGCGGTGCTTCTCGAAGTGAATCGCGGCGTCGCCGAGCGGCTCGAGGCCAACGGGCGCCTGAAACAGCTGGAGCGTGAGACGAAGCGCCGTGTCCTGCTCGAGAGTTCGTCGACGGTGCCATTGGACAGCATCCGGATCCTGGCCGAGGGTTCGCTGGCCCAGGCGCAGGCTCTGCGGATCCCGGTGACCGAGGGGCAGGAGGTCGAGCTCGAGCTCGAGTTCGCTCTCACCTACAGCCCACGGGACGCAGTCGGCTACCTGGAGGGCTACATGGTGATCGTGGAGGGCGGCCGGCCCTATCTCGGCGAACGCCGTCGCGTGCGCGTCACGGCGACCGCCCGCACCGGCGCGTCGGCCGTGCTGGCGCCGGAGCAGAGCGAGGGGCGGGGCCGCAAGTGAGCGGGCGCTCGCGGACGACGCGGCGAGACGGTGCGGGGACGGCCGCGTTGACAGCCGTGCCCGCGATTGGCTACCATCATGGGCTGTTGTCTCGAGGGAGATCCTATGAAGCAGAGTGACGTCGCCTACGCCATTGTGCGCGTGGGTGGTCAGCAGTACAAGGTGAGCACGGGCGACACAATCGTCGTCGACCGCGTCGATGCCGAGGAGGGCAAGAGCTTGACGTTCGAGCCTCTGGCCGTCCGTACCGGCAGCGGCGAGTACGATGCCGATGTCGCGCGGCACACGACGGTGAAGGTCAAGGTAGACGAGCACGTTCTCGGCAAGAAGATCCGCGTCTTCACCTACAAGGCGAAGAAGACCTTCAAGAAGGCACGCGGCCATCGCAGCCGGCTCACCAGGTTGACGATTGAATCGATCACCCTGAAGGAAACGAAGGAGACCAAGGGTGGCGCATAAAAAGGGCGCCGGCACCAGCCGCAACGGCCGCGACTCCGAGTCCAAGCGTCTCGGCGTCAAGGCCTTCGCGGGTCAGACCGTGCCGGCCGGATCCATCATCGTTCGTCAGCGGGGCACGCGGTTCCGCGCCGGCGAGGGCGCCGGTCTCGGCGTCGATCACACGATCTTCGCCAAGGTCGGCGGTCGCGTGGTCTTCAGCCAGAAGGCCGGCGGGCGCTTCATCTCGGTCGTTTCCGAGGCCTGATCAGAGTCGGCGGGCGCCGGCTCGTCAGCCATGCTCGACAGGGCCAGCATCTGCGTGAGCGCGGGGAACGGCGGCGACGGCGCCGTCAGCTTCCGCCGTGAGAAGTACGTTCCCAGGGGTGGCCCGGACGGCGGCGACGGCGCTCCCGGCGGCGACGTGTGCCTCGTCGCCACGCGGCAACTCCAGGACCTGAGCCACTTCCGCCACCGCCATCACTTCAAGGCCGCCGCGGGCGGCAACGGCCGCGGCGCCGGCCGTCGTGGCGCCGACGGGGCGACGCTCGAGGTCGAGGTGCCGGTCGGGACGGAGGTCCGCGACGACCAGGCCGTCTTGCTCGCCGACCTCGCTCACGAGGGCGCACGCTTCCTGGTCGCTCGCGGTGGCGAGGGCGGGCGCGGCAACATCTGTTTCAAGAGTTCGACGCGCCAGGCGCCGCGTTTCGCCGAGAAGGGTCTTCCCGGAGATGAGCGCTGGCTCTCTCTCACGCTCAAGCTGCTCGCCGACGTGGGTCTCGTCGGCATGCCGAACGCCGGCAAGTCGTCGCTGCTCGCCACGCTCACGGCGGCGCGCCCGCGGATCGCCGCCTATCCGTTCACCACGCTCGAACCGAACCTGGGCGTCCTCGACCTCGACGAGCAGCGCGCGGTCATCGCCGACATCCCGGGGCTCATCGAGGGTGCGAGCGGAGGGGCCGGCCTCGGCCACCGCTTCCTTGCGCACGTCGAGCGTACCGCGGTGCTCGTGTACGTGGTCGATGGGGGAGAGGGCGTGGAGCGCGCATGCGCGAGCGCCGAGACCGTGCGCAGCGAGCTGGCCGCGTTCGCGAGTGTGCTGGTCGAGCGGCCCGCGCTGGTCGCCGTCAACAAGGTCGACATCATGGATGCCGTCGCCCGAGACGAGGTCGCGGGGCGCTTGCGCGAGCTGCCGTGGGCGTGCGACGTGCTCCTCGTCTCGGCCGTCACGGGCGAAGGTCTCGAGGCTCTCGCCGCGGGGCTGGGGGATCTGGTCGCCGCCGCGCGGCGCGAGGCACTTGCCGAGGCACCGCAGGCGCCGGTCGTCCTGCGGCCCGGCGCCGACCGGCTCGACGCGTTCACGGTCGCCCGCGAGAAGAACGCGTTCCGCGTGCGGGGCGAGGCGCTCGAGCGGCTCGTCGCGAAGGCGGACGTCGACAACCCGGAAGCGCTCGCCTATCTGCAGGAGGTCATCGAGCGCGCCGGCCTCAACACCGCGCTGCGTCGCGCCGGCGCGAAGACGGGCGACACGGTCCTTGTGGGTGAGGGCGAGTTCGAGTTCGCTGAGGCGTGAGGACGAGGCCGGCACACCGCGTGGTACGCTTGAGACGAGCGCCGAGCGAGGAGGAACACGGGTGAACGTCGAGGAGCTGTGCGCTGCGGCGCAGATGGCGGCGCGCCAGCTGGCCGTCCTGCCGCGCGAGCGCAAGGACGCGGCCCTGCGCGGCGTTGCCGACGCCCTCGAGCGGCGGGCCGACGAGATCCTCACGGAGAACCAGGAGGATCTGCGCCTCGCCCGCGAGCAGCGTCAACCCGGTGCGCTGATCGACCGTCTGCTGCTCGACGAGGATCGCCTCGCCGAGATGGTGGCCGGCGTGCGGGCGGTCGCGGCGTTGCCCGACCCCGTCGGCCGGGTGAGCGACGGCTGGCGTCTGGCGAACGGGCTCGAGCTCCGCAAGGTCCGTGCGCCGCTGGGTGTGGTCGCCGTGGTGTACGAGGCGCGCCCGAACGTCACCGTCGACGCCGCGGCGCTCTGCCTCAAGACCGGCAACGCCGTCGTGTTGCGCGGCGGCAGCACCGCCAGACACTCGAACCGTCTGCTGGCCGAGGCCGTACAGGGCGCCGTCATCGAAGCGGGCCTGCCGCGCGCCGCGATCGGCTGGCTCGGTCCGGACCGCGACGAGCTCGACGAGCTGCTGCGCCAGCGTGACTCGGTCGACCTCGTCATCCCGCGCGGCGGCGAGACCCTCAAGGAGTACCTTCTCGAGCACAGCCATGTGCCCGTCGTCTACGCCGGCGGCGGCAACTGTCACGTCTACGTGGATGCGAGCGCGGACGTGGAGATGGCCGTGCGCATCATCGTCAATGCCAAGTGCCAGCGTCCTGACGCGTGCAATGCGGCCGAGACGCTTCTCGTCCACGGGGAGGCGGCTCCCGGGTTCCTGCCGCGTGCCGTCGAGGAGCTGAAGCGGCGCGGCGTCGAACTCGTCGTCGACAAGGCTGCGGCGGAGCTGCTCGCGGACCCGGGCCTGAAGCGTGCGAATCGCACACACTACGACACGGAGTTCCTCGGCCCCAAGCTGGCGGTGCGTGTGGTCGGGAGCCTCGGCGAAGCTCTCGAGCACATCGCGACTCACGGCACGCGACACTCCGAAGCGATCGTCACCAACGACCTCGAGGCGGCGCAGCGCTTCACGAGGGAGGTCGACGCCGCCTGCGTCTACGTCAACGCCTCGACCCGCTTCACCGACGGCGGCGAGTTCGGCCTGGGCGCCGAGATGGGTATCTCCACGCAGAAGCTCCACGCTCGCGGTCCCATCGGCCTCGAGGAGCTGACCTGCGTGAAGTACGTCCTCTGGGGCGAGGGCCAGATCAGGGCATGACAGGGCCGGAGAAGCCACGCCGCCTCGGCGTCCTCGGCGGCAGCTTCAACCCGCCGCACCTCGGGCACTTGGTGATCGCCTCCGAGGTGCGTCATCAGCTCGGCTTGGAGCGGGTCCTCTTCATACCGGCGGCGCGGCCGCCGCACAAGGCCGTCGCCGACGCCACGCCGGCGGAGGTCCGCGTCGAGATGACCCGGCTGGCGATCGCCGGCGACGACGGGTTCGCGGTCTCGACCATTGAACTCGACCGAGGGCTCACGTACACGGTCGACACCGTGAGGGCTCTGCACGAGACGCACGCGGACCACGAGCTGGTCTTCATCATGGGATCCGACTCCCTGCTGCAGTTCGAGACATGGCACGAGCCGCAGGTGATCGTCGAGTTGTGCCGGCTGGCGGTCGCGGTCCGGCCGGGTGACGACGAGCGACGGCTCGACGAGGTCGCCGCCGGGCTCGGTCGCCGCCGGGCGGTCGTCCTGCAGACCCCGCAGATCGCGATCGCGTCGCGCGACTTGCGGAATCGGGTGCGCATGGGGATGCCGCTCACCTACCTGGTGCCGCGTGCGGTCGAGGAGTACGTGCTCGGGCATGGGCTCTACGTGGTGCGGTGATCGGCGTTGCCGAAGCCGAGGCGCTGCTGCGCGGAGTGTCCGAGAAGCGCGCCGGGCACGCGCGCCGGGTGGGCGCGCTCTGCGCGACGCTCGCCCGGCGGTTCGGTGCCGATCCCGAGGCGGCGCTCGTGGCCGGCCTCGTCCACGACGCGTGCCGCGAATGGCCCGTGGATGCGCTTCTGGAGGCGGCGGACCGCCACGGGATCGCGGTCGGGCAGCTTGAGTTGGCGCAGCCCGTGGCGCTTCTGCACGGCCCCGTGGCGGGTGCCGAGCTCGCGACGGCCGGGCTGGCGCGAGACGCGGCGCGCGCGATCGCGCTTCACACCGTGGGCGCGGCGGACATGACGACCCTTGAGAAGTGCCTCTATCTCGCCGACTTCTGCGAGCCCGGCCGCGAGTTCGCCGGCGTCGACGACGTGCGCCGGCTCGCCCGGGCCTCGCTGGACGACGCCGTCGCCGAAGCCGCGCGCATGAGTCTTGTGTCCGTCATCCTCAAGGGACGGGGAATCGCCCTCGGCGGCGTCGAACTCTACAACGATCTCCATGGCAGACTCAGGCGGCTATAGGGTCAAGCGATTGCAGGAGCGGCGGCGCGGGCGTCTGGGCCGCTGGCAGTCTGTGCTGCTCTACGTCCTGGCGGCGGTCGTCGCACTCGGGGCCATCCTCGGCGCACTGCGGCTCGCCGGTTGGGTCGTCGGCGGCGACGCGGCGGCGCCGGAAGAGAAGGGCTACCTCCTCGTGCTCGCCTTCGGCGTCGACGAACCCGAGCGCGCCGCCGTCGCACTGCTCGTGCTGCGCGCGCCCGACGAGTCGTTCCAGGTCTGGACGATCCCGCGCTCGCTGCTCCTCGAGGGGCCGCAGGGCGAGTACATCATGGCCGGTGACGATTTCCGCTTCCCCGAGTTCGCCGCCGACCTCGGGCGCGTGCTGCGGACCCCGGTCGAGCACGTCGTCCACCTGCCGTACTCCGCGCTCACCGAGCTGTCGGGTGACGAACGCTTGGCCTTCACGCTGACGACCCCCGCGACCGTCGATGTCGACGGCATCGGCCGCACGTACGAGGGCGCTGTTCGTCTGCCGGCGCGACAGGTCGCCGACGTGCTCTCGGGCGGCGGGGAAGAGGACGAGGCGCGGGCCGGGTTCGACGCGGCCGTGCTGCGCGCCGTGTTCGACGCTGCCGCGGCGCGTTCCGAGGCGGAGGTGACGGCCGCGGTCGACGCCATCGTGGCGGGAGCCGGGGACGGCGAGCTCGTCCGTGACGCGCTGGAGGAGCTCGTAAAGGGCGAGACCTTCATCACGCTCCTGCCATCGGAGGGGCGCGTCGCCGAGGGGCAGTTCGCGCTGGTGCCCGACCCCGAGCGCATCCAGGCGGCGATCACGCGGCGGGCGCCGGGGTACGACGCGCAGTTCACCGTGCTCGTGCGCAACGGCAGCGGCGAGCTCGGCATCGGCGAGCTCGTCGCCGAGAAGCTCGCCGTCCTCGACGTCAAGCTGCCGGAGCCCGGCAACGCAGACTCCTTCAACTACTCGGAGACGCAGATCCTGGCCTCGCCCGAGGGCCTCGGGGTGGCCCGGGATATCCGTGCTATACTCGGCCGCGGCGTCGTGCTCAGCGGCGATCAATTCCCGCCCGACACCATCGTCGTCGTGGTCGGGTCCGACCTCCGGGCAAAGGACTTGCAGTAGCAGGGGACGCACAGCTCGAGGCCGTGGAGGCCCTGGCGCTCGATATCGCCGGGCTCGCGGCCGACAAGAAGGCCAAGGGCGTGACCGTGCTGGCGATGAACGAGGCGGTCACGTACACCGACTTCTTCGTCCTCGCGACCGGCGCCACCACCCGACAGGCCAAGGCGATCGCCGACGGCATCGTCGAGGGGTTGCGCGCGACCCGCCGGCCGGCGCGGGTGGAGGGCGCCCGCGAAGCCGAGTGGATCCTCATCGACTACATCGACGTCGTCGTGCACGTGTTCACTCCGGGCGCGCGTGAGTTCTATCGCCTCGAGGCGCTCTGGGGCGACGTGCCCCGGGTGCCGGTCCCAGACGGCGGCGAAGGGGGGCGCGCGGAGCGCGCGTCACGGAGCGAGACCGCCTGAGGCAAGGCAGGGCGAGGCCGCCCTGCGCGACCACGAGACGAGACCGCTCGAGGCAGCGGCGACCGAACCCGCTCGAGACCACCCGCGAGACGATCGACGGACTTGCGCCCGCGCTCTCTCTCTCCTAGAATACGAACGTATGTTCGCATCCCAGCGTGCACTTCTCCATGTCGATATGGACGCCTTCTTCGCCTCCGTCGAGCAGGCGCGGCGCCCCGAGTTGCGCGGCCTGCCGGTGGTCGTCGGCGGCGAACGTGGCGGCCGGGGGGTCGTCTCCACCTGCTCGTACGAGGCGCGGGCGTTCGGGGTGCGCACGGCGATGCCGATCGGGCAGGCCGAGCGTCTCTGCCCGCAGGCGGTCTTCCTGCCGGTCGACATGCGCGCGTACGTCGCCGTTCACCACCGGCTGGTCGAGCTCTTCCGCGGCTTCACCGATCTCGTCGAGGTGGTGTCGATCGACGAGGCCCGCCTCGACGTCACCGGCAGCCGGCTTCTCTTCGGTCCGCCGCGCGCCATCGCCCGCCGGCTGCAGGAGCGGGTCTACGCCGCCTGCGGTCTCGGATGCTCGATCGGCATCGGTCCCAACCTGCTGCTCGCCAAGCTCGCCGCCGAGCTCTTCAAGCCGGGCGGTATCGGCGAACTCGGCGAGGCCGACGTCCACGGCCGCCTGCGCGACCTGCCGGTCGCCGAGCTCCACGGCGTCGGGCCCGTCACGCAGGAGCGGCTCGCCGCCATCGGCCTCACGACCGTCGGCATGCTGCAGGACATCCCCTTCGCCGTGCTCGCTGCGGCTTTCGGGCGCGGCGCCCACGGCCTCCGTCAGCTCGCCTTCGGGCGCAGCGTCACGGTCCTGCGTCGCGAGCCTGCGCCGCCCAAGTCGGTCGGGCGCGAGACCACGTTCGCCGAAGACGTCAACGACGGCGAGGCGTTGCGCTGCGCGCTGGTCGCTCTCGCCGACCGGGCGTCCGCCGACGCGCGCCGTCGCGGGCTCGCGCCGCACACCGTCACCGTCAAGGTCCGCTTCAGCACCTTCCACACCGTCACCCGGCGATGCACCTTCCGGCGTCCGCTGGCCACCGCTCCGGCGGTCGCCGGCGCCGCGCTCGACCTCCTCGACGGACTCGCGGTGGGAGCGCGGTGGGTGCGGCTCCTCGGCGTCACCGTGAGCTCGTTCCGGCACGGCGTCTTCCAGCTCACACTCGACGACGGCTGGCGTGAGGTCGCGCTCGCCGAGGCGGTCGACCGGGTGCATCGGCGCTACGGGTTCACGTCCCTGCGTCTCGCCGGCGGCCTCGCCGGAGGAGCACACGTCCACCTCGTAGAAGGCCTCGATCCAGCGACCGTCGCGAGCGCGTGAAACGCCCAGACCCTGTGCTAGACTTCGTGCTTCGGGACGCACGCCACGAGGCGCTCGCCTGCCCGTCGTCGGGGGGCGCCTTCCGACCGCGAGGAGAAGGCTAGTGAACGACCCAGCGAAGATCAGGAACGTCGCCCTTGTCGGCCATCGCGGCACCGGCAAGACCTCGCTCTTCGAAGGACTCCTCTTCAAGGCGGGGGTGGCCAACCGGCTGGGCCACGTCACCGAAGGCACGACCATCTCCGACTGGGACGAAGACGAGAAGCGGCGCCAACTGAGCCTCTCCGCCGCGCTGGCGCACGTCGAGCGCGACGGCCTCACCTTCAACCTCATCGACACGCCCGGCGACTCGAGCTTCCTCGCCGATGCGATCGCGTCGCTGCAGGTCGTCGAGACGGCGCTCGTCGTCGTCAACGCGGTCCTGGGCGTCGAGGTGCAGACGGAGCGCCTGTGGGCGCGCGCCGCCGACCGTGGGCTGGCGCGCCTGTTCTTCTGCAACATGCTCGACCGCGAGCGCGCTGACTTCGCCCGGGCGGTCGCCGCTCTCCAGGAGGTCTTCGGCCAGCAGGTCGTGGCGGTCCATCTCCCGATCGGCAGCGAGCACGAGCTGGTCGGCGTGGTCGACCTGCTCACCATGAAGGCGTTCACGTACACCGACGGCAAAACGCAGACCGGCGACGTGCCGGCCGACCTCGCCGACGCGGTGGCCGCGGCTCGCGACAAACTCGTCGACGCCGTGGCGAGCACCAACGACGAGCTCGCCGAGAAGTACCTCACCGAGGAGGAGATCGGCGAGGACGAGCTCAAGCGGCCTTCGCCGACGGCGTCGCCAAGGGGCAGATCTACCCCGTCGCCGCCGGCTCCGCGACGCACCTGATCGGCGTCGACCTGGTGCTCGACCTGCTGGCGCTGGCGCCGGCGCCGGCGACGGTCTCGGCGCCCGTCGTGACCGGCGCCGACGGTGCCGAGGTCGAGCTCGAGTGCGACGCCGCCGCACCGGCCGCGGCCTTCGTCTTCAAGACGCTGGCCGACCCGTTCAGCGGGCGCATCAACGTCTTCCGCGTCTTCCGGGGCACCGTCTCCGGCGACAGCACGGTCGTCGTCACGCGCGACGGCCACAAGGAGCGCCTCGGCCAGCTCCTCAAGTCGCAGGGCAAGGAGAACAAGCCGGTCGACGCGCTGGTCGCGGGCGACATCGGCGCGGTCGCCAAGCTCAAAGACGTGGTCACCGGCGACACGCTCTGCGCCGAGGGCGCGCCTGTCGGCTTCCCGCCGATCACGTTCCCGGCGCCGCTCATGTCGTTCGCGGTCACCGCCAAGAGCAAGGGCGACGAGGACAAGGTGATCGCAGGCCCTCCGCCGTCTCGCCGAAGAGGACCCGATGATCGACGTCCACCGCGACCCGCAGACCGACGAGACGATCGTCGGCGGGCATGGGCCAGGTCCACGTCGAGGTGATCGTCGAGCGCATGAAGCGCGCGCTTCGGCGTCGAGGTCGAGCTCAGCCGCCGCACGTGCCCTACCGCGAGACCATCAAGGGCAGCGCCAAGGCGCAGGGCAAGCACAAGAAGCAGACCGGCGGCCGCGGCCAGTTCGGCGTCGCCTGGATGTCGAGCTGGAGCCGCATGCCGCACGGCGACGGCTTCGAGTTCGTCGACGAGATCGTCGGCGGCGTCGATCCCACGCAAGTTCATCCCCGCGGTCGAGAAGGGCATCCGCGCCGCCATGGCGCGAGGGCTTCCTCGCCGGCTACCCGGTGGTCGACGTCAGGGTCGACGCTGTACGACGGCAAGTACCACCCGGTCGACTCGACGACATGGCCTTCCAGATCGCCGGCTCCATGGGCTTCAAGGCCGCGGTCGAGAAGGCCCAGCCCGTGCTGCTCGAGCCCATCATGAGCGTCGAGATCACGGTGCCCGAGGAGAGCGTGGGCGACGTCATCGGCGACCTCAACGCGCGCCGCGGCCGCGTGCTCGGCACGACGCCGCGCGGCCACAGCAACGTGGTCGCCGCCGAGGTCCCGCTCGCCGAGATGCTCACGTACGCGCCCGACCTCACGTCGATGACGGGCGGCCGCGGCGACTACACCATGGAGTTCCTGCGCTACGAAGAGGTGCCGGCGCACATCGCCCAGAAGGTCATCGACGAGGCCAAGAAGGAGCGCGAAGAAGCGCACAAGGGGTAAGCCCCCCGTAGGATGGCGCGACGGCGTGGCGCATCCTCTGGGGGATCAGAGTGATGCTCGTTGACGTTGTCCCGAGTGGCGGCCCGTTCGGCGCCGGGCTGTCGGAGGCCCGGGCGCGCGACGAAGTCGCCCCGGCCGCTGTTCGCCAAGCGAAGGAGGTGGTGTCCCCGTGTCCGGGCACTCGAAGTGGTCCACGATCAAGCACAAGAAGGGCAAGGAGGACGCCAGGCGCGGGAAGCTGTTCTCCAAGCTGGCGCGCGCGATCCAGGTGGCCGCTCGCGAGGGTGGCGCTGACCCCGAGAGCAACGCGGCGCTCTACACGGCGATCGAGAAGGCCAAGGGCTACTCGATGCCCAAGGACAACATCGAGCGCGCCGTGCAGCGCGGCGCCGGCAAAGGGGCCGGCGACGACTTCGAGGCGATCGTGTATGAGGGCTACGGTCCCAACGGCGTCGCCATCATCGTCGAAGTGCTGACCGACAACCGCAACCGCTCGGCGGCCGACGTGCGCTCCGTCTTCTCCAAGCACGGCGGCTCGCTGGCGCAGCCCGGGGCCGTCGCCTGGATGTTCGAGCGCCGCGGCTCGATCGTGATCGACGCTTCCCGTTACGACGAGGACCAGGTCATGCTGGTGGCGATCGATGCCGGCGCCGACGACGTCGTGCAGGACGGCGATCAGTTCGAGGTCCTGACGCAGCCGACCGACTTCACCGCCGTGCGCGACGCCGTCGTCGCCGCCGGTATCGAATGCGAGCAGGCGGAGCTCACGATGGTCCCCAAGAGCACGGTGCGCCTCGACGAGAGCGACGCCCGCAAGACCCTGAGGATCGTCGACGCGCTCGAGGAGTCCGACGACGTCCAGGAGGTCTACGCGAACTTCGATATCCCGGACGACGTCCTCGAGGCCTTGGCCGGCTGAGGCCCATGCGGCAGGCGATGACAGTAGGGGCCGCACCGTGATCGTCCTCGGGTTCGATCCGGGTACGGCGAGCACCGGCTGGGGCGCGGTCGAGCAGGAGGGCAACCGCCTGCGCTCGCTCGGTCACGGCTGCATCGTCACATCCCCGCGCGAGCCCACGTCGCGTCGTCTGCGGCGCATCCACGACGAGGCTTGTGCGCTGATCCGCCGGTTCGAGCCCGACGTCGTCGCGATCGAGGAGCTCTTCGTCAACGCGAACACGCGCACCGCGCTCGCCGTCGGGCAGGCGCGCGGCGTGCTCATGCTGGCGGCCTCCGACCTGACGGCGCCGCCCTATGAGTACTCGCCGCTCGAGATCAAACGCGCCGTCACTGGGTACGGCCGCGCCACGAAGATGCAGGTGCAGGAGATGACCAAGGTGCTGCTCGGGCTCAGGCGCATCCCGCAGCCCGACCACGCCGCCGATGCTCTGGCCGTCGCCATCTGCCACGCGCACGGCAACGGCGACGGGGTCCCGCTTGCGGTGCGCAAGGGGCGGCAGAAGTGAGCAGCCGCTGGCGCGCGGCGTCGCGCGTCCTCGCCGGAGGCGGGTCGCACACCCACGCCGGAGGCCGCGCGTGATCGCCTCGGTGCGGGGCCGCGTCGCGTCCGTCGAGAGCGACCGCGCCGTGGTCGTCGTCGGCGGCGTGGGTCTCGAGGTGTTCGCCGCCGGGCGCACGCTGGCGCGCCTCGCCGTGCGTCTCGGGGAGGAGGTCGACCTCACGACCTACCTGCACGTGCGCGAAGACGCGCTCCAGCTCTATGGCTTCGAGACGCCGCACGAGCGCGCCTTCTTCCTCTCGCTGACCGGGGTCAGCGGCGTAGGCCCGAAGGTCGCCCTCGCGGTCCTCTCCGGGTATCCCGTGGCGGAGCTCGAGATCGCGGTGGTCCGGGGCGACGTGAAGAAGTTCGAGTCCATCCCGGGCATCGGCAAGAAGCTGGCCCAGCGGCTGGTCGTCGAGCTCGGCGACGTGGTGGCGGCCGGTGCGCTCGCCGCCGGCGCGACGGCCGCGGCGGGCATCGACACGTTCGTCGCGGCGCGCTCGGCGCTCCAGAACCTCGGGCTCAGCTTGAGGGAGGCCGAGAATGCGCTGCGCGGCGCGCCGCCCGACGCTCCGGTCGAGGAGCTCGTGCGTTTTGCCCTCGGGGGCGCCAGGGAGGAGACGTGAGCGATCGCCCCGTCGAGCGCCTCGCCGACCCGAACGAGAAGGTCGACGATCGCGATGCCGAGGTCTCGCTGCGGCCGAAGCGCTTCGGCGAGTTCGTCGGGCAGGGCGTCGCCAAAGAGCAGCTCGAGATATTCGTGCAGGCGGCGAAGAACCGTGGCGACACCCTCGATCACGTGCTGATCGCGGGGCCGCCGGGTCTCGGCAAGACGACGCTGGCCGGCATCATCGCCAACGAGCTCGGCGTCAGTATGCACACGACCTCGGGGCCGGCGCTCGAGCGCAAGGTCGACGTCGCTGGCCTCCTCACCAACCTGCAGCAGGGCGACGTCCTCTTCGTCGACGAGATCCACCGGCTCAACGCGGCCGTCGAGGAGGTCCTCTACCCGGCGATGGAGGACTACGAGATCGACATCATGATCGGCGAGGGGCCGGCGGCGCGCAGCATCCGCATGCAGGTCCAGCCCTTCACGCTCATCGGGGCGACGACGCGCACCGGGCTGCTGACGACGCCGCTGCGCGACCGCTTCGGGGTCTGGCAGCGCCTCGAGTACTACGCGCCCGACGAGCTCGCGCAGATCGTGCGGCGCTCGGCCGGGATCCTCGGCGTCACCACCGACGACGCCTCTGCCGATGAGATCGCCGGTCGCTCGCGTGGCACGCCGCGCGTCGCCAACCGGCTGTTACGCAGGGTGCGCGATTTCGCCGAGGTGCGGCACGAGGGCATCATCGACCGAGAGATCTGCCTCGCTGCGCTGCAGCTCTTCCAGGTCGACGCGGAGGGACTCGACCGCCTCGACCGCGAGATCCTCTGCACGATCGCGCAGAAGTTCGACGGCGGCCCGGTCGGCCTCGACACACTGGCGGTCGCGCTCGGCGAGGAGGCCGACACGGTCCAGGACGTGTACGAGCCGTACCTCATCATGCAGGGCTTCCTCAAGCGCACGCCGCGCGGTCGCGTTCTCACGAGGACCGGCTTCAGCCACTGCGGGATCACCCCACCCGGCGGCGCGAGCACGCTCTTCGAGTGAGGCGGTGCTGGCGCCCGACGGCTGTCGGCGGGCGGCTATAATCGGATCGTGACCGGACTCCTCCTGCACACCTGCTGCGGGCCCTGCGCGACGGTCGCCGTGCCGGCTTGGCGCGAGCGCGGTCTCGAGCCTGTGGGCTGGTTCCACAACCCGAACGTCCAGCCGGCCGCGGAGCTGGAGCGCCGCCTCGAAAGCATGCGGCGCTACAGCCGGGCGGTCGGTCTCGATCTGGTCGTCGAGGAGCGGTCGCGGTCGGAGGGCGCTTGGGGCACGTGGCTCGCCTGCCTCGGGCAAGCGAGCCCAGACGAGCGCTGCGCCGACTGTCTTCGCCTGCGCCTTGACGCCGCCGCCGAAACGGCGAGCGAGCTCGGCTTCAGCCGTTTCTCGACCAGCTTGAGCGTGAGCCCGTACCAGCGTCACGACCTGATCCAGGCGGCGGGGGAGACGGCCGCGGCAGGGCACGGCGTCGACTTCGTCTACCTCGACCTGCGCGGCCTCTTCAGGGCGAGCTACGCGGAGAGCCGCCGGCTGGGCCTGTACCGGCAGCCGTACTGCGGCTGCACGGCCAGCAAGTGGGAGACGTGGCACGAGCGGGAGGCGCGGCGTCGGACGCGCACAGTGAACGCATGACGAGCGCGGCGATCGATCTGGCCGGGCTCGACTACGAGCTGCCCGAGGAGTTGATCGCGCAGCGTCCGGTCGAGCCGCGCGACGCCGCCCGGCTCTTGGTCGTGGAGAGGACCACTGGGCGGCTCGACGACCGGACCTTCGGGGAGCTGCCCGAGCTGCTGCGGCGCGGGGACCTCGTGGTGCGCAACGACACGCGCGTGTTCCCGGCGCGCGCGTACTTCCGTCGCGCGACCGGCGGGCGGATCGAGGTGCTCTTCCTGCGGCCCGAGAAGACGCCGGCCGGCGAGTGGTCGGGCGAGGTCGGCGAACGCTCGCCGGACGCGCCGGCCGGCGAGCGCTGGGAGGCGCTGCTGCGCGGCCGCCCGCGGGCCGGCGAGGAGCTGGCCGGCGAAGCGACGGCCGCAGACTGGCGCCTCGTCTGCGAGCGCGCCTTGGGTGACGGCCGCTGGTCGGTGCGCAGCACGGCCGAGCGCCCCGTACTCGAGCAGCTCGAGACCTTCGGGCAGACGCCGGTGCCGCCGTACATCCGCGAGCCCGTGGCCGATCCCGAGCGGTACCAGACGGTGTACGCTCGCAGGGTCGGCTCGGCGGCCGCGCCCACCGCCGGCCTGCACTTCACGCCGGCTGCCGATCGCAACCTCAGGGCGAGAGGCGTCGAGGTGGCGACCGTGACCCTGCACGTCGGGCTTGGCACGTTCAAGCCGCTGCTGGAGACGCGTCTCGAGGAGAACCGCCTGCACAGCGAGGCCTACGAGGTCGAGGCCGCGACGTGGGCGCGCGTGCGGGCCGCACGCGCGCAGGGCCGTCGCGTCGTCGCCGTCGGCACCACCACCGTGCGGGTGCTCGAGCACCTGGCGCGGTCGGACGGTCGTCGGCTGCGCGGGGAGACCGACCTCTTCATCAGGCCCGGCTTCGAACCCAGGGTGGTCGACGCGGTGCTGACCAACTTCCATCTGCCGCGCACGAGTCTGCTGGCTCTCGTCATGGCGTTCGCCGGCATCGACGCGACGCGCGCCGCCTACAAGCACGCCGTCGCGGAGCGCTACCGGTTCTTCAGTTTCGGCGACGCGATGCTGATCCTGTGAGGCGACGCTGAGCGACCGACTCGGATATCGAGCGCGAGGTTTCTCGTTCAGCGTCGAGGCCGCCGACGGGCGCGCCCGGGTGGGCCGCCTCGAGACGCCCCACGGCACGGTGGAGACCCCGAGTTTCATGCCCGTCGGCACGAAGGCGACGGTCAAGGGGGTCGCGCCGCGCGACCTCGCCGGCCTGGGCGCGGGTATCGTACTGGCCAACACCTACCACCTGTACTTCCGCCCAGGCGTCGAGGTGGTGGCGCTGCACGGGGGCCTGCACGGCTTCATGCGATGGCCCGGGCCGATCCTGACCGACTCGGGCGGCTTCCAGGTCTTCAGTCTCGCCGACACGCGGCTGGTGCGCGACGACGGAGTCGAGTTCAGTTCCGTGTACGACGGTTCGCGGCACGTGTTCACGCCTGAGCTCGCGATGGAGGTCCAGGAGCGGCTCGGCGCCGACATCGTGATGTGCTTCGATCAGTGTGCGCCGAGCGTGCTGGGCCGCGACGAGCTGGTCGCGGCCGTGGAGCGCACGACGCGGTGGGCGGCGGCCTGTCAAGCGGCCCACGGCCGCCGCGACCAGCTGCTCGTCGGCATCGTGCAGGGCGGGGTCGACGAGGAGCTCCGCCGTCGCTCGGCGGCGGAGCTCCTCGACATCGGCTTCGACGCCTACGCCATCGGCGGGCTCTCCGTGGGCGAGCGTGGCGACGAGATGCTCGCGACCGTCGAACTCATGGACGAGACCCTCCCTCGCGAGCGCCTGCGTTACTTCATGGGGATCGGCGACCCCGTCGGCCTGCTCGAGGTCGTGGCGCGCGGGATCGACGTCTTCGACTGCGTCCTCCCGACCCGCATGGCGCGCACCGGCACGGCCCTCACGGCCGACGGCCGCCTGAATCTGCGCAACGCACGGTTCGCGCGCGATCTGCGCCCGCTCGACGAGGGCTGCGATTGCCCTGCCTGCGACGGTTTCACGCGCTCCTATCTGCGGCATCTCATGCTGCAGAAGGAGATGCTCGGAGCGCAGCTCCTGAGTCTTCACAACCTGCGGGTTCTGATAAGATTGACCGAGCGAGCCCGTGCGGCTATTCGTGCGGGCGCGTTTGCAGAGTTCAAAGAGTCAGTCACAGCGCGCTATCGCGCAGGAGGTTAAGTTCGTATGGGTGGTCAGACTGGCGTGCTCCTGATCTGGATCCTCGTCTTCTTCGGCATCTTCTACTTCCTCGCCATCCGACCGCAGCGCCGGCAGAAGCAGGCGCACCGCGAGATGGTGGCGATGATGAAGAGAGGCGATGAAGTGGTCACCATCGGCGGCGTCTTCGGGACGGTCCGCAAGATCGGCGACGACTGGATCGAGCTCGAAGTCGCTCGCGGTACGCGCGTCCGGTTCCTCAAGCGCGCCATCTCCTCCATCGTGAGCGACGAAGAAGAAGAGGATGACGAGGAATATCTCGGCGACGAGGCCGAGTTCGACGAGGACGAGCTCGAGGCCGGCGACGAGGACGATCTCGAGCCTGAGGACGACGAGGCCGAGCTCGAGCCTGAGGACGACGAGGAGGACGACCGGCCGGCGACCTGACCTGCGGGGCGTCGAACGCCTGGTCATGGAGTATGCACGCGTCGAGCCCCGCAGCGAGCTGTGGGGCTCGACGCGTGCAGGGATTCTTGCGACCGGGGCGAACTCAGCCCTGACGTGGTGGCAACAGAGGAGCGGGACCCCATGACGCACGTCATCGCCTTCGCCAATCAGAAGGGCGGCGTCGCCAAGACCACCTCGACGGTCAATCTCGGAGCCGCCCTCCGCGAGCACGACCTGCGCGTCCTGGCTGTCGACATGGACCCGCAGGGCAATCTCACCATGAGCCAAGGGGTCGACACCGAGAGCCTCGAGAAGTGCATGTTCGACGTGCTCGTGCACCGGACGCCGATCGAGGAGGTCATCTACGAGCGCGAGTTCGACGTGGCGGCCGCGACGATCGACCTCGCCGGCGCGGAGATGGCGCTCTCGCAGATGATCGGCCGCGAGCGCGCCCTGCAGCGGGCCCTCGAGCCGGTCATGGACAACTACGACTACATCCTCATCGACACGCCGCCGTCGCTCGGCCTGCTCACGATCAATGCCTTGACGGCCGCCGAAAGCGTGATCGTGCCGGTGCAGTGCGAGTACCTCTCGCTGCGCGGCCTCTTGCAGCTGGAGCGCACCCTCGAGATGATCAGGGAGAACCTGAACCCCAAGGTCCGGATCAAGGGCATCCTGCCGACGCTCTTCGACGCCCGCACGCTGCACGGCAAGGAGTCGGTCGAGGTCCTGAGGGAGAACTTCGGGCCGCTCGTGTTCGACACCGTTGTGCGCAAGACCATCAAGTTCGCCGAGGCGCCGGTCATCGGCAGCTCGGTACTCAAGTACGATCCGAAGGGGAGAGGGGCGGAGTCGTACCGCGCTCTGGCGCGGGAGGTGCTCAATGGCCGAGCGACCTAGCATGAAGGATGGGCTCAGCGAGCTGTTCCGGCGCACGAACGATACCGTGCGGTCGCCGGAGCCGCTGGCGGGCGACGCACCGGTCAAGGGCCAGCCCTACGTGACCACCATCAAGGTGGTCGGCGTCGGCGGCGCGGGGACGAACGCGGTGAACCGCATGGTGGACACCGGCGTCAAGGGCGTCGAGTTCATCGCCGTCAACACCGACGTGCAGCAGCTCGATGTGTGCGACGCCGACGTCAAGATCCACATCGGCCAGGAGGTCACGCACGGCCTCGGCGGCGGCGCCGACCCCGACGTCGGCCGCGAGGCGATGGAGGGCTCCCGCGACCAGATCAAGGCCGCTCTCCGTGGCGCCGATCTCGTCTTCGTGACGGCCGGCCAGGGCGGGGGCACCGGCACGGGCGCGTCGCCCGTGGTCGCCGGCATCGCACGTGAGCTCGGCGCCGTCACGATCGCGATCGTGACCAGGCCTTTCTCCTTCGAGGGAAACCACCGTATGGAACAGGCGCTCGCGGGCATCGACGCGTTGCGCGCGGTGGCCGACACCGTGATCTCGATCCCGAACGATCGCCTTCTGCAGGTGATCGAGCGCAACACCTCGGTGGTCGAGGCGTTCCGTCACGCCGACGACGTGCTGCGCCAGGGCGTGCAGGGCATCACCGACCTGATCACGGTCCCCGGTCTCATCAACCTCGACTTCGCCGACGTGCGCACCATCATGAAGGACGCCGGTTCGGCCCTCATGGGCATCGGGGTCGCCAGCGGTGAGAACCGTGCGCTCGAGGCGGCCGACGCCGCGATCAACTCACCGCTGCTCGAGACCTCGATCGAGGGCGCCAAGGGCATCCTGCTCAACATCACGGGCGGCGTCGACGTCTCGCTGTACGAGGTGAACGACGCGGCTGGTCTGATCGCCGACGCCGCCGACGACGACGCCAACATCATCTTCGGCGCGGTCGTCGACGAACGACTCGAGGGCACGATGGCCGTGACGGTCGTGGCGACCGGGTTCGGCGAGGGGCCGGCGCGGAACGAAGAGGCCCCGGCCGCGCCGGGCGACCGCGGCGCGCGGCGTGCGCGCCCGGATGGCGGCGCCCCGCTCGAGCGCGCGCCCGAGTACGACGGCGAGTTCGAGATCCCGTCCTTCGTCCACCAGCCCGAGGAGTGACGCGCGTGAGCCCCGGCGCGGCTGCGCTCGACATCGAGCAGGTCGCGGCGCCTCCACGGGAGCTCGATCTCGATCTCGACGTCTTCGACGGTCCGTTCGACCTTCTCGTGACCCTCATCCTGAAGGACGAGATCGACATCTGGGAGGTACGGGTCTCGGGCATCATCGCCGAGTACGTGCTACGACTCGCTGACAGCGGCGAGTTCGACCTGGACGCGACCTCGCAGTTCGTGGTGCTGGTCGCCGCCTTGCTCGAGATGAAGTCGCGCCTGCTGCTCGACCAGGAGATCGATGAGGAACTCGAAGAGCTCGACCCGGATGAGGCCGCCAAGCGGCTGGTCGAGCGCCTCGTGCGCTATGGGCAGTTCCGCAACGCGGCCGACCACTTGGGCGAGCGCTGGGCGACCCACGCGGGGCGACTCTACCGGGCTGCGCCCGTGCCACGGGCGCTGCTGCGCCGGCCGCTCGACGATGCCGCCCTGCCGGCGGCCGCTCTCGCCACGGCCTTGGCGCCGCTTCTCGAGGAGCCGCCGCTGCCGGATACCAGCCATCTCGCCGATCTCGCCGTGTCCTTGGTCGGCGAGCTCAGAAGGTTGCGCTCGCTCCTGGACGCAGACGGATCGTTCAGCTTCGCCGAGGTCGCACCGCCCAGCCGTCTCGAGCGCGCGCTCACGTTCTTCGCGCTCCTGGAGTTGCATGCGCAGGGTGAGGCGCGCCTGCGGCAGCGGCGCGCCTTCGACGACATCGTCGTGACACGCTGCGCGGCCGCGCCGGCGCCGGCGTGAGCCCTCGGGCGCCGGACGGTCCCGCGAGAGGTGCGCCCCGGTACCGCTCGAGCGGCGGGGTGACGGCGACGACGTCGCTGCGATAGCATCTGCTGACCGATCCTCTCACTGCCATGGACCTTCTTGCCCGGCGCCTCGAGGCGCTCCTGTTCGTCTCACCCCGGCCCGTCGCCGCGACGGAGCTGGCTGCGGCGTGCGCCGTCGCCGAGCCGGACGTGACGGCCGCCTTGGGGGCCCTTCACCAGGAGTATGCGCCCGGGCACCACGGGTTGGAGCTCGCGGCGGTCGGGGGCGGTCTCACCTTCAGCGTCGCCGGCGACTGTGCCGAGGCGGTGCGGGAGCACACGGGCGCCCAGCGGCCCGAGGAGCTCACGCCGGCGTTGCTCGAGACGCTCGCCGTCGTCGCCTATCTGGAGCCGGCGACGCGCGCCGATGTGGCCGATGTGCGCGGCGTCTCGTCGGAGTGGGCGTTGTCGGCGCTCGAGGAGCGGGGTCTCGTGGAGCAGTCCGGGCGCTCCGATACGCCGGGCGCGCCCATACTGTACGGGACGACCGACCGCTTCGTGAAGCTCTTCGGTCTTGCGAGCCGTGACGAACTGCCGGCGCTCGAAGGGTTCGCGCTGCAGCCCGGCGACGTCGAAGCTCTGCGCCGGCGCCTGATGTCGAACGCGGAGCGCCGGCGATGAACCCGATGAACCTCGTCGTGTTCCTGGCGCGAGCGGGACTGGGATCGCGACGCTCATGTGACGAGCTCGTGAAGTCGGGCGTCGTCACCGTCAACGCCGAGGCCGTGACGTTTCCCCGCCACAAGGTGGAAGAGAGCGACGTGGTCGCTGTGAACGGCGAGGTCGTCGAGGCGCGGCAGCTGCGTTACGTGCTGCTCAACAAGCCGCGCGGAGTGGCGAGCACGCGCAGCGACCCGCATGCCGAGCGCGTGGTCGTCGACCTGGTGCCGAACGGGCGCACCTTGTTCCCGGTAGGCCGGCTCGATCTGGACACGACCGGGCTTTTGATCCTCACGAACGACGGCGTGCTGGCCAACCGGCTCCTGCACCCCCGCTACGGTGTGCCGAAGACCTACGTCGCGCGCGTCCGAGGCAAGGTCACGCGCCGCGCGCTCGCGACGCTGCGGTCGGGCGTGGAGCTCGAGGACGGCATGACCAGCCCCGCCGAGGTGGACCTGAAGAAGCAGAGCGCGAAGACGGCCCTCGTCGAACTCACGATCCGCGAGGGCCGCAAGCGCCAGGTGCGACGCATGCTGGCCACCGTCGGGCTCCCGGTCGACGAGCTCCACCGGCGGCGGTTCGGCCCCCTGACGGACAAGGGCCTTGACAAGGGCGCGTTCCGCGAGCTCAACGGCGACGAGATCGATGCCCTGCGGAAAGCCGGCGAGGACGTGCACGGCTCGGTCGCCGGGGAGTCCATCGGCGACCCCCTGCCGCTCGCCGCGGAGCCCGCCGGTCCAGCACGACCCGAGGGTGAGGCGCACGGTCTGGGTGTGGACACCGCGCCCGACGACGCGCCCTGAGGGCGCCCGCGCGGTGTATACTCTCGGGCTCGATGTGACCTCCGGTTCGGAAGGGTGAGGTGCCCGTGCCTGATTCCGCGACTCCCGTGACATGCCTGCGTGCGCTTCGCGGCGCCGTGACGGTCACGGCCGACACGAGCGACGAGATCGCCGAGGCGACGGGCGAGCTGCTCGGCGCGCTTCTGGAGCGTAACGGTCTGGCGAGCGACGACATCGTCAGCATCGTGTTCACGGCGACCCCCGATCTGAAGGCCGACTTTCCCGCCACGGCGGCGCGGCGCCTGGGGCTCTCGGCGACGCCGATGTTGTGCGCCCGGGAGATCGATGTGGAGGGCGCCATGGAGCGCTGCATCCGCGTGCTCGTGCACTGTCTCCTGCCGGCAGGGCGCGCGGTCCGCCACGTGTATCTGCGCGACGCTCGGCAACTGCGCCTCGATCTTCCGGAGTGACACCATGAGTCTCAGGTACATCCCAGCGCTGGAGCGCATGGTGCCCTACGAGCCCGGCCGGCCCCTCGAGCTCGTCATGCGCGAGTTCGGCCTCGACGAGGTCGTGAAACTGGCCTCGAACGAGTTCCCGATGCCACCCTTCGCTGAGGTCAAGCAGGTGATCGCCGACGCGCTCGACGACCTCAACCGCTACCCGGACGGCCACTGCACGGACCTGCGTGCCGCCCTGGCCGCGCGCTACGACCGTGCGCCCGAGCAGGTGGCGGTGGGCAACGGCTCGTGCGAGCTCCTGATGTTGCTCGGCGACGCGCTTCTCGAGAAGGGCGACGAGGTCGTCTTCGCCGAGCCTTCCTTCACCGTCTACAAGGACATCTGTCTGCGGCACGAGGCGCAGGCCGTCGCCGTGCCGCTCGTCGAGTCCAGGCACGACCTGGCGGCAATGGCCGATGCCGTCACGGCGCGCACCAAGATGATGATCGTCTGCAACCCGAACAACCCGACCGGCACGTACGTGCCGGTCGCCGAGGTCGCGCGACTCGTCGAGCGGACGCCGCGCGACGTGCTGGTCATCCTCGACGAGGCCTACAACGAGTTCGTGACCGCCGCCGACAGCCAGGACTCGCTCGAGTTGCAGGCCGCTCACGACAACGTCATCGTGCTGCGCACGTTCTCGAAGATCTACGGCCTCTGCGGCCTGCGCGTCGGCTACGGGCTCTGTGCGGCCGAGCTGAAGGCCGCGCTCGACAAGGTGCGCCAGCCCTTCAACGTGAACCGCCTGGCGCAGACGGCGGCGCTCGAGGCGCTGAAGCACCCGGACCAGGTCGCGGAGCGGCGGCGCTTCAACGCCGACCTCCGCGACCATCTGGTCGAGCGTCTGTCCGCCATGGGCCGTGCGACCATCCCAAGCGAGGCCAACTTCATGCTGGTCGACACGCGCGACCCGTGCAGGCCCCAGGACGAGGTGTGTGGCGCGCTGCTCGCCATGGGCGCGATCGTGCGCGACGGCAACGCGCTGGGTTGCCCGGGTTGGGCAAGGGTCAGCGTCGGGACGCGCGAGGAGGTCGACTTCTTCCTTCAGAAGCTCGCTTCTCTGGAGGCGTCGAACGAGGGGAGGACGAGCTGAGCATGATGGTCATCATGGAGGAGTCGGCGACGCCCGAACAGGTCGCCAGGGTCGTCGCGCGTGTCGAGGAGGTCGGCGCCAGTGCCCACGTCTCGGTCGGCGAGCGCGTGACGGTCATCGGCGTGATGGGCGACCGCGAAGAGCTGACGGGCCTGCCGCTCGAGGCGATGCCGGGCGTGGAGCGCGTGGTCGCCATCCTCAAGCCCTACAAGCTCGTGAGCCGCGAGTTCCAGCAGGCCGACACCGTCGTGCAGGTCCGCGGCGTGCGCATCGGCGGCGGCCACTTCTGCATCATCGCCGGGCCCTGCTCGGTGGAGACGCCCGAGCAGGTGCTGGAGGCCGCGCGCGCCGTCAAGGCGGCGGGCGGCCACATGCTCCGCGGCGGCGCCTACAAGCCGCGCACCTCGCCATACGCCTTTCAGGGACTGGGCCTCGAGGGTCTGCGGATGCTCGCCGCGGCGCGCGACGAGACCGGTCTTCCCGTCGTCACCGAACTCATGGACCCCCGCGACCTCGACGACGTCTACGAGTACGCCGACGTCATCCAGATCGGCGCGCGCAACATGCAGAACTTCCAACTGCTCGCCGAAGTCGGCCGGCGCGACCGGCCGGTGCTCCTGAAGCGCGGCCTCTCGGCGACCATCGAGGAGTGGCTGATGGCGGCCGAGTACGTGCTCAAGGAGGGCAACCGCGACGTCATCCTCTGCGAGCGTGGCATCCGCACCTTCGAGACCGCCACTCGCAACACTCTCGACATCGGCGCCGTCGCGGTCGTCAGGCTGGCCAGCCATCTGCCGGTCGTGGTCGACCCGAGTCACGCGACCGGCCGCCCCGAACTCGTCCTGCCCCTGTCGCTCGCTGCCGTCGCCGCCGGAGCCGACGGCGTGATCGTCGAGACGCACCCGAATCCCGAGCACGCGCTGTGCGACGGGCCGCAGTCGCTGCCGACGTCCGCGTTCGCGGAGTACGCGGCACGCACTCGCGAGCTCGCCGCCTGGTGCGGGAAGATGCTCGACTGACCGTGGCCGCACCAGCCTTCGCCGGCGCCACCGTGGCCATTCTCGGTGTCGGCCTCATGGGCGGCTCCCTCGGCCTCGCCGCCCGCGAGCGCGCGGGAGTGGACGCGGTGCGCGGCTGGAGTCGTACGCGCGAGACTCTCGAGCTCGCCCTCGAGCGGGGGGCGATCACGACGGCTTGCGCGTCGCTTGAAGAGGCGGTCGCAGAGGCCGACCTGGTCGTCGTCGCGACCCCCGTGCGGCTCGTCGCGGAGACCGTCAAGTCCGCCCTGTGTGCGGCGCCGCGCGCGATCGTCACCGACATGGGCAGCACCAAGGCGCCGCTGATGCGCGCCCTGTCCCCTGAGGAGCAGGCACGCTGCATCGGCGGTCATCCGCTGTGCGGGTCGGAGACCGCCGGCGTCGCCAACGCACGCTCGTCGCTGTATGAGGGAGCGACGTACTTCCTGACGCCGGGCGCGTACGTCGATGCCGAGGCGTACCGCCGGCTCTGCGGCTTCGTCGCCGACCTCGGGGCGCGACCGGTGGCGATCGATCCGGAGGAGCACGACCGGGTCATGGCGCTCATGAGTCACCTGCCGCACGTGCTCTCGAATGTGCTGATGGCCCAGGCGGGCCAGCACGCGGGCTCGCGCGATGCCTTGCTGTCGGCCGGCCCCAGCTTCCGTGACCTGACGCGTATCGCCGGCAGCAACCGGCACGTCTGGACCGACATCTTCCTCGACAACCGTGCCGCCCTGCTGTCGGCGCTGGTCGCCTTCCAGGACGGACTACAGGATGTGCTTGAAGCACTCGCCGCCAACGACGGCCCGCGGCTGGGCGAGTCGATCGCGTGCGCCGCCGAGCATCGCGAGCGCATGCTTGCCGTGGGAGACCTGGCGCCCGGCGATCTGTATCGGGTCGTCGTGCCCATCGCCGACCAACCCGGCGTGCTGAAGGAGATCATGGTCGCCCTCGGCGACGCCGGCATCAACGTAGAGGATCTGGCCCTGCACCACATGAGCGCTGAGCTCGGCGGCAGCCTCACCGTCTACGTGCAGGGGGAGGAGGTCTGCCGCCGCACCGCCCACGTGCTCGGGGCTCTCGGCTACGACGTGGCGACCGCGAGGGCAGTCGAATGACGGTCCTCGCGGTCGACGGGCCCGGAGGCTCCGGCAAGAGCACGGTGGCGCGGCGTGTCGCCGTGGCGCTCGGCTTCGTGTACCTCGACACGGGCGCCATGTACCGTGCGGTCGGTGTGCTGGCTCGCGAGGCCGGCCTCGACCTCGACGATGAGGAAGCCGTCGCCGCGATCGCGGCGACGGCCGACCTGAGCTTCGACGACGAGGGCCGCCTCTTCGCCGGCGCTCGTGACCTGAGCGTCGGGATCCGCACACTCGCCGCCGGCGAGGCGGCGTCGCGCGTGTCGGCGCTGCCGGCGGTGCGCCGACTGCTGGTCGAGCGTCAGCGGGCCCTGACGGCCGCCGGTGACGTCGTGATGGAGGGGCGCGACATCGGCACGAACGTGTGCCCTGACGCGGAGTTGAAGGTCTTCCTCACCGCGAGCCCGGAGGTGCGCGCCCGCCGGCGCTACGACGAGCTGGCCGCCGCCGGCCACGTCGTCGACCACGACGAGGTCGTCCGTGCGGTGGTCGAGCGAGATCGGCGGGACACCACGAGAGCCGTCAATCCGCTGCGCAAGGCCGCCGACGCCGTCGAGCTCGACACGTCGGTTCTCACGCTCGAGGAGGTCGTCGCCACGGTCGAGGGTCTGGCGCGCCAGAGGCTCGGGGCGTGAGAGTCGCGGGCATGCCGCTGCGAGGCCGGGGCGACCGCCGCCTCTACACGTTCTTCCGCTGGATCGTGCTCGCGATCGTCGTCGGGCTCTACCGCTGCCGCGCCGAGGGGGCGGAGCACCTGCCCGAGACGGGGCCGGCCATCATCGTCGTCAATCACAAGGCGGATGTGGACCCCATGGTCGTCGGTATCGCCTTCGACCGGCCGCTCGCCTTCATGGCCAAGCGCGAACTCTTCGAGGTTCCCGTCGTCGGTCGGCTCATTGCCGCACTTGGGGCCTTTCCGATCGACCGCGGCGCGGGCGACCGGGGGGCGCTGGAGAAGGCGCTCGCCCTCCTCGCCCAGGGCGAGGCCCTGCTTATGTTCCCCGAGGGGACACGTCAGCCTGACGACGAGATCCACGAGTTCCTGCCCGGCGTCGGGCTGCTCGCACTGCGCAGCGGCGCGCCGGTCGTCCCCGTCGCCACGCGCGGAACGAACCGCATACTCCACCACGGCCGCCCGGGGCTGCCGGCGCTTCGCGTCAAGATCGGTCCTCCGCTCGACCTGTCCGACGTGCAGGGCAGACGGGGCAGCGCGGCCTACCGTGAGGTCGCAGAACGCATGCGGGAGGCGGTGGCGGCGTTGTACGACGCCATCGGATGAGAGGGTCGATGTGAGCGGGGAGATCGACCCGACGGCGCAGGAAGACTCTCGACTGGAGCGTCCCGCGCCAGACTGCCCCGAGATCGTGGTGGCCCGCCATGCCGGCTACTGCTACGGCGTGGAGCGCGCCCTGCGGTTGACGGAGGAGGCCGTCCTCACCGCGAAGGGCCCCGTCGCCACCCTCGGGCCGATCATCCACAACCCGACCGTCGTGCGGCGACTCGAGGAGCGCGGCGCCCGCATGGTCGACGAGGTCGGCGAGGCTACGGACGGTACGCTCGTCGTGCGCACCCACGGCGTGCCGCCGGAGGCGGTCGCCGAGGCGCGACGACGCGGCCTGCACGTGGTCGATGCCACCTGCCCTTTCGTCGCCGTCGCACAGCGCAAGGCGGCGGAGCTGCGGCAGTCGGGGTACCAGGTGGTGATCCTCGGTGAGCGCGACCACCCCGAGGTCGTCGGTCTTCAGGGGTTCGCGGGGCCGGACGCCGTCGTCGTCGAGGACGTCGCGGGCCTGCAGCCGGGGCTGCTGAGCGGGCATCGCATCGGCGTCGTCGTCCAGACCACGCAGTCGCGCGAGCACCTCGCGAGTCTCGCCGCCGCGCTCGCCCCGCTGGTCCCGGAGATGCTCGTCTTCAACACCATCTGCGAGGCGACCGAGAAACGGCAGACGGCAGCCTGCGAGCTCGCGGGGCAGGTCGATGCCGTGGTCGTCGTCGGGGGTCGCAACAGCGCCAACACGGCACGCCTCGCCCAGCTCTGCCGGGCGATCGAGCCGCGCACCTTCCATATCGAGACGGCGGCGGAGCTCCGTGCGGAGTGGATGCGAGGGTGTCGGCGCATCGGCGTGACGGCCGGAGCGTCCACTCCCGAGGAGGAGATCGCGGCGACGATCCGGGCGCTCGAGACTCTGTGCGGCGGGGTGGCCGGTGACTGACCGGCCCACGGCGCTCCTGGTCGCGGAGGCCGACGGGCCGGCGGCCGGCGGCGGCCTGCGCGCCGGGGACTGCATTCGCACCATCAACGGTGTGAGCCCGCTCGACGTGCTCGACCTGGAGCTGGCGGCCGCCGATGGCCCGCTGCGGCTGTCCGTGCTGCGCGGCGGGCGCGTGCTGGATCTGGTGGTGCTGCCGCTGGCCGACGGCTGGCACGGGATCTCGCTCGCAGGCGAGCTCGGGGTCCCGCCGCGCACCTGCCGCAACCACTGCCGCTTCTGCTTCGTCGATCAGGTGCCGCACGGTCTCCGTGCGAGTCTGTCGATCAAGGACGACGACTACCGCCTGTCGTTCTTACACGGCAACTTCACCACGCTCTCGAATCTTGACGAGGAGGACCTTGGGCGCATCGCGGAGCTTCGCCTCTCTCCGCTGTACGTGTCGCTGCACGCCTGGGACGACGCCGCCCGCGTGGCGCTCATGGGACGGCCGGCAAGAGACTCGCGCCAGACGCTGCTGCGGCTCGCCGCTGCGGGCATCGAGCTTCATGTGCAGGTCGTCCTCTGTCCGGGATGGAACGACGGGGCCGTCCTGGAGGAGACCGTGCGCGAGACGTGCCGGCTCGACGCGGTCGCCGACCTCGGTGTCGTGCCCGTCGCGTTGGCCGAGGAGGGCGAACTGCGCCGTGTGACGGCGGCGGAGGCCGGTCGCGTGCTGCGGAGCGTGTCTGCCTGGCAGCGTGAGTGCCGGCGGCGCCTCGGGCGTTGCTTCGTGCACGCCGCCGACGAGTTCCATCTTCTGGCGGGCCGGATGCCGCCAGCCGCCGACGCGCCGCTCCAGTATGAGAACGGCGTCGGTGTGGCGGCCGTCTTCCTGAGGGAGGCGCGCTTTCCGTTCGCACACGAGGCGCGTGCCGCCCGCGGCCGCCGCCTGCCCCGCATGCGGCTGCTGTGCGGCACGCTGGCCGCTCCCGTCGTCGAGCGCGCCTGCGCGCGCCTCGCCGGCCACGGCCTTCACGCGCGGCCGCTCGCGGTCGCCAACGAGCTGTTCGGGCCGCACGTGACGGTGACAGGCCTGCTCGGGGGGCGCGAGGTGCTGGCCGCCCTGGCGCGTGCTCCGCTTGCTGCCGACGAATGGCTGGTCGCGCCGCGCGACTGGCTCCCGGAGGCGCTCGGGGTGACGCTCGACGAGGTCGACGAGCATGCGCTGGCCGCTGCCTGCGCCGGCCGGCTCGTGCTCGCCGCGAGCTTGCGCGCCGCGTTTGCTACACTTGCGCGATGATGCTGCCGCCCTCCGTCGTCGTCGTTGGCTCCCCGAACGCCGGCAAATCCACGCTCGTCAACCGCCTCAGCGGTACGCGCACGGCCGTGGTGGACGCCGAGCCGGGCGTGACACGCGATCGCAAGGAGCTCGCCGTGGAGTGGCGCGGCCGGCATCTCGTTCTGGTGGACACCGGCGGGTACGACACCGGTGACGACCAGCCGTTCGCCGCGGAGGTGCGTGAGCAGGTCCAGGCCGCGATCGGCGGCGCCGACCTCGTCCTCTTCGTGGTCGACGGGCGCACCGGCCTCGTCGGCGACGACCACGAGATCGCCGACGTGCTCCGCCGCTCGGACGCCCCCGTCGTGCTCGTGGCGAACAAGATCGACGACCCGGCGCAGGAAGCGCTGCCCGGCGAGCTCTACGGACTCGGTTTCGGGGATCCATGCATCGTCTCGGCGGTGCATGGCTTGGGGACCGGTGATCTGCTGGACACGGTCCTCGACGGGCTCGAGGAGCGCGGCGTCCTCGGAGAGGTCGAAGGGGAGGAGGTGGCCGACGACAACGTGCCGGTCGCCATCGTCGGTCGGCCCAACGCCGGCAAGTCGTCGCTCTTCAACGCCGTCGTCGGCCGACCCCGCGCCATCGTCAGCGAGTTGGCCGGGACGACGCGCGACGCGATCGACACCGTGATCCAGACGGCGCACGGTGGCTTCCGCTTCATCGACACCGCCGGCATGCGCAAGAGCGCCAAGGTGCAGGGCGTCGAGTACTACGCCCATCTGCGCAGCCTGCAGGGGCTCGATCGCGCCCACGTCGCCGTCATCGTGCTCGACGCGACGCTTGGGCTCACCGAGATCGACTTGAGCGTCGCGAGCGAGGCGACGCGGCGCAGCTGCGCCACGGTGCTCGCCGTGAACAAGAGCGATCTCGCCGAGCCCGACCTCGAGGAGGTCGGCGGTATCGCCGCCCGCAAGCTGCGCCAGAGGCCGCCCGTGATGGCCGTCTCGGCGCGGACCGGGCGCGGGGTCGACGATCTGCTCGCCATGATCGCCTCCCTGGATGCCCGCTATGCTGCCCACATCGCGACCGGGGAGCTCAACCGCGCGCTTGCCGCGCTGGCGGCCGAGCGGCCGATGCCGGCGGCGGGGTTCGCGCCGGCTGAAGATGTACTACATCGCTCAATACCAGACGTCGCCGCCGCGCTTCGCCATCGACGTCAACGACCGCACGCTGGTCACCCGGGACTTCGGCTACTTCGTCGAGAACCGGCTGCGTCGGCGCTTCTCTCTCGAGGGGGTCCCGTTGATCATCGACTTCAAGGGGAGGCACGGGAGGTGACGATCGCGCTCTTCGCGACGCTGCTGGTGCTGGCCTACCTGGTCGGCGCGATCCCGTTCGGCCTCATCGTCGGACGGCTGTTCTACGCGATCGACGTGCGCGAACGCGGTTCCGGCAACACGGGGACGACCAACGTCTTCCGCGTGCTCGGCAAGAAGGCCGGCATCGCCGTCTTCTTCCTGGATATCGCCAAGGGGTTCGTGCCGGCCCTGGTCGCGTCGCTCGTGTTCGACTCGTGGGCGGCAGTCTTCGTCGCCGCCGCGCCGGTCGTCGGTCACATGTACTCGGTCTTCCTGCGCGGACGCGGCGGCAAAGGAGTCGCGACGGGCGCCGGCGTCGTCCTCGCCCTCGAGCCCTTCGTCTTCCTCATCATCTTCGGCATCTGGCTCGTGCTGGTGTTCACGGTGCGCATCGTCAGCGTGGCCTCGCTGACCGCGACCGTCGCGCTCCCGGTGCTGGTGATCGTGCGCGACAACCCGCTGGCCTACGAGATCGCCGCCGTGCTGGCCGCCGTGATCGTGGTCTTCGCGCATCGCGGCAACATCGCACGCCTGCTGCACGGCACCGAACACCGCTTCACGCCGCCTTGGGGAGCGCGGTCCGCCAAGGCCGGCCGCGGCGCGAGGGAGGCCTCCTGATGGACGTCACGGTGATCGGCTCGGGCAGCTGGGGGAGCGCCTTCTCCAGGCTTCTCCACCGGAACGGCCATCGCGTGCAGGTGCTGACCCTCACCGCCGAGGAGGCGGACGAGCTCAACCGCCACCACGAGAACCCGCACTTCTTGTCGGGGGTGACGCTGCCGCCCGAGGTCCGCTTCGTCCCCATGGAGGCAGCCGATATCTCCCGCAGCGAGCTCATCGTTTACGCGGTGCCGACCCAAGTGATCCGGGAGGTCGCGCGCTGGGTAGCGCCGCGACGGACCCCCGATTCACTGCAGCTCTCGCTGGCCAAGGGTGTCGAACTCGGGACGTTCGCTCGCCCGTCCGAGGCGATCATCGCGGAGACCGGCGGACGCGTCGCCGTCCTGTCAGGCCCCAACCATGCCGAAGAGGTGGCGCGCGACATGCCTGCGGCGACGGTGGTGGCGAGCGAGGACGACACCGTCGCCTCCCGGCTCCAGGCGGCGATCATGAGTGACACCTTCAGGGTGTACACGAACGACGACGTGCTCGGCGTCGAGTTCTGCGGCGCCGCCAAGAACCCCATCGCGGTCGCGGTCGGCATGTCCGACGGCCTGGGATTCGGCGACAACTCGCGCGCCGCTCTCCTCACACGCAGCCTCGCCGAGGTCACCCGCATCGGGCAGAGGATGGGCGGGCGCCTCGAGACCTTCGCCGGTCTCGCCGGCATCGGCGACCTGATCGCCACGTGCACGTCCCGTCACAGCCGAAACCGGCGCGCCGGCGAGCTCCTCGCGCAGGGCGTGTCGCCCGCGGAGGTCGAGAAGGTCGTGGGCCAGGTCGTGGAGGGCATCCCGACGGCGCGGGCTCTCCACGACCTGGCCGGTCGCCTCGGGATCGAGCTGCCGGTGACCGAGCAGGTGTACGCGGTCCTCGAAGGGCACGCCACGCCTGCCGAATGCGTGGGACGCCTCATGGCGCGCCAGCCGAAGCAGGAGCGCCACCCGGACTGAAGGGCAGTGCCGGGCGCCGTTGAGGGCCCCCGGGCCCTCTGGTAGACTCCGCTGGGCCGCGGGGCCGGCAGCTGGGCGCGCCGCGCGGCGGCCAGACAGCTCCAGCATCGTTTCGCGCGCCGTCGTGCCGACGGCGCGTCGGTCGTCAGGAGGTACGGTGGAGAAGCGCAGCTATCTGTTCACATCGGAGTCGGTCACCGAGGGCCATCCCGACAAGCTCGCCGACCAGATCTCAGACGCCATCCTCGACGCGGTCCTTGCCGACGATCCCTATGGGCGCGTCGCGTGCGAGACGCTCGTCACCACGGGCCTCGCTTTCGTTGCCGGCGAGATCTCGACCGAGACGTATGTCGACATCCCCGCCATCGTGCGCGAGACCGTGCGCGACGTGGGGTACACCAACGCGCTCTACGGCTACGACTACGAGACCTGCGGCGTGATGGTCGCAATCGACGAGCAGTCGGCCGACATCAGCCAGGGCGTGTCGCACTCGCTCGAGGTGCGCACCGATGTGAACGACGACGACATCCTCGACCTGCAGGGCGCCGGCGACCAGGGCATGATGTACGGCTTCGCCTGCGACGAGACGCCCGAGCTGATGCCGCTGCCGATCTCGCTGGCCCACAAGCTGGCGCGCCGCCTGGCCGACGTGCGCAAGGCCGAGATCCTGCCCTACCTGCGTCCCGACGGCAAGTCGCAGGTGACGGTGCGCTACGAGGACGGACGTCCGGTGGAGGTCACCAAGGTGGTGCTCGCCGCGCAGCATGCCGAGAGCGCCGACCTGCAGAGCATCATCTACCCCGACCTTCTCGAACAGGTCGTCGAGCCGATCCTCCCGAAGGAGCTCTACAGCGCGAAGCTCGAAGACTTCGTCGTGATCAACGCGACGGGCAAGTTCGTGATCGGCGGGCCGATGGGCGACGCTGGGCTGACGGGTCGCAAGATCATCGTCGACACCTACGGCGGCTCCGCCCGCCACGGGGGAGGCGCCTTCTCGGGCAAGGACCCCAGCAAGGTCGACCGCTCGGGCGCGTACGCGGCCCGCTACGTCGCCAAGAACGTGGTCGCCGGCGGTCTCGCCGAGCGCTGCGAGGTGCAGGTCGCCTACGCCATCGGCATCGCGCACCCGGTCTCCCTTATGATCGACTGCCAGGGTACGGAGAAGGTGGATGTCGCGATCATCGAGCAACTTGTGCGCGAGCACTTCGACTTGCGACCCGCCGCGATCCTCCGCGACCTCGACCTGCGCCGGCCGATCTACCGCAAGACGGCGGCCTACGGCCATTTCGGCCGCCACGACCACGACTTCACGTGGGAGCGCACGGACAAGGCCGACGCCCTGCGAGCGGCCGCGGGTCTGGCGTAAGCGCCGGCGGCCTCCCCGGGGGTGACGCGTGACGTGCGTCGCCGTCATGCCCCTGGTGCGCACCAGGGCGTTCGACGAGCCGTTCGAGTATGAGGTCCCGGCCGAGCTCTCCGGCCGCGCCCAGGTGGGCGCGCTCGTCGTCGTGCCCCTCGGCGGCCAGACGGTGATGGGCCTTGTGCTCGAGCGCCGCGCCGCGCCGCAGCACCCCGGGCGGCTGCTGCCTCTCGGCGATGTGCTCGACCTGCCGCCGGTACCCGCGGCGCTGCTCGATCTCGCGCGACGCATCGCGGCCTACTACCTCGCGCCGCTGCCGACGGCGCTGGCCCTCGTGACGCCTCCGACGGCCGCGCTGCGCGTTGACCGGCGGCACGCCCTCACGGCGGCCGGCCGCGCCGCCGCCGAGGCCGGGGAGGAGGGGCTGCTGGCGCTGGACGGAAGCCCCGCGAACGACCGCGCGCTGGCCAAAGCGGCGGCGCGCTATCGACGGCGCGGATGGGTGCGCACCAGCTACGATGTCCACGTCGTCGGTCTCGTCGACCGTGGGCCTTTGCTGGCGCGGGGCGACACGCCCCCGCCGGCGCGCAGCGGCGGACGTCAGCGGGCCGCGCTCGAGGCGCTCGAGCGCGGCGGCCCGGTCCCCGAACGAGATCTGCGGGCCGTCACCGGCGTGAGCGCGGCCGGCTTGGGCCGGCTCGTCGCCTGCGGCGCCGTCGTCGAGGCGCCGGCGGCGCCCGACGCGACGACGGCGTCCGGTCCGGACCCGGCGGCCGCGGCCGCCGCGACACGCGCCGCGTGGGCCGCATCCGGGGATCTGCACGACCTGCTGCCCGAGCAACGCCGCGCGCTCGACGCGATCCTCTGCGACGCCGGCGCAGGGGATGAGGTCCTGCTTCACGGCGTGACCGGCAGCGGCAAGACCGAGGTCTACTTGCGCGCTGCCGCCGCGACGCTCGAGTCCGGCCGGTCGGTCCTGATCCTCGTGCCGGAGATCGGCCTCACCGGACAGACGGTGGCCCGCGTACGGGAACGCTTCGGCGACGGGCAGGTCGCGGTCGTGCACTCCGGCCTGGCGGCGGGCGAGCGCCTCGCCACGTACGTCGCCATCGCCAAGGGAGAGCGGCGCATCGTCGTGGGTGCCCGTTCGGCCGTCTTCGCCCCGCTTTCGGACCTCGGACTGCTGGTGATCGACGAGGAGCACGACACCTCCTACAAGCAGGAGAACGCGCCGGCCTACGACGCTCGCCAGGCGGCACGCTGGCGTGCGCAGGCGGAGGGCGCGGTCGTCCTTCTGGCCTCGGCGACGCCGAGTCTCGAGGCCTACGCCCGTGTGGCTCTGCATCTCGACCTGCCGCGCCGCGTCGACGGGTCGTCGCCACCGCCGCTCGAGGTGGTCGACATGCGCGACCGTCACGACGTCTTCTCTCCCGAGCTTGCGGCGGCGCTGACGACCACGCTCGAAGCCGGCGAGAAGGCGATCCTCTTCCAGAACCGCCGCGGGTACGCGTCGTCACTGGCCTGCGACCACTGCGGCTATGCCTGGGAGTGCCCGCGCTGCGACGTGGCCCTGACCCTCTTCGGCGGGGGGAAGGGCCTGCGTTGCCGTACCTGCGGGCACAGCCAGCCCGCCCCCTCCGTCTGCCCGTCGTGCGCAAGCTCCGACGTCGTGCGCTACGGGTTCGGGACCGAGCGCGTCGAGCGCGAGGTCCAGTCTCTCGCTCCGGGCGTCGAACTGTTGCGGCTCGACTCGGACGTGGCCTCCTCGTACGGGCGGTTGCGGGCGGTGCTCGACCGCTTCGCGCGACCCGGCCCGGCGGTGCTGGTCGGCACCCAGATGATCGCCAAGGGGCACCACTTCCCGGAGGTCACGCTCGTCGGCGTCGTGAGCGCGGACCTGACGCTGCACTTCCCCGATTTCAGGGCCGAGGAGCGCACGTTCGCGATGATCGTGCAGGTGGGCGGGCGCAGCGGTCGTGGCCCCCGTCCCGGACGCGTGCTGGTGCAGACGCTCGATCCCGAGGCGCGGCCGATCGCGCTGGCTGCCTCGGGCGAGTGGGAGCGCTTCTACGTCGAGGAGCTCGAGCGGCGGCAGGCGCTCGGGTATCCTCCGGCGACGCACCTCATCGGTCTTGAGGTCTCCTCGGTCTCCGCCGACAAGGCCGAGAAGGGGGGACTCTACGTCGCCGAGAGGGTGCAGGCGCTTCTCGGCGCCGAAGCGCAGGTGCTCGGGCCCGGCCCGCTCTGGCGGGAGCGCGATCGCTCCGCCTGCCGGCTCCTGGTCAAGACGTTGACGATTGCCCGGACCCTCGAGCTCCTCGGTCCGTGGGTGGCTCGCGCCGCGCAGCGCTTCTCCGCGCGAGGCGCCCGCCTCGTGGCCGATGTCGACCCGCAGTGGTTGTGAGGCCGCGCGCGGAGGTACGATAGGAGCATGGCGACACCACATCAGGCTATGGAGCGCGACGAGGATCTGACGCGGCGCCAGCGCGAGGCGCGCCGCGAGATCCGCGTGATCGGCGACGCCGTGCTGCGCGAGCGCGCGCGGGATGTCACGGCGTTCGACCGCGGCCTGCGCAAGCTGGCCAAGCGCATGGTGCGCATCATGCACGACGCACCGGGTGTCGGTCTCGCGGCTCCACAGCTCGGCGTCCCGCAGCGGCTCATCGTCTACGAGGTCGATGATGGCGATCCGCAGGCTCTCGTGAACCCCGAGATCGTGGCGGCCTCCGAGGAGACCGAGATCGGGGAGGAGGGTTGCCTCAGCGTGCCCGACAGCCGCGTCCCCGTCGAGCGTCCGGTGCGGGTGACCGTCCGGGCGCGTGACGTCTACGGCGAGCCCGTCGAGTTTGAGGCGGTGGAGTTCGAGGCGCGCGTCATCCAGCACGAGCACGACCACCTGGAGGGCGTGCTGATCGTCGACCGCACGACGCGCGAGACCCGCTCCGAGGCCTTGCGGGCGCTGCGCGACGCCGCGTCGGCCGCACCCGGGCACGCGTCCGCCGCTCGCGGCGGCGCCGATCTCTGACCGCATGCGACTCGCCTTCGCCGGCACGGCCCCGTTCGCCGACACCGTGCTGCGCGGGCTCCTCGACACGAGACACGCGCCCGTCGTCGTCATCACCAACCCCGACCGGCCGAAGGGGCGCCGCGGCACTCCGCAGCCTCCGGTCGTGAAGGTCACGGCGGTCGAGCGCGGCCTCCCGGTGCTGCAGCCCGAGAGGCTGGCCGCCGGCGAGCCGCTGCGTGAGCTGCTGAGTCATGGACCAGACGCCCTGGTGGCCTGCGCTTACGGGCAGATCGTCGGGCCGGCCGTGCTGGAGTCGCTCACGTGCCTCGTCGTGCACCCGTCGCTCGTGCCGAGATGGCGCGGCGCCGCTCCTGTGGAGCGTGCACTCATGGCCGGGGAGACCGATCTCGGTGTGGCCGTGCTGCGCATGACTGCCGGTATCGATGAGGGCCCCGTGGGCGAGACTAGGCTGGCCTACGTGCCGCGGGACGCGGACGCCGGCCAGGCATATGCGACGCTGGCGCCGGTCGCGGTCGAGGCGCTGTTTGCGACGCTGGACGCCGTTGAGGCGGGCCGGGCGCGCTGGGTGCAGCAGCAAGGCGAGGCCACCTACGCCGAGAAGGTCACGGTGGAGGACCGCACCATCGACTGGGCGCGCTCGGCCCGCGGTATCGTCGACCAGGTTCGTGCGCTGTCGCCGCACATCGGCGCTCTGACGGAGCTGCTCGGCGAGCGGACGTTCGTGTGGCGGGCCGCGGTCGCCCTCCCGACGGAAGGGGCGGCCGACGGCGTACCGGCGGTCTCGCAGGCCGCGCTTGCCGTCCTGCCTGGTGAGCGTCTGCTCGTCGGGGCCGGCGACGGGGCGGTCGAGATACTCGAGCTCCAGCGCGCGGGTGGGCGGCGCATGAGCGCGGCCGAGTTCTTGCGCGGCGCCGGCCGCGCGCTGGCACGCTCTTGAGCGGTGTGAGCCCGGCACGGAGGGCCGCTCTGGCAGTGCTGCGCCGGCTGCGCCGCGGGCACGCCCCCCTCGACGAGTCGCCGGCCGGGATACCGGAGTTCGGTGACCTCGACGAGCGCGATCGGGCGCTGGCCTACGAGCTGGTGACGGGCAGTCTGCGGCGTCGCGGCTCGTGCGACGCGGTCGTTCGGGCGGTCGCCGCGGCGCCGGGTCGCGTCGAGGCCGATCTCCTCGACATACTGCGCCTCGGCGCGTACCAGCTGCTCTTCCTCGACAGGGTGCCGGCGTACGCGGTCGTCGACGACGCAGTCGAGATGGCGGGGCGGTCGCGGCACCGCCGCGGCTTCGTGAACGCGGTGCTGCGCCGCGTGGCGAAGGAAGGCAGAGTGGTGCTCGCCGAGCTCGGCGAAGGCGACGACGACCGGGCGCTGAGCGTCCGGTTCTCGGCGCCCGAGTGGATCGTGGCGCAGCTGCGGCGCGACCTCGGCGACGCTGCCGTGGCCGGTGTTCTCGAGGCTGCGGCTCATGTCCCGGAGCGCTGTCTGCGCGTGAACACGCTGGTCACGACGCCGGGCGGCGCTCGTGCCGCGCTGGAGGCCGGCGGCTATAGCGTGCAGCGTGTCGCGGGCATGGATGAGAGCTTCGTGGTCGAGGGACCTCCGCTCGAGACGAGCGCGGCGTTTCGCGACGGCCTCGTGACGTCGCAGTCGCGCGGATCGCAACTGGTGGCGCCGCTGACCGTCGCCGATGCGCCCATGACGGTGCTGGACCTGTGCGCCGCCCCGGGCGTGAAGACGGCGCACCTGGCAGCACTGTGCCCCGAGGCGAGGATCGTCGCCGTCGACGTGCACCCCGGGCGCCTCGCCGCCATGGAGCGCAACCTGCGCCGCATGGGTGTGGCCGTGAGGGCCGGAGATGACGTGGAGACGTACGACGGTTCCGGCGTCGTTGCCGCCCAGGCGGACGCGCTCGAGTTGCCGCCGTCCTTCGCCGGGGCGTTCGCCGCGGTGCTCGTGGACGCGCCGTGCACTGGCCTGGGCACGATGGCCGCACGGCCCGATCTGCGCTGGCGCCGCGGGCCGGGTGACGTCATCCGCATGGCGAAGCTGCAGCGGCGTCTGCTGGCGGCCGCGGCCGCCTGCGTGCGCCCGGGAGGCACCCTGACCTATGCGGTGTGCACGCTCACGCGTCAGGAGACCGTCGCCGTCGTCGAGGGGGTCGCGGACGGCGCCGAGTGGTCGTTCGACGACCTCGGCGCCGTCCGTCCGCAGTCGGCTCATCCGGAGAACGGCGCCTTCCTGCGGACGCTCCCGCCGGGCGATGGCTCGAGTGGCTTCTTCATCGCGCGTCTGAGGCGGGCGGCCGCGGATGACGATAGAATCGAGCGACCCCGACCACGGTGCCGGCCCGAGTCGCCGTCCCAGGCACAGACCGACCCCACGAGCGAGCGAGGAGAGCGATGACCGACCTGCTGCGCGAGACCCTCGTGGCCCCCTCGATCCTCTCGGCCGACTTCGGCCGCCTCAGCGACGAGGTAGAGGTCGTGCTGGGCGCCGGCGCCCGGGTGATCCACGTCGACGTCATGGACGGCCACTTCGTGCCGAACCTCACCATCGGGCCGGTGGTCGTGAGCGCCCTCGCTCCCTTGGTGCACGGCGCCGGCGCTCTGATCGATGTTCATCTCATGATCGAACGCCCTGAGGCGTTCGTCGGAGTCTTCGCGGCGGCGGGCGCCGACGTGATCACCGTCCACCAGGAGGCGTGCACGCACCTGCACCGCGTCACGCAGATGATCCGTGACGCCGAGTCCGCGGCGGGAGTCTCGCTCAACCCGGCGACGCCGGTCGAGACGCTTGCCGAGATACGACACCACTGCGACCTCGTGCTCATCATGTCGGTCGACCCCGGCTTCGGCGGCCAGTCCTTCATCGCGGGCTCGCTCGAGAAGGTGGCGCGTGCCCGCGAGCTCCTGCCCGCGGAGGTGGCGCTCGAGGTCGACGGCGGTGTCACCGAGTTGAACGCGCGTGATCTCGTCGAGGCCGGCGCCAACCTGCTGGTCGCCGGCAGCAGCGTCTTCGGGGGAGCCGACGTCGAAGCGCGCTTCCGGACCCTGCAGCAGGCGGCGACGGGCTGACGCAGTCGCCGGTGTTGCGGGCGCGGGCCGCGACGTCCTATACTGGTCCCATAGCACACTGAAACGTGGCTTCAGGGCGGGGTGAAAGTCCCCACCGGCGGTGAGAGCCCGCGACCCTCGCAAGAGGTTGACCAGGTGAGATTCCTGGGCCGACGGTCATAGTCCGGATGAGAGAAGACCACGACGGCGAGCATTGCGCGCCGGCCGCCCTGGAGCCCCGCATGCGGGGTTTTTTTGTGGCCGAGGACCGCTACATGGAAGAGGCCTTCGCGCTCGCCGAACTCGGGCGCGGCCTCACGCATCCGAACCCTCTGGTCGGCGCGCTCGTCGTGCGCGACGGCGAGGTGATAGGGCGCGGTCACCATCGGGGGCCGGGCGAGCCGCACGCCGAAGTAGTCGCGCTGCGCGACGCGGGCGAGCGCGCCGCCGGCGCGACGCTCTACTGTACGCTCGAGCCCTGCAGTCACCACGGTCGCACCCCGCCCTGCGTCGACGCCATCGTTGCCGCTGGGATCACTCGGGTCGTCGTCGCCCGGCACGACCCCAACCCGCTGGTCGACGGACGCGGTCTCGCCGGTCTCGAGGAGGCGGGCGTGACTCTCGACCTGCGCGAGGAGGAGTACGGGCGGCGCGCCCACCGCCAGAACGCCGCCTTCGTGAAGTTCCACGAGACCGGTCTGCCGCTGGTCACCTACAAGGCGGCGGCCAGCCTCGACGGGAAGGTGGCCGCCGCGGGCGGAGACGCGCGCTGGATCTCCTGTCTGGAGAGCCGCCGGATGGTCCACCAGTCACGCTCGTTGACGGACGCGGTGCTCGTCGGCGCGGGCACGGTCCGGCGTGACGACCCCGAGCTCACCGTGCGTCTCAGCGATGGCCGCAACCCGACGCGCGTGGTCGTGAGCCGCTCGGGCAGCGTGCCGCCCGGAGCGAGGATCTTCGACACGTCGGCGGCGCCGACGATCCTGCTGACGGAACGGCTCGATGAGCACGTTGCGCCGCTGCTCGCCGAGCACGGCGTCGAGATCGTCGAGACTGGGCCTTCCGGTCTGTCCGGCGGGCTCCGGGAGCTGGCGCAGCGCGGCCTCCTCGACCTGCTCTGCGAGGGCGGGCCGACGCTGGGGGCGGCGCTGCTGGCGGAAGGTCTGATCGACCAGCTGAGACTCTTCCTGGCCCCGATCGTCGTCGGCCGCGGGGCGCCGGAGCTCTTCGCCATGCCGGCGGCGAGCTCGCTGCCGTCTGCCTGGCGGCTCGAGGATGTCGAATGGAGCAGGGTGTGCGACGACCTCCTGCTCACGGGTCGTCCCGTTCGCGGCGGGGGAGGCTGAGGTGTTCACGGGGATCGTCGAAGAGGTGGGGAAGCTGCGGCGACTGGACGTCGGCGGGCAGAGCGCGCGCCTCGAGATCGCGGCCTCCGTGGTCCTCGACGGCACCAAGGTCGGCGACTCGATCCTGACCGACGGGGTCTGCCTGACGGTGACCGCCGTGGGCCGCGACGGCTTCACCGCCGACGCGATGCCCGAGACGGTGCGCCGCACGACGCTGGGCGAACGGCGGCCCGGCGACGGGCTGAACCTCGAGAGGGCGCTGACACTCCAGTCGCGGCTCGGTGGCCACCTGGTCAGCGGTCACGTCGACGGCGTCGGTGTGGTGCGCGCCGTGAAGCCCGAAGGCGGCGCGCTGGTCGTGACCCTGGAGGCTCCGGAGGAGGTCGCCGCCGTGTCCGTTGCGCAAGGCTCCGTGGCCCTCGACGGTGTGAGCCTGACGCTGGTCGAGGTGGGGCGGCGGGAGCTGCGCCTGTCGCTGATCCGCACACGGCCGCGGCGACCACGCTGAGCGGGCTCGGTCCCGGCCGGCGGGTCAACCTGGAGGCCGATGTCATCGGCAAGTATGTACGCACGTTCCTCGACCGCGCCGGCGCGGGCGGCGGAGTGACGTGGGAGAAGCTGGCGGAGGCAGGGTTCTGATGAACGGCAGTGACGAGATGCGCGCTTGCGGCGACGATGCCACGAGCGTCGTGGCCGAGCGTGACGATGCGGGCGTGTTCGCCTCCATCCAGGAGGCGCTGGACGACCTGCGCGACGGCAAGATGGTCATCGTCTGCGACGACGAGGACCGTGAGAACGAGGGCGACCTCACGATGGTGGCGCAATTCGCGACCGCCGAGCGTGTCAACTTCATGGCCAAAGAAGGCCGCGGCCTCATCTGTCTCTGCCTCACGCCGCAGCGGTGCACCGAGCTCAATCTCCCGCCGATGGTGTCGCACAACGAGGCTCGCCTGCAGACGGCCTTCACCGTCTCGATCGAAGCCCGTGAGGGCGTGACGACGGGCATCTCGGCCGCCGACCGCGCGCACACGATCCAGGTGGCGATCGACCCGGGCTCGAGGCCGGCCGATCTGGTGCAGCCGGGACACGTCTTTCCGCTCATGGCTCGTCCCGGCGGAGTGCTCGAGCGCACAGGGCAGACCGAGGCCGGCGTCGATCTCGCCCGCCTCGCCGGCCTCATCCCGGCGGCGGTGATCTGCGAGATCATGAACGACGACGGCACGATGGCGCGGGTGTCCGATCTCGTCCCCTACGCGCGTCGTCACGGTCTGAAGATCGTGACCGTGGCCGACCTCATCAAGTACAGGCGGCGTACCGAGAAGCTGGTCCGCCGTGCGGCGACCGTGACGCTGCCCACGCGGTACGGCGAGTTCACGGCAGTCGGCTACGAGTCGGTCATCGACGGCGCCCATCATGTGGCGATCGTGAAGGGCGAGGTCGCCGCCCAGCGCGACGTGCTCGTGCGCGTGCACTCCGAGTGTCTGACCGGCGACGTCTTCGGCTCGTTGCGCTGCGACTGCGGCGAACAGCTCGCCGAGGCGCTGCGCCGCATCGAGGAGGAGGGCGCCGGGGTCGTCCTCTACATGCGCCAGGAAGGGCGCGGCATCGGGCTGCTGAACAAGCTCAAAGCATACGCGTTGCAGGAGCAGGGCATGGACACGGTGGAGGCCAACGTCGAGCTGGGATTCGCGCCCGACCTGCGCGAGTACGGCATCGGCGCCCAGATCCTCTCCGACCTCGGGCTCTCCACGATCCGCATCATGACGAACAACCCGAAGAAGATCGTCGCTCTCGAGGGCTACGGTCTCACCGTGACGGGGCGCGTCTCGATCGAGGCGGTGCCTCGACCGGACAACGTTGGCTATCTGCGCACCAAGCGCGAGAAGATGGGCCACCTGCTCGAACACGAGGAGCTCTTCGGCCCCGGCGAGGGCATCGAGGGCTGACGGCCTTTCGAGTCAGGCGATCGAACGAACGAAAGGACACAGGCATGGCGCAATTCGAAGGCAAGCTCAAGGGCGAAGGGCTCAAGTTCGGGCTCGTCGTGGGACGCTTCAACGAGCTCATCTCGACCCGGCTCTACGAGGGCGCGCTCGACTGCCTGCGCCGCCACGAGGTCGCCGACGACGCCGTCGACACGGCGTGGGTGCCCGGCGCCTTCGAGATGCCGCTGGTGGCGCGCCGTCTCGCGGCCAGTGAACGCTACGACGCCGTGATCTGCCTCGGCGCCGTGATCCGCGGCGGCACGCCGCACTTCGAGTACGTCGCCTCCGAGGCCGCCAAGGGCATCGCCAAAGTGTCGCTCGACACGGGCGTGCCCGTCGTCTTCGGCGTTCTCACGACCGACACCATCGAGCAGGCGATCGAGCGCGCGGGCACGAAGGCCGGCAACAAGGGCTGGGCCGCGGCGTCGACCGCCCTCGAGATGGCGAACCTGCTGCGCACGCTGCCCTGAGGCGGCGACGCATGGAGAGATCATGACCGACTTACGCCGCCGCTCCTGGGCGGAGCCCTACAAGATCAAGATGGTCGAGCCCTTGAGGATGACGACCCGCGCCGAGCGCGAGGCGGCGATCCGTGAGGCCGGCTACAACACGTTCCTGCTCAGGAGCGAGGACGTCTACATCGACCTCCTCACCGACTCCGGCACCTCGGCGATGAGCGACCGCCAGTGGGCCGGGATGATGCTCGGCGACGAGGCCTACGCCGGGAGCCGCAACTTCTACCACCTCGAGGAGGCGGTCCGTGAGGTCTACGGCTACAAGTACCTGGTGCCCACGCACCAGGGTCGCGCCGCCGAGCACATCCTCAGCAAGATCCTGATCAAGCCGGGCGACGTGATCCCCGGCAACATGTACTTCACCACCACTCGCCTGCACCAGGAGCTCGCCGGGGGCAGCTTCGTCGACGTCATCATCGACGAAGCGCACGACCCGACGAGTGAGCACCCGTTCAAGGGGAACGTCGACCTCGCCAAGCTCGAGCGCGTGATCGCCGAGCACGGCGCCGAGAAGATCCCCTACGTCTGCATCGCCACCGCCGTGAACATGGCCGGCGGGCAGCCGATCAGCTTGGCCAACCTGCGCGCCGTGCGCGAGCTCTGCGCCAGGCACGGCATCCGCGTCATCCACGATGCCACGCGCGTCGCCGAGAACGCCTACTTCATCAAGGAGCGCGAGCCGGGCTGCGCCGAGAAGAGCATCGGCGCGATCGTGCGCGAGATCTGCGACCTCACCGACGGCTGCACGATGAGCGCCAAGAAGGACGCGCTCGTCAACATCGGCGGCTTCCTGGCACTCAACGAGGACGAGGTCTTCGAAGCGTGCCGCAACCTCGTCGTCGTCTACGAGGGTCTGCACACCTACGGCGGCATGGCGGGCCGCGACATGGAGGCTGTCGCCATCGGCCTGCACGAGAGCGTGGAGTACGAGCACATCAGGGCGCGCGTCGGCCAGGTGCTCTATCTCGGGCGCAGGATCCAGGAGTTCGGCGTGCCCATCGTCGTGCCGATCGGCAGCCACGGCGTCTTCCTCGACGCCAAGGCGTTCCTGCCGCACCTCGACCAGGACGTCTACCCGGCCCAGACGCTGGCCGCTGAGCTCTACCTCGAGAGCGGGGTGCGGGCGATGGAGCGCGGCAACGTGAGCGCCGGCAGAGACCCGAGGACGGGTCAGAACCGGCGCCCCAGGCTCGAGCTCGTGCGGCTCACGCTCCCGCGTCGCGTCTACACGCAGGCGCACATGGATGTCGTGGCCGAGTCGGTGGCCGAAGTCTACGACCAGCGCGCAGCGATCCGCGGGCTCACGCTGGTCTACGAGCCGAAGGAGCTGCGTTTCTTCCAGGCGCGCTTCGAGCCGATGAGCTGACGGCGCGCGGGCGGTGAGAGCCTGGCGCGGGCTCGGCCGGGCGTCGTGCGGCGCGGCGTGCGTCGCCGGCGGTCGAATCGTACGCGCTGGGCGGGAGGCCTAGACAGCCTTGCGGACGCGCCCGGACTTGAGGCACCGGGTGCAGACGTAGGCCATCTGCGGGCGGCCGTCGACGAGCACGCGGACACGCTGCAGGTTGGGCCGGAACAGCCGCTTGGTGGCGCGGTTCGAGTGGCTACGGTTGTTGCCCACGACGGGCACTTTGCCGCAGGTCAGGCAGATCTTTGACATCTGGTATCCCTCGGCTTGAGAACGGACAGGCGCGGAATTATGCTACATGCGGCCGTCGGGACGCAAACGCGGGTCCCGGCGCCGTCTGTTTGGGGGAGCGGTGGCCGGGTCCCACAAGGAGATGTCCGTGCCGGAGCGTCTCCAACACACGGGCGTCGAGAGCCTGTAGACTACGCGTCGTGGCGGACAGCGACCTGATACTGTCGATCGAGACTCCGTATCGTCCGGGCGAGGTGATCGTCGCGCCGGTCGTCATCGCCAAGCTGGCGGGCTCGGCGGCGCGCGCCACCTACGGAGTGGTGCGCATGGAGAGTTCGCCGATGCGGCGGCTCGCCCGCCTTCTCAAGGGTTCACTGACCGAGGGCGTCGGGGTCGAGGTCGAAGACGGCATCGCGCGCATCGAGCTCCACGTGGTGATGGAGCGCGGCGTGAACCTCGCCCAGGTCACGGCCAACCTGCGGGAGCAGGTCCTCTACCAGGTCGAGCACGTCGCCGGCGTGCCGGTGAGCGCGGTCGACGTGAAGGTCGAGGACCTCGAGAATTGATGGTCCGGGCCGCCGCCATCGCCGCCATCGAGGCGGCGCTCGCCGCCGTCGAGGCTGAGCGGCAGCTCATCAACGACCTCAACGTGTATCCCGTGCCCGACGGGGACACGGGCACCAACCTGGCGCTCACCGTTCGCGCCGTCCTCGAGGAGCTCGAGCACAGCGACGCCGAGGACATCCCCGGGGTCGCCGCGGCCGTGACCAAGGGCTCGCTGATGGGCGCCCGGGGCAACTCGGGCGTCATCCTCTCGCAGATCGTGCGCGGCATCTGCGACGTGTGGGCCTCCTCGGGCAGCCTGGACGCGCCGGTCGTCATGCAGGCCCTGAAGGAGGGCCAGGCGGCCGCGTATCGGGCGGTGAAGGAGCCGGTCGAGGGTACTATGCTCACGGTCGTCCGCGAGATGGCGACGGCGGCCCAGGGATTCCCCGCGAGCCTCAGCCTCGCGACGCTGCTGGCGACGGTCGACGAGGCGGGCAGCATCGCCGTGGAGCGCACGACGAGCCAGCTCGCCGCGCTCGAGAAGGCCGGTGTCGTCGACGCCGGCGGCTACGGCCTGCTCGTCCTCTTCCGTGGGCTCTCGTCGGGCCTTGAGGAGCTCCTGCGCGGGGGCGTGGCTGACGGCGAGCGTCGCCGTCAGCGCCGTCCCGTCGCGGTGACCGCCGCGAGCTTCGACGTCGCGGCCGAGAGCGAACTCTCACGGTACCGCTACTGCACGAGCTTCCTGCTGCGCGGGGAGGGGCTCGACGCAGCCGCCTTCGAGACGTTCCTCGGACCGCTCGGAGACAGCGCCCTCGTCGTCGGCGACGAGCGCATGATCAAGGTGCACGTCCATACCGACGACCCCGGGGTCGTGCTGTCGGCCGCGGTGCGGCAGGGTGCGCTGGGCGAGATCGACATCAACGACATGCACGAGCAGACACGTGCTCGCGACGAGCGTCTGCGCGGGGAGGGCGCAGGGCAGGGCGCCGAGACCGTCGTGGTCGCCGTGGTCGCCGGCGAGGGCAACAAGCAGATCTTCCGCGAGCTCGGCTGCGGCGCGGTCGTCGACGGCGGCCAGTCGATGAACCCGAGCGCCGCCCAGCTGCTCGAGGCGGTCGAGGCGCTGGGCTCCGACGAGGTCGTGCTCCTTCCGAACAACGGCAACGTGATCCTGACGGCGGAGCAGGCGGCCGGCATGAGCGGTCGCCACATCGCCGTCGTCCCGTCGAGCTCGATCCCGGCTGGTCTCGCGGCGATGGTGGCCTTCGAGCCGGAGCGCGACGCGGTCGACAACGCGCGCCTCATGGAGGAGGCGATCGACGGCATCCAGAGCGCGGAGATCACGTACGCCGTGCGCGACTCCGAGGTCGACGGCGTCGCCGTCCGCGAGGGCCAGGCCATCGGCATCGTCGACGGCACGCTGGTCGCCGCGGCCGACGCGGTCGAGGACGTCTTCGCACGTGTCCTTCGGACGCTGGCCACGGCCGGCGCGGAGCAGCTGACGGTCCTCACCGCCCTGAACGGTTCGGGCACCACCCCCGAGCGCCTGGCCGCTCTGGCGAGGCAGGAGACTCCGGACCTCGAATTGCACGTGTACGATGGTGGCCAGCCCCTGTACCCGATCCTGGTGAGTGCAGAATGAGCGAACCTCTTCTCGACCTCGACAACACGGCGATCGTGCTCGACTCCACCTGCGACGCGCCCGAGGGCTACTTCGACCGCGACGGCCTCTACATGGTGCCGCTCAGCGTGCACTTCGGCGACGAGACCTTTCGCGACGCGATCGACCTCGGCCATCACGAGTTCTTCGCCAAGCTGGCGAGCTCCGAGGTGCTGCCGACCACCTCGCAGCCGACCGACGCCGAGTTCGCCGCCACCTACGAAGAGGCGCGGCGGCGCTACGAGCACGTCTTCTCGCTCCACATCTCGCGCAAGATGAGCGGCACCTTCCAGGCCGCCGAGCGCGCCGCGGTCGGCGTCGACGGCGTCCTGGTCTACGATCTCAAGACGGTCTCGACGCCCCTGTCGATGTGCGCCGAGCGGCTCCGCGCGCGCCTCGAGCGTGGCTGCACGATGGCCGAAGCACAGGCGTACATCGAGCACTTCGCCGCCAACAGTCAGCTCCTGGTTCACGCGGCGACTCTCGAGTACCTGCGCCGCGGCGGTCGCATCGGCCGCGCCGCCTCGCTCGTCGGCGGCGTCTTCGACATCAAGCCTCTCATCTACTGCCTCGACGGCGAGCTGACGCCGTACGCCAAGGTCCGCGGCCAGAAGAAGGCGCTGGCGGCGATGGAGCGCTTCCTCGATGAGCACAGCGCGCCCGACGACGAGCTGCACTACTGCCTGGTCGACGCCCTCAACCCAGAGGAGATCGTGCTCGTCGGGGAGCATATCCAGCGTCTGCGCCCCAAGGCGCGTTTCGCCTTCCGCGGCCGCGTCGGAGCGGTCGTCGGGACACATATCGGCCCGGGCACGATCGCCTTCGCGCTGATCGTCGAGTGACCGGGACGACGCTGCCGCTGCGCTTCGGCGGCGGCCGGTACGAGACTCGGCCGCCGGCGCCGAGGCTGTCGCTCGACCCGTCGATGCTCGCCGCTTCGCTCTCCTCGCTGGAGGGCGTCACCCCCGCGATCGGCCGCCGTCTCGAGGCGTTCGGCCTCGTGACGGTGGGCGATCTCGTGCGTCACTACCCGCGGCGCTACGACGACTTCAGGGAGCGCAAGCGTATCCGTGACCTGCGTATCGACGAAGAGGCTACGGTGCGGGGTGTCGTGGAGCGCGTGCGGGCCGACCGGACGGCGCGTCGCAAGGTACGCGTCGTGAGGGCGCTGGTGAGCGACGGCACAGGATCTGTCGAGGCGGTCTGGTTCAACCAGGGCTACCTCACGAGGGTCTTGAGCGAGGGCGTCCGTCTCAGCCTGCGCGGCACCTACAGGCCCATGGGCGGTCGGCCGCAGTTCGTGGTCCGCAGCCACGAGCTCCTCGAGGAGACCGAGGGGGAGGGACTTCACACCGAGGGCGTCGTCGCCGTCTATCCGGCCAGCGAGCAGGTCTCGGCGCGTTTGCTGCGCTCCCTCGTTCGACGGGCCGCGCCTGTCATGCGACGGCTGCCGGATCCGCTGCCCGCCGCGCTGCGGGTGGCGGAGGCTCTGCCGTCGCACCGCGACGCGACGCTGGCCGCGCATCTGCCGAGCGGTCTCGGGCAAGCCGAGGCGGCACGGGCGCGCCTGGTGCTCGAGGAACTGCTGCTGATGCAGCTCGGGTTGCTGGCGCACAAGCGTGAGCAGCAGCTCCGCGTGCGGGCGCACGCTTTGCCGCCGCCGGGTCCGCTCAGCGCGGCGTTCGTCGCTGGTCTGCCCTTTGAGTTCACGGAGTATCAGCGCGGGGCGATCGACGAGATCGAGGGCGACCTTCGCGCGACGCGTCCGATGCGGCGTCTGCTGCAGGGCGACGTCGGCTCCGGGAAGACCGCCGTCGCGCTTCACTGCCTGGTCCGCGCCGCGGAGGCTGGGCTGCAGGGAGCCCTCATGGCCCCCACCGAGACGCTCGCGATCCAGCACGCCCACACGGCGGCGCGGCTTTGCGCCGACGCCGCGCCCATCGAAGTGCTCACCGCCGCGCTGGGGGCGCGCGAGCGCCGTGAGGCGCTCGCGCGCCTCGCGACCGGCGGATCCCGCCTCGTGATCGGCACCCACGCGCTGCTCACCGAGGACGTCGTGTTTCCGGCGCTCGGGCTGCTGGTCGTCGACGAGCAGCACCGTTTCGGCGTGCGGCAGCGCGACGCGCTGGTGCGACGCGGCGAGCGCGACGGTGTCGCGCCCCACGTGCTGCACATGACTGCGACACCGATACCCCGCACGCTGGCCCTGACCGTCTACGGCGACCTCGACGTGACCACGATCGGCGGTTCGCCGGAGGGTCGTGAGCCGGTGCAGACACGGCTCGTCGACGAAGCGCAGCGAACGGAGGGCTACGCGTTCGTGATCACGCAGCTCGACAAGGGTAAGCAGGCCTACGTCGTCTGCCCGGCGATCGACGAGTCGGAGTCGATCTCGGCGGCGACGGCCGTCGCCGAGGCCGAGCGTCTGGCGCAGGCCGAGTTCGCGCGCTACCGGGTCGCCGTGGTCCACGGTCAGATGAGACCGGCCGAACGCGAGGCCGTGATGGCCGCGTTCACGGACGGCGGGGTGGACGTGCTGGTCGCGACCAGTCTCGTCGAGGTCGGCATCGATGTGCCCAACGCGACCGTCATGCTCGTCGAAGGAGCCGAACGCTTCGGCCTCGCCCAGCTGCACCAGCTGCGCGGCCGTGTCGGGCGCGGCAGCGCGCGCTCGTACTGCCTCCTCTTCTCGAGCAGCGACTCGCCGGGGGGGCAGGCGCGGCTCTCAGCGCTGCTCGACACCAACGACGGGTTCGAGCTGGCGGAGCGCGACCTCGAGCTGCGCGGAGAGGGCCAGCTGATGGGTGCGCGCCAAGCGGGTGCCAGCGATCTGAAGCTGGCCCGCCTGGCCCGCGACCGCGACGTGCTCCTGCGCGCGCGGGCCCTCGCCGAGCAGCTGCTCGAGGCGGATCCCAGACTCGAGCTGCCGCAACACGCGCCCTTGCGCACGGCCGTGGACGACGCCTTCGGCGCGGAGCTGGACTGGCTGCTCAAGGCGTGAACGCGTGCTCGTCGCGCCGGCGTCGCGCCCCCTCTGTGCCTCTATACTGGTCGCATGAAGGCTCGTGAGCTCATCGCCACCCACAGCAACACCGACTTCGACGGCTTCGCCGGGATGGTGGCCGCGCGCAAGCTCTACCCGGAGGCACACGTGTGTCTCGGCGGCGCCGTGAATCGCAACGTGCGCGAGTTCCAGGCGCTGTACGCCGACCTCGTACCGGTAGTCGACCCCGCCGCGCTCGACCTCGACCAGGTCGAGCGCCTCGTGTTGGTCGACACGACCCACGCGAACCGGATCGGCGACCTCGGGCGGCTCTGCGCGAGAGAGGGCGTCCAGGTCGTGGCCTTCGACCACCACGGCGAGGAGCCGCCGCCGTACCTCGCCGCCGAGCATCACGTGACGTCCGCCGACGGGTCGATCGTCACGCTGCTGCTGCGCGTGGTCGCCGAGCGTGGCATTCCCGTGACGCCCTTCGAGGCGAGCCTCTTCGCCATCGGCATCCACGAGGACACCGGGTCGCTCAGGTTCTCGACGACCACCGAGCACGACGCCGAGGCGCTGGCCTTCTGCATGCGCCACGGGGCGGACCCGTCGCTCATCGAGCGCTGGCTGACGAACGCTCTGAGCGACGAGCAGCGCGGGACGCTGGCCGCCGCCCTCGAGCGCGCCGAGGAGCACGAGGTGGGCGGACGACGCGTGCTCCTCGCCGTCGTCGAGCGCGACGACTACGTCGAGGGCGTCAGCGTCGTCGCCCATCGCGTCATGGACCTCACCGGGTGCGACGCCTTCGTCCTGCTGGTGGGCATGGAGCAGCGCGTCTTCGCCACGGCGCGAAGCCGCGGCGGTGTCGACGTCGCCGTCCTCTTGGCCGCCGTGGGCGGGGGAGGCCACAGCGCCGCCTCATCGGCGGTCCTCAAGGACCTCTCGCTCGAGGAGGCGCGAGCGGCGGTGCTGGAGGCGCTGCCCGCCGCGGTCTCGCCGGCGCCCACGGCGGCCGACGTTCTCACCCCGGGCCTGCCGTCGGTCGAGGCGGGCGCGAGCGTCGACGACGCGCTGCTCGTGTGCCGTCGCGAGGGTGTGGACGGCCTCGCCGTGACGCTCGGCGCACAGGTCATCGGCAGTGTCGGAGCGGCTGATCTCGAGCGCGCGGTGGGCCATGGTCTCGGACACGCGCCTGTGAAGGCCGTGATGGCGGCGCGGCTGCCGGTCGTCGGCGCCGCGACGTCGCTGGAGCGGGCCGCCGAAGCGATCGTCGACGGGGGCCTCGGCTGGACGGCCGTGGTCGGCGAGGACGCCGGGCGCCCACCGCGCCGCGACGACGTCATCGGCATCGTCTCGCGGCGGCTCTTCGCGCGCGCACAGGTCGCCGCGAGCGCACCGCGGCCGGCGTTCGCCGGCAATGTCGCGGGGCGGCTCGCCGAACTCGACCTCGGCGAGCTCCTGGGGCACGTGCAGGCTCTGGCGGGGGAGGTGCGCGGGGTCTATCTCGTGGGCGGCGCCGTGCGGGACCTTCTGCTCGGGGAGAAGAGTCTCGACATCGACCTCGCCGTCGAAGGCGACGGGATCGCCTTCGCCGAGGCCCTCGCCGCCCGGCTGCGTGGTCACATCCGCGCTCACCGCAAGTTCGGGACGGCGGTCGTGTTGGCCCCGGGCAGAGTGTCGCGCATCGACGTCGCCTCGACCCGGTCGGAGTCGTACGCATACCCGGCCGCCCTGCCGAAGGTGGAGCACGCGGGCATCGACAGCGACCTGGCGCGCCGCGACTTCACGATCAACGCCATGGCCGTCGCCTTGCAGCCGGAGTCGTTCGGCGGGCTGCTCGACCCGTTCTGCGGGCTCACCGATCTCGAGGCGCGTCGCGTCGTCGTGCTCCACAACCTGAGCTTCATCGAGGATCCGACGCGGATCCTGCGCGCCGTGCGCTACGAGAGTCGCTACGGGCTGCGCATGGACGAGCACACCCTTGGGCTCGCGCGCGCCTGCGCCGGGATGGACCTGATCGGCGATCTGTCGTCCGCGCGTCTCCGCGACGAGCTGGTCGCGCTCCTCAGCGAGGAGCGCGTGGAGTTCGCCCTGGAGCGCGTCGAGACGCTCGGGCTCGAGCCGGCCGTGCACGCGCGTTTCCGGGCCGGCGCCCGCGAGCGCGGGCTGGTGCGGCGCGTCGACGAGACCGTGCGCCGCCACGGTCTCGAGCTCGAGGTGCCGCGCTGGCGCGTGCGCCTGCTCTGCCTGCTTCTGGCGCTCGAGCCGGAGGAGTTCGCCGCGTGGGCGCGGCGCATGCGCATCCGCCGCCGCGACGCCTCGGTGCTCGAGCGCTCCCACGTGGTGGCCGATCGCGTCGTGCGACGCATGGCCTCGGGCCCGGGCGAGGCGGAACTCGCTGATCTGCTGCGGCACGAGCCGCTGGAGGCAGCGGTACTCGCGATCGTGCTCGGCGCGAGCGATGCCGCGTCCTCGCGGATCGGTCGCTACCTCGACGTGACGCGGCACGTGCGCCTCGAGATCGGCGGGGACGACCTGCTGGCCCTCGGGGTCCCGAACGGTGAGCAGGTCGGTCAGGTGCTGGCCAGCGTGCTGCAGCTGAAGGTGAACGGCCTCGTCGCTGGTCGCGACGAGGAGATCGCGGCCGCGCGGCGGCTGCAGTGAGGAGGCGTCCGTCGACCGCGCATTGATCCTCCGCTACCTCCTGACGCTGCCGTTGCTGCTGATCAGCCTGGCGGCGCACGAGCTCGCCCACGGCGTGGTCGCCGACCGGCTCGGCGATCCCACGCCGCGGCTGGCAGGGCGCCTGACCGCCAACCCCGTGAGGCACCTCGATATGCTCGGCACGCTGGTGCTGATCGGGACCTTCGTCTCCCAAGCCGGCTTCTTCTTCGGCTGGGCGAAGCCGATCCCGGTCGACCCGCGTCGGTTCACGGACCCGCAGCGCGGGATGATGCTCGTGGGTCTCGCGGGCCCGCTGGCGAACCTCGCCCTCGCCGCGACGGCGTGCGGTCTCGTCTGGCTGACGCTCGACGTCTCGCTGCCGCTGGCGAGGGCGTTCGCGCTCGCCTTCCTGCTGAATGTCGTGCTCGCCCTGATCAACCTCGTCCCCGTGCCGCCGCTCGACGGCTCAAGAGTGCTCGGTGGGGTGCTGCCGAGGAGCTGGTATGTGCACTGGATCGGCCTGGACCGCTACGGGAACTGGGTGCTGCTCGCTCTCCTCGTCGTCCTCATGTCACGACCGGCACTGTTCGACGCGACGCTCGGCGCGGCTCTGGACTTCGCCTTCGACACCTTCATGCCGGGTGGTTGACGTGGGCATTTTCTCGCAGCAGTGGCGCACCTCCGGCGGGCTGCGGTGGCTGGCGTGGGGCGGGGCGGGCGTGGACGCCGCCTTCCCGACGAGGGAAGGCGGCGTCTCAGCCCCGCCCTTCGACGGTCTGAACCTCGGTCTCTCGGTCGGTGACGCCACGGAGGCGGCGCTGGAGAACAGACGCAGGTTCGCCGCCGCGCTCGGGATCGACCTCGCGCACTGGGTGGTGCCCGGACAGGTGCACGGTACGCGGCTGGTCGCGGTGGGGGAGACTGAGGCGGGATGCGGCGCCCGCGACACCGCGTCGGCGATCGCCGACGCCGATGCTCTGTTGACCTCCACGCCGGGCCTTGGGCTCGTTATCAGCCATGCCGACTGCGTGCCGGTCGTCTTGGTCGCCGCGGGCGAGACCGGCCCGCTTGTGGCCACCGTGCACGCGGGCTGGCGGGGCATGCTGGCGGGCATCGTCGAGCAGGCGGCCGCGGCGCTGTCGCGCCGCGGCCGCCTGCTCGGAGCCGTCGTCGGCCCCGCCATAGGCCCATGCTGCTTTACGGTCGACGAGGAGTTGCGGCGGCGTTTCGACGCCCGCTACCCGGGCGTCGTGACCGTCGCCGCCGTGGATCTCTGGGCGTGCGCGCGCCGTCAGCTCGAGACCTCAGGGGTGCCTCGGCGCGACATCAGCGTCACCGGCCTCTGCACCTCGTGCGATACGCGCTTCTTCTCTCACCGCCGCGATCGCGGCGAGACGGGCCGGCATCTGGCGGTAACGTGGCTCGCAGACAGGGTAGGGGCGGCGCACGGCGAACCATGAAGGAGTCGGCGGCGCCGCCGTCGGCTTCAAGGTGGGGAGAGCGTGTTGGTGACGCAGTACGACGGGTCGGCAGCGAGCGTGCGGGAGAAGTACGAAGAGGTGCTGCTGCGCGTCGCGACGGCCGCGCGCAGCGCGGGCCGCAGCGCTGCCGACGTCGAGGTGCTGGTCGCCACCAAGTACGTCGACGTGGATCACCTCGGCGTGCTCGCCGAGGCCGGGGTCCGCCTCATCGGCGAGAACCGCGCCCAGGACCTGGTGGCGAAGCACGAGCGCTACGGAGAGGTCTTCACGTACGACTTCATCGGCCACCTGCAGAGCCGCAAGACCAGGGTGGTGCTGCCGCTCGTGCGGTTGATCCACTCGGTCGCAAGCCTGAGCGTGGTCAAGGAACTGCAGGTACGCGCCGAAGTGCCGGTCGAGGTGCTGCTCGAGGTCAACATCGGCGGAGAGGAGAGCAAGAGCGGCGTGTCCTTCGACGCGGTCGACGCCTTCCTCGAGGAGGCCGCCGCGAGCGAGAAGGTCGTCTTCGGCGGCCTGATGTGCATGCCGCCGCAGTCCGACGACGCCCGGCCCTTCTTCGCGCGCACGCGCGAACTGGCCGGGCGGCTTTCGGAGAACTGGCGCGGCCGCTATACTTTCGCGCGACTCTCGATGGGCACCAGCGCCGACTACGAGGCGGCCGTGCTCGAGGGCGCGACCATCGTCCGAGTCGGCAGCGTGCTCTTTTAGAGAGCGGCAGGGAGGGACTGAATGGGCCTCGGAGATTCGTGGCACAAGGTCGCCGTGTACTTCGGCCTCGCCGACGAGGACGAGGTATACGACGAGGACGAGACGCTGGCCCCGTACGAGGAGCTCGAGCGTTCGTACCAGGACCGTCCGAACGTCCGCAAGCTGGCGGGCTCGCGCGGCCGAAACGACTACGATGAGATCTTCTCCGAAGAGCCGCCGCGCCGCGCGATGGCCCCCGTGCGCGCCGTCGAGAGCGTGCGCGCACCGCGGGTCGAGGTCCATCTCGTCATCCCGAAGACCTTCAACGACGCCCAGCAGATCGCCGACAAGTTCAAGGTCGACGTGCCTGTGATCATCAACCTGCAGGGCTCGGAGACCGAGCTCGCCAAGCGCCTGATCGACTTCTGCAGCGGCCTCACCTACGCGCTCGAAGGTGGCATGCAGCGGGTGGCCGACAAGATCTTCCTGCTCACGCCGCGCAACGTCGAGGTCTCCGCCGAGGAGAGGGCGCGGCTCATCGAGAAGGGCTTCTTCAACCAGTTCTGAGCCTTGGGCGTGCCCGCCGGGTCTTGGCGTCATCGGCCCGCGGCGATGGCAAGGGCCCGTGGCGTGGTGGAGCAGCGCGCGCAGGAATCCGGGCCGCGACGGCACAATAGAAGAGCAGAGTCTACGGAGAGCATCCCTCGCGCGTTGCGCGCGGCCGAAGGGGGAACCCCATGAAGCTGACACCGCTGGACATTCGCCACAAGGAGTTCAAGCGCGGCATGCGCGGCTACGTCGACGAGGAGGTCGACGAGTTCCTCGACCAGATCGCCGACGAGTTCGAGCGTCTGTTCAAGGAGAACATCGATCTCGGGGAGCGCATCGAGAACCTCGAGGAGCAGGTGGGCCGCTTCCGCCGCATCGAAGAGACGCTGCAGAAGACGCTCATCTCGGCGCAGCAGAGCGCCGAGGAGCTCAAGCAGAACGCCACCAAGGAGGGCCAGCTTATCCTGCGCGACGCTGAGCTCAAGGCGCGCCAGATGGTGAACGAGAGCTACGGCGACAAGCAGCGCATCGAGGGGTCGCTGACACAACTGCGCGGGGTCGAGGAGGAGTTCCGCATCCGCTTCAAGCAGATGCTCGAGGGCTTCCTCAAGCAGGCGGAGCGGGCGCCCGCCCAGGCGGCCGAGCCCAAGCCGGACCTGAATCGCCAGGCCGAGGCCATCAGGGCGGCCATCTCCCGAGAGGAGACGATGGTGGAGCCGCCACGTGACCCGGCGCCTGCGGCCAGACCGGCTCAGGCGCCCTCGCCTGCGCCCACGTCGCCCGCGCCCGCGGGTCCTGCCCGGCAGATGCCTGTTCCGCCAGGGCCGGCGCCGGGGCCGCCCATGTTCGGGCCGCCACCGCCTGCCGCGACGGATGTGAAACGCCCCGAGGCGCCAGGGCCGGAAGTCCCCGGTACCGACCAAGCGACTGGGAACGAGGCGTCGCGCGAAGAGAAGCACGATGCCGGCCAAGGCGACGACCTGCTGATCGATCTCGACACCGGAGTGTCCGACGACGAGTTCAAGTGGTGAGACGGCGCCTGTGCGGCGCAGCCGCCGCGGCGTGACGCTGGCGCTCTGGGTGACCCCGGCGCCGCTCACGACGCGATCGGGGGCGTCGCGGACGGCCGCCTGAGGGTGCGAGTGGCCGCGCCCGCGCGTGAGGGCGGCGCGAATCGGGCCCTCGTGCGGCTGCTGGCGGCTCGGCTCGAGGTGCCGGCGGCTACGGTGCGGGTGGCCGCGGGTGAGAGTGGGCGTCGCAAACTCGTCGAGGTGGAAGACTTGAATGAAGCCGAGGCTCGTCGACGGCTCGGCATGGACTGAGGAGACTGGATGGCGAAGCTCGCCTACTGCAAGCAATGCAAAGCGACATTCCCGCTCGTGATCGTGCGCAACGATGGCGGACGGTCGGGCAAAGTGAAGGTCCCGGCGTGTCCCATGGGGCATACCAAGCTCCAGGAGCTGGACAAGCCGCGGCGGCGTGGCGCCTGACGGACGAGCAGGCGCAGGGCTGATCGCTCTGGCGGCGCTCGCCGTCGACCAGCTGACGAAGTGGCTGATCCGCGGGAGCGACGCCCTGCCGTACCATCTCGTTGACGGCGTGCGCCTCTCCGTCTTCTACAACTCCGGGATCTCCTTCGGGCGCCTGCGGAACTTGGGCGACGCGCTCATCGTGGCCGTGGCCGTCCTCGTCGGTGTCTTAGCCGCCGCTCTGATGTTCGCCCCTGCCCGGTACCGGCCGGCCCTCGCCCTCATCCTGGGCGGGTCCACGGGCAACCTTGTGGACCGGCTGCGTTTCGACGGCGCGGTGCTCGACTTCATCGACCCGGCGTGGTGGCCCGCATTCAACGTTGCGGACGCGTTCATCGTAGCGGGGACGGTCTGGCTCGTCCTGGTGGCGCTCCGTGCCTCGCGCACCTGAGCGGGGCACCCACGAGGTCGCCGCCGACGAGGCGGGGCGGCGGCTCGATGTCGTCGTGGCCGAGCTGCTCGGGGAGTCCCGCACCGTCGCTCAACGCCTGATCAAAGACGGTCACGTGGAGGTCGCCGGCCGCCCGGCCGGCAAGCAGCACAGGGTGCAGGCGGGCGAGACCTTGGCTTGGGAGAAGCCCCCGCCGGCGCCGCAGGAGCTGGTGCCGGAATCAGCCGCCGTGCCGATCATCTACGAGGACGACTGGCTGCTCGTCGCCGACAAGCCGGCGGGCATGGTCGTGCATCCGGCCCCGGGGCACGAGGCCGGGACGCTCGTGCACGCCCTCCTCGATCACGGCATCGCCGGGGGGCACGGCCGCCGGCCGGGCGTGATCCACAGGCTCGACCGCGAGACATCGGGTCTCCTGATCGTCGCCCGCAGCGAAGTGGCCTACCGCCGCCTCGTGGCGACGATGAGCGCGCGCCGCGTCGAGCGCACCTACATCGCCCTCCTGTGCCGGCGAGCTCGCGCAGGACGAGGGCACCATCGACGCGCCGATCGGCCGTCACGTGCGCGATCGTCGCCGCATGTCCGTGCACAGCGTGCAGGCGAGAACGGCGGTGACGCACTTCCGCGTGCTCGCTCGCGGCGGCGGCTACACGCTCGCGCGAAGTGCGCCTCGAGACCGGGCGCACCCATCAGATACGGGTGCACTTCGCGGCCCTCGGGCTACCCGGTCGCGGGCGACGCGACCTACGGCGGGCGACCGCGACCCGAGGGCCTCGACGCGTCACTTCCTTCACGCGACGGCGCTGCGCTTCCCTCACCCGGAGGACGGTCGCGAGCTCGACCTGGCCAGCCCGCTGCCGGCGGAGCTGGCGGCGTTCCTCGAGCGTCTGGGTCTGCCGCAGCCCTGAGCGTGGGTGGAGACGGCCTGGGTCGGCGGCTGTCGCCGCTCGGCGCCTTCGGCCGTCCCGAGACCTGCAGCGGTGTTCTGACGACGCTATAGTCTTGTGGTCGGCTGATCGTCTCCAGGAGGCCTCGCGCGATGAGCAACGCCCTCTCGAACGCCCCGGTCCCCCGCAACGAGCCGGTTCGAGTACGCCCCCGGCTCCCCGGAGCGCGCGCGCTCTCGGCGCGACTCGCAGAGATGGCCGCCGAGCGCCTCGAGATCCCCTGCATCATCGGCGGCCGCGAGGTGCGCACCGGCCGCACCGCGCCGGCCGTCATGCCGCACGACCACGCCACGTGCTGGCCGACGTCCACCTCGCGGGACCCGGCGAGGTGGCGGCCGCCAAGGAGGCCGCCGCCGCGGCCTGGGATGAGTGGAGCCGCACGCCCTGGGAGGACCGCGTCAGCGTCTTCCTGCGCGCCGCCGAGCTGCTCGCCGGCCCCTGGCGCGACACCCTGAACGCCGCCACCATGCTGGGCCAGTCGAAGACCGCCCACCAGGCCGAGATCGACGCGGCCTGCGAGCTGATCGACTTCTGGCGCTTCAATCCGCACCTACGCGGCCGAGATCTACGCCGACCAGCCGGCTCTCGAGCCCCGGCGTCTGGAACCGCGACGGAGTACCGGCCGCTGGAGGGCTTCGTCTTCGCCGTCACGCCCTTCAACTTCACCTCCATCGCCGGCAACCTGCCGACCGCCCCGGCGCTGATGGGCAACACCGTGATCTGGAAGCCGGCCTCGACGCGCCATGCTCTCGCGCCTACTACGTCATGCGGCTGCTCCAGGAGGCCGGCCTGCCGGACGGCGTCATCAACCTGCTCTACGGCCGCGGCGCCGAGGTGGGCGACTCGATCCTCGCCGACCCGGCCCTGGCCGGCGTGCACTTCACCGGCTCCACGGCCGTCTTCCAGAACATCTGGCGCACCGTCGGCGGCGACATCGAGCGCTACGCGAACTACCCGCGCATCGTCGGCGAGACCGGCGGCAAGGACTTCATGCTCGCCCATCGCTCGGCCGACGTGGAGGCCCTGGTGGCCGGCGTCATCCGCGGCGCCTTCGAATACCAGGGCCAGAAGTGCTCGGCCGCCTCCCGGCTCTTCGTGCCGGCCTCGCTTGGCCGGACGCTCCGCGAGCGCCTGGTCGCCGAGGTCGAGAGCATCACGATGGGCGATCTCGGCCGACTTCGCCAACTACATGGGCGCCGTCATCGACGCCGCCAGCTTCGCCACCCAGAAGCAGGCCATCGAGGAGGCCAAGGCGCGACCGCGCAGCGCGAGATCCTGGCCGGCGGCGAGAGCGACGACAGCCAGGGCTACTTCGTGCGGCCCACCGTCATCGTCACCCGCGACCCGTCCTTCCGCACCCTGCGCGAGGAGCTCTTCGGGCCGGTCCTCACGACCTACGTCTACGACGACGCCGACTGGGAGGGCACGCTGAAGCTCGTCGACTCGCTCCACGCCCTACGGCCTCACCGGCGCCATCTTCGCCCGCGACCGCGCCGCCGTGACTCAGGCCGCGCGAGGCGCTGCGCCACGCGGCCGGCAACTTCTACATCAACGACAAGCCGACCGGCGCCATCGTCGGCCAGCAGCCCTTCGGCGGCGCCCGCGCCTCGGGCACCAACGACAAGGCCGGCTCCAAGTGGAACCTGATCCGCTGGGCCAGCCCGCGCGCCATCAAGGAGCTGCTGGCTGCCGCCGACCGACTACCGCTACCCGTTCCTCGCCGGCGACGACTGATCCAAGAGGAGCACTCTCATCGCGGAGACCGCCTGTGCACGTGAGCGGGGTCTCGCCTCAGACCGGCTGCATCCGCGTGAGGACGCTCTGCACGCGCTCCATCGCCGCTTCGAGCGTCACCTGCTCGATCACCAGCGGCGGGGCGAAGCGGATGACGTGGTCGTGGGTCTCCTTGCACAGGATCCCTTCGCGCATGAGCGCCTCGCAGTAGCGGCGCGCGCCGCCCGCCTCGGGCTGCAGCTCGACGCCGACCAGCAGGCCCTTGCCGCGCACCTCCTTGACGAGCGGGCAGTCGATCGCCTCGCAGGCGATCGATGCAGCTACCGCGCCCAGCTCGCGCGGCGCGCTCGGCGAGATCTCCTCTTCACGGAGCACGCGTAGCGCCTCGCGGCGCGACGGCGCAGGCGAGCGGGTTGCCGCCGAACGTGGAGCCGTGCTCGCCGGGCGTGAAGAGGCCCAGGACCTCTCGCGTGCCGACGACGGCGCGAGACCGGGTAGACGCCGCCGCCGAGCGCCTTGCCGAGGATCACGCATGTCGGGTCTCACGCCCTCGTGCTCGCAGCAGAAGCGTCGGCCCGTGCGGCCGAAGCCGGTCTGGATCTCGTCGCAGATCAGCAGCACGTCGCTGCTTGCGTGCAGATCGCGCGCGCCTCGCGCAGGTACCCGTCGGGCGGCGACGACGACGCCGCCTCGCCCTGGATCGGCTCGACGCAGGAAGGCGACGGTGTTCGGCGTGATCGCTGCCTCGAGCGCCGCGATGTCGCCGTAGGGGATCATCCTGAAGCCGGGGGTGAACGGGCCGAAGTCGTCGACGATAGGGCTCCTCGGTCGAGAAGCGAGACGATGGTGATCGTGCGGCCGTGGAAGTTGTCCGCGCAGACGATGATCTCCGCCTCGTCTCGCGGCACGCCCTTGACCTCGTAGCCCCACTTGCGCGCCGGCCTTGAGCGCGGTCTCGACGGCCTCGGCGCCGGTGTTCATCGGCAGGGCCATCTCCATGCCGCAGTACTCGCAGAGCTCCTGCAGGAACGGGCCCATCTCGACGTTGTGGAAGGCGCGCGAGGTGAGCGTGAGCGGTCGGCCTGGTCGCTTCAGGCGCCACGATGCGCGGATGGCGGTGGCCGTGGTTGAGCGCCGAGTAGGCCGAGAGGAAATCGACGTAGCGGGTGCCTTCGGCGTCCCAGACGTGGACGCCTTCGGCGCGCTCGATGACGACGGCAGCGGTGCGTAGTTGTGGGCGCCGAAGCGGTCGGCAAGCTCAATGGGAGCGCCGGCCTGGTGGTCTTTCCTGGCCTTCGTGCTCATGGAGCTCCGTTCCCTTCGCGGTTGGCGGGAAGTCGGGCACGCACGACGGCATTCTACTCGCCCGCCGCCCTCAGCGGCCACGCTCTTGCGCCCGTGTGTGGGCGCTGCTACACTGCGCCCGACCTTTAAGCGTGTCCCGAGAGACCGAAAGGGGGGTGATGGCGCTGCCGTACCGCGACGACGGGCACGGCGGCCTTTTTTATGCCTCAAACCAGACCTGACTCAGAGACCGTGGTCCTCACGGCCGACCAGATGCGCCGCACGATCACGCGCATCTCGCACGAGATCCTCGAGAAGAACCCCAAGGACAGCCAGCTCGCCGTCGTGGGCATCCACACGCGAGGGGCGTTCCTCGGCGAGCGCATCCACCGCCTCCTCTGCGAGGTGGGCGGGCGCGAGCTGCCCCTGGGCAACCTCGACATCTCCTTCTACCGCGACGACGTCGCCGCGCGCGGCGTGGTGGGGGTGATCCCGCGCACGCCGCAGCCGGAGGTGAAGGACACCAACCTGCCCTTCGACATCGACGGGGCGACCGTCGTCCTCGTCGACGACGTGCTCTACACCGGGCGCACCATCCGGGCGGCGATCGAGGCCCTCTTCGACTTCGGGCGGCCGGCGCGCGTGCAGCTCGCGGTCCTCGTCGACCGTGGCCATCGCGAGCTGCCGATTCGGCCCGACTACGTCGGCAAGAACCTGCCCACGGCGCCGCGCGAGCGCATCTGGGTGCGGCTCGAGGAGCCCGACGGGGTCGACGAGGTCGTCCTGGTCCGGGCCGGGAAGGAGGCCTGACCGTGGCGAAGCGCGATCTCATCTCCATGGAGGACCTCTCGCGCGAACAGGTCGAGCTCCTGCTCGACACGGCCGAGAGCTTCCTGCCCGTGCTCGAGCGCGACATCAAGAAGGTGCCGACGCTGCGCGGGCGGACCATCATCAACCTCTTCTGGGAGGCCTCGACCCGCACCTCGTCGAGCTTCGACCTGGCGGCCAAGCGGCTCTCGGCCGACACCCTCGGCCTCAAGGCCGAGGGGTCGGCCGCCGAGAAGGGCGAGTCGCTCAAGGACACGGCGATCGCCCTGTCGGCCTACGGGCCCGACATCATCGTCATGCGGCACCCGTCGGCCGGCGCCTGCCAGGTACTCTCGGCCAACACCGAGGCCAGCGTCATCAACGCCGGCGACGGCAAGCACCAGCACCCGACGCAATGCCTGCTCGACCTGTTCAGCCTCCGCCAGACCTTCGGTCGCGACCTCTCCGGCATGAAGATCTCGATCATCGGCGACATCCTCCACAGCCGCGTCGCGCGTAGCGACATCATGGGCTTCCAGATGCTCGGCATGGACGTGACCCTGGTGGGCCCGCCCACCATGATGCCGCGCGGCATCGAGGAGATGGGCGTTCGGGTCGAGCACGACCTGGCCCACCTCAAGGACGCCGACGTGATCTACCTTCTGCGCATCCAGCAGGAGCGCATCAAGGCGGGCGCCAACTTCCTGCCCTCGCTGCGCGAGTACAACCGGCTCTTCGGCGTCAGCAGCCAGCGGGTCCGCCCGGGTCAGCGCGTCATGCACCCCGGCCCCATCAATCGCGGCGTCGAGATCAGCGCCGACATCGCCGACGACGATGAGAACCTCGTCGCCCACCAGGTGTTCAGCGGCCTCGCCGTCCGCATGGCGATCCTCTACAGGACGATCGTCGGCTACAGCGACGCCACGAGCGGCGGGGAGGTGCTCTGATGCAACGGACGTGGAACAGACCGGGACCGGTCCTCGACATCTTGGTCAAGGGGGGGCGCGTGGTCGACCCCGGGTCGGGCATCGACCAGGCGCAGGACGTGCTCGTGCTCAAGGGCAAGATCGCGGAGCTCGGGAGCGATCTCGCGGCGCCCGAGGGAGTCCGCGAGATCGACGCCCGGGGGCTGCTCGTGCTGCCCGGCTTCGTCGACCTCCACACGCATCTGCGCACGCCCGGGCGCGAGGACGAAGAGGATATCGCGACCGGCACACGGGCGGCGGCGGCCGGTGGCTACGTCGCGGTCTTCGGGATGGCGAACACCGATCCGGTGGTCGACACGGCGACGCTCCTGGCCGGCCTCATCGAGCGCGCCAGGCGCGAGGCGGTCGTGCCGGCCGGCTTCTTCGCCGCCGTGACCCGCGGCTTGGCAGGCGAGCAGCTCACGGAGATGGCGGAGCTCGCCGAGACCGGCGCGATCGGCTTCAGCGACGACGGGCAGCCGCTCGCCACCGCGCAGCTCGTGCGGCGCGCCCTGCAGTACGCCAAGCTGACCGACCGGTTCGTCGCGGTGCACGCCGAGGACGCCTCGCTGGTGGCCGGCGGAGAGATGCACGAGGGGCCGGTGTCGGCGCGGCTCGGCCTCGGCGGCATGCCGTCGATCGCCGAGAGCATCGATGTGCAGCGGGTGCTCGAGGTCGCAGCCTACGAAGACGGCCGCGTGCATCTCTGCCACCTGAGCGCGGCCGCCTCGCTCGAGCACCTCGAGCGGGCCAAGAAGGCCGGAGTCCGGGTCACCGCCGAGGTCACGCCGCACCATCTGACGATGACCGACGTCGAGGTCGAAGCGCTGGAGAGCACCGTCAAGGTGAACCCGCCTCTGCGCGAGGAGCGCGATCGCGAGGCCCTCGTCAAGGCGTTGAAGAGCGGACTCATCGACTGCGTCGCCACCGACCACGCGCCGCACTCTCCAGAGGAGAAGGACGTGCCCTTCGAGGAGGCGCCCTTCGGGACGACGGGGCTCGAGACCGCCTTCGCGGCGCTCTACACCGAGCTGGTCAAGAAACGTGCCCTCACGCTGGGCGGCCTGGTGACGAGGATGAGCGCGGCGCCGGCGGCGATCGCCGGCCTCGAGCCGCCGGCGATCAGAGCCGGCGCCCGGGCGGACCTCTGCGTGGTCGATCCGGATGCCACCTGGAAGGTGACGCGCGACGGGTTCCAGTCGCGTTCGAGCAACTCGGCCTGGCTGGGCCGACGGCTGACGGCAAAGGTGCGACTCACCGTGGCCGGCGGGCGACTGGCCTGGGAGACCGATGCCTGAGCGAGCTCTTGTCGTCCTCGAGGACGGCGTCTGCTTCAGCGGCGAGGCTCTCGCCGGCGGCGGGACCGTCGGCGGCGAGCTCGTCTTCACGACGAGCATGATGGGCTACCAGGAGATCGCCACCGACCCGTCGTACGCGGGCCAGCTCGTGACGTTCACGTTTCCGATGAACGGCAACTACGGCGCCGACCCCGCTCGCGACGAGTCAGGGTCGGCGCACGCCCGGGTCGTCCTGGCCCGGGAGATCACGAACTACCGCTTCAACCACGCATCATCGGCGACCTGGCTCGAGTGGCTCGGCGAGCGTGGGGTTCTGGCGGTGAGCGGCGTGGATACGCGCGCCCTGACCCGCCACATCCGCGAGCAGGGCGCGCTGCGCGCCGTGGTCTCGACCGGGAGCGACGACGTGCGCGATCTGCGCCGCCGGGCCCAGAGGTTGCCGCTCATGAAGGGGCTGGACCTGGCGCGTGCCGTCACGACATCCGAGCGCTACGAGGTGGCGCCGCAGTCTCCGGAGGACGCGCCGCCGCGAGCGGAGGCGCCGTCGCAGACGGGTGCGCTGCCCGTCCGCCGCGTCGTCGTCTACGACTTCGGCGTGAAGCGCTCCATGCTGCGCATGCTCAGCGCTCATGGCCTGAGCCTCACGGTCGTGCCCGCCACGACCAGCGCCCGCGAGGTGCTGAAGCTGGAGCCCGACGGCGTCTTCCTCTCCAACGGTCCGGGCGATCCGGCGGCCGTCGACTACGCCGTCAAGGCGGTCGGCCGCCTGCTCGGCAAGGTACCCGTCTTCGGCATCTGCCTGGGCCACCAGGTCCTCGCACTTGCGCTCGGCATGACGACCTACAAGCTCAAGTTCGGGCACCGCGGCGCCAACCACCCGGTGAAGGACCTGCGCACGGGGGCGATCGCGATCACGACGCAGAACCACGGTTTCGCTGTCCGCGAGGCCGACACCGCGCACCCGGCCGCGCAGGTCACGCACGTGAACCTGAACGACGGCACCGTCGAGGGGCTCGCGGCGCCCGATCTCCGCGCCTTCTCCGTGCAGTACCACCCCGAGTCGACGCCGGGGCCGCACGACTCGCTCTACCTCTTCGCCCGCTTCGTGGACGAGATAGAGCGCTTCGCCGCGGCGGGGGTCGCCTGATGCCGCGGCGCGACGACCTGAAGAAGATCCTGATCATCGGCTCGGGGCCGATCGTGATCGGACAGGCCTGCGAGTTCGACTACTCTGGTACGCAGGCCTGCCGGGTGCTCCTCGAGGACGGGTTCGAGGTCGTCCTCGTGAACTCGAACCCGGCGACCATCATGACCGATCCGGACTTCGCCACCCGCACCTACATCGAGCCGCTCGACCTGCCGACGCTCACGCGCATCATCGAGACCGAGCGGCCGGACGCGCTCCTGCCGACGCTGGGCGGCCAGACGGCGCTCAACTTGAGCATGGAGCTCGCGGAGGCCGGTGTGCTCGACCTGTGGAGCGTCGAGATGATCGGCGCCGACGCGCAGGCGATCCGCCGGGCCGAGGATCGCGCGGAGTTCCGCGAGATCATGGAGAGCATCGGCCTGCGCGTGCCGCGCAGCGCTCTCGCGCATACGCTCGAAGAGGCCGAGCTGGCCGGCCGCGAGCTCGGCCTCCCGCTGGTCGTGCGCCCCGCCTTCACGCTCGGAGGGAGTGGCGGCGGCATCGCCCGCGACGCCGAGAGCCTCCGCGACATCGTGGCCGGCGGTCTGCGGCGCAGCCCCATCTCGCAGGTCCTCCTCGAGGAGTCGGTCGAGGGCTGGCAGGAGTTCGAACTCGAGGTGATGCGCGACTCGAGCGGACAACGTCGTCGTCATCTGCTCGATCGAGAACATCGACCCCATGGGCATCCACACCGGCGACAGCGTGACGGTGGCGCCGGCGCTCACGCTGACCGACCCGCAGTACCAGGAGCTGCGCGACGCGGCTGCGGCGATCATGCGCGCCATCGGGGTGGACACCGGCGGCTCGAACGTGCAGTTCGCCGTGCACCCGGGCACAGGCGAGGTCGCGGTGATCGAGATGAACCCGCGGGTCTCGCGCAGCTCGGCGCTGGCCTCGAAGGCCACCGGCTTCCCGATCGCCAAGATCGCGGCGAAGCTGGCCGTCGGCTACACGCTCGACGAGATCCGCAACGACATCACGAAGAAGACGCCGGCCTGCTTCGAGCCGACGCTCGACTACGTGGCCGTCAAGATGCCGCGGTGGGCCTTCGAGAAGTTCCCCATGGCGGACCCCGAGCTGACGACCCACATGAAGAGCGTGGGCGAGGCGATGGCGATCGGGCGGACCTTCAAGGAGGCCTTCCTCAAGGCGATGCGCTCGCGCGAGCTGGACGGTCCCGTCGAGCTTCCGGCGAGCCTGCAGGAGACGCTGAAGGCGCTGGCGACGCCGACCTGCGAACGCTACGAGTTGCTGCTTCACGCCTTCCGTCAGGATGCCGGGCTCGAACAGCTCGCGGAGCTGACCGGCGTCTCCCCGTTCTTCTTGAGCGAGGTGCGCGACATCGTCGGTCTCGAGGATGAGGTGCGAGGCGCCGGCGCGCTCTCGCCCGAGCTGCTCCGCCGCATGAAGCGCTATGGCTTCTCCGATCATCGTTTGGGCGAGCTCTGCGGACGGACGGAGCGAGAGGTGCGCGCCCTGCGGGTCGAGTGGGGGGTCACGCCGGTCTACAAGGCGGTCGACACCTGCGCCGCCGAGTTCGAGGCCGAGACGCCCTACTACTACTCGACCTACGAGCAGGAGAACGAGGCGACGCCGGGCGAGCGCCCGCGCGTCGTGATCCTGGGGTCTGGTCCGAACCGGATCGGCCAGGGCATCGAGTTCGACTACTGCTGCGTGCACGCCGCCTTGACCGCGCGGCGCCTCGGCTACGAGGCGGTGATGATCAACTGCAACCCGGAGACGGTCTCGACCGACTACGACATCTCGGACCGCCTCTACTTCGAGCCGCTGACCTTCGAGGACGTGGCGAACGTCTGTCTGAACGAGCGTCCCGAGGGCGTCATCGTGCAGTTCGGCGGGCAGACGCCGCTCAAGATCGCCGGGGCGCTGACCGACGCCGGCATCCCGATCCTCGGGACGCCGCAGGCCTCGATCGACCTCGCGGAGGACCGGGGACGCTTCGGTGATCTGCTGCGCGAGCTCGGCATCGCCTGCCCGCCCTACGGGCTTGCGCGCACGTCCGATGAGGCGCGCGCGGTGGGCGACGAGATCGGATACCCGGTGCTCGTGCGCCCCTCGTACGTCCTCGGCGGCCGCGCCATGGAGATCGTCTACTCGGGCGACGAGCTCGAGGAGTACATGGCCCGGGCGGTCGCGGTGAGCACCGGCAGGCCGGTGCTGATCGACCGCTTCCTCGAGGACGCCATCGAGGTCGACGTCGACGCGGTCGCCGATGGCGAGACGGTCTACATCGGGGCGATCATGCAGCACGTCGAGGAGGCCGGTGTGCACTCCGGCGACTCGGCCTGCGTGATCCCGTCCATCAGCCTCGGTGAGGGGACTCTCGAGCAGGTGCGCCGTCAGACCACGCAGCTCGCGCTGGCGCTGGGCGTCAAGGGGTTGATCAACGTCCAGTTCGCCTACCAGAACTACCAGCTGTACGTGCTCGAGGTGAACCCGCGCGGGTCGCGCACCGTGCCGTTCGCGAGCAAGGCGACAGGGGTGCCCCTGGCCAGGGTGGCGACCGAAGTGGTGCTGGGCGCGCGGCTGGTCGAGATGGACCTTCCGGTGCGGCCCGTGCCCGATTACGTGAGCGTCAAGGAGGTCGTGCTCCCGTTCGCTCGCTTTCCCGGCGCCGACAGCCGGTTGGGGCCCGAGATGAAGTCGACGGGCGAGGTGATGGGCATCGCCGAGGCGTTCCCGGCCGCTCTGGGCAAGGCCCACACGGCGGCCGGCGCGCCGCTGCCCCTCGAAGGAACCGTCTTCGTGTCGGTCTGCGACTCCGACAAGTCGGCGGCGACCATCCTGGGGCAGCGGCTGCACGCGCTCGGCTTCGAGATCCTCGCGACGCGCGGCACAGCGCGCGCCCTGCAGAGCCTCGGGGTGCCGGCCGCCCAGGTGAACAAGGTGCAGGAGGGGGAGCCGCATGTGGTCGGCCTCATCCGCGACGGCGCGGTCGCGCTCGTGGTGAACACGCCGTACGGCAGAGGGGCGCGCAGCGACGGCTACGAGATCAGGACCGCGGCCGTGCAGCGGGGCGTGCCCTGCATCACGACGCTGGCCGGCGCCTCCGCGGCGGTCTCGGCGATCGAGGCCGCACGGCGTCCGCGGGTCGCCGTCCGGTGTCTCCAGGACCTGCACCGGACAGGCTGAGGGCGATGAGCGCGGACGAGCGACGGTGCGAAGCCGGGGTCCACTCCGGCGACGTGCCCGGCCAGACCCACGACGCGCATGGTGAGCAGTGGGCGGAGACGGTGGCGTGCCGGGTCGTGTCCGCGCGCTCCTTCGGCGCCTTCGCCGCCCTCGAGATCGCGGCGCCCTCCGTGGCTGCCGTCGCGGCGCCGGGCCAGTTCGTGATGGTGACGGTCCCGGGCGAGGGATTCCTTCTGCGCCGGCCGCTCTCGCTGTTCAGCGTGCGTCGCGACCGCGTCGGGCTGCTCGTCGAGGAGCGCGGACGCGGGACGCGGGAGCTGGTGCGCGCTGAAGTGGGGGAGACCCTCGAGCTCGCCGGCCCGCTGGGCACGCCGTTCCCTGTCGAGGGCGTCGCCTCGGCCCTCCTGGTCGGCGGGGGCATCGGCTGTGCCCCGCTTCAGTTCCTCGCCGACGAGCTCGGGCGCCGCGGGGCCATGGTCACTGCGGCCTTCGGCTTCAGAGACGCGCGCCAGGCGCGCGCGGCCGGCGCCTTCGACCTCGCACGGCTGTGGCTCACGACCGAGGACGGCGCCGTGGGCCGCACGGGCACGGTCGTCGACCTTCTGGCGGAGATCGACGCACCGCCGGGCACGGTGGTGTACGCCTGTGGGCCGCTGCAGATGGTCGCCGCTGTCCAGCGCTGGGCCGGCGAGCGCCGGCTGGGGGGCTACGCTTCGCTCGAGGCGCACTTGGCCTGCGGCACCGGAGCGTGTCACGGCTGCGTCGTGGCCACGACCGAGGGCTACCTTCGGGTCTGCAGCGAGGGCCCGGTCTTCGCTCTCGAGACGGTCGTGGCCCCGTGAGGGCCGGCGAGCGCAGCGGGCCCGGCCCGGCGACGCCGCTTCCCGAGGAGCGAGTCGACCTGCGTGTGAACCTCGGGCCCATCGCTCTCGAGCATCCGCTGCTCAACGCGTCGGGTACCTTCGACGCGCTGGAGGTCGCGCGGCGCTCGCGCGGAGACCTCTTCGCGACCTTTCCCTACTCGGTCTACCTGCCGAAGACGGTCACGCTCGAGCCTCGAGCCGGCAACCCGCCGCCGCGCATCACCGAGACGCCATCGGGGGTGATCAACGCGATCGGCCTCGCAAACCCAGGCATCACGGCGTGGCTGGGCACGCTGCCCGAGCTCGGCGCCTTGCGCCAGCCGATGATCGTCAGCGTCGGAGGCAACGCGGCCGAGGACTACGCCGCGGTGGTCCGTGAGGTCGAGGTTTGGGCGGCGGCCCGCGGCGACGTGTCGCCCACCGTGGCCGGGTATGAGCTCAACGTATCCTGCCCCAACGTCGCGGGCGGCCTTCAGATCGGCGCCGAGCCGGCGGCGACCGCCGCGGTCGTCGCCGCCGTGTGCGTCGAGACCGCCCGTCCGGTCTTCACCAAGCTGACGCCCAACGTGACCGACGTCGTCCCCGTAGCTGCTGCCGCGCTCGAGGCGGGCTCGACCGGCCTGGCGCTCGTCAACACGTTCAAGGCGATGGTGCTCGATCCGGTGACCCTGCGGCCGTTTCTCGGCAACCGTACGGGCGGCCTGTGCGGACCGGCCATCAGGCCCATCGCACTGCGCATGACGGCGGAGGTCGCGAGCGCGTTCCCGCAGGTGCCGCTGATCGGCATGGGCGGGGTGGAGAGCGGCCTCGACGCTCTCGAATTCATCGCCTGCGGGGCGACGGCGGTCGCTGTCGGGGCGGCCAACTTCCTGGGTCTCGAGACGCCGCGTCGCATACTCGGCGAGCTGCACGGCGAGCTGGCCGCGCGGGGCTTCGCGAGCCCCGCGGCCGCGCGCGGCGTCGCGCTCGCGCGGCCATAGACCACGGACGCCGCGAAAACTCCCGCAAAGGCGCGCGTTCGCGCGTTGCGTGCGCAGTTGAACTCGGAGCGGCTGTTCCGTATACTCCCGTCCGTGTCCATCTCGGCGAAGTCATCCAGCAGCGCCCCCGCCCGTTCGCTCAGCCAGCGTATGGACGCGCTGTCTCGCGCCAACGACATCCGGTCTCGCCGCGCCGCTCTCAAAGCCGACCTCAAACAAGGGAAGGTGTCGGTCGTCGACATCCTGGCGTCGCCTCCCGAGTACCTCATGACCGCCAAGGTGCTCGACGTGCTCATGGCGGTCCCCAAGTGCGGCCGGGTCAAGTCCGCGCGCATCATGGAGCAGTGCCGCATCAGCCCCAGCAAGACGGTCGGGGGTCTCTCCGGCCGCCAGCGCGGCGAGCTGCTCGTCTTCTTCGGGCGGTGAGCCATCCCTCTGGTCTTCGTCATCTCGGGGCCGTCCGGCGCCGGGAAGGGCACCGTCATCGGTCGCGTGCGGCGGCGTGTCGATCGTCTCGTCTGCTCGGTGTCGGCGACGACAAGGCCCCCGCGTCCTGGTGAGACCGACGGCAGGGAGTATCACTTCCTGAGCGAAGAGGAGTTCGACGGCGGCGTGCGCGAGGGACGTTTCCTCGAATGGGTACACTACAGTGACCACCGCTACGGGACCCTGCGGGACGACGTCGAAGCGCGGCTTGCGGCCGGCGATGACGTCATTCTCGAGATCGAGCTTCAGGGAGCACGGGCGGTGCGGCGGACGCTGCCGGACGCGGTGTCGGTGTTCATCGCCCCGCCGTCGCTGGCCGAGTTGGCGACGCGGCTCAAGGGTCGCGGCACCGAGAGTCCGGCTGTCATCGCGAGGCGCTTGCACATCGCCGAGCAGGAGGTGGCGGCCGCCGACGAGTTCGACCATATCGTCGTCAACGACGACGCCGAACGCGCGGCCGCTGAGGTCGCCGGCATCATCAACGCACGAAGAAAGGGAAGCGAGTGGACAGACCACGCATCGACGAGCTCCTCCCGCACGCAGGGGGGTCGCGCTACGCGCTCGTGATGATCGCCGCCAAGCGTGCGCGCCAGATCAACTCGTACTACCACAGCCTCGGTGAAGGGTTCATGTCCGAGGAGGAGACGCTGACGCCGCCGCTGGTGTCGACGCGCAGCACGAACCTGCTGACGATCTCCCTCGAGGAGATCGCCGACGGCAAGCTCGAGTCGACCGAGGTGGAGTAGTCCCGGCGTGGCCGCGGCAGACGACAGCGGCGACGGTCCGCCGGCCGCCGGCCGGCGGGTGCTGGTCGGCGTCACGGGGGGGATCGCCATCTACAAGGCGGTCGAGCTCGTGCGCGGGCTGGCCCGCGAGGGCTTTGCGCCGACGGTCGTGACGACCGCCGCGGCGCGGCGCTTCGTGACGCCGCTCACCTTCGCGGCGGCGTCACGCGGCGCCGTCCTCGACGACGAGACGGCGTGGCAGTCGACGGGCGGCTGGTTCGAGCATATCGACGCCGCCCGGGATGCCGACGTCATGGTCGTCGCGCCCGCCACCGCGAACACGCTCGCGAAGATGGCGGCCGGCATCGCCGACAACCTGCTGACGGCCGTGTACCTCGCCTTCCGCGGCCGTGTGATCGTTGCGCCCACCATGAACTGGGCCATGTACGAGCACCCCGCGACCCAGGACAACCTGCAGCGTCTCGCCGAGCGCGGCGTCGAGGTACTGCCGACGGGGCGTGGCGAGCTGGCCTGCGGGGAGGAGGGCGTCGGTCGCATGGCCGAGCCCGACGCGATCCTTGCCGCGGTGAAGCGCGCCTTCGCCGGCGCGGCTGCCGGCGGTCTTCGCGAGCGACGCGTCGTCGTCACAGCGGGTGGCACGCGCGAGCGCATCGACGCCGTGCGCTACGTCGGCAACCGCTCGAGCGGCAAGATGGGCCGTGCTGTCGCCGACGAAGCGTACCTGCGCGGCGCCGCCGTGACGCTTGTCGCGACGCACCCCGTCGAAGACGTACCGTATGCGACCGTCACCGTGGAGTCCGCCGAAGAGATGGCGGCGGCCGTGCGCGAGACGACCGCGGCCGCCGACGTCCTCGTGATGGCGGCCGCCGTGGCCGACTTCAGGCCGGCCGAGAGTGTCGCCGGCAAGATCGAGCGCGGCGAGCGTGAGGTGCTCGGCCTCGAGCTCGTGCGCACCGTTGACGTGCTCGCCGAGGCGGAGCGGCCGGGTCTCCTGCGGGTGGCGTTCGCCGCCGAGGCCGGTCCTCACCTCGACAGGGCGCGCCGCAAGAAGCACGCGAAGGGCGTCGACCTCCTGGTCTTCAACGACGTGCTCGCCGAGGGCGTCGGCATAGGGGCCGACGAGAACGAGATCACGATCCTCACGGACGAGCGCGAGATCCACGTGCCGCGCAGCAGCAAGCGGGCGTGTGCGGTCGCGCTGCTCGACGCCGTCGAAGAGGCCCTCAAGTGAGCGCGCTCGGCCGCGAAGAGACCCTGGCGCTCGTCGAGGCACGCGTGGCCAACGTCAATCTGCGCCGCCACATGCTGGCCGCCGAGGCGATCATGCGCTCGCTCGCGGAGCGTTTCGATGAGGACCCCGAAGTCTGGGGCCTCGTCGGTCTCGCGCACGATCTCGACGCCGAGGCGACGGAGGGCGACGTCACACGTCACGGCGCCGAGGCGGCCGAGGTGCTGCGCGTCGCGGGTGCGCCTGAGGCCGCCGTGCACGCGGTAGCCGCTCACAACCCCGCGACGGGCGTCATCGCCGAATCGCGGCTCGACGTCGCGCTCGTCGCCGCCGACCAGCTCAGCGGGCTCGTCACAGCGGCGGCCTTGATCCGCCCCGACAAGGATCTCGCCGGGGTCAAGCTCAAGTCCGTGCGCAAGCGCTTTCGCGAGGGGGCCTTCGCGCGGGGTGTCGACCGTGAGGCTATCGCGCGGTGCGCCGAGCTCGGCCTCGAGCTCGACGACTTCCTGAGCATCGGCCTCGAGGCGATGCAGGGCGCCGCCGCCGACCTCGGTCTCTGAGGCCGAGCGCGTGAGACCCGTGGTGCGGCGCGTGCCTTCGTTCGACCCCGAGAGCGAGGCCTACAGTCTCTTTCAGACGGGTGTCGGCTTCATGCGCGAGCGGCATCCCGGTCAGGCGGCGCTGGTGCTGGTCCGTGCCCTGCGCCTCGAACCCGGCAAGAACTCGATCCGCGAAGCGCTCGGCCGCGCGGAATACGCACTCGGGCGCTACGAGGCCGCCGCCGCCCTCTTCGAAGCAGTGGCGGCCGCCGTGCCGGACAACGACTACGCGCGATACGCGCTCGGTCGTTGCCTCCTGCGCGTCGGCCGGCAGGATGAAGCGCGGGCTCAGCTGCGCCTGGCCTGTGCGCTGCGACCCGACAGCGAACTCTACCGCCGGGCGGTCGACGAGCACGAGTGATCGCGGCGCGCCGTCAGGTGACGTCGGGCGTGAGGGCGCTCGGGTCGCCGACCGGCGACCCGAGCGCCTCCGGCCCGGCGTGTGCCATCCGCAGCAGAACGGCGATGCGCTCGTCGACCGGCGGATGCGTGTCGAAGATGCCGCTGTGCGCACGCCGCTTGCGCAGGGGATTGGCGATGTAGAGATGCGCGGTCGCCCTGTTCGCGCCGCGCAACGCACGCGGGTCGGTCGAGATCTTGTCCAGCGCCTTGGCGAGGCCCAGCGGGTTGCGCGTGAGCTCGACCCCGGAGGCGTCGGCCAGATACTCGCGGCGGCGAGAGATCGCGAACTGCACGGCCGAGGCGGCAAGCGGCGCCACGACGGCCAGCAGCAGCGCGACGAGCATGATCGGCCCTCCTCCGCCCGAACCGCCCCCGCGGCGGCGCCCTCCTCCGAGGAATGTGGAGCGCAGGAAGAAGTCGGCGACGAGCGCGATCATGCCCACCAGGATCCCGACCAGCGTGCCGAAGCGGATGTCGTAGTTGCGGACGTGCGAGAGCTCGTGGGCGACGACGGCCTGCAGTTCCTCGCGACTGAGGCGCTCCATCAGCCCGCGCGTGACCGCGATCGCCGCGTGGCGCGGGTCGCGGCCGGTCGCGAAGGCGTTGAGGGCCTCGTCCTCGATGACGTACACCGCGGGCGCCGCGGCGAGCCCCGCGGCTATCGACATCTCCTCGACGACGTTCCAGAGCTGCGGCTCGTCGGCATGCGTGACGCGCCGGGCGTCGCTGACGGCGAGCACCATCCTGTCGCCGGTGAAGTAGCCGATCAGGCTCCACAGGATCGCAACGACGCCGAACACGCCGAGCAGCCCGAGCCCGCCGGTCTGGCCGCCGAGCCAGGCGAGACCGAGGACGTAGCCGACGACTGCGAACACGGCGACCATCAGCCCCATGAGAAGCCACGAGGCGCGCCGATTGCGCGCGATCTGCTCGTACACGAGTGACTAGCCTCGTTGCCGCACCCGGCGGGCCGTCACCTCAGGTCGACCTTGGGCACCTCACGGGCGGCCTCGGGCGCCTCGAAGTACTGCCTGGCCGTGAAGTTGAACAGGCCGGCCACGAGGTTCGACGGCACCGTCTGGATCTTGTTGTTGTAGGTGAGGACGCTGTCGTTGTAGAACTGCCGCGCGAAGGAGATCTTGTTCTCGGTCGCGGTGAGCTCCTCTTGGAGGCTCATCACGTTCTGGTTGGCCTTGAGGTCCGGGTAATTCTCGGTGACGGCAAAGAGCGACTTCAAAGCACCGCTCAGCGTGTTCTCGGCTTGGGCCTGCGCCTCGGGGCCGCGCTGTCCGGCGGCCATGGCGGCTGTCCGCGCCTCGGTGACCCGGGTCAGCGTGTCCTGCTCGAACTCCATGTAGTCCTTGACGGCCTCGACGAGATTGGGGATGAGGTCGTGCCGGCGCCTGAGCTGGACGTCGATCTGGCTCCAGGAGTTGTCGACCTGGTTGCGACGCTTGACCAGCCCGTTGTAGATGGCGACAAGCGCCAGCACGACGATGACGACGATCGCGAGGGCCAGGATGATGGTGATGGTCACGCGCTCTCCTTTCGGGGAATGATTTTCTGGACGTAGTGTACTCCGCCCGCAGCGGGCATCCTGTGTACAGACCGCGGGCCTTCGACTACCCTTGGAGTGGCATGTCGACACGTTCTCGCGATCTGATCCTCAGTCTGGCGGCCGTCGCCGCGCTTCTCGGGATCGGCGTAGGCGGGTGGGCCGTCGTGCGCGCGAGGGCGGAGGGGGGCGGTGTCGTGCAGTCGCCCGCGCCGGCCGTCGTGCAGTCGCCCGGCGCGTCGACCGAGGCGCCGCCGGCGCCGGCCTACGAGACCTGGCAGGTGGGCAAGGCGGTCGGCCCGGTCGTCGTCCGCACGAAGCCGTCCGATGCGGCGCCCGTCAAGGTACGCCTCGAGGCGCGCAACTACCACGACTACCCAACGGTGGTGCTGGTCGACAGGGCGCGCACGGTCGAAGGTGAGACGTGGCATCGCGTGTGGCTCTCGGTACGGCCCAACGGGAGCCGCGGCTGGGTGAAGGAGGGCCAGCTGGCCTTCTACACCACCACGGCGAAGATCGAGATCGACCTCTCCGAGCGCACGCTGACGGTGTACCGTCGCGGTCAGCAGCAGGGCACCTATCGCGTCGCGGTGGGCGAGCCCGAGCTGCCCACGCCGACCGGCTTCTTCTTCGTCAACCAGAAGCTCAGGCCCAACGACCCTCACGGTGTGTACGGGGTGCTCGCGATCGGGATCAGCGCTTTCCAGCCGCGGCTCGCAGACTGGCCCAACGGGGGCCCGGTCGCGATCCACGGCACGAATCAGCCGTCGCTGATCGGCCAGGCGGTCAGCCACGGCTGCGTGCGCATGCGCAACGACGATATCCGTGAAGTCGGCCGGCTGGTGCCGGCCGGGAGCCCCGTCATCATCGTCGACTGAGAGAAGGGGCGGTCGATCTTCAGAGACGGCCGCCGGCCGGCCTCACCAGTAGTCGCCCTGGATGAGGCGCATATCGGGCGCCTTGCACTTCGGGCAGGTGTACGAAGCCGCTTTCTCGAGGAAGAAGAGCTGGCTTCCGCAGTCGGGGCACTCGAACTCGTCGACCATCACGTCGGCGTCGGACAGGTCGACCTCGCGGATCGTGCGGCACTCGACGCAATACGCGGGCATACAACGTTGGCGGGGGTCGTTGACGCTGACGCCCCAGCGCACGCGCTCGGCCTTGTAGTCGCACTTGCGACACTCGAACGTGGTGTACTCTCCCATGACGCGATAACGTCCCTCTGGTGTTGTCTCATGGGCGCCGCCGCCGCGCCGCCGTTCGGACTATCGGCACAATCCCCCCGCACATTGAGGTCTCTTCGCCTTGTCGGCCAGGGCGTACCGGTGCTATACTCCGTCTCGGCGAGACAACACGCGCGGAGCGATTCGTGAAAGTCGGTGCGCAGCAGCCGACTTTTGTTCTTGTAGGGGGTCGAGACATGCGTGGCAGCAGGCAGGAGCTTGAGGCCGCCGTCGAGGAAGCGCTGGCCGGGCACTACGCCGATGTCGAAGTCGTCGACCTCGAGGTCAAGGGCGACCGACTCGTCGTGTACGTCGATCGGCCCGGCGGAGTCGACCTCGATCTCTGTGCGGATGTGAGCAGGGTGCTCGACGACCTGCGCGAAGGGTTCGCCCTGGAGGTGTCGTCGCCGGGCCTCGACCGGCCGCTGCGAAAGCCGTCCCATTTCGTGGCGGCGATTGGCCGCGAGGTGGCCGTGCAGACGACGGCGCCGGTCGATGGGCGCCGGCGGTTTCGTGGCAGGCTCGCGAGCGCCGACGAGACGACCGTGACCGTTGAGCTGACCGACGGTGCCGGCGAGGTCAGGCTCGAGATGAGCGATATCGCACGCGCCCACGTGGTGCATATGTTCGACAGGTGAACCGGAGGCCGTTGTGAGCACAGAGATCATCGAGGCCCTGCGCCAGATCGAGAAGGAGAAGGGGATTGCTTTCGACGCCCTTCTCGAGGCGCTCGAGGACGCCTTGCTCTCGGCCTACAAGAAGACGCCCAGCGCGGTCGAGCACGCGAAGGCCGAGGTCGACCCCGACACGGGCGACATGAAGGTCTATCAGCTCATCTTCCCCGAGCACATCGACGTCGAGGCTCTCAAATTGCATGACGAGGAGGGCGAGGAGATCGGTCTCGACCTCTCCGGCGTCGACATGAGCCAGGTCGAGCGCATCGAAGTGACGCCCGACGACTTCGGCCGCATCGCCGCGCAGACGGCGAAGCAGGTGATCATTCAGCGCATCCGTGACGCCGAGCGCGACCTCATGTTCGACGAGTATGTGGACCGCGTGGGCGAGCTCGTCACCGGCATCGTCCAGCAGAGCGACGCGCGCTACACGCTCGTCGAGTTGGGCCGCGTCGAGGCTCTGCTTCCCAAGAGCGAGCAGATCGAGACGGAGCACTACGAGCACGGCGCCCGCGTGAAGGCCGTGATCGTCAAGGTCCAGGACTCGACGAAGGGGCCGCAGGTCATCCTCTCGCGCAAGAGCGAGGAGCTCGTGCGCAAGCTGTTCGATGTCGAGGTCCCCGAGCTCGCCGACGGACTCGTCGAGATCCGTCAGGTGGCCCGCGAGACAGGCTACCGGGGTCGTGACGGCAAACCGGTGCCCGGACGCTGCAAGATCGCGGTCGTGTCGCACACTGACGGCGTCGACCCCGTGGGCGCCTGCGTCGGCCCGCGCGGCTCGCGCGTGCGCATGGTCGTGAGCGAACTGCGCGGCGAGCGCATCGACATCATCCCGTACCACGACGATGCAGCTCGCTTCGTCGCCAAGGCGTTGTCGCCGGCGCGCGTGCGCGAGGTGCTCGTCGACGACGAAGCTCAGTCGGCGACCATCATCGTGCCCGACGACCAGCTGTCCCTCGCGATCGGTCGCGAGGGACAGAACGCGCGCCTGGCGAGCAAGCTCACGGGTTGGCGCATCGACATCCGCAGCCAGCAGCAGCAGGCCGAGGCCGAGGCCGACATGGACTTCGCCGAGGACGAAGGCGTGGTCGGACAGTGCATGGCCGTGACGGCGACCGGCAAGCGCTGTCCGAACCAGGCCGTCGGCGGCTCGCGCTACTGCAGCATCCACGCCGACTACGTGGAGCCCGAGACGCCGGCGAGCCCCGAGGAGGCCGAGACGGCCGCCCCGGAGTCGGCTGAGAACGGACCGGCGAGCGCGGCGGAGGGCGCCGACGCCGGACCAGCCGAGGCGGCGGCCGCCGCCGACGCGGAGTCGGTGGCGTGACACCATGGGCGCTCCGGAGCGCAGCTGTGTCGGCTGCCGCAAACGCAGCCCTCAAAGCGACCTGATACGATTCGCCCTGCGTGACGGGCGCTTGACGCTCGCCGGGCCCATGCGGTCCGGCCGAAGCGCGTACGTCTGTTTCGAGCAGGGCTGTCTCGATGTGGCCGTGGAGCGACGCGCCTTCGCGCGCGCCTTCCGGGGCCCCGTCATCATCGACCCGGCGACCGCGCACGAATTCGCGGTCGCCTGCGAACAGAGAAAGGCGGTGAGGTGAGTGGCGAAGAAGTTCAAAGTCTCCGACATCGCCCGCCAGCGCAGTGCGAGCGTCGACGACGTTCTCGCTCACCTCAAGAAGGCGGGCATCGAGGTCGTGGACGGCGAGATCAACGTCGAAGAAGAGGCGATCGAGAAGGCCTTCGCGGGCACGGCGGCCGCGCCGCGCCGACGTGGCGGCCAGGGCGGCCGTCGCCGGCGCGTCATCATCGACGCAGGAGCCGCCCGGCGCGGCGGTCCGCAGGGCGGCGGCGGCGGCGGTCGCCGCCGCGGTCGCCGTGGCCGCGATCAACGCGAGGCGGCGGTCGCACCCACGCCGCCACCGGTGCCGAGCGGTCCTGTCAAGCTGCCGTCGGGCGCCAGCGTCAAGGAGATATCCCAGCTGCTCGGCATCTCGACCGCCGAGATCATCAAGGCTCTCATGGGCTACGGTGAGATGGTGACGATCACGCAGTCCCTCTCCGACGAGGCGCTCACGGTCCTCGCCGGCGATTTCGGCCGCGAGATCGAGATCATCCACGCGGCCGACGAGGAGGCGCAGCTCGAGAGCGAAGCCGTCGACGCGCCCGAGGATCTCGAGCCACGCCCGGCGGTGATCACCGTGATGGGCCACGTCGACCACGGCAAGACGAGCCTGCTCGACGCGATCCGCGACACCGCGGTGGCGGCCGGCGAGGCCGGCGGCATCACTCAGCACATCGGCGCCTATCAGGTGGACCACAAGGGCAAACTGCTCACGTTCATCGACACGCCGGGCCACGCCGCCTTCACGGCGATGCGCGCCCGCGGCGCCAAGGTCACCGACGTCGCGGCCATCGTCGTGGCGGCCGATGACGGCGTGATGCCGCAGACGATCGAAGCCATCGCCCACGCCAAGGCGGCCGGCGTGCCGATCCTCATCGTCGTCAACAAGATCGATAAGCCCGAGGCCAACGTCGAGCGCATCAAGCAGCAACTCACGGAGTACGAACTCGTGCCCGAGGAGTGGGGAGGTGACACGATCTTCGTCGAGGCGAGCGCCAAGAAGCGGCTCGGTCTCGACACCTTCCTCGACATGCTCCTGCTGATCGCCGAGGTCGCCGACCTCAAGGCGAACCCGATGACCGAGGCCAGCGGTTTCGTCATCGAGTCGCGTGTGGATCCCGGCCGCGGGGTCGTCGCAACCGTCCTCGTCGACCGCGGCACGATGCACGTCGGCGACGCCATCGTCGCCGGTGGCGTCAGCGGCCGCGTGCGGGCGATGCGCGACTTCAAGGGTGGGGCACTGACGAGCGGCGGCCCGTCCACGCCCGTCGAGATCATCGGTTTCGACGAGCTGCCGATCGCCGGCGAGCTCTGCCGCGTGGTCAAGGACGAGCGCGCGGCGCGCGGTCTCGCGAGCCGGCGCGCCAGCCGCCTCAAGACGGAGCGCCTGGGGCGCGAGCGCTCGCTCACGCTGGACGAGGTGTTCGCCCGGATCGCCGAGGGCAAGGTGCTCGACCTCAATCTCGTGGTGAAGGCCGACGTGCAGGGCAGCCTCGAGGCGCTGTCCGACGCCTTGCTCAAGATCCAGCACCGGGAGGTCAAGGTGCGGGTCCTCCACTCCGGCGTCGGCGGCATCAACGAGTCCGACATCATGCTGGCGGCCGCGTCGGAGGCGATCATCATCGGTTTCAACGTGCGGCCGAGCCAGGCGGCGCAGACGCTCGCCGAACAGGAGGGCGTCGACGTTCGCACGTATCGCGTCATCTACAAGGTGACCGAAGACGTGACCGCGGCGCTCATGGGCATGCTGAAGCCTGAGTACGAAGAGGTGATCCTGGGTCATGCCGAGGTGCGTGCTACGTTCAAGGCGTCAAAGATCGGCACGATCGCCGGCTGCATGGTCACCAAGGGCACGATCAAGCGCGGCGCCAAGGCGCGCGTCCTGCGCAGCGATGTCGTCGTGCACGAGGGGCGTGTCAGTTCGCTGAAGCGCTTCCAGGAGGACGCGCGCGAGGTCCAAGAGGGCTTCGAGTGCGGCATCCTCCTCGAGGGCTTCAACGACGTCAAGGATGGCGATGTGTTCGAGGCGTACGAGAACCGCGAAGTCGCCCGTGAGGTCTGACGCGAGCATCGGCGTCCTGCTCGCGGACCTGCACTTCCCCGACACCCGGTCCCTCAAGGAGAAGCGCGGGCCCCTGACGTCGCTGCGCGACGTCGTCCGGCGTCGCTTCAGGGCGTCGTTCAGTGAGGTCGGCGGCCAGGACACCTGGCAGACGTCGCGCGTGCTCGTCGTGCTGGCCGCGTCGTCCCCGCGCCAGGCCGACGAGCAGATCGCCGAGGTCGACCGCTACCTGCACGGTCTCGACTTCGAGGTCGACCGCGTGCTGCGTCGCGTCGAGGTGGTGGAGAGCCTGTGGGACATCGACTCCTGAGAGTCAACGAACGCATCAAAGAATCGGTCTCGGTGGCGATCGCCGGGCGGATCAAGGACCCCCGTGTCGGCTTCGTCACCGTGACGGGGGTCGAGACAACGTCCGACCTGCGTCACGCCAAGGTCTTCGTCAGCGTACTCGGCACACCGAAGGAGCGCGAGGCGACGCTCGGGGTGCTGCAGCAGGCCTGCGGTCTGCTGCAGGCGTCCATCACCGCTGGTCTGCGCATGAAGCGTACTCCGCAGATCACGTTCGTGTACGACCCGACCCCCGCGCACGCCCAGCACATGGAGCGCCTCATCCGCCGTGAGCACGCCGAACTCGAGGCGCGGAGCGCCCTTGCCCAGGATGACGAGGCCGAGACGCCCGACAGCGAGGACGATCGTTCCACTGACGGCGGCGAGCCCGCCGCGGCAGACAGCGACGGCGAGGAGTCCGCCCCATGAAGGCGCTACCGAGCGATCTCGCTCACGTCGCGCGCCGAATGCGTGACGAGCGCCGCGTCGCTCTCGCCGTGCACGAGCGACCGGACTACGACGCCCTGGGTGCGGCCGCCGGCATGAGCGACCTCTTTCGCCAACTCGGCGCCGAGCCCACGCTGCACGTCGTCGGCGAGGGCGAGTTCGTATCCGCCGAGCTCTTGCTGGCCGACGTGAGCGTCGAGCGGGCGCTCCCGTCCGCAGGCACGCCGCTCTACGCACTCGACACCGGCGCCGTCGCGAGGCTCGCGCTCGGCGTCGATCGCTGGGACGGGCCCGTCGTGAACATCGACCACCATCACGACAACACGCGGTTCGGCGACCTCACGCTGCTCCGTCCCGACGCCAGCAGCACCTGCGAGATCGTCTGCGACCTCGCACGCGCCCTGGACCTCAGTCCCGGCTCCACGGCTGCGTCGGCGCTGTACGCGGGGATCTCCTTCGACTCCGGCCACTTCAGACACGGCACGACCAGCGCCCACACGTTCGAGAGCATCGCGTGGCTGGTGCGTCTGGGCGCCGATCCGACGGCGATCTACGAGGCGCTCTACGAACGACGCGCCCTGAGCGGTCTGCGCCTCTGGGCGCGCGCGGTCGCGACTGCGCGCACGGTCGCCGACGGGCGCGCGCTCGTCGCGGTGCTGTCGCTGGCCGATATCGCCGCCGCCGGCGCCGCCGAGGACGACACGGAAGGGGTGGTCGAAAGCCTGCGCGCCGTCGACGGCGTGGTCGCCAGCGCGCTCGTCAAGGAGCAGTCGTCCGGACGCCGGGTGCGCGTCAGCTTGCGCTCGAGCGGTCTCGATGTCAGCGCCATCGCGGCCGCCCGCGGCGGGGGCGGGCATCGGCGAGCGGCCGGCTTCTCGGCCGACGAATCGCCCGAGGAGGTGACCGCATGGCTCAGTTCAGAACTCGAAAGGCGCCTGAAGACGGTCTCCTCCTGATCGACAAGCCCGATGGGCTGACCTCTCATGACGTGGTCGCGCACGTGCGCCGCGCTCTTAGGCCGGCGGTGGGCAAGGTAGGCCACGCCGGTACGCTCGACCCGTTCGCGACGGGCTTGCTGGTGGTGCTCGTCGGCCGCGCCACGAAGCTCGCGCGCTTCTTCGTCGACCTGCCGAAGGAGTACGAGTGCGTCGTGCGCTTCGGCGTCCGCTCCGACACGGGTGACCGCACAGGCACGCTCACCGAGAGTGGCCTGCGCGTGACTGCTGCCCAGGTCGAGGCCGTGTTGCCGCGCTTCATCGGGCGGATCAGCCAACAGGTGCCGATGACGTCGGCGGTCAAGGTCGACGGCGAGCGTCTCTACAAGAAGGCCCATCGCGGCGAGGTCGTCGAGACCCCCGTCAAGGAGGTCGAGATCGCCTCCATCGACGTGCTCGACTTCGACGAGGAGCGGCAGCTGATGCGCTGCCGCATCGCGTGCTCGAAGGGGACGTACGTGCGGCAGCTCGCCACAGACATCGGTGAGGCTGTCGGTGCCGGCGCGCACCTCGACGAGCTGGCGCGCGCCGCGACCGGTGACTTGCGGCTTGACGACGGCCAGTCGCTCGCCGCCTTCGAGGCCGCGGCCGCCGAGCGGGCGCCCGGCGATCTCCACATCCCGGGGCTCGTGCCGCCCGCTGTGGCGCTCCAGTTCATGCCCGCCGTCGAGCTCTCGGCCGCGCAGGTCCTGATGGTGCGCAACGGGGCTCGTCTGTCGGGTGCTGCAGAGGGGCCGGTCCGCGTCGTCTACCGGGGCGAGCTCATCGCCCTCTACGGCCCAGTCCAGGACGGCCCCGGGCTGCGCCTGCTCGTCAGACTCTGATGCTGCTGGTGACCGATCCGAAGGATGCCGAGCCGGTGCCGAGGGCTTTGGCCCTCGGCACCTTCGACGGCGTCCACATCGGTCACCGCCGCGTCATCGGCACGGCGCTGCGCAAGGCCTCGGAGCGTGGGCTGCGCTCGACGGTCGTGACCTTCGACCGCCACCCGCTCGCCGTGATCGACCCCGCGCGCCAGCCGCGCCTGCTCACCTCGCTCGAGGAGAAGCAGCGCCTGATCGCGGAACTCGACCCCGACGAACTCGCGGTCCTGCCTTTTGACAGCGCCATGGCGATGATGTCGCCAGAGGCGTTCTGCGGCGCGCTGCTGGCGGGCGCCTTGAGGGCACGGGTCGTGGTCGTGGGCGAGAACTTCAGCTTCGGTCTCGGCGGCGTGGGCGACGCAGCGGCGTTGCGGTGCTGCGGTGAGGAACACGGCTACGAGACCGTGGTCGTCGACCTCGTGACCGAACGCGGGCGCACGATCAGCTCGACACGTATCCGGCACCTCTTGCATGACGGAGATCTCGAGGAGGTGCGCGAGATCCTCGGGCGGCCGCCGTCCGCGACAGGGCAGGTGGTGGCGGGCGTGCGCCGTGGGCGTACCTTGGGCTTCCCGACGGCGAACGTCGAGGTCGAGGCCGGCACCATCTTCCCGGGGCTCGGCGTCTACGCGGCCCGGGCGCGAGTGGGCGATCGCTGGTACAGGGCGGCGGTCAACGTCGGCCGTAACCCCACCTTCGCCAGCCTTGACGCCGAGACGGCGCGCGTCTCGATCGAGGCGCATCTCCTCGGTTTCGAGGGGGACCTCTACCACACGGAGCTGCGCATCGACTTCCTGCACCGGCTGCGGCGCGAGGAGCGCTTCGGTTCGGTGGACGAGCTCGTCGAGCAGATGCGCCTCGACGTCGCCGCGGCGTCGGCGCTCGAGGACCCGGCCTTTGACGAGACGGGCCTCGCGCCGCGGCGCTAGGCACGAACTCGCCTCTGCGGGCGCGCTCCCGGTCGCGTCCGGTCGGGTTTGCCGACCTCTGAGCCTGTGGTACCCTACCGCGGACCGCTTCTCGGTCGCAGGCCGCCGACCTGCGACTGGGTTTCCGGACTACCCTCCGAGGGAGGTGTGTTCCTCTGGCACTCACGACTGACGACAAACACACGATCATCATCAAGCACGCCAAGCACGACGGCGACACCGGGTCCCCCGAGGTGCAGATCGCGCTGCTGACCAGGCGCATCGACGAGCTCACCGAGCACCTCAAGATCCACAAGAAGGACCATCACTCGCGTCGCGGCCTGCTCAAGATGGTCGGACGGCGCCGCAGGTTGCTGAACTACCTGCAGGCGCGTGACCTCGAGCGCTACCGTGCGCTCGTCAAGGTGCTCGAGCTCCGCAAGTAGCGAGTCGAGCCACCCCCGTCAAGTCAGCGCGCCCCAGTCTGGGATGATCGACGCTGCAGCCGTGGCGGGGAGGAGAGGATGACGAAGGAAGAGATGAATAGAGTAGAGGTAGAAATAGGCGGCACTACGATCTCGTTGGAGACAGGACGTATGGCCAAGCAGGCAGACGGCGCCGTGCTCGTGCGCTGCGGCGACACGCTGGTCCTCGTGACCGCGGTGGCCCGCGACGAGGCGCGTGAAGGGCAGGACTTCTTCCCGCTCACCGTCGATGTCGAAGAGCGGCACTACGCCGCCGGCAAGATCCCTGGCGGTTTCATCAAGCGTGAGTCGCGGCCGAGCGAGAGGGCGGTCCTGGCGTGCCGCGCGATCGACCGACCGATCCGGCCGCTCTTCCCGAAGGGCTTCATGAACGAGGTGCACGTCGTCGCGACGGTGCTCTCGAGTGACCGTGAGAACGCCTACGACGTGCTGGCCAGCATCGGCGCCTCCGCGGCGCTGACGATCTCCCAGATCCCCTTCGGCGGTCCGGTGGGGTCGGTGCGCGTGGGATCCATTGACGGCCATCTGGTCATCAACCCGACGCTGACCGAGGTCCAGGACGAATCCATCCTCGACCTGGTGGTGACCGGCACCGCCGACGCGATCGTGATGGTCGAGGCCGGCGCCAAGGAGGTCGGCGAGGACGTGATCCTCGAGGCCCTCGAGCTGGCGCACACCGAGATCAAGAAGCTCGTCGACGTGCAGCTCAAGCTGCGCGAGATGGTCGGCGTCCCCAAGTGGGACGTCGCCGAGCTCACCGTCGACCCCGGCGTGTTCGCCGAGGTGAAGGCGGCCTTCGGCGCCGATATGGATCAGGCCACGCAGGTCGTCGAGAAGCAGGCCCGCCAGGCCGCCTCGCACGAGGTCCGCGAGCGTGCGCTCGCGCAGCTCACCGGCGGGGACGACCCCGACCCGGAGCGAGTGCTTCAGGTACGGCGCGCCGTCGCCAAGCTCGAGAAGGACATCATCCGTCGGCGCATCGCCGGCGAGAAGCTGCGGCCCGACGGTCGCAAGACCGACGAGATCCGCGACATCAGCAGCGAGGTCGGCATCGTGCCGCGCACGCACGGCAGCGCGCTCTTCACGCGTGGCCAGACCCAGGCCCTCACGCTCACCACCCTCGGCGGGACCGGCGAGTTCCAGCGTATCGACGACCTCTCGGTCGTCCAGAAGAAGCGCTACATGCACCATTACAACTTCCCGCCGTACTCGGTGGGGGAGACCGGCTTCATGCGCGGCCCGAAGCGCCGTGACATCGGTCACGGCGCGCTCGGCGAGCGCGCGCTCATGCCGGTTTTGCCCGATGAGATCGACTTCCCCTACACGATCCGGCTCGTCTCTGAGATCCTCGAGAGCAACGGCTCCTCCTCGATGGCCGCGGTCTGCGGTTCGACGCTCTCCCTGATGGACGCGGGCGTGCCGATCAAGGCGCCTGTCGCCGGCATCGCCATGGGACTCATCATGGAGGGTGACGACTACGTGGTGCTGACCGACATCGCCGGCGTCGAAGACCATCTCGGCGACATGGACTTCAAGGTGGCCGGCACCGCCGACGGCATCACCGGCCTGCAGATGGACATCAAGATCACCGGAGTGACGTTCGAGATCCTTCGCGGCGCGCTCGAGCAGGCGCGACAGGCGCGGCTGTTCATTCTCGGGCGCATGCTCGAGACCCTGGCGGAGCCGCGCGCCGAGCTCTCGCCGTACGCGCCGCGTATCTTCAGCATCCAGATCAACCCCGACCAGATCGGTCTCGTGATCGGCAAGGGCGGCGAGACGATCCGCGGCATGACCGACGAGTTCGGCGTCGATATCGACATCCAGGACGACGGCACGATCTTCATCTGCGCCGCCGACATGGAGTCCGCCGACGCCGTCATCGGCCGCATCACCGCCATGACCAAGGAGGTCGAGGTCGGCGACGTCTTCACCGGCAAGGTCGTGAAGACCACCGATTTCGGCGCCTTCGTCGAGCTCAAGAAGGGCACCGACGGCCTCATCCACATCTCGCGCCTCAGCAAGAAGCGCGTCGACAAGGTCGAGGACGTCGTGAAGAGGGGCGACATCATCACGGTCGAGGTCGTCGAGATCGACAAGGCGCGCAACCGCATCGGTCTGCGACCTGTCGAGACGCCCGAACAGCAGGACGCGTGACCGGCTGACGGAGGTCGTCACGCCGCACTACGAGCTCTCCCTGCTCTCCAACGGCCTGCGGGTCGCGAGCGAACGCATCGACGGCGTCCGCTCGATAGCCCTCGGTATGTGGATCGCCGCCGGCTCCCGGCTTGAACCGCCGGAGCTCGGCGGCGTTTCGCACTTCATCGAGCACCTCGTCTTCAAGGGCTCGGCGCGCTTCTCGGCGCGGGACATCGCCCACATCTTCGACGACATGGGCGCCGAGCCGAACGCGGCGACCTCCAAGGAGCACACGCTGGTCCACGTGCGCTGCCTCGACGACGATCTCGACGAGGCCTTCGAGGTGCTCGCCGAGATGGTGGCGCGGCCCTCGTTCGCCGACCTCGATCACGAGCGCGAGGTGGTGCTCGAAGAGGTCGCGATGTACGAGGACTCGCCGCCCGAACTGGTGCACGACGATCTCGCCGTGGCCGTGTTCGGGGATCATCCGCTGGGGCGCCCCATCATCGGACACACGGCGACGCTCGCGGGGCTCGACGATGGCGTCGTGCGGGCCTATCACGATGCCCACTACGTGAACGCCGGGATGGTGATCGCTGCGGGCGGCCACGTCGACCACGCCAGGCTGTGCGCGCTGGCCGAGCGGCACTTCCGCCCCGAGCCCGGGGTCGAGATGCCGCGGGCCGCGCTCAGCTTGCCGGACGTGCGTCACGTGGCCTGCTTCAGCGAGAAGGACACCGAGCAGTACCACATCTGTCTGGGCGGTCCGGGGCCACGGCGCGCCGACCCGGACCGCTGGGCCGTGTTCGTGGCCGACACGATCCTCGGGGGGTCGTGGAGCTCGCGCCTCTTCCAGGAGGTGCGTGAGCGTCGCGGCCTCGCGTACTCGGTGTACTCGTACACTTCGCTGTACGCGGACGCCGGCCTCACCGCCGTCTACGTCGGCTCGCGCGATGAGGCGGTGACCGAGGCCTTGACCGTCACCCTCGACGTGCTGTCCGGCCTCGCCGGCGACGTCACCGAGGAGGCAGTGGCCCGAGCGCGCAATCACCTCAAGGGGCATGTCGCGCTCAGTCACGAGAGCGTCACGAGCCGCATGCAGGCGCTGGGCAGGTCGGTGCTGCTGGAGCTCCCCGTGCTGTCGCTGGACGAGATCGTGGCGCACATCGACGCCGTCACGCGCGACGATGTGCTGACGGCGGTGCGGCAGTACTATGACCCGCAGAAGTGGTCGACGGTGTGCATCGGTCCCGACGCAGCGCCGTTCCGCGACCTGACCGAAGGTTTCACCTGGGAGGAGCGATGATCGACGTCCTCGTCATCGGCGCCCTCGGCAAGATGGGCGCCCTCACCGCCTGTACGCTGGCGGAGCAAGACGACCTGCGCGTGGTGGGCCTCGTCGATCCCAAGTTCGCGGGAGACGAGGCCTCGTGCGTGCCGGTCGATGCTCCCGTCTTCGCCGATGTCGGCGCCGCGCTCGCGGCGGTGCGGCCTGAGGTCGCCGTCGAGTTCAGCCTGCCGGCCTCCGTCTACGAGAACAGTCTCGCGACCCTCGATGCCGGCGTGCACACCGTGGTGGGCGCGACCGGCCTCGACGAGACACAGCTCGCCGCCCTGAACGAGCGGGCGGCGGCGAGCGGCGCCAAGCTGTTCGTCGCGCCCAACTTTGCGCTCGGCGCCGTCCTCCTCATGCAGTTCGCCCAGCAGGCGGCGCGCCACTACGCGCACGCCGAGGTCATCGAGCTCCACGAAGAGGGGAAGAAGGATGCCCCTTCGGGCACTGCGCTGCGCACGGCGCGCCTCATGGCCGAGGCCGAGGGTTCGCGTGTCGCGGCAGTACCCGGCGACGCCCCGTCGCGCGGCCTCGACGTCGAGGGCGTGCGCGTGCATAGCGTGCGTCTCCCCGGCCTCGTCGCCCATCAGGAGGTCCTGATCGGTGGCGAGAATGAGCTCCTGACCCTGCGCCACGACTCGTACTCGCGCGCCTCGTTCATGCCCGGCGTGCTCCTCGCCGTACGGCGGGTGTCCACGCTCAAGGACTCCGTCGTCGGTCTGGAGCATTTGCTCGGTGAGTGACCAGGCAGTGACCAAGCCGGCCGAAAGGAAGGGCGGAGAGATGGACACCAGCTTCGGGACGGTCATCGCGCCGATGGTGACGCCGTTCGACCGCGAGCTCGCCGTCGACCACGAGCGCCTCGCCGAACTCGCGGTGTGGCTCATCGACCACGGCTGCGATGGTCTCGCCGTGGCGGGCACGACAGGCGAGTCCCCGACGCTCACCGACGACGAGAAGCTCGCGATGTTCCGCACGGTCGTCGAGGCGGTCGGCGACCGGGCCCCGATCATCGCCGGCACGGGTACCTACGACACGCGGCACACGATCGCGCTGACGCAGGCCGCGGCGGAGTGCGGCGTCGACGCCGCCCTGGTCGTGACTCCCTACTACAACAAGCCGCCGGAGCGCGGTCTCGTCGAGCACTTCAGGACCGTGGCCGCGGCCAGTGAGCTGCCCATCATCGTCTACAACATCCCGGGCCGCTCCGGGGTGAACCTCTCCGCCGAAGCGCTGGCCGTACTCGGCGAGGTCGAGAACATCGTGGCCGTCAAGCAGGCGAACCCCGACCGTGACGACCTTGCGCGGCTGCGCGAGCTCTCGGACATCGGGGTCTACGCCGGCAACGACGACATGCTCTTGGACGTCCTGCGCGGAGGCGGGCTTGGAGGCATCTGCGTGTGCAGCCACGTGGTCGGGCCGCGGCTGGCCGAGATGGTGGCCGCCGTGCGAGCCGGACGTCTCGCCGACGCTGAGGCCATCGACGCCGCTCTGCAGCCGCTCTACAAGGCGCTGTTCTCGACCACCAATCCGATCCCAATCAAGGCTGCACTCAACCTGCTCGGCATCGACGTCGGCGGGCTGCGCCTGCCGCTCGTGACGGCCACCGACGAGGAGCAGGCGGTCGTGCGCGCCGAACTCGAAAGACTGGAGCTCCTGTGAGCGACCAACGAACGATTCGCATCATCCCGCTCGGCGGGGTCGGTGAGATCGGCAAGAACATGACGGCGATCGAGTACAAGGGCAAGATCGTGGTGGTCGACTGCGGTCTCGAGTTCCCGCGTGACGAGATGCTCGGCATCGATCTCGTGCTGCCCGACATCACCTATCTCCTCGAGCGCCGCGACGACGTCCTGGCCTTCCTGATCACCCACGGTCACGAGGACCACCAGGGCGCCCTCCCCTTCGTGCTGAAACGGCTGAACGTGCCGGTCTACGGCAGCCGACTCACGCTCGCCATCGCCAAGTCGAAGCTCGACGAGCACGGTCTGCTGAAGAGCATCGAGATCCACGAGGTGAACGAGCGCAGCCATTTGGAGCTCGGGCCTTTCGACGTCTCGTTCGTCGCCGTCAGCCACAGCGTGCCCGATGCGCTCTCCGTCGTGCTCGGCACCGAGATGGGGCGCATCGTCGTGACGGGGGACTACAAGTTCGACCACACGCCGATCGACGGCCGCAAGACCGACGTCGACGCCTTCGCGCGCCTGGGTCAGGAGGGTGTTCTCGCCCTGCTCGGCGATTCGACCAACGCCGAGTCACCGGGCTCGACCCCCTCGGAGAGCATGGTCGGGCAAGCCTTCCACCAGATCTTCGCCGAGGCCGAGGGCCGGGTGATCGTCGCCAGCTTCGCCTCGCACATCCATCGCATCCAGCAGGCGATCAAGATCGCCCACCTGCATGGGCGCAAGTTCGCCGTGTCCGGGCGCTCGATGGTGAAGAACGTGAACATCTCGCGCAACCTCGGCTTCCTCAAGGTGCCGGACGGGGCGATGGTACGGCTCACCGACATCGACGACTACCCTCCCAACGAGATCCTGATCCTTTCGACGGGCAGTCAGGGCGAGCCGCTCTCGGCGCTCTCGCGGATGGCCTTCTCCGACCACCCGCAGGTGGTCCTCAACGAGGGCGACACGGTGGTGATCTCGGCCAAGGCGATCCCGGGCAACGAGGTCAGCGTCATGGACACCATCAACCGCCTGCTGCAGTCCGGCGCGCGCGTGGTCTACGGCGAGAACAGCGGCGTGCACGTCTCCGGACACGCCTCCCAGGACGACCTGCGGATGATGCTGAACCTCGTGCGCCCGCAGTACCTCGTGCCGGTGCACGGGGAGTACCGGCACCAGCACATCCATGCGCAGCTGGGGCGAGAGGCCGGGATCGGGGACGAGCGCATCTTCATCCTCGAGAACGGCGATGTGCTCGAGATCGACGAGGACGACGCCCGAGTCACCGAGAAGGTGCAGGCGGGCATGGTCTTCGTGGACGGGCTCGAGCTCGGCGAGCCCGACGGCGCGGTGCTGCGCGACCGACAGCAGCTCTCCGAGGACGGCATCCTGATCGCGGTCGTCACGCTCAGCGTGCAGACCGGCAAGACCGTGCGCCCGATCGAGCTCGTCGCGCGAGGCTTCCTGCACGACGGGGAGACCGAGGAGGTCGTGCTGGGCAAGGCGGCCGCGGCGCTGGACGCGCGGCTGCGGGAGTTGGCCCGCGAGCACGTCACGGGGCAGAGGCTCCTCAAGCAGGACGTGCACGACGCGCTCGCCGATCACGTCTACAAGACGCTGCGCCGCCGCCCGCTCATCATGCCGGTCGTCGTCGAGGTCTGAGCCGGCGCCTGAGTCGGCCGTGCGGCCCGCGGCGTGAGGAATCGCGGCGCCCGCGTCGAACAGGCATCCTATGGCGAACGCATGCTCGAAGCAGGCCCGCGGGCGGGCGGGCGCCGCGCAGCGTCCACGCCCGCGCGTCACCCCCGCCCGCGACGACGGCCGTCGCTCACGCCACACGCGTGAGCTGGCGGCGATCGCTTGCGTTGCCGTCGCCGCCTTCACGGCATTCACCCTATACCTCGGCTGGGACGGGGGCAGACTCGGCCGGTGGCTCGTGGACGGTCTTCACCTGGCGGTCGGTCTGCTCGCCTACGTCGCTCCCGTGTTGCTGTGCTACGCGGCGTATGTACTCGTCGTCGGCGGCGAGCGTCCCGCGCGGCGCGGTGTCACCGCCGGCGTCGCCGGCCTCTCGCTCGCGCTCCTGCTTGCCACGGCGGCCGACAGCTTCGGACTGTTTACCGGCGTACGTCCGGACGACTTCTTCGTGGTGGCCTACATGGCCGACCACGGCGGCGTCGTCGGCGAGACGCTGTACGCGCCGTTGCAGGCGCTGGTCGGCCGCCTCGGCGTGAACGTGCTCGTGGTCGCCCTCGCGGCCGCCGGTGCGCTTCTCGTCACGGGCTCGTCACTCGGGCTTTGGGCGCGGCGCTCGCGCGACGGCGTGAGCGCAGCGGGCCGCGCTGCACGCGAGCGCGCGGCCGCCTTCGACGAACGCCGTCGCGACGCGGCGACGCGTCTCACCCAGGCCGACGACGCGTTGACACTGGTCGCGGACGGGGTGGCCGGCGAGAGCCCCGTCACGAGGTATGGCCCCGCGGCATCGGCGCACGAGACACAACTGATCGACGGAGCCAGCGTCGCGCCCGAGATCTTCCGGGCAGAGCCCCCCGTGCCCCAGAGGGTGCCCGCGGCCGTGGAAGAGGCCGACGACGGCACCGACGGCGGCGAGCAGCTCACGATGGACGGGGCAGTAGACGCCGGACGCAACGCGTCCGGCACCGAAGCCGAGCCGCTCGTCTCGGCGGGCGCTCGGAGGACCTGGCGGCTCCCCGACACGGCGATCCTGCGGCGTCTCGGCGATGGCATGGGCGAGACGCCCGCGACTATCGATGAGATCTCGCGCCGCCTTGTCGCGACGCTGGGCGACTTCGGCATCTCGGCGAGCCTGCTGGGCACCGTGTCGGGTCCGCGCGTGACGCGCTACGAACTACAGCTCGCCCCGGGCATCAAGGTGAGCCGTGTGGCGAGCCTCAAGGACGACCTCGCCTACGCGCTCGCCGCGACCGAGATCCGCGTGCTGGCGCCGATCCCCGGCAAGACCGCGGTCGGCGTCGAGGTCCCGAACGCCCAAGCCAACTACGTCGGCTTGGGCGACATCCACGGGCCGTTCCCTCAGAACGCCTCGCCGCTCGCCTTCTGGCTCGGCAAGGAGATCACGGGCAGGGCCGTCCTCGCCGACCTCGTGAAGATGGTGCACCTGCTCATTGCCGGGACGACAGGCTCGGGTAAGAGCGGCTGCATCAACGCCCTCATCAGCTCGATCCTTTTGCGCGCCACGCCCGACGACGTACGCATGATCATGATCGACCCGAAGAAGGTCGAGCTCTCCAACTTCGACGGCATCCCTCACCTGCTGGCTCCGGTCGTCACCAACATGAAGCAGGCCAACTACGTGCTCGAGAACATCTGCCGCGAGATGGACCGTCGCTACGAGGTCATGGCGCGCGAGGGCAGCTCCCAGAACCTGCGCGACCTCAACCGCAGGCGGGAGCGGCGCGGCGAGGAGCCGCTGCCCTACATCATGGTCGTGATCGACGAGCTCGCCGACCTGATGATGGTGGCCCCGGCCGAGGTCGAGGACACGATCACCCGTCTCGGCCAGCTCGGGCGCGGCGCCGGCGTGCACCTCGTCGTGGCGACGCAGCGTCCGTCGGTCGACGTCGTGACCGGCATGATCAAGTCCAACATCCCGTCGCGCATCGCCTTCGCGGTGTCGTCGCAGACCGACTCGCGCGTCATCCTGGACCAGGGCGGCGCGGAGAGCCTCCTCGGCAACGGCGACATGCTCTTCCATCCGCTGGGCCACTCGCGCCTGCTGCGCGTGCAGGGGGCCTTCATGTCGCCGCAGGAGTTGAAGCAGATCACCGAGCACTGGAAGCGCCAAGCGGCGCCGGAGTTCCGCGAGGACCTGCTCGAGAACCCGGCGGCGCAGGAGACCGGGGCTCCGCAGGGAGGCGGCGGCGACGATCTGCTCGCCGACGCGATCCGCACGGTCGTCGGCACCGGGGCCGCCTCGGTCGCGCTGCTGCAGCGTCGTCTGCGGGTCGGGTACGCGAGAGCCGGACGCCTGGTCGACGTGATGGAGCAGATGGGCATCATCTCGGGCTACGACGGCAGCAAGGCGCGCGGGGTGCTGATCGGCGAGGCGGACCTGCCGGCGACGCTGGCCTCCCTCGACGGCGACGGCGCGGAGGCGCCCTCGCCGGACGCACTGCCGTCGCCGGTCCTCGACGCGGCGCCCGACGACGCCCTGGTCGTCGACAACTGAGCGTTCCGTCGCACCATTGCGATGAGAGCGAGCGCTTACTAGACTGTGACTTCGGGCGGCGGTCGCGCATACTGAGAGGCCCCGACATCCTCTGAGACCACAAGAGGCGGCTACGAGTGTTCGAGATCGGCACTACGTTGCGTGAGGCGCGGGTGCGCCGCAAGCTGACGCTCCAGCAGGTCGAAGAGGACACGAAGATCCGGGTCAAGTATCTCCAGGCGATGGAGAACGAGGACTTCGATGTCATGCCCGGGTCGACCTACGTCAGGGGCTTCCTGCGCACATACTCCACCTACCTCGGGATGGACCCGCGTATCGTGCTCGACGAGTACAACTCGCGGCGCGGCTCCGGCGACGTGCAGGAGCCGTTTGGCGGGACATCGGCGTTGCGGCCGCGGACGCACCGAGGTCGCAACACACTCCTCTTCGTCGCCGTACTGTGCCTGTTGATCCTCGGCGTCCTGTACGCCCTCGGCCTCGGTCGCGAACCGACCGACGCTCAGCCCCCCAGCCGACCGGAGGCGCTCGGCATCGAGAGTGCTTCGCCGTCGCCGTCGCCGAAGGCGACGGCGAAGCCGACCGCGACTCCGACGCAGGCGGCGGTTCCGGTGAACCTGCTGCGGCTCACGACGACGAAGGGCGACTGCTGGCTGCAAGTGCGCCGTGACGGCCCGACTGGGAAGCTCCTCTTTGAAGGGACCGTGAAGATGGGCACGACCCGCGTGTGGCGGGGCGACGTGCTGTGGCTCCGTATCGGCAGCCCGTCCGCGGTCGGGATCCGTGTAGGCACGGAGAAGATGCCTGCCATCACCGAGCCCGGGCCGGTCAACGTGATCGTGCGCGACGGCGCGCTGACCATCCAGCGCTGAGCCGGGGCCGGCGACGCGCTTCCACGTCCACACCCTCGGTTGCCCCAAGAACGAAGCCGACTCCGATCGGTTGCGTCGCGTGCTGACCGCGACGGGACATCGCGTCGCGAGTGCGTCCGAGGCGGAGGCGATCGTCGTGAACACGTGTGGCTTCATCGACGCCGCGAAAGAGGAGTCGATCGACGCCCTCCTCGAGGCCGCGGATCTCGCGGGTCGCAGCGGCGCGCGGCTGGCGGCCGTCGGCTGTCTCGTCGAGCGCTACCGCGACGAGCTCGAGCGCGAAGTCCCCGAGGTGGACCTCTGGTGTGGGCTCGACATGGCGCCTCTACTCGACGCGTTCGAGGAGTGGACGGGGGCGGCGAAGGCGGCGGCCGGAGCCCGCCGCCTTCGCCGCCCCCGTCCCTTGTCCGCCTACGTGAAGGTCTCGGACGGTTGCGACCGTCGCTGCGCCTACTGCGCGATCCCGCTGATCAAGGGCGACTACGAGGTCGTGCCGCCGTCAGAGATCCTGGCTCAGGCGCGTGCCGCGCTTGCGGAGGGCGCCCGCGAGCTGGTGCTGGTCGGCCAGGACACGTCACGCTTCGAGGCTCCCGGGTATGGAGGACTCGACCGGCTCCTGGCCGATGTGAGCGCCCTGGGCGCCCCCTGGGTGCGGCTCCTCTACCTCCAGCCCGACGGCATCGAGGCGCGCCTCCTGGATGCTCTCGCGGCGCATGCGCTGCCGTACATCGACGTGCCGTTTCAACACGCCTCCGGGCGCGTGCTCGCGGCGATGGGGAGGAGCGGCGACGGAGAGCGCCATCTCGAGCTTCTGGCAAGGGTGAGGGCCGCACTGCCCGAGGCGACGGTCCGCTCGACGTTCCTCGTCGGCTTCCCCGGCGAGACCGACGACGACGTCGACGCGCTCGTCGGGTTCGTTGAGGAGGCGGGACTGGCCGTGGCGGGGGTCTTCGCCTTCGACCCGCAGGAGGGGACGCGCGCGGCCGTGCTCGACGGCCAGGTCTCTCTGCAGACCCGGCTCGAGCGCGCGGCGCGCGTCGGAGAGGCCGTCGACCGCGTCGCGGCGCGCCACTGGGAGGGTCTCGTCGGGCGCTCGGTCGAGGCGCTCGTCGAGCGCGGGGCGCGTGGCCAGGCCGCCGAGGGGCTTGGTAGAATCGCCGCACAGGCGCCCGACGTCGACGGGATCGCCGTGCTCAGGGGCTCCAACCTGCGGCGCGGCCAGCTGCGCCGGGCGCGCATCGTGTCGACGCAGGGCTACGACGTCACGGCCGAGGTCGAAGAGTAGTGAACGCCGCCAACGCCATCACAGTCGCCAGGATCCTCCTGATCCCGGTCTTCGTCGCGCTCCTGTTCTCCGAGCTGCCGTTCGGCGACATCCTGGCCGCTGCCGTCTTCGTGGTCGCGGCGGCCACCGACAAGCTCGACGGCTACCTCGCCCGTTCGCGCAACAGCGTGACCACGCTCGGCCAGTTCCTCGACCCGCTGGCCGACAAGCTGCTGGTGGCCGCCGCGCTCATCTCGCTGGTCGGCATGGAGCGCGTCCCGGCCTGGGTCGCGATGGTGATCCTCGGGCGCGAGATCGCCGTGAGCGTGTTGCGCATCGTGGCGCTGGCCCAGGGCGTATCGATCCCGGCCGCCGGCCTCGGCAAGGCCAAGACCTTGAGCCAGATCGTGTACATCGTCTACTGCTTCTTCCCGACGGCCGAGATCCGTGACTGGATCGGCGCGCCGATCTGGCTGCACGATCTGCTGACCTGGAGCCTGATCGCCGTGGTGGTGACACTGACGCTCGTGTCCGGCCTGCGGTATTTCGTTCAGGCGCGCGGGGTGATCAGGGTGCCCGGCGGCGTGCCGTGGTGACGACGGACCGGCCCACGGCCGCCATCGTCCTGAGCGGCGACGAGCTTCTGGACGGCCGCACGCGCGACAGCAACGGCCGCCTCCTCGCGAGCGTGCTCAGCGGTCGCGGGGTCCGCGTCGTGAGCCTGACGCTCGTCGGCGACGACCGCGAACGGCTCGTCGAGACGCTGCGCTGCGCCCTGTCCGGAGGGCCGGACCTTCTGCTCGTGGGCGGTGGGCTGGGCACGACGCACGACGACCTCACGGCGGAGTGTCTCGCCGATGCCTTGGGCGTGCCGCTCCGGGAGCAGGCCGACGCGCTCGCGATGGTGGCGGAGCGGGCTCGCGACGTCGCCGAGCGCCGTGGTCTCGACCCCGACGAGGTGCTGGCGGCGGCGCGGCGGCAGGCGTGGCTGCCGGTCGGCGCGCGGCCACTGCCCCCGGTCGGAGTCGCCCCCGGCATCGCCGCCGTCGCCGGAGGCACCCGCGTGTTCGCATTTCCGGGCGTGCCCTGGGAACTGCGGCGCATGTGGGCCGAGGTCGAGGCGGCGCTCGACCGCGAGGGGTTCTTCCCCCCGGTCGTCACGCGCTTGGTCCGCATCTACGGCGCCGGTGAGCAGCAGGTGATGCCGGTGCTCGAGCGCTGTGAGCACGAGCGGCTGTGGGTCGGCGTCAATATCGAGGGCGCAGAGGTGACGGTCATCCTGCGCCACGACGCCGGCGAGGCCGCACAGCGGCAGGCGTCGGCGCTGACCGCCGCCCTCGAGAGCGAACTGCCGGTCTTCAGCTCCGACGGACGCACCGTCGACGACCTCGTCGCCGAGGCGCTGCGCGCGAGCGGGGCGACGGTCGCGGTCGCAGAGTCCTGTACCGGCGGCCTCCTCGGGGCCCGCCTGACGGCACGTCCCGGCAGCTCCGACTACATGCGCGGCGGCGTCGTAGCGTACGCCGACGAGGTGAAGACCGCTTTGCTGGACGTTCCCGCCGACTTGCTGGCGCGGTACGGGGCCGTGTCCGGTGAGGTCGCCGCGGCGATGGCTGAAGGAGCGCGCAGGGCGACCGGCGCGACGTGGGGTCTGGGCGTGACGGGCGTGGCCGGGCCGACGGGCGGGACCGCCGAGAAGCCCGTCGGTCTCGTGTTCGTCGCCTGTGCAGGGCCGCGCGGGACGCGGGCCGTCGGCGACCGCTTCCCCGGCGACCGCGACAGCGTGCGCGCCTGGAGCGTCGCTCGGGCGCTGCACATGCTGAGGGAGGAGTTGGAGAGATGACCTCCGGCGCCTGCCAGGGCGCCTCGAGCGAGACGCTGCGCCTCTTCGTCGCCGCGGAACTTCCGTCCGCTGTGGCCGCCGAGATCGCGGCGTGGCAGGCGGAGCACCTCGCGCCGCGGCGCGAGGTGCGCGTCACCAAGAGTCTCCATCTCACGCTCTGCTTCCTCGGTGCAGTGCCCCGCGACGCGGTCGCCGACATCGGCGCCGCGCTGCGCGAGGTGCGCTTCTCGGCGGCTCCACTGCGGCCGGCCGAGGTCATCTTCCTGCCCGACCGTGGTCTCAGGCGGGTGGTGGCCCTGCGCTTCGAGGACGCGACCGGCGCCCTCGGGAATCTGCAGTCCGAGGTGTCTGCTAGTCTGGCTGCGCTGGGCGTATACGAGCCCGAGCGGCGGCCGTATCTGCCCCATTTGACGGTGGCGCGGTTCCGCCGCCAAGGTCACCCGTTTTCCCTGCAAAACGTCAACGTCACTAGGTTTCTCATGGAGCGGATGGTCGCTCTATAGTAGCCGTCCTGGAGAGAGTCGGCGCCGTCCACACTCCCCTCGAGATCTTCCCGGCGTCATAAGAGAGGAGCACGCACGTGGACAAGGACAAAGCCCTCGACGCGGCCGTCACGCAGATCGAGCGCCAGTTCGGCAAAGGCAGCGTCATGCGCTTGGGCGACCACCCCGCTGCGTGCGACATGCGTTCGTGCCGACCGGCTCTCTCGCGCTCGACATCGCGCTCGGCGTCGGCGGCATCCCACGTGGACGTGTGTGGAGATCTACGGCCCCGAGTCGTCGGGCAAGACCACGCTCGTCTATCACATCATCGCCCAGGCCCAGCGTCTCGGCGGGTCGGTGGCCTTCATCGACGCCGAGCACTGCGATGGACCCGCAGTACGCCAAGGCCATCGGCGTCGATATCGACGACCTCCTCGTCTCGCAGCCCGACTACGGAGAGCAGGCGCTCGAGATCGCCGAGATGCTCGTGCGCAGCGGTGCGCTCGACATCGTCGCCATCGACTCGGTCGCCGCCCTCACGCCGAAGGCCGAGATCGAGGGTGAGATGGGCGACAGCTTCGTCGGGCTCCAGGCGCGGCTCATGAGCCAAGCGCTGCGCAAGCTCGCCGGCACCCTCAGCCGTTCCGGCACGATCTGCTGTCTTCACCAACCAGCTGCGCGAGAAGATCGGTGTCATGTTCGGCAGCCCCGAGACCACGACCGGCGGCAAGGCGCTCAAGTTCTACGCCACGATCCGCCTCGACATCCGCCGCATCGAGACCCTCAAAGACGGCGCCGAGGCGGTCGGCAACCGCGTGCGCGTCAAGGTCGTCAAGAACAAGGTCGCGCCGCCCTTCAAGCAGGCCGAGTTCGACATCATGTACGGCACCGGCATCTCGCGCGAAGGCTCGCTGCTCGACCTCGGCGTCGCAGTTCGAGGTGGTACAGAAGAGCGGGGCGTTCTTCAGCTTCGCCGACGAACGTCTCGGGCAGGGCCGCAACAACGCGCGGCAGTTCCTGAAGGAGAACCCCGACATGGCCGCCATCATCGAGGCGCAGATCCGCGAGAATGCCGGCCTACCGCCGCGACCCGCCGGCGATCCGCTGCCTGCGGCGCCCGAGGCGACCGCCTACGATGTCGGAGCCGTCAAGCCGAGGCCGAGCCGGCGACCTGATCCCGATGCCGGTCGTCACGGCACTGCGGGCCACCCGCGGCGGTGGTATCGCCGTCCACGTCGACGGCGAGCTACCTGTGCACCGTCAGCGAGGCGCTCCTCGCGCGGTACCGGCTCTTCAGGGGCGTGAGCTCGACGACGCCGAGCCCGACGGGCTCCGCAACGAGGCGTCGGCCGAGCGCATCATGGGCGATGCGTACCGGCTGCTCGGTCATCGGCAGCGCAGCACCGTCGAGCTGCGCCGCCGCCTCCTCGACAAGGGACACGACGAGCGCCGTCGCGGCGGCGCTCACGCGCCTGACTGCCGACGGCTTGCTCGACGACGACGCCTTCGCGCGTGCCTTCGTGCACGACAAGCGCGCGGCCGGCGGCTGGGGCCGCGCGCGCCTCGAGCGCGAGCTCGCGCGCCTGGGCGTCCCGGCCGCAGCCGTCGAGGCGGCCGTCGCGGGCGAGGGCGAGACCGAGGGCGACGAGCTCGCGCGCGCCCTCGCCGTCCTGAATCGGCGACCGTCGCCGGCGCCGCCGTACGACGGCGACAAGCGCCGGGCGTTCGCGGCTCTGCAACGCCGGGGTTTCGCGACCGGGATCGCCTACGAGGCGATCCGATGCTGGGTCGCGGCTGCGCGCGGGGCGCAGGCCGACGACGGGCTCCGCATGACGCCGGCGACGGCTCGCCGCGACGCGCTTGACGCATTTGACAGCAAAACCGCCAAGTACCTACAATCGAGTCAACGTGACGAAGTCCGCGTGTGCCTGTAACCGGCACTTGCGCATGCAGAGCTTGTAGCACTCCCACGGCGTCACGAGCCGTGTCCTTGAAGCAAGAACGTGCGGTCGACGGTGTGAGATGAGAGAGGCGATGCCTCCGTCCAGACACCCCCGCACCGAGAGTGACAGTCACACGCTGCAATGCTCTGCAGGCGTGAGGAAGCACGAACAGGCTGGGCGTTCGCCCGGCTTTTTTCGTGCCCTGGCGTGCTGAAGGGAAGCGAGTGACATGACTGTGCTGTATGTGGTGCTGGCGCTGGCGGTGGGCGTTGGTCTTGGGTACCTGATCCGCCGCTACCTCGCCGAGCAGCGCGCCGGCGAATGCCGAGCGCGAGGCCGAGCGCGTCGCGCGCGACGCGAAGCGCGAGGCCGACACGACGCTCAAAGAGGCGCGTCTCGAGGCCAAGGAAGAGCTCCACCGCGTGCGCACCGAGGTCGAGACCGAGCTCGCGCGAGCGTCGCGCCGAGGTGGCCAAGGCCGAACAGCGCATGATCCAGCGCGAGGAGCAGCTCGAGGCGCGCGCCGCCGAGCTCGATCGGCGCGACCAGTCGGTGCGCGACCGCGAGGCGAACACGAGTCGGCTGACCGAGGAGCTCGAGGCCACGCACGCCGAGGAGATGGCCGTCCTTGAGCGCATCTCCGGCATGAGCGCCGGCGCAGGCCAAGGAGATGCTGCTCAAGCAGATCGAGGACGACGCGCGTCACGACATGGCCAAGCTGGTGCGCAGCGTCGAAGAGGAGGCGCGTCGCGAGGCCGATCGTCGGGCGCGCAACATCCTCTCGCTGAGCATCCAGCGCACGGCGGCCAACCACGTGGCCGAGACGACGGTCTCGGTCGTCGCCTCTGCCGTCCGACGACATGAAGGGCCGCATCATCGGCCGCGAGGGCCGCAACATCCGCGCCCTCGAGAACGATGACCGGCATCGACTTCATCATCGACGACACGCCCGAGGCGGTCGTGCTCTCCGGTTTCGACGCCGTGCGCCGCGAGATCGCCCGCCTGACGCTGACCAAGCTGCTCGCCGACGGGCGCATCCATCCGGCGCGCATCGAGGAGATGTACACGCAGGCGAAGGCCGAGGTCGAGGCCGTCATCGAGGAGGCCGGCGAGCAGGCCTGCTTCGACACCAACGTCGCACGGCGTGGCGCCCGAGCTCGTCAAGGTCCTCGGGCGCCTGAAGTTCCGCACGAGCTACGGTCAGAACGTGCTCAAGCACTCCATCGAGGTCGCGCACCTCGCCGGCATCATGGCGGCCGAGCTCGGCGCCAACGTCAAGATCGCCAAGCGCGCCGGTCTGCTGCACGACATCGGCAAGGCCGTCGACCACGAGGTCGACGGGTCGCACGCCGCAGATCTCGCAGCAGCTCGCCAAGAAGTACCGCGAGTCGCAGAGCGTCGGTCCACGCGATCGAGGCCCACCACCAGGACGTCGAGCCGCAGACCGTCGAGGCCGTGCTCGTGCAGGCCGCCGACGCCGATCTCGGCGGCGCGCCCCGGGCGCGCGCCGCGAGTCGCTCGAGAACTACATCAAGCGCCTCGAGTCGCTCGAGCAGATCGCCGAGAAGCACAAGGGCGTCGAGAAGTGCTACGCCATGCAGGCGGGCCGCGAGGTGCGCGTCATGGTCAAGCCGGCCGAGATCGACGACGACGCGGCACCGCCCTGCTCGCGCGCGAGATCGCCAAGGAGATCGAGGACCAGCTCGACTACCCGGGGCAGATCCGGGTGACGGTGATCCGCGAGAGCCGCGCCGTCGACTACGCCAAGTAGGCCGGGGCGCGGCGGCGCGATGCCGCCGCGGGAGAGCCGCATGAAGACGTACTACCTGCGCTCGTTCGGCTGTCAGATGAACGAGCACGACGCGGAGCGCATGCGCACCTGCTCGAGGCCGACGGCCTGGAGCAGGTGCCGCAGGCCGACGACGGCCGACGTCCTCGTCTACAACACGTGCACCGTGCGCGAGAGCGCCGACGAGCGCTTCGCCGGCCATCTCGAGCGCAGGCGTCGCGGCTCAAGCGCGACGACCCGCACGCATCGTCCTCGTCACCGGCTGTCTTCCGCAGGCGGAGCGCGCCGCGTTCTTCGAGCGGTTCCCGTTCGTCGACGGCATCCTCGGCCCGCAGAACGTGCACCGCCTGCCCGAGTTGCTGGCGGCGGCGGGAGTGCGGCGGCCCGGGGAGGAGGCGTCGCAGGAAGAGGCCGCACCCACGGATGGGCGACGGCGACCCACGGCAGAACGGCCCGCCTTCGTCGACGACGGGCCGCACATGAGCGGAGATCTGCTCGGGCGGCGCACACGGCCCTTCCAGGCGTGGGTCCAGATCATGTCCGGGTGTACGAACGGCTGTTCGTACTGCATCGTCCCCCTCGTGAGAGGCCCGGAGCGCAGCCGTCCATCTGCGGCCGTCGAGGCCGAGGTCCGCGACCTCGTCGCCGACGGCGTCCGCGAGGTCACCCTGCTCGGTCAGAACGTCAACTCCTACGGCCTCGATCTGCGACACGGCGGGGAAGAGGCGGTCGCGGCCGACTTTCCGACCCTCCTCACGCGCCTCGACGGCGTGGACGGGCTGGCACGCATCCGTTTCGTCACCTCGCACCCGAAAGACCTGAGCGCGACGACCTGCTCACCGCGATCGCCGAGCTTCCGTCGGTCTGCGAGCACGTACACCTGCCTCTGCAGTCCGGCTCCGACCGCATCCTGCGGGCCATGCGGCGCGGGTACACGGTCGAGCGCTTCCTCGGCCTCGTGCGGGCGCTGCGCGCCGCCGTCCCCGACGTGAGCATCACGACCGACCTCATCGCCGGCTTTCCCGGCGAGAGCGAGGACGACTTCGCGGCCACTCTGGCGGCCGTGGAGGAGGCGGCCTTCGACGCGGCTTTCACGTTCGTCTACTCGCCGCGTCGCGGCACGGCCGCCGCTGGGATGCCGGGCCAGGTGCCGGACGAGGTCCGACGTGCGCGCGTCGCGCGCCTGGTCGAAGTCACCCAGCGGCTCGCGCTCACCTCACACCGGAGATGGGTGGGACGGCGCGTCGACGTGCTGATCGAGGGCCCGAGTCGCCAGCCGGGGGGGACGCGCGGTCGCACGCGCCAGCACGTCACGGTCAACTTTGGCGGGGCCGCTCAGGCGGGTACGATAGTCGACGTGGAGATCACGGGGGCGACGTCGACCACACTGGCCGGACGGCGCTGAGCTCCCGGGAGGAGGCGCCTCGATGCAAGGCTGCATCTGCCCACATCCGCCGCTGCTGATCCCCGAGATCGGGGGGTCAGCGATCGCCGATATCGAGGCGACCGTGCAGGGCATGCACCGACTCGCGCGCTGACGTCGGCGACCCCGAGACGATCGTCGTCATCTCGCCGCACAGCCCGAGCGCGGGCGACGCGCACCTCGTGAAGGCCGCGCCGCACATGAGCGGCGACTTCGGCGCGTTCGGCTGCGCCCACGTCGCACTCGCCTTCGAGAACGATCTGCCGTTCGTCGAGCTGCTGCTGGCGCTCGGCGGCAGCGATGGCGTCGTGAGGCTCGAGCCCACGAGCGACGGGGTACTCGACCACGGGGCGCTGGTGCCGCTGCACTTTCTCGCCGCGCTCCCGGCTGGTCTCGCTCTCCGTCGCGGAGCCGTACGGCGAACACCGCGCGCTCGGGCGCCTCGTGCGCCGCTGCGCCGAGGAGTTGGGCCGCGACGTGCTCTTCGTGGCCAGCGGCGACCTCTCGCACCGCCTCACGCGCACGGCCCCGGCGGGGTACGACCCACGCGGCAAGGACTTCGACGAGACGGTGGTCGAACTCATGCGCATCGGCGACTTCGCGGCGCTCACCGCACTCGATCGCGATCTCGTTCACGGCGCCGGGGAGTGCGGGCTGCGATCGCTCGTCGCGCTCGGCGGCTTCCTCGGCGACGAGGCGACGAGCGACCCCGAGGTGTACAGCTACGAGGGACCCTTCGGAGTCGGGTACCTGGTCGCGCGGTTCGGCGCGCACGCGGGCGGTCCAGGCTGAGCGTGACCGAGACCGACGCCAAGGACGGAGCGCCGCGTGGCGGACTGGGGCCCGCCGACTTCGCCCGCGCCTGCCTCGAGGCGACGGTGCGGCGGGAGCGGCCACCGCAACCCCCCGGGGGTGCGTTCTACGCACGTCGCGCCGCTTGCTTCGTCTCGCTCAAACGGCAGGGCGAGCTGCGGGGGTGCATCGGCACGCTGACCCCGGCCGAGCCCGACCTCGGCCGCGAGATCGTCCGCAACACGACGTCCGCGGCCTTCAGTGACCCCCGCTTCCCCCCGGTGGCCGTGGACGAGGTCGACGCCTTGAGCTGTTCGGTCGACGTGCTCAGCGCGAGCGAGCCCGCGACACTCGACGAGCTCGATCCACGGCGCTACGGGGTGATCGTCTCGGCCGGGGTGCGGCGCGGTGTGCTGCTGCCCGACCTGACCGGCATCGACACGGTCGAGCAGCAGGTGGCGATCGCTCTGCAGAAGGCGGGCATCTCGCCGGACGAACCCTATCGTCGCGGAGCGCTTCACCGTCGAGCGGTACGCCGAGGGCGATGGCGTCGCCGGCCTGGGACGACTCCGGTCGTCGCGCTCTTCGGGGCCACGGCGCTCGGCAAGACGGAGATCGCACTGACCCTCGCCGAGCGCCTCGACGCCGACATCGTCGTGGCCGACTCCATGCAGGTCTACCGCGGCTTGCCGATCCTCACGAACCAGCCGGGCGCAGAGTACCGGCGGCGGCGGCGCTACCACCTGGTCGGCGTCGTCGATCCTCACGAGGAGTTCTCCGTGGCCGCCTACGCAAGCCTCGCGCGCTCGGCGATCGACGGAGCGCTCGCCGCGGGGCGCGGGGTCGTCGTCGAGGGCGGGTCCGGGCTCTACCTGCGTGCGGCTCTCGGGGGGCTTGAATTCGCGCCGGCGGCCGCAGGCGACCGGCGCCGCGAGCTCGAGGCCCGGTGGGAGCGCGATCCCGCCGGGGCCGTCGAGGAGCTGCGCCGCCGCGACTCGGCGACCTTGGCGCGCATCGACGCCGCCAACCCGCGCCGCGTCCTGCGGGCCCTCGAGGCGGTGCTCGAGAGCGGCGGCCCGCGGGCGCGGGGCGCAGCGCGACGCGCTCTGGGCTCCGGGCGGCGGTCGCTACGGCCACCGCCTCTTCGCGCTGACGCCCGACAGAGACGCGCTGCGCGAGGGTGTCGCCTCTCGCGTCGCCGCGATGCTGGTCGCCGGGGCGCTGGCCGAGGTGCAGGCGCTGTTCGCGGCCGGCGCGCCCTCGCGCACCGTGCGACAAGCGATCGGCGTCCGCGAATTCGAGCGGAGTCCTCGCCGGCGAGCTCTCACTCGAGGAGGCCGCCGCCGGCATGGTGCGACGCACCAACGTGCTGGTGCGGCATCAGCTCACCTGGATGCGCAAGCTGCCGGCGAGCGCCACGATCGACGCCGGCCGGCGCTCGCCCGGCGAGGTCGCCGACCGCATCCTCAAACTCCTGCGCTGAGCGCCCGCCGTCGCGCAGGCCGCGTGGTAGGATTGCGCCTCGGTACGGGGCGAACGGCCCCGCGATCGTCGCGACGGATCAAAGGGGGTCAAGCGTGCAGCCGACAACGCCGGGTCTCGGGAAGATGCAGTTCTCGAAGTGGCAGGGTCTCGGGAACCACTACATCGTCCTCCACCGTGAGGAGATCCCCTTCGACCTCACGCCCGGGCGTGTGCGCCTGCTTTGCGACCGCGACATCGGTATCGGAGCCGACGGCATCCTCGTCGTCGGCCCTCGTACCGGCGAGGACCGTTTCAGACTGCAGATCTTCAACCCGGACGGTTCCGAGGCGGAGATGTGCGGCAACGGCGTGCGTATGGTCGCTCGCAAGCTGCACATGGAGGGCCTCCTGAGCGGCGACAGCGTCGTGCTCGAGACCGGGGCGGGCGAGATCGTACCGCGTCTCGGCGAGGGCGACAGCGTCACCGTCGACATGGGCATCGCGCAGTTCGGGGGAGACAAGCTCGCCGGCTTCGAGGGCGAGGCCATCGACGCCTCGATCCACGCCGCCGGGCGTACCTTCACGTTCACCTTCGTCGATGTCGGCAACCCGCACGCCGTGATCTCGTTCACCGTGGCCGCTCGGCCCTCGCCGCGGTGCACGAGTTCGGCCCCGCGCTCGAGGTGCACAAGTACTTCCCGCGCAAGGCCAACATCGAGTTCGTCGTGGTCCAGGACGAGCATCGCGCGAAGGTGCGCGTCTGGGAGCGAGGAGTGGGGGAGACGCGGGCCTGCGGTACCGGCGCAACGGCGACCGCCGTGGCCCTCGTGCGCACCGGACGCTGCACCTCACCTGTGACCGTCGATCTGCCGGGGGGCTCGCTCGAGGTCGAGGTCAGACCCGACTGGCGCGTGTTCATGACCGGGCCCGCCGAAGAGATCTACCACGGCGACCTGTCCCGTGAGTTCCTCCGACACCTCGAATAGGCGGTGACCGTGCGATTCTCACGACGCGTCGAGAGCCTGCCCCCGTATCTGTTCGCCGAGATCGAGCGTAAGGTTTCCGCGCGGCGGGCGGCCGGGGCCGACATCATCAGTCTCGGCATCGGTGACCCCGACCTGCCCACGCCGCCGCACATTGTCGCGGCGCTCGTCGAGGCGGCCGCCGATCCCTCGACCCACCATTACCCGACGAACCGCGGCGAGCGGGTCTTCCGCGATGCCGTCGCCGGGTACTACGACCGGCGCTTCGGCGTCGCCCTCGATCCCGAGACCGAGATCGTGCCCCTGCTGGGGGCCAAGGAGGGTATCGCCCATCTCTGCCTCACCCTGCTCGACGCGGGCGACATCTGCCTCGCGGCCGACCCGGGCTATCCCGTCTACGCCGCGGGCTCGCTGCTGGCCGGCGGCCGCGCCGTGCCGGTGTCATTGCGCCCCGAGCTCGGCTTCCAGCCCGACCTCGAGGCGATCCCTCAGCGAGACCCTGGCGGCGGCCAAGTTCATCATCGTGGGCTACCCGAACAACCCGACCGGCGCGGTGATCGAGGACGACTTCTTCGCCGCGCCTGGTCGAGTTCGCCCGCAAGCACGACCTCATCGTGATGCACGACAACGCCTACGCGGACATCACCTTCGACGGATACGTCGCGCCGAGCTTCCTCGAGACGCCAGGCGCCAAGGAGGTAGGTGTCGAGCTCTTCTCGCTCTCCAAGAGCTACAACATGACCGGCTGGCGCTCGGGTGCGATCGTCGGCAACGCCGTCGTCGTCGACGCCTACTGGCGACTCAAGACCAACATGGACTCCGGCGTGTTCGCCGCCGTGCAGCGCGCCTCGGCGGCGGCGCTGGACGGCCCCCAGGACTGCGTGCGCGCGATGTGTGAGATCTACCGTCGCCGCCGTGACTTGCTCGTGCCGGCGCTGCGCCGCGTCGGGCTCGAGGCGAGCCCGCCGAAGGGTACCATCTACCTGTGGGCGCCGGTGCCCTCCGGGCACACCTCGGGGAGTTTCGCCGACCTGGTCCTGTCGCAGGCCGACGTCATCGTCACGCCCGGCGCCGCCTACGGACCCTCCGGCGAAGGCTACGTGCGTCTCTCGTTGACGGTCCCCGACGAGCGCCTCGAGGAGGCCGTGCGGCGCATCGAGGAGTGCGTACGGCTGTAGGACGCTCGTGACCGGAGAGACGACAGCCACCGAGCGCCCGCGGGCCGTGGTCTTCGCCGTCCTGCCACAGGGCAGCGACGCCGCCACCGACGAGCCGCTCGCCGAGATCAAGGAGCTGCTGCGCTCGGCCGATATCGGCTGGCTCGCCGACGTGACGCAGCACCGTGAGCGCCCGCACGCTCAGTCGTATCTGGGGCGGGGCAAGATGGACGAGCTGAAGACCGTCGTCGCCGAGACGGGCGCCACCGTCGCCGTCTGCGAGGACGACCTGACGCCCGCTCAGGTGGCGGCCGTCCTTGACGTGCTCGACGTCGACGTGCTCGATCGCACCGAGCTCATCCTCACAGTCTTCTCGAAGCACGCCCACTCGCTGGAGGGGACGCTGCAGGTGCACCTCGCGCAGCTCGAGTACGAGCTCACGCGCATGCGCGGCAAAGGCCTCGTACTGTCGCGCCTCGGCGCCGGCGTCGACATGCGCGGCCCCGGAGAGACCAAGCTCGAGGTCGACCGTCGCGTCGTGCGGAGGCGTATCCAGACGCTCCGGCAGCGCATCGAACGGATGGCGCAGACGCGCCGTACGCAGCGCGCCCGCCGCTTGCACAGCGGCGCGCCTCTTGCCGCGCTGGCGGGGTACACCAACTCCGGCAAGTCCACGCTGCTCAACGCGCTGACGGGAGCCGACGTCGCCGTCCGCGACCGACTCTTCGAGACGCTCGATCCGACCACGCGCACGTACCGTCACCGCGACCGCGACTATGTGCTCACCGACACCGTAGGGTTCATCCGCAAGCTGCCTCACCAGCTTGTCGACGCTTTCGCCTCGACGCTCGAGGAGACGACGCTCGCCGACGTGGTGCTGGTCGTCGCCGACGCCAGCCTCGAGGCCAGCGAGATCGCCGTCCGCGAACAGACGGTCGCCGAGGTCCTGGACAAGATCGGCTCGCGCTCGCCGAGGCTGGTCGTGCTCAACAAGGTGGACCGTCTCGACGAGGGCCGCCGCGCCCGCCTGCGCGCGCTCTACCCGGAGGCGGTACTCGTGGCGGCGGCCACCGGGGAGGGTCTCGACGACTTGCGGGAGCGCCTGGCCGAGTTCTTCGACCGTTCACTCGAGACCGTGCGTCTGCTGGTCCCGTACGAGAACGCCGGCGAGCTCCACCGGTTGCACGGTCTCGCCGGCGACATCCACGAGAGACACACCGAGCAGGGCGTACTGGTCGAGGCGCGGCTGTCTGTGGAGCTTGCAGGGCGCTACGCGCGCTTCCGCATCGACAGACCAGCAGCGCACGCGGACGATGAGCTCTGACCCGGCCGGGGTAGACCGCTTCGCCACGCCGGGCCAGCGCTCCGTCAGGCCCGACGAGGCCGGACTGCGTGTGCGCTCTCCCGAAGGCGCCGACATCACCATCCCGGTGCGTCTGCTCTCTCCGGAGGCGCGCCTGCCACGGCGCGCGTACGACCGCGACGCGGCCTTCGACCTTCACGCCGCCGAGGATCTCGTCGTCGCTCCTCTCGGCCGTGCGATCGTCGGCACCGGCATCGCCCTCGGCCTGCCTCCAGGTCTTGCCGCGCTCACACTGCCGCGCTCGGGCTTGGCCGCCCGGCACGGGCTCTCGCTCGTGAATGCTCCGGGACTCATCGATCCGGGGTATCGTGGCGAAGTGCGACTCATCCTGTCCAACACGGACGCGCACGAGGCCTTTCGGGTGCGCGTCGGCGACCGTCTGGCGCAGCTTCTCTTCGTCGCGTTGCCGGCCGTCACTCTCGAACCCGCCGACGAACTCGACGGTACGGATCGCGGCGAGCAGGGATTCGGCTCGAGTGGCCGCGCGGCCGAGCATGCCAATGGGGATGGCTGATGGAGGACATCAACATGGCGCAGGCGGTTTCGCCTGCCTCTGACGGCGCCATGGCTCAGACCGGCGCGCCGTCTCTCATGCCTACTATCCGCGTCGGAGGCTTTCTCGCTTTCGGTGAGCGCCTGCTCATGGTCGAGCAGCAGCGTGGGGATGAGCGCTACTGGCTGCCGCCGGGCGGTGGCGTGCGCTTCGGGGAGACGCTGAGCGAGGCGCTTCGTCGGGAGATCCAGGAGGAGCTCGACCTGAGGGTCGCGGTAGGACGGCTCTTGGCGATCGTCGAGTCGATCTCTCCAGATCCCGCGTACGCGAAGCACGTCGTGCACCTGGTGTTCGAACTGTCCGCTGCGCCGGAGGCCGAGGTGCGACCGCACGAAGCGACCGTGCTGCGCGCCGCGTTCCTCGACGAACCTGAGCTGACGGCAGCGGACATCCGTCCGCCGATCGGCGACTTCCTCGTGAGCTGCCTGCGCCGATTGCCGGCGTCGCCGCAATATCTCGGCCGACGCTGGTAGGTCTGAGGTCCGTCACCTCGTGTCTGAGAGGACCCGACGCGCGTGCGTGGTCCAACGCGCGATAATCGTCGTTATGTAAAGTAGGAACTCGGACGGCCCGGATCGCCGGCGCTGGCCCCGTCGCTCTCTGGCCGCCGCCGTCCGCAGTGCCGTCTTCCCCTCGGAGGTCTCGAAGCCACGGTCGCGATGCCGCCATGCGCGCGCGCCGAGGCGCACTGCCGCTGCGAGGATCGGCTGCCGGGAACCCGGTGTATGTGCTCGCCCCGGGCGCCGAGGCACGAGTCACGACGCTTTCGTGCCGCTGTGGGCCTACGGCTCGCGCCGAGCGTCATGTGATTGCGGGGCCGTCATCCCCCACCCCATCGGACGCTGCGGGCGTGCGTAAAGTGCGCGGGGACGGACGGAACCGTGCAAAGGCGGAGGGAACCGCGCGTGGCCGCGAGCGAACGCGCGTTCGGCACGCGAGAGACGCCGAGCGCGGCGCGCGTCAGTAGGTGATCAGCGAGAAGACGTCGTAGCCCTCGAGCTTGCTGCGCCCGTTCAGCGCCGCGAGCTCGATGATGAACGCGATGCCGACGACCTTGCCGCCGAGCTGCTCGGCGAGCTCGATCTTGGCGCGCGCGGTGCCGCCGGTCGCGAGCAGGTCGTCGTGGATGAGCACGTTCTGCCCCGGCGTGATCGCGTCTTTGTGGACCTCGAGGCTGTCGGTGCCGTACTCGAGGTCGTATTGGGCGCTCACGGTGGCGTATGGGAGCTTGCCAGGCTTGCGGGCGCAGGCGAAGCCGGCGCCGAGGCCGTAGGCGACCGCGGCGCCCAGGATGAACCCCGAGCCTCGGCTCCGAGCACGACGTCGACGTGCCGGCCGGTGCCGTACTCGACGAGGCGGTCGACGGCCTCGCGAAGGGCGACCGGGTTCTGAAGCATGGGCATGATGTCGCGGAAGAGGATGCCCTCCTTCGGGAAGTCCGGGATCGCGCGGATCGTGCTTGCGAGATCGACTCGCTCGATGCGGGGGTCGGCCATGGAGGGCTCCTCGGTGGGTCTCAGCGGTCTGCTCCCGAACCGCTGGTCATACGCTGGATCGCGCGTGTCAGCAGCAACTGCCGCAGCTGCGACGTCGCGTGGACGATCTCCTCGAGCTGGTCGATGCCCTCCCGGCGCCGGTCCTCGCGGTGCGAGCGCAGCGACGGCAAGAGCACCTGTTCGAAGAGGCCGACCTCGCGGTCGACCGCGCTCTTCACAAGACGAAGGTTCTTAGGCCGCAGGCCGTTGCGCGCCAGCTCGACCGCGGCACCCACGATGCCCGCCTCGGTCTCGGTGTAGCGGCGGACGCCGCTGACCTGGCGCCCGCGGACGAGCTCGAAGCCCTCGAGCTCGTCGAGCAGGGTGCTGTCGGCGCCCGTGGCGTGCAGCAGCTCCTCGGCGGTGTACTCGCGACCGTCGGACGAAGCCACCAAGTCGGCCTTGCGGATGCCCTGTCGCTGCGAGGTGAGCGCCTCGCTCGGGCTGCGCTCGAGCTCCCGGCGGATGACCTTGAGCGGCAGGTACTCGTCGCGCTGCATGGCGAGCACGCGTACCAGACGACGGAAGTCGTCCTGCGAGAAGAGCCGGTAGCCCGACTTGGTGCGGCGCGGTGCGATGAGGCCTTGCTCTTCGAGGTAGCGCAGCTTGCTGACGCTGATGTCGGGGAACTCGGACCGCAGCCGCTCGACGACCGAACCAATGGTCAGCAGCTTCTCGGAGCCGACGTCGAACAGCAGTTCGGGGCTGTCGCCGGCGCTCACGGCGTGAGGAAGGTCAGCTTGTACTTGCCGATCTGGATCTCGTCACCGCCGGCGAGCACGCTGCGATCGCTGCGGCGCCGGTTCACGTACGTGCCGTTGAGGCTGTTCTCGTCGACGATCACGTAGCGCTCGTCGGCGCGCTCCACGTAGGCGTGGTGGCGCGAGACGGTGACGTCGTCGAGGAAGACGTCGGCCTTGAGATGCCGGCCGATCGTCAGTCGCGCCTCGCCCAGCTCGTAGACCTGACCAGCGAGCCCCCCACCGACGCGGATCATGAGGGCCGCGCCCGCGCCCGCCCTCAACTCTGTCTCGACGCTGACGCCCTCATCGACGGGCGGCGGGTAGCTGATCGTGGTCTGCGACTCGTCGCCGGTGCCGAGAAGGCCGGTCGCGCAGCGAGCGCAGCGGACGGCGTCGTCATCGTTCTTGAAGCCGCACTTGGGACAGAACACCGTCAGCCCTCGTGCTTGCCCTCGTCGTCACCGGATTCGCCACCGGGCGACTCCGCGGATGCGTCGCTCACCCCAGCCTGCGGTGTCTGTCCGGCAAGGATGCGAGAGCCCCTCGACGTCGGTCGCGTCGATCACGGCCTTCCCGTCGTTGTGGGCGCGGTGCAGACGCATGACGAGTTCGGCGCGCAAGATGTCGAGCTTGCCCTGGAGAATGCGCCGCTGCCGCGAGATCTCGCGCTCCTCCGTCTCGAGCTCGGCGACCAGCGTGCGCAAGTCGTCATCGGAGCGTGAGACCAGATCGACGATATCGTCCATCGTGGCGATTCCTCCCCTTGGCGGCGTGGACCTCAGACAATAGCCGAGGCGGCCTCAACGTTCAAGCTCAGGTTGAGGTGAGTCGTTGGCAGCGCCGTCGGGCAGCCGCCGGACACTGATCACGCCGGCCGTCTCGAGCCGCGCGATCGCCTTGAGGGCATCGTATTCGTCGGTGTCCCCGACGACCAGGATGCCCTCGACGATGTCGCCGACGGTGCGCGCGCCGGGCCCCAGGCAGCCGAGCACACGTGCCTCGACGGCGTCGCGGGACTCACCTGCGGCGAACTCGGCGACGGTCGGCGCCGGGAGCTTGCGGCGCAACTCGGCAAGCTCATCGATGCGGCGCATGCCCTCCATGAGCAGCGATGCGGTCGGCAGATTGCACTGGTCGTCGCCGATCTCTGCGCTGGGGTCGAAGTGGAACCGGCCCTGCCTGTGGGAGAGCAGCGCGTAGAAGGACTTCTCGGGACCGAGGGCGCCACAGGTGGCGCCGACCAGCCGGCCGTCGCGAAAGGCGAGCCGTCCGGACTCAGCGCCCTCGGCGTCTGTGAGCAGCATGAGCCCGGTCTTGCTGCCCAGCGCCGTCATTTCGATCAGGCTGGCAAGCGGCAGCTCGTTGAAGTTACCTTCGATACTCATGGTCGCGGCGGCTCCCTGCGTCTCGCCCCGGACAGTACACTACACCACGGCCCTCCGCCGCAGCCCACCGCAGGGCCGCCGCAGCAGCCAGACACTCATGCTTGCCGAGGCTACAGCCGATAGTGGAGACTGTGGCTGCGACGGCGGGCGGGCGCTGCCAGGGCTGACAACGCCTGATGTATACTTGCCGCCGCGGGCTGGAGAGAAGGGAGCGTACTTGACGACGCGCAAAGGTCTGGTCATCAACGACCGGCAGCTCGACCTCTGCGACGACCTCCTGCAGAAACTCAAGGAGGTCTCCGGCTCTACCTTTCTCGCCCTGATCAGCACGTCTGGCCAGCCCATCACGACGGCCTCCGACGAGTACCACCCGGAGACCCTCTCGCTGGCCTCTCTGGCGGCGAGTTCCTTCGCCGCGACCCAGCAGCTCGCGCGGATCCTCGACGAGTCCGAGTTCACGCTGCTCTTCCACGAAGGGCGCGCCCTCAACCTGCACGTCACCCAGGTGACCGAGCAGGTGCTCCTCATCGTGACCTTCGGCCGCGAGACGCAGGTCGGCAAGGTCCGCCTCTACACGCAGCGCGCCGTCGAGGTCCTCCGCCAGGTCTTCGTGGTGCGTGAAGACGAGGAGACGCCAGCCATGGACGTCGACTTCGAGAGCACGGCCGGCCGGGTGATCGATGACCTCTTCCAGGACTTCTGAGGCCGCCTCATGCCACTGATCAACTTCGCTGCACGAGAGATCAACTACAAGATCGTCTACTACGGCTGCGGGCTCTGCGGCAAGACGACCAACATCCAGTTCATCCATCGCAAGATCAACCCCGACGCGCGCGGCAAGCTGGTGTCGATCGCCACCGAAGAAGAGCGCACCCTCTACTTCGACTTCCTGCCGCTCAACGCTCGGCAAGGTCAAGGGCATGCAGACCCGCTTCCACCTCTACACGGTGCCGGGCCAGAGCTACTACAACGCGAGCCGCAAGCTCGTGCTGCAGGGCGTCGACGGCATGATCTTCGTGGCCGACTCGCAGATCACGCGCCTCGACGAGAACGTCGAGAGCTACCTCAACCTGTGGGACAACCTGCTGGGCCAGGGCGACGACCTCAGCAAGCTGGCCTTCGTGATCCAGATGAACAAGCGCGACCTCACGGAGACCTTCTCGGTCGAAGACCTGAACGAGCTCCTGAACCACACGGGCTCGGCGGTCGTGCCGGCGAGCGCGGTGACGGGCGAGGGCGTCTTCGAGACGCTCAAGATCGTCTGCAAGCAGGTCATCGCCAGCACCGCCTGACGGCGGCCGGCGCTCGCCGGCGCCTCAGCCGCCGGTCCCGACCCTCTTGATCCAGTCCATCGGGCGGTACACCGAGACGAAGCTGTCGCGCAGCAGCACCCTCTCCCCATCCTTCACGACGCGCGTCACGCGCACGGTGCACCCGTCGGCCCCGCGCTCCCAGCGGACCACCCCGCGCGGCAGGTCGGCGTCCTCGATGACGCGAGGCTTGGCCTTGGTCGACGCCGGCTTGCGGATGTCGGTCAAGGTTCCGGTCTCGTAGACGACCGTGCGGCCGGTCTTGCCGACCAGCGCGACCGTCAGCGCGTTGCGCCGTACCCAGCTGCGCAGGGTGAGGCTCTTCCCCGTGTCGTTGCGGAACTTGAGGTCGGGTCCGCCCCAGGACACGGTCGCATCGCGGCCCACCGGGTAGTGCGCGATGAAGAAGCCGTGCGCGTGCCGCTCGACGATCGGCAGACCGGCGAAGAAGGCGGCGTTGAAGAGGGTCGTCGCGTACTGGCAGATGCCGCCCCCCACCCCCCGCCGCAGCACGCCGTCGGCGGCGATGACGGGGGCGTAGTCGAAGCCGCGGTTGACGCTGCGCGGGCCGAGCGTTGCGTTCAGCGAAAAGGTCGCACCGGGCGCGATCACCGTGCCGTCGGCGAGACCGGCGGCGCGCGCGATGTTCTGCACGCGCGCCGGATTCGAGAGGTCGAAGTAGGTGACGAACTGAGAGCCCCGCGAGGCCAGCCCGTTGAGCTCGGCCTCCTCGGTCGACAGGGACGGCTCCACGGCGACCAGGCTCGCGTGCACAGTACGCAGCCGCCGCCGCTCGCCGCCTCGTCGAGGTCGCCGAGCAACTCGTCCATGTCGAGCGCGAGGCCGTCACGGCTCGGCTCGATCGTGAGCCGGCCCGCGGCGTCCACGAGCAGGCGAGCGTCGACCGCGGGCCGCTCGGCCGAGCCGAAGAGACGGCGCAACGCGCGTCGCGACTCGCGCGTATCGAACGTCAGGGGGAAGGCGTCGGCGTCGTCGCCACGGTTCACGGTGAGCATGCCGGCCATCACCTTCGGCCGCAGGATCACGCGCCTGCCCTTGAGGCGGAGCTCGAGCGGGCGCGCAAGGTAGAGCCGGGCGATCGGCAGCCGTGCGCGCACGGCCTCGGTCGTCACCTCGGGCGCGACCGACATCGTCGGGGCCGGCCCGCCGAAGGCCTGGCCGGCCTTCACCGCATCAAGGATCGCCGCCTGCAGCGCCGCCGCGTCGATGCCGAGCCCATCCTCGGCGAGCGTCACGTCGAGCTCTCTCTCGCCGTCCCAGCGCAGGCGCGCGTCGCGGGCCGGCCGTCCGACGAGCGCGGCCGCCTCCTCGATACCAGCCGAAAAGGCCTCCCGGTCGACGGTGACGACCGGCGCGACCTCGCCGCTGCCGGGGAGCCATACCTCGAGGCCGAACGGCAGCGACCGCCAGCCGGCGGCGCATGCCGCGTGGGCGGTCGCCTCGATGTCGAACTCGATGCCGAGCTCGGTCAGCGTGGTCTCGAGCGCTCCCTCGGGAGTCTCCAGCCGAACGGTCTCGAGCGGGCGCGCGAGCTCTTCGGCCAGGCGCTCGCGCACCTCCTCCCACTCGCCCCCTGCAGGGACACGCCGGCGACGGCGACACCGAGGCCCACGCGGTCCTGCAGCCAGACCTCGAAGGCCACGACACCGCCGACGGCGAGCAGGACGACCAGCGCGACCAGGACGCCGGTCAGGCCGCGTCGATGCCGCCGCGCGCGACGACGGCGCGGAAGGCCGCGCGCCGTCGCTGTCGCGCAGCGTCGGTGGGCTTGGCTTGGGCTCGGTGACGCTCGCCGTTGGCTCGGTCACGGGGTCGCGCTCCATCTCACTCGGGCACTCGTCATCCTCTGGGTTCGCGCGCGGGCGGCGACGTCCTGCCGCCGGCGGGCGACGCCGTCCTGCCGCGCGCCCGCGGACGCGCACGACGTGCACTGTGTCAGCGTCGGTCGAAAGACGGTCGAGCTTGAGCGTGGAGCCGGGGGGCGCGCGCGACATCGTCGCCGGGCTACGCGCCTCCTGCCTCGATCAGGCCGCGTACGATGGCGCTGAGCTCGCCGGCCATGCGCTCGGACGCACGGTGGTCGGCGCCCTCGGCGTAGATGTGGAAAAGCGGCTCGTCGGCGTCGGGCAGCAGCTGCATCCAGTCCTCGCCTCGGTTCACCATGATGCCGTCCACGAGGCTCAGGCTGCCGGCCTCCTCCCCACTCTCGACCTTTCGCTGTAGCGCCTCGGTCGTCGCCCGCATGACCGTGCCCTTGAGGCTCCAGGGGCACGTCACCGTGCGGTGGACCAGCGTGCTGGTCGGAATGTCGGCGAGCACGGCGCTCAGGCGGCGAGACTGCGGGGCCAGCAGTTCGAGCAGCTTACCGAGGGCCATGACGGCGTCGAAGGCCGGCAGGAACTCGGGGAACATGTACCCGCCCCCGAGCACGCCGGCGAACACGACGCCGTCCTCCGTCGACGCTTGCGCCAGCGCGGGCAACGAGACCTCCGTGCGCACGACCTCGACGCCGAACGGCGACGCCAGCCGCTCCGCGAGCCGCGTCACGGTGAGCGGCAGCGCTATCTTGGCCCCGCGCGACGCCTGCTGGGCAACCAGGTGCACGAACAGAAGGAGGGCCTTCTCAAAGGGTATCTCGCGGCCGTGGTCGTCGATCAGGTACAGGCGCTCGGCAGCCGGGCCGATCACGACACCGAGGTCGGCCTCCATGACGCTCACCATGCGGCCGACCTCGGCGAGGTTGGCGCTGAGCTCCTCGGCCGGCATCGTCGGCCGGCTCGGCTCCGTGAAGGCGCGCAGCGCCATGACCTCGGCGCCGAGCCCGCCGAGGATGTTCGGCAGCGAGTAGGCGGCCGGCGAGTAGGAATAGTCGACGACCATCCGGTAGGCGCGCGCCCGGACCCGCTTCGTGTCCCAGGCACGGGTGAGCGCACGCAGGTAGGTCTCCATCGCGCGGTCCGGGAAGTGGATCTCCCCGAACTCGGTGTAGAAGGCGCGGCGGAAGTCCTGGCGGCCGTAGTACTTCTCGATATTCTTCTGGCGCTTCTCGCCGATGTTGAGGCCCGGTCGCTCGATCACCTGGATCTGGATCATCTCGGGGTCCCACGGCGCGATACGGACGTGCAGGCCGCCCACCGAGTTGCCGTTCTTGACCTCGAAACGAGTGATCGCCGAGCTCGCCACCCGCAGGTCGCGCACGATGACGCCGGTCGAGCTGAGGCCGCAGATGAGGGCGCGCTTGATGACGCGCGAGGCCGCGTGCGCGTCGCGGCTGGCGGTCACGCGCGCGCCCTTCGGCAGCGCCGTGCCGTACGCCATCGCGAGCTTGAGCGCGTGCTCGGCCGTGATGTCGACGTTGATGAGGCCGACCACGCCTTCCTTACTGAAGAGCTGCGCGGTGCCGCGCGACTCCCAGATGATGCTCGAGTTGACTCGCGCACCGGACTCGACGGTCTTGAACGGATAGATGCGGACGGACGGCGCGACGTAGGACTGCTCGCCGATCATGCACTCGTCGCCGACGGCCACTCCCTCGCTCAGCGTGACCCCGCCCTTGATGTCGACGTTCTTGCCGACGATGCTGCCGAGCACCTTGCTTGCAGCACCGATGTAGGTGTTCGAGTCGACGACGCTGTGGCGCGTCTCGGCGTAGCCCTTCACCACGACGTTGTTGCCGAGCACGGAGTAGGGCCCTATCCGAGCCTTCGGGTCGATCTTGGCGTAGTTGCCGATGAAGGCCGGACCCTCGACCATCTCGAGAGAGTCGATGCTGGTCGTCTCTCCGATGAAGATCCGGCCCTCGAGCTCGATGCCCTCGATCTCGGCCTGCACCTTGCCGTCGAGCATGTCGCGGTTGGCGTCGAGGAACTGCGGGAGGCTGCCGATGTCCTGCCAGTAGCCGTCGGCTACGTACCCGAAGAGCGGCGCGCCCATCTCGAAGAGCAGCGGGAAGAGCTCCTGGCTGAAGTCGAACGGCCGGTCGGCCGGGATGTGGCGGAAGACCTCGGGTTCGAGCACGTAGATGCCGGTGTTGACGGTGTCGGAGAAGACCTGACCCCACGTCGGCTTCTCGAGGAAGCGCTCGATGCGGCCCTCGTCGTTGATGACGACGATGCCGAAGTCGACCGGGTTCTCGACGCGCTTGAGGGCGATGGTCGCTACGGCGCCGCGCTCCCGGTGGAAGGCGACCACCTTCTGCAGGTCGAAGTCGGTGAGCGCGTCACCGGAGATGACGACGAAGGTGTCGTCGGCGAGGTACGACTCGGCCAGCTTGATGCTGCCGGCGGTGCCGGCCGGTGACGTCTCGACGGAGTAGTTGAGGCTCACCCCGAGGGCAGAGCCATCGCCGAAGTAGTCGCGGATCATCTTGGGCAGGAAGGCGAGCGTGACCACCGTCTCCTCGATGCCATGGCGACGCAGCAGCTCGACGATGTACTCGATGCACGGCTTGCCGCAGATCGGCACCATGGGCTTGGGCTGGTTGCTGGTCAGCGGGCGCAAGCGCGTGCCTTCGCCCCCCGCCATGACGACTGCGCGCATCGTGTGCCCCCTGCGGCGTGGTCGATCGGGTCCCCCGGTCTGCAGCCTATCGTACCAGCCGAAGAAGAACGGGAAACGTGCCGCGCGCGGTTCAGCCGCGGAGCGCGGCCCGCTCGGCGGCGTAAAACCGCAGGCCGAGGCGGAGATAGAGGAAGGCCGAGCCCATGTAGAGCGTGACGCCGATGGCGTAGAAGAGCCAGGCGAGCACGCGCAGGTCGACGATGAACCACAGCAGCCCCATGAGGAGAACGAAGTTGGCGGCTCTCCCCCACACGCTGACTGCCGGTCCGGCGCTCGTGAAGCGCCAGACCGGCAGCGCGAGCAGCAGCATCATGCCGTCGCGGAAGATGATCGGAGCGACGGCGGCCAGCGGCAGCGTCCCGTACCACCACAGCATGACGACCAGTGTGAAGAAGAAGGCGCGGTCGACGATCGGGTCGACCCAGCGGCCGAACTCGGTGCGCGCGTCGAATTGCCCGCGCGATCAGGCCGTCGACCACGTCGGAGAGGCCGGCCGCCACGATGATGGCGGCCGTCGTCCACGACGGCCCCGGCACGTCGCGGCCGTAGAGCACGACGATGACCGGCAGCGCGGCCAGCCGTGCCAGCGAGAGGAAGTTCGGGATGTAGCGGATGACCCCGTGCACGAGGCAGAGTCTACCGCAGCCGTGCTACACTTCCCCGCACGGTCGGCGTGTGGCGCAGCCTGGTTAGCGCACTAGTCTGGGGGACTAGGGGTCGCCAGTTCGAATCTGGCCACGCCGACCAGCTTCTTTGCAGGTCTTTCGTACGAAGAGGCTGCCGGCGGTTTCGTCCGCCGGCAGCCTCTCTGTATTCCACCTGTGTTCCAGTTGAACGAGATCGCCGCGGGTTGGCCGAGGAGTACTTGCCCTGCGGGACCGTGCCCCCCGGGTCAAGTCCCCCGACGTGGTGTAGTTCCTGATCGTCGTCAGGGTCATCGGGTGGTGAGCAGCACCACCTCCCGTGCCGACGGCGCCAGGCGCTCTGGCTCGTCAGCCCGCCCAGCGGCATAGAGCCCGGCGAGCGACTCCGCCGAGAGGTAGCGCCGCCCGACGAGCCATTCATCGTTCTGTTCGAGCAGCAACGCCCCGGCCAGGCGGATCAGGCTGGCGTCGTTCGGGTAGATGCCGACCACGTCACTTCTGCGGGCGATCTCCTTGTTGAGGCGCTCGAGCGGGTTCGTCGAGCGCAGCTTCGGCCAGTGCTCCCGCGGGAAGCGCATGAAGGCAAGCAGCTCCTCCTCCGCGGCCTCGAGGAGAAGGGCCACCTTGGGCGCCGCAGCCTCGAGGGTGGCGACCACGCTTGCCAGGCGTTCGCGGGCCTCGGCGAGCGTCTCGGCGGCGAACACCTGGCGGATCGCCGCCGCGACCATCTGCTGCTGGCTGCGGTGCACGTGGCCCTGCATGTCCCGGAGGAAGTGCACGGTGCACCTCTGCCAGGGGCAGCCGAGTACCTGCGCGATCGCCTTCTTCAGGCCCTCGTGGGCGTCGGAGACGGCCAGCAGCACGCCGTCCAGGCCGCGGGCCAGGAGGCCGCGCAGGAACTCGCGCCAGAAGGCCTCCGTCTCGGCCTCGCCGACGTCGATGCCGATCACCTCACGGCAGCCGCTCTCGTGCACGCCGTAGGCGACCACGAGCGCCTTGTGGCGCACGCTCCCGGCCTCGCGCACGCGCTCCACCTTGGCATCCAGCCAGAGGTAGGGGTAACGGCCCTCAAGCGGGCGCTCGCGGAAGATGCGCACCTGCTCGTCGAGCGTGCGGCAGAGGCGGCTCACCGTCGAGCGGCTCATGCTCTCGATGCCGAGCTGGGCGACGAGGCGCTCGACCTTGCGCGTTGAGACGCCGTTCACGTAGGCCTCGGCGACCACGGCCACGAGCGCCTGCTCGCTGCGTCGCCGCGGCTCGAGGAAGCTCGGGAAGTAGCTGCCGCTGCGCAGGCGCGGGATCGCCAGCTCGAGGCTGCCGACGCGCGTGTCCCACTGGCGCTGGCGGTAGCCGTTGCGCTGCGTCGCGCGCTCGGGCGAGCGTTCGTAGCGGGCGGCGCCGGCGAGCTCTGCGACCTCGACCTCCATGAGCTCGGCGATCACGAGCCGCACCGCCTCGCGCACGACGTCGGCGTGCTCGCCGGTCAGCATCTTGCCTGCGGCCTCGCTCACGGTCATGCTGTTCGGGTCGGCCATCGTGGTGCTCCTCTCGTCACTGTTCTCGCCGGAACAACGACGATTCTAGGACGCTTCCGGTGGCCGATGCTTCTTCAGCTCTCAGGCCCGGAGCTTCTACACCACACTAA